>NZ_FTMZ01000015.1 GCF_900156335.1 Sphaerotilus natans
GCTCCGAGGTGCTCGACGCCCAGGCCTTCAACGCCACCATCCGGGCGCACTGGGCCATCGAGAACGACTGCCACTGGGTGCTGGACGTCAACTACCGCGAGGATGCCTGCCTGATCCGGCGCGACCACGGCCCGCACAACATGGCCACGCTGCGGCGCATCGCCCAGAACCAGATCAAGCTCGACGCCGGCAAGGGCAGCCAGAAGACCAAGCGCAAGCGCATGGGCTGGAGCGATGACTACCTCCAAGCGCTCTTCGGCTTGACTCCAGCCTCACTCAGCCCTGCACAAATTTCGAGCGATGGCTGATGCAATCGCCCTGGTCGTTCGATCAGCTGGTGATACTCGTCCCAGGAAACATAGAGGTGCTTGCCGTCATCAGTCAGCATGGGAACTCCTTGATCAACCCTTGTAGGGGTGGCGCAGCAGGATGGTGTGGTCACGGTCGGGCCCGGTCGAAACCATGTCGATCGGCGCGCCGATGAATTCCTGAACCCGTTCGAGATAACGGCGGGCATTCAAGGGCAAGGCATCCCACGAAGTCACGCCGAACGTGGTTTCCGTCCAGCCCGGGAAGGTCTCGTAGACCGGAACGCAGTTGACGATCTCGTCGGCATCCAGCGGCAGGATGTCGACCTTCTCGCCGTGCAGCTCGTAGCCGGTGCACATGCGGATTTCCGACAGGCCGTCGAGCACGTCGAGCTTGGTCAGGCACAGGCCCGAGATGCCGTTGATCAGGATCGAGCGCTTCAGCGCGGCCGCATCGATCCAGCCGCAGCGGCGAGCACGGCCGGTGACGGTACCACGCTCCTGGCCGACGGTGGACAGGTGGTGGCCGACGGTGCCGGGCGTGTCCCAGTCCAGCTCGGTCGGGAACGGGCCCGAGCCGACGCGCGTCGTGTAGGCCTTGGTGATGCCGAGAATGTAGTTCAGCATGCCCGGACCCACGCCCGAGCCCGCGGCGGCGTTGCCGGCGACGCAGTTGCTCGAGGTGACGTACGGATAGGTGCCGTGATCGACGTCCAGCAGCGTGCCCTGCGCGCCTTCGAACAGGATCGAGCCGCCTTCGCGGTTGGCCTTGTCGATCAGCACGCCCACGTCCGCCATCATCGGCTTGAGCTGCTCGGCCAGCTTCATCGCATGGTCGAAGATCGGCTGGAACTCGAGCGCATCGCTCTTCAGGTAGCCGGTCAGCGCGAAGTTGTGCAGCTCCAGCAGGTCGCGCAGCTTCTTGGCGAAGCGCTCGGGGTGCTTGAGATCCTGCACGCGCAGCGCACGGCGGGCGACCTTGTCCTCGTAGGCCGGGCCGATGCCCTTGCCGGTGGTGCCGATCTTGCCGGCGCCGGAGTTCTCGCGCAGCGCCTCGCGCGCCTTGTCCACCGCGACGTGGAAGGGCAGGATCAGCGGGCAGGACTCGCTGATGAACAGGCGCGAGCGCACGTCCAGGCCTGCGGCCTCCAGGCGCTCGATCTCGGACAGCAGATGGGTCGGATCGACCACGACGCCGTTGCCGATGAAGCACGGCACACCTTCGCGCATGATGCCCGACGGGATGATCTGCAGCGCCGTCTTCTTGCCGTTGATGACCAGCGTGTGACCGGCGTTGTGGCCGCCCTGGAAGCGAACGACGCCGGCGGCATGATCGGTCAGCCAGTCGACGACCTTGCCCTTGCCTTCGTCACCCCATTGCGTGCCGACGACGACGACATTGCGTCCGCGCGTTCCGGCGGACGCAGCACTGCGTGTATCCATCTCAAGTATCCGTTCGAAAGGAAAGAGGGTCAGGCGGGAAGCACGGCGACGCTCAGCGCGCCCGGACCACCCATTGTCCGAGCACATCGACCAGCTCGCGGTCGCACTCGAATTCATCGGCCTCGTGCTCGTGGCCGGGCAGCAGGCACACCACCGACTCGCCGCTGTCACGCAGGCGGCGGATCGCGGCGCGCAGCGCCGGATCCTCGCCCCAGGGCGCCAGGATCGCCGCACGCCGACCATCGACATGCCCGTGGCCGACCACCGTCTTCAGGTCGAGGCTGAAGCCGACGGCCGGACGGCTGCGACCGAAGATCGCGCCAACATCGTCATAGCGGCCACCGCGCACCAGCGCACCGGCGCTGCCGGCGGCGTAGACGGCGAAGCGGCTGCCGCTGTAGTAGTCATAGCCGGCCAGATCGGCCAGGTCGAAGCCGACGCGCAGCTCCGGGTAGGCGCGGCGCAGATGACTGGCCAGCCACTGCAGGTCATCGAGCGCGGCCGTCACCAGAGGCCGCGCCGGCAGGCGCTCGCGCGCCAGCGCCAGCACCTCGTCGCCCCCGTAGAGCGCCGGCAGCAGACGCAGCGCGTCGCGGCAGTCCGCCGGCAGCGCGGCGGTCAGCGCATCGACGGCCGCCTGGTCCTTCGCGGCCAGCGCCGCCTCCAGCGCTTCCGCGTCGATCGCCTTCGGCGGCAGGCCGTCGAGCAGGCCGGCCAGCAGGCGCGCGTCAGCCAGATCCATCACCAGACCCGGCACGCCAGCGCGCTGCAGGCACTCGATGGCCAGCTCCTGCACCTCCAGATCGGCCTCGAGCCCGGCGTGGCCGTAGATCTCGGCGCCGAACTGCAGCGGCTCGCGGGTGCTGCCGGGCGCTGCCGGCAGCGTGTGCAGCACCGGGCCGCAATAGCACAGGCGGGTCAGGCCGGCACGGTTGAGCAGGTGGGCATCGATCCGGGCGACCTGGGGCGTGGTGTCGGCGCGCACGCCCAGCGTGCGACCGCTGAGCTGGTCGACCAGCTTGAAGGTGCGCAGATCCAGCGCCCGACCCGTGCCGCTGAGCAGCGACTCCAGGTGCTCGAGCATCGGCGGCATGACCAGCTCGCAGCCATGCGCACGCGCCGCGTCCAGCAGGATGCGGCGCAATTCCTCGATGCGCCGCGCCTCATGGGGCAGGACGTCGGCAATGTGCTCGGGCAGCAGCCAAGCAGAAGACATAGCGGTGGGGGAAGGACTAAAAACGTGATTCTACCGGCCTGCGCGCGGCAGCACGAGATCACCGACCCGCCCGCGGGTCGGTGTCGGCATGATGACAACGGCTCAGCCGGCCAGGAAAGCCAGCATCAGCAGTCCGCAGACGATGCTGATCAGACCCACGAAGCGGATCTGGCCGTCCTGCATCTTCAGCAGTTCCTCGAAGACACGGCGCCATTGCACCGGGCTGGCGAAGGGCAGCAGTCCCTCGACGATCAGCACCAGCGCCAGCGCGGTCAGCAGCGATTCGCCCACGCGCGCTTCACTTCGCGGCGCCGGAGCCGCCGCGCATGACGCGGAAGAAGTCGCTCGAGGGATCGACCACCATCACGTCCGTCTTGTTGCGGAAGCTCGTGCGATAGGCCTCGAGGCTGCGATAGAAGTTCGCGAACTGCGGATCGCGTCCGAAGGACTCGGCATAGATCGACGAGGCCTCCGCATCGCCCAGGCCCTTGATCTTCTGCGCCTCGCGGTAGGCCTCGGCCAGGATGACCTCGCGCTGGCGGTCGGCATCGGCGCGGATCTTCTCGCCATCGGCCGCACCTTGCGAGCGCAGCTCGTTGGCCACCCGCTTGCGCTCGGACTCCATGCGGCGATAGACCGACTCGGTCACCGTGGCGGCGAAGTCGACCCGCTTGATGCGCACGTCGACCACCTCGATGCCGAAGTTCTTCGCGTCATCCTGCAGCCGCTTCATCACGCCCTGCATGACCTTGTCGCGCTCGCTCGAGAGCATCGTGCCCACGGTGCGCTTGGTGACTTCCTCGTTGAGCGCCGCCTGCACGATCGGGCTCAGCCGCGCCTCGGCATTGCGCAGATCGACGCCGGTGTTGCGGATGAACTGACGCGCATCCGTCACACGCCACTTGATCAGCCAGTCGATCACCAGGCTCTGCTTCTCGGCGGTGAAGATCGGGCGGGTCTCGGGGCTGTCGAGGGTCTGGGTGCGACGGTCGATGAACTTGACGTTCTGCAGCGGCGGGGGCAGCTTGAACTTCAGCCCCGGCTCGGTGATCACTTCCTTGATCTCGCCGAGCGCATAGACGACCGCGTAGTTGCGCTGATCGACCACGAACAGCGTCGACGATCCCACCATCAGCGCCAGCATCGCGCCGACGCCCATCAGTCCGATTCGATTCATGTTCTTGCCTGTTCCTGGGGCCTGTGCCTGCGAATCGACTCAGCGGCCGTCACGATCGCGACTGCGCTGACCATCACGGGAACGGATGTCCCCACCCGCCGTGCCTGCAGACGGCTCCGGCTGTGCCGCCGAGGCCGGCGCCTGGGCGGCCGGCACCGGTGCATTGACCGCCGACTGCTGCATCAGCCGATCGAGCGGCAGATAGAGCAGATTGCTGCCGCTGCGCGAGTCGACCATGACCTTGCTGACATTGGCGTAGACCTGCGACATCGTGTCGATGTAGAGCCGGTCGCGGGTGACGGCCGGGGCCTTCTGGTACTCGGCCAGGACGCTGCGGAAGCGCTCGCTGTCACCGATGGCCTGAGCGACGACACGGGAACGGTAGGCCTCGGACTCCTCCATCAGGCGGGCAGCGGTGCCGCGCGCCTTCGGAATGATGTCGTTGGCATAGGCCTGGCCTTCGTTCTTCAAGCGCTCGCGGTCGGCACCGGCCTTGACCGCATCGTCGAAGGCGGCCTGGACCTGCTCGGGCGCCTGCACGCTCTGCACGTTGACGTTCGTCACCAGGATGCCAGCCTTGAGCCGATCGAGCTGGGACTGGATCGACTTGACCAGATCGACTGCAATGGCGTCGCGCTGCTCGTAGAGCACCGAGTTCATCGTGCTGCGGCCGACGATCTCGCGCACCGCGCTCTCGGCGGCATGCACCACCGATTCCTCGACATTGCGGTTCTCGAACAGGAAGTCCTTGGCCTGCTTGAGCCGCCACTGCACGGTGAAGCGGATGTCGACGATGTTCTCGTCCTGCGTCAGCATCGAGGAGTCGCGCAGGCCGGTGGTCTGCACCACCGCGTTGCGACCGATCTCGGTCGAGCGGGTCTGGGTGACGCTGACCGTCTCATGCGACTGGAAAGGCCCAGGCAGGCGGTACTGGATACCCGCCTCGACGGTCCGGCTGAACTTGCCGAAGGTCAGGATGACCGCCTGCTCGCCTTCCTGCACGATGAAGAAGCCGCTGCCCAGCCACAGCACCGCCGCCACGCCAGCGATCAGACCGCCGCCGATGCCGACCGCCCGCCCCTCCGACGGGTCAGGCTGACCGGAAGGCGTCGGCGCACCCGGGCCGCCCTTGCCACCGAAGAGGCCACCGAGCTTCTGGTTGAAGTCGCGCCAGAGCTCGTCGAGATCGGGCGGACCGTCATTGCGTCCGGAGTTGTTCAGAACGGTGCCGCCCGCCGGGCCATGCACCCGGCGTGTCAGCTGCCTGACGGCGCCGGCCACCAGATGAAGGGCTGCGCCAGCCACATCGGCCAGGCGGGACGAGACGATGCGCTCACCCATCGGTTTCGTGTTGTTCATGTCCGGAATTACAACATGGCTCACGCCGCATCCGGCGCGGGTTGAAAATGATCCTCCGGGTCGGAGCGCCAATCCGGGGCAATGGTTCCGTCCCGATCAAAACGGGGATCATGTTCGGCGGGCGGGCTGGGCTCGTCCGCCTCGAGAACGATCGCGGCCAGACGCTCGCGCAGCTGCGCGAGCCCCTCGCCGCTGCGGGCGCTGACATGCAGCCGCTCGATGCTTCGCCCGGGCTCGATCTCGAACTGGTCGATCATCACGCGGGGTCGCGCATCGTCCTCGAGCGCATCGAGCTTGTTGAAGACCAGCATCTGGCGGATGCCGGCGGCATCGATCTCCTGCAGCACCCGCATCACCTCCTCGATCTGCTCGAGGCGGTTGGGACTGGCGGCATCGACCACATGCAGCAGCAGGTCGGCGTCGGCCGCCTCCTGCAGCGTGGCCTGGAAGGCCTCGACCAGGCCGTGCGGCAGATCGCGGATGAAGCCGACAGTGTCCGACAGCGAGACGCTGCAGCCAGCGTCCTCGAGATAGAGCTGGCGCACGGTGGTGTCGAGCGTGGCGAAGAGCTGGTCGGCCGCATAGCTGCGCGCCTTGACCATCGCGTTGAACAGCGTGCTCTTGCCGGCATTGGTGTAGCCGACCAGCGAGATGCGGAAGGTGCCGCGACGCTCGCGGGCACGGCGCTGGGTGCCGCGCTGGCGCTTGACCTTGGCCAGGCGCTCCTTGACCGACTTGATGCGGGTGTCGATCATGCGCCGGTCGAGCTCGATCTGCGTCTCGCCGGGGCCGCCGCGCAGGCCATGGCCGCCCTTCTGGCGCTCCAGATGCGACCAGCGGCGCACCAGCCGGGTGGCCAGGTACTGCAGCTTGGCCAGCTCGACCTGCAGCTTGCCTTCATGGCTGCGCGCACGCGCGGCGAAGATGTCCAGGATCAGCCCGGTGCGGTCGAGAACCTCGACGCCGAGCACCCGCTCGAGATTGCGCTGCTGCGCAGGGCCCAGGGCCTGATCGAAGATCACGCACTGCGCGCGGTGCTCGAGCACCGTCAGGCGAATTTCCTCGGCCTTGCCGGAGCCGACGAACAGGGCCGGATCCGGCGACTTGCGCCGGGCAATGATGCGGGCGACCGGGAGGTCGCCCGCGGATTCGGCCAGCAGGGCCAGCTCGTCCAGGGAAGGATCGAAGGAAGACCCGGGGCCGAGATCCACCCCGACCAGAACAGCGCGTGGAGGCGCGAGAGAAGCCGTTTCAGTCAAGATGGACGAGAAAGTGCCTTGAGGGCGATTGCTGAGGAATCAGGGGTCAGTGCGGCTCGGGAGACTCTGCCGCGTGGAAGTTCACCGGACGGCCGGGCACGACGGTGGAAATCGCGTGCTTGTAGACCATCTGGGTCACGGTATTGCGCAGCAGCACCACATACTGGTCGAAGGACTCGATGTGGCCCTGCAGCTTGATGCCGTTGACCAGATAGATCGAGACCGGAACATGCTCCTTGCGCAGGAGGTTCAGGAAGGGGTCTTGTAGCAGTTGCCCTTTGTTGCTCACGATATGCTCCGTGTTGGAAAAGTGGAGTCGAAGTGCCGCACGTTATCACACGCGCGGTATCGGGGTCCTGGGATTCAGGAATCCTTTTCCGTGAAGGGATTGCGCGAGGCGCGCAACTCGATGCGCAACGGAGTGCCGACGAGCTTGAAATGCTCGCGGAACCGGCTCTCCAGATAGCGCTTGTACACGTCGGTGACATGCTCCACGGCATTGCCGTGAATCACGATCACCGGCGGGTTCTGCCCACCCTGGTGGGCATAACGCAGTTTCGGGCGGAAGGATCCGGCCCGCTTGGGCTGCTGGAAGGCCACCGCCTCCTGCAGCAGACGGGTCAGCACCGGCGTGGGCATCTTGCAGCGCGCCGAGGCCCAGGACGCCTCGATCGCCTGCCACAGCGGGCCCAGGCCCTGGCGCCGACGCGCCGAGATGTTGAGCAGCGGCGCGAACTTCAGGAAGGACAGCCGCGACTCGATCGAGCGCTGCAGCATCTGGCGCTGGTACTCGTCGACCGCATCCCACTTGTTGATCGCGATGACGACCGCGCGGCCCGAGTCGAGGATGTAGCCGGCGATGTGCGCATCCTGGTCGGACACGCCTTCGGTGGCGTCGATCAGCAGCAGCACGACGTTGGCGTCGGCGATGGCCTGCAGCGTCTTGACCACCGAGAACTTCTCGATCGACTCGAACACCCGGCCCTTGCGACGCAGACCGGCGGTGTCGATCAGCTCGTAGCGCTGGCCGTCGCGCTCGAAGGGCACATGGATCGCGTCGCGGGTGGTGCCGGCCTGGTCGAAGGCGACCAGACGCTCCTCGCCCAGCCAGGTGTTGATCAGCGTGGACTTGCCGACGTTGGGGCGGCCGCAGACGGCCAGGCGCACCGGCCGGTCGGCGTCGTCGATCTCGGCCTCGTCCTCATCCTCCTCGGGCACCAGGCCTTCGAGCGCCATGTCGATCAGGCTGCGCACGCCCTGGCCGTGGGCCGAGGAAACGGCGATCGGCTCGCCGATCCCGAGCTCGAAGAACTCGGCCAGCTGCGGGCCGTCCTTCATGCCTTCGGCCTTGTTGGCGGCCAGCAGCACGCGCTTGCCGGTCGAGCGCAGGTAGCGCGCGATGTCATGGTCCTGCGCCGACAGGCCCGCACGCACATCGACGACGAAGATGACCGCATCCGCCTCGGCCACCGCCTGGCAGGTCTGCTTGGCCATCTCGTGGTAGATGCCCTCGGAGCTGTCGGGCTCGAAGCCGCCGGTGTCGATGACGATGAACTCGTAGGTGCCGACCCGGCCGTCGCCATAGTGGCGATCGCGGGTCAGGCCGGCATAGTCCGCGACGATGGCGTCACGGCTGCGCGTCAGGCGGTTGAAGAGCGTGGACTTGCCGACGTTGGGACGTCCGACGAGGGCAATCACGGGTTTCATGGCTCAGATCCGATCTGCGACGCCGCCAGCAAACGGGGTCGTCGCGTTGTTGTTGCAAGAGACAGCAAGAAGCCGCGACCCGCAGGGCACGCGGCCTCCTGCTCATTCGGGACGGAAGGCGAAGACGTTGCCGGCGCGGGTCACCGCCAGCACCGTCAGGCCGGAGCGCACCAGCGGCGCGACGATCGCGCTGCCGTCGGTGGGCAGGCGCAGCAGCGTCTCGCCGCGGTCGCGCGACATCATGTGCAGCCAGCCCTCGGCATCGCCGAAGACGACCGTGGCGCCCACCGCCAGCGGCGCGCTCAGGCCGCGATGGCGCAGGCGATCATGCGTCCAGGCGACATCGCCGCTGCTGCGCCGCCAGGCGGTGATGCGGTCGCTGGCGTCCGAGCCGAAGACGAACTCGGCATCCATCGCCACGCCCTGGTGCCCGCCTTGCTGGCGGGTCCACAGCACCGAGCCGCGCTCCGCGTTGACGCAGCCGACCGCCGACTGGAAGGCGCGCACGCACACCACCTCGCCCTGGCGGGCGGGCGGCGCGACCAGATCGGCCAGGCGCTCGACCTCGTTGGTGCCGCGTGGCGCGGCGATGGTCATCTGGCCGCGCAGCGCACCGCTGATCGGGTCGATCGCGGTCAGGCGCGGCCCGACGCCGGCCAGCAGCGTGTTGCGATAGGCCAGCAGCACGCCGGGCTGCTGCAGCGACAGCGCCTCGCCGGAGCGCGGCGTCGACCACAGCAGGCGGCCGTCGAAGGCATCGAAGGCCCACAGGCTGCGGTCGATCGCCTGCACGAAGACACGCTCGCCGGCCACCAGCGGCGCGGTGACGACCCGCGAGTTCAGCCGGGTGCGCCAGACGACACGCTCGCTGTCGGACACCACCAGCTCGTTGTCCTGGGTGACCACCGCCGCATGGCGGCCGTCGCTGCCCACACCGGCCGACAGCGGCGCGCCGATCTCGAGCCGACTGCGGACCTCGCCGGTGCCGATGTCGAGGCTGGTCAGCTGACCGCGGGCACTGGCCAGCAGGAAACGGTCGCCCAGCACCGCGACCGACAGACCGGCCACCGGCGTGCCCAGGCTCTGACGCCAGACCTGACGGCCGGCGATCTTCGCCTGCAGCGGCTCCAGTGGCGTGGGCGTCGGCTTCGGACTGGAGCTGCAGGCGGCCAGCAGCGCCACCAGGGTGCTCAGGCCGAGCGCGAGGGCGCGGCGGGCGATCACTTGGCCGCTCCGTCAGCCGACGCGACCGGCGCCGCTTCAGGCGCGGCACCGAGCGCACCGAGCTTGGCCTCGACCAGGCGGCGGTAGTCGGCACCCGCCTCCAGGCCCTTCCAGGCCTGCTGGTAGGCCGCCACCGCCTCGGCGCGCTGGCCCTTGGCCAGCAGGATGTCACCGCGGCGGTCCGCCGCCAGCGCAGCAAAGTTCTCGGGCAGGCCCTCGAGCAGGCGCAGCGCCTCGTCAGGCTGCTTGGCCTCGATCTTCAGCGCGGCCAGACGCAGCTTCGCGATCGCGCGGTACTCGTCCTCGCCGGCGTCGGCCGCGACCCACTCCAGCGTCGCGCGGGCGGCATCGGTCTGGCCCTTGTCCGACTGGACCCGGGCCGTCAGCAGGCCGCCCTGTCCGGCAAAGGCCGTCGAGCCGTAGCGCGACTTCAGGTCGGCGAAGACCTTGGCGGCCCGGTCGGCATCACCGGCCTGCACCGCACGCTCGAGCTCGTCGTAGACGCCGCCGGCCTTCGAGGCCTGGTCGCGCTGCCACCACTGCCAGCCGTTCCAGCCGGCATAGGCGGTCAGCACCACCAGCAGGAGGCTCAGGATCAGGTTGCCGAACCTGTTCCAGAACGCCTTGAGCTGGTCGAGCTGTTCCTGTTCTTCGAGATCGAGATGCGAGGCCATGCGCTGCAATCGTTGTTGGAATGAGGACGGGAGGAAGACGAAGAGAATTATGCGGCCAGCGTCGCGGCCCAGCCGGCGACATCGGCCAGCGGGCGCAGCACCTGCTCGCCGCCGCCGCGCAGCGGCTTGACCGCCACCCTGCCCTCGGCCAGCTCGTTGCCGCCGAAGACCAGCGCGAAGCGCGCGCCGCTGGCGTCGGCCTTCTTGAACTGCGACTTCATGCTGCCGGGGCCGTCCTTGCCACCGGCGTGCAGCACCACCTTCAGCCCTTGCGCGCGCAGCGCCTCGGCCGTCACGGTGGCCACGGCCAGCGCCGAGGCGTCCGGGATGACCGCATAGGCGTCGGGCACCTGCGCCGGCACCTGCACGCCGCTATCCTCCAGCAGCGCCAGCACCCGCTCGATGCCCAGGCCCCAGCCGACGGCCGGCGCCGGCTTGCCGCCGATCTGCTCGATCAGGCCGTCGTAGCGCCCGCCGCCGCAGACCGTGCCCTGCGCGCCGAGGCGGTCGGTGACCCACTCGAACACCGTCAGGTTGTAGTAGTCCATGCCACGCACCAGGCGCGGGTTGATGCGATAGGGCTGACCGACCGCATCGAGCACCGCGCGCACCGCGTCGAAGTGCGCCAGCGACGCCTCGCCCAGGAAGTCCATCAGCTTCGGCGCGGCCTCGACCACCGCCTGCATCGCCGGGTTCTTGGTGTCGAGCAGGCGCAGCGGGTTGCTGTGCAGGCGGCGCTTCGCTTCCTCGTCGAGCAGGTCGAGGTTGGCCTCGAAGTGCGCGATCAGCGCGGCGCGGTGGGCACGGCGCTCTTCCGGCTGGCCCAGGCTGTTGATCTCCAGACGCACGTCGCTCAGGCCCAGGTCACGCCAGAGGCTGCGCGCCATCAGGATGACCTCGGCGTCCACGTCCGGCCCGGCGAAGCCCAGCGCCTCGACGCCGACCTGGTGGAACTGGCGGTAGCGCCCTTTCTGCGGGCGCTCGTGGCGGAACATCGGGCCGATGTAGAACAGGCGCTTGGGGCCGTCGTAGAGCAGGTTGTGCTGCACCGCCGCGCGCACCACGCCGGCCGTGCCTTCCGGGCGCAGCGTCAGCGCATCGCCGTTGAGCTTGTCCTCGAAGGAATACATCTCCTTCTCGACGATGTCGGTGACCTCGCCCAGGCCGCGCACGAACAGCGGCGTGGGCTCGACGATCGGGGTGCGCACATTGGCGTAGCCGTAGCGGCGCATCAGCGCGCGCACGGTGTCCTCGAACCATTCCCACCGCGCCGAGTCCGGCGGCAGCAGGTCGTTCATGCCTTTGACGGCCTGGAGTTTTTCGCTCATCAGAGAAGGAAGACGCAAGACGTGAAGGGAGAAAGCCGCGCTCGACCGCGCTCAGGCGGCCGGGTTCGCGCCGCCGAAGCGGCGCTCGATGTACTGCTGCACCAGCGCCTGGAACTCGGTGGCGATGCCCTCGCCGCGCAGCGTCAGCGCCTTCTGGCCGTCGATGAAGACGGGCGCGGCCGGCGCCTCGCCGGTGCCGGGCAGGCTGATGCCGATGTCGGCGTGCTTGCTCTCGCCGGGGCCGTTGACGATGCAGCCCATCACCGCGACCTTCAGGTTCTCGACGCCGGGGTAGGTGGCACGCCAGACCGGCATCGACGCGCGCAGGTAGTCGTCGATCTGCTTGGCCAGCTCCTGGAAGGTGGTGCTGGTGGTGCGCCCGCAGCCCGGGCAGGCGGTGACGCTCGGCACGAAGGTGCGCAGGCCCAGCGCCTGCAGGATCTCGGTGGCCACGACCACCTCCTGCGTGCGCGCCTCGCCCGGCTGCGGCGTGAGCGAGACGCGGATGGTGTCGCCGATGCCCTGCTGCAGCAGCACCGCCAGCGCCGCGGCCGAGGCCACCGTGCCCTTGGTGCCCATGCCGGCCTCGGTCAGGCCCAGGTGCAGCGAATGATCGCAGCGCCGCGCCAGCTCCTGGTAGACCGCGATCAGGTCCTGCACGCCCGAGACCTTGCAGCTGATGAGCACCTGCGCCGGGTCCATGCCCAGCTCGACAGCGTGACCGGCCGAATCGAGCGCCGACTGGATCAGCGCCTCGTACATCACCTGGCGCGCTTCCCAGGGCCGGGCGCGCTGCTGGTTCTCGTCCATCAGGCGCGCGAGCAGATCCTGGTCGAGGCTGCCCCAGTTGACGCCGATGCGCACCGGCTTGTCGTATTTGAGCGCCGCCTCGATCATCATGCCGAACTGGCGGTCGCGCTTGTCGCCCTTGCCGACGTTGCCGGGGTTGATGCGGTACTTCGACAACGCCTCGGCACAGGCCGGATGCTGGCTCAGCAGCGTGTGGCCGTTGTAGTGGAAGTCGCCCACCAGCGGCACGTCGATCTGCATGCGGTCGAGCTGCTCGCGGATGTGCGGCACGGCTGCGGCGGCCTCGGGCGTGTTGACGGTGATGCGCACCATCTCGGAGCCGGCCAGCGCCAGCTCCTTGACCTGGATGGCGGTGCCGATCACGTCGACCGTGTCGGTGTTGGTCATCGACTGCACGCGCACCGGCGCATTGCCGCCGACCGTGACCACACGCGAGCCCCAGACGACGCGGGCCTGGAGGCTGCGACGCGGTGCGGCCTCGCCGAGAGGAATCGGGGCGGTTTCGGGACGGGTGTTCATCGTCATCGCTGGACTGGGTGGACAGACGGGCAGACCGGGGGACTCACCGAGGGCTCACTTGAGCACCACGGTGGCGGAGGTGCCACGGGTGTAGGGCTTGAGATCGACCGGCTCGCCGCGCAGCGAGAGCTCGAGCGCGCTGGCCACGCCGACACGCACCCGCATCGGCATCGCGCCATCCAGGCCGACCGTCTCGCCGGACTGCAGCGTGCGCGACAGCAGCACCGCATTGCCGGCATCGCGCACCTCGATCCAGGAGGCAGCGCGGGTCTTGAGCACCACCGTGCCGGCCGGCGTCGCGGGCGCGGGCACCGGGGCCGATGCGGCCGGCGCCACCGGCGGCGCCGAGGCGGCGGGCACCGGCACGGGCGCCACCAGCGCGGCGGAGGCGGCAGGCGCCGCAGGCTGCACCGGCGTCACCACCTGCTCGCCCGGTGTGCCATGAATGGTCTCGACGACCACCGTGCTCGAAGCCGCGGCCTCGCTGCCGGCCGCGACTTCGGCCGCCGGCTCGCTGCCGCTCGACAGGCCCAGCGAGGGCAGCAGCGTCGACAGCGGCGGCATCAGCCACAGCAGCAGCGCCAGCGCCAGCAAGGCCAGGGCGATGCCATGCACCGGCCGGAAGCCGTCGAAGCCGCTGCCGCCGCCGAAATGGGCGCCACTGCCCTCGCGGTACGGCGTCTGCAGGCCGCGGCTGACATGCTCGAGCCGCTGCGGCGGCACGATGGCCTGCGGCAGCAGCGCCAGCACCTCCTGCACGTCGACCCCCACCTGTCGGGCATAGGACTGGGCCAGGCTGCGGGTGAAGGCAGCGCCTGGCAGCTCCTCGAAGCGGTCCGCCTCCAGCGCCTGCAGCTTGCGCACCGGCACCTTCAGCAGCTGCGCCAGGGCATCGAGCTCGAGGCCACGACGTTCACGGCCCGCCTGGAGAAGGCGGCCCGCCGATCCGGTCGGCTGCGCACCGGCCGCCGGCGTTGTCACATCACTCATCAAATCGTCCTTGATCGAATGCCGCCGCCTCGCGCGATGTCGGAAAGCGAGTGCGCAGCTGACCCCCCAATTCTTCCACGGACGCGGGCAGATTCCGGCGCTGCTGGATGCGGATGGCCAGCCACAGCGTTTCCGGACGCACCAGCTCAGGCGTCTGGTTCAGGCGCTGCACATGGTAGAAGGCGCGCTCGAGCTCGCCGCGGCGCATCATCACTTCAGCGAGATTGAAGCTGGTGGCCGGATTGCCCGGCTCGAGATCGAAGCTGCGCTGCAGGATGATCTGGGCGGTCTGCAGCTCGCCGGCGCGGGCCTCGCAGAGACCGGCGGCCAGCAGCGTGCGCGCCTGGCCGCGGTACTGCGGCACGGCCATCGCCGCCTCGAACTGGCGCCGGGCCTCGTCGAAGCGGCGGCGCTGGCACAGGAACCAGCCGTGGTTGTGCAGGGTGTCGGCGTCGTCGGGC
This sequence comes from Sphaerotilus natans, assembly GCF_900156335.1. GTDB lineage: Bacteria > Pseudomonadota > Gammaproteobacteria > Burkholderiales > Burkholderiaceae_C > Sphaerotilus > Sphaerotilus natans. Next base: position 14,476 of record NZ_FTMZ01000015.1, read on the forward strand.
TTCAGGCGCAGCGCCTCGCGCAGGCTGGCCTCGGCCAGCTCGTATTCGCTCATCGCCGCGTAGATCATGCCGCGCAGGCTCAGCGCTGGCACATGCTGCGGATCGACCGTCAACGCGCGCTTGACCTCGTCGAGCGCGGTGGCGTGCTGGCCCTGGCCGAAGTAGGCCGCCGCCAGCTCGGTGCGGATGCGCACCCGGCGCATCTGCTCGGTCTCGTCGGAGGCGGTGACCAGATCACGGCGAGCCGCCTGCGTGATCTGCGGCGCGTTGCCGGTCTCGGTGCCCATCGGCACCGGGGTGGCCGGGCCGGCGACGCAGCCGCCCAGCAGGCCGGACGCACCGACGGCCGCCAGCAGCAGCATCAGGGCCAGCGGTCGCAGGCGGGTCGGGGTCTTCGGCATCATGGCGCTCCCGGGAAGCATGGTGGGCGGAGGGGGCGAAGCGGCAGCGCCGGGGCGTGGCCCGGCCGGGCTTCAGGCCGGACGGACCGGGCGGATCACCTGCACCGGCGCGCGGGTCATGCGCTCGGCCGCGCGGGTGCGGTCCTGCACCTCGCCGGCGAGCTGGCCGCAGGCGGCGTCGATGTCGTCGCCGCGCGTCTTGCGCACCGTGGTGACGATGCCGCCCTCGATCAGGATCTTCGCGAAGGCCTGCACCCGCTCGTTGGACGAGCGCTTCAGGCCCGAGGCCGGGAAGGGGTTGAACGGAATCAGGTTGAACTTGCAGGGCACGCGGCCGGCCGGGCCCTTCGGGCCGACCAGCGCCAGCAGCGCCCGCGCCTGCTCGTCGCCGTCGTTGACGCCGTCGAGCATGCAGTATTCGAAGGTGATGAAGTCGCGCGGCGCGCGCTCCAGATAGCCCTTGCAGGCGGCGAGCAGCTCGCGCAGCGGGTACTTACGGTTGAGCGGCACCAGCGGATCGCGCAGCGCGTCGTCGGGCGCGTGCAGCGACACCGCCAGCGCCACCGGCAGGTCCTCGCGCAGGCGCTCCATGAAGGGCACCACGCCCGAGGTCGACACCGTCACCCGGCGGCGCGACAGGCCGTAGCCGTGGTCGTCGAGCATCACGCGCAGCGCCGGCACCAGGGCGCCGTAGTTCTGCAGCGGCTCGCCCATGCCCATCATCACGACGTTGGTGATGACGCGCTCGCCGTTCGTCTTCAGGCGCTCGCGCAAGGCATGCTCGGCATGCCAGAGCTGGGCGAGGATCTCGCCGGTGGAGAGGTTGCGGGAGAAGCCCTGGTGCCCCGTCGAGCAGAAGCGGCAACCCACCGCGCAGCCGGCCTGCGAGGACACGCACAGCGTGCCCCGGTCGTCCTCGGGAATGAAGACGCTCTCGACCGCATTGCCGGCGCCGACGTCGAACAGCCACTTGACCGTGCCGTCGGCGGAAACATGTTCGGAGATGACCGGCAGCGGACGGATCGTCGCGCAGCCGGCGAGCTTGGCGCGCAGCGACTTGGCCAGATCGCTCATCTGGTCGAAGTCGCGCGCGCCGCGCTGATGGATCCAGCGAAACAGCTGGACGGCGCGAAAACGCTTCTCGCCCAGACGCTCGCAGTACGCGGAAAGCGCCTCGAGATCGAAGTCGAGAAGATTGGTCGTCGCGTCCGTCATGGCTGATGCGGGCTGGAAGGGGCGGATCCGAAAAGGATCAGCCGCGGTTGTACACGTTCAGGCCGGGGAAGAAGAACGCCACTTCGACGGCGGCGGTTTCAGCGGCGTCCGAGCCGTGAACGGCGTTGGCGTCGATCGAGTCGGCGAAGTCGGCGCGGATGGTGCCCGGAGCCGCCTTCTTCGGGTCGGTGGCGCCCATCAGCTCGCGGTTCTTCAGGATCGCGCCTTCGCCTTCCAGGACCTGGATCATGACCGGGCCGGAGATCATGAAGCTGACCAGGTCGTTGAAGAACGGGCGAGCGGCGTGCACGGCGTAGAACTGCTCGGCTTCGGCGCGCGACAGGTGGACCAGCTTGGCCGCGGCGATCTTCAGGCCAGCGCCTTCGAAGCGCGAGTAGATCTGGCCGATGACGTTCTTGGCGACGGCGTCGGGCTTGATGATGGACAGGGTGCGTTCGATGGCCATGTTCTGACTCCTTGAATGAGATGGAGATGGACGGTTGAAGAGGACTGCGGACCCGGCGACGGATCACGCCGCGCGAGGCCGGCATGCCGGGAAAAACCCGGCATTCTAGCCTCGCCGCGTGTCGCCGTCGGGTCACCCGGGTCGGCGACCCGGGCGGGACTCAGCGGCGACGGCCGCCACGGCCCTTGTTGCCGCCCGGACGGGCGAAGTAGGCGTCGGCGCCGATGTAGCCCACCGAGGTCTGCATCGGATCGGGCTGGCGCTGGCCGCCGCCCTGGCCCTGGCCCTTGCGGTTGCCGCCCTGGCCGCCGTTGCCCGGCCCCGGCTCCTCGGTCGGACGACCGAAGCCGGCGGAGATGCGCTTGGAGCCGGAGGCAAAGCGGCGGTCGAAGGTCTGCTCGAGCGGGTTCGGGATGTGCATTGGCGGCTCGTCGTAGCCGTCGAGATCGCGGTCCTGCTCGGGCACACGATCGCGGCCCGACGCGCCGCGCGGCGCCCCACCCTCGCCGCGCGACGGACGCGGCTTCTTGCCCTGGGGGCCCTGGGCCATGCCCTGACCGCCCTGACGACGATCCTGGCGGTCAGGGCGATCCGGACGATCCTGGCGTTCGGCACGTTCGCCGCGCTCCGCGCGCTCGGCACGCGGCTCGGCCTGCGCGCCGCGCGGACCCCGGTCGCCGCCGTGCTGACTGCCCTTGCCACGCCCAGGCTGATCACCCCGGCCGCCGCGCTCGGCTCGGTCAGCACGGTCGGCACCACGCTCGCCATCGCGGCCGCGGCCACGCCGGCCGCCGTCGCCACCCGCACGCGGGCTGTCCATGCCGGCCAGCGCGCGGATGGTGCGCAGGTCGTACTCGCCGATCTCGACCCAGGCGCCGCGCTTGAGGCCGCGCGGCAGCACCACGGTGCCGTAGCGGATACGGATCAGGCGGCTGACCGTCAGGCCGACCGCGTCGAAGAGCTTGCGCACCTCGCGGTTGCGACCTTCCGTGATGACGACGCGGTACCAGCGGTTGAGGCCCTCGCCGCCGCCGTCCTCGATCGAGCGGAACGCGGCCTTCTGGCCGTCGATGTCCACGCCCTCGAGCAGCTTGGCGCGCTGCTCGGTCTCGAGCGTGCCCAGCACGCGCACCGCGTACTCGCGCTCGACGCCGAAGCGCGGGTGCATCAGCTGGTTGGCCAGGTCGCCGGAGTTGGTGAACAGCAGCAGGCCTTCGGTGTTGATGTCGAGGCGGCCCACCGACAGCCACTTGCCGCTGTGCAAACGCGGCAGGTGACGGAAGACGGTCGGACGGCCTTCCGGGTCGTGGTGGGTGACCACCTCGCCGACCTGCTTGTGGTAGGCCAGCACACGCGCCGGCGCCGGGGCGATGCGCACCTTGATCGGGCGGCCGGCGATGCGGATCTGGTCGCCCTGCTCGATGCGCATGCCGATGTGGGCCGCCTCGCCATTGACCGAGACCTGGCCGTCCTGGATCAGTTGCTCCATCTCGCGGCGCGAGCCGATGCCGGCCTGGGCCAGCACCTTGTGCAGCTTCGGCGCCATCGGGTCCGGGCTCAGCACGCGCTTGCCCAGATCGGCCTGCTCGTCGGCGGCCGGCTCGGCGCTGGCGTCGTAGTCGCCGGAGATCACCTCGGCGAACAGGTCGTCGGTGTCGAGCTCGCCGGTGTCAGGGGCCACGATGATTTCCTCGATGGCCTCGCCATCCTCGGTGGTGCTCACGGCCTCGGCGCCATTCGCCTCGCCGTCACGCTCGCCACGGCGGCCGCGGCGACGGTTGCGGCCACGGCGGCCGCCGCCCTCGCCCGCCTCGTCCTCGGCGGCGGGCTCGGCCCGGGCGAGCACCGGCTCCGGCGTCACGGCCGGTGCAGCCTCCACGGCGACGGCAACCGGCTCGATGCGGATCGGCTCGGGCATCTCGACCGGCTCGGCAGACGCCACGGACGGCGCGGCGACGGCCTCGGCGACCGGCTCGGTGGCGGCCGCGGCCTTGCGCGGGGCACGGCGCTTCTTCGGCGCCTCCTCGGCGGGCGCCACCGGCGTCGGCTCGGCAGCCACGTCGGCCGCGACCGCTTCAGCGGCGGCCTTGCGCGGGGCGCGGCGCTTCTTCGGCGCCTCCTCGGCGGGCGCCGCCGGCGTCGGCTCGGCAGCCACGTCGGCCACGACCGCTTCAGCGGCGACCTTGCGCGGGGCGCGGCGCTTCTTCGGGGCCTCGGCGGCGGCCGACGGCTCGACCGGCTCGGCGGCGATGTTTTCCTGGTTCTCGTTCATGTTGGCCTCAGGCCTCGGAAGAAAGGGTGGCAACCGGCGCCCCGCTGTCGGGATTCGCGGTCAGGGTGTCGACGAGCCTGTCCGGCAGGTTCGCCTCCAGCGAGGGCAGCTGATCGAGGGACTTCAGCCCCAGATCATCAAGGAACGACTTCGTCGTCGCGTACAGCGCCGGGCGCCCCGGGCCCTCGCGATGACCGATCACATCGATCCAGCCGCGTTCCTCGAGCTGGCGGATGATCTGCGTGCCCACGGTCACGCCGCGGATCTCCTCGATGTCGCCCCGGGTGACCGGCTGCCGGTAGGCAATGATCGCCAGCGTCTCCAGCACCGCCCGCGAATAGCGCGGCGACCGCTCCGGCTGCAGACGCTCCAGATACCGGTGCATCTCGGGCCGGCTCTGGTAGCGCCAGCCGCCGGCCACGCAGACCAGCTCGATGCCGCGGCCCTCGCAGTCGCGCGCCAGCTCGTCGAGCAGCATGCGCACCGTGTCGGCGCCGAGCTGTCCGTCGAACAGGCTGCGCAGCTCCCGCACCGGCAGGGGCTGCTGCGCGCAGATGAGCGCGGTCTCGAGGACGCGTCGGGCATCCCGGGTATTCATCGATCGGTGGTGTCGAAAACCTTGGCGACCGTACCTGAAACACCGGCACGGCGGGCAGTTCACTTCGGGTCGGGGGAGCCGGGCCCGGAGGCGGGCGGCGGCATCATCGGGAGATCGCTGGGGAGGTGCGAGCCCGTGCTGGAGCGCATTCTAGCGCGAGCGGCACGAAATCGTCACATGCATCCATGCACACGCGCATCAGCGCGGCACGATCAGATTCCAGGCCGACTGCAGATCCGGCGCGAGCCGGGAGTCGAACACCATCTCGCGCCCGCTGACCGGGTGGACCAGGCCCAGCCGCACCGCATGCAGCGCCTGGCGCGTCAGGCCCAGCTCGGGGCGGCCGCCGTAGACCGTGTCGCCGACCAGCGGCAGGCCGCGGCTGGCCAGATGCACCCGGATCTGGTGGGTGCGCCCGGTGTGAAGCCGGCAGCGCACCGCGCCATAGCGGCGGCCCTCGATCACCGCGGCCGCCAGCGGGGTGACATCGGTGCGCGCCGGCTTGCCGCCGGCCACCACCGCCATCTTCACCCGCGAGACCGGATCGCGCCCGATCGGCGCCTCGACGCTGAAGGGGGGCACATCGGGCAGCAGGGCGTGCACCAGCGCGACATATTCGCGGTGCACCTCGCGCGCGGCGATCGCGCGCACCAGCTCGGTCTGCGCGCGCAGCGTGCGCGCCACCACCATCAGCCCGGAGGTGTCCTTGTCCAGCCGGTGCACGATGCCCGCACGCGCCAGCTGCGCCGAGGCCGGATGGCGCGCCAGCAGCGCATTGAGCAGCGTGCCCGACCAGTTGCCGGCCGCCGGATGGACCACCATGCCGGCGGGCTTGTCCACGATCAGGATGTCCTCGTCCTCATGCAGCACCGACAGCGCGATCGGCTCGGGACGGAAGGCGCTGCTCTGCGCGGTGGGCCGCAGCTCGACCTCGATGCGCTGGCCGGCGGCAACCTTGCGCGAGGCGCTCTCCAGCACGCGCCCGGCGCTGCGCACCAGCCCCTGCGCAATCAGGCCCTGCAGATGGCTGCGCGAGAACTCCGAAGCGACCCCCGCCAGCCACTTGTCGAGCCGAAGCCCGTGCGCATCCTGCGCGACCTCCAGCACGCGGGTCTCGAAGCTGTCGATCTCGCCGGCATCCTCGCCGGCGACGCCGGCCATCACGGCCTCGTCCAGGCCATCGGCCCCGTTCATATAATTCACGTCCTGAATCCATTGTCCGGCCGGCCCGAGAGGAAACGGCCACGCCATCATGCCCCTGCATCGCCCGACCCCGGCCCTGCGCCCCGCCCTGGCCGCCTTCGCGACCGTGACGGCCCTGCTGCTCGGCGGCTGCGCCTCGGGTCCGAAGGACCTCGACGACGGCAAGAGCATCTCGAAATTGTACGAAGAGGCCCGAGAGGAGGCCGCCGCCGGCTCCTTCGACCGGGCGGTCCAGCTCTACGAGCGCCTCGAGGGCCGTGCCGCCGGCACGCTGCTGTCGCAGCAGGCGCAGCTCGAGCAGGCCCATCTGCTGTACAAGCAGCAGGAAAAGGCCCGCGCGCTGGCGGTGGTCGAGCGCTTCATGAAGCTGCACCCGACCAGCCCGGCCGTCGACTACGCCTACTACCTGCAGGGCCTGATCAACTTCAACGACGACCTCGGCCTGTTCGGCGGCGTCGCCAAGCAGGACCTGTCCGAGCGCGACCAGCAGGCCTCGCGCGACGCCTACCAGAGCTTCAAGACCCTGGTCGACCGCTTCCCGGAGTCGAAGTACGCGCCCGACGCCCGCACGCGGATGAAGTACATCATCAACTCGCTGGCCTCGCACGAGGTCCATGTGGCGCGCTACTACTACATGCGCGGCGCCTACCTGGCCGCGGCCAACCGCGCGCAGCAGGCGCTTCAGGACTTCCGCGGCGTGCCGGCCGCCGAGGAAGCGCTGTTCCTGATGGCCGCCAGCTACGACAAGCTCGGCATGAACGACCTGCGCGACGATGCCCGGCGCGTGCTGAAGACCAACTTCCCGCGCAGCGCCTGGCTCGAGCGCAGCTACGAGGACAAGCCGCACGGCCTGCTGCGGTTCTGGTGAGCTGCCGCAGCCCCTCTCGGGCTCAGACCGGCTCCGGCGGCGAAGCCGGGGCCGAAGGCTCACCCAGCTGCGCCAGCCAGGCCAGCGCCTCGGCCTCGTCGGCCACCGGCCGCATCGGCGGCAGCGCCGCCAGCAGCCGCCGGCCGTAGCCCATCTGCACCAGCCGGGTGTCGCAGATCACCAGCAGGCCGCGGTCGCTCTCGCTGCGGATCAGCCGCCCGGCACCCTGCTTCAGCGCGATCGCGGTTTCCGGCACAAAAAGATCGTTGAAGGCACTGCCGCCCTCGGCCTCGATCGCGCGGCTGCGCGCCTCGGCCAGCGGGTCGCCCGGCGGCGGGAAGGGCAGCTTGTCGATGACGACGCACTGCAGCGCATCGCCCGGCACGTCGATGCCCTCCCAGAAGCTGTGCGAGCCCACCAGCACCGCACGCGGCCGCTCGAGAAAACGCGACAGCAGCGCACGCTTCGGGCCCTCGCCCTGGATCAGCACCTCGATGCCGCCAGGCCGCAGCAGCGCCCGCAGGCGCTCGCCGATGCGCTGCAGCGCCCGCAGCGTCGTCGTCAGCACGAAGGTGCGCCCGCCCAGCGCACGCGCGCAGCGCCCGGCCAGCGCCGCCACCTCGTCCGGATGCTGTGGCTCGGCCGGCCGCGGAAACGGCCGCGGCACCAGCAGCCGTGCCCGCCCGGCATAGTCGAAGGGGCTGACGACCTGCAGCGTGCGGGCCTCGTCCAGCCCGGCGCGGCGGGTGAACCAGGCCAGGCTCGGCTCGTCGCCCAGCGTGGCCGAGGTGAAGATCCAGGCCCGGCGACCGGACTCGACCTGCGCACGCAGCGTCTCGCGCACGTCCAGCGGCGACTCGGTCAGCCGGGCCTGATGCGCGCCGGCATCGATCCAGCGCACCCGCCCCGGCTCGAGCTCGGCGCCGAAGGCCTCGGCGCGCGACAGCAGCGAGCGGGCGCGCTCGAGCAGGCGCTGCAGGTCGGGTCCGGCCGCCTCGACCGCCTCCAGGTGATCGGCCGCCTCGGCCGCGACCCGCGCGACCCGCTCCAGCGCCTCGTCGAAGGGCGCCTGGCCGGCGCGCTCCTCCCAGCGCAGCCGCACGCTGGCGCGCCCCGGCCCGGCGCAGGCCAGCCGCAGCTCGCGTGCGGCCAGCTCGCAGCGCGCCGCCAGCTCCTGCCACGGCCCGAAGCCGCGCGCCTGCGTCAGCCCGGCCGCCAGCAGATCGCGCCCGAAGTCCATCAGCTGCGCGCTCGCCAGCGTGCGCCCGAGGAACTGCACACCCGCCTCGTTGAGCTGATGCGCCTCGTCGAAGACCACCGCATCGACGCTGGGCAGCAGCTCGGCCATGCCGGTGTCGCGCAGCGTCAGATCGGCGAAGAACAGGTGATGATTGACGACGACGATGTCGGCCTGCATCGCCTCGCGCCGGGCCTGCACCACATGACATTGCCGCCAGGACGGGCAATCCGCCCCCAGGCAGTTGTCGCGCGTCGAGCTCACCAGCGGGATGACCGCCGAGCGCTCGTCCAGCCCCTCGACCTCGGCCAGATCGCCGCTGCGCGTGCCCTGCGCCCAGACCTCGATGCGGGCCAGCTGGCGCAGCGCGAACACATCGAGCGGCTCGGGCGCCTGGCGCGCCAGCGTCAGGCGGTGCAGGCAGAGATAGGACGCGCGCCCCTTGAGCAGCGCCACCTGCACCGGCAGGCCGAAAAGTCGCGCCAGCCGCGGCAGATCGCGCAGGAAGAGCTGGTCCTGCAGGCCCTTGGTCGCGGTGCTGACCATCGCGCGCAGGCCCGACAGCAGCAGCGGCACCAGGTAGGCGTAGGTCTTGCCGACGCCGGTGCCGGCCTCGGCCACCAGCACGTCGCGCGAGTCCAGCGCCTGCGCCACCGCGTCGGCCAGGCGGGTCTGACCCGGGCGCGGCCGAAAGCGCGGATCCAGCCGGGCCAGATCGCCGTCCTCGGCAAAGGCCCGCGCCACCTCGGCGCGCAGCGCGAAGGCATCGTCGGAAAAGGGTTCGCTCATGCAATCGATCAGGCAGTCGCTCAGGCAGGCTCGGGGGGATCGAGCATGCGCTCGAGGCGGGCGATCATGTCGCGCAGGGCCAGCCGGCGCTTCTTCAACCGGCGCAGCATCAGCTCGTCGATCGGCACCCGGTGCACGATCCCGTCGATCAGGCTGTCGAGATCAGCATGTTCGATGCGCAGTTCGATCAGCCGGCGCTGCGGAGAATGCAGGTTATCGTTCATCCGCGTGCATCATCAACAGGGGAAAATTGCGAGAAACGATTATAGTTTTTGACATGACTCCCGACTCCCCTGGCTATCGGCTCGCAGCGGCGACAGGCATCGACCGCGGCGACCGGCTTTATCAACAGGATCAGGTGGAGATATTCTCCCACCCCCGCGTGGCAGGCTGCCTGCTGGCGGTGCTGGCCGACGGCATGGGCGGCAAGAGCGGCGGCCGCAAGGCGGCCGACCAGGTGCTGCTGATCGCACGCCAGCTCTTCGAGCGCTTCGTGCCCAGCCGCGAGCCGGCCGCCGAGCTGCTGCGGCGCATCGTGCTCGAATCGCACCAGATGATCCGACTGACCGCGATCACCTCCGAGCAGGAGCCGCACAGCACGATCGCCGCCGCGCTGATCCTACCCGACCGGCAGTGCCACATCATTCATGCGGGCGACTCGCGGGTCTATGTGTTCCGGGCCTCCAACATGATGTCGCGCACCTTCGACCACTCGCTGGTGCAGCGCCTGGTCGAGGAAGGCGAGATCACCGAGGACGAGGCCAACGACCACCCGCACTCGCACCTGCTGACCGGCTGCCTCGGCGCCGACGAGGATCCGCCGATCACGCTGGCCCGCCATGACCGGCTCGAGATCGGCGACTCGATCCTGGTCTGCAGCGACGGGCTGTGGCACTACTTCACCTCGCGCGAGCTCGGCACCATCGTGCATGCGCTCAAGCCCCGCGACGCCAGCAAGATGCTGATCAGCAAGGCGCGCCAGCGCGCCCGCGGCGGCGGCGACAACCTGTCGCTGGCGCTGCTGCGCCTGGACCCGATCGAGTGACAAGCCGGCGCTGCACTGCGGCGCCGAAGACTCAGGTCAGCGAGGTGTCCACGTCGCGCCGCTCCAGCGCCAGGAACTCCTCCGACTGCATCTCGTTCAGACGCGAGACGGTGCGCGGGAATTCGTGCGACAGCGGCCCTTCGGTGTAGAGCTGCTCGGCCGGCACCTCGGCCGACATCACCAGCTTGACGCGCCGGTCGTAGAGCACGTCCACCAGCCAGGTGAAGCGCCGCGCCTCGGAGGCCAGCTTCGGCGGCATCATCGGCACGTTCGACAGCAGCAGCGTGTGGAACTGGCTGGCCAGCTCCAGATAGTCGTTCTGCGAGCGCGGACCGCCGCAGAGCTGCTTGAAGTCGAACCAGGCCACGCCACCGGCCTTGCGCCGCGCGTGGATCTCGCGGTTCTCGATGCGCAGCACCGGGTCCTCGTCCTTCACCTCGGCCAGCTCCTCGAAGGCCTTCGTCATCTCGGCATCGGCCTGCGCGCCCAGCGGCGTGTGGTAGAGCTGGACATGCTGCAGCGTGCGGCGGCGGTAATCGGTGCCGTTGTCGACGTTGATGACCTCCAGCTTGGCCTTGAGCAGCTCGATCGCCGGCAGGATGCGATCGCGGTGCAGGCCGTTGGGATAGAGCTCGTCGGGGTGGAAGTTCGACGTGGTGATGATCGAGACGCGGTTGGCGTACATCGCGTCGAGCAGCCGGTGCAGGATCATCGCGTCGGTGACGTCGGCGACATGGAACTCGTCGAAGCAGATCAGCCGGAAGCGCCGCGCGATGCGTTTGCCCAGCTCGTCGAGCGGGTTCTGGATGCCCTTGAGGTCCTGCAGCTCGCGGTGCACCTCGCGCATGAACTCGTGGAAATGCAGCCGGGTCTTGCGCTGCAGCGGCACCGCCTGGAAGAAGCTGTCCATCAGGAAGCTCTTGCCCCGCCCCACCCCGCCGTACATGTAGACGCCGCGCGGCAGGGGCGGACGTACCAGCATCTTGGTGATCGCATTGCTGCGCCGGGCCTTGTAGGCGATCCACTCGTCCTGGCAGCGCTGCAGCGCCGCCACGGCGCGCAGCTGGGCCGGATCGGCCTGGTAGCCGCGCTCGGCGAGGGTCTGGTGATAGATCTCGGTGACGGTGCTCATGGGTGCAAGGGCAGAAGCAAGGGCCGCGGCAAGGACAAAGGGGCGGCCTGCGCCGCCCCTTCAGGGTCTCACGGCCCGTGGGGGCCGCGATCGGGTCGCTCAGAAGTTCAGCGTGCGCTTGTCCACGGCCAGGGCCGCTTCCTTGGTGCTCTCGCTGAGCGACGGGTGGGCGTGGCAGATGCGCGCGATGTCCTCGGCGCTGGCCTTGAAGGCCATGGCCACGCAGGCCTCGGCGATCAGCTCGCTGGCGAACGGACCGACGATGTGCACGCCCAGGATCTCGTCGGTCTTGGCATCGGCCAGGAACTTGACGAAACCGGTGGTGTCACCCAGCGCGCGGGCGCGGCCGTTGGCCAGGAAGGGGAACTGGCCGGCCTTGTAGGCGACGCCGTCGGCCTTGAGCTGCTGCTCGGTGCGACCGACCCAGGCGATCTCGGGCGAGGTGTAGATGACCCACGGCACCAGCGCGAAGTCGACATGGCCGTGCTGGCCGGCAATGCGCTCGGCGACCGCCACGCCCTCTTCCTCGGCCTTGTGCGCCAGCATCGGGCCGCGCACCACGTCGCCGACCGCCCACACGCCCGGCAGGTTGGTCCGGCACTCGTCGTCGACGACGATGGCGCCGCGCTCGTCGAGCTTCAGGCCGACGGCCTCGGCGTTCAGGCCGTTGGTGTTGGCGGTGCGGCCGATCGAGATGATCAGCTTGTCGACGGCCAGCGTCTGTGCCTCGCCCTTGGCGTTGGTGTAGGCGATCGAGACGCCCTCGCCGGCGGTCTGGATCTCGCCGACCTTGACGCCGAACTCGAACTTCAGGCCCTGCTTGGTGAAGCACTTGAGCGCTTCCTTGGCCACCGCCTCGTCGGCCGCGCCCAGGAAGGTGGGCATGGCTTCGAGGATGGTGACCTCGGCGCCCAGACGGCGCCAGACCGAGCCCATCTCCAGGCCGATCACGCCCGAGCCGATGACGCCCAGCCGGGCCGGCACCGCGCCGATGCGCAGCGCGCCGTCGTTGGACAGCACCTTCTCTTCGTCGAACGGCGTGCCAGGCAGCGCGCGGGCGTTCGAGCCGGTGGCGATGATGACCTGCTTGGCCGTCAGTGTCTCGGGCTTGTCGCCGACCACGGCCAGCTCGTAGCCGCCTTCGACCGCCTTGGTGAAGCTCGCCAGACCGTGGAAGAAGCTGACCTTGTTCTTCTTGAACAGGTAGAGGATGCCGTCGTTGTTCTGCTTCACGACGTTGGCCTTGCGGCCGACCATCTTCGCGACATCCATCTTGACCTCACCGACGGTGATGCCGTGGTCGCCGAAGTGGTGCAGCGCGTGCTCGTAGTGCTCGGACGACTGCAGCAGCGCCTTCGACGGGATGCAGCCGACGTTGGTGCAGGTGCCGCCGGGGGCTGGACCGCCCTTGTCGTTCTTCCACGCGTCGACGCAGGCGACGCTGAAGCCCAGCTGGGCGGCACGGATGGCGGCGATGTAGCCGCCGGGGCCGGCGCCGATCACGACGACGTCGAATTGCTTGGACATGGTTGGATTTCCTGAATGCTTGGCAGAACGCCCCCGAAGGGGCGTTCGAGATCACGTCAGATGATCAGATCGAAGGCGTCGATCAGATGTCGAACAGCAGGCGGGCCGGATCTTCCAGCGCTTCCTTCATCGTCACCAGACCCAGCACGGCTTCGCGGCCGTCGATGATGCGGTGGTCATACGACATCGCCAGGTAGTTGATCGGGCGCACCACGACCTGACCGTTCTCGACCACCGCACGGTCCTTGGTGGCGTGCACGCCCAGGATGGCCGACTGCGGCGGGTTGATGATCGGGGTCGACAGCATCGAGCCGAAGGTGCCGCCGTTGGAGATCGAGAAGGTGCCGCCCGACAGGTCTTCCAGACCCAGCTTGCCGTCCTTGGCCTTCTTGCCGAACTCGGCGATCTTCTTCTCGATGTCGGCGAAGGACATCTGGTCGGCGTTGCGGATGATCGGCACTACCAGGCCGCGCGGCGAACCGACCGCGATGCCGATGTCGAAGTAGCCGTGGTAGACGATGTCGTTGCCGTCGACCGAGGCGTTCAGGATCGGGTACTTCTTCAGCGCCGCGACCGCCGCCTTGACGAAGAAGGACATGAAGCCCAGCTTGATGCCGTGCTCCTTCTCGAACTTGTCCTGGAACTTCTTGCGCATGTCCATGACCGGCGCCATGTTGACCTCGTTGAAGGTCGTCAGGATGGCGTTGGTCGACTGCGACTGGATCAGGCGCTCGGCGATGCGGGCACGCAGGCGGCTCATCGGCACGCGCTGCTCCGGGCGATCGCCCAGGTTCTGCGCGGCCGGCGCGGCCACGGCCGGCAGCGGCTTGGCCACGGCAGCGGGCACCGGCGCGGCGACCGGAGCCGGCACCGCGGCGGCCGGCTTGGCGCCACCGGCGACGGCGGCCAGCACGTCACCCTTGGTGACGCGGCCGTCCTTGCCGGAGCCGGCGACATCGCCGACGGCCAGGCCGTTGTCGGCCAGCAGCTTGGCGGCGGCCGGCATGGCCACATCGCCCTTCGAGCCGCCGGTGGCGGCCGGCGCGGCGGCGGCAGCCACCGGAGCGGCGGCCGGCGCCGCAGCAGCCGGAGCGGCAGCAGCGCCCGCCTTGCCTTCGGTGTCGATCTGCGCGATCAGCTGGTCGCTGACGACCGTGCCGCCGTCACCGACGACCAGGGCCGACAGCACGCCAGCGGCCGGCGCCGGCACTTCGAGCACGACCTTGTCGGTCTCGATCTCGATCAGGATCTCGTCGATGGCGACAGCCTCGCCGGGCTTCTTCTTCCACGTCAGCAGGGTTGCCTCGGCAACCGATTCGGAGAGCTGGGGAACCTTGACTTCTACGATGGCCATGATGGGTGGGGAATTCTGTTGAAGATCGTTTCAACGCCCGCGACCTGTCCCGGGCGCCTGCCTTGCAGGCAGGCGCCGGACACGCGAAGCGTCCGGGACAGGGATCACTTGGTCAGCACGAAGCCCTTGAGCTTGGCGAAGGCCTGGTCGAGCAGCGCCTTCTGCTGGTCCTGGTGCAGGTGCGCGTAGCCGACCGCCGGCGAGGCCGAGGCGGGACGGCCGGCGTAGCCGAGCTTCTGGCCTTCCAGCATGTTCTCGTGGATGTAGTGCTGCACGAAGAACCAGGCGCCCTGGTTCTGCGGCTCGTCCTGGCACCACACGATGTCGGTGGCGTTCGGGTACTTCTTCAGCTCGTTGCCGAAGGCACGGTGCGGGAAGGGATAGAGCTGCTCGACGCGGACGATCGCCACGTCGTTGGCCTTCTTCTCGTCGCGCTTCTTGACCAGGTCGTAGTAGACCTTGCCCGAGCAGACGATGACGCGCTTGACCTTCTCGGCCACCAGGTCGGCCTTCTGCTCGCCCAGGACGGTGCGGAAGTCGCCCTTGGTGAAGTCGGCGAGCGGCGAGGTGGCGTCCTTGTTGCGCAGCAGCGACTTCGGCGTGAAGATGATCAGCGGCTTGCGCAGGTTGCGCACCATCTGGCGGCGCAGCACATGGAAGATCTGGCTGGCCGAGGTCGGCTGCACGATCTGCATGTTGGTGTCGGCGGCCAGCTGCATGAAGCGCTCCAGGCGGGCCGAGCTGTGCTCGGGGCCCTGGCCTTCATAGCCGTGCGGCAGCATCAGCGTCAGGCCGTTGACGCGGCCCCACTTCACTTCGCCCGAGGCGATGAACTGGTCGATCACGACCTGCGCGCCGTTGGCGAAGTCGCCGAACTGGGCTTCCCAGATGGTCAGCGTGTTCGGCTCGGCCGAGGCGTAGCCGTACTCGAAGCCCAGCACCGCCTCTTCCGACAGGATCGAGTCGATGACGGTGAAGGTAGCCTGGCCGTCGGCGACATGCTGCAGCGGAATGTAGGTACCCTCGTCCCACTTCTCGCGCTTCTGGTCATGGACCACGGCGTGACGGTGGGTGAAGGTGCCGCGACCGCAGTCCTCGCCCGACAGACGCACCGGATAGCCGGCAGCGACCAGCGAGGCAAACGCCATGTGCTCGCCCATGCCCCAGTCGACGTTGATCTCGCCACGGCCCATCGCGGCGCGATCGTCGTAGACCTTCTTGACCAGCGGGTGCATGTTGACCGAAGCCGGAATGCTGGTCAGGCGCTCGGCCAGACGCTTCCACTCGGTCAGCGGCAGCGCGGTGTCGGCCGCGTCAGTCCACTTCTTGCCCAGGAAGGGCGCCCAGTCGACCGCGTACTTGCTCTTGTAGTTCGACAGCACCGGGTCGACGGTGTGACGGCCGGCATCCATCGCGGCGCGATAGGCCTTGACCATGTCGTCGCCCAGCGTCGCGCCCAGGCCTTGCGCGGCCAGCTTGTCGGCGTAGAGCTTGCGGGTGCCGGGGTGCGCGCCGATCTTCTTGTACATCAGCGGCTGGGTCAGCGACGGCGTGTCCTGCTCGTTGTGGCCCAGCTTGCGGAAGCAGACGATGTCGATGACGATGTCCTTGCGGAAGGTCATCCGGTATTCCAGCGCCAGCTGGGTGGCCAGCACCACCGCTTCCGGATCGTCGCCGTTCACGTGCAGCACCGGCGCCTCGATCATCTTGACGATGTCGGTGCAGTACAGCGTCGAGCGCAGGTCACGCGGGTCGCTGGTGGTGAAGCCGATCTGGTTGTTGATGATCAGGTGGACCGTGCCGCCGGTGGAGTAGCCGCGGGTGGCGGCCAGCATCAGCGTTTCCTGGTTGACGCCCTGGCCCCCAAAGGCCGAGTCGCCGTGCACCAGCACCGGCAGCACCTGGGCACCGGCAGTGTCGCCGCGGCGGTCCTGGCGGGCACGCACCGAGCCCTCGACCACCGGGTTGACGATTTCCAGGTGCGACGGGTTGAAGGCCAGCGACAGGTGGACCGGGCCGCCCGCGGTCGAGATGTCCGAGCTGAAGCCCTGGTGATACTTGACGTCACCGGCAGGCAGGTCTTCCGGCGCAGTGTGGTCGAACTCGGCGAACAGGTCCTTGGGCATCTTGCCCAGGGTGTTGACCAGCACGTTCAGGCGGCCGCGGTGGGCCATGCCAATGACGATTTCCTGGACACCCTTCTCGCCGGCCTTCTGCACCAGCTCGTCCATCGCCGCGATGAAGCTCTCGCCGCCTTCGAGCGAGAAGCGCTTCTGGCCGACGTACTTGGTGTGCAGGAAGCGCTCCAGGCCTTCGGCGGCGGTCAGACGCTCCAGGATGGCCTTCTTCTTCTCGGCCGAGAACGACGGCTTGCTGCGGATCGACTCCAGGCGCTCCTGCCACCACCGCTTCTCGGTCGGCTCGGTGATGTGCATGATCTCCGCGCCGATCGTGCTGCAGTAGGTCTCGCGCAGCGCCTGCACGATCTCGCGCAGCGTCATGCTGTCGGCCTTCGTGAAGTACGTGTTCGTGGCCGAGAAGGTGATGTCCATGTCGGACTCGGTCAGGTCGTAGAACGCCGTCTCGAGTTCGGGAATCTTCGGACGCTCGGTCCGCTTGAGCGGATCGAGGTCGGCCCAGCGCGAGCCCAGCGAGCGGTAGGCAGCGATCAGGGACTGGACATGGACCTGCTTGCGGGCGACCGCCAGGTCGGCCTCGCTGGCCTTGTGCGCGAAGGCATTGGCCTTGGCGCGCTGCGCGAAGGATTCGACGACCGGCGCATGAGCGACGTCGCGGCTGTCGGAGCCGTCGACCGCAGGCACGTGCTGCAGCGCGTCGAAGTAGTCGCGCCAGTTGTCAGGCACGGAGCCCGGATTGTCGAGGTACGCCTCGTACATTTCTTCGACGTAGGGGGCATTGCCGCCGAAGAGGTACGAGTTCGACCTGTATTGCTGCATCATATTTTCGCTCACCTTGCGCCCCGGTACCCGGAGCTCCGATGGGTTGGACAACCTTCCGCGACACGGCTAGACCGGTTGGCGGATCGCGACCCGCCTTAGCTGTTGCCAGAGAAGGGGACGGGAAGGACCTACAGAGTCAGGGCGCCAATGTAGCACCGGGCACGC
The DNA here is from genome assembly GCF_900156335.1 of Sphaerotilus natans. GTDB lineage: Bacteria > Pseudomonadota > Gammaproteobacteria > Burkholderiales > Burkholderiaceae_C > Sphaerotilus > Sphaerotilus natans. Next base: position 31,708 of record NZ_FTMZ01000015.1, read on the forward strand.
ATCGCGAACCCAGGGTTTTCTTTGTTGCGGCGCCATGACTGTGGTCAAAAAGATGCACTCCTGTCACGGGGATGGACAGTCCTGCACCCGGCTGGAGCAAGGCGGCATGGCTGCACGAAATCCGGGTCGTCATGTTCTTGTCTCCTGCGATCTTCTTTTTGTGGGGTGACGGGACGGCGATCAGGGGCGCATCCGGGCATAGGGCGCCGCCAGCGGATCGCCGACGAACACGCCCTGGCGCGGCCAGGCCACGCTTTTCCAGTACGCCTCGATCGCGGAGCTGCCCTGCAGGTAGTGCAGCAGCAGCATCTGCGGATGCGGGAACTTCTGCGGATGATTGCAGGGTTCGCTGACAGTTCCATAACTGGCAGTGGCGCCGGCATCGATCCAGTCGAGCACGGTGCTCTGCCCGGCGCTGCGATCGAGCACGCCACCGAAGGAGGTCAGATGGTCGGCCAGCGCGCCGGGCAGCCAGTCGAGGCTCTCGGCGCCCTGGAAGCGCGCGATGCCGGTCTGCACCAGCAGCACATCCGGACTGCCGGGAGCGGGCAGCACGCCCTCCTCCACCTTGACCTCGATGCCGAGCGAGCGCAGCGGCCCGGCGGGCGGGAACAGCGATGCACGCACATTGCGCGCCGCATCGGCGGTGACCATGTAATGCACGTTCGGCACCACGCCGCCACGCGGGGCCAGCCGCCCGACCGAGGCATGGCCGCGCTCGATCAGGCGCCGCGCCTGCGTCACCGACGAGGCCGCCAGCAGCATCGACGGCCGCAGCCCATGGTCACGCCACGGCATGCTGCTGCGCGAATTGAAATAGGGCGAGAGCGACTGCTTCGCGCAGGTCGCCGTGCACAGCCGCGCGTCGCGCCCCAGGGTCAGGGCTGCGGTGATCGACTGGCACTCGAGCGCAAAGGGCCGCACCCAGGCCAGGGCCAGGGCCTGGATGCGATCGCCGAAGAAGTCGCCGATGCTGGCACGCAGCCGCTCGAAGTCCGCCACCGACAGCTGCGCGGCAACAGGCAGCTCGACGCGCAGCACCTGATCATCGCCCAGCCGGTGGATCTGGCGGTAATGCTCACCGACCTCGACCGAATAAGGGTCGGCGACATTGATCACCAGGCCGACCTGGGAAGGCATGATGCGACCGTTCACCCGAGGCGCCGGCAACCAGCGCCGCTGGGGCGCAGCGGCCGCGGAAGCCGGGTCCGACGCGCTCCTCGCCTGTGGCGCGCTGCTTGCTTGCTCTGCCGCCGTCTCGCCAGCGACTGCGCCGACGATGCACGACATCAGCAGAACCGCCGTGGCACTGGCCCGGGCCAGCGACAGGCCGATTCCCCGAGACGGCCCGTGAACGAGCGTTTGCATCGCCAGATATCTTTTCGCCATGTAAAAATACGCAGGAAAACCGGGAAGACCGAATCGACGCGACATGACAAAAAAGGATAGTGCACTTCAGACCCCAGCCATCCAGGTGATGGAGCGCATGTTCATGCTGCTCGACGTTCTCGCCGAGCATCAGGATCCGGTGCCGCTGAAGCAGATCAGCGAGCAGACCGGGCTTCACCCTTCGACCGCACACCGCATCCTGAACGATCTGGCCATCGGACGCTTCGTCGACCGGCCGGAGGCGGGCAGCTATCGGCTCGGAATGCGACTTCTTGAACTCGGAAATCTGGTCAAGGCGCGCCTGGACGTGCGTGATGCCGCTCTGGTGCCGATGCGCGAGCTGCACAAGCTGACCCATCAGCCGGTGAACCTGTCGGTGCGCCAGGGCGACGAGATCGTCTACATCGAGCGGGCCTATTCGGAGCGCTCGGGCATGCAGGTGGTGCGGGCCATCGGCGGGCGCGCGCCGCTGCATCTGACCTCGGTCGGCAAGCTGTTCCTGGCGCATGACGATCCGCAGCGGGTGCGCAGCTACGCCACGCGCACCGGGCTGGCGGGCCACACCCGCAACAGCATCACCGACCTGCCGACCCTCGAACGCGAGCTGGCGCGGGTGCGCCAGACCGAGATGGCTCGCGACAACGAGGAGCTGGAGCTGGGCGTGCGCTGCATGGCCGCCGCGATCCATGACGACCAGGGTCGGCTGGTGGCCGGCCTGTCGATCTCGGCGCCGGCCGATCGGCTCGAGGAAACCTGGGCGGAGCGCCTGCGCGAGACAGCGGGCGCCATCTCGGCCGCGCTCGGCCATCGCAGCGATCGCTGAGGATCAGGACAGGGAGCCCTTGTCGCGGGTGACGGACAGGGGCTGACCCGGCGACCGCACTGCCGCCCCCGACTCGAGCCAGCGGCGCACCCGCTCGGCATCGCCCAGTCGCGACTGCTTGCCCGCGGAATCCAGGAAGACCATGATCAGCTTGCGTCCGGCCATCTGCGCCTGCATCACCAGGCAGCGCCCCGCCTCGACGATGTAGCCGGTCTTCTGCAGGCCGATATCCCAGCCCGGATTGCGGACCAGGCCGTTGGTGTTGCTGTAGTGCAGCGTGCGGGGGCCGATGTCGACCTCGTGCGCCGGCGAAGTCGAGAACTCGCGCAGCAGCGGATGCTGGTAGGCCGCCTTGACCAGCCGGGCCAGATCGGCGGCGCTGGACTGGTTGCTGCTGGACAGACCGGTCGGCTCGACGAAGCGGGTGCTGCTCATGCCCAGGACCGCCGCCTTGCGGTTCATCGCGGCCGCAAAGGCCGGCAGCCCGCCCGGATAGTTGCGCCCCAGCGCATTGGCAGCCCGGTTCTCGGACGACATCAGGGCCAGATGCAGCAGCTCGCCGCGGGTCAGCACCGTGCCGGGCGACAGCCGCGAACGGCTGCCCTTCTCGGTGTCGATGTCCTCATGGGTGATGACCAGCGCCTCGTCGAGCGGCTGGCGCGCCTCGGTCACGATCAGCGCGGTCATCAGCTTGGTCAGCGAGGCGATCGGCAGAACCGCCTGATGATTCTTGCTGAACAGCACCTCGGAAGTGTCCTGGTCCACCACCAGCGCGACGCTGGACTTCAGATCGAGCGGATCGGCGGTTTCATGCAGGCCACTGGCCTGCCCATAGGACAGGCGCGGCGCCACCGCCACCGCGGTGGCAGCAGCACCCGCCACCGCACCGCGACGCAAGGCAGCGCGCGACACGCCCTTGCGGGCCTGACGCTTCTGATCCAGCCCTCGGGCCGGCGCAACGGCCTTCTTCGTGCTCTTGGCACGCTGCGAAGCCTCGACCGGCTTGCCGTCCTTGCGGCGAGCCGCCTGGGCAGGGTCCGCCGCCAGGCCCGACAGCAGCATGGCCACCCCCACCAGCAGCGCCGAGCACTGCGACGAAACGATTCTTTTCTTCAATGCAAAACAAGTCACGACGGGCCTCTGGAATACAGCAGACAGGGAACCTGAAATCAGTCTAGGCGAAGCATGTACCGCGCCACAAGGGCGCGATGCGCCGATGATTTTCAGTTGAAGCCCCCTGTTTGCACGATCCCTGCGTCAGCCCTGGGCAGCCACCCGCTCGGCCTTGCTGTGGAGCTTGTTCAGCGCCGACAGATAGGCCTTGGCAGAGGCCACGACGATGTCGGGATCGGCGCCGACCCCATTGACGACGCGGCCGCCATGTTGAAGCCGAATCGTGACTTCGCCCTGCGATTCGGTGCTGCCAGACGTGATGGCGTTCACGGAATACAGCAGCATTTCAGCGCCCGTCTCCAGCTTCGACTCGATCGCCTTCAGCGTCGCGTCGACCGGACCGTTGCCCTGCGCCACCGCGCGGTGCTCGACCTGGCCAGCGGCGAAGGTCACCCGTGCGCCCGGACGCTCGCCGGTCTCGGAGTGCTGCGACAGCGACAGCAGGCGGTAGTGCTCGACCTCGGCGCTGACGCTCTCGTCGCCGACCAGCGCGATGATGTCCTCGTCGAAGATCTCGCTCTTGCGATCGGCCAGGTCCTTGAACTTGACGAAGGCGGCATTGAGCTCGGACTCGGACTCGAGCTCGACGCCCAGGTCCTGCAGGCGCTGCTTGAAGGCATTGCGGCCCGAGAGCTTGCCCAGCACGATCTTGTTGGCGCTCCAGCCCACGTCCTCGGCACGCATGATCTCGTAGGTGTCGCGCGCCTTGAGCACGCCGTCCTGGTGGATGCCCGAGGCGTGCGCAAAGGCGTTGGCGCCGACGACGGCCTTGTTCGGCTGCACCACGAAGCCGGTGGTCTGCGCCACCATGCGCGAGGCTGGCACGATCTGCGAGGTATCGATGCCCAGGTCGAGGTTGAAGTAGTCGCGGCGGGTCTTGACCGCCATCACCACCTCTTCGAGCGAGCAGTTGCCGGCACGCTCGCCCAGGCCGTTGATGGTGCATTCCACCTGGCGCGCGCCGCCGATCTTCACGCCGGCGAGCGAGTTGGCCACCGCCATCCCCAGGTCGTTGTGGCAGTGCACCGACCAGATCGCCTTGTCGGAGTTGGGAATCTTCTCGCGCAGCGTGCGGATGAAGTTGCCGTAGAGCTCGGGGATCGCATAGCCGACGGTGTCGGGAATGTTCAGCGTCGTGGCGCCCTCGTCGATCACGGCCTCGAGCACGCGGCAGAGGAAGTCGACGTCCGAGCGGTAGCCGTCCTCGGGCGAGAACTCGATGTCGGCGCACAGGTTGCGTGCGAAGCGCACCGACAGCCGCGCCTGCTCGAGCACCTGCTCGGGCGTCATGCGCAGCTTCTTCTCCATGTGCAGCGCGCTGGTGGCGATGAAGGTGTGGATGCGGGCGCGGTTGGCGCCGCGCAGCGCCTCGGCCGCACGCGAGATGTCGCGGTCGTTGGCGCGGGCCAGCGAGCAGACGGTGGAATCCTTGATGGCGTCGGCGATGGCCTTGACCGCCTCGAAGTCGCCGTTCGACGACGCGGCGAAACCGGCCTCGATGACATCGACCTTCAGGCGCTCGAGCTGGCGCGCGATGCGCAGCTTCTCGTCGCGCGTCATCGAGGCGCCGGGCGACTGCTCGCCGTCGCGCAAGGTGGTGTCGAAAATGATCAGCTTGTCACTCATGGTCGTCTCCAAGGAGGGTGGGTACACCGACGCTGCTCTGGGATCCCGGCGGAACAACCGGGCGACAAAAGAGAACGGCCCGCAGCGTGATGCCATGCGGGCCGTCGATCCAGAAAGGGGGTACAGGAATGTACAGGTGTGACTGGTCAGCGCGCCCGGGGCACTTCGATTAGAAGCAGCAGTAGGGTGTGAACGCCGAAAGTCATGCGTCGACTATAGCACGCCTCAGCGATGCAGGCCCCGCTCGTCAGGCTCGTCGGTCGAGGTGGCGATGACACTGACCGGGCGGCCGCGCGACTTGCGCACCCCATACACCACATAGCCCGACAGGCCATAGACGACAAAGACGCCGAACAGCACCAGCGGCGGGTGGTAGGTGATCACCGCGATGCCCAGCGCGATCGCCACGATCACGATGAAGGGCACGGTGCGCTTGAAGTTGACGTCCTTGAAGCTGTAGAAGGGCACGTTGGTGACCATCGTCAGCCCGGCGTAGAGCGTGGTGGCGAAGGCCAGCCAGGTCAGCCACTCGATGTCGCGCACGCCCTTGAAGCCCAGATCGTCCATCACCCAGATCAGGCCGGTGACCAGCGCGGCAGCAGCCGGGCTCGGCAGCCCCTGGAAATAGCGCTTGTCGACCACGCCGATGTTGGTGTTGAAGCGCGCCAGGCGCAGCGCAGCGCCCGAGCAGTAGACAAAGGCGGCAATCCAGCCGAGCTTGCCCATGCCCTTGAGCGCCCACTCGTACATGATCAGCGCCGGCGCCGCACCGAAGGAGACCATGTCGGACAGGCTGTCCATCTGCTCGCCGAAGGCGCTCTGGGTGTTGGTCATGCGGGCCACGCGACCATCCAGGCTGTCGAGCACCATGGCGCAGAAGACGCCGATCGCGGCCTGCTCGAAGCGGCCGTTCATTGCCATCACGATCGCGTAGAAGCCGCCGAACAGCGCCGCCAGCGTGAACAGGTTCGGCAGAATGTAGATGCCCTTGCGGCGCGGGCGCTGCAGCACCGGCTCATCCGGCTCGTCGTCGGGTTCGGCCCGCTCGGGGGAGAGGTTTTGGTTCATGCCGCGATTATCGCCAAGCGCGACACCTCGCCTGTCCAGGCGCGGCGATCACTCCTCGCAGAGGAAGTAGATCCACGGATCGCAGGCCGCATCCAGTTCGGCACCCGGCGCGATCACGCGGCCGTCGACGCCATGCGCACGCACCTTCGCCCAGCCGGCCGCCTGGCACTGGCGCCACATTTCGGCCGGGCGCAGGTAGGTGGTCAGGCCGCCGCCGTAAGGGTCGACCAGCTCGACTTCCTGCAGGCGCATCGGCCAACGCCGACGGTTGAGCCAGCGCATGCGGCTCCAGAACAGCTGCGTCTCCAGATAGTCGCGCCATCCCTCCCAGCGCACATGGCGGCGACTGTCGAGCCAGTTCAGGTTGTGGGAGGAAAAGATGAAGCGCCCGCCAGCGCGCAGCACGCGTCGGCACTCCCGCAGCGACTGGCGCCGCTGCTCGCCGCCACCGACCAGATCGAGCCCGTTGAAGCTGAACAGCACCAGATCGAAGCAGGCATCGGCAAAAGGCAGCGCACGAGCATCGGCCACCTCGAAGCTCACGTCGCCGCGCTGCATCAGATCGGCGAAGCGCTGGCGGCAGGCTTCGACCATCGGCTCGGCGAAATCCGCGCCGACATAGCCGGCGCAGCGCGAGGCCAGCGCCGGCGTGGTGCGCCCGCCACCGACACCGAGATCAAGCACCCGGCTGCGCGCCAGGACCGCATCGCCCAGCTGCGCCAGGATGGCCTGCTCGGGCGGCTGCAGCACATGCCCGCGGCTGTAGCTGCGCACCACCTCGTCGGAGCAATAGAAAGAAGCCCAGTCGGGCGATCCCGATGTCGACATGCCGGCCGTTCCCTGTATCTGGAAAATGGAGACCGGCCGATTGTCTGACACAAATCATTACATTTGACCGCCATCTGGCGCCGGTCGCCCGCGCTTCAGGATGGACCAAGAAACGACAAGGGGGCTGCACCTGCGTGCAGCCCCCTTGCGATCAGCATCCGATCAGCGAGCTGTCTGCGCCCCCCGTTCAGCGAACCGGTTCAGCGCAGCCGCCCGGTGAATCAGTTGCGGCTCTTGTCGACCAGCTTGTTGGCCTTGATCCAGGGCATCATCTCGCGCAGCTTGGCGCCGACGACCTCGATCTGGTGCTCTTCGGTCAGGCGACGGCGGCTGATCAGCGTCGGGGCGCCGGCCTTGTTCTCCAGGATGAAGGACTTGGCGTATTCGCCGGTCTGGATGTCCTTCAGGCACTGGCGCATCGCGTCCTTGGTCGCCTCGGTGACGACGCGCGGGCCGGTCACGTACTCGCCGTACTCGGCGTTGTTCGAGATCGAGTAGTTCATGTTCGCGATGCCGCCTTCGTAGATCAGGTCCACGATCAGCTTCAGCTCGTGCAGGCACTCGAAGTAGGCCATTTCCGGCGCGTAGCCGGCTTCCACCAGCGTCTCGAAGCCGGCCTTGATCAGCTCGACGGCACCGCCGCACAGCACGGCCTGCTCGCCGAACAGGTCGGTCTCGGTCTCTTCGCGGAAGTTGGTCTCGATGATGCCGGCCTTGCCGCCACCGTTGGCCGAGGCGTAGGACAGGGCCAGGTCACGGGCGCGGCCGGTCTTGTCCTGGTAGACGGCGATCAGGTGCGGCACGCCGCCACCCTGCACGTAGGTGCCGCGCACGGTGTGGCCCGGGGCCTTCGGCGCGACCATCCACACATCGACGTCGGCGCGCGGCACGACCTGGCCGTAGTGCACGTTGAAGCCGTGCGCGAACACCAGCGAGGCGCCTTCCTTCATGTTCGGGGCGACTTCGGCGTTGTAGACCGCGGCGATCTGCTCGTCCGGCAGCAGGATCATGACGACGTCGGCCTCACGCACCGCATCGGCGATCTCGGCGACCTTCAGGCCGGCCTTCTCGGCCTTGGCCCACGACGCACCGCCCTTGCGCAGGCCGACGGTGACCTTCACGCCCGAGTCGTTCAGGTTCTGGGCATGCGCGTGGCCTTGCGAGCCATAGCCGATGATGGTGACGTTCTTGCCCTTGATGAGGGACAGGTCGGCATCCTTGTCGTAGTAAACCTTCATGGAAATTTCCGTATTCCGTAGTTGAGTCTGTAGCGGGGAGGATCAAACACGCAGGATGCGCTCGCCGCGCCCGATCCCGCTGGTACCGGTGCGCACGGTCTCGAGGATGGCGGTGCGGTCCACCGCCTCGATGAAGGCATCGAGCTTGGACGAGTCGCCGGTCAGCTCGATGGTGTAGGTCTTGTCGGTCACGTCGATGATGCGGCCGCGGAAGATGTCGGCCATGCGCATCATCTCGTCGCGCTCCTTGCCGACGGCGCGCACCTTCACCAGCATCAGCTCGCGGGCGGTGAAGCTGCCCTCGGTCAGGTCGACGACCTTGACGACCTCGATCAGGCGGTTCAGGTGCTTGGTGATCTGCTCGATCACCTCGTCGGAGCCGCTGGTGACGATGGTCATGCGCGACAGCGACGGGTCTTCCGTCGGCGCGACCGTCAGGCTCTCGATGTTGTAGCCGCGGGCCGAGAACAGGCCGACGACGCGCGACAGCGCGCCCGCCTCGTTCTCGAGCAGCAGAGCGATGATGTGCTTCATGTGAGGGTCTCCCGGCCTGCGGGCCACGGCGCGACGGCGTGTGGCCGTCGCCCGTCCCACGGGCCTGTCAACGAAGGGATGGGGGAGTCAGCAGGGTGCGGACTGCACCGGCGCTTCCCGGCGCCCTGCCCCGCGGGCGGTCACCCGCGGGACCTGGCCGGGTCGCGGACCGGTCACAGGTCTTCCGAGCCCAGCAGCATCTCGGTGATGCCCTTGCCCGCCTGGACCATCGGCCAGACGTTCTCGGTCGGATCGGTGCGCACGTCGAGGAAGACGGTGCGGTCCTTCAGGCGAATGATCTCCTTCAGGGCCGGCTCGACCTCGGACGGGCGCTCGATCTTGATGCCGATGTGGCCATAGGACTCGGCCAGCTTCACGAAGTCGGGCAGCGCGTCCATGTAGCTGTGCGCGTAGCGGCCTTCATAGATCAGCTCCTGCCACTGCCGCACCATGCCGAGGTAGCGGTTGTTGAGCGCGATGACCTTGACCGGCGTGCGGTACTGCTGGCAGGTCGAGAGCTCCTGGATGTTCATCTGGATCGAGCCCTCGCCGGTGATGCAGAACACGTCCGCATCCGGCTTGGCCAGCTTGATGCCCATCGCGTAGGGCAGGCCCACGCCCATCGTGCCCAGGCCACCGGAGTTGATCCAGCGACGCGGCTCGTCGAAGCGGTAGAACTGCGCCGCCCACATCTGGTGCTGGCCGACGTCCGAGGTCACGTAGCTGTCGGTGCCGCGCGTCAGGTTCCACAGCGTCTCGACGACATGCTGCGGCTTGATCAGCTCGTCCGAGAGCTTGTAGCTCAGGCAGTCGCGCTTGCGCCACTCGCCGATCTGCGACCACCAGGCGCCGAGCGCGTTGGCGTCCGGGCGCTGCTGGGCCTCGCGGATCTGGGCGATCAGCTCCTGCAGCACGTCCTTGACGTCGCCCACGATCGGGATGTCGACCTTGACGCGCTTGGAGATCGACGACGGGTCGATGTCGACGTGGATGATCTTGCGCTCGACCGAGGCGAAGTGCTTCGGGTTGCCGATCACGCGGTCGTCGAAGCGCGCGCCCACCGCCAGCAGGACGTCGCAGTTCTGCATCGTCATGTTGGCTTCGTAGGTGCCGTGCATGCCGAGCATGCCCAGGAAGCGCGGGTCGGTGGCCGGCATCGCGCCCAGGCCCATCAGCGTGTTGGTGACCGGATAGCCCAGCAGGTCGACCAGCTCGCGCAGCTCGGCCGAGGCATTGCCCAGCACCACGCCGCCGCCGGTGTAGATGTAGGGACGCTTGGCCTGCAGCAGCAGCGACACCGCCTTGCGGATCTGCCCGCCGTGGCCCTTGCGCACCGGGTTGTACGAGCGCATCGAGATCGTCTCGGGATACTCGAAGGGCGCGGTGTTCAGCGACACGTCCTTCGGGATGTCGACGACGACCGGACCCGGGCGACCGGTGCGGGCGATGTGGAAGGCCTTCTTCAGCGTGACGGCCAGGTCGCGCACATCCTTGACCAGGAAGTTGTGCTTGACGATCGGGCGGGTGATGCCAACGGTGTCGCACTCCTGGAAGGCATCGAGGCCGATCGCGGCGGTCGGCACCTGGCCGGTGATCACCACCATCGGGATCGAGTCCATGTAGGCGGTGGCGATGCCGGTGACCGCATTGGTCACGCCGGGGCCGGAGGTGACCAGGGCCACGCCGACGTTGCCGGTGGCACGCGCATAGCCGTCGGCCGCATGGACCGCCGCCTGTTCGTGGCGGACCAGAACGTGCTGGATCGACTCCTGCTTGTACAGCGCGTCGTAGATGTACAGGACCGAGCCGCCGGGATAGCCCCAGATGAACTCGACGCCTTCGGCCTGAAGGCTGCGCACGAGGATTTCCGAGCCGTTGAGCACAGGCAGGGAAGCAGAGGAGGAAGAGGGATCGCGGGAGGCTTGTGCCGAAGCGGCACGCTTCTGTTCCGCGGCAGACATGTCCATGTTGATGAACCTTTCGGGTTTTCTCTGACGAAAATCGATCGGTGCGCCTCCTCTCGCCCTCGTGAGGCGGAATTGGCGCCTGCGCGGTCATCGACGCAGGCGCCCGGGGTCGGGCGACCGGTTCAGACCAGGCACGCGTGGTGCGAATCCGGGATTATTGCACCAAGCTGGCAACATGTCGAAGAATTGCGCAGCGCACCATGGTGCACACCCGGATCGGGGGTGGGTCGGCAGCGATGACATAATCCGCGCCGCCCCACTTTCCGGACCGACACAGCCCCGACGGGCCCGGCCCCCTCCTTGGCCACCGAACAAGAGCTCTCCGACTTTCTGCAAGGCATCGAGAAGCGCGCCTTCAAGCGCACCGTCTACGCGGTGCGCGACGAGGACGCGGCGCTCGACATCGTGCAGGACGCGATGATCCGGCTCGCGCAGCGCTACGGAGACCGCCCCGCCGCGGAGCTGCCGCTGCTGTTCCAGCGCATCCTGGGCAACGCGACGATGGACTGGTTCCGCCACCAGAAGGTCCGCAACGCGGTGCTGCGCAACTTCTCGGATTTCGAGCCCGCCGGCAGCGATGAGGACTTCGACCTGCTCGAGCACCTGAGCAGCCAGAGCCCTGCAGACGATGCCGCCGAAGGCGCCGATGCCGGCGCTGCACGCGCACAGACCTTGCTTCTGATCGAGGAAGAGGTCGCCCGTCTGCCGACGCGTCAACGTGAAGCCTTCCTGATGCGTTATTGGGAGGAAATGGATGTCGCCGAGACGGCAGCCGCCATGGGCTGCTCCGAAGGCAGCGTCAAGACTCACTGCTCGCGTGCCGTGCATGCACTGGCCAAGGCACTCCAAGCCAAGGGAATTTCACTGTGAAGACCGCCCCCAACTCCTCGCGCCCAGGGCGGCCGGCCAATGCCGAAGCCCTGGAAGCGCGCTTCGCGCTGCGACTGACCGCCCGTCTGGAAGCCGGCGCGCAGCAGACGCCCCATGACATCAGCGAGCGGCTGCGCGTGGCGCGCCAGCAGGCGGTCGCGCAGGCGCGCCGCCCGGCCGTGGCACGCCGACCCGAGCAGACCCCGGCCACGGCGGTGCTGCCGGTCAGCGTCGGTGCCGGCGGCGCGGCCGCGCTGCTGCAGTCAGGTTCGCCCGGCGAGGACAGCTCGCTGTGGAGCCGCCTGGGCTGGCTGCTGCCGGCGCTGGTGCTGCTGCTGGGCCTGATCGGCATCGGCGAGTGGCGCGACCTGGAGTCGATGGCCTCGATGGCCGAGCTCGATGCCGAGCTGCTGGGCGACGACCTGCCGCCCTCGGCCTACGCCGATGCCGGCTTCAGCGAATTCCTCAAGCGCCCCATCGAGATCGCCCTGCCCGCGACCGAAGCGGAGACCCAGGCGCCGTTGCCGCCGACGGAAGATCTGCCAGCCGCCCAGGACACCGCCCGCCAGCCATGAGCCTGTCCCGCAGCGCACTGCCCCTTTCCGGTGTCGCCTGCGTGCTGGCGCTGGCGTTGGCGAGCGCCCTGCCGCCGCTGGCCAGGCCAGCCAGCGCCCAGGCGACGCTCGGCACCACGCTCGGAGGCAGTGCAGGCTGGCAGCAGCTCACGCCGGCGGAGCAGAAGATCCTGCTGCCGCTGCGCGACCAGTGGACCGACATCGAGCCGCTGCGCCGCCAGAAGTGGCGCGACATCGCCGCGATCTATCCGACACTGCCCGCCGAGCAGCAGGAGCGACTGCGCTCGCGCATGGCCGAGTGGGCCAAGATGACGCCGGCGCAGCGCAATGCCGCCCGGCTGCATTTCGGCGAGGTGCGCCAGGTGCCCACCACCGAGCGCCAGGCCCGCTGGGAGGCCTGGCAGCAGCTGCCCGAGGAGCAGAGGCGCAGCATCGGCACCCAGGCTGCCAGCACGCCCGCGCCTGCCGGCACGGTGCCTGCCGCCGTGCGCAAGACCCCGGCCGCGGCCCAGGCACCGCAGGTCAAGAGCAACATCGTCGCGACGCCGGTGCGCAGCACGCCGCAGCCGGTCGCGCCCGGCACGGTCCAGGCCGGACCAGGCGCCAGCACGCGTCCGATCAGCAAGGCCGCGCCGACGCCGCCCCGCCATCAGCCGGTCGGCCTGCCCAAGATCGCCGCCACGCCGGGCTTCGTCGACCGCACCACGCTGCTGCCCTCGCGCGGTCCGCAGGGCGCAGCGGCGGCCGGAGCGGCTACGCCGGTCATCAGCCTGCCTGCGCCCGCACCGACCCAGGCCGTCACGGCGCTGCCGACCGCAGCGACGGCTTCAGCGCCGATGGCGGTCATCGCGGCCTCCAGCCCGGCGGCAGCGAGCGAGAACAGCCCCTGAAGCTGCGCCTCGGCACCACGGCCATCCCAGGCGGCCGATGCCGGGCGGTTAACATGGCGGCCCCGAGAAGACCGCTGCTTCCCCGACCGATGGCCGCCAAGCCCGCCCTGCCCTATACCCCGGACGATGCCGACCCAGCCGTCCAGCCCACCCCGCCGCTGCGTCGCCGTCTCGCAGCAATGCTCTACGAGGGCGTGCTGCTGTTCGGCGTGCTGATGATCGGCAGCCTGCTGTTCGCCATCGCCGCCGACCAGCGCCATGCGCTGCACGGCCGCGTCGGCTTCCAGATCTTCCTGTTCCTGCTGCTGGGCCTGTATTTCTGCTGGTGCTGGACCCGTGGCGGCCAGACGCTGGCGCTGAAGACCTGGCATGTCCGGCTCATCCGGCTGGACGGACGCTCGCCGGGCTGGCCACAGGCGATCGCGCGCTATCTGCTGAGCTGGCTGTGGTTCGTGCCCGCGCTGCTGGCGGTGCAGCAGCTGGGGCTGCAGAGCGACAAGCGCCTGTTTTCGGCCGCCCTGCTGATCGGCATGCTCGGCTATGCGCTGCTGGCGCTGCTGCTGCCGGATCGGCAGTTCCTGCATGACCGGCTGTGCCGGACCCGGCTGATCACCTGGCGCCCGGCCCCGCGCCGACGGGCCTGAAGCCCATCAAGCCCAGAACTCCACGCCCCATGGACAATCCCCACAAGGGCCGCACCGGCCTGGACCGCATCCGCCATGCCGCCGGCTACTCGCTGCAGGGCCTCACCGGCGCCTACCGGCACGAGAGCGCCTTTCGCCAGGAGCTCTGGCTGGCAGCACTGCTGCTGCCACTGGCCTTCTGGCTGGGTCGGACCTGGGTGGAGGTGGCGCTGCTGGCCGGCAGCGTCGTGATGGTGATGATCGTCGAGCTGCTGAACTCGGCGGTCGAGGCGACCGTCGACCGCATCTCCTTCGACCTGCACGAGCTGGCCAAGCGCGCCAAGGACTACGGCAGCGCCGCGGTCTTCCTGGCGCTGGCGCTGTGCGGCGGCATCTGGGCCGCCGCGCTGTGGAGCCGCCTGGCCGGCGGCTGAAGATCAGACCGCGTTCTCGTCGGTCTCGCCGGTGCGGATGCGGATGACCTGCTCGACCGGCGTCACGAAGATCTTGCCGTCGCCGATCTTGCCGGTGTGCGCGGCCTTGACGATGGCCTCGAGGCAGCGATCGACATCGCCCCCCTTCACGACGATCTCGACCTTGACCTTGGGCAGGAAGTCGACGACGTATTCGGCGCCGCGGTAGAGCTCGGTGTGGCCCTTCTGGCGGCCGAAGCCCTTGACCTCGGTGACGGTCAGGCCGGTGACGCCGACCTCGGCGAGGGCCTCGCGGACCTCCTCGAGCTTGAACGGCTTGATGATGGCGGTGATCTGTTTCATGGTCATGGGCGGTCTCCGGGATCGGTTCGCGATCGGTTCGAATTCAATGTAACACCAGGGCCGGAGGCCTGAAGCCCCCGGCCCGGCTCACGTCATCACTTCAGGGCCTTGTAGCGGAAGCGCTTCGGGCGGGCGCCCTCTTCACCCAGGCGACGCTTCTTGTCGGCCTCGTACTCCTGGTAGTTGCCGTCGAAGAAGAACCACTGCGAGTCGCCTTCGGCCGCCAGGATGTGGGTGCAGATGCGGTCCAGGAACCAGCGATCGTGGGAGATGATCATGGCCGAGCCGGCGAACTCCAGCAGGGCTTCCTCCAGCGCGCGCAGGGTTTCGACGTCCAGATCGTTCGACGGTTCGTCCAGCATCAGCACGTTGCCGCCCTGGGCCAGGGTCTTGGCCAGGTGGAGCCGTCCGCGCTCACCGCCCGAGAGGCTGCCCACCAGCTTCTGCTGGTCATTGCCCTTGAAGTTGAAGCGGCCGATGTAGGCGCGGCTGGGCATGACGAACTTGCCCACGACGATGTTGTCCAGACCGCCCGAGACGTCTTCCCAGACCGTCTTGCTGTCGTCCAGGCTCTGGCGGCTCTGGTCGACGAAGGCCAGCTTGGCGGTCTTGCCGATGGCGACCTCGCCCGCATCCGGCGCCTCGACGCCCTGGATCAGGCGGAACAGCGTCGATTTGCCGGCGCCGTTCGGGCCGATGATGCCGACGATGGCGCCGGCCGGCACCTTGAACGACAGGTTCTCGATCAGGACGCGGTCACCGAAGCTCTTGGAGACGTTCTTGAACTCGATCACCTCGTTGCCCAGGCGCTCGGCCACCGGGATGAAGATCTCGTTGGTCTCGTTGCGCTTCTGGTAGTCGACGTCCGACAGTTCCTCGAAGCGGGCCAGACGCGCCTTGCTCTTGGCCTGGCGGCCCTTGGCGTTCTTGCGCACCCACTCCAGTTCCTGCTTCATGGCCTTGGCGCGGGCGTCCTCGGTCTTCTGCTCCTGCTCCAGGCGCTTTTCCTTGCCTTCCAGCCAGTCGGAGTAGTTGCCCTTGTACGGATAGCCCTGGCCCCGGTCGAGTTCCAGGATCCACTCGGCGGCGTTGTCGAGGAAGTAGCGATCGTGGGTGATGGCCACCACGGTGCCGGAGAAGCGCTGCAGGAAATGCTCCAGCCACTCGACCGACTCGGCGTCCAGGTGGTTGGTCGGCTCGTCGAGCAGCAGCATGTCGGGCTTGGACAGCAGCAGGCGGCACAGCGCGACGCGGCGCTTCTCGCCGCCCGAGAGCGGGCCGATCAGCGCGTCCCACGCCGGCAGGCGCAGCGCGTCGGCGGCGATCTCCAGCTGCAGGTCGGTGTTCTCGCTGCCGGCGGCGGCGATGATGGCCTCGAGCTCGGCCTGCTCGGCGGCGAGCTTGTCGAAGTCGGCGTTCTCGTCGGCGTACTCGGCGTAGACCTGCTCCAGGCGGGCCTTGGCGGCCATCACGCCGCCGATGCCCTGCTCGACGGCCTCGCGCACCGTCTGGCCCGGATCGAGCTGCGGCTCCTGCGGCAGGTATCCGATCTTCAGGCCCGGCATCGGCACGGCTTCGCCCTCGATGTCCTTGTCGAGGCCGGCCATGATCTTCAGCAGCGTCGACTTGCCCGAACCGTTCAGGCCCAGCACGCCGATCTTCGCGCCGGGGAAGAAGGACAGCGAGACGCCCTTGAGGATCTGCCGCTTCGGCGGAACGATCTTGCCGACGCGGTTCATCGTGAATACGTACTGGGCCATGGGTGTGCGGTTGCCTGTCTGTGGGGGTTGCGAAGAATTCCGTATTGTCGCCGCAGTCTTGCCCCCCGCGCACCAGCCGACGGACGGCCGATCGGAGCCGACCAGCGGCACGCCGCACCGGTGACGGGTGCGCGGCCGCGGCCTAGCATCGCGCATCCTTTCATTTTTGCGCGATCGCCGATCGAAGGCCTCGCGACCCGACATGCTCCGCCCGATCCCCGTTTCCCTCCGCAGCCCCCGTCCGAGCCGGGGCTTCACGCTGATCGAGGTGATGGTGGTGGTGGCCATCATCGGCATCCTGGCCTCGGTGGCGCTGCCCTCCTACAACGACTACATGCGCCGCAGCACGCTGCCGGAGGCCTTCACCTTCCTGTCGAACGACCGGGTGGCGATGGAGCAGTACTACCAGGACAACCGCAACTACGGCAGCGGCTCGTGCGCGAGCAAGACCGGTGCGGTGCCCTCGGCCGGCAACCTGCCCGACAAGGGATCGAGCCTGAAGTTCAGCTTCAGCTGCACGCTGGGCGACAACGGCCAGAGCTATGTGCTGCGCGCCACCGGCAGCGCCGGCCACGCCATCGGCCACGTCTACGAGACCGACCAGGCCGGCAGCCAGCGCACCACGCTGTTCAAGGGCGGCAGCGTCACCAAGGCCTGCTGGCTCAAGCGAGGCAGCGAATGCTGAAGCCCACGCCCCGCGGCTTCACGCTGATCGAGCTGATGGTCGCGCTGGCCGTGGCCGGCCTGCTGCTGATGGGCGCCATTCCGCTGGTGCGCGAATGGATGATGAACATGCAGGTGCGCAACGCCGCGATGTCGATCGCCGGCGGGCTGGAGAAAGCCCGTGCCGAGGCGGTGCGACGCAACCGTGACGTGACCTTCTCGCTGGTGTGGAGCACCGGCGCCAGCCCGGCCAGCCTGACCGACGACTGCACGCTCTCGGCGCGTTCGGCGTCCTGGATCATCAGCCTGGAAGACCCCTCCGGCGGCTGCGGCGGCGCCCTGCTGACCGGTGACGCCAGCGCGGCCGACAAGCCGCGGCTGCTGGCGCGCCACGCCCAGGGCGACGGCTCGCCCGACGTGATCGTCGGTGTCTATGACGCCAGCTGCGCCAGCGCCACCGGCGAGACGCAGGTGACCTTCAACAGCTTCGGCCGCGCCGCGACCAGCCCGGCGCCGATGCGCTGCATCGTGGTCCGCCATCCCGGCAGCGACACCACCCACACGCTGCGGGTGATGCTGGGCACCGGCGGCAGCGTGCGCACCTGCGATCCGGCCGTCACCGAGCGTGACGACCCGCGCACCTGCATCCCGACCTGACACGACCCGAGACTGTCGCCATGGCCCTGCTCGCCGCACGCCTCCACCGGCCGCCACGCCGGGGCCGCTCCGCCGGCCGCCCTGCTCGCGGCTTCGCGCTGATCGAGGCGCTGATCGCGCTGCTGATCTTCTCGCTGGCGGTGCTCGGCCTGGTCGGCCTGCAGGCGGCCATGACCCGCGCCAGCACCGGCGCCAAGTACCGTGCCGAGGCCACCTACCTCGCCACCGACCTGATCGGCCGGATGTGGAGCAACCGCGCGATGCTGAAGGACTTCAGCGACTGCCAGGCCAGCAGCGCTTGCCAGGCCTGGCTGAGCCGGGTCGCGGACACGCTGCCGGCGGGCACCGCCACCGTGTCGGTGGTCGACCGGATCGACACCGCGCTCGACGACACGACCCAGGTGCCGCCCTACTCGGTCAGCGAGGTCACCGTGCGGGTGCGCTGGCAGCCGCCGGGCGAGAACGCGGCGCACGAATTCTCGACCACCACCGTCATCAGCGCCAACCCGAGCTCATGAACCAGGACGCCATGACACCCGACTTTCCGGTTCCGACCGACCGCCTGCGGGCGCGGCAGCGCGGCGTGACGCTGATCGAGCTGATGGTCGGCATGGTCATCGGCCTGCTCGCGGTGCTGGTGATCAGCCAGGTCGCGATCCTGTACGAGGGCCGCAAGCGCACCATCACCTCCGGCTCGGACGCGCAGGTCAGCGGCGCGCTGTCGCTGATGGCCATCCAGCGCGATCTGCAGGACAGCGGCTACGGCCTGGCCGAGGGCGGCGCGGTCGGCTGCCCGGTGCGCGCCCGCCACAGCAGCATGGCGGCGGGCCAGCTGCTGCGCTTCGTGCTGGCGCCGGCCGTCATCACCGACGGCAGCGACGGCGCGCCCGACCGCATCGCGGTGCTGCTGAGCCGGCCAGCCGACTTCGCGGTGCCGGTCCGGGTGGTCAGCGACCATCCGCGCGACGGCCAGGTCTTCGGCGTCGGCACCGGCAGCGGCCTGGGGCTGCGCCAGGGCCACCTGATGCTGGCGGTGCCGACGACGGTGCCCGACCCCAAGACGCTGGCCAACGACGAGACCAGCTGGTGCAGCATCTTCAACCTGACCGCCACACCGGACGCCGACAGCACCTCGCTGGCCCATGCGGCCGACGCCAACGGCCCGTGGAACCCGGATGCCGGCAGCACCCCGGTCTTTCCCGGCACCACCGGCGTCAGCGTGGCCTATCCCACCGGCAGCCTGCTGCTGAACCTGGGCACGCTGACCCGGCGCACCTACTGCATCAGCGGCCTGGGCGACGACTGCGACAGTGCCGGCAGTCCGCAGGTGCCGCTGAACCTGCGCCAGATCTCCTTCAGCAGCAGCACCGCCCAGGACAGCGTCGAGGATCTGCACCCGCAGGTGGTGCAGCTGCAGGCGGTCTACGGCCTCGACAGCAGCGGCAACGACCGCATCGTCGACCAGTGGAGCGCCACCGCGCCGACCACCGCGGCCGGCTGGCGCCAGATCATCGCGCTGCGGGTCGCGGTGGTGACGCGCAGCGTGCAGGACGAGCGCCGGCCCGACCGCAGCGGCGACAAGGTGGTCACGCCCGACCTGCCGGTCTGGCATCCGGACGGCAGCACCGCCGAGACCCTGCGTGTCGACCGGGTCGTCGGCGAGCAGTGGCGCAACTACCGCTACAAGGTCTACGAGACGGTGGTGCCGCTGCGCAACATGCTGTGGCAGGCTGCCTCGTGAGCGCCGCGCAGCGCAAGGACATGCGATGACGATGAAACGTCCTCCCCCCGGCCGGCCGGCGCGCCGGGCCGCCCGCGGCGCCTCGCTGGTGTTCGCGATGATCACCGTGGTGGCGCTGTCGCTGGCAGCCGTGGCGCTGGTGCGCTCGGTCGACACCGGGCTGAACATCCTGGGCAATCTCGGCTTCAAGCAGGACACCCTGCTGGCGGCCGACCGCGCCACCCAGACCGCCATCCGCTGGATGCAGCAGCAGATGAAGAACGACACCACCGGACTGGATGCGAGCCTGGCCGACGCCGGCTACTTCGCCGCCTCGATCGCCGATCTCGACCCGGCATCGACCCGCACCGATGCCGATCGGGTGGCGGTCGACTGGAAGTTCGACAACTGCAGCTCCCAGCCCGGGCCGACGCCCAAGGCCTGCGTCAAGCCGCTGAAGACCGCCATCACCGACGAGACCGCCGGGCTGAGCTCGCGCTACCTGATCGTGCGGCTGTGCTCGGCCGCCGGCAGCAGCACCGACGGCAAGGTGCGCTGCCCGCGCCCGCCCAACGCCAGCAGCACCGTCTCGGGCGAGCGCAACCAGCTCACCAGCTCCAGCAGCACCCGCCTGGGCAGCAGCACCGTGACCGAGTACTACCGCATCATCGTGCGCACCGAGGGCGTGCGCGACACCGTCAGCTTCACCGAGACGCTGGTGCATTTCTGACCTGACGCCGCCACGGAACCGCCGCCATGACACGCCCCCTCGCCTCTTCGCCCGCCGCCATGACCGCCACCGCGCTGGCCGCAGCCCTGGTGCTGGCCGCCCCGCTGGCACCGGCCCAGGTGATCGACGTCGCCCAGGGTCCGCTGAACGCGGCCGGCACCCAGGTCAAGCCGAACATCATGTTCATCCTCGACGACTCCGGCTCGATGAACTTCGAGTTCATGCCGGACGAGGTCGGGCTGGTCAAGGACTGGCAGCGCAACGAGTTCATGGTCGGCTACTGGTCGGCGCAGTGCAACGGCGTGGCCTTCGACCCCTCGCTCGAGTACGCCCCGCCGGTCAATGCCGCAGGCACCGCCTACCCGAATGCCAGCTTCACCGCGGCCCTTCCTGACGGCTTCCGCAGCAGCACGGCGACCACCAACCTGCCCACGAACCTGAACAACAGCTTCTACTACGTCTACGTGCCCTACACCGGCTCGCCGGCGGCGATGTCCTGGACCTACTACAGCTCCGGCGCGGCCAACGAGAGCACCGTCTTCTACCGCGAGTGCCTGCAGACGATGGCGGCGGCCGAGGCCTCGGGGCGCTTCCGCAAGGTCACGCTGAACACCAGCGACACCAGCGCCGCCGCGGTGGCGCTGCGCCAGAAGTACGCCAACTGGTACACCTACTACCGCAGCCGCAAGCTGACGATGCGCAGCGCGGTGGGCCGGTCGTTCCGCAGCATCGGCGAGAACTACCGTGTCGGCATCACGCTGCTGAGCGACGCCACCGTCACCAGCAGCAGCTTCCTGAACGTCGCCGACTTCGTCGACCGCAGCGGCGTGGGCAGCGGCCTGCAGCGCAGCGACTTCTACCGGCTGCTCTACAGCGCCGAGACGATCGACGGCTACACCCCGCTGCGGGGCGCGCTGTCCAAGGTCGGGCGCTATTTCGGCAAGACCTATCCCGGCCAGACGGTCGACCCGGTGCAGCACTCCTGCCAGCGCAACTACGCGCTGCTGTCGACCGACGGCTACTGGAACGTCGGCATCTCGACCGAACCCGGCTACGAGATCGGCAACTATCGCCCGCTCAAGCTCGACAACAGCGGCCTGGTGGGTCAGCAGGACGGTACGCTCGCGCGGCCCTACCGCGACAGCACCGGCAGCGACGGCGGCGGCGACAGCAACTCGCTGGCCGACGTGGCCTACCACTTCTGGAGCCAGGACCTGCGCGCCGACCTGAAGAACGACGTGCCGGCCACCGAACGCGACAGCGCCACCCACCAGCATCTGACCACCTTCACCGTCGGCCTGGGCGTGCGCGGCACGCTGACCTACGACCGCAACTACCTGACGCAGACCACGGGCGATTACGCCGACATCGTCGCCGGGCGCAAGCAGTGGCCGGTGCCCACCGGCACCAAGGACAGCAGCGCCTACGGCGACGCCACCCACATCGACGACCTGTGGCATGCGGCGGTCAACGGCCGCGGCCAGTACTTCTCGGCCAGCAATCCCGATGCGCTGGCCGACGCGATCAGCACCATGATCAGCGAGATCAGCAAGGACAGCGGCTCGGGCGCGGGCGCCGGCACCAGCACGCTGACCCCGGTGACCGGCGACGACTGGATCTTCCTGCCCAGCTTCAGCAGCTCGCCGAGCTGGTATGGCGACATCCGCGCCTTCCGCTTCACCAGCGACCCGCTGACCGGCGCGCTGATCGCGCCCGACACCGCCGAGGGCAAGGAAATCTGGAGCGCACGCAAGAAGCTCGATGCCCGCGCCGAGCCGCGCCGCATCCTGTTCGGCAAGAACGGCGTGCTGGCCGACTTCACCTATGCCAACCTGCAGGCGGCCGGCCTGCAGGGCGCCTTCGACATCGCCTGCACGGCGACCAAGAGCAGCCTGTCGCAATGCGCGATGCTCAGCGAGGCGGCCAAGGCCAAGGTCGACGGCCCCAATCTGGTCAGCTACCTGCGCGGCGACACCTCGCTCTACATGAGCCAGAAGATCACCGAGAACCAGGCCTTCCGCACCCGCAGCTCGCTGCTGGGCGACTTCATCAACAGCTCGCCGGTCTATCTGGCCAAGGCACCGTTCAAGTATGCGGATGCCGGCTACAGCGCCTTCGCCACCGCGCAGGCCAGCCGGCTGAAGATGATCTACGCCGCCGCCAACGACGGCATGCTGCACGCCTTCCGCGTCGGCGAGAACACCTCCGACAGCACCGGCGGCGAGGAGGCCTGGGCCTTCGTGCCGCGCGGCGTGATCGACGGCGCGTCGATGTGGCGTCTGGCCGACACCACCTACGAGGCCAACCACCGCAACCTGCTCGACGCCACCCCGGTGATCGGCGATGTGTACGACAGCACCACGAAGCAGTGGCGCACGATCCTGGTCGGCGGCATGGGCGCGGGCGGGCGCTACTACTATGCGCTGGACGTCACCTCGCCACTGCAGCCGCAGCTGCTGTGGGAGTTCACTGACGGCAACCTCGGCCTGACCTTCGGCAATCCGGTCATCACCAAGAACGCGGCCGGCCGCTGGGTGGTGGCCTTCACCTCCGGCCTCAACAATGTCGGCGACGGCATCGGGCGCCTCTTCGTTGTCGATGCAGTCGACGGTCGACTGCTGCAGACGGTGGCCACCCCGGCCGGCAGTGCCACCGCGCCGAACAATCTCGGCCGACTGAACGCCTGGGTCGCCAGCGAGACCGACAACACCGCGCTGCGCTACTACGCCGGCGACATGCAGGGCAGCCTGTGGCGCTTCGACGCGGACGACTTGGTCGCGCCCTCGGGCCCCGAGGCAGTGCGACTGGGCCGCGCGCTCGACGCCAATGGCACGGCCCAGCCGATCGTCGGCATGCCGCTGCTGACCGAGACCACCACCAACGGCGTGGCCACCGCGATCATCAGCTTCGGCACCGGCCGCCTGACCAACATCGGCGATCTCGCCAGCACTGGCGTGCAGAGCATCTACGCCATCAAGGACACGCTGCAGGCCACCGGCATCGGCGGCAGCGGCGACACGCAGGTCGCGCTGCGCCACCAGGACGCCAACCTGGTGCAGCAGACGCTGGCCACCAGCGCCAGCACCCGCCGGGTCGATCCGGTCAAGCCGGTCGACTGGTCGCTCCAGAACGGCTGGTATGTCGACCTGAGCCTGAGCAGCGGCGAGCGGGTGGTGCTCGACGGCGTGCCGCTGGGCTCGGGCGTGCTGGCCTATGCCTCGTCGATCCCGAACAGCGACCCCTGCGGCAGCGGCGGCAGCTCCTGGCTCTACCAGTTCGACATCGGCAAGGGCTCGGTGCTGGCGGCGACCAGCTATTCCTCGCTGCTGGTGGGCATCGGGCGCACCGTCGACAGCAAGGGCAACATCAGCGTGGTGGCCACCGCACGCGACCAGAGCCTGTCGCTGGCCGCCTCCAGCGCCGGCGTCACCACCAAGTCCAACCGGGTGCGCCGCACCGCATGGCGGGAGCTGAACTGAGCCGGGCCGGCGCCTGGCTGCCGGTCTCGCTGCTGCTGCATGCGGCGCTGCTGGCGGCCGCGCTGGCGCGGGGCGGCGAGCCGGCGGCGTCAGGCGCCGCGGCGACGGCCCGGGCGACAGGCGAGCTGAGCGTGCGCCTCGCCGCCGCGCCGACCGCTCGGCCCCCGGAGCCCGACACGACGCGGACCCCGGTCCGGCCCGAGCACGCTGCACGCGACATGCCGCCTTCGATGCCGGAGCCCGCGCCGGGTCCGATTCCTGATCCGACGCCTGATCCAGCTCATGATCCGGTGCCGCAGCCGCTGCCCCCGCCCGGTGCCGGCACGCCTCAGGCTGCGGTCGCGCCCATGCCGTCGCCCAGCGGGGCGGAATCGAACGACGGATCGGACGACACATCGGACGACGACAGCACCTATCTCGCGCCCGAGCAGCTCGACCGGCGCGCACGTGCAGCCGCCGCGATCGATCTGCCCTACCCGGAGCTGGCCCCGCCCGGACAGTTCCGCGCCGCGCTGACGCTGTTCATCGAGGCGGACGGCCGGGTCAGCCGGGTGCGGCTGGAGCCGGACGCCGACGCGGCCGATGGCGGCTCGCTGCCGCCGGTGCTGGAAGACAGCGCGCGCCAGGCCTTCCTCGCCAGCCCGTTCGAGCCGGGCGAGCTCGACGGCCGCGCGGTGCGCAGCCGGCTGCGGATCGAGGTGCAGTTCAGGGACGACTGAGACCCTTCCAGGCTCCCCACCCCCGCCCCGTCACCCTCGCACCGCCCCCGTCACCCTCGCGAAGGCGAGGGCCCACGCACCGCTCAGACCCCCGCCAGCACCCGCAGATGCGCCGCCACGCTGCGCGCCAGCGAGCTCAGCACATAGCCGCCTTCCAGGCAGGACACGATGCGCCCCTTGGCATGGCGCTCGGCCAGATCGACCAGACGCTGGGTGATCCAGGCGTAGTCGGACTCGACCAGGCCGAGCTGACCCAGGTCGTCCTCGCGGTGCGCGTCGAAGCCGGCGGAGATGAAGATCATCTGCGGCCGGAAGGATTCCAGCCGCGGCATCCAGTGCAGGTCGATCAGCTCGCGCACCTCCATGCCGCGGGTGTAGGCCGGCACCGGCACGTTGACCATGTTGTCGCCCATCGGCACGCCGCCGCTGTAGGGGTAGATCTGGTCCTGGAAGAAGCTCGCCATCAGGATGCGATCGTCGCCGGCGACGATGTCCTCGGTGCCGTTGCCGTGGTGCACATCGAAGTCGATGATCGCCACCCGCTCCAGACCGCGCACGTCCAGCGCATGGCGCGCCGCGATCGCGATGTTGTTGTAGAAGCAGAAGCCCATCGCCTCCGAGCGGGTCGCATGGTGACCGGGCGGGCGGATCGCGCAGAAGGCGTTGGCATAGGTGCCGTCGATGACCGCATCGGTGGCGGCGATCGCCGCGCCCACCGAGCGCAGCATCGCCTGGCGGGTGGCCGGGCAGACGCTGGTGTCGGGATCGAGCGCGCGGTGCTCGCCGGTCTCGGCCGCCTGGCGCAGGAACTCGTCGAGCTCGACCAGATAGCGTTCGCTGTGCGCCAGCATCAGGTCTTCGTGGCGCGCCAGCGGCACCTCGTCGGGGCGGTGCAGCGCGATGTCCAGGCCGGTGGCCAGCAGATGATCCTCGATCGCGTCGAGGCGCTGCGGGCATTCGGGGTGTCCCGGGCCCATGTCATGGCCGCGGCAGTCGGTATGCGTGTAGAAGGCGGTGCTCATGGTCTGTGTTCGCGTCAGTGCGACGGCTGTCCGCACTGCGTTGTCCCTCTCGCTTCAGGTATGGTGTTGATGATGACAAGCCCACATCACATGCAACTGACACAGCCGGCCGTCCTGTCCCGGCTGCTCGAGCGCCTGCTCGAACGGATCGGATCGGTGGTGGTCGGCAAGCCAGTCCAGATCCTCGACAGTGTCGCCTGTCTTCTCGCCGGGGGCCATCTGCTGATCGAGGACGTGCCCGGCGTCGGCAAGACCACGCTGGCGCACGCCCTGGCCGCCGCGCTCGGACTGCGCTTCGCCCGGGTGCAGTTCACCGCCGACCTCACGCCCAGCGACCTGATCGGGGTCAGTGTCTACGAGCGAAACCGCGAGAGCTTTGTCTTCCATCAAGGCCCGGTCTTCACCCAGGTGCTGCTGGCCGACGAGATCAACCGGGCCGGGCCGCGCACCCAGAGCGCGCTGCTCGAAGCCATGGAGGAGCATCAGGTCAGCGTCGACGGCGAGACGCTGCGCCTGCCCGCGCCCTTCTTCGTGATCGCCACCCAGAATCCGGCCGAGCAGATCGGCACCCATGCGCTGCCCGAGAGCCAGCTCGACCGCTTCCTGATGTGCCTGACGCTGGGCTATCCCGATCCGGCCTCGGAGCGTGCGCTGCTCGAGGGCCACGACCGCCGCGCCGCGGTGCGCGAGCTCGCGGCGGTGATGGGCGCGGCCGAGCTGCAGGCCGCGCAGGCGGCGGTGCAGCAGGTGCATGCGGCGCCGGCCTTGCTCGACTACCTGCAGACGCTGATCGCCGCGACCCGCGACGGCCGCTGGTTCGTGCAGGGCCTGTCGCCACGCGCGGCGCTCGGGCTGCTGCGCGCGGCGCGTGCGCGCGCGCTGCTGGCCGGGCGCGACCATGTGATCCCGGAAGACCTGCAGGCGCTGGCGGTGCCGGTGCTGGCCCACCGGCTGCAGCCCCGGCACGGCGCCGGGCGCAGCCGTGCCGCGCAGGTGCAGGCGATGATCGAGGCGGTCGGGCTGGTCTGACATGCGGCCCGGCAGCATCGGCGCGGCGCTCAGGCAGCGGGCGCGGGACTGGCGCGAGGCGCGCCAGCCGCGCACCGACCGGCTGGCGCTCACCCAGCGCAATCTCTACATCCTGCCAACGGCCTCGGGCTGGCTGTTCGCGCTGCTGCTGCTGGCGCTGCTGCTGGCCTCGATCAACTACCAGCTCAATCTCGGCCATCTGCTGACCTTCTCGCTGGCCAGCGCCGGGCTGGTCGCGCTGCACGCCACCCATGCGGCGCTGCGCGGGCTGGCGCTGGAGCTGGTGAGCGCCGAGCCGGTCTTCGCCGGCGAGCGCCTGGCGCTGCAGATCCGTCTGGATGACCGCCACCCGGCCCGCCGGCCGTGGCGCTTCGGCCGCCACGGCATCGTGCTGCGCTGGCGCGAACCGGCCAGCGCCGATGCCGTGGCCCCGCGCAGCACCGGTGTGCCCGAGGGCGGCTCGGTCACCGTGCGGCTCGAACGTCCGACCTCGCGGCGCGGCGCGCAGACCCTGCCGCCGCTGGAGATCGAAAGCCGCTTTCCGCTCGGGCTGTTCCGCGCCTGGGCGGTGTGGCGCATCGCGCGCGAGCCGCTGGTCTGGCCGGCGCCCGAGCCGGACGCGCCACCGCTGCCCGAGCCGCTCGATCCCGGCGATCCCGGACCGCGCCGCCTGGCCCGGTCCGGCGCGGAGGATGGCGAGAGCGGCATGCGCGCCTGGCGGCGCGGCGACCGGCCCTCGCAGGTGCTGTGGAAGCAGTCGGCACGCAGCCTGGCCGGCGGCGGCACGCTCCTGGTGCGCGACCCGCCACCGCTGCCCGAGCCGGGCCGCGAGCTGCGGCTGGAGGCGGCGCAGCTCGCCGGCCTCGACGACGAGGCCCGGCTGCGCCGGCTCTGCGCCTGGGTGCTGGAGGCCGAGCTGCAGCAGCGGCGCTGGGAGCTGGTGCTCGGCGCGCTGCACATCGGCCCGGGCGGCGGCACGGCGCAGCGGCGCGCCGCGCTCGACGCGCTGGCGCTCTGGCCGGGGCCGGGGCGATGAACATGCGGCCATCCGCCCTGGCCGTCGCGATCGACAGCCGCCCGCGCGAGACCCGCGACACCCTGTTCCTGCTGGCGGTGCTGGCCTGGACGCTGCTGCCGCAGATCGCCCAGGTGCCGGCCTGGTGCTCGGCCCTGGCCTATGCGGCGCTGGCCTGGCGGGCGCGGCTGGCCTGGCGCGGTGCGGCACTGCCCTCGCGCTGGCTGCTGCTGCTGGCGCTGGTGGGGGCCTCGCTGGGCACGGTGATCAGCCACCAGACGCTGCTGGGCAAGTCGGCCGGGCTGACGCTGCTGGTGGTGCTGGCGGCGCTGAAGACGCTGGAGCTGCGCGCCCGGCGCGATGCCACCGTCGTGTTCTTTCTCGGCTTCTTCCTGGTGCTGGCGAGCTTCCTGCATTCGCAGTCGCTGCTGACCGCGCTGGCGATGGGCATCTCGGTCTGGACGCTGCTGGCCGCGCTGGTGCTGGCGCACATGCCCGAGGACCGACCGCCGCTGACGCTCGCGCTCGGCCTGGCCGCGCGGCTGCTGCTGACCGGGCTGCCGCTGATCGTGCTGCTCTTCCTGCTCTTCCCGCGGGTCGCGCCGCTGTGGAGCCTGCCTGCGGACGGCACCGGTCGCACCGGTCTGTCCGACCGCATGCAGCTCGGCCAGGTGGCCGAGCTGGCGCAGGACGACAGCCCGGCGCTGCGGGTGCAGTTCGACGGCGAGCCGCCGCCGCCGGAGCTGCGCTATTTTCGCGGCCCGGTGCTGGCCGACCCCGATGGCAGCGGCTGGCGCATGCGCCCGGGCCTGACCAGCGAGCCGGCGCCTGCCCCGGCGCCGGGTGCCCCGCTGCTGCGCTACCGCATGACGGTCGAGCCGCTCAACATCAGCACGCTGCCGCTGCTGGAGCGGGCGCGCTTTGCGCCGCTGCCCGCCGAGGGCCATCCGCGCTGGCTGCGCCATCGCGACGGCGCGTGGCTGGCCGACCGGCCGCTGTCGGGCCGGCTGCAGGTCCAGGCACAGGCGCTGCTCGACACGCCGCTGCACCGCGCGCCGGCCGGTGCGGGCACAGGCGCAGGCGCCGCGCCCCCCTCGCCCGCCGAGCCGGCCCCCGCGCTGCGCCAGGATCTGGCGCTGCCGGACGGCCGCCACCCGCGCACCCGGGCCTGGGCGCAGGCGCAGCTCGATGCGGACGGCCGCGCCCGCGACGAACCGGCCCGCGCCGCGCAGCAGCTGCTCGACCACATTCGCCGCCAGCCATATGTCTACACCCTGACCCCGGGCGAGAGCGGCCCCGAGCCGGTCGACGAGTTCTGGCTCGACCGGCGCAGCGGCTTCTGCGAGCACTACGCCAGCGCCTTCGTCATCGCGATGCGGGCCGTCGGCGTGCCGGCGCGGCTGGTCACCGGCTACCAGGGCGGCCGGATCAATCCGGTCAACGGCATGCTGGAGGTTCGCCAGAGCGACGCCCACGCCTGGGCCGAATACCACGAACCGCGTCGCGGCTGGGTGCGCATCGACCCGACCGCGGCGGTGGCGCCCGAGCGCATCCTGCAGCCGGCACGCGCCGGTGGCGGGGGCGGCGCGATCGCCGACACCTTCGCCGCGCTCGATCCGCTGCTGCTCGAGCGCATGCGTGCGCTGTGGAGCGCGGCCGACCACCGCTGGAACCAGTGGGTGCTGGGCTACGGCAGCCAGGGCCAGCGCGAGCTGGCGCGCTCGCTGGGCTGGCAGATGCCCGATGCCACCACGCTGGCGCGGCTGCTGGCCGGACTGATCGGCGGCCTGGCGCTGGTGGGCGCGCTGATGCTGATCGGCCCGCTGCGCCGGCGCGATCCGGACCGGCTGTGGCGCCAGGGCCAGGCGCAGCTGCGCGAGGGCCTGCGCCGACGCGGCCTGCCGGTGGCCGAGCACCATGGCCCCGACACCCTGGCGCAGCAGGTGCGCCAGCGCTGGGGCGCCGCCGGCGAGCCCTTGGCCACACGGCTGCAGGACCTGGGGCGGTGGCGCTACGCTCGGCAGGAACAGCGCGGCGCCCTGCGTCCGCTGCTGCGCCAGGCCCGCCAGGCCCTGCGCCGGCTGCCTCCCTCATGAACCCAGGTCTTTCACGATGAGAATCCTCCACACCATGCTGCGCGTCGGCGACCTGCAGCGCTCGATCGACTTCTACACCCAGGTGATGGGCATGACGCTGCTGCGCACCACGCACCGGCCAGAGCAGAAATACGACCTCGCCTTTCTCGGCTATGGCAGCAACCCCGAGCACGCCGAGCTGGAGCTGACCTGGAACCACGGCGTCGACCGCTACGAGCTGGGCAGCGCCTACGGCCACATCGCCGTCGGCGTGGACGATGCCGCCGCCACCTGCGCGGCGGTGCGCGAGCGCGCGCAGGCGCTGGGCGGCGCCGTCACCCGCGAGGCCGGCCCGGTGCAGGGCGGCAGCACCGTGATCGCCTTCATCACCGATCCGGACGGCTACAAGATCGAGCTGATCCAGCACGGCACCTGAGCGCCGGCGTGACCGTCGTCACGGCAGCGGCACAATCGGTCCCCGATGAATGCCCTGCCCCCCACCCCCATCGCGCTTCCCGAGGATCTGACGCCGCTGCAGCATGATGTGCTGCAGGCGCTGGCCCTGCTCACCGGCCACCGGCAGCGCGCCGTCATCCACAAGTTCCTGCAGGCCGCCAGCTGGCTCACCGAGAAGGGCAAGCCCCCCACCGGCGACGCGGTGCGCCGGGCGGTCGACGAGCTGGCCGCGCAGGGCCGGCTCGCCGGTCATCCGAGCCGCAGCGGCTACTGGGCGGTGCCGCCCGAGCTGCATACCGCCGCGTACCTGGGCGGACTGACGCGCGACACGCCCGAGCGGCTGGCCCAGGTGCTGCTCGCGGTCGACGGCCTCGGCGAGATGGCGCTGCCCTTCGGCGGCCGGACACGCATCGTGCCCTTCGTCAACATGGACGCGGCCTGCGCCGCGGTGCGGCTGGCGCTGTTCAGCGCCGCCCCGCCCGACCAGCTCGAGCCGCTGAGGCTGCGCTGCGGCTGGGGGCTGGAGTGGCAGGCGGTGCTCGAGCGCGCGCTGTTCGATCGCCTCGACGCCACCCTGCTGATGCGGCTGCATCCGCTGATGCGCATGGAGACGCTGCAGTCCTGCCTGGAGCTGCGCGTCCGCCGCTGGAGCAGCCCGGACCGGCTGCCGATGCGCGAGCTGATCGATGCGCTGCTGAGCGAGGCCGGCCGCGATCCGGCCCTGATGGCGCTGCTGTCCGGGCACACGCTGCCGATGCACATCGAGGAATGGCGGCTGCTGGCCGAGCTGCCCGATGACCCGCCCCTGCCCCTGCTCGACCCCTTCGACCCGGCCTCGGACGTGATGCCGGCGCTGCGCGAAGCCCATGCCGGTCTGCGGCTGATGGCGGCTGGCCGCTGGGCCGAGGCGGTCTCGCACTACACCCGCGCGCTGGAGAGCCTGCGCCGCGTGACCGGCCAGCGCAAGGAGCTGCTGCCGACCTGGATCGCGCTCGGCCATGTGCTGGCGCTGATGGCGCAGGGCACGCCGACCGCGCTGGCGCAGGCGCAGAAGTTCTGCCTGACCGAGAGCGGCCGGCGCCAGGCCAGCACCGACAGCCTCTGGGGCCTGCTGGCGCTGGCGATCCGCATGCGCCAGGGCGAGGAGCGGCGCGATCCGCGGGCGCTGCCGATCCGCAGCCGCCCGCCCCATCTGCATCCGGACGATCTGGCCAGCTGGATCGGCCGGGCCTGGCTGCATGACCCGGCCAGCGACCCCGCCCTCACCCCGAGCGAGCGCACGATCGCGCTGGAGACGATCACCCGCCTGCACCAGTGCGGCCTGACGCTGCTGGCCGGGCTGATGGCGTCGGCGCTGGCGGTGCTCGAAGGCCGCGCACCGGCGCGGCCCTTCATCACCGGCGAGCACCTGCACCAGCCCGCCTGGCAGCGGGCACTCGACGAGCTGGCCCGGCTCGGCCAGGACAGCGCGGCGCGCCCGGAAGGCGCCAGCCAGGCCACCCGCCTGGTGTGGGTGCTGTCGGTCAACCCGCACGGCGCGCTGGAGGCGATCCAGCCGATGGAGCAGCGCCAAGGCACGCGCGGCTGGGGCAAGCCGCGCGAGCTGCCGCTGTCGCGGCTGCTGCGCGACGACAGCCTGCCGCCGCAGGACCTGCGGCTGGTGCGCTGCATCCGCGCCAGCGTGCACGAGCGCGGTGGCCAGCGCCTCGATCTGGCCCAGGCCATCGTCGCGCTGGTCGGCCATCCGCTCCTCGAGTTCGACGATGCGCCCGGCGTGAACGTGAGCCTGACCGAGGCGCCCGCCGAGATCGACGTGACCGACCTGGGCGGGCGGCTGCGGGTCACGCTGCTGCCGCCGCCGCGCTGGTGCGATCCGCAGGCCGACCGCAGCGAGCCGCAGCTGCCGATCGACAACGCCGCCGATCAGCGCGAGGCCGACCAGCTGCTGCTGACCACCGTGCTGCGCGACGGGCCGGACCAGGCCCGCGTGGTGCGCTTCAGCGCCGCGCAGAAGCGCGCCGCGCAGCTGATCGGCGCCGGCCTGGAGGTGCCGCACGAGGCGATGGCGCAGCTCGACGAGGTGCTGCGCGGGCTGGGCGCGCATTTCCGCATCCACAGCGACAGCGCAGGCACCGGCACGGCCGGTGCGGACGGCGCCGCGCCTGCGCAGGAAGTCGAGGCCGAAACCCGGCTGCGCGCCGAACTCACGCCCGAGGGCGACGGGCTGGCGCTGCGGCTTGCGGTGGCGCCGCTGGGCGCCGAGGGCCCGCGGCTGGAGCCCGGCCAGGGCCGGGTGCGGCTGATCGCCACCTCCAGCGGCGGCACGCCGCGCGCGACCCGGCGCGATCTGGCCCGCGAGCGCGATCACCTGGAGCGGGTGCAGGAGGCCTGCCCGATGCTCGAGCCGCTGCCCGACGGGGCGCCGGCGCGCTGGTCGGTGGCCGAGCCCGAGCTGGCGCTGGCGTTGCTCGAGCGGCTGCACACGCTGCAGGCGGTCGAGGCGCTGGACTGGCCGCGCGGCCGCCCGATCCAGGTCGACAGCGCCGGCCTGAAGCAGCTCAAGGTGCGGGTGCGCAGCGGCCAGGACTGGCTGGCGCTCGACGGCGGCGTCGAGATCGACGAGCAGCTGGTCTTCAGCCTCGGGCGGCTGCTCGACTGGAGCCGCACGCGGCGCAGCCGCTTCGTGCCGATGGGCGACGGCCGCTACCTGGCGCTGACCGAGGAGCTGCGCGGCCGGCTCGAGGACATGGCCGGCGTGGCCGAGATCCGCCAGGACGACGCACGGCTGACGCCGCTGGCCGCGCCGTGGCTGGAACAGACGCTCGAAGGCAGCCGGCTCGAGGCCGACGCGCGCTTTCGCGAGCGCGTCGAGCGGCTGGCGCAGCTCGAGCGCCAGGTGCCGCGCCTGCCCGGCACGCTGCAGGCCACGCTGCGGCCCTATCAGCAGGAAGGCTTCGAGTGGGCGATGCGCCGCGCCGGCGCCGGGCTGGGCGCGATCCTGGCCGACGACATGGGCCTGGGCAAGACGCTGCAGGCGCTGGCGGTGCTGCTGGCGCGCGGGCGCGGCGGCGCGGCGCTGGTGGTGGCGCCGACCTCGCTGATCGGCAACTGGCTGGCCGAGGCGCACCGCTTCGCGCCGGCGCTGCGCCTGACCGACTTCGGCGCGACGCCGCCGGCCGACCGCGAGGCGCTGCGTGCAGCCGCCGGCCCGAACGAGGTGCTGCTGGTGTCGTACACGCTGCTGCAGCTCGACGCCGAGGGCTTCGCGGGCCGCGACTGGCACACGCTGGTGCTCGACGAGGCGCAGGCGGTCAAGAACGCCGCGGCGCGGCGCAGCCAGGCGGTGCATGCGCTGCGCGCGGACTTCCGGCTGGCGCTGTCGGGCACGCCGATCGAGAACCGGCTGGCCGAGCTGTGGTCGATCATGCAGGTCTGCAATCCCGGTCTGCTGGGCACACAGGCGCAGTTCTCGGAGCGCTTCGCGGTGCCGATCGAGCGCGACCGCCACCGCGGCCGCCAGCGCACGCTGCGCCGGCTGGTCGGGCCCTTCATCCTGCGCCGCACCAAGTCGCAGGTGCTCGAGGACCTGCCGCCGCGCACCGAGCGGATCCTGACCGTCGAGGCCGAGCCGGCCGAGCAGGCGCACTACGAGGCGCTGCGCCGCCAGGCGCTGAAGGAGGCCGAAGAAGCCCTGCAGAGCGAGGCCGGCAGCGGCAGCGCCCAGCTCCACCTGCTGGCACAGCTGACCCGGCTGCGCCGCGCCGCCTGCGATCCGCGCCTGGTCACGCCGGAGCTGTCGCTGGCCGGCGCCAAGGTGCGCGCCTTCGGCGAGCTGGCGCGCGAGCTCGTCGCCAACGGCCACCGCACGCTGGTCTTCAGCCAGTTCGTCGACTTCCTGCAGCTGCTGCGCGCCACGCTGGACGAGGCGGGCTTCAGCCACCAGTACCTCGACGGCGCGACCCCGGCCGCAGAGCGCAGCCGCCGCGTCGCCGCCTTCCAGGACGGCGAGGGTGACTTCTTCCTGATCAGCCTGAAGGCCGGCGGCTTCGGCCTGAACCTGACCGCGGCCGACTATGTGGTGATTGCCGACCCCTGGTGGAACCCGGCCGCCGAGGACCAGGCCTCGGGCCGCGCGCACCGCATCGGCCAGCAGAGGCCGGTCACCGTCTACCGGCTGGTGCGCCAGGGCACGCTGGAGGAGCGCATCGTCGCGCTGCACCATGACAAGCGCGAGCTGGCCGCGCAGGTGCTCGACGGTGGCGACGGTCCGGCCCAGGCCCCGCTGGCGCCGCAGGAGCTGCTGGCGCTGATGCGCGGCGAGGATCCCCAGTGAGGCTGTTCAGACCGTGCGCTGCTGCAGCGCGCGGGCAATGCGCTGCAGGTCGACCACCTGCAGCATGCGGCGTGAATCACCTTGCCCGACCTGCACCAGCTGGCGCGAGTGGATCGCCTGCGCCAGCGCATCGCGGCTGTCTCCCAGCGCCGGCAGCGCGGGCTCCCAGTCGGCGGGCTCGATGCTGCGCAGCATCGGCACCGCGAAGCCCAGCGGCTCGCCCGCATCGGCCTCGACCACCAGCACGCTGACCGCCGGACTGACCTCGGGCGGCGGCAGGCCGTGCAGCCGGCTCAGGCACATCACCGGAATCGAGCGCCCACGGTGCGCGACCAGCCCGAGCATCGCGCCGCCCACCTCGAGCACCGCGATCTCGCAGCCGAAAGGCAGGATCTCGCGGATCTGGCCGATCGGGGTGGCCACCTCGCGCCCGAGCTGATAGGTCACCATCGCGCGCTGGCCGGTGGCCAGCAGACCGGCGGCCACCGCGGAATCCGAAGCCAGCAAGGCCTCGGCGCCGCGCAGCGCCGCCACCGGCCGAGCACTGGCGGCCAGCGCCTGCAGACCGGCATGGCCCTGCAGTCCCTGCGGACTCAGCACCAGGAACTGCTGCACCGAAGACGGCAGCAGCGTGCGCACCTCATCGGTCAGCGCCTGAATGGACAGTCCGCCCTCGAACAGCTCGCGCTGCGGCAGCGCGAACGCCGGCACCGGCATCACCGCATCGTCATCGACACGCACCACGTCAAGCACCCGGTCGATCAGGAAAGCCACCAGGCCCGCCTCGAGCCGCATCAGGAAAGCCTGCTGCACGGCACCCTCCGGGCGCTCCAGCCGGCCGAGCCCGCACAGCGCCGGCAGATCGACCACCGGCACTTCCTCGCCCGCATGCTCGAGCACGCCGACGCACGTGCCAGACAGGCCCAGCACCGAGGCCCGCACCTGCGGCGAGGGCAGCGTCGCATGCACCGCCATCGCCGGCAGCGCCAGCGGCACGCGGCCGCACAGCAGCAGCAGCATCGGCAGGCCCGAAGCCAACGGCTCGTCGCTGATGCTGCCGTCATGCACCCGCTGGCGCTGTGGCTCCGGATCCTCGACGCGCGGCAGACCGGGCAGCGCCAGCAGCGCCGCCGGCGACAGCACGCTGATCAGGCAGCCATCGTCGGCGCGGCGCAGGCTGCCGGCCATCAGCCCGTCCTGCGCCACGCGGCTCAAGCGATGCCCCTCGCTGCGGAACACGCCCGTCACGCCCTCGCACAGCAGGCCCAGGATCAGGCCGTCATGGATCACCAGCACGACACAGGGCCAGTCGATCGGATCGGCGCCCAGTCCGATCAGCGGCCGCAGATCCACCACCGGCACCAGCACGCCACGCAGGTCGATCGCCCCCAGCAGCCCCTCGGCCCGCGCCGGCAGGCGCTCGATCTGACCACAAGGCACGACCTCGCGCAGCGCGCCCAT
Source organism: Sphaerotilus natans (assembly GCF_900156335.1). Lineage (GTDB taxonomy): Bacteria > Pseudomonadota > Gammaproteobacteria > Burkholderiales > Burkholderiaceae_C > Sphaerotilus > Sphaerotilus natans. The sequence continues at coordinate 67,207 of NZ_FTMZ01000015.1, forward strand.
CGGCAGCGCCAGCTGCAGCCCGCCGATCCGCAACCCGCCGAAGTCGCCGGCCGGATCGATCCCGCTCACGACTTCACCGAACCGGTCAGCGAGACGATCAGCCCGGAGACCTCACCGGCCAGACGCCGCTGGCCGTCAGTGGCCTGGGCGATCTCGGACACACTGGTGCGGGTGCGGCCCACGCTGGTCATGATGCCCTCGAAGCTGCGCGCGGCCTCCTTGCTGACCTCCGCCCCCTGACCGACCTGCATGACCGACTCCTCGATCAGCTTGGCGATCTCGCGGGCGGCCACCGAGCTACGCTCGGCGAGCTTGCGCACCTCGCCGGCCACCACCGAGAAGCCCACGCCATGCTGGCCAGCGCGCGCCGCCTCGATCGCAGCGTTGAAGGCCAGCAGATTGGTCTGGCTGGCGATCTCGCCAATGACGCGCACGATCTCGGAGACCCTCACCGAGCTGGCCTGGATGCTGCCAATGGTCTCGATCGACTTCTGCAGTGCCGTGAAGCCCGCCTGAGCCGCACAGGCAGCGTCGCCCGCCATCGCGGCAGCCACGCCGGAGTTGCGCGCGATCTCGGTGATGCTGGCGGCCAGGCTGGCCACGCTCTCGCTCATCTCGGACGACTTGGCGGCGATGCGCTTCTCCAGCTGCACCTCCTTGGTCACGTCGAAGGCGTACTTGACGATCTTCACCACCCGGCCGTTGAGGTCGAGAATCGGGTTGTAGGTCGCCTGGATCCAGACGTCGCGGTTGTATTTGCCCACCCGGTGGAAGCGGCCGCTGAGGAACTTGCCCTCGCCCAGGCGCAACCAGAAGTCGCGGTATTCCTCGCCATGGGTGTATTCGGGCGTGCAGAACATGCTGTGGTGCATGCCCTGGATCTCGCGCAGCGTATAGCCCATCGCAGCGAGGAAATTGCGGTTGGCGCTCAGCACCCGGCCGTCGAGGTCGAACTCGATCACCGCCTGGCCCAGGTCGATAGCCTGCACCTTGGCGACGAACTCGGCATTGCGCAGCTTGGCCTCGGTCACGTCGGTGGCGAACTTGACCACCTTCACCGGATGGCCGCGCCGATCGAGGATCGGGTTGTAGGTGGCCTGGATCCAGATTTCCTGGCCCTCTCGGCCGATGCGCTTATATTCGCCGGTGAAGTATTCGCCACGCGACAGGCGCTCCCAGAACGTCTGGTACTCGCTCGAACTGATCTCGGCCGGAGCCACGAACATGCGGTGATGTCGGCCGATGATGTCCTCGATCTTGTAGCCCAACAGGCGCAGGAAGTTGTCGTTGGCCTTGAGGACTCGACCACTCAGGTCAAACTCGATCACGGCTTGAGCGCGGTCGATCGCGCCCATCTTACCTGCGGCGTCGAGCCGAAGCAGTTGCTCCTCGGTAATGTCCTGAGCCACGATCAGCACCTTGCTCAGGGTGCCATCCAGGCTCATGACCGGGCTGCGTGTCGACGAGAACCAAGCTTCGCGCCCCCCCGCAGCCTTGCGCCGGAAGGCGCCGGTGCAGGCGCGCCCCTCGCGCAGTCCGTGCCAGATCGCCTCGTACTCCTGGGAAGCCGCATCCTCGTCGAACAGCAGGGACGCCTCGGTGCGTCCGATGAGCTCATCGCGCGAATAGCCCAGCGCCTTCACGAAACGATCGTTGATCGACAGGATCACACCGTCGCGGTCAAGCACCATCATTCCGCTGGTGGCTGACACCGCCTCCATCATCGCCTGGTTCTCGATGCTGAGCTGCTTGGCCTCGGTGATGTCGCTGCAGTACTTGATGACCTTGACCGGATGGCCATGGCTGTCCAGGATCGGGTTGTAGCTGGCCTGGATCCAGAGACGGCGGCCATTGCGGCCAAACCTCAGGTACTCGCCCGAGGCGGTCTCGCCCCGTCCCAGGCGCTGCCAGAACTGTCGGTACTCAGGCGAACGCTGCTCATCGCCGTCGACGAAGAGGCGGTGGTGCTGGCCCCGGATCTCGTCGAGCCGGTAGCCGGTCAGCGTCAGGAAGATCTCGTTGGCATCGAGAATGTTGCCCGAGAGATCGAACTCGGTGATGCCGTGGGAGCGCGAGATGGCGTCCAGCTTGCACTGGTTCTCGACCGACTGGGCCTTGGCCTCGGTCACGTCGCGCGCCAGGATCAGCGCATGGCTGACCTGCCCGAACGCGTCCTTCACCGGCAGCATCGACAACGCCATCCAGGTGGTGCGGGCCTGAGGCCCGACATGCTCGAAGGTCCGCATCACCGGCTCGCCGGCGGCCAGCCGGGCCAGCACGCCGTCGCCCCCGGCCGCATCGGCGCGGATGCTCGCGCAGAAATGGTGATAGGGCTGGCCCAGCACCTCGTCGCGACGGCCCTCGAAATGCGCGAGAAAGCAGTCGTTGACGCTGCGGATCGTGCCGTCCAAGTCGATCTCGACCCGCATCAGGTGGGCATCGATCGCGGCGAAGCTGGCTTCGGTGAGGTTGGGGGTGTTCATCGGCGGTGCGGAGTCGTTCGAGGGCACGGGCATTCTTTGCAGCCCGCGACACCCCCGATCGGTGGATCAACCGCCGGTTCTTCCCCCAGTCAGGCAGGCAATGTCAAATCAGCGCCATGCGCCGTGCCGCGTCGCGCAATTCACCGCGGAAGTCTGGATGCGCGATGGCGATCAGCGCGGCGGCACGCTCGCGCAGCGAGCGCCCGCGCAGCTGCGCCACGCCGTGCTCGGTGACGACATAGTTCACGTCGTTCTTGCCGGTGGAGACGAAGCTGCCCGGCGACAGCACCGGCACGATGCGCGAGACGGTGCCCGAGCGCGCGGTCGACGGCAGCACGATGATGCCGCGCCCGCCCTCCGAACGGTTGGCCGCACGCATGAAGTCGCCCTGCCCGCCGGTGCCCGAGAACGGCGTCGGCCCGAAGCTTTCCGAGCAGCACTGCCCGGCCAGGTCGATCTGCAGCGAGGCGTTGATCGCCACCAGGTTGTCGTTGCGCCCGGCGATCGCCGGATCGTTGGTGAAGTCGACCGGATGCATTTCCAGCATCGGGTTGCGGTGCATCGCGCGGTAGAGCTTCGCCGTGCCCATGCCGAAGGTGGCGACGATGCGTCCGGGCATGAAGTTCTTGCGCCGGCAGGTGACCGCGCCGCTCTCGACCAGCGACCACAGGCCGTCGCCCATCATCTCGGTGTGGATGCCCAGGTCGCGCTTGTCGTGCAGCTGGGTCACCACCGCGTCGGGAATGCTGCCGTAGCCCAGCTGCAGCGTGTCGCCGTCGCGCACCAGGCCGGCCACATGCGCGCCGATGGTGCGCTGCACCTCGTCGATCTGCGGCAGGCCGACCTCGCGCAGCGGCGCGCCGCTCTCGACGATCGCGCTGACCTGCGAGACGTGCACATGGCAGGCACCGAAGGCGAAGGGCACGTTCGGATTGACCTCCAGCACCACCTCGCGGGCGCGCTCGATCGCCGCCATCGTGAAGTCCGGGCTCAGGCTGATCGAGAAGAAGCCGTGCTCGTCCATCGGCGAGGCCAGCGTCATCACCATCTCGCAGCGCTGCTCGCCGCGGCGGATCAGGCGCGGGATCTCGGAGAAATGGCAGGGCACCTGATCGACCCAGCCGGCGGGAAAGCCGGCGCGGATCGACGCGCTCAGGAACAGCGAGCGTGCGCGCAGCCGCGACGGATCGGGATCCTGCATGTAGCCCTGCGGCGCCAGCGGCAGCAGCTGGCTGATCGTCACGTCGGAGAGCTGGTCGCGCCGCGCCGACAGCGCGCGCAGCAGCTCGGGCGGCTCGCCGACGGCGGACGCCGCCAGCACGGTGTCACCGTCGCGCACCCGCGCGGCGATCACCTCGTCAGCCCGGCCGAGCCGGTCCTGGTAGAGCTGCTGGGGAGAAACCTGGGACGGGGCTCGGTTCATGTCGTTGTGTCCTGAGTGCAAAAACCGGGGAAACGACGCATTCTAGAAATCGCCCGCCCTTCCGGGGGAGCGGGGAAGTCACCCTGGCGTCACCGGTTACATCGGTGTTTCATGCCGGGATAACGGCGACAATCGCGCCATGCTCGCCTATCGCCACGCCTTTCATGCCGGCAACCACGCCGACGTCCTCAAGCACCTCGTCCTGACGCAGGTGCTGCGCTACATGACGCAGAAGGACAAGCCCCTGACCCTGATCGACACCCACGCCGGCGCCGGCGGCTACGGCCTCGACAGCAACCACGCGCGCAAGCACGCCGAGTACGACGACGGCATCGGCCGGCTCTGGAGCCGCGCCGACCTGCCCGCAGGTCTGGCCGACTATGTGAACCTGGTGAAGGCCTTCAACCCGGACGCCTCACGGCTGATGCGCTATCCCGGCTCGCCGACGCTGGCCAAGATGCTGCTGCGCGCCGACGACCGCATGCGCCTGTACGAGCTGCACTCGACCGACTTCCCGCTGCTGCAGGAAACGATGGCCGAGCGGCGCGAGACCGCGGTGATGAACCGCGACGGCTTCGGCGCGCTCAAGGCCGACCTGCCGCCGCCCTCGCGCCGCGCGGTGGTGCTGATCGACCCGTCCTACGAGATCAAGACCGACTACGCCAAGGTGGTCACCGCGGTGCGTGAGGGCCTGGAGCGCTTCGAGGATGCGGTGATCCTGGTCTGGTACCCGCAGCTGCAGCGCCTGGAGCCCCGGGAAATGGTCAACCGGCTCAAGGCCGCGGCCAACCAGGGCGCGCGCCGTGGCTGGCTGCACGCCAGCCTGACGGTGGCCGCGCCGACCAGCGACGGCTTCGGCATGCTGGGCTCGGGCATGTTCGTGATCAACCCGCCCTTCGTGCTGCAGCAGATGCTGGCCGAATCGCTGCCGGTGCTCAAGCGCGAGCTGGCCCAGCACGACGGCGCCAGCTTCGTGCTGGAGCACAACACCCGCTGACGCGGGCTGGCGGCCGGCCGGTCCGGCCGAGCCCGCTCAGCGCGGCCGGCGGCGCTTGACGCCGCTGACCATCGCTCCCACCAGGTTGGTGCGCTCGACCGCGCTCATCAGCAGCGCCGCGGCCACATGAACGCCGGCCAGGCCCAGCAGGGCCTCGGCCAGCTCCTCGTGCAGCTCCTGCAGCCACTCTTCGCCCCAGAAGGCGTCGGTGGTCTGCAGCCAGCCGGTGGCGCCCAGCGCCAGCACCACCGCCAGCAGCGCCAGCATCATCAGCGCGCCCAGCGGGTTGTGGCCCGCGTGGTGGCCATGACGGCCGGCGCACAGATCGGCCAGATGGATGCGCAGCCGCGTCGGCGTCGGCCAGAAGTCGGCGAAGCGCGCATGCCGCGTGCCGACGAAGCCCCAGACGACGCGCGCCAGCACCAGGGCGCTGGCCGCATAGCCGATCCACTGGTGCACCCGCTCGCCGTCATCGACGATGAACTCGTTGAACGCGATGCAGGCCACCAGGCCCCAGTGGAAGATCCGCACGAACGGATCCCAGACCCGGACCTCGCCGGGCGCCAGCTCGGACGGCAGCGTGCTCACTTGGACTCGAGCACCGCGGCCGTGGCCGGGTCGAAGTAGATCTCGACCTTCTTGCCGGCCTTGTCGAAGCCGTAGATCTCGTAGCACTCGCCCTTGGTGACCTTGAAGTTCTTGATCTTGTAGCCCTCGCCTTCAAGCTTGGCCTTGAAGTCGGACTCCTTCATCCATGTGTCCTTCGGGGCCTTGCAGGTCGGGCCGGCCACGGCAGCGGTGGAGGCAAAAGCGGCCAGCACGGCCATCAGGGACAGGGAACGCAGCATCGTCATGGAATCGTCCTCGGAAGGGATGAAAGGGTTTCTGGAGCCCTCATTGCATTCCCCCGGGGTGAAGCGGAACTGAAGCAGCTGGCAAAAACAAGCATGCCGGCAGCGCGACACCACCCCCTGAACAGAGGGGAATGGAATGCTCTTTTTGACGTCACTGACGCTGGATTCGGCAAATTTACACATTTATCATGAAGGTAACCGTGAATTGCGGTTCGGTACCCTACCCACCCGGACCTACCCCAGAGGAAGCCGTCATGAACATCGTGCTTGGACCGATCGCCCTGCCAGCCATGCGCCAGGCCACCTGGCTGCTGGTGGTGCTGCAAGCGAGCGTCATGACCCTGCTGACGCTGCTGATGGGCCATCTGCCCGGCCTGAGTCCGGGCGTCGAGAAGTCGCTGTTCGGGGCTTGGGTGATGCTGGTGGGCGTGCCGATCGCCTTCACGCCGCTGGTGCATCCGCGCGAGCAGGCCTCGCACCTGCTCGTCTTCGGGCTGGTCCTGCCGCTGCTGCAGGTGCTGCTGTCCTGGCTGGCGCAGATGATGCTGATCTGAGCCGCAGCCTCAGCGGCCGGACAGCGTGCCGGTGTCGTGATCGCGGTCGGGCCGGCGCCACGGATCGACATGGATCATCAGGCTCAGCACCGGATGGGCCTGCATGACACGACGGCGGGCCTCGACGGCGATGTCGTGCCCCGCCTCGACGCTGAGGGTGGCCTCGACCTCCAGATGCACGTCGGCCGCGATCAGGTCGCCCATGCGGCGGGTGCGCAGCTCATGCACCCCGATGACGCCGGGCGTGGCGGCCAGCGTGGCGTGAATGGCCTCGATCTGGTCGGCCTCGACCGCACGGTCCATCAGGTCGTTGATCGCGTTCCAGCCGAAGGTCCAGCCCATGCGGGCCACCAGGAAGCCGACAATCAGCGCCGCGATCGGATCGAGCAGGGAATAGCCCGCCAGGTTGCCGGCAATGCCCAGCCCGACTACCAGCGAGGACGCCGCATCCGAGCGTGAATGCCAGGCATTGGCCGCCAGCATGCTCGAGCGCACCCGGCGCGCCACCGCCATCAGGTAGCGGAACAGCGCCTCCTTGGCCACCAGCGTGGCCACCGCGATCCACAGCGCCAGCGGCGCCACCGGCGCGATCGCGGCAGGCTGCTGCAGCTTGGCCGCCGCCGAGCCGACCATGCCCAGCCCGACGCCCAGCAGCAGCAGACCCAGCGCCAGCGAGGCCGCGGTCTCGAAGCGCTGGTGGCCGTAGGGATGATCGGCATCGGCGGCCTTGCGGCTTTGCCGTCCGGCCAGCAGCACGATGAAGTCCGACAGCAGGTCCGACAGCGAGTGGATCGCATCGGCCACCAGCGCCTGGGACTTGGCCTGCACACCGACCACCAGCTGCAGCACGGTCAGCGCCAGATTGACCGCGACGCTGATCCAGGTGCTGCGCGAGGCCGCCAGGGCACGGGCCTCGCGCAGCGTGGCCTCGTCTTCAGGGTCGTCGGGTGGGGGGGAAATGAGCATCAGGCGCCTGGCCGGGACAGATCCGGCATCAGAGACAGGAGAGCCTGATTCTCGCGCCCGCGCTGAAGCGCGGGTGAAGCGCTGCGGACGCGGTGTCCACAGCGCGCGACGGATCAGCCCCGCAGCGCCTGAGCCTCGGCCGCCAGCCGGGTGATGCGCGCCCAGTCGCCGGTCTTGACCGCATCGGCCGGCGTCAGCCACGAGCCGCCGCAGACCTTGACGTTGGGCAGCGACAGGAACTGCGGCGCCGTCTCCAGCGTGATGCCGCCGGTCGGGCAGAACACCACGTCGTGGAAGGGGCTGGCAAAGGCCTTGAGCAGATTGACACCGCCGACCGCGGTGGCCGGGAACAGCTTCAGGAAACGGTAGCCGTCGGCGCTGGCCATCATGACCTCGCTGGCGGTGGACACGCCCGGCAGCAGCGGCAGGCCGATGTCCAGGCAGGCGCGGCCGATCTCGCTGGTGTAGCCAGGGCTGACGGCGAACTGGCAGCCGGCGTCCTTGGCGGCCTGGGCATCGGCGATCGAGCGCACCGTGCCGGCACCGACGATGGCCTCGGGCACCTCGGCGATCATGGCCTTGATGCAGTCCAGCGCGGCCGGCGTGCGCAGCGTCACCTCCAGCACCTTGACGCCGCCGGCAACCAGCGCGCGGGCCAGCGGCACCGCGTCCTCGACGCGGTCGATGACGATGACGGGAATGACGGGGCCGTGGCCGGCCAGATCGAGGGTGTTCATGGAAAGACTCGCGGTGCGTGAAGGGTTCAAAGCCAGGTGACGGCGCCTTCCTCGGCGCTCAGCACGTTGCGGCGCATGCCGCCGAAGAGTTCGCGGCCCAGGCCGTGCGCGGCGTCGTCGGCCAGGTCGGCCGGACGGGTCTCGATGGCGCGGGCAGCCCATTCGTCGGCGGCAACCAACGCGTCCAGCGTGCCGGCCACCGCATCGACGCGCACGAGGTCACCGCTGCGCACCTTGCCCAGCGGCCCGCCGCCGAGCACCTCGGGGCTGACGTGGATGGCCGCCGGCACCTTGCCCGAGGCGCCGCTCATGCGCCCGTCGGTCACCAGCGCGACGCGGAAGCCCCGGTCCTGCAGCACCGCCAGCGGCGGCGTGAGCTTGTGCAGCTCGGGCATGCCATTGGCACGCGGGCCCTGGAAGCGCACGACGGCGACGAAGTCGCGCTCGAGCTCGCCGCGCTTGAAGGCCTGCTGCAGCGCCTCCTGGCTGTCGAAGACGATCGCGGGCGCCTCGACCACATGGCGGTCCTCGGGCACCGCGCTGACCTTCATCACGCCGCGGCCCAGGTTGCCGGCCAGCAGCTTCAGGCCGCCGCTTTCGCTGAACGGGGCGCCTGCGGTGCGCACGATCTGGTCATCGATCGGGGTTGCCGGCAGATCGCGCCAGGACAGCACGCCGTCCGCGCTCTGCTGCGGCACGCGGCCATAGGCGGCCATGCCGCCCTCGGCCACCGTCAGCACGTCGCCGTGCAGGCAGCCCGAATCGAGCAGCTCGCGCAGCACGAAGCCGGGGCCGCCGGCGGCCTGGAACTGGTTCACGTCGGCCTTGCCGTTCGGATAGACCCGCGCCAGCAGCGGCGTGGCGGCCGACAGCTCGGAGAAATCGGTCCAGTCGATGAGGATGCCGGCCGAGCGCGCCACCGCGACCCAGTGGATCAGGTGGTTGGTCGAGCCGCCGGTGGCCAGCAGCGCCACCATCGCGTTGACGATGCAGCGCTCGTCGACCAGTTCGCCGATCGGGGTGTAGCGCGCGCCGCCGCGGCGGATGGCCAGCACGTTGCGCACCGCCTCGCGGGTGAGCTCCTCGCGCAGGCCCTCGTGCGGGTGGATGAAGGCCGCACCCGGCACATGCAGGCCCATCGCCTCCAGCAGCATCTGGTTGGAGTTGGCGGTGCCGTAGAAGGTGCAGGTGCCGGCGCCATGGTAGGCGGCGGATTCGGCCTCCAGCAGCTTGTCGCGCCCGACCAGGCCTTGCGCGAACTGCTCGCGCACCTTGGACTTCTCGCTGTTGGACAGGCCGGTCGACATCGGCCCGGCCGGCACGAACACGCAGGGCAGATGGCCGAAATGCAGCGCGCCGATCAAGAGGCCCGGCACGATCTTGTCGCACACGCCCAGCAAGAGCGCGGCGTCGAAGACGTCATGCGTCAGGCCCACCGCGGTGGCCATCGCGATGCTGTCGCGCGAGAACAGGCTCAGCTCCATGCCCGGCAGGCCCTGGGTGACGCCGTCGCACATCGCCGGCACGCCGCCGGCGACCTGCACGGTGGCGCCAAGCTTGCGCGCCTCGTCGCGGATCACCGCCGGGTAGCCCTCGTAGGGCTGGTGCGCCGACAGCATGTCGTTGTAGGCGGTGATGATGCCGAGGTTGGGCGCCTTCTCGGCCACGACGCGAAACTTGTCCGAACCCGGCAGCGCCGCGAAGGCATGCGCCACGTTGGCGCAGCCCATCCTGTCGGCACCACGCGGGCGCGCCGCCAGCGCGCGGGTGCGCTGCAGATAGGCCTGGCGCAGCGGCTGGCTGCGTTCGCGGATGCGGGCGGTGATGTCGGCGATCTGGGATTTCATGGCGTTTGGCTGGCCTGGAACGGCCCTGAAACTTTCGGACGATTACAGCGTAACCGGGTTACATCGTCAAATCATTCGCCACCAGACCACGCAAGAAAAAGGCCCGGTGCCGCGACGATCGCGGCCCGGGCCTGGGCAAGCGGGAAGCGCCAGCCCTCTCGGGCCGGCCGACGCTCAGGGCGCGTCGACGATGCGGATCTCGACGCGACGGGCCTCGCGGTCGGTGCCGCTGCCGGTGGTGCTTTCCGGCTTGCGCATCAGCACCTGCTGCAGCGGCACGCCCGCGACCACCAGCGCGGCGCGCACGGCCTTGGCGCGCTGCTTGGCCAGCTCGGCGTTCATCGCCGGATCGCCGGTCGAATCGTGATAGCCCGACAGCAGCACCCGACGGGCGCCATCGCCGGCCAGGGCCTTGACCACCTCGGCCAGCGCGGCTGCATCCTCGGCGCCCACCGACGCGGAGCCGGTCTCGAAATACAGCACCGCCAGCGCCGGACCGGTCGGGGTCAGGTCGACGAGCACATCGGCGGCCTCGGCGCTCGCGCCGGAAGCGGCGGCCACGGCCGTCGTGGCCGCCGGCGCCGACGGGCTCTTGAGGCTGCGGGTCACCGCAAAGCCCAGCACGCCCAGCAGCAGCACCGCCACGCTGGTGAACACCACCCACAGACCGACCTTGCGGCTGTCGTCACGATCGTCGTCACTCATTTCGAACCTCCTCATGTTGATGAACGAGCCAGTTTACGGTGACAAACATCACGCTTTCTTGACTTTGGGAGGGGTCATCTCGGCCTTGTGGCCACAGCACCACTGCCCCGACACTGTCCGGATGGACCTCGCTCGCCTTCACGACGATCTGGATGATCTGCTGACCCGCGGCCTCGGTTTCCGGGTCTTCGCCTATGGCTCGCTGCTGTGGCGGCCCGCCTTCACGCCGGCCGAATGCCTGACGGCCCGGGTGCAGGGCTGGCACCGGGCGCTGCGGATGCGCTCGCGGGTCAACCGCGGCACGCCGGCCTGCCCCGGCCTGGTCTTCGCGCTGCTGCCCGGGGGCTCCTGCCGGGGCGAGCTGCACCTGGAAGAGGCCGGGCGCGCCCATGCGACGCTCGATGCGCTGTGGGAGCGCGAGATGCCCGGCGGCGGTGTCTACCAGCCGCGCTGGCTGCAGGCCCTCACCCCGCAGGGTCGGCTGCCGGCGCTGGCCTTCACGCTGCCTGCGCGCCATCCCAGCCATGTCGGCCGGCTCGACGACGCCACGCTGCTGCAGGTCCTGGCGCAGGCGCGCGGCCGCTACGGCAGCACGCTCGACTACCTGCTGCGCACCGCCGAGCGGCTCGACCAGCTCGGCATTCGCGATGCCGAGGTCTCACGCCTGGTCGGTCTGGCGGAGCGGCACGGGCTGACGGACCGCGAACGCCGGCTCGGCCGCGATCAGCCGCTCGAGATCCTCGCGGGTGTCGATGTCGACCAGCACGCCGGGGTCGCCCGTCTCGACCGCGAGTGAGGGATAGCGGGCCAGCAGCCGGCGCAGCCCCTGGTCGCCGCTGAGGCGCGACAGCTCGTTGTACATCTCGGCGGCCAGACCGACCGGATGGCCGGCGCGGCCCAGATGCTGCGCGCAGGCGATCGGCGCGGCGCCCTGCCCGACCGCACGGGCCATCAGCTGCAGCGTCTGAGGGCGCACGCGCGGCATGTCGCCGGGCAGCACCAGCCAGCCGCAGGCCTGGGCCCGGGCGGTCACGCCAGCGGCGATCGAGTAGCCCGCGCCCAGCGGCTCGCGGCTGGCCGAGCCGACCGGCGGCAGCAGCACGATGTCGCGCGAGGCCACCACCTCGCGCACCAGCCCGACCAGCGGCGCCACCGTCACCACCACCAGCGGCAGCCCCGAGCCCAGCACCGATTCCAGCGTGTGCGCCAGCACGCTGGCCCGGCCCAGCGGACTGGCCAGCTTCGGCGTCGCGCCGGCAAAGCGCCGACCCGCCCCGGCCGCCAGCACCACCACCGTGGGCAGCGTGCGTGCCGGACTCATGGCCGGCCCCCCTGGCCGCGTCGAAAATGCTGCACTGCGATCATGACCGCTATCGGACCCGACAAGCGCCGCCACAGGAAGTGGTGCCTTCACTTAAGGAGGATCACTAGCCGCCCCGGCCTCGCCTGCGGCAGCGCTCCACCTTGGCGCATACTGGCGCCATGAAGGACATCGCCCATCTGCGCAAGAGTTACGAAAGCGGCGAGCTCGACGAGGCCCTGGCCGGATCGGAGCCGCTGCAGCAGTTCGAACAATGGTTTCAGGCGGCGCTCGGCGCCGGCGTGCCCGAACCCAATGCGATGACGCTGGCCACCGTCGGCCCGGACGGCCGCCCGTCGACCCGCATCGTGCTGATCAAGGACTACGACGCCCGCGGTCTGGTCTGGTACACCAACTACGACAGCCGCAAGGGCCGCGAGCTCGCCGGCCACCCCTGGGCGGCGCTGCAGTTCCACTGGGTCGAGATGGAGCGGGTCGTGCGCGTCGAGGGCCGGGTCGAGCGGGTCGCCGAGGCCGAGTCGGATGCCTACTACGCCTCGCGACCGCTCGATTCGCGCCTGGGCGCCTGGGCCTCGCCGCAGAGCCAGCCGATCGCCTCGCGGGCGGTGCTGGTGAGCAACGCGGCCAAGGCGGCGGCGCAGCATGGCCTCAACCCGCCCCGACCGCCGCACTGGGGCGGCTTCCGCCTCGATCCGGACCGCTGGGAGTTCTGGCAGGGCCGCAAGTCACGCCTGCACGACCGGCTGGTCTACCAGCGCGAACCCGACGGCCGCTGGCAGCGCCAGCGTCTGGCGCCCTGATCGTCGACCGACGACGCAGGCCAAGCCACGACACTGCGCGCCTTAAGTGAATATTTCGCGCAAGGCTTGTTATCAAATGATGGTTTCTCCAGTTTGAAGAAGAGGTGGCATCGAGAATCGCGGCGTTACCAGACCCGCGTCACTCTCGCGTACCACTCGTGCTCGATCCTTCCTGGAAACCGACCCTCTCCGCGCTGCTGCAACCCCCGGCCAGCCTGCTGCTGATGATCCCGGCCGGTCTGTGGCTGCAGCGCCGCCCGGACTGGCGGCGCTGGGCCGGGCGGCTGATGATCGGCACGGCCCTGCTCGGGCTGTGGCTGATGTGCTCCAGCGGCACCGCCCTCTGGCTGCAGGATCGGGTGCTGCGTCCACCACCCGCCCTCAACGCGCCCGAGCTGCGTGCGCTGATGCGCAGCCCGAAGACCCCACCGAGCGCCATCGTGGTGCTGGGCGCCGGCCGTCACCGGCTCTCGCCGGAATACGGCAGCTCGATGCTGACGCAGCAGGCGATGGTGCGGCTGCACTACGGCGTGTGGCTGGCACGGCGCACCGGCCAGCCGCTGGCCTACAGCGGCGGCGTCGGCTGGGGCCAGTCCGGCGAGGTCACCGAGGCCGAGACCGCCGCGCGCATCCTGATGGACGACTACGGCAGCCGGCTGCGCTGGACCGAGTCACGCTCGCGCGACACCCGCCAGAACGCGCAGCAGCTGGTGCCGCTGCTGGAAGCCGACGGCGTGCGCCGCATCATCCTGGTGACCCATGCCGTGCACATGCCCCGGGCGCTGCGCGCCTTCCGCGACGCGGCCGGCACCCGCATGGTGATCGTGCCGGCCCCGGTGGCCTTCATCACCCCGGACGAGTCCGGCCTGCTCGAGTGGATGCCCAGCGCGCACGGCTACCGGCTCACCCATGACGCGCTGCACGAGCTGCTCGGGCTGATCACCCGGAACTAGCTGCGCGGTACCGACGGCGCGACCAGCCGCCCCCAGAGCGCATCCATGCGCGCGGTCACCGCACGGTCCATCTCGATGGTGCGGCCCCACTCGCGGTCGGTCTCGCCGGGCCACTTGTTGGTCGCGTCCAGCCCCATCTTGCCGCCCAGGCCCGACACCGGCGAGGCGAAGTCGAGGTAGTCGATCGGCGTGTGCTCGACCAGCGTGGTGTCGCGCACCGGATCCATCCGGGTGGTGATGGCCCAGATCACTTCCTGCCAGCTGCGGATGTCCACGTCGTCGTCGACCACGACGATGAACTTGGTGTACATGAACTGGCGCAGGAAGCTCCAGAGGCCGAACATCAGCCGCTTGGCGTGGCCCGGATAGGCCTTCTTCATGCTGATGACCGCCATGCGGTAGCTGCAGCCCTCCGGCGGCAGATAGAAGTCGACGATCTCCGGAAACTGCTTCTTCAGGATCGGCACGAAGACCTCGTTGAGCGCCACGCCCAGCACCGCCGGCTCGTCGGGCGGCTTGCCGGTGTAGGTGGAGTGGTAGATCGCGTCCCGGCGCATCGTCAGACGCGAGATCTCGAACACCGGGAACCAGTCCTGCTCGTTGTAGTAGCCGGTGTGGTCGCCGTAGGGACCTTCCAGCGCGTGCAGGTAGCCGTCCTTCTCCTTGAGCGGCACGCCGTGCTCGCTGACACCCTCGAAGCCGGGCGCGGCCGGCGGGATGTGCCCCTCCAGCACGATCTCGGCGCTGGCGGGCACCTGCAGCATCAAGCCGCCCTCGCCCACCTGGCTGTCGGCCAGCTCGGTGCGACCGCCGCGCAGCAGGCCGGCGAACTGGTATTCGGACAGGCTGTCCGGCACCGGCGTCACCGCGCCCAGGATCGTGGCCGGATCGGCCCCCAAAGCCACCACGATCGGAAAGGGCTTTCCACGATTTGCATGAACAAATTCGCGGAAATCCAACGCTCCGCCGCGGTGAGCGAGCCAGCGCATGATGACCTGCCGCCGCCCGATCACCTGCTGGCGGTAGATGCCCAGGTTCTGCCGCCGGCGCGGCCGTGCCACCGACTGCGGACCGCGGGTCACCACGAGGCCCCAGGTGATCAGCGGCGCCACGTCGCCGGGCCAGCAGTGCTGCACCGGCAGCCGGCCCAGATCGACCTCCGGACCCTCGACCACCAGCTCCTGACAGGCCGGCCGACGCACCACCGACGGCTTCATGTCCCACAGGGTTCGTGCCATCTGCCACAGCTGGCCGGCATCCTGCAGCCCCTTCGGGGGCTCGGGCTCCTTCAGTCGGGCCAGCAGCTCGCCGATGTCGCGCAGCGCTGCGACGCTGTCGGCCCCCATGCCGAAGGCGACACGCTCCGGCGTGCCGAACAGATTGGTAACTGCAGGTGTCGTGAATTTTTGTGTACCACGCACCGGATGGGTGAACAGCAGCGCCGGACCGCCTGCGCGCAGGGTGCGATCCGACAGCCAGGTCATTTCCAGATCGGTCGAGACGGGTTCTTTCACTTCCAGCAGCTGACCCCGAGCTTTCAGGGCGGCGAGGAAGTCTCTCAGGTCACGGTATTTCATGATCTACGGTTATGAAGAATGAGTTTTTTATTGTTGGCCGGTTATTTTGGCGACTTCTAGAATCCAGCTGTTCATTGACGAAGGGGCTTGTGGCCTGCCGCGCAACGCGCAGCTGCCCCGGACAATCGCACCGTCAGGTCAGGGGAGAAGGTCGCCGCAAGAGCGACTGGCGACAGGAAGGCACCGCATGACTGCGGGCCCTGGAACGCGGGACCGTCGACGGATTATCAAGGCGCCCGCCCATGGCCACACGGCGCCTGCAGAAATGGGAAGGAGTTGCATGAGTGCATCCCGCTCTTGGGCACGCGTTCGCGTGGGCGCCCTGAATTCGGCACGGGTGTTCGTCAGCGATCTGGGCAACGGACTGATGGTCGTCAGCCACAGCAGCCTGGCCGTCATCGGTCTGGCGGTGCTGGCCGCGGCCTTCGTGATCGGCGGTCGCGCCGATGTGCGCGGTCTGCTCGAGGAACGTGCGCTGGACTGGCTGGTCTCGCGCCAGGAAGCCCGTTCGATCGATGAGACGCTCGACACCGCAAGCCTGCTCGGCCCGGGCGACATCTCGGCGGTCGACCGCGCCACCGCGATCGATCCGAGCGAGCTCAACCGCCAGCAGGCGGTGGTCGCGCAGTGGCTGTCGCGCCGCTACAAGGTCGCACCGGAGCCGGTCGGCCGGCTGGTGCAGGAAGCCTGGTCGCTGGGCCAGCGGGTCGGCCTGGAGCCGACGCTGATCCTGGCCATCGTGGCGATCGAGTCCTCGTTCAATCCATTCGCGCAGAGCGCGGTCGGTGCCCAGGGCCTGATGCAGGTGATGACCCGGGTGCATGACGACAAGTACGTCGCCTTCGGTGGCAACCATGCCGCCTTCGACCCGCTGACCAATCTGCGCGTGGGCGTGCAGGTGCTGAAGGACTGCATCGCCAAGGCCGGCTCGGTCGAGGGCGGTCTGCGCCATTACGTCGGTGCCGCCAACCTGGCCAGCGATGGTGGCTACGCCTTCAAGGTCATGGCCGAGCAGGAATTCATGCAGCAGCTGCTGCGCGGCCGCTCGGTGCCGACAACCGCTCGGCTGCCGGTGCCGCCGGTGGCGCCGCCCGAGGCCACAGGCGGCAGCGATGCGCCGATGACGCCGGTGCAGCCCAGCGTCCCGCCGGGCGGATCGCCCTCGGCCGCAGCCACCGATACGGCGCCGCGCCTCGCCGCGCTGGGCTACTGAACGGACGACCGGCCCAGGCGCCAGCCTGCGGCCGTCTTCCTGTAAACTCGCCCGACCACGCAACTGGCGTTCAAGGCCCGCATCGGGCCGAGGTGGGCAACCACCGGGGAGCGTGGTCGCCGCAGGCGCATCGGCTTGCGGCGGTTTCTTGCCGTGCGCCTGGGCAGCCCGATCCGACCTACGAAGCGGGCCGGAACGGGTCCAGAATCTCCCGACAGGACTGCCGCATCATGTTTGACCGCGCCATTCACTCGCTGGCCGCCATCGACCCCGAAATCAACGCGGCGATCGAAGCCGAAGTGCTCCGCCAGGAAGAGCACATCGAGCTGATCGCCAGCGAGAACTACACCTCGCCGGCCGTCATGGCCGCCCAGGGCTCGCAGCTCACCAACAAGTACGCCGAAGGCTACCCGGGCAAGCGCTACTACGGCGGCTGCGAGCATGTCGACGTGGTCGAGCAGCTGGCCATCGACCGCGCCAAGCAGCTCTTCGGCGCCGAGTACGCCAACGTGCAGCCGAACTCCGGCTCGCAAGCCAACCAGGCCGTCTTCTTCGGCCTGCTGCAGCCCGGCGACACCATCATGGGCCTGAGCCTGGCCGAAGGCGGCCACCTGACGCACGGCATGCCGCTGAACATGTCGGGCAAGTGGTTCAAGGTCGTCTCCTACGGCCTGAACGCCCAGGAAGACATCGACTACGACGCGATGGAGCGCCTGGCCCACGAACACAAGCCGAAGCTGATCATCGCGGGCGCCTCGGCCTTCGCGCTGCGCATCGACTTCGAACGCTTCGCCCGGGTGGCCAAGGCCGTCGGCGCCTACTTCATGGTCGACATGGCCCACTACGCCGGCCTGATCGCCGCCGGCGTCTACCCGAACCCGGTGCCGCACGCCGACGTCGTCACCACCACCACGCACAAGACCCTGCGCGGTCCGCGCGGCGGCCTGATCCTGATGCGCGGCGAGGACGTCGCCAAGAAGATCAACTCGGCGATCTTCCCCGGCATCCAGGGCGGCCCGCTGATGCATGTCATCGCCGGCAAGGCGGTGGCCTTCAAGGAAGCGCTGAGCCCCGAGTTCAAGGCCTACCAGGAGCAGGTGGTCAAGAACGCCGCTGCGCTGGCCGAGACGCTGACCGCGCGCGGCCTGCGCATCGTCAGCGGCCGCACCGAAAGCCACGTCATGCTGGTCGACCTGCGCCCGAAGGGCCTGACCGGCAAGGAAGCCGAGGCGCTGCTGGGTCGTGCCCACATGACCTGCAACAAGAACGGCATCCCCAACGACCCGCAGAAGCCCTTCGTCACCAGCGGCATCCGCCTGGGCAGCCCGGCCTTCACCAGCCGTGGCTTCAAGGAAGAGCAGTCGCGCCTGGTCGCCAACCTGATCGCCGACGTGCTGGACGCGCCGAACGACGAGGCGGTGATCGAGCGCGTCAAGGCGCAGGTCGCGCAGCTGACGCGCGACTTCCCGGTCTACCGCGGCTGAGGCCGGGCGGCGACGCCCTCCCGATGCGCTGCCCCTACTGCGGTCACCAGGAAACCACCGTCGTCGAGACCCGCGCGTCCGACGAGGGTGACGCGATGCGCCGGCGGCGGCGCTGCAGCGGCTGCGACAAGCGCTTCACCACCTACGAGCGCGCCGAGCTGGCGATGCCCGCGGTGGTGAAGAAGAACGGGGCACGCAGCGAGTTCGACCGCGCCAAGCTGCGCGCGTCGATGATGCTGGCACTGCGCAAGCGCAATGTCAGCGTCGACCTGCTCGATGCGGCGATCGCCCGCATCGAGAACACCCTGTTCACCAGCGGCGAGAGCGAGGTCGGTACCTCGCAGATCGGCGAGCTGGTGATGCGCGAGCTCAAGCGCCTCGACAAGGTCGCCTATGTGCGCTACGCCTCGGTCTACCGCCAGTTCGAGGACGTCGACGCCTTCAGCCAGCTGATCCGCGAGATCTGAGCCGGACTGCCCGGCTCGCGGCCATCCCCCCACGGCGGGATCGTCCGACGCGGCATGCCGCGCGCAGACTGGGCCTCCTTCTCCAGGGAGGTCCGCATGACATCTCGCCCCGCCCCGGGCCTGACGCTGCCCGAGCTGCTGCTGGTGCTGGCCCTGCTCGGGCTGCTGGCCGCGCTGGCACTGCCCTCGCTGGCCGAGCAGCTGCACCGGCGCCGCCTGATGGCCGCCTCGGCCGCGCTGCAGGCCGACCTGCAGCTGCTGCGCGAGGCCACCACCGCCCGGCACCGGCTGCTGCGCCTGAGCCTGCACGACCTGCCCGAGGGCCACTGCCGGCTGATCCATGACGGCGATGCCGCCGACTGCCGCTGCGAGGCCGATGCGCGACATCAGCCCCAGGTCGAGTGCCGCGCCGGCACGCAGCTGCTGCGCGCCACGCTGCTGCCGCGCAGCCAGGGCCTGGTGCTGCGCGCCAATGTCGCCAGCCTGCGCGCCGAGCCTCGCCACGGCACCCTCACCCCGACCGGCACGATCGAGCTGACCGGCAGCCGCGGCGGGCCGGTGCTGCGCCATGTGGTCAACATCCTGGGCCGCACCCGGCTGTGCACGCCCACCTTGCCGCTGCCCGGCGTGCCGCGATGCTGAGCGCCCAGCCCCGGCAGTCCGCGCCAGCCCGTGGACTGACGCTGATCGAGATGGTCCTGGTGCTGACCCTGCTGGCCCTTCTGGCCGCGATCGCGCTGCCGTCCTGGCAGCAGCAGCTGCAGCGCAGCCGCCGTGGTGACGCCATCGCCGCGCTGGCGCGCATCGAGCTGGCCCAGCAGGACTGGCGCAGCCGCCATGCCCAGTTCGCGCCGACGCTGGCGGCCGACGGCCTGGCGCTGCCCGCCCTGAGCCCTGGCGGCCACTACCGCCTCGCGATCGTGATCGCGACCGATGCGCCCGACCTGACCAGCGGCTACCGGGCGGTCGCGCAGGCGATCGGCGCCCAGCAGGGCGACAGCAACTGCCTGTGGATGGCGATCGAGCTGTTGCAGGGTGAACTGCGGCTGCGCTCCGGCCCGGACGCGCGCCTGGGCAACGCCGCCGCAGACAACCGTGCCTGCTGGAGGCAGTGAGCGATGCGATGCCGGGGTGTCGCGCTGGTCGAACTGATGCTGGCCTGCGCGCTGGCGGTGGCGCTGGGTGGCGCCGCGCTGCATCTGGTGGTGGCGCAGATCGACGAGCAGCGCCGGCTGCAGCGCTCGATCCGCATCGAGCAGGAACTGCGCGCCGCCGCCGACCTGATCGTGCGCGACCTGCGCCGCGCCGGCTACCGGGGCGATGCCGCCACCGCGGTGCTGCGCGCGGCGGACGGACAGGCCGTGCCGCCCAATCCCTATGCCGGACTGGAACGCGGCCTCGAGGCCGGAGCCATCGCGCTCGGCCACGCCTACAGCCGCGACCTCAGCGAGGATGGTCAGGTGGCCAATCATGAGCGCTTCGGGCTGCAATGGCTGCCAGCCGAAGGTCTGCTGGAGTGGCGACTGTCGGGAAGCGCGCTGCAGCCGGCCGCGCGCGATCACTGGCAGGCCCTGGTCGATCCCGCCCTGCTGCAGGTGACCGCGCTGACCATCGACCTCATCGAGGAGCGCCACTCTCTGCTGGCGCTGTGCGGTGCGGCCTCAGGAGCCTGCGCCAGCCAGGCCGGCTGCCCGCCCGAGCGCATCCGCCGTATGGTGCGACTGCGCATCGAGGCCCGCGACCGGCAGGATGCGCGGCGCAGCCACCAGCTCGAGAGCCGGGTCGGTCTGCGCAATGACGAGGTGCGTGGTGCCTGCCCCGCCTGAGCGCAGCGCCAGGCGCGTCGATCGGCGCCACCTGCGCCACCTGCGCCACCAGCGGGGCCTGGGGCTGCTGGCGCTGGTGATGGTGCTGCTGCTGTGCGCGCATCTGGCGGTGCTGGGCGGACAGCGGGCCCGGCTGTCGCAGCAGGGCGCCGCCGACGCTCACCGCCAGGCACTTCAGGCCCGCGAGGCCGCCGAGGCCGGCCTGGCCTGGGTGCAGGCGGCGCTGAACGAGAGCGTCCCCCTGGACGAGCACTGCGAACCGACGACGATCTCCGCCGCCACCCGCCCGCTGCTGCGCGAACGCTGGCTGGCCGAGGTGCTGCGCACCGGTCCGGACAGCCTGCGGCCGGCCTGCCGCCTGAGCGCCGGCCGCTGGCACTGTCACTGCCCCGCACAGGGCGCAGGCCGTCCGGCTGAGACGGGAGACGGCCGGCTCACGCCGGCCTTCGGCGTGCAGCTCGAGGCCGAGAACAGCGCGCACAGCCTGTGGCGGGCCACGATCGACGGCTGCAGCCACGCCGCGCCCGACTGCGGCGCCCCCGATGCCGCCGAGCCGGCCGCCCGGCACCGCCTGCAGGTGCTGCTGGCCCCGCCGGGCAGCGCCGGGTCGCTGCCTGAAGCCGCCGTCAGCGCGGTCGGGCGACTGCGGCTGGCCGGCTCGGCGCTGGCCCTCCAGGGCGATCCGGCACAGGCCGGCCCGGCGCTGCAGGCCGGCGGCGACATCCAGGTCGAGCCCCCCGCACGCAGCCTCGGCCCGCCCGGAACGCCGGACGAAGCCAGCCGCCGCGCCGGCGATCCCCGTCTGGCCGAGGGCGCTGCTGCGCTGTGGCCGCGCCTGACTGGCCTGCCGGCCGAGGCGCTGGCCGGCTCGCCGGGCTGGACGCGCATCCCGTGCGGTGGCGACAACGACTGCAGCACCGCAACCGCCGCCGCGCTGGCCACCGGACGGCGACGGCTGTGGATCGACGGCGATCTGGACCTGGGCGGGCGCGACTGGGGCTCGCCGCAGCACCCCGTGCTGCTGGCAGTCCGCGGCCGGCTGCACGCCAGCGAGCCGTTCACCGCACACGGCCTGCTGATCGGCGGCCGGGTCGACATGGCGCCGACCGGCGGCGGGCGCAGCCGGCTGCAGGGCGCGCTGCTCAGCCTGGGCGAGGCCCGCATCGACGGCGCGGTCGACCTGCGCCATGACCGTGCGCTGCTCGAGCGGCTGATGCCGCTGCCCGGCGCGCTGCTGATGGTTCCGGGCAGCTGGTTCGACCCGCCACGCCGATGAGCGCGCACACCGCCCTGACCCGCCCGCACGGCCTGGCGCTGATCGAGGTGCTGGTCGCGCTGCTGCTGCTCGGCCTGGGCAGCCTGTCGCTGCTGAGGCTGCAGGGCGGACTGCGACTGGGCGCCGACCTGAGCCGCCAGCAGGCCGAGGCAGTGCGCCTGGCCGCCGACGACCTGGAGACACTGCGCGCCGGGTCTGCGACCGCTTCGCCTCCAACCGCCCTCGACGGCAGCACCTCGCCGATGCAGCTGCAGCGCCGCATCGAGGCGAGTGCGCTGCAGCGGCTGGCGTCGGTGAGCAGCCGGATCGACTGGCACGACCGCCACGGCCAGCCTCAGAGCATCGCGCTGAGCAGCCTGCGACTGCAGCCCCAGGCCGACCTGGCTGCGGCCACGCTGCTGGCACGCCACAGCGGGGGCCGCGCCATCGGCAGCAGCGGCACCGTGCCCAGCATCGCCAGCCCCGCCCGGCTGCCGCCGGGCAGCCAGGACCTGGGCGATGGCCGCCATGCCTGGCGCGTGCGGCCAGACTCGACGCGGATCTGGGTCTTCGACAGCCGCAGCGCCGCGGTGACACAACGCTGCGACCAGCCCGCGCCGCCGCCCGGCACGCCAGAGCGGCTCGATGCCGGCAGCCTCGGCAACTGCCGGGCGCTGTCCGGACTGCTGCTGTCCGGCCATGTGCGCTTCGCCACCGGCACCGACACGCCGGGCGAAACCCAGGCCGAGCAGCCGGACAGTGCCGTCCTGCCGCTGGACCTGCGGCTCACGCTGAGCAGCACCGGCCATCCCACGCCCGCCTGGGAATGCGTTCATGATGGACCGGACGGCGGCAGCACGGCACGCACCGCGATCACCTACCACTGCCTGGTGCAACCGGTCGCGGCCGCCTCGGGCGGCCTGCCGCGCTGGTCCGGCCGGCTCGACCTGGTGCCCCAGGGCTGGCTGCTGGCCGAGGGCGGCGCCACCGCCGGTCAGTCCGGACGCTTCCGGATCTGCCGCTACAGCGCCGACCAGGACGGCAACGGCCGCATCGACGCGGCAGAGCATCCGGCGGTCTACATCGCCGTGACGCTGCCACTGGCCGGGCAGAACTTTCTCGTCATCCGCGGCAGCGCGCGCTGCCCGGTCGACACCGGCCCCTGGCCCTGGCCGGACCCGCTCGACGACAGCACGGTCGCGCACCAGCCCTGAGCTGAGCGCGCCTGTCGTGGCTGCACGCGCAGCAATGATGCGGTGCACAATCCTGTTCATGGATGCCCTCGACCCCACTCCGGACGACCTCCTCCCGGCCCCGCTGGCGCAGTTCAGTGCCCGCGACCAGATCGCGATGGCCGAGGCGCTGGACCTGGCCGCCCAGGCCATCGGCCTGACCGAGCCCAATCCCCGCGTCGGCTGCGTGCTGACCGCGCCCGGCGGGCAGGTCATCGGCCGAGGCCACACCCGCGAGGCCGGCGGCCCGCATGCCGAGGTGGTCGCGCTGCGCGAGGCCCGTGCCGCCGGCCACGATCTGCGTGGCGCCACCGCCCATGTCACGCTCGAGCCCTGCAGCCACCACGGCCGCACGCCGCCGTGCGCCGACGCGCTGGTCGAGGCTGGCCTGGCACGGGTGGTGATCGCCGCGCTCGACCCCAATCCGCTGGTGGCCGGCCGGGGCGTGCGCCGGCTGCACGCGGCGGGCATCGAGGTGATCCACGGCCTGATGGCCGAGGCCTCGCGCGAGCTCAACATCGGTTTCTTCTCGCGCATGATCCGCGGCCGGCCCTGGGTGCGCATGAAGGTCGCCGGCAGTCTGGACGGCCGCAGCGCACTGCCCGACGGGCGCAGCCAGTGGATCACCGGTGCGGCCGCACGCGCCGACGGCCATGCCTGGCGGCGGCGCGCCGGCGCGATCCTGACCGGTGTGGGCACGGTGCTCGACGACGACCCGCGCCTGGACACCCGGCTGGCGACCGATCCCTGGGGCCGGCTGCCGCTGCGGGTGGTGCTCGACAGCACGCTGCGCACGCCGCCGACCGCACGCCTGCTCGATGCGCCGGGCCGCGCGCTGCTGCTGTGCCGGCCCGCTGCCCTCGAGGACGAGGCACGCGTCGCGGCGCTGCAGCGCGAGGGCGTCGAGATCGAGGCGGTCGCACCCGGCACCGACGGCCGGCCCGATCTCGCGGCGGTGCTGGCCCTGCTGGGCCGGCGCGGCGTCAACGAGCTGCATGTCGAGGCCGGCGCGCGGCTCAACGGCGCGCTGCTGGCCGCCGGCCAGGTCGACGAGCTGCTGGCCTATGTCGCGCCGGTGCTGCTCGGCGAGGGCCGCGGGCTGGCGGCCTTCGGGCCGCCCGCGGCGCTGGACCAGGCCTGGCGGATGGCGCTGCACGACGTCGCGCGGGTCGGCGAGGACGTGCGCCTGATCGGCCGGCCGTCGGCTGTGTCAGCGCCCTAGGGGACAGACTCGCGCCGGCTTCAGGGTGGGAGGCCGCCGAGCGCCTACAATCCCGGAATGTCGATTTCTCCGATACCCGAGCTGGTGGCCGAGCTTGCGGCCGGTCGCATGATCATCCTCGTCGACGAGGAGGATCGCGAGAACGAGGGCGATCTGGTCCTCGCCGCCGATCTGGTCACGCCGGAAGCCATCAATTTCATGGCCAAGCATGGCCGCGGCCTGATCTGCCTGACGCTCACGCGCGAGCGCTGCGAATACCTGCAGCTGCCGCCGATGGCCGCGCGCAACGGCACCAAGCACAGCACCGCCTTCACCGTCTCGATCGAGGCGGCCACCGGCGTGACCACAGGCATCTCGGCGGCGGACCGCTCGCGCACCGTGGAGGTCGCGGTCGCCCGCGACACCCGGCCGGCCGATCTGGTCCAGCCCGGCCACATCTTCCCGCTGCAGGCCCAGGATGGCGGCGTGCTGATGCGCGCCGGCCACACCGAGGCCGGCTGCGATCTGGCCCGCATGGCCGGCCTGTCGCCCGCCTCGGTGATCTGCGAGATCATGAAGGACGACGGCACGATGGCGCGCCTGCCCGATCTGCAGGAATTCGCCCGCGAGCACGGCCTGAAGATCGGCACCATCGCCGACCTGATCAGCTACCGCAGCCGCAACGAATCGCTGATCGAGCCGCTGCATCAGGCGCCACTGACCACGCCCTGGGGGCAGTTCGACAGCCGCGTCTACCGCGACCGCACCGGACAAGTCCATCTGGCGCTGTCGAAGGGCAGCTGGACGCCCGACGACGAGCTGCTGGTGCGGGTGCACGAGCCGCTGTCGGTGCTGGACCTGCTCGATGTCGGCCGCGCGCGCCACTCCTGGGCGCTGCCGCACGCGCTGGCGACGATCGAGTCGGCCGGCCGCGGCGTGGCGGTGCTGCTCAACGTCGGCCAGGACGCGCAGGCGCTGCTGGGCCTGGCGCAACCGCAGCCGGCCGAACCGGCCCGCCCGACGATGGACCTGCGCACCTACGGCGTGGGCGCGCAGATCCTGCGCGACCTCGGCGTGCGTCGCATGAAGCTGATGAGCAACCGCCGCCGCATGCCCAGCATGGTCGGCTATGGCCTGGAAGTCACCGGCTTCCTGCCGTCCGAGCCCCAGGCCTGAGCGCCGATCCGCCGACCCTCACCACGGAGTCATCGCCATGCAAGGTGCCGACAAGGGCCAATCCACCCGTCTGGACGGCAGCGACCTGCACGTCGCCATCGTCCAGGCCCGCTTCAATGCCGAGCTGACCGACCGGCTCGCGCAGAGCTGCATCGCCGAGCTGCAGCGTCTGGGCGTCGAGCAGCGCCACATCCGCCACATCAGCGTGCCCGGCGCGCTGGAGGTGCCGGTGGCGCTGCAGGCGCTGGCCGAGGCCGACGAGCATGACGCGCTGATCGCGCTGGGCTGCATCATCCGTGGCGAGACCTATCACTTCGAACTGGTCGCCAACGAGAGCGGCGCCGGCGTCACCCGGGTGTCGCTCGATCATGGCGTGCCGATCGCCAATGCCATCCTGACCGTCGAGAACGAGGCCCAGGCCTGGGCCCGCGCCGAAGACAAGGGCGCCGACGCGGCCCGCGTCGCGGTCGAGATGGCGAATCTGCTGGAAGAATTGTCTTGAACCCGAATCAGAAAAACCGTCCCGCCTCCGCCCCGCAAGCCGCCGCCGGCACGCCGCGGCCGAAATCCGCCCGCCGCCGCTCGCGCGAGCTGGCGCTGCAGGGCCTGTACGAATGGCTGATCAGCCGTGCCGATGTCGGCGTGATCATGGCCCACATGCGCGAGCAGGATGATCACGGCCGCTGCGACAGCGCCCATCTCGACGCGCTGCTGCAGGGCTGCATCAGCCAGGTGGCCGAGCTTGACGGCGTGATCGCGCCGCATCTGGACCGCGTCGTGGCCCAGCTCTCGCCGGTGGAGCATGCGGTGCTGCTGATCGGCACCTACGAGCTGCGCCACTGCGTCGAGGTGCCCTACCGGGTGGCGATCAACGAGGCGGTCGAGCTGGCCAAGGCCTTCGGCGGCACCGACGGCCACAAGTATGTCAACGGCGTGCTCGACAAGGCCGCCGCCACGCTGCGTCCGGCCGAGGTCGCCGCCCAGCGCGCCGCCCGCAGCGCGTCGCGCCCGTCCTGATCCTGCCGTCTGCCGTCGAGACCCGCCACCGCTCATGGACCGACTCCCCAGCGCCTCCCCCGATCCGTTCCGGCTGGCGTCGCGTGTCGCCGGCATCGAGCCCTTCTGGGTGATGGAGTGCGCCAAGGCCGCCGACGAGATCGCCCGCAGCCCGGCCTGCGATCCGGCGCGGGGCGGCGAGCCGATGATCTATCTGAACATCGGCGAGCCCGACACCACCGCGCCCCCGGCGGTGGCCGAGGCGGCGCGGCGCTGCATCGACGCCGGCCGCACCCAGTACACCCCGGCGACCGGTCTGCCCGCGTTGCGCGAGGCGATCTCGCGCTGGTATGGCGAGCGCTGGCAGGCGGATGTGCCGGCGCGGCGCATCGTCGTGACCGCCGGCGCGTCGGCGGCGCTGCAGCTGCTGACCAGCGCGGTGGTCGGCCCCGGCGACGAGATCCTGATGCCGGATCCGAGCTATCCGTGCAACCGCCATTTTGTCACCGCCGCCGGCGGCGTCGCCCGGCTGCTGCCGGCAAACGCCGCGCAGCGCTTCCAGCTCGATGCGGCCTCGGTCGAGGCGGCCTGGCGCGAGACCACCCGCGGCGTGATGCTGGCCTCGCCGTCGAACCCGACCGGCACCTCGATCGCGCCCGACGAGCTCGCCCGCATCGCCCAAGCGGTGCGCACGCGCGGCGGCCTGACGCTGGTCGACGAGATCTACCTCGGCCTGAGCTACGACGGCCAGGCGCGCAGCGCGGTGACGCTTGGCGACGACGTGGTGGTCATCAACAGCTTCTCCAAGTATTTCGGCATGACCGGCTGGCGCCTGGGCTGGCTGGTGCTGCCCGAGGCGCTGGTGCCGGCAGTCGAGAAGCTGGCGCAGAACCTCTACATCTGCGCCTCGACGGTCGCGCAGCAGGCCGCGCTGGCCTGCTTCGAGCCCGACACGCTGGCGCTGTGCGAGCAGCGCCGCCTTGCGATGCAGGCTCGGCGCGACTTCATCGTGCCGGCGCTGGAGTCGCTCGGCCTGACGGTGCCGGTGCGCCCTGACGGCGCCTTCTATGTCTGGTTCGACACCCGCGCGCACGCGCCCGACAGCTGGACCTTCTGCATGGACATGATGCAGCGCGCCCACATCGCGCTGACGCCGGGCCGCGACTTCGGCCATGCGCAGACCGCGCACCACGCCCGGCTCTCCTTCGCCAGCTCGATGGACGACCTGCACGAGGCGGTGCGACGCCTGCGGCGGGTGCTCGGGCGCTGACGGCCACGGTCACGCGAGTCCCCGCCACCGCCATGACCACCTCGACCCCGAACCGCCCGTCACCGCCGCCCGGTCCGGCCGAAGCCGGCTGGCTGCCCACCGATCCGGGCGCGCTGACCGAGACCCTGCCGCCCGACAGCCTGCCCTTCGAGCAGCAGATCGGCGCGGCGCTCGACCTGAGCCTGCCGGGCGAACTGACCACGCCGGTGCCGCCGATGCCGGCCGCGCCGGTGCTGATTCCCGACGCCCAGGCCCTGCTGAACCAGAACCAGATGGGCCGCTATGTGCTCGAGCGGCCGCTGGGCGCCGGCGGCCTGGGCACCGTCTGGTCGGCCTACGACACCGTGCTGACCCGCCGGGTCGCGGTCAAGACGCTGCCGCTGGCCGTCCCCGACGGCGAGCGCGAGCCGCTGGTGGCGCGGGTGCTCGACGAGGCCCGCGCGGCGGCGCGCCTGAGCCATCCGCACATCGTCACCGTGCATGACGCCGGCGTCAGCCCGGACGGCGCCTACATCGCGATGGAGCTGCTGCGCGGCAAGGACCTGTCGCAGATGCTGCGCTCGGGCTGGCATCCCAGCGGCGCGCAGGCGGCGCTGATCGTGCGCCGGGTGGCCGACGCGCTCAGCTACGCGCACGGCAAGGGCGTGGTGCACCGCGATGTCAAGCCGGGCAACATCTTCATGGTCGGGCGCACCCGGCCGGTGGTGCTGGACTTCGGCATTGCGCAGCTGCTGCACCAGGCCGAGGCGATCGGCGGGCCGGCGCTGGGCTCGCCCTACTATGCCGCGCCGGAGCAGTTCGACGGCCGCGAATGCGATCCGCGCACCGATGTCTACTCGCTCGGCGTGGTGCTCTACGAGCTGCTGTGCGGCCAGCGGCCCTTCCTGGGCGGCACGCTGGCGGAGATCCGCGCCTCGGTGCGCGCCGGGCGGCCCCGCCATCCCTGCGAGATCGATCCCGGCGTGCCGCACGAGCTGGCCGAGATCGCGCTGAAGGCGATCCGCATCGACCCGGAGCAGCGCCACCGCACCGCCGGCACGATGGCCCGCGAGCTGCGCGCCTGGCTGTCCTCGCAGCCCGAGGCCGGCGAGCCGGCCGGCCCCGCCATGCCGGCTCCGGTCGCCGTGGCGCAGACCCTGCCGCCGCCGGCCTCCACGCTGCCCGGCCCGCTGGGGGCGGCGCCGGCTGCGCCCCGGCATCTCGCTGTTCCCACCGTGCCCCCACCGCCCGGCCGGCCGGCGGGCTGGATGCTCAGCACGCTGCTGGCGGTGGTGCTGGCGCTGCTGCTGCTGGTGGCCACGCTGCTGTGGGCCCGCACCTGATCCCGATCCGATGACCTCTGCGAACCCGAAACCGCTCCTCGACGAATTCCGCTGGCCGCTGCGCATCTACTGGGAAGACACCGACGCCGGCGGCGTGGTCTTCTACGCCAACTACCTGAAGTTCTTCGAGCGCGCACGCACCGAATGGCTGCGCACGCTCGGCTTCTCGCAGCAGGCGATGCGGCTCGAGGAGCAGGCGATGTTCGTGGTGACCGACACCCAGGTGCGCCACCGCCAGCCCGCGCGGCTCGACGATCTCGTCGAGGTGACGGTGCGCTTGGCCGAGCGCGGCCGCGCCAGCCTGGTGCTCGAGCAGCAGGCCTGGCGCGACGGGACGCTGCTGGCCGAGGGCCGCATCCGCATCGGCTGCGTGGATGCCACCTCGCTGCGCCCCCGGCGCATGCCCCCTGCCCTGCTGTCCGCCCTCGGACTGCAGCCCTGACCCCCACCCACGATTCTTCCGAGGCTTGATGCCATGAACCAGGACCTGAACATCCTGCAGCTGGTGCTGCAGGCCAGCATCGTCGTGCAGATCGTCATGGCGGTGCTGCTGCTGGT
Organism: Sphaerotilus natans; assembly: GCF_900156335.1. Lineage (GTDB taxonomy): Bacteria > Pseudomonadota > Gammaproteobacteria > Burkholderiales > Burkholderiaceae_C > Sphaerotilus > Sphaerotilus natans. Next base: position 96,424 of record NZ_FTMZ01000015.1, read on the forward strand.
GTCGCTGGCGAGCTGGGCGGTGATCGTCGCCAAGATCACCGGCCTGCGCCGGGTGCGCGGCGGCAACGACCGCTTCGAGCGCGACTTCTGGTCGGGCCGCCACATCAGCGAGCTCTACCAGCAGAGCGAGCGCAACGCCCACCAGTCCGCGCCGATGGAGCGCATCTTCACCGCCGGCATGCGCGAGTTCCTGAAGCTGCGCGAGCGCCGCGTCGGCGACCCCGGCGCGCTGCTCGACGGCGCCCGGCGCGCGATGCGCGCCAGCTTCCAGCGCGAGCTCGACGTGATCGAGTCCAATCTGTCCTTCCTGGCCACCGTCGGCTCGGTCTCGCCGTATGTGGGCCTGTTCGGGACCGTGTGGGGCATCATGCACGCCTTCACCGGCCTGTCGAACCTGCAGCAGGTGACGCTGGCCACCGTGGCGCCCGGCATCGCCGAGGCGCTGGTGGCCACCGCGATCGGCCTCTTCGCCGCGATTCCGGCCGTCATCGCCTACAACCGCTTCGCGCGCGACATCGACCGCCTGGCGATCCAGCAGGAGACCTTCATGGAGGAGTTCTCCAACATCCTGGCGCGCAACGCCGGCCAGATGAGCACCGCGCAGCCGCCCTCGGCCGCCGCCACGCTCTGAGCGGAGTCCGACGATGCCCGCGATGCAGTCCCGCTCCGGATCGGGGCGCCGCCGCACGATCAACGAGATCAACATGGTCCCGTTCATCGACGTGATGCTGGTGCTGCTGATCATCTTCATGGTCAGCGCCCCGCTGATGACGCCTGGCGTGGTCGACCTGCCCACCATCGGCCAGGCGCAGCGCCAGCCCGACCGGGTGATCGAGGTCATCGTCGACGCCGATGGCCAGCTGCGGCTGAAGGTCGACGGCCGCACGCCCGCCGGCAGCGATCCGGACGAGCGGGTCGCGATGGGCCGGCTGGCCGCGCGCGTCAAGGCGCTGGCCGAAGGCGCCGCGCAGGTGCCGGTCATCATCGCCGCCGACAAGGGCGTGCGCTACGAGCTGGTCGTCAAGGTGATGGACACCCTGCAGCGCGCCGGCGTGGCCCGCGTCGGCCTGGCGGTGCGCACCACCGGTGGCTGAGCGAGGTCGGCCGATGACGCTCCCGCCCTCGCCGCCGCCGCGCGCCCCGATGGTGCCGCCCCCCGCGCCGGCGGACCCGGCCGACGATCCCGTGCGCAACCCGCCCTCGGCCGACAGCCTCGGTCTGGGCTCGACGGTGGCGCTGATCGCGCATGCCGGACTGATCGCCGCGCTCGCCTGGGGCGTGGCCTGGAAGCGCGAGGAGATCGCCACCGTCAGCGCCGAGCTGTGGTCGGCCGTGCCGCAGGCTGCCGCACCGGCCGCCGCCGCCGCGCCAGCCGCCCGACTTGAGGCGCCCGTCGAGGCGGTGCCGCCGCCCCCGGCGCCTGTTCCGCCGCCCCCCCCGCCTCCGCCCCCACCTGCACCGGTGCCCGAGCCGATGCCGGTCCCGGTGCCCGTTCCGAAGCCCAAGGCCAGCCCACCCCCGCCGACAGCGGCGGAGCAGCGCGAGGCCGACATCGCCCGCGAGCGCGCCGAGAAGCGCCGCCGCGAAGCCGAGGAAGCCGAGCGCGAGCGCGAGAAGGCCGACAAAGCCGCCAAGGCCGAGAAGGCCGCCCGGGAGAAGGCCGAACGCGAAAAGGCCGAGAAGGCGGAGAAAGCCGAAAAGGCCGAGCAGCAGCGCGCCGAGAAGGAGCGTGCCCGCAAGGAGCAGGCCGAGAAGGAACGCCGCGAGCGCGAGAAGGCTGAAAAGGCCGAGAAGGCGGAGAAGGAAAAAGCCGCCGAGCGCAAGGCCGAGAAGGAGCGTGCGGACAAGGAACGCGCCGAAAAGGAAAAGGCCGAGAAGGCTGCCCGGGAGAAAGCGGAAAAAGCCGCCCGCGAGAAAGCCGAGAAAGCGGAGAAGGCCGACCAGGAGCGCGCCGCCAGGCTGCGCGAGGAAAACCTGCGCCGCCTGCAGAAGCAGCTCGGCGACGGTGACGGCGGCGAGGGAGACGGCAGCGGCCGTGCCAGCGCCGGCAGTCGCGGCGGCCCGGCCGGATCGGGCGGCGGCGGCACGGCGGCGCAGTCCTCCGGCCCGTCGGCGGGCTACGCCGGCCGGCTGCGCGCCTACCTCAAGCCCAAGCTCACCTTCACCGGCGAGATCCGCAGCAGCGCGCCCGCCGTGGTGCGGGTCCGGGTGGCACCCGACGGCACCATCATCTCGCGCGAGCTGCTGAAGTCCAGCGGCCAGCCCGAGTGGGACCAGGCCGTCATCAACGCGATCGACAAGGCCGGCGTGGTGCCGCGCGACATCGACAACCGCGTGCCCCCGGTGATCGACATTCCCTGGACCGCCACTGAACGCTGAGCCGAGACCGCCCATGACGACGCCCCCGACCGATCTGACCATCGTCCACAACACGGCCGCATCGCGCTTCGAGGCGGTCGTCGACGGGCTGACCTGCGTGGCCGCCTACCACCGCAGCGGCGACCTGATCGACATGCACCATACCGGCGTGCCACGCGCGCTCGAAGGCCGCGGCATCGCCGCCGCGCTGGTCCGGGCCGCGCTGGACTGGGCCGCGGCCGAGGGGCTGAAGGTGCGTCCGAGCTGCTCGTATGTGCGGGTCTACATGCAGCGGCATCCGCAGACGCAGGGGCTGCAGGGCTGAGCCACGTCGAGCGCGCTCGTGGGTGCCCGCCTTCGCGGGCATGACGGTATCAAGCGCTCACCCGCAGCCGCTCTGCCTGCGCCACGATCGCCGCCCGTTACCCTCTCCCCACCGCGCCGTCACCCTCGCCCCTCCGCACCGTCACCCTCGCGAAGGCGAGGGCCCACCACCGCCCGCCCCCGGCGCTCAACCCCGCGCCGGCGGCCCGTCGTCGGTCGACAGCGCCTGGGCGCAGTGCACCGGCAGCGTCAGATCGGGTGTGCCGGTCAGCGCCTCGATGCGCAGGCGCGGCGGCAGCGGCGGCGACTGCACGCCGCCGAAGATGGTCGCGAAGGCCGCATCGGCCGCGTCCCGCCCCGTGCCGAAGCGCACGAAGCCCATCGGAATGGCCGTGCCCGAGGGATCGAAGATGTACCAGCGGTCGCCCAGATAGACCTCCACATAGGCATGGAAGTCGGTCGGGCCCAGCGCCGGGTCGGCGCCGTAGTCGATGCCGGTGGCGAAGCGCGCCGGAATGTTGAGCGCGCGGCACAGCGCGATCATCAGGTGCGCGAAGTCTCGGCACACGCCCACCCGCTCGACCAGCGTGTCCAGCGCCGAGGTGGTCGAGTTCGTGCTGTTGGACTGGAAGAGCACCCGGCGGTGTACCCAGTCGCGGATCGCCTGCACCCGCGCGTAGCCCGGCGGCAGATGGCCGAACTCGGCGAAGGCCAGCCGCAGCAGCCGGTCGGACTGGCAGTAGCGGCTCGGGTAGACATAGGGCAGCACATGCACCGGCAGCCGCGACACCGGCACCTCGCCGATCTTGGCGGGATCCTCCATGTGGTGGCGGATGTCGACTGTGGCCTGGTAGGCCACCCTGAGCGGCCCGGCGGCAGCATGCAGCCGCATGTAGCGGCTGCCGTGCACCGGATCGAGCTGCACCTCGGCGCGCTGGCAGGGATCAAGCGTCAGCGCCTCCTCGCGCACCGTCTGGCGGCTGGTGTGCGCGACGTGGATGTTGAAGACGAAGTCGCACGAGGGCGACAGGACGAGGTAGTCAAGCTCGATGGACAGCCGAAGGCGGATCATGAATCTTTCCGTGAAGGGGCGCCCGGATCAAGCAAGAACGGTGCTCATGCCGGCTCGCCTGTCTCGGGCGCAGCGCCTTCGGAGGCCGCACCCTCCTGCGGCTCGGCCTCGACCGGCGCCGGCAGCGTCCAGCCGTCGATGCGCTCGAACACCGCGATCGACTCGACATGCGCGGTGTGCGGGAACATGTTGACCACGCCCGCGGCGGCGCAGCGGTAGCCGGCCTGGTGCATCAGCAGCCCGGCGTCGCGCGCCAGCGTCGAGGGATTGCAGCTGACGTAGACGATGCGTGCCGGCGGCTCGTAGCCCGCGATCGGGTTCTGGCGCACCTCGGCAAGCGCCTTGGCCAGCGCGAAGGCGCCTTCGCGCGGCGGATCGACCAGCCAGCGTGCGGCCGAGCCGTAGGCGGCCAGGTCCTGCGCCGACAGCTCGAACAGGTTGCGCGCGGCGAAGGTGGCGTTGTCGCGGCGGTTGACGACCGCGTTCTCGCGCGAGCGCTGCACCAGCGCCTCGCTGCCTTCGATGCCGAGCACCTCGCGCACCTGGGTGGCGATCGGCAGCGTGAAGTTGCCCAGGCCGCAGAACCAGTCGATCACCCGCTCGTCGGGCTGCGCGTCCAGCAGCTTCAGTGCCCGCGCCACCAGCACCCGGTTGATGTGGTGGTTGACCTGGGTGAAGTCGGTCGGCTTGAAGGGCATGGTCACGCCGAACTCGGGCAGCGTATAGGCCAGCTGCGGCCCGGCGCCCTCGCCCGCGTCGAGCAGGTGCACCGTGTCCGGGCCCTTGGGCTGCAGCCACCACTGCACCCGGTGCTGGGCGGCGAAGTCGCGCAGGCGCTGCAGGTCGGCCTCGCCCAGCGGCTCCAGGTGGCGCAGCACCAGCGCGTTGACCAGGCCCTCGGGCGACTCGCCCAGCGCCAGCTCGATCTGCGGCAGCGTGTCGCGTGCGTCCATCGACATCACCAGCGTGCGCAGCGGCAGCAGCATCGCGCTGATGTGCGGCGGCAGGATGCGGCATTCGCTCATGTCGGCGATGTAGCGCGACTTGCGCTCGTGGAAGCCCACCAGCACCGTGCCCTTCTTGACCACATGGCGCACCGACAGCCGCGCGCGGTAGCGGTAGCCCCAGGTCGGGCCCTCGATCGGGCGCATCACCCGCTCCGGGCGCACCTTGCCGAGGTGCCAGAGGTTGTCCTCCAGCGTGCGCTGCTTGACCGCGACCTGCGCCGCGGCGTGGAAGTGCTGCATCTTGCAGCCGCCGCAGGCGCCGGCGTGCAGGCCGAAGTTCGGGCAGCCGGGCGTCACGCGCTGCGCGCTCTCGCGGCCGATCTCGATCAGCTCGCCCTGCTCCCAGTTGTTCTTGCGCCGGCCGGTCTTCACGCGCACCGTCTCGCCAGGCAGCGCGCCCTCGATGAAGACGACCTTGCCTTCGCTGTTGCGGGCCACGCCCTGGGCCTCGAGGTCGAGCGCGTCGACCTTCAGCCATTCGTTGATGTCGGTCATGGGAGAAATTGCGGGGGATGAAAGCGAGACCGCCGCGACCGGCATGCGGGTGCCGGAGCGGCGGTCAGGGGAATGGAAGCGCGGTGGCGGCCGGCCTCAGCGCGCCGGCAGCACCTTGACCGGATCGACCGGCTTGCCCTTGCGGCGAACCTCGAAATGCAGCTTGACGCGGTCGGTGTCGCTCGAGCCCATCTCGGCGATCTTCTGGCCGCGGCGCACCATCTGGTCCTCGCGCACCAGCAGCGCCTTGTTGTGCGCGTAGGCGGTCAGCAGCGTGTCGTTGTGCTTGATGATGATCAGGTTGCCGTAGCCGCGCAGGCCCGAACCGGCATAGACCACCCGGCCATCGGCGGCGGCCAGCACCGGATCGCCTTCCTTGCCGGAAATCGCCACGCCCTTGCTGCGGGTGCCCTCGAAGCCGGTGACGATCGGACCCTGGGACGGCCACAGCCAGTTGACATCGTCATCGGCATCACGGCCGGCCGAGGCAGCCGGGCCGGCGGCAGGTGCCGGCACCGGGGTGCTGGCCACCGGCGGGGTGGCCGGCGCCGAGGCGGCCGGAGTGGCCGCGGTGGCCGGCGGCGCCGCGGGCACCGGCGCCGTCGTCACCGGCGCGATCGGACGCGGCTCGATGCGCGGCGTCACCACCGGCCGCGAGGCGACCTGGCTCGGATCCTGGCCGGGCGACACCACCCGCAGCACCTGGCCGACCTCGATCAGGTCGGCATTCTCGAGCTGGTTCCAGCGGCTGATGTCCTTCCAGTTCTGGCCGGTCTCCAGACCGATGCGGATCAGCGTGTCGCCGGGCTTGACGGTGTAGTAGCCGGGCTTGCCGGCATTCTCGTGGCCGGGGGGAAGACGCTCGGGCTCGGCCGGCTTCGAGCTGCTCGAAGGGCTGCGGTTCTCGAGCGGAGCCGGCGGACGCAGATGCGAGGCGCAGCCGGTCAGGATCAGCGCGAAAGCGCCGCCGAGCAGGAACCTGATGCCGGGAAGCGTGGAATATGGAGTCGTCATGGAGTGTGATGGAGGCCCGCAGCCGCTGATGAGTCCGGACGGGGCGTGGGAGCCTCACCTCAGGAGTGTCCGAATTCGCTGATCCCGGATTCTAAGGGGACGAAGCGCACCGGCTCGTGAATGCGCTGCACGATGCTGCCGTCGGCCAGCCGGTCCACCACCATCAGCACCTGCGACTTCAGCGCCGCGTCGTGCACCGGCGCGACCAGCCGCCCGCCGCGGGCCAGCTGCTCCAGCCAGGCCGGCGGCAGCTCATGTCCGCCGGCGGCGGCAATGATGGCGTCGAAGGGCGCGGCAGGCGCATGGCCCAGCCGGCCGTCGCCGTAGACCAGCTGCAGGTTCGCCAGCGCCATCGGCGCCAGCCGCGCCAGCGCCCGCTCGTGCAGGCCGCGCAGCCGCTCGATCGAGATCACCCGCTCGGCCAGGCCGGCCAGCACCGCGGCCTGGTAGCCGCAGCCGCTGCCGATCTCCAGCACCCGGCGCAGCGCCGGGCCGCCCGGGCGCTCGCGCAGCAGCTCGATCATGCGTGCCACCACCGAGGGCTTGGAAATGGTCTGGCCCAGGCCGATCGGCAGGCTGGTGTCCTCGTAGGCCTGGCCCTGGAGCGCGGCGTCGACGAAGAGATGGCGCGGCACGCGCGCCATCACCGCCAGCACCGCCTCGTCGCGGCAGCCGGCCTGGCGCAGCCGGTCGACCATGTGCTGGCGCAGCGGTGCGCCGTCGCCCGGCGCCGGCCGGACCGGCTCGGCCGCGCGGCGCACCGGGAAGGCGACCCGGGGCGTCGCCGGCACCGGCTCATGGCGGATCACCGAATCGGTGCCGGGCGAGACCAGCCGGCGCGCCGACGGCTGCGCCCGCTCCAGCCGCAGCGGCCAGCGGCCCGAGGGCGGCCGGGCATCGTCCTCGCCGTCGGCCATCGGGCTCAGGCGGACGGGCCGGCCAGCCAGCGCTGCCAGCCCGGCAGGCCGGCATGGTCGGTCAGATCGACCTGCAGCGGCGTGACCGAGACGATGCCGGCGGCCACCGCATGGAAGTCGGTGCCCTCGCCGGCCTCGCGGACCTCGCCCTGCGCGCCGATCCAGTAGATCGGGTCGCCGCGCGGGCTGAACTGGCGCACCACCGGCTCGCTGGCGTGGCGTCGGCCCAGCCGGGTGACCTGGCGTGGCAGATCGGCCGCGTCCGGACGGGCCGGAATGTTGACATTGAGCAGCCACGCACCGGCCGAGGGCGGCCGCGCCAGCACCTCGGCGATGATCCGGCGCGCGGTCTCGGCCGCCGCGTCGAGGTGGCGCCAGCCATGCTCGGCCTGCGAGAAGGCGATCGCCGGCACGCCGAACAGATAGCCCTCGGTGGCCGCAGCGACCGTGCCGGAGTAGATGGTGTCGTCGCCCAGGTTCGGGCCGTTGTTGATGCCCGAGACGATCAGGTCGGGGCGGTGCTCGAGCAGGCCGGTCAGCGCGACATGCACGCAGTCGGAGGGCGTGCCGTTGACCACCCTCACCCCGCTGTCGGCCCGCCAGGCCGACAGCGGCCGGTGCAGCGACAGCGAGTTGGAGGTGCCGCTGGCGTTCTGCTCGGGCGCCACCACATCGACCTCGCCGAAGCTTCGGCAGACCTCGACCAGCGCATGCAGCCCCGGCGCAAGGTATCCATCATCATTGGCCACCAGTATTCTCATGAAGCCGATTGTAGGCACCGGCCGGCACACCCGCGCATCCGGGGGCGACAGCCCGGACCCGGGGGATGGGGTACTGCCGCTCCCCGATGCCTGCACCGATAATCCTGAACTTGCATACTCCAGCGCCCGAAGGCGCCCTGCCAGGAACCGCACCCCATGCCCATCCGCGTGCTGATCGTCGAGGACAACGCCGTCGCCCGAGGCTTCCTGACGCGTGTCGTGCGCGAGAGCTTCAGCGACGAGCTGAGCTTCGTCGAGGCCGCCGGCATCGAGGCCGCCAGCGCCGCGCTCGATCTGCAGGGCCAGGGCACCGAGGCCTTCCGGCTGATCCTGTGCGACCTGGAACAGCCCGACCAGGCCGGCCTGACGCTGCTGGCGCGGCTGGCCGGCTATCCGGCCATCCGCATCGCCACCACGCTGCATTCCGACGACGACCACCTGTTTCCGGCGCTGCAGTGCGGCGCCAGCGGCTACCTGCTCAAGGAAGACCGCTTCGAGGTGCTGGTCGAGGAGCTGCAGCGCATCGTGCGCGGCCAGCCGCCGCTGTCGCCGTCGATGGCGCGGCGCATGCTGGCCTTCCTGCGCGCCCAGCCTCTGCCCGAGGGTGACGCCCGCGCCCTCACCCCGCGCGAGAGCGAGGTGCTGCTGCAGATCAGCAAGGGCTTCACCGTCAAGGAAATCGCGCGGCTGATGGGCATGAAGGGACAAATGGTCAACGAGCACATCCGCGGCGCCTACCGCAAGCTCGCGCTGACCAGCACGCCCCAGCAGGCCCTGCTGGCCGGCGCCACGCTCGACACCTGACAGACCCCGACACGCCAGATTGACCCAGGTCAAGGCACCGTCCGATCCCCCCGCGCCGACACGCCAGCGACCGAACTTCTCCCCATCCTCCGGGAACCATCCGGAGCAAAGGAGAACCTGGCGTGCCCGCACCGACACCCATCCGCCCCGACCATCCGCCGCCCTCGGACTCGCCCGCCTGGCATGCGCTTGCGCCCGACCAGGCGGTCCGGCATCTGGAAAGCCATGCCGAGCGGGGCCTGCCGGCCGACGCCGCCGCGCGCCGGCTCGCCGAGCACGGCCCCAACGCGCTGCCCGAGGCGCCGCCCCGGCCGCTGTGGCGCACCTTCGCACGGCAGTTCGCCAGCCCGCTGATCGCCATCCTGTTCGTCGCCGCGGCGCTGGCGGTGGCGCTCGGCCACCGGGGCGACGCCGGGGTGATCCTGGCGGTGGTGCTGGTCAACGCGCTGATCGGCACGCTGCAGGAAGGCCGCGCCGAGCGCTCGATGGCCGCGCTGCGCCGGCTGTCGGCGCTGCAGGTGCGGGTGCTGCGCGACGGTGCCGAGCAGGTGGTGGCCGCGCGCGAGCTGGTGCCCGGCGATCTGATGCTGCTGGCCGCCGGCGACGCGGTCGCCGCCGACGCCCGGGTGCTGGATCATGCGCTGCTGCAGGCGGCCGAGGCGGCGCTGACCGGCGAATCGGTGCCGGTGGCCAAGTCGGCCGCGGCGGTGCCGGCCGAGGCCGGCCTGGCCGACCGCAGCGGCATGCTGCATGCCGGCACCCATGTGACCGCCGGCCGTGCCCGCGCGCTGGTGGTGGCCACCGGCAGCCGCACCGAGGTCGGCCGCATCGCCGGCCTGACCGAGGGCGCCGAGGAACCGAAGACCCCGCTGGAGCGGCGCCTGGAGCGCTTCGGCCGGCTGCTGGTGGCGGCCTCGCTCGGCCTGTTCGTGCTGGTGGTGCTGCTGGGATGGTGGCGCGCGCTGCCGCTGCCCGAAGTGCTGATGGTCGCGATCAGCCAGATGGTGTCGATGGTGCCCGAGGGCCTGCCGGTGGCGATGACCATTGCGCTGGCGGTGGGCATGCAGCGCATGGCCGGGCGGGGCGCGATCATCCGCCGGCTCTCGGCGGTGGAAACGCTCGGCTCGGTCACCGTGATCTGCACCGACAAGACCGGCACGCTGACCCGCAACGAGATGACGGTGGTCGGCCTGTGGCTGCCCGACGGCCGCGAGGTGAGCGTCGAGGGCATCGGCTACCGGCCCGAGGGCCGGCTGCGGGTCGGCGAGAGCACGATCGTCGCCGACGACACGGTGCTGGCCCCGCTGCTCGACGCGGCGGTGCTGTGCAATGACGCGGAGCTGGTCGCACCGCAGCCGCAGGCCGGTGATCACGGCGGCTGGACGGTGCTGGGCGATCCGACCGAAGGCGCGCTGCGGGTGCTGGCGGCCAAGGCGGGCCGGGACGGTGCAGCGCTGCGGGCGGCCGCCCCGCGCCATGCCGAGCTGCCCTTCGATGCCGACACCCAGATGATGGCGACCTGGAACGGCGCGCAGGTCTGGATCAAGGGCGCGCCGGAGGCGGTGCTGCGGCTGTGCCGTCCCGAGGACGAGGCCCTGCACGCACGCGCCCGCACCCAGGCCGAGGCGATGGCGGCACGCGCCTGGCGGGTGCTGGCCTTCGCGGTGGTGGAGGCGGCTGCGCCCGACGCCTCGGGCGGCTTCGCGGCCCTCCAGGGCCGGGCGCGGCTGCTAGGCCTGGTCGCCCAGATCGACCCGCCGCGCGAGGAAGTGCGCGAGGCGGTGGCGCAATGCCGCCGCGCCGGCATCCGCACCGTCATGGTCACCGGTGACCATCGCCTGACCGGCCTGGCGATCGCCCGCGATCTGGGCATCGCGCGCGACGGCGACCTGGCGATCGACGGCCGCGAGCTCGAGGGCATGGACGCGGCCGCGCTGCGGGACGCGCTCGACCGCGTCGCCGTCTTCGCGCGGGTGCAGCCGGCACAGAAGCTGCGCATCGTCGAGGCGTTGCAGACCCGCGGCGAGGTGGTGGCGATGACCGGCGACGGCGTCAACGACGCGCCAGCGCTGGCCCGGGCCGATGTCGGCGTGGCCATGGGCATCACCGGCACCGAGGTGGCCAAGAGCGCCGCGCGCATCGTGCTGACCGACGACAACTTCGCCACCCTGGTCGGCGCGGTCGAGCAGGGTCGGGTGGTGCACGCCAACCTGAAGAAGGTGATCCTCTACCTGTTCTCCACCTCGATGGCGGCGCTGGTGGTGCTGCTGCTGGCACTGCTGGCCGGCCTGCCGATGCCGCTGGCGGCGGTGCAGATCCTGTGGATCAACATCGTCACCGAAGGGACCGTCACGGTGAACCTGGTGATGGATCCGCCCGACGGCCACGAGATGCGCCGCCGCCCGGTGCCGCGCGACGCGGCCCTGCTCGACCGCGCGCTGCTGGGCCGGGTGGCGCTGATGGCGCCGACGATCGCCGCGCTCACCTTCGGCTGGTTCGCCTGGCGGCTGGCCGAGGGCGCGCCCGAGGCCCTGGTGCGCAGCGAGACCTTCACGCTGCTGGCGATGTGCTGCTGGTTCAATGTGCTGAACTGCCAGTCGGCCACCGCCTCGGCGCTGGGGCCGCGGCTGCTGGCCAACCGCTGGCTGGCCGGCGGCCTGGCGCTGAGCATCGCGCTGCAGATCGCGGTGCTGCAGGTGCCGGCGCTCGGTGCACTCTTCCATGCACAGCCGCTGCGGGCCTCGACGCTGCTGCCGCTGGCCGTGCTGGCCAGCACGGTGCTGTGGGCGGAGGAACTGCGCAAGCTGAGGGTGCGCGCAGCGCGGCTCACCGCCTGAGCACAAGGCGGCCGAGACGGCCGCCCCAACGCAAAAGGCCCGGTCGCTTGACCGGGCCTTTGTCTTGTCTGGGGTGGCTGATGGGACTCGAACCCACGACGACCAGAATCACAATCTGGGACTCTACCAACTGAGCTACAGCCACCGTCGCTGAGCGAAGAATTGAATTGTAGTACGACTCTTTCTATCTTCGCAAGAGATTTCAGCGAATCTTTTTCAAACTCACTTCGAGGCAGCGCCAGCCGGCTCCTCGGCGGCCTTGGCCTTGGCGGTGATCTCGCTCTTGTAGCGCTTGCGCAGCGCGGCGCGGTAGGCCTCGGTCTCGGCCTGGGCCCACATCGCGGCGTATTGCTGGCGCACCTGCGCGATCGGGCCGGTGTCGGCGGCATCGGCGGCCTGCACCTTCTCGATCATCACCACCGCATGGCCGTCCTGACCGAGATCGACGCCGATCCAGGCCGGCAGCGTGTCGACCGAGGCCTTCAGCACCGCGTCGACGATCGGGCGCGGCAGATCCTGGCTGCGCGCACGCGAGATCGTCTGTGCGGCCGGCAGCTCGGCCAGCGGCGGTGCAGCGGCCTTCCACTTCGCCAGGCGGGCCTCGCCCTCGGTGCGGGCCGCCTTGGCCGCCTTGTCCTGCTGCACCGTGGCGCGCACCGCGTCACGCACGTCGGCCAGCGGCTGGCGGCGCGAAGGCTGATGCGCCAGCACCCGCACCGCGACCATCTGGTTGCCGCCGATGTCGGTGGCCTGCGAGTTGTGCTTGCCGGCGAGGTTGTCGGGCAGGAAGGCCAGCTCGGCCAGCTTCGGGTTGGCCAGCACCGCCGCGCCCTCGGCCTGGGCCGCGGGGCGGTAGTCGCGGGTGAAGCGCTCGACGCGGCGCAGCGTCAGCTTGAGCTGGGCGGCCACCGGCTCGAGCGTGTCTTCCTGCTCGACCAGGTTGGAGAACTGCTCGGCCGCCTCGGCGTAGCGCTTCTGCGCCAGCGACTTGCGCACCTCGGCCTCGATCTCGGCGCGCACCGACTCGAAGCTGCGACGCTCGCCGCCGCGCAGGTCGGTCAGCTCGATGATGTGGAAGCCGAAGTCGGTCTCGACGATGCCGCTGATCTCGCCCTTCTTCATCACGAAGACGGTGTCCTCGAAGGGCTTGACCATCGCGCCGCGCGGGAACCAGTCGAGGTCGCCGCCGTTCGGCGCCGAGCCCGGGTCCTCGGAGTTCTTCTTCGCGACCTCGGCAAAGCTGGCGGGGCTCTTCTTCACCTCGGCCAGCAGCGCCTCGGCCTTGCGGCGGGCGGCGGCCTTGGCGTCGGCCGGGCTGCCGGCCTCGGCCTTGATCAGGATGTGGCGGGCGCGGCGCTCCTGGGCCTGCTCGTAGCGCGAGGCGTTCTCGCTGTAGTACTTGCGCAGGTCGTCCTCGGCGATGCTGATGCTGCGCTCGACCGAGGGCAGATCCAGCACCAGGTACTCCATCGTGACCGACTCGGGCGACTGGAAGCGGCGGGCGTTGGCCGCGTCGTCGTAGTAGGCCTGCAGGTCGGCATCCGTGACCTGGACCTTGCCGAGCTGCTCGCGGGCGTCGAAGCGCACCACCCGCACCTCGCGGCGCTGGTAGAAGGCGTCGACCGCGGCACGCGCGACCGTCTCCGGCGCGAAGGCCGAGAGCGCGATCGCCGAGGTCACCTGGCTCATCGCGATGTCCTGCGACAGGCGCTGCGCGAACATCGCCGAGCTCATGCCCTGCGCGGCCAGCAGCTCCTTGCGCACGCTGCCGTCGGGATTGCGCAGCGACTCGAACTGCGCGTCGGTCTTGAACAGGCGCTCCAGGCGCTGCTCGGTCGGGGTCAGGTGCAGGTCGCGCGCGGCGGCGAAGATCACCCGCTCGTCGACCAGCTGCTCGAGCACGCGCTGGCGCACCTCGGGCGTGTCGAGCATCTTCACGTCGATGCCGGGCATCTGCGCGCGCATGCGCTCGATCTGGTTGCGGTGGGCGTTGTCCCACTCCGAGCGGCTGATGTCCTGGCCGTCGACGCGGGCGACGCTGTCGCGGCCCTCAGAGAACTGGTCATAGCCCTGGATGCCGAACACCACGAAGGACGGGACGATCAGCAGCAGCAGGATGAACTGCAGGATCCGCGTGTGGCGGCGGACAAAATCGAACATCGGCGCTTCCTTGCGACATGAAAAAGGCGAACCGGGGTTCGCCTTTGATGATGCTGCCGCGATCGTCGGGCGCCACCGTGGGCACCGGGAAGATGCTGGTGGGTGCTGAGGGGCTCGAACCCCCGACCTACGCCTTGTAAGGGCGCCGCTCTACCAACTGAGCTAAGCACCCGGTGCGACCCGACTTCCGGCAGGACCGTGACTGTATCAGATCAGCCTCAGCGCGCCTTGGCGCGGATCTCCGGCAGGGCCTTCTGCAGGTAGTAGACCATCGACCAGATGGTCAGCACCGAAGCGATCAGGATCGCCACCGTGCCCCAGAGCCGGGTGTCGATCACGCCGAACACGCGGCCGTCGTACAGCAGGAAGGGAATGGCCACCATCTGCGCGCCGGTCTTGAGCTTGCCGATCATGTGCACCGCCACGCTGCGCGAGGCGCCGATCTGCGCCATCCACTCGCGCAGCGCCGAGATGGCGATCTCGCGGCCGATGATGACCAGCGCCACCAGCGCATTGACCCGGTCGAGCTGCAGCAGGATCAGCAGCGCCGCGCAGACCAGGAACTTGTCGGCCACCGGATCGAGAAAGGCGCCGAAGGACGAGGTCTGGTTGAGCCGGCGCGCCAGCCAGCCGTCAAGCCAGTCGGTCAGCGCCACGACGATGAACAGCACGGTGGCCATCAGGTTGCGCTGCGCCATCTCGACGGGCAGGTAGTAGATCCCGACGATCAGGGGGATGGCGACGATGCGCGCCCAGGTCAGCAGCGTAGGCAGGGTCCAGAACATGCGCGCATTGTGCCTGCAGGCCGCGTGGCGCCGCTGACACGCGGTACCGCGGCGTCAGCGCAGCGCCTGGTAGATCGCCTCGGCCAGATCCGACGAGATGCCCTCGACCGCGGCCAGCTCCTCGACGCTGGCCGCGGCCACGCCGCGCACGCCGCCGAAGCGCTGCAGCAGCCGCGCACGCTTCTTCGGGCCCACGCCGGCGATGTCCTCCAGCCGGCTCGAGCCCGGGCCGGTGCGCACCGAGGCGCGCCGGGCGCGCATGCCGGTGATGGCGTGGCGGTGCGCCTCGTCGCGGATCTGCGCCACCAGCATCAGCGCGGCCGAGTCGCGCCCCAGATAGACCTTCTCGCGGCCGTCGGCGAAGACCAGCTCCTCCAGGCCGACCTTGCGGCCCTCGCCCTTCTCGACCCCGACGATCAGCGAGAGGTCCAGCCCGAGCCGCTCGAAGACCTCGCGCGCGACCGCGACCTGGCCGCGCCCGCCGTCGATCAGCACCAGGTCGGGCAGCCGGGCCTGGCCGGCGCGGCGCGGCGGCGCGGCGCCGCCGTCCTCGCGCGCGGCCTCGGCCAGCCGGGCGTAGCGCCGCTCCAGCGCCTGGCGCATCGCCGCGTAGTCGTCGCCGCCGGTGATGCCGGTGATGTCGAAGCGCCGGTACTGCGCCGGCTGCATGCGATGGCCCTCGAAGACCACGCAGGAGGCGCGGGTGGCCTCGCCGGCGGTGTGGCTGATGTCGAAGCACTCGATGCGCAGCGACTCCAGCCCGCCGTCGATCCCCTCGGGCGCCAGGTCGAGCGCCTCGACCAGCGCGCGGGTGCGCGCCTGCTGCGAGCCCTCCTCGGCCAGCAGCCGCGCCAGCGCCAGCTCGGCGCCCTTGATCGCCATGTCCAGCCAGGCGCGGCGCTGCTCGCGCGGCTGGTGCTGCGCCGCCACCTTGCGCCCGGCCTGTGCCGACAGCGCCGCCAGCAGCTCGCGCGAGACCGCGTGGCTGGTCACCAGCAGCGGCGGGCAGTCGGTGCCGAGGTAATGCTGGGCGATGAAGGCCTCCAGCACCCGCAGCTCGACCGGCGGCGCGGCCTCGGGGACCGCCTCGGTGGCGGCGCCCTCCTCCTCGACCTCGTCGAACTGCAGCGCCATCGCGTCCTCGACATGCGCGGGGAAATGCGCCCGGTCGCCGAGGTGGCGCCCGCCGCGCACCATCGCCAGGTTCACGCAGGCGCGCCCGCCCTGCACCTTCACCGCCAGGATGTCGACGTCGCGGTCGTCCAGATTGAAGACCGCCTGCTGCTGCAGCACCTTCGACAGCGTGGCGATCTGGTCGCGAATCTCGCCGGCGCGCTCGTATTCCAGCCGCTCGGCCGCGTCCATCATGCGCTGCTGCAGGCCGGCGAGCACCTGCTCGGTCTCGCCGCCGAGAAAGCGCGCGGCCTCGCGCACGTCGTGCGCATAGGCCTCGCGGCTGATCAGGTCGACGCAGGGGCCCGAGCAGCGCCGGATCTGGAACAGCAGGCAGGGCCGGCTGCGGTTGGCGAAGACACTGTCCTCGCAGGTCCGCAGCCGGAAGACCTTCTGCATCAGCTGGATGCCCTCCTTGACCGCCCAGGCGCTCGGGTAGGGGCCGAAGTAGCGGTGGCGCCGGTCGACCGCGCCCCGGTAGTAGACGACGCGCGGGAAGTCGTGGCTGACGAACTTCAGGTAGGGATAGCTCTTGTCGTCGCGGAACAGGATGTTGTAGCGCGGGTTGAGCGTCTTGATCAGGTTGTTCTCGAGCAGCAGCGCCTCGGCCTCGGAGCGCACCACGGTCGTCTCCAGCCGCACGATGCGCGAGACCATGTGGCCGATGCGCGTGCCGCCGTGGTCGCGCTGGAAGTAGCTCGAGACGCGCCGGCGCAGCAGCTTGGCCTTGCCGACGTAGAGCAGCTGGTCGTTGGCGTCGAAGTAGCGGTAGACGCCGGGCAGCAGCGGCAGCGCGGCCACCTCGGCCAGCAGCCGCTCGCGGGCGGCTGCTGCGGCGGCGGTCAGCGCGGCGGCGGCGGAGGTCTCGGCGGTCGGCTCGTCGGCCAGCGTCTCGGGCGTCTGCGTCTTCTTCTGCGGCGTCGTCATGGTCACGATTGTGCCGCCCGGGATAATCGCCCCATGACCGAGGAAAGCCCTGCCCCCCTGCTGTGCATTCCGGCCGCGCTGCGCCGCTGGGATCTGTTCTGCCGCGTCATCGACAACCACGGCGACCTGGGCGTGTGCTGGCGCCTGGCGCGCGACCTGGCCGGCCGCGGCGCCGAGGTCCGGCTGTGGATCGACGACGCCTCGGCGCTGAACTGGATGGCCCCCGACGGCGCGCCCGGCGTCGAGGTGCTGCCCTGGCGCGATCCGCAGGACGACGAGCAGCCCGGCGACGTGGTGGTCGAGGCCTTCGGCTGCGATCCGCCGGCGGCCTTCGTCGCGCGCATGGCCGCGCGGGCCGCGTCGGGCGCGCCGGCGCCGCTGTGGTTCAACCTCGAGTACCTGAGCGCCGAGCCTTACGTCGAGCGCTCGCACCGGCTGGCCTCGCCGCAGTGGAGCGGCCCGGGGCGCGGGCTGACGAAGTGGTTCTTCTATCCCGGCTTCACCGAGCGCACCGGCGGGCTGCTGCGCGAGCCAGGGCTGCTGGCGCGCCGCGACGCGCACCACCGCGCGGCCACGCTGGCGCGGCTGGGCCTGCGCCTGGGCGCCGACGATCCGGCCGACCATGCGCTGATGCTGCTGTTCGGCTACGACCAGCCGCTGCTGCCGGCCTGGCTGAACCTGCTGGCCGACGGCCACGGCGGCAGCGTGCGGCCGTCGCGCGCCATCCGCACCACGCTGCTGGTCACGCCCGGCCACAGCGCGCATCAGGTGCACGCCTGGCTGGCCGGACGCGGCCTGCACCGCAGCGAGGCCGGCGTGGAGATCGGCGCGCTGCGGCTGCATTTCCTGCCGCATGTCTCGCAGATCGAGTTCGACCGACTGCTGTGGGCAAGTGACCTGAACCTGGTGCGCGGCGAGGACAGCGCGGTGCGCGCGATCTGGTCCGGCCGGCCGATGCTGTGGCAGCTCTACCGCCAGGACGACGGCGCGCAGGCGCCCAAGCTCGAGGCCTTCCTGGATCTGGCGCTGCAGGGCATGCCCGCGCCGCTGGCGCGGCCGGTGGCCGAGATGATGCGGCTCTGGAACGGGCTGGAGTCGCCGGCGCGGCTGCCGGCGGTGTGGGCGCAGCTCTGGCCGCTGCTGCGCGAGGGCTGGGGCGCGGCCTGCCGCCAGCGCGCCGCGCGCTGGGCGCGCCAGCCCGACCTGAGCAGCGCGCTGCTGGCCGAGGCGATCGCGCGCAGCGGGCACGGCGCGCCGGCAACGTCCTGACGCACGAGCGCGCTAGAATGCCGGGTTTCGCGGTGTGGCGGGTCGATGTCAGCTCACCGCCATCACCGCCATGCCCGGCCGGGCGCACCCGCCAGACCCCGGCCCCAGCTTCCACCGAAAGTCGTCTATGAAACTCGCACAGGAAATCCGCGCCGGCAACGTCATCATGCAAGGCAAGGACCCGATGGTCGTGCTGCGCACCGAGTACAGCCGCGGCGGCCGTGGCGCGGCCACCGTCCGCATGAAGATGAAGAACCTGCTCAACGGCGGCGGCGCCGAAGTGGTCTTCAAGGCCGACGACAAGATGGACCAGATCATCCTCGACAAGAAGGAGTGCACCTACTCCTACTTCGCCGATCCGATGTACGTGTTCATGGACACCGAGTACAACCAGTACGAGGTCGAGGCCGAGAACATGGGCGACGCCCTGAACTACCTGCTCGACGAGATGCAGGTCGAAGTGACCTTCTACGACGGCAAGGCCATCTCGGTCGAAATGCCGACCTCGGTGGTCCGCGAGATCAACACCGAGCCGGGCGTCAAGGGCGACACCTCGGGCAAGGTCATGAAGCCGGCCCGCATCGTCCCGACCGGTTTCGAGATCGCCGTGCCGCTGTTCGTCGAAGACGGCGACAAGATCGAAATCGACACCCGCACGCACGAGTACCGCAAGCGCGTCTGAGCGCAGGGCGACACGCTCGCGACGGAAATCAGAAGCGGCCTGAGGGCCGCTTTTTTCTTGCCTGGTATCGTCTACCTCGTCATTGAAAGAACGACATCAGGCGGGGATGAGAGATACAGATCACTACTACGACCAACATGCGCAGGTGTTCTTCGAAAGCACGGTGCATGTCGACATGGAACCGCTGCGCCAGCGTTTTCTGACGGGCCTGGCGCCCGGCAGTCATCTGCTGGACGCAGGCTGCGGATCAGGCCGCGATGCCTACGCATTTGCGGCACAAGGCTTCCGCGTCAGTGCCTTTGACGCTTCGCCTGCACTGGCTGAACTGGCGGCACGGCACTGCAACTTTCCGGTCGCCATTCGGCGCTTCGAGGAGATGGACGAGGTCGATCGCTTCGATGGCATCTGGTGCTGCGCAAGCCTCCTGCATGTCGCGGAAAACGACATGCCTGACGTTCTGGGCCGCTTGTGGCGCGCCTTACGTCCTGGTGGCGTGATGTACCTGAGCTTCAAGCTCGGGCGGGGAATGCGCGAACATCAGGGCCGCCGCTTCACCGATGCCGACGAGCCCACACTGCGCGGTTGGCTGTCCACGCTGGCCCCGGTGCAAGA
This sequence comes from Sphaerotilus natans, assembly GCF_900156335.1. Classification (GTDB taxonomy): domain Bacteria; phylum Pseudomonadota; class Gammaproteobacteria; order Burkholderiales; family Burkholderiaceae_C; genus Sphaerotilus; species Sphaerotilus natans. Next base: position 115,621 of record NZ_FTMZ01000015.1, read on the forward strand.
CATCGAATGCTGGCAAACCGAGGATGTGCGCCCAGAGCGACACGAGCGCTGGATCAATGCATTGGTGCGACGCGCACCCCGGCGCCTGATCACCGGGGGAGATCACGACCCTCTTCTGGGTCAGCTTTCCGCAGCCTGTGCGCTGGCCTGCGAAGTCGATCTGGCGGTGTCCTTCGTGAAAGCCAGCGGCCTGCGACTGCTGCTGGCCGATCTGGAAACCGTGGCCAGACATCCCGGCCGGCGGCTACGCATTCTGACCAGCGACTATCTGGGCATCACCGACCCGGAGGCGCTGAAGTTGCTGATGCTGTTGCAGGAACAAGGCGCCGAGGTCCGCGTCCATGAAACCCGGGATCGCGGCTTTCACCTCAAGGCCTATGTGTTCTCCCGGCTTGTGGATGGACGCCTGATTGAAGGGACCGCTTTTGTCGGATCGAGCAACATCAGCCGGCAGGCACTGACTCATGGCCTGGAATGGAACTACCGCGTGGTTCATCCTGGCGACAGCGGATTCATGGAAATCCGCCAGCGCTTCGATGAGTTGTTTGCGCACCCCAACAATGCGGTGTTGAGCGACACCTGGATTGAGGACTATGTCAGCCGTCGCCTGCCACCCGCCCCCCGCTTGAAACGCACAGGCACCAGCACCAACGGGGCGCCGGAAGAGGATGAGCCTCTGGCACAGCCTCATGCGGTTCAGCAGGCCGCGCTGGCTGCACTGGCCGACACACGCCGCCAGGGCTGGCGCCGGGGTCTGGTGGTCCTGGCGACGGGCCTGGGCAAGACTTGGTTGGCTGCATTTGATGCGCAGCAGATGGACGCCCAACGGATCCTCTTCGTGGCCCACCGCGACGAGATCTTGAATCAGGCTGCAGCGACTTTTCTGCGCGTTCGACCGCGTTCACGGGTTGGTTTTTACAACGGCCGCAGCCGCGACATGGAGGCCGATCTGTTGTTCGCTTCGGTCCAGACGCTTGGACGCACCGCCCATCTCGACCGTTTTTCCCCGACGCATTTCGACTACATCGTCATCGATGAATTCCACCATGCGGCGGCCCCCACCTACCGCCGCCTGCTGGCACATTTTTGCCCGACCTTCCTGCTCGGACTGACCGCAACGCCAGACCGGACGGACCAGTCCGACATCCTGACGCTGTGCGACGACAACCTGGTTCATGTCTGCCCGATGTTCGATGGCATCCGGACAGGTCTGCTGGCACCGTTCCATTACTACGGCATCCACGACGAAGCGGTCGACTACCGGGAAATTCCGTGGCGCAACGGCCAGTTTGATCCTGAAGCGCTGAGCCACCGGCTGGCGACACAGGCTCGTGCGCATCATGCTCACCGGGAATGGCGTGCACGAAGCCAGCAGCGCACCTTGGCGTTCTGCGTTTCGCGTCGCCATGCCGACTTCATGGCAGAGCACTTCCGGCGCGAAGGCATCGCCGCCGCAGCAGTCTATTCAGACTCGACCCTCGGGCGCGCGCAGGCACTGGAACAACTGGAATCCGGCGCCTTGCAGGTGCTGTTCAGCGTCGACCTGTTCAATGAGGGAATTGATGTCCCCGGCATCGATACCGTCATGATGCTGCGCCCGACCGAATCCAAGATCTTGTTCCTGCAACAGCTCGGCCGGGGCCTGCGACGCCACGAAGGCAAGAGCCATCTGGTGGTGCTCGACTTCATTGGCAATCACCAAGCCTTTCTGCGCCAGCCCCAAGCCCTGTTCGGCATCGAGCCCACGCATGAGGCTATGACACGCTTTGCGCTGGAGGTTGAGCGCCAAGAACTAGCGTTGCCACCGGGCTGCTTGGTCAACTACGACCTGCGCGTTATCGACTTCCTCAAGTCGCTGGGTCACAGCGGCGCGCAAGAGACATACGCGACCCTGCGCGATGCCTTGGGGCGGCGTCCGACTTTGACCGAGTACCACCGAGCCGGCGCCAGCCTGACCGCGATGCGAAAGCAACACGGCCACTGGTTTGCGCTGGTGAAACACATGGCGGATCTGCTCCCCACACAAAGCACCATCCTCGAAGCCGCCCAGACCTTGCTGCATGAGGTCGAAATCACCGCGATGACCCGCAGCTTCAAGATGGTGTTGCTGGAGGCCTTCCTGGAACTTGACGGCTTGCGAGCTCCGGTCGAATTGGCTGCGCTGACCCGCCGCTCGCGAGAGGTTCTGGAGCGCAGGAGGGTACTCCTGACGGACCTGTCCGACGACATGCGCCGAGTCTCTGCCGACTCAGCGGCCTGGGCCAACTACTGGCGCCGTAACCCAGGGCGATTGCATCAGCCATCGCTCGAAATTTGTGCAGGGCTGAGTGAGGCTGGAGTCAAGCCGAAGAGCGCCTGGAGGTAGTCATCGCTCCAGCCCATGCGCTTGCGCTTGGTCTTCTGGCTGCCCTTGCCGGCGTCGAGCTTGATCTGGTTCTGGGCGATGCGCCGCAGCGTGGCCATGTTGTGCGGGCCGTGGTCGCGCCGGATCAGGCAGGCATCCTCGCGGTAGTTGACGTCCAGCACCCAGTGGCAGTCGTTCTCGATGGCCCAGTGCGCCCGGATGGTGGCGTTGAAGGCCTGGGCGTCGAGCACCTCGGAGCTGATGTAGTAACGCCAG
>NZ_FTMZ01000024.1 GCF_900156335.1 Sphaerotilus natans
TGGGTGCTGGACATGACCTTCTCCGAAGACGACTGTCGCATCCGCGTGGGCGACGGGGCCGAGAACTTCGCCATCCTCAGACGCATGAGCCTGAACCTGCTCAAGCAGGAAAAATCCAGGAAGACCAGTCTCAACATCAAGCGCCAGAAGGCCGCCTGGAGCCCGAAGTATCTGGAGACCGTGCTCGGCATCAGCCCGAAGTAGGGGATCGGGCTTCATGCAATCGCCCTGACCCTTGACGGAGCCATGCTCCGATACACGCCTCTGGGAGGATTCAATGATCCGTTTGAAGGTCGCCCAGAAATCACCGATCTAAACACACGAGAGGAAAAAATAGAAATAATATCAACCGTATTCCCTGAAGAAGCAAAAAAAATTTACGACCAAATTCCTGAGCAAGACAAGAAAAATCTGAGCTTCCAAGATTTCGTCTTTCTCACAGAAAAACTCATGGAGGCGAATGGCATTGACATCCTCAAAGAAACAGAAAAAGCCGTACCTGCCATGAAAGACATGTTTCACAAAAAATTTGACGAACATGTTGGCACCCTATGTTTGTCTGAAGTTCCAGACAGCATATTGATGTGGTCACACTATGGATCCAGCCACACAGGATTTGTCATTGGTTTTAATGCACACCACCCCCATTTCCACGAAAGACGATCGCCCGACGATGAACTCAGACATCTCAGGCGTGTTCTTTATCGGGATGCTCGACCAAGCGCTCGCCTCAGCGAAATGGATTGGACTGATCTTGTTTTAACGAAAAGTTCGCACTGGTCCTACGAGCGAGAATGGCGAATAATGCGAGATCTCGCTGACGCAAAATCAGTAATACCATGCAAACCTTTCCCGGTTCATTTATTTAAATTCCCAAGAGACGCAATAACAAGCATCATATTAGGCGCACGAGCCACAGATGAGACTGAAAAATCCATAATATCGATCCTACAATCCAACGAACAATACAGATCAACAATATTGAAGCGTGCAATACCAAATGACTCGCATTTCCTGCTAAATATAATGCCGACGTAAATAGAATTACGCACATCGAAAAATTTTCAACACGAGCTCCATCACCTCTCCCTCGCATGATTCTTCGTATACCGCGGTAGCTCCACCGTCAGCGCCGGGCCCTTGACCTTGACGCAGCAGGACAGGCGCGACTGGGCGTCCAGGCCCCAGGCGTCGTCGAGCTGGTCTTCTTCCTCGTCGTCCGGCGGGGCGACGGATTCGGCGCCGGCGCGCAGGTGGACGTGGCAGGTCGCGCAGGCGCAGACCTTCTCGCAGGCGTGCTCGATGGCGATGCCGTGCTCGAGCATCACGTCGACGAGCTTGCGGCCGGACGGGGCGTCGAAGACGAGGCCGTCCGGGCACAGGTCGGGGTGCGGCAGCACGGTGATCCGGGTCGGGGGCTTGGGCTGGGCGGACATGGTCAGGCTCCGGGGTGCGGGGGGAGGAAAGAGAAAACGAACGGCGTCATCCTCGCGAAGGCGAGGAGCCACGGGGGGATGGGGCGTGCGTGGGTGCCCGCCTGCGCGGGCATGACGGGGAGGCGTGGCGCGCGAGGGCCCCGTGCGCGGGCATGACGGAGAGGCGGCCTGGGGTCAGGCGGCCATCTGCTCGATGGTGCGGCCGGAGAGGACTTCGCGGACGCGGGCGTCCATGCGGCGGCCGGCGAAAGGGGTGGTGACCTGGTTGAGCGCCTCGGTGGCGTCGCGCAGCAGCTCGCGCAGCGACTTCTGCTCGGCCGGCGTCGTGCCCTCGCTCTCGGCGCACTGCTCCAGCGCGTCGGCCACGTCCTGCATCGCGCGCAGGATCAGGAACTGCTCCTTGGGCAGCAGCAGCGTGTCGCCGTCCTCGCGCAGCGCCACCTCGGTGGCGTCGAGCAGCCGGCGCGCGTCGATCTCGGCCTCGCGCAGCAGGCGCGCCGCGGCGTCGGCCTCGACATTGCCCAGCGCCGCCTTCAGCATGCCGGCGACCTGCTCGGTGCCCAGGCCGTGGCTGGGCTTGACCTCGATGTGCGCACGCACGCCCGAGGTCTGCTCGACCGCGCTGACGCTCAGCAGCCCGTCGGCGTCGATCTGGAAGGTCACGCGGATGCGCGCCGCACCGGCCACCATCGGCGGAATGCCGCGCAGCGTGAAGCGCGCCAGCGAGCGGCACTCGTCGACCAGCTCGCGCTCGCCCTGCACGATGTGCAGGCTCATCGCGGTCTGGCCGTCCTTGAAGGTGGTGAAGTCCTGCGCGCGCGCCGTCGGCACGGTGGAGTTGCGCGGGATGATCTTCTCGACCAGCCCGCCCATCGTCTCCAGCCCCAGCGACAGCGGATTGACGTCGAGCAGCAGCAGGCCGTCGGCGCCGCGATTGCCGGCGAGCTGGTCGGCCTGGATCGCCGCGCCCAGCGCCACCGCCTGGTCCGGATCGATGCCGGTGAAGGGCGCGCGGCCGAAATGCGCCGCCACCGCCGCGCGCACCGCCGGCATGCGCGTGGCGCCGCCCACCAGCACGATGCCGTCGACATCGTCGGGCTTGAGCCGCGCGTCGCGCAGCGCGCGGCGCACCGGCATCATCGTGCGCTCGACCAGCGTGCGCGTCAGCGCATCGAACAGCTCGCGGGTCACGCGCAGCATCTCGTGCACGCCGTCGGCGCGGGTGCAGTGCATCGCCACCGCCTCGGCGTCGGTCAGCGCCTCCTTGGCGCGACGCGCCGCCGCCAGCAGCGCGGTCTGCTCGGCCGGCGTCCAGCCGCCGGTCTCGTGCGCGAACCAGCTCGCCAGCACATGGTCGAAGTCGTCGCCGCCCAGGATCGGGTCGCCCGCGGTGGCGATCACCTCGAACACGCCGCGCGCGAGCTTCAGGATGCTGACGTCGAAGGTGCCGCCGCCCAGGTCGTAGACGACATAGCAGCCCTCGCTGGCCGACTCCAGCCCGTAGGCCACCGCGGCGGCCGTCGGCTCGTTGAGCAGGCGCAGCACGTTCAGGCCGGCAGCCTGCGCCGCGTCCTTGGTGGCCTGGCGCTGCGCGTCGTCGAAATACGCCGGCACGGTGATGACCGCGCCGACCAGCTCGCCGCCCAGGCTCGCCTCGGCGCGGCCGCGCAGGCTGCGCAGCACCTCGGCGCCGATCTCCACCGGGCTCACCAGGCCGGCGCGGGTGCGCACGCCCACCGCGCTGTCGCCCAGCGTCTCGACCGCATACGGCACCGTGCCCGGCGCGATGTCGGCCGGCGAGCGCCCGATCAGGCGCTTGGCCGAGGCAATGGTGTTGAAGGGATCCTGCAGCGCCATCGCGCGCGCCGCGTCGCCGACCCGACGGCTGCCGTCCTGCGCGAAATGCACGACGGACGGCAGCAGCAGCCGCCCGTCCTCGTCGCCGAGCACCACCGGCACGCCGCTGCGCATCGTCGCGACCAGCGAATTCGTCGTGCCGAGATCGATGCCCACCGCGAGGCGGTGCTGGTGCGGGGCGGCGGCCAGGCCGGGTTCGGCGATCTGCAGCAGGGCCATGTCGGGGCTCCTCGGAAGCGGGGGTCGGACGGACGAACAGGCGGGAATAAGCGAGGGGCGGCAGGCGGGCGCGGCCGACGCGCCCGCCCGCTCAGACGGCGAAGGACTCGCCGCAGCCGCAGGTCGCGGTCGCGTTCGGGTTGTGGAACTTGAAGCCCTCGTTCAGGCCCTCGCGGACCCAGTCGAGCTCGGTGCCGTCGAGCATCGGCAGGCTCTGCGCGTCGACCAGCAGCGTCACGCCCTCGCAGGGGAAGCTCAGGTCGTCGGGCAGCGCCGTGTCGGCGAACTCCAGCGCGTAGGCGTAGCCCGAGCAGCCGCTGGTGCGCACCGCCACGCGCAGGCCCACGCCGCCGCCGCGCTTGTCCAGCGCCTGGCGGATCTTGCCGGCGGCCTTCGGGGTCACGGTGATCGTCATGCGCCTTCTCCCCTCAGACCGCGAAGCTGCTGCCGCAGCCGCAGGTGCTCGCGGCGTTGGGGTTGCGGATCACGAAGCGCGCGCCGTCGAGCTTGTCCTCGAAGTCGATCTCGGCGCCCATCAGGTACTGCAGGCTCATCGCGTCGACCACCACGGTGACCGGGCCCTTCTCGACGCGCACGTCGTCGGCCTTCTTCTCGTCGTCGAAGGCGAAGCCGTACTGGAAGCCCGAGCAGCCGCCACCGGTGACGAAGACACGCAGCTGCAGCGAGGGATCACCCTCCTCGGCCAGCATCTCGGCGACCTTGCCGACGACCGCGTCGGTCACGACGATCGGATCGACGCCTTCGGGCAGCACCGGCATGACCGGCGGGGCGCTCATCGACGGGGTGCTGCAGGACGAGCCCTGGGACTGGCATGCGGACATGGTTCGCTCCTTGGGGGAAAGAAGGGAGAAGTCGGGAAAGAGACGGGGCGGGCTGGCGGGTCGGCTCAGTGCGCGGCCGGCACGACCGGCGCGCAGGCGACGCCCTCGGGCGTGGGCGTGGCGCGCTGGCGGTAGTCGCTGACCGCCGCCTTGATCGCGTCCTCGGCGAGGATCGAGCAGTGGATCTTGACCGGCGGCAGCGCCAGCTCCTCGGCGATCTGGGTGTTCTTGATCGACAGCGCCTGGTCGAGCGTCTTGCCCTTGACCCATTCGGTGACCAGCGAGCTCGACGCGATCGCCGAGCCGCAGCCGTAGGTCTTGAAGCGCGCGTCCTCGATGACGCCGGTGGCCGGATTGACCTTGATCTGCAGCTTCATCACGTCGCCGCAGGCCGGCGCGCCGACCATGCCGGTGCCGACGTCGCCGTCCGCCGCCTCGAAGCCGCCGACGTTGCGCGGGTTCTCGTAGTGGTCGATGACCTTGTCGCTGTATGCCATGACGAACTCCTGTGGCTCGGTGTGTCTTGTCTGTGCGGTGTCTGTGCGGTTGCGTGCGCGCGGCGCGGCCTCAGTGCTCGGCCCACTGCACCGTCGAGAGGTCGACACCGGCGACGTGCATGTCCCACAGCGGACTCAGCGCACGCAGCCGCTCGACGGTGTGGCGGGTCTTGGCGATGGCGGCGTCGATCTCGGCCTCGGTGGTGAAGCGCCCGACCGAGAAGCGGATCGAGCTGTGCGCGACCTCGTCGGGCAGGCCCAGCGCGCGCAGCACGTAGCTCGGCTCCAGGCTGGCCGAGGTGCAGGCCGAGCCGGAGGACACCGCGATGCCGCTCATGCCCATCAGCAGCGACTCGCCCTCGACGAAGGTGAAGCTGATGTTGAGGTTGTGCGGCACGCGCTGCTCGAGGCTGCCGTTGACGCGGATCTCCGGGATCTGGCCCAGGCCGGCGAGCAGCCGGTCGCGCAGCGCGCGGATGCGCTCGTTCTCGCGGCCCATGTGCTCGGCGGCGAGCCGGTAGGCCTCGCCCATGCCGACGATCTGGTGCGTGGCCAGCGTGCCCGAGCGCATGCCGCGCTCGTGGCCGCCGCCGTGCATCTGCGCCTCGATGCGGATGCGCGGCTTGCGGCGCACGTAGAGGGCCCCGATGCCCTTCGGGCCGTAGGTCTTGTGCGCCGACAGGCTCATCAGGTCGATCGGCAGCTCGGCCAGGTCGATGGCGACCTTGCCGGTGGCCTGCGCCGCATCGACGTGGAAGATCACGCCCTTCTCGCGGCAGATGCGGCCCAGCGTCGCCACGTCCTGGACGACGCCGATCTCGTTGTTGACGAACATCACCGACGCCAGGATGGTGTCGGGCCGGATCGCCGCGCGGAAGGCCTCCACGTCGACCAGGCCGTCGTCGCGGACGTCCATGCAGGTGACCTCGAAGCCGTGGCGCTCGAGCTCGCGCATCGTGTCGAGCACCGCCTTGTGCTCGGTCTTCACGGTGATCAGGTGCTTGCCGCGGCCCTGGTAGAACTGCGCCGCGCCCTTGATCGCGAGGTTGTTCGACTCGGTCGCGCCCGAGGTCCAGACGATCTCGCGCGGGTCGGCGCCGATCAGCGCGGCCACCCGCTCCCGGGCGATCTCGACGGCCTCCTCCGCCGCCCAGCCGAAGGCGTGGCTGCGCGAGGCCGGGTTGCCGAACTGCTCGTACAGGTAAGGCACCATCGCCTGCACGACCCGGGGATCGACCGGCGTGGTCGCGGCGTAGTCGAGGTAGATCGGCTTGCTCAGGCTGGCGTCCATCGTCGGGGCTCCGGAAGGTGCGGGGGTTCTCGGTTGACAGCCTCTGCGCTGCATGGAGCGTGCCAGCCGGCCGGAGCCGCGCGGCCTGTCTGATCCAGCGCAAAAACTTCCGACGCATCAATCACTTGCGTGATTCCGCCGCACGGCGGGCGGGCGCTGTCGCGAAGCTGCCGGGGCATGTCGGCTTTGTCGTCAATGCGACGCGCAGACATGGCCCTTCGCACCCGCGGCCTGTCCGCTGCGGCAGGAGGCCATCCAGTCAGCCGTGGCACGACACTAGACTCGTGCCCATGAGCACACCGGATCTTCCCCCTGCCCCGTCGCTGACCGGCCGGCTGACGCTGCAGACGCCGCTGGGCGCGGTGCTGAGCGAATCGCGCATCCGGCTGCTGGAGGCGATCGACCGCTGCGGCTCGCTCAACCGCGCCGCGCGCGAGGTGCCGCTGTCGTACAAGGCCGCCTGGGAGGCGCTGGACACGATGAACCGGCTCGCGCCCGAGCCGCTGGTCGAGCGCTTCACCGGCGGGCGCGGCGGCGGCGGCACGCGGCTGACCGGCTACGCGCGCCAGCTCATCCGGCTGCACCGCGCGATGGAGAGCTCGCAGCAGGACATTCTCGACCGCATCGGCCCGGTGCCGGACGACGCCGACGCGCCGACGCTGCGCGCGCTGATCCGCCGCCTGGGCATGCGCACCAGCGCGCGCAACCAGTTCGCCACCCGGGTGACGGCGCTGAGCGACCGCGGCGGCCTGGTCGACGTGCGGCTGCAGCTCGACGACCCGGAGGCCGGCCTCGGCGGCAGCACCGGCCCGACGCTGCTGGCGACGATCACGCCGGAATCGGCCGAGCTGCTCGGCCTGGCGCCGGGTCGCGAGGTCTGGGCGCTGGTCAAGGCGCCGGCGGTGAAGCTGGTCGCGCAGCCGGCGCGGCGCCCGCCGCCGGGCCGCAACCAGCTGGCCGGCCGCGTCGTGCAGCTGCGTCCCGGCACGACCCGCACCGCGGTCACGCTGGATCTCGGCGGCGGCGAGTCCCTCCACGCCGCGGTGGAGCCGGACGCCGCCACGGCGCTGCAGCCTGGCGATGCCGCCTGGGCGGCGTTCGACGGCGATCAGGTGGTGCTGCTGACCTTCGGCTGAGGGGCGCGGCGGCCCGGCCAACGGCGCCTCAGCGCGTTTCCAGCAGCGCCACCGACTTGACCTGGACCCACAGCCGCTGCCCCGGCACCACGCCGAGCTGGTCGGCCGAGCGCCGCGTCAGCCGCGCCAGCAGCAGCGCCGCGCCCACCCGCACCTGCACCAGCGCCAGCGCCGGATGATCGTCCGCGCCGACCGCCTCGACCACGCCGGGCAGCTGGTTCTGGATGCTGCTGGCCCCCGGCTGCGCGGCCAGGCTGACATCGCGCGCCAGCACCCGCACCCGCACCCGCTGGCCGAGGGGCAGGCCCGGATCACGGGCCCAGAGGCTGCCGCCGTCAAAGTCGGCGCGCGCCAGATGCCAGCGGGTGTCGACCTCACCGATCGTCGCGTCGAGCACCGCGCCGGCCTGCTCGCCCAGGCGCAGCGGCAGATCGAGCCGCACCAGCAGTTCCTGCAGCGGCCCGTGCGCCAGCACGCGCCCCGCCTCGAGCGCCACCAGGTGGTCGGCCAGCCGCGCCACCTCGTCCGGCGCATGGGTGACATAGAGCACCGGGATGTCGAGCTCCTCGCGCAGCCGCTCCAGGTAGGGCAGGATCTCCTGGCGGCGCGCCAGGTCCAGCGCCGACAGCGGCTCGTCCATCAGCAGCAGGCGTGGCCCCAGCGCCAGCGCCCGGGCGATGCCGACGCGCTGGCGCTCGCCGCCCGACAGCCGCTCCGGACGGCGCTCGAGCAGATGCCCGATGCCCAGCAGCGCGACCGCCTGCTCCAGCCGCGCCGGATCGGCGCCTGAGCCCAGCCGCTTCAGGCCATAGCGCAGATTGCCCAGCACGCTCAGGTGATCGAACAGGCTGGCCTCCTGGAAGACATAGCCGATCGGCCGACGGTGTACCGGCAGCCCCTGCGCCCCGTCTTGCCAGACCTCGCCGTCGACCACCAGTCGGCCCTGCGGCGCACGCTCCAGCCCTGCCACGCAGCGCAGCAGCGTGGTCTTGCCCGACCCGGAGGGGCCGGACAGCACCGTGAACCCGCGCCCAGGCAGCCGCAGGTCGACATCGAGCGAGAAACCCGGCCAGTCGACCCGGAAGCGGGCCTCGATCAGCGGGGGCGCCATGTCAGCCTCTCCTCTTCGCGCCCGGGCGCCAGAGCTGCATCGCCAGCAGCACCAGGAAGGAAAACGCCACCATCGCCGCCGACAGGCGGTGCGCCTGGGCGTATTCCATCGCCTCGACATGGTCGTAGATCTGCACCGAAACCACCCGGGTCTCGCCCGGCAGGTTGCCGCCGATCATCAGCACCACGCCGAATTCGCCCACCGTGTGCGCGAAGGTCAGGACCGAGGCGGTCAGGAAGCCCGGCGCGGCCAGCGGCACGACCACGGTGAAGAAGGCATCCAGCGGCGAGGCCCGCAGCGTCGCGGCCACCTCCAGCGGGCGGTCGCCGATCGCCTCGAAGGCGCTCTGCAGCGGCTGCACCATGAAGGGCAGCGAATAGAACACCGACGCGATCACCAGCCCCTCGAAGGTGAAGGGCAGCGGCCCGAGGCCCAGCTCGCGCACGAACTGCCCCACCGGCCCGGCCGGCCCCATCGCCAGCAGCAGGTAGAAGCCCAGCACCGTCGGCGGCAGCACCAGCGGCAGCGCCACCAGCGCGGCGACCGGCCCCTTCCAGGCCGAGCGGGTGCGCGCCAGCCACCAGGCCAGCGGCGTGCCGAGCAGCAGCAGCAACGCCGTCACGATCGCGGCCAGGCGCAGCGTCAGCCCCAGCGCCTGCAGGTCATCAGCGCTCAGCATGCCCGGCCTCAGAACTCGTAGCCGTAGGCGCGGATGACGCGGCGCGCAGCGTCCGACTTCAGATAGGCGATCACGGCCTCGGCCGCCGCATTGCCCTGGCCACGGCGCAGCAGCACCGCATCCTGGCGCAGCGGCGCGTGCAGCGTGGCCGGCACCAGCCACTGCGAGCCGCCGGCCACGAACTGGCCATCCTTCCAGACCTGCGACAGCGCGACGAAGCCCAGCTCGGCATTGCCGGTGGCCACGAACTGCCAGGCTTGCGTGATGCTGTCGCCGCGCACGATCTTCGGCGCCAGCGTGGCCTGCACGCCCAGGCGCGCCATCACCTCGACCGCCGCTGCGCCGTAGGGCGCCACCTTCGGATTGGCGATGGCCAGGCGTGCGAATTCGCCACGCCGCAGCACCGTGCCCTGGGCGTCGACCCGGCCCGGCTGCGCGCTCCACAGCACCAGACGGCCGATGGCGTAGGTGAAGCGGGTCTGCGGCTGCGCCAGACCCTCCTGTTCCAGCCGGGCCGGCGTCTCGTCGTCGGAGGACAGCAGCACGTCGAAGGGTGCGCCGTTGCGGATCTGCGCGTAGAACTTGCCCACCGCGCCGTGGGTGAGCACCAGCCGGTGGCCGGTGGCCTGCTCGAACTCCGGCGCGAGGCGCGCCATCGGTGCGGTGAAGTTGGCGGCCACGGCCACGGTGGCCTCGCCAGCGTGGGCGATCTGGGCCGCCTGGGCGGTCCACAGGCCGACCAGCACGGCCAGCCCCATCAGGATGCGCGACGCAATCATCGGAAGCCTTCTCACGTTATGTTGTCGACACTATAGCGATTGAAGAAAAAAACCGCCCGCCTTGAACATCGGCACGGAAGACAAGCACTCACGCTTCAGGACCGAAACAGAGCGCATGGTCGCTGCAGACCGCGCAGCTCGGCGCGCGGCAGGCCTGGATCTCGGCGCGCTCGCACAGCTGCTTGTAGAAGAATTTCTTCCACTTCATGTCGCCGGTGTTCTTCGCTGCAAGCGCCGGGAACCAGCGCCGCAGCAGCGCACCAAGCTCAGCGCGGCTGGCCAGCTGCAGGTCCTGCCACAGGTGGTCGTCGCCCAGGCAGGCCAGCGCGACGATGCCGGCGACCTCGGCGCGGTCGGCGCTCGAGCCGACACCGGGATCGGCATGCTCGAGCAGCAGGCGGCTCACCTCCTCGATCTCGTCGGCGCGCAGCGCCTGGCGGCGCAGCAGCTCCGGCGTCGGCACGAACAGCAGCAGCGGTCGGTCACCCATGGCTCAGACCTCGACCGCGCCGTGCGTGTAGCACTTCTTCGGGCAGATCTTCGAGCAGGCGGTGCAACCGATGCACAGCTCGCCCTTGGCGATGGTCATGACCTTCTTCTCGTACGCCTCGTCATCGTCGTCGTCGAGATCGACGCTGATGCGCTCGCCGTCCTCGGTCAGGCCGACAAGCTCGAGCACGCCGCGCGGACAGACCTTGAAGCAGCGCCCGCAGCCGATGCACTTGGCCTCGTCGAGCGACTGCACGAACTGCGGCGTCCAGGTGGCGCCGCTCGGAAGGGTGACGGAATAGGTGCTCATGATGTGGCGGCCTGGGCGTCGGCCAGCGACTGGCGCGCCGCGATCAGCGCGGCGTGGGCGTCGTGGGCGGTTCGGGCGACATCGAGGATCCTTTCCCAGTTCGTGGGCAGCTCCTCGGACAGATCGTGCAGGTCCATCTTGGCCTGCGTGGCCTTGGCGTTGAGCTTCTTCACCTCGGCCTTCAGCGCGGTGACGGTGTCGATGTCAGCCATAGGTGGCCACCTCGCGGTACTTCTCGACCATGCCGACGCCTTCGGCAACGAGCTTGTTGCCCGCCTCGGCCAGCTTGGCCAGCGACGCGTAGCCGAAGCGGTGCACGTCGCGCAGGTAGCGGTTGACGACGATGAGCCGGCCGGTGGTCAGCACGCAGCGGCCGAAGCCCTCGTGGCTCATCTTCATCATCGGGCTGACCATGCAGCCGGTGGCGCGCTCGATGCACAGGCCGATGGCGTTGTGGAACAGGTCAAGGCGCCAGAGCGTCTCAGGGTCCGGGTCGCCCATGATCGGCATGGCCTTGCGCTGCTCGGCGGTGATGACGTAGGGCGCCAGGATGGTCAGGTCGCTCTTGCCTTCCCAGGTGCCGTGGGTGTCCTGGGCGCGCAGCTGCTTGACTAGCTCGCGGATGAAGGTGTCCTGCAGCCAGTCCTCGTCGGGAATGGCGGCGGCAATGGCGGCGGGCTTGTCGGCCACCAGGGTGGTGGCGGTGGTGGTGCTCGTGCTCATGACTTGTTCACTTCCTCGTCGTCCTCGAAATCGAAGCTGCGCGCCTGCCCCTTCATCAGCGCCTTGCGCAGCCACGGCGGCGGGGTGCCCTTGAGGACGTCCTGCAGCTTGTCGAGGATGTCCAGAATGGGCTCGGGCTGGGTGACCTTGACCGGGTGGATCTTCGAGGCGACGACCCGCGCCGCCGCCGAGCCGCCGATCGCGGCGACGTAGACGATCGCGCAGTCGTGGATCGCGGCCAGCTTCGGCGCGAGCTTGTCCTCGTTGCCGTCCTCGGCGAGGTCCTCGCCGAAGCCGAAGTCCTCGACGAAGTGGTAGCCCCCGGGTCCGATCTCGTAGACCGCGAGGTGCTTGGCCCAGCCGAAGTGCGCGTCGACGCGCTGCTGGTCCTGGGTGGCGAAGGCGATCTTCATCGCGGGACTCCTTGCGTCAGGGTCAGGGGAAGGCGGACAAACCGGCGGAAAGGCTCCAGGCCCTCTCAGGCGCTGGCCTCGGCGACCGGGTCGGCGGCCGGCGACGTGCGCTGTCGCCGCGGGATGCGCGCTGGCAGGTGCGCCTCGGCCGGCGGGCCGCCGACCTGCGCCACCGCCGCCAGCGAGGCCGCCGGCAGCGGCCAATCGCCCGGGCCGTGATGGGCGATCTGGTCCATCAGCAGGTTGCCGACCGCGTAGACGAAGCTGCGCGTGCCGCGGTAGCCGACATGCACGACATGCGCATTGCCGATGCGGTCGAACATCGGGATGCCGAGGCGGAACAGCGGCCGGCCCAGCCGCACGGCCGCCTGGCGGCCGTGCGAGTGCGTCATCAGCAGGTCGGCGTCGGCGGCCTGCGCCAGGCGCTCCAGGTCCTCCAGGTCGCCGATCAGCACCTCGCCGGCGGGCATCTTCGCCAGCAGCGGCGAATGCGTCGTCGTCACGCAGGCCACCAGCTCGGCGCCCATCTCGACCAGGAAGCTGCCGGCTGACCACAGCAGGTCCGGCTCGGCGCCGAGCGCGATGCGCACGTTGCCGAAGTGGAAATGGCCGTCGAGCATCGCGTCGACCAGCTGGCTGCGCTGGCGGCGCAGCTTCGCCGGCACCGGCCGACCGGACAGGCGCGCCAGCTCGACGATCAGCGCGTCGGTCGCCGCCAGCCCGGTCAGGCGGTCGAACAGCGTGAACGGCACGCCGCACTGCGTCTGCAGCCGCTCGGCGGCCGGACGCATCTGCTCGCCGAAGGCCAGGCAGTGCTGCGCCGAGCCCAGCGCGCGCAGCTGCCGCAGCGGCGTGCCGCCCAGCGTGGTGCCGAGCCAGTCCTCGGGAATGTGGCCGTCGAGCGAGCCGGCCACGTCGGGCACGACCCAGGGCTCCAGCCCGAAGGACTCGACGATCTCGCGCAGCTCCTCGACGTCGCCGGGCGAGAGGTGGCAGCCTGGAAGCAGCGCGACACGCCCCGGCACGGTGGCCACGCCCGGCTCGGCCAGCGTGCGCACGATCGCCTCGACCGCGCGGGCCCAGCCGTCCTGGAAGGCGCCGACATAGTCGGGCGTGCCGACATAGACCAGCGCGGTGTCGCCGAGCGCCTCGGCGTGCTTCTGGCGGATCAGCCTCAGGTAGCCCTCGACGTCGTCGCCCTTGGTCTCGGTCAGGCCGGTCGAGCAGATCGCGATCACCTGCGGCTTCGTGCGGCTGCGGATGTTGAGCACCGCCTTCTCGACGTTGTCGAAGCCGCCCATGATGGTGGTGGCCTCGTTCATCGCGGTGGTCTGCAGCGGGATCGCCTCCTTGAAGTGGCGCACCAGCAGCACCAGGCCGAACGAGGTGCAGCCCTGCGAGCCGTGCATGACCGGCATGCAGCTCTCCAGCCCCATGAAGGCGTAGCTGGCGCCGAGCGGCTGGCTCATCTTCAGCGGATTGACCGCGCAGGACTTCTTCGATTCGGTGACGAGGGCCATGAAGGACTCCGATCGCTGCGTTGCCCCCTCGTCAACGCAGGATCGGTGCCAGCGCCTCCGCGCCCCCGGCGGACAGAAGAAATGTCTTTCCCGACAAGGACTTGGACGATCAGAGCGGGATGTCCCGGCGCGCGGCGCCGATTGGCGGGTTTGGCACAAAAGCGCCGAAGCCGCTGACCGGGAAGGCCAGCGCCAGCCGCTCGACCGCGCCGTCGATCAGCGCGTCCGGCGTGGCGCCGTAGCCCAGCACCAGGCCCTGCTCCGGCGTCCCTGCGGCGGCGGCCGGCGCCAGCCGGAAGCGCCCCAGCGGCTGCGCGGCCACGCCCAGCGCCTGCGCGCGCGCCGCCACGCCGGCCTCGTCTGGCGCCCCCGTCCAGGCCAGCAGCAGGTGCAGGCCGGCGTCGCCGCCACGGACCGTCAGCCGCAGCGCTGGCGGCGCATGCGCCAGCAGATGGCGCTGCAGCGCCTCGCGCAGCCTGTCGCGGCGGCCGGCGTAGAGCGCGCGCATCCGGCGCAGGTGCACGGTGTGGCGCCCCCGCTCGATGAAGTCGGCCAGCGCGCGCTGCTCGATGCCCTGCCCGGGGCGGGTCAGCCGGCCGGCGGCGCGGGCGAAGTCGGCCGCCAGCGCCACCGGCACCACCAGCGCCCCCAGGCGCAGCGTCGGCAGCAGCGTCTTCGAGAAGGTCAGCGCATGCACCACCGGCGCATCGGGCTGCAGCGCGGCCAGCGCCGGCACGGGCGCCCCGGCACGGCGGAACTCGCTCTCGTAGTCGTCCTCGACGATCCAGGCGCCGGCGGCGCGGGCGCGCTCAAGCAGCGCCAGCCGGCGCGCCAGCGGCATGACCGCGCCGGTCGGGAACTGGTGCGCGGGCGTCACGAAGATCAGCCGCGGCGGGTGCCGGACCCAGTCCGCCTCGGACGGCGCCAGCCCGTCGGCATCGACCGGCACCGGATGCACCCGCAGCCCGGCCAGCGCGAAGGCGGTGCGCGCGCCGCCGTAGCCGGGGTCCTCGACCCAGGCGGTGTCGCCCTCGTCGGCCAGCAGCCGCGCACACAGGTCCAGCGCGCCCTGCGTGCCGGAGGTGACCACCACCTGCTCCGGCGCCAGCGCCATGCCGCTGCGCCCGGACAGCCAGCCCGCCAGCGCCGTGCGCAGCGCCGGCTCGCCACCCGGCGGCGCGTAGCCGAGCTGGCGGGCGCCCGCCTGGCGCCAGGCGCGGTCCAGGCTGGCACGCCAGGCGCGCAGCGGAAAGGACGCCAGATCCGGCACGCCCAGCGCCAGCGGCAGCAGCGACAGGTCGGCCGCGCCGCGCCCGGCCTCGGCCAGCGCCTGCTCGGCCCGACGCGACAGGCCCGGACCGGCCGGCGCAGCCTCCAGCGCCACGCCAGCCACCGGCAGCGCCGCGACCCGGGTGCCGTGGCGGTCGGCCTGCAGATAGCCCTCGGCCTGCAGCTGCGCATAGGCATGCAGCACGGTGTTGCGCGCCACGCCGAGTGAGGCCGCCAGCGCCCGGCTGGCCGGCAGCCGCGCGCCCGCCCGCAACACACCGCGCAGGATCAGGCCGCGCAGGTGCTCGTGCAGCGCCTGCTGGCGTGGCAGGCCCAGCGGCCAGCGCAGATCGGACACGGTGGACACGTCGGACAGATCGATAGACATCGGTGGCTCCATGAATGCACGCCCCGGTGGATCTCGTCATGGAGCCACCAGGCGCCTATCGTGCCATCGCGAACCGAATTGCGAACCCAAATCCGATCCTGCTGGAGTCTCCCGCCCATGGCCACCCCGAATGCTGCCCCGTCCGAACGCACCCGCGTGCGCCGCCTGCCCGAGCGCGCCCGCTACGACGCCGAGACCCTCGCGGCGATCGTCGACGCGGCCTGGATCGCCCATGTCGCCTTCCCGCTCGACGGCGGCGTGCACAGCATCCCGACCGCCGTCTGGCGCGAGGGCGATCACCTCTACATCCACGGCGCCAAGGCCTCGCGCATGCTCAAGGCGCTGACCGAGACCGAGTGCTGCGTCAGCCTTGCCCTGCTCGACGGCCTGGTGCTGGCACGCTCGGCCTTCCACCACTCGATGAACTTCCGCTCGGTGGTGGTCTACGGCCGTTTCGAGCTCGTGACCGAGCCGGCGCACAAGGCCGCCGCGCTGGCGGCCTTCACCGATCGCGTCTCGCCGGGCCGCTGGGCCACGCTGCGGCCGATGACCGACAAGGAGATGGGCGCCACCACGGTGCTGCGGCTGTCGCTGGCCGAGGCCTCGGCCAAGGTGCGCACCGGCGGCCCCAAGGACGACGACGAGGACCTCGCCTGGCCGACCTGGGCCGGCGTGCTGCCGCTGTCGCTGCAGGCCGGCGCGCCGCAGGCCGAGCCCGACAGCGCGGTCGCCCTGCCCCCGCCGCTGCCGACCAGCCTGGCGCCGTCGGCCGGCTGACCCTCGCCACACGGCCAGCCGCCCCGCTGCCGACAGGGAGGTGCGGACCGGGCGATGATCCTTGCCTCGTCGTCCACCTGCCCTGCCCGACCATGTCCGCCTCCCGCGCCTCCCTCGATCCCTCCGAACTCGACGCCGTGCCGCTGCAGCGGCTCGACGGCCGCGCCGCCACGCTGGGCGACTTCGCCGGCCAGGCGCTGCTGATCGTCAACGTCGCCAGCCGCTGCGGCTTCACGCCGCAGTACGACGGGCTGGAGGCGCTGCACCGGCGCTGGCAGGCGCGCGGCTTCGCGGTGCTGGGCTTTCCGTGCAACCAGTTCGGCCAGCAGGAGCCGGGCGACGCCGCCGAGATCGCCTCGTTCTGCCGGCTCTCGCACGACGTGAGCTTTCCGATGTTCGCCAAGATCGAGGTCAACGGGCCGGGCACGCATCCGCTCTACCGCCATCTGAAGCAGGCTGCGCCCGGCCTGCTCGGCACCGAGGCGATCAAGTGGAACTTCACCAAGTTCCTGCTCGACGCCCGGCACCAGGTCGTGCGCCGCTTCGCGCCGACCGACACGCCGCAGTCGCTGCAGGCCCACATCGAGCCGCTGCTGCCGCGCCCGGCCTGATGGCCGCCCGGGATGGGTGCAGAATGGGCAGGAAGTCACAGCCCATTTGCCTCAGGAGCCCCGCCCATGAGTGTCATCATCGTCGACGACGACCCCGACGGCCTGCGCCGCACGCTGCACATCATCTACGCGCTGCATGCCTTCGGCCTCGGCCTGGGGGCCTTCGGTGCGGCCAGCGTGGTCGGCTCCTTCCTGTTCGGCTGGCCCTCGATCATCGCGGTGGTGCTGAGCTACATCCACCGCGACAAGGTGCGCGGCACCTGGATGGCCTCGCATGTCGACTGGGTGATCCGCACCTTCTGGATCGCGCTGGCCTGGACACTGGTGGTGCTGCTGCTGTCGGTGCCGCTGATGCCGCTGCTGGTCGGCTTCGCGACGCTGCCGCTGGGCATGTTCCTGCTCGGCGTCTGGGCGATCTACCGCATCGCGCGCGGCTGGCTGCGCCTCAAGGACGGCGAGGCGATGCCGCAGGAATGAGCGCCGCAGCGGCGACGCCGGCCTGGCCGCGCTGCTGCAGCCAGGCGAGCCGGGCCGCCAGCCGCTCGCGCCGGCCAGGCCGGTCCGCCCCCATCCACCCGGTCCAGGCGACGACGAACAGCGCACGCGCCTCGATGCAGGCGTCCAGCAGCGCCGTGTCGATCGGCGGTCCCTGCTCGCACCAGCCGGCCAGCGCCGCTTCAGCCCAGGCCTGCTCCGGGCCACCAAAGATCCGGCCCGCACCGACCAGACCGGCCAGATCCCACTCGAGCGGGCCGCGGCAGGCGTCCTCCCAGTCGAGCCAGACGCTGGCCGCCGGATCAGCCCGCAGCGCACGCGCATTGTTGACCTGCGCATCGCCGTGCAGCCACTGCAGCGGCGCTGGGTGAGCTCGCAGCGCACGCGCCAGCGTGTCCAGCCGGGCCAGCAGGTCGGCGCGCGCCTCGTCCGGCGCGGCGGCCAGCAGGCGCCGGGCCTCGTCGAGCGGTGCCCAGGGTTCAGGCGCGGCCTGCCCCGGCACCAGCGCAGCCGGCAGGGTCGCCAGCACCGTGTGGCAGGCCGCCAGCGCACGCCCGGCCTGATGTGGATCAGGCGGCTGCAGCCCCAGGTCCAGCCCGCGCCACAGCGTGATGCGCCAGCCGGCCTCCTGGTGCGGCCCGGCCAGCTCGCCCGGCGCGGGCGCGCCGACCGGCGCCCCGCCCGCCTGCAGCGCCCGCGCCAGCGCGACCTCGCGCCGGGCCCAGGCCGGATCGGCGCGCGGCCCGGCGGTGCCGGTGGCCACCCGCGCGACCCAGGGCGTCGGCGCCAGCGCCAGCACGAGGTTCGAGAAGCGCCCGATCACCCGCGGCCGCACCTCGCCCAGCCCGAGACGCCGCGCCAGTGCCCGGCAGGCGGCCGAGACGTCGGCCTCGACCCCGGCGGCGCTCGCCTCAGTCACCGGCCACGCCCCGCCCGTCCTTCTCCAGCGACAGCGCGTTGATGCAGTAGCGCAGCCCCGAGGGCGGCGGACCATCCGGGAAGACATGGCCGAGGTGCGCATCGCAGACCGCGCAGGTGACCTCGACGCGCACCATGCCGTGCGACTCGTCGACATGACTGGCCACCGCGCGGCCGTCGACCGGCTGGGTGAAGGACGGCCAGCCGGTGCCGCTGTCGAACTTCTCGCCGGCGTCGAACAGCGGCGTGCCGCAGCAGGCGCAGTGGTAGCGCCCGGGCGTGAACAGGCCGCACATCGACGAGCTGAACGGCCGCTCGGTGCCCTTGCGGCGGGTGACGAAGTACTGCTCGGGCGTCAGCCGCGCCTGCCAGAAGGCCGGCTCGCGCTCGACGCGGCGCGGCGGCGCGACATTGCCCTCGCGGGCGCGGCGCAGCACCTCGCGCCAGTCGATCAGCGGCGCCGGCTCGGGCCGGCCCGGCTGCGGCAGGCGCCAGTTGGGCCGCACCCAGTGGCAGGTGTAGCCGTCCGGATAATGCTGCAGATAGTCCTGATGCTCCGGCTCGGCCTGCCAGAAGGGGCCGGCGGCCTTCAGCTCGGTCACCACCGGGCCGGGCCAGCGGCCCGACGCGTTCACCTCGGCGACGAGACGCTCGGCGGTCTGGCGCTGCGCCTCGCTCAGCCAGTAGATGCCGGAGCGGTAGGACGGGCCGCGGTCATTGCCCTGGCGATCCGGCGTCGTCGGATCGTGGATCTGGAAAAAGAACTCCAGCAGCGCGCGGTAGCTCAGGCGCGACGGGTCGAAGACGATCTCGATCGCCTCGGCATGCGTGCCGTGGCGGCGGTAGGTGGCGTGGGGCACGTCGCCGCCGCTGTAGCCCACGCGGGTCGAGACGACGCCGGGCAGATGGCGGATCAGCTCCTGCATGCCCCAGAAGCAGCCGCCGGCGAGGATGGCGGTTTCAGTGGAGGCGGGGGTGTTCATCGGCGGGATTCCTTCGCGTGAGCGCATGACGGACAGGCCCCGAGCGTAGCCAAGGCCGCCCGCGCCTGCGGGGCACAAGGGTTCTTCCGGGCTTACAGCAAGGTCTCGACCTCAAATCCGACGATGTTGCGGTCGGTCTTGCTGAACTCCACGCCGATCAGGTGGATCGGCTCGCCGCGCGCCCGGTACTTGTCGGCGTAGCCCCGTGATTGAATCTGCGCCAGGGCCCGGCCCTCGGGCACCAGCTCGACGACCTTGAACTCGAACAACCACACCGCGCAGGCGAACAGCACCGTCATGTCGATGCGGCCCTTGTTCGTCGCGTCCTCGACGACGATGTCGAGGCCCAGCGCGGCGAAGTGGCTGTAGAAGATGCTGGCCCAGTAGCCCTCGAACCGGGCAATCGGGCTGTTGCGGTACCAGTCGTTCGGGATGCTGGCGAAGAAGGCGTGGAACAGCTCGCGCAGCGCCGCCGTGTCGCCCTGGCGCAGCACCTCGACCAGCCGGATGCGCGCGTCGAACGAGGGCCGCTCCGGCACGCCGTGGCCGTACAGCAGCGCGGCGTTCAGGCTCGACTCGACCTCGCGGTTCGGGTAGCCGAGCGTGTAGACCTGCTGGCCCGGCAGCGGCTCGGTCACGCCGTGCAGCGTCAGGTAGCCGGCCTGGAACAGCAGCGCCTCGGGCTCGATGCGATCGATGTCGAAGCTCGACAGCAGCGTCAGGCTGCCATGCAGCCGGCTCAGGTCGGGCGTATGGAAGCCCCGTTCGGTCAGCAACCGGACCAGGAAGGTCGGCGTACCCGTCTCGAACCAGTACGGCTGGAACTGACGGTTCTGGAACAGCAGCAGCACGTCGAACGGGTTGTAGACGCTCGTTCCGCCCCAGTTGTAGCCGTTGTACCAGCGGCGAATCTCCTCGCGATCGAGCCCCGGCAACTCGGGTGCGAAGACGGTGTCCACGTCGTGCTCGGTGTAGCCGCACAGCGCGCTGTAGTGCGGATCGAGCGTGATGTCGCGCAGATTGTTCAGGCCCGAGAACAGGCTGACCTTGCTGAACTTGCTCACCCCGGTCAGGAACACGAATCGCAGGTGCGCATCCATCTCCTTCAGCACCGAATAGAGGTTGCGCAGGCCCTCGCGCATCAGGCGCGCCGTGGCCGGCTCGGTGATGTTGTCGAGGATCGGCTTGTCGTACTCGTCGACCAGGACCACGGCCTGCTGTCCGCTGGCGGCGTGGGCACGCTCGATCAGGTCGGCCAGATGGCCGGCCACGTCGTCGACGGGAATGTCATCGGCCCGCCCCAGCCCGAGCGCCCGGAAATTGCCGCGCAGGCCGTGCTGGATGCGCTGCACCAGCCCGGCCTCGCTGCTGACCACACCACCGCCGAAGCTGATGCGGATCACCGGATGCCGCCGCGACCAGTCCCAGCGCGTCTCGGCCGCCAGTCCCGTGAACAGCGCCTGCTCGCCCTCGAACAGCGCCTTCATCGTGTCCACCAGCAGGCTCTTGCCGAAGCGGCGCGGCCGGCTCAGGAAGAAGCACTTGCCAGAGTCCACCAGATCGATGATCTGCGCCGTCTTGTCCACGTAGTAGCAGCCGCCCGAGCGGATCTCGCTCAGGGTCTGGATGCCGATCGGCAGCTTGCGCCGGGGCGGGACGGGGCGGGTGGCGTTCATGAGGCCCAAGTGTAGTGAGCAGGCGCACGCATGCCACGGGATGATTCACCCCTGCGCCCGCCCCTCCCGATGCCGCCGGATCGCCTCCAGCGAGCCGCGCCCGCCGTGCTGGATCTGGCTGAGGTCGTAGCGGTGCTCGGCGCCGACCGGACAGGCCAGTCGCGCCGCGCAGCCCGACGCGCACGGCGAGCCCTCGGTCAGCCGCTCGCGCTGGCAGGCCTCGATCTCCATGCGGCCGCTGTCGAGCGCCCGGCCGGGGCAGGCCTCGATGCAGCGCCGGTGCAGGCAGGTCGGACAGGGGTGGCCAAGATCGACGGCCGGCGACGGCGGCAGCCTGGAATCGGTGACGATGGCCGCGCGATAGGCGAACCACGAGCCCCACCGCGCATCGATGCCGACCATGAACGGCGACGCATGGTGCCAGCCGGCCAGGCTGCCCAGGCGCTGCAGCCCGACATGCCGGCCCGGCGGCAGCCCGACCGGATAGACGAAGCGCGCGCGCGTGCCCGGCAGCGCCTGGCGCAGCCAGCGCTCGACGGTGCGCACGCTGTGCTCATCGATGGGGTGCTCGGCGCCGAGCTGGCCGTCGGCCTGCTGCGCCTGCACGCAGTCCCACAATCGCCGCCCGGCATGCCCGAACAGCAGCAGCTGCGTCTCGCCAGGCGCCAGATCCAGCGGCGCGAGCAGATCGGCCGGCAGGTCGGCCAGGGCGAAGACATGCTGGCGGTTCAGGCCGGCGTCGTCGAGCAGGGCATGGAGAGGCAGGTTCGGCATGACGGGATTGTCCCGTCACTGGCGCGTGTCAGGCCGGCGCCGCCTCCGCCCGAAGCAGCGGATCGACCGCCTCCCACGGCGCCGGCGCCCTCACCTGCTGCCACATCGGGTTGAAGAGCGCCTTGTCGATCTCGGCGATCATCGTGATCATGCCCTCGTAGCCGGCGAAGGCGTGGTGGCGCTCCTGGTTGATGTCCATCCAGGGCATGCGCGCCTTCAGCGCGACGAACTGGCTGCGCCCGCCCGACAGCATGATGTCGGCCTTCGCGTCGCGCAGCATCGCGTACATCTGTCGCGGCGTCATGTCGTCGATCATGTGCGCGTCGTCGCCCATGATCTCCTTGATCTTCTCCTTGTCCTCCCGGGTCGACTTCTTCACCGAGGTGCCGACGACCTCCAGCCCGGCCTCCTGAAGCGCGCTGACGACCGACCAGCTCTTCACGCCGCCGGTGATCAGCAGCACGCGCTTGCCGGCCAGGCGCTCGCGGTAGGCGCGGATGCGCTCCCAGGCGCGCGCCTCCTCGGCGGCGATCAGCGCCTCGGTGCGGTCCTTCAGGTCGGCCGGCGCCCCCTGCTCGACCAGCAGCCGCGCGATCTCGCGCAGCGTCGTGCTCATGTCGCTGATGCCGTAGAACGAGCCCTCGAAGTACGGAATGCCCCAGCGCTGCTGCATCTTCGTGGCGATGTTGATCATCGACTTCGAGCACACCATCATGTTGGCGCGCGCGCGGTGCGCCGAGGCGACCTCGCGGTAGCGGCCGTCGCCCGAGATGCACGACAGGATGCGCACGCCCAGCGCATCGAGCAGCGGCTTGACCTGCCACAGCTCGCCCGACAGGTTGTACTCGCCGATGATGTTGATGTCGTACGGCGTGGTGCGCTCCGGCTCCATCGTGCCGACGACGTGGTCCAGCAGCGCCTCCGCGCCGAGCTTGTTGCCCAGGTTCTTCGGGCCGGCGAAGCCGGGCGCGTTGACCGGGATGACCGGCTTGCCGAACTTCTCGGCGGCGCGCCTGCACACCGCCTCGATGTCGTCGCCGATCAGGCCGGTCACGCAGGTCTGGTAGACGAAGATGGCCGGCGGGTCGACCTTGTCGACGATCTCGCGGATGGCCTTGAACAGGCGCTTCTCGGCGCCGTAGATGACGTCGAACTCGTTGATGTCGGTGGTGAAGCCGGTGCGGTAGGTCGTCGGACCGCTGCTGGCCGAATGCCGGTTGTCCCAGGAGTTGCCCTCGCAGGCGATCGGGCCGTGGACCAGGTGGGCGACGTCGACGATGGGCTGCAGCGCGATCTTGGCGCCGTCGAAGGCGCAGCCGCCGGCGGCGGCGCCCGGCGTGAGCTGCTTGGTGCAGCCCTTCTTGCGCTCCTTCTCGCTCTTGGTCTGGTTCTTGTCGCAGCCGGGCTCGTCGAAGACATCGGCGATCTTGGCCTTCAGCGAAGCGGACATGGCAAACCTCCGTGGCGAATGACAGGGCAGATGCAGCAGGTTCCGGGCCATGCACCGGCGTGTCGGGAATGGCGGGAACGCGCCAATGTCGCCCGGCGGCGCGGCGCGTCACAATCGGTTCCATGTCGTCCTCGCCCGCCCGCATTCCACCGATCCAGTGCCTGCTGACCTTCGAGGCGGTGGCGCGCCTGCGCAGCGCCACGCTGGCGGCCGACGAGCTCAGCGTCACGCCCAGCGCGGTCAGCCACCGGCTGCGCCAGCTCGAAGCGCTGGTCGGGCTGAAGCTGTTCAGCCGCCAGGACTTCGGTCTGACCACCGAGGGCGCGCACTACCTCGCGCAGGTGCGCATCGGCCTGCAGGCGCTGCGCCAGCTGCCCGGCCACAGCGCGCAGGAAAAGCGCCTGACCCGGCTGCGGCTGGCGGTGCCGCCGACCTTCTCGCGCCAGATGCTGCTGCCGCGGCTGGCGCTGTTTCGCAGCCAGTTCCCGGACGTGGAGCTGTCGATGCAGGTGGCCATCCCGCTGCTGGACGTCACCGCCGAGGAGGCCGACCTGGAGATCCGCTTCGGCGTCGGCGGCTATGCCGATGTCGAGGAGCTGCGCCTGCTCGACGACGAGATCACGCCGGTGTGCAGCCCGGACTACCTGCGTGAGAACGGCCCCTTCGACGGCTTCGACACGCTCGAGCAGGTGCAGGCCGCGCACCTGATCCGCAGCCCGCTCGAGCCCTGGGGCACCTGGTTCCGCCACTGCGGCATCGCGCTGCCGGAGCCGGACGCGGGCGCGCAGTTCAACGACGCCGGCCTGATCTTCGACGCCGCGGCAAGCGGCTTCGGCGTGTCGCTGCAGCGCCTGAAGCTGGGTGCGGCCTGGCTGGAGAGCGGCCGCGTGGTGCGGCTGTCGCGGCTGTCGGTGCGCTCGCCCAACAGCCATTTCATCTGCTGGAAGCCCGGCACGCTCAAGCGCTGGGAATGCGCCGCCTTCGTCGAGTGGCTGCGCGAGGCGCTGCGCTGACGGGCGCGCCCCCCCCCCGGCGCCTCCCGAACTTCACGTAGACAGCACCACTTAGGGGCCAACCCTGTGACCGTCACCGGGCTGAAATTTCCTCAATCCACCGGACAACAACCCTCAGCCCCGCCCAGTCGCCACGTCGATAGATTCCGCGCCAGCCCGAATTTCCAACATTCCCACCGCTCGCGCGTCAAGGACACAACGACATGGTCTGGCAACAGGTCTACGACCCCTTCCACAACATGGTTCTCTCCACGCTGGTCGCCATCATTCCGGTGGCGGTCATGCTCGTGGGGCTGGGCTTTCTTCATCTGAAGGCGCACGTCGCCGCCGCCGCCGGTCTGGCCGCCTCGATCATCGTGGCCATCTTCGGCTTCGGGATGCCGGCAGGCCTGGCCGGCAACGCCGCCTTCTACGGCGGCCTGGTCGGCCTGCTGCCGATCGGCTGGATCGTGCTCAACATCATCTTCCTGCACCGCCTGACGGAGCTGAACGGCTCGTTCAAGGTGCTGCAGGACTCGATCGCCGGCATCACGCAGGACCGCCGCCTGCAGCTGCTGCTGATCTCCTTCAGCTTCGGCGCCTTCTTCGAGGGCGCCGCGGGCTTCGGCACGCCGGTGGCGGTGACGGCCTCGATCCTGATCGGCCTGGGCTTCTCGCCGCTGGCCGCCTCGGGCCTGTCGCTGATCGCCAACACCGCACCGGTCGCCTACGGCGCGCTGGGCACGCCGGTCATCACGCTGGCCAAGGTGCACGGCTACGACCTGATGGAGGTCTCCGGCATGATCGGCCGCCAGCTGCCGCTGTTCTCGATGCTGGTGCCGTTCTGGCTGATCTGGGCCTTCGCCGGCCGCAAGGCGATGTGGGAGATCTGGCCGGCACTGCTGGTCACCGGCCTGAGCTTCGCCATCCCGCAGTTCCTGGTGTCGAACTACATCGGCCCGGAGCTGGTGGACGTGATCGCCGCGGTCAGCTCGATGGTCTGCCTGGTGCTGTTCCTGCGCGTGTGGAAGCCCAGGACCATCTGGACCTCGGTCTCGCTGAAGGGCCATGACCACGACGCGGGCGAAACCAAGGCGCCGGTCGCGCCGAAGAAGCACCCGATCGACGCCGTGCTGCGCGCCTGGCTGCCGTGGGCGATCCTGACGGTCTTCGTGTTCGTCTGGGGCCTGCCGGAAGTCAAGAAGTTCTGGAACGGCATCTGGGCGCCGGCCTTCCCGATCGAGGGTCTGCACAACCTGATCGAGAAGATGCCGCCGGTGGTGCGCGAGCCGCACAAGGAGACCGCGGTCTACACGCTGGCGCTGCTGTCGACGACCGGCACCGGCATCCTGCTGTCGGCGCTGATCGGCGGCCTGGTGATGGGCTTCGGTCCGATCGAGCTGGTGCGCACCTTCTTCAAGACCGTCTGGATGGTGCGCTACTCGCTGCTGACCATCGTGCTGATGCTCGGCCTGGGCAACGTCACCCGCTACTCGGGCACCGACACGACGCTGGGCCTGGCGTTTGCCAACACCGGCGTGCTCTACCCCTTCTTCGGCACGCTGATGGGCTGGATGGGCGTGGCGCTGACCGGCTCGGACACCGCCTCCAACGTGCTGTTCGGCGGCATGCAGAAGGTCGCGGCCGAGCAGCTGGGCCTGTCGCCCAACCTGATGGGCGCGGCCAACTCCTCGGGCGGCGTGATGGGCAAGATGATCGACGCGCAGTCCATCGTCGTGGCCTCGACCGCGACGCGCTGGTTCAACCACGAAGGCGACATCCTGCGCTATGTCTTCTTCCACTCGGTCGCGCTGGCCTGCCTGGTGGGCATCTTCGTGACGATGCAGGCGTATGTCTGGCCCTTCACGCTGATGGTCATCCACTGACCCGGAAGCGCTCGACCCGCGCGTGCAGCCGCACCGCCTCGTCCTGCAGGCTCTCGGCGGCGGCCGCGCTCTGCTCGACCAGCGCGGCGTTCTGCTGCGTCATCTGGTCGAGCTGCGACACCGACAGATTGATCTGGTCGATGCCGCTGCTCTGCTCGCCGGAGGCGACCTTGATGCTGCCGATCAGCGTCGAGACGCTCTCGACGCTGGCGACGATCTCGCGCATCGTCTGACCGGCGCTGCCCACCGAGGCGCTGCCCTGGCCGACCTTGTCGACCGAGGCGCCGATCAGCGACTTGACCTCGCGCGCGGCCGCAGCCGAGCGCTGCGCCAGATTGCGCACCTCGCCGGCCACCACCGCGAAACCGCGGCCCTGCTCTCCCGCCCGCGCAGCTTCCACCGCCGCATTCAGCGCCAGGATGTTGGTCTGGAAGGCGATGCCGTCGATCACGCCGATGATGTCGGCGATCTTGGCCGAGGCCTGGCGAATCTCGCCCATGGTGTGCTCGACCTCCTGCATCAGCTCGCCGCCGCGCTCGGCCACCCTGCGGGCGCTGCCGGCCAGCGCATCGGCCTGGGTGGCGACCTCGGCGCTCTGGCGCACCGTGCCGGCAATCTGCTCCATCGACGAGGCGGTGGCCTGCAGGCTGCTGGCGGCCTGTTCGGTGCGGTGACTCAGGTCGGTGTTGCCGGCGGCGACCTCCTGGCTGGACATCCGGATCGTGTCGCTGGCCTGGCGAACCTGCCCGACCAGCGCCCGCAGCTCGTCCTGCATCGCCTTCACCGCCTGGGCCAGATCTGCCACCTCCGAGCGCCCGCTCACCGGCACCGGCGAGGCCAGATCGCCCTCGGCGATGCGGCCGGCCACCTCGCGCAGCGCGCGCAGCGGCTGCACGATGCTGCGATGCAGCGCCCAGCCCAGCAGCACCGCCACCACGATGTTGAACACGGTGATGCCGACGAAGATCAGGTGCGCCTGCGCGATGCGGCGCTCCACCTCGGCCCCCAACGCCTTCTGGCGCTCGAGCTGCCAGGCCACCATCGCGTCGGCGACGGCGATGTACTCGGACGCCATCTTCTGGAAGGCATCGGCGCGCTCACGCACCAGCGTGTCGTCGCTGCGGGCCTCCAGCAGCGCATCACGGCCTGACAGATAGCGCTTGCGCACCTCGGCCAGACGCGCACCGA
This sequence comes from Sphaerotilus natans, assembly GCF_900156335.1. Taxonomy (GTDB): domain Bacteria; phylum Pseudomonadota; class Gammaproteobacteria; order Burkholderiales; family Burkholderiaceae_C; genus Sphaerotilus; species Sphaerotilus natans. The sequence goes on from NZ_FTMZ01000024.1 coordinate 26,710, forward strand.
TCTGCCGCCCCTGCTCGGTGGTCTCGATCTCCTCGTAGCGCTTCTGGATGACCGTGGTCCGCGCCGTGACCGCCTTGGCGGTCGCGGCGAAATAGCCGGAAATCACCCCGCTGGTGTCGAGCGCCATCGCCATCGCGCGCGAAGAGTTGGCAACGATGTTCTCGCGCCACTCGCGCGCCAGCGCCAGGCGCTCGCTCTGCTCCCCCTGCAGCTGCGCATTGGCCTGCTCGACGCCACGCAGATTGATCCAGGTGACGGCAGAGGCGACCACCATCAGCACGATCATCACCGCATAGCCCAGCGCCAGCCGGGCGCCAAGGCGCCAGTTGTCGAGGAATCCCATCGTGTCTCGCTCCGTGTGCGGCCAGCTGGCCAGATCCGGAGCGAGTGTCGGTCCTGCCCAGTATTGCGAATACGTGAACAGCGCCAGAAAAACGACTGCCAGCCCGTGTCAGCCAAGCGACATTGACGCTTGACGGTTTCCAGAGATTCAGAGCCGACGCTTCACATGTCGTCGGCCAGCGCCTCGGTGGCAATGAGCTGCTCGCGCAGCGCGCGGCGGGCACGCCAGCCGCCGGGCGCATCGAAGAGTGGATCGGCCGCGTCGACCGCCGCCATCGCGACCTCCTCGCTGCCGTAGACACGCCACTGGCCGCCGCGCGCCTGCAGCGCCGCCAGCCCGGCCTGCAGCGGACTCACCTTCTGCGCCTGGAAATGGCCGGCGCCGAGCAGGTGGTCGGCGCGGTAGAGCGGCGTGTCCCAGCCGTGCGCGTCGGCCAGGCCGCACACCGCCGGGCAGGCCTGACGCGCATCGGGCGACTCCGGCACCCGGTCGACCAGGTCGAGCAGCTCGCGCGGCGTGGCCATGTCGAACACCGCCCATTCCGGCAGCGCGTCACCGGCACAGACCTTGCGCAGGAAATCCAGCTCGCCGTAGGCGAACCAGGCGCGGGACTGTGCCAGCCCGGCCTCGGGCACCTCGACCACGAAGATCATCGCGTCTCTCCCGAAGCGGACGTCACTCGACGCCGTCGTGCAGCGCACGCTGCCAGACGGTGCGGCGCAGCCGCTCCGACACCGCCAGCGGCGAGCCGTCGAAGCGGTCGTGATGGCGGCGCAGCGCTGCCTGCGCCACCGAAGCCTCCGCCAGCGTCAGCGGCAGCCGCCCAGCCATGTGCGAGGCCAGCGGCACCTGCTGCAGGATCGCCTGGCGATTCGGATGCTCTTCGAGCGCGATGATCTCGTCGGTCTCTGGCCGACCGCCCAGACAGACCCAGCCGTCGATGACCTCGACCTGGCGACCATCGCGGGTGATCCTGACGAAAGTGGGGGCATCCATGCTGGCGGTCCCGACGTCAGCGGATGATGTCGTACGAGTAGTCGGTCTTGCCCGGGACGATGGTGTTGGCATCGAGCGTCTCGAAGAACTCGTCCAGGAACATCGTCAGCAGGCGCAGGCCGCCCTCGTAGCCCCAGGTGGGGAAGCGGTGGTAGTGGTGGCGGTCGAAGATCGGGAACACCAGGCGGATCAGCGGCGTGCCGGTGTCGCGCTCAAGGTACTTGCCGTAGGTGTTGCCGATCAGGAAGTCGACCGGCTCGGTGAACAGCAGCGAGCGCAGGTGCCAGAGGTCGCGCTTCGGGTAGACCTTGCCGCTGGCGCCGAACGGCGAGGCATCGAGCACGGCCTGGACCTTGGCCGCCCAGTCGTCGTTGCCATTGGTGGCCAGCACATGTGTCGGCTCGGCGCCGAGTTCCAGCAGGAAGCGGGTGTAGCCGACCATCTGGTCCGGATCGCCGTACAGCGCGTACTTCTTGCCATGCAGATGCGACTGGCTGTCGGCCATCGCATCGACGAGCTGACCGCGTTCGCGCTCGAGCTGCGCCGGCACCGGCGTGGCCGTCAAATGGCTGATCGCCATGATGAACTCGTCGGTGCCGGCCACACCCACCGGCGCATTCAGCACGACGACCTCCTGACCCTTCTCCTTCAGGTACTTGATCGTCTTCTCGCAGCAGAACTCCTGGAAGACGATCGTCGCCTTGGCGTTGAGCGCCTTCTCGACGTCGGCCTTGGTGGTGCCACCCTCGTACATGCGGAACTCGCCGTCGGTCGGGGTGTTCCAGACCTCCGACGGGTCGCACAGCACGGTGACGTCCGCGCCGAACAGGTCGAAGATGCGGCGCACTTCCTTCATGTTGCCGACGACGAAGCCGTCGAAGCCGCCGATGAAGTTGATCGATTCGGTCGGCACGCGGGTCAGCGGCTCGGCGGTGCCGGCCTTGCCGTCCCAGAAGTGCTTGAGCACGCCCAGCAGCGCGTTGTCGTAGCCGGTGATGTGGCTGCCGACGAAGGCCGGGGTGTGCGCGAACGGCACGTCGAAGTCGGCCGGCACCGAGCCCTTCTGCTTCGAGTTCTTGATGAAGGCGTCCAGGTCGTCGCCGATCACCTCGGCCATGCAGGTCGTCGAGACCGCGATCATGTCCGGCTTGTAGAGGCTGTAGGTGTTGGCCAGGCCGTCGATCATGTTGTTCAGGCCGCCGAACACCGCCGCGTCTTCCGTCATCGACGAGGACACGCAGCTGGTGGGCTCCTTGAAGTGGCGGCTGAAATGCGAGCGGTAGTAGGCCACGCAGCCCTGCGAGCCGTGCACGAAGCTCATCGTCCTGGCGAAGCCGTTGGCGACATAGACGGCGCCCAGCGGCTGGCAGGCCTTGGCCGGGTTGATCGTCAGCGCCTCGCGGGCGAAGTTCTTCTCCTGGTACTCCTTCGTCTTGGTCCAGTTGCGGACCTCGTCGATGCGGACCGCCGCATGGTTGAACTCGAAGGCGGTCTTGTCGGCGAACAGTTTCTGGTACTCGGGCTCACGGAACAGCAGTTCGTGGTCGAGGACCTTGGCGGCGTCTTGAGGCATGGTGGCTCTCCGGGCGATGCGTGGCGTGGCGATGCGTGGTGGGCAGTGAGGACGGCGCGCTCAGGCAGCCTGTTTCCAGGGGGCTGACTTCGCCAGGCCCCAGATCGGCGAGCTGATCGCCATGTCCATGTCGCGGGCAAAGATCGCGAAGCCGTCGTAGCCGTGGTACGGGCCCGAGTAGTCCCAGGAGTGCATCTGGCGGAAGGGCACACCCATCTTCTGGAAGACGTACTTTTCCTTGATGCCCGAGCCGATCAGGTCGGGCTGGATCTTCTCGACGAACTTCTCGAACTCATGGCCGGTCACGTCGTCGTAGATCAGCGTCGAGTCCTTGATGTAGTGGGTGGTGCGCTGGTAGTCGTCGTTGTGGCCGAACTCGTAGCCGGTGCCGACCACCTCCATGCCCAGATCCTCGTAGGCGCCGATGACATGGCGCGGGCGCAGCCCACCCACATACAGCATCACCTTCTTGCCTTCCAGGCGTGGCTTGTAGCGAGCGATCACCGCGTCGACCATCGGACGGTAGCGGGCGATGACCTCTTCGGCCTTGGCCTTGATGGTGTCGTCGAAATGGCTGGCGATCTCGCGCAGGCTCTTCTCGATCTGGGTCGGGCCGAAGAAGTTGTACTCGACCCAGGGAATGCCGTACTTCTCCTCCATGTGCCGCGAGATGTAGTTCATCGAGCGGTAGCAGTGCAGGACGTTGAGCTTGGCCTTCGGCGTGTTCTCCAGCTCGGCGAGGGTGCCGTCGCCCGACCACTGGGCGATCACGCGCAGGCCGATCTCCTCGAGCAGGATGCGGCTCGACCAGGCATCGCCGCCGATGTTGTAGTCACCGATGATGGCCACGTCGTACGGGGTCGACTCGAACTCGTGTTCCTTCCTGGTCTTGCCGTCGAAGACCCAGTCGCGGATCGCGTCGTTGGCGATGTGGTGGCCCAGCGACTGCGACACGCCGCGGAAGCCCTCGCAGCGCACCGGCACGATGGTGTGGCCGCCATGCTCCTTGGACTTCTTCTTCGACACCGCCTCGATGTCGTCGCCGATCAGGCCGATCGGGCATTCCGACTGGATCGAGATGCCCTTGTTCAGCGGGAACAGGTCCTGGATCTCGTCGATGATCTTGTCGAGCTTCTTGTCGCCACCGAAGACGATGTCCTTCTCCTGGAAATCGGAGGTGAACTGCATCGTCACGAAGGTGTCGATGCCGGTGACGCCGATGTAGTAGTTGCGGCGCGCCGCCCACGAGTACTGGCCGCAGCCGACCGGGCCGTGCGAGATGTGGATCATGTCCTTGATCGGGCCCCACACCACGCCCTTCGAGCCGGCGTAGGCGCAGCCGCGGATCGTCATCACGCCGGGCAGCGACTTGATGTTGGACTTGACGCCGCAGTCCGGCTTGCCTTCCTCGAAGGAGCCGAGGTGCTTGGCGCGGCGCTTGGCCATCTTTTCCGGATAGGCCTTCAGGACTTCATCGATCAAGGCCTTGTTGGCGGCCTTGCGGTCTTCAACCGTCATGGTCATGGTGTGGGTGCTCCAGACAGGGTGGGCGGGGCGGGTGGCGCGCCGCGCCACCCTGAACGGTTCGGGGTCTGTTCGAAATCAGCCCGTGATCAGGCCGCGAGTTCGGCAGCGGACTTGCCGACCTGGCTCTCGTCGATCGTCTTCATGATCCCGTGCTCCATGAGCAGGTCTTCGAGCTGGTCCATCGTGATCGGTGTCGGGATCGTGCCGTTGCCGGCGTTGGCGTGGACCTTCTGGGCCAGCGTGCGGTACTCCTGGGCCTGCTTGGATTCCGGCGCGTATTCCAGGACGGTCATGCGGCGCAGTTCGGCGTGCTGGACGATGTTGTCGCGCGGCACGAAGTGGATCAGCCGGCTGCCGAGCATCTTGGCCAGCGACTCGGCCAGCTCCAGCTCCTTGTCGGTCTGGCGCTCGTTGCAGACCAGGCCACCCAGGCGCACTCCGCCCGAGTTGGCGTACTTCAGGATGCCCTTGGAGATGTTGTTGGCCGCATACATGGCCATCATCTCGCCCGACATGACGATGTAGATCTCCTGGGCCTTGTTCTCGCGGATCGGCATGGCGAAGCCGCCGCAGACCACGTCGCCCAGCACGTCGTAGGAGACGTAGTCGACGCCGTCATACGCGCCGTTCTCTTCCAGGAAGTTGATCGAGGTGATCACGCCGCGGCCGGCACAGCCGACACCCGGCTCCGGGCCACCGGACTCGACACAGCGGATGTCGCGGTAGCCGATCTTCATGACGTCTTCCAGCTCCAGATCCTCCACAGAGCCGGCTTCGGCCGCGAGCGACAGGATGGTGTCCTGGGCCTTGGCGTGCAGGATCAGTCGGGTCGAGTCGGCCTTCGGGTCGCAGCCGACGATCAGGATCTTCTGACCCATCTCGGCCAGCGCGGCCAGGGTGTTCTGCGAGGTGGTGGACTTGCCGATGCCACCCTTGCCGTAGAAGGCGATCTGACGAAGCTTGGACATTTCAGTTCTCCGGTTGAGAGATTGCGAGAGAGACGTGCGAACGCCGGGATCTCCTTGCCGCCTTCGGAGCCTGTATGGGTCTTCTTCGAAGGTCCCTCGGGGCCAGCCATGGGGTTCAGCGCACCCAGCTCATCGCAACCGCCATGCCAGCCCGGAAGAGCGCCCAATAATCGTCGCAAGTCATTGTTTTTGAAAGACTTTTTTCACCAGACAGGTTTGCGTCTCGCCGCGGTGGGGAATGTGCGGAATCCGACAATCGCCGGCGCGCGCAGCCATGGACCGGCGGGCATGGCGGTTGCTGAGGAAGGCCTCATGCAGCCGAGCCCGACAAACCCCACACACGCAGCACACGCCCCCGCGCTGACACCGGCAAGGACATCACGCGGTGCGCCGACCTCGCCGTCGGCGCCCGCCCCTTCCCCTTCCCCTTCACCCACCTGGAGCCTCCGATGAGCCCCCTCTCGATCACCGACACCGCATTCGCCCGCCTCGACGCCGAGGGCCGGCTCGTCAACAGCGTGCTGAAGGCGCCGACGAAGAAGGCCGACCGCTACGGCTTCCGCGGCGACATCGCGCTGAAGTTCCCGGCCAGGCTGGCCGACGAGGCCCGTCCGCCCGAGATCAGCAGCGACCAGATCATCGCCACCGCCAAGGCCGGCGAGCCGACCATCGAGTTCCTGGCCGGCTTCCTGCTGAGCTTCGACTACCTCAAGCTCGTCGCCGAGGTGCTCGGCGACCTGCTCTCGCCGACCGGCAAATACTTCTTCTTCGTCGACAACATCGACATCAGCAAGAAGTACGTCTGCGAGTACGGCGGCGCGACCTTCCACATCCTGCCGATCGACGAGGCGACGGTCTACAACGAGCTGCTCGAGCTGCTCTACCTCGAGAAGGGCGCCCTGAAGAAGCTCGACACCGCCGGCAAGACCGACGCGATCGCCGACAAGGCCGCCGGCTTCAGCGCCAGCTTCCCGAAGATCAGCTTCGAGGACGGCGTGGCGACGATGGGCCCGGTGCGCAATCTGTACGAGAACCGTCCGGTCTGAGCCGATCAGGCCGGCATCTGACACCCACCAGGCAGGAAAGGAGATCTTCATGCCGATCCACGACTACCACTGCCCCGCCTGCGGCGCCGACTTCGAGCGACTGGTACGTTTAAGAACCGTGCCGAGCTGCCCGGGCTGCGGCTCGACCGCGCTGGAAAAGGCAGTCTCGCGCATCGCGCCGCATGCGCGCGTTCCCGGCCTGATCGCCGAGAACCGCCGCCAGGCAAAGAGGGAAGGCCACTTCAGCCACTACAGCGCCGCAGAGCGGGCCAAGGTCGGATAGGGCAAGCCATGCAGGACGGGCCGTGCTTATCGGCGGACTGGATCCGGCAGATCGGCCGATCATCCTTGTCGCGCCGGAGACATGCGGTCAGGCCGGCGCCCCCCTGTCCCGCAAGGAGCTCTCCCAGATGTCAGCCACTCCCCGCGGAGGCTCGGCAGTATCGGCCTCGTCCTTCCCGTCGTCCGGCTTCTTTGCCCACCACGGCCCCTGGGCACCCGGCGTGCGCCTGTTCCGCCGGCTGGGCTTTCGCAGCAAGGCGCTGATCGTCAGCACCTGCTTCGTGGTGCCGCTGGCCGTGGTCTCGGCCTCCTGGTTCAGCAACGAGATGGCCGACCTCGAGTTCACCCGGCGCGAGGCCGACGGCACCCGCTTCCTGAAGACGGCGCTCGCCGCGCAGGCCCAGGCGCTGGAGCTGCGGGCCCTGGCCGCCAGCGGCCAGCCGGGTGCGCTGCTGCTGGAACGCCTGGGGGCCTCGATCGAGACACTCCGGAGCGCACAGCCGGCTGACCATCCTTTTGTCGACACCCCCACGCTGGACGCGCTGCGCCAGCAGCTCGATGCGCTGCGCGGTCGCACCGACATGGCCGTGCACGATGCGCTGGTCGAGAAGATCGACACGATGATCGGCCATGTGCTCGACACCTCGAACCTGGCGCTGGACCCGCAGGCCGCGAGCTACTACCTGATGGACGCCACCCTGGTTCACTTGCCCGACCTGAGTGACCAGATCCAGCGGCTGGGCCTGCGTGCCCAGCATGACGGCATCGCGGCGCTGGCCACCCGGGACGCGGCACTGCTGGCCAAGCACCATCTGGAAGACCTTCGCCTGACCCTCGAGAAGGTGATGCCGCTGATGCCCCAGATCAAGGCCGACGCACGCATCGACGAGATGCTGGCCGCGCTGGAGCGCAGCCATGCCTCAGCCACCCAGCCGGGCCAGGAGGCGAATGCGCTGGCCGCCTCACGCGAGGCCATCACGCAAATGCAGAAATCTCAGGCGCTGATGCTGGCCGAGCTCGAGCGCATGCTCGACCAGCGTGCTGACAACAAGCTGCGCACGGAAGTCGCGGTCGGCCTGGCGATGCTGATCAGCCTGAGCGCCGCGCTCTACCTGTTCCACTGCTTCTTCCTGGTCATGAACGGCGGCCTGCGCGAGACGCGCCGGCACCTGAAGGCGATGACCGAAGGCGACTTGACCACCGCGCCCTCGCCCTGGGGCCGGGACGAGGCGGCCGCGCTGATGCTGGACCTGCGCGACATGCAGCATGCGCTGCGTCACATGGTCAGCAGCGTGCGTGCGGCCAGCCAGGACATCGTGCACTCCAGCGCCGAGATCGCCGATGGCATGCATGACCTGTCGAGCCGCAGCGAGCAGTCGGCCAACAGCCTGCAGCAGTCGGCTGCGGCGATGGAACAGATCTCGGTGACGGTGAAGAACACCTCGGCCCACACCGAGGAGGTGTCGAAGCTGGCCCGGGACAATGCGGCCGCGGCCAACGAGGGCGGCCGGGTGATGGGCACGGTGGTGGAGACGATGGAGGGCATTCGCAGCTCGTCGGCGCGCATCAGCGACATCATCGGCACCATCGACGGCATCGCCTTCCAGACCAACATCCTGGCGCTGAACGCGGCGGTGGAAGCGGCACGCGCCGGCGAGCAGGGCCGCGGCTTCGCGGTCGTCGCCGGCGAGGTGCGCACGCTGGCCCAGCGCAGCGCGCAGGCGGCGCAGGAGATCAAGCGCATCATCGGCACCAGCGTCTCTCAGGTCGAGACCGGCACCGCGGTCGTGCGCCAGGCCGGCGACTCGATCCGCCACATCGTCGACGCCTCGCGGCGGGTCAACGAGCTGCTGGAGGACATCGCCACCGGTGCACGCGAGCAGAGCCTGGGCATCGAGCAGATCGGCGAGTCGGTGCATGCGCTCGACAGCGCGACCCAGCAGAACTCGGCCCTGGTCGAACAGACCGCCGCCGCCTCGTCGGCGATGCGCTCGCAGGCCGACGCGCTGGCGCAGGAGGTCGAACGATTCAAGCTGCCGACCTGATCCGGTCGCCCGCGCAGGCTCCATACTGGATCTCGAACGCGTCCGGCTCGCACTCCATCCTTCAGGCAGGACGAGAAGCGCAAGCAGCCCGCGTGCGCGCCACCCGGGGTGTCAGGGCTGTCGGGAATGTCGCCATCCGCACAAGCGCCCCCGGCGCCGACAGACCGCGACATTTCTCGCAAGTCATTGATTCGTAAAAGGAAAAATCCGTAGGCAACGCGGCAGGCAGGCTGGCACGGCTCTCGCACTGACGACGACAACATTCACCGTCGTCACGAGGCTCTCCCCATGTCCAGCACCACGACGTTCGTTTCGATCGGCGACCTCCGCAAGGGCCGCCAGGCCATCAGCGAGCTCATCGAGACCGCCAGCGGCGGTTGCAGCACCACCGGCGGCGCCGGCAAGTCGAGCTGCGGCTCCTCCGCCGGCCCTGACGACATGCCCGCCGAGATCTGGGACAAGGTCAAGAACCACCCCTGCTACTCGGAGGAGGCCCACCATCACTTCGCCCGCATGCACGTGGCGGTGGCCCCGGCCTGCAACATCCAGTGCAACTACTGCAATCGCAAGTACGACTGCAGCAACGAGTCGCGCCCGGGCGTGGTCAGCCAGAAGCTCACGCCCGACCAGGCGGTGAAGAAGGTGCTGGCGGTGGCCAGCGAGATCCCGCAGATGACGGTGCTGGGCATCGCCGGCCCCGGCGACAGCCTGGCCAACCCGAAGAAGACCTTCGACACCATGCGCCAGCTCGCCGAGAAGGCGCCCGACATCAAGCTGTGCCTGTCGACCAATGGCCTGGCGCTGCCCGACCAGGTCGACGAGATCTGCAAGTACAACATCGACCACGTCACCATCACCATCAACATGGTGGACCCGGCGGTGGGCGAGAAGATCTATCCCTGGATCTTCTACAACCACAAGCGCTACACCGGCTATGAAGCCGCCAGGATCCTGCACGAGCGCCAGATGCTGGGCCTGGAGATGCTGACCGCGCGCGGCGTGCTCACCAAGATCAACTCGGTGCTGATCCCGGGCATCAACGACGAGCACCTGATCGAGGTGAACCGCGAGGTCAAGAAGCGCGGCGCCTTCCTGCACAACATCATGCCGCTGATCAGCGAGCCCGAGCACGGCACCGTGTTCGGCCTGACCGGCCAGCGCGGCCCCACCGCGCAGGAGCTCAAGGCGGTGCAGGACGCCTGCATGGGCGGCGCCAACCTGATGCGCCACTGCCGCCAGTGCCGCGCCGACGCGGTCGGCCTGCTCGGCGAGGACCGCTCCGAGGAGTTCACGCTCGACAAGATCGAGGCGATGGAGATCATCTACGACCTCGACAAGCGCCGCGCCTACCAGGAGAAGGTGGAGGAGGAGCGCCAGGCCCAGCACCAGGCCAAGGTCAACGCCCTGTCCAACGCCTTCGACGCCAGCCTGCTGGCCGGCACCGAGGAGCTGAAGGTGCTGGTCGCGGTGGCCACCGAGGGCCACGGCCGCGTCAACCAGCACTTCGGCCACGCCACCGAGTTCCAGATCTTCGAGGTGGACCGCAGGCAGGCACTCTTCGTCGGCCACCGCCGCGTGGACCTGTACTGCCAGGGCGGCTATGGCGAGGACGAGCAGCTGCCCTCGATCGTCAGCGCGATCAACGACTGCCACGCGGTGCTGGTGTCGAAGATCGGGGCCTGCCCGCGCGACGAGCTGAAGGCCGCCGGCATCGAGCCGGTCGACCAGTACGCCCACGAGTTCATCGAGAAGGCCGCGCTGCAGTGGTTCGCCGACTACTGCGAGCGCGTGGCCAGCGGCGCCCTCCAGCACCACGAGCGCGGCGACGCGCGCATCCGCCAGGGCGCCTTCACCGGCGGCCAGGCCGTCGCATGAGCGACACCCTTGCCTCCCGCTTTCCCACCCTCCCCAGCCCATCCCGCCCAGGAGATCACCATGGCCCTGAAGATCATTGCTTCCACCTGCACCGGCTGCTCCGCCTGCGAGGCCGAATGCCCGAACGTCGCCATCAGCGAGAAGGGCGGCACCTTCAAGATCGACCCGAAGAAGTGCACCGAGTGCGAAGGCCAGTTCGACTCGCCGCAGTGCGTCGCGGTCTGTCCGGTCGATGGCTGCATCGTGCAGGCCTGAGCCCCAGGAGCCCGACATGATCCTGCCCAACGTCACCGTGCTGCCGGCCGCGGAGAAGTTCATCCGCCGCATGGTGCGCTTCTCGGACCACCCGACCGGGGGCATGCGCCTGACGGTCACGCCGGGCGGCTGCTCAGGCTACAGCAGCGAGTTCACCATCGAGCCGGCCCCACGCGCCGGCGACGCGGAGCTCTCGCTCGCCGGCACGCGGGTCTTCCTGCCGGCCGAGAGCCGGCTGGTGCTCGACGGCATCGTCGTCGACTTCGTCGACTCGCCGACCAGGAGCGGCCTGACCTTCACCCACCCGGGCCAGGCGCCGTGCGCCTGCTCCAGCTCCGGTGACGCCAGCGCGATGCCCGCCGAGAGCGGCGTCACGCTGGACTCGATCCGGCGCATCGTGCGCGGCTGACGGCCCGCCCCGGAACCCGGCCATGGACCCGACCGGAATCGACTTCTACGACGCGGTGCTCGGCGCCGGCCTGCCGCCGGCAGCCGAGAAGGCCCTGGCCGAGGCCGGCACGCTGCGTGGCAGCGACGCGGTGCTGACGATGGCCCGCCTGATGACCGCCCAGGCGCTGGCGCCGGGCCATCCGGCGGTGCTGATCGCCTTCTACCGCCACCATTTCTACGGCCATCGGCTGGCCGCCGCGCGGGATGTCGCGCGCCGGGCGCTGGCGGTCGGGGCCGAGGCGCTGGGGCTGCCGACGGTGTGGCGCGAAGTGCGCCCCGCTCCGCTGCCCGACGCGATGACCAACGCGCGCACGCGCTTCTACCTCTTCGCGCTCAAGGGCTATGCATACCTGAGCCTGCGCCTGGACGATCCGGTCGAGGCGCGCGACGCGCTGGCACTGCTGCAGGCGCTCGACCCGGACGACCGCGTCGGTGGCCGGGTGCTCGAGACGGTGCGGGTGCGCGCGCTGGTCGGCGACCCGGAGGACGAGGCATGACCACGACCGCGCCCGGATGGCACGACATCCCGGTGCGCGACTGGGAGGGGCGGCCGCTCGACTGCGCCGCCTGCGCACATGCCGGGCTGCACGCGGCCGGCGGCTGCGAGCCGGGCCGCTCGTGCATGCAGGACGCCTACGCGCGCCGCATCGACCGCTTCTTCCGCGAGCACCGCGAGCTCGCCGCGCAGCACCTGGACCATCCCTATTTCGAGGTGCGCGCGATCGCTGCGCGCCACACCGATGTCTTCCGGCTGCCGGCGCTGCTCGACGACCCGGACGAGACGGTGCGGCTGCAGGTGGCGCTGCGCGTGCCCCAGCGCCTGCTCGAGCGGCTGCGCGAGGACCCGCACCGCGAGGTGCGCATCCGCGTGGCGCAGCGCCTGGACGGGAGCCTGCTCGGCTCGATGCTGCGCGACCCGGACTACGAGGTGCGCCGGATCGTCGCACGCCGCCTGCCCGAGGCGCTGCTGCCGCTGCTGATCGACGACAGCGACCTGCAGGTGCGCCTGGAGGTGGCCTCGCGCGTGCCGATGCCGGCGCTGTGGCGCATGGTCGAGGACGGTGCGCCCGAGGTGCGCCGCCGCGTCGCCGAGCGGCTGCCCGCCGCCCTGCTGACCGTGCCGGCCACCGACGAGGACTGGCTGGTGCGCTGGAGCGCGGCCGCGCGCGCCGAGTCGCCCGCGCTGCTGGAGCGGCTCCAGGACGACGCCGAATCCGAGGTGCGCGAACGCGCGACCGAACGCCTGGCCGAACTGCGCGCCGCCCGCGCCCTGCCGCCGACGACCCTGACCCTGATCCCGATCGAAGGAGGCCGAGATGGTCGACATCGCCCGTGACGACGACAACGTCGAGATCGCCCTGCCCCCGCGCTTCGCGATGGGCGAGCGCGTCCTCAGCCGCAGCGTGATCCGCAACGACGGCACCTACAACGGCCGCGACATCGGCGAAGTGCTGGTGCACAAGGGCGAGATCGGCTACGTGCGCTCGATCGGCACCTTCCTGCAGCAGTTCTACATCTACGCGGTCGAGTTCATCGACTCCGGTCACCGGGTCGGCATGCGCGCCAAGGAGCTGTGCACGCTCGACCACCTGCCGCCGGAGGTGCTCGAGCGGCTGGGCGAGCGCGCGCAGGCGCTCGACGACCTGCGCTGATCGCCCGCATCCATCCCCTCATCCCCGCCACGAGGACCCGACGCCATGCTGATCGAACCCCGCCAGCCGAAGTACCCCTGGGGCCTGGAGGTGCGCGCCGCCATCGACCTGTACAACGACGGCAGCCTGCCCGACATCGACGAGGACCAGCTGCTGATCGCCGCCGGCGGCCCCGGCGAGATCGTCCAGATCGGCCACCACACCGAGGCCGACCTGCCGCTGTACATGGTCGACTTCGGCCTGTGCGTGCTGGGCTGCCTGGAGGAGGAGATCGTGCCGTCCGACCTGCCGCTGCCCGCGCCGGCCCCCGAGCCCGAGCCGGTCGGCGAGGACAGCGCACGATGAGCGCGCGGGCGGCTGCGGGACGCGGCGGCCGCTCCGGGCCGCCGGCCGGCCACGCCGGCTCCGGTGCGGTCGTCGACCTGGACCGGCAGCGCATCGAGCGCGCCCTGCCCCGGCGCAGCCGCTACCGCTACGTGCAGCCCCGCGTCGAGCCCGGGCCCGACGGCGCGGGCTGGCGCATCGTCAGCCCGAACTGCTCGCGCAACGTCGACCGCGATGGCGGCGAGATCGACATCGCCTGGCTGGAGCCCGAACCGGACGGTCGCGGGCGCTGGCGGCTGCACCGGCGCGACCACAGCTGCGCGCTGTGGACGCTGCACTCCGAGGGCCTGACGCTGCCCGAGGCCCTGACCCTGCTCTGCGAGGACAGCTCGCGGGAGTTCTGGACATGAACGACATCGTCTACCTCGACCACAACGCCACGACCGCGCCGGCGCCCGAAGTCGTCGACGAGATGCTCGATGCGCTGCAGCGCGCCTGGGCCAACCCCTCGTCCACCCACGAGCCGGGCCAGATGGCGCGCCGGCTGCTGGCCGACGCGCGCACCCGCATCGCCTCCTTTCTCGGCTGCCAGGGCGCCGAGCTGGTCTTCACCAGCGGCGCGACCGAGGCCAACCACCAGGCGATCCTCGGCGCGCTGGCGCTGGCCCGTGCGGAGAGCGCCGGCGCGCGCCGGCGGCTGCTGGTGTCGGCGGTCGAGCACCCGGGCCTGCTCGCGCTGGCCGAGCGGCTCGCCGGCGAGGGCGTGCCGGTCGAGCGCATCGCGGTCGACGCCCGCGGGCAGCTCGATCTGGCCGACCTCGATCGCCAGCTCGCGCAGGGCGATGTCGCGCTGGTCAGCGTGATGGGCGCCAACAACGAGACCGGCGTCGTCATGCCGGTCGAGGCGGTCGCCGCGCGGGTGCGTGCGGCGGGCGCGCGGCTGCATGTCGACGCGACCCAGCTCGCCGGCAAGGCGCGGCTGCACTTCGGCCGCAGCGGCGCCGACCTGATGAGCGTGTCCGCCCACAAGCTGCACGGCCCGAAGGGCATCGGCGCGCTGCTGGTGCGCAAGGGTCTGGCGCTGCCGGCGCTGCTGGCGGGCCGCCAGGAGCGCCACCGCCGCGGCGGCACCGAGAACCTGCCAGGCATCGCCGGCTTCGCCGCCGCCTGCGACCGCGCCGCGCGCACGCTCGACGAGGACCTGGCACGCATGGCGCGCCTGCGCGAGGCGCTCGAGGACGGGCTGCGCGCGGTGCTGCCGCCCGGACTGGCGGTGCTGGGCGAAGGCGCGGAGCGCCTGCCCAACACGCTGTGCGTGCGCTTTCACGAGATCGACAGCGAACGGGTGCTGGGCCGGCTCGAGCGCGCCGGCATCGTCGCCGCGTCGGGCGCAGCCTGCACCGCCAGCGGCACCCAGCCCTCGCATGTGCTGCTGGCCATGGGCTGCAGCGCGGCGCAGGCGCGTGCCGGCGTGCGCTTCTCGCTCGGCCGCGACACCACGCCGGCGCAGATCCGCCGCACCGTCGAGGCCGCCGCGCGCGTCGTGCACCCGCTGATGCAGGCCGAGCAGCCTGCGCCTGCGCTGGCGCAGGCCGCCTGAATTCCCCGCACACACCGCCCCCCAGCAGAAAGGCCACCTCCCATGAAAGTCATGATGCGTCGCAACGCCGCCGGCGTGCTCTCGGTCTACGTGCCCAAGAAGGACCTGGAGGAGCCGGTGGTGGCGCAGGAGAAGCCGGACCTGTGGGGCGGCACCGTCACGCTGGCCAACGGCTGGCTGCTGTCGCTGCCCGAGATGGCCGTCGACACCCGGCTGCCGATCACCGTCGAGGCCCGCAAGGTCGGCAGCGACTGAGACCGACTCCCCCCTCGCCCGGAGCACGCCATGAGCCAGCCCCTGTCCCTGCCCCCCTTGAGCGAGATCGCCGCGCTGGCCGACACGGCCGGCACGGTGCGCGAGGCCGCCGCGCTGCTGCGCCAGCGTCTGGCGCCGCTGCGCGTGGTGGTCGTCGACGCCTTCGACATGCGCGCCGAGACGCCGGCCGCGCGCGGCAGCCGCCGGCTGCTGTGGTTCGGTGCCAGCGACGGCCACTGCTGGCAGGTCACGCAGGACATGGCGCAGGCCGCCGGCCTGTTCCTCGCCGACGCGCCCGGAGCGGCCGCATGAACGCCCCCACCGAACTGTCCGGCACCGCCGAGGACTTCGAGCTGCCCGAGGACTGGCTGCAGCTCAGCGACCCCGACGTCACCGAGGTCGAGGTCGAGCTCGTCACCCGCGCGCTGCACGGCGCACGGCTGTCGGGCGGCCCGCTGGTCGAGGCCTTCGAGCAGCGCTTCGCCGCACTGCTGGGACGCCGGCACGCGGTCGCGGTGGCCAGCGGCACGATCGGCACCTGGCTGGCGCTGCGCGCGCTGGGCATCGGCCCCGGCGACGAGGTCGTCGCCTCGCCCTACGGCTGGCACCAGGTGATGCATGCGGTCACGCTGGCCGGCGCACGGCTGGTCTTCGCCGACATCGACTACTGGACCGGCTGCCTGGACGCCACCCGCGCGGCCGCGCAGGTCACGCCGGCGACGAAGGCGATCCTGGCGGGCAACGTCAACGGCCACCCGGCCGCCTGGGAGGCTCTGCGCGCCGTGGCCGACGGCCACGGCCTGAAGCTGATCGAGGACTCGACCGAGGCGATCGGCTCGCGCTACCTCGGCCGCCCGGTCGGCAGCTTCGGCGACCTGTCGGTGTTCGACTTCTCGCAGCCCTCGGCGCTGTGCTGCGGCGAGGGCGGCATGGTCGTCACCGACGACGACGCGCTCGCCGCCGAGCTGCGCTACCTGCGATCGCGTGCGCTGGCCGACCGGCGCTCGGTGTCGGTGGGCTCGCGGGTGCCGCTGCAGTGCGGCGTCAGCGAGCTGACCGCCTCACTCGGACTGGCGCAGCTCGCGCGCCTGCCGCAGCTGCTGGACAAGCGCAAGGCGGTCGAGGCGCTGTACCTGGAGCAGGTGCAGACCTTCGAGGGCATCAAGCCGCCCTACATCCGTCCCGGCGTCGACGAGGTGCACTGGATGCTCTACGTCGTGCACCTGGGCAAGCGCTTCACCGCCAGCGCCTGCGACCAGATCGTCGAGGACCTCGCCGAGGCAATGATCGAGTCGGCGCTGTACTGCCAGCCGCTGCACCAGCAGTTCCACTACCAGCGGCAGGGCTGGCGCCGCGGCCAGCTGCCGCTGGTCGAGCGCATCGCCGACCGCGCGATCGCCCTGCCCTTCCACGCGCACCTGACGTCCGACCACGTCCGCTTCATCGTCAAGACGATGAAGGACTCGACCGTCAACGTCGGCGCCGGCGCGGCCATCTACTGAAGACCGAAGAGATCGAAGACCGAAGGACCGGACATGAGCCACTCCACCGTCACCGAACTGCCCGACGCCGTCGTCGCGGGCCTGACCGCCGGCACGCTGGCGCCCTACCTCGGCCCGGGCCTGCTCTCGCTGTGCGAGGGCGTCGTGCCGCCGGCCGACGCGCTGGCGCTGGCCGGCGTGCTGACCACCAAGGTCTCGGTGCCGGGCAAGATCCGCAACCGCCTGACCGCGGCGGCGCAGTTCATCGAGAACTTCAAGCACCGCAAGAGCCTGGTCAAGGCGATGGACGAGGCCTTCGCGCTGTCGGCCGAGCCCTCGCCGCTGCACCGCTGGCTGGCGACGCTGCCCAGCCCGCTGGTGGTCGACTGCTGGTACGACGACACGCTGCGCCTGGCGCTGGCGCAGGTCGGCCGCACCGGCTGGACCGAGGTGCAGGGCCTGAGCCAGAGCGAGCACTTCGGCACCTGGACCGGCGGCTACGACGCCAGCGGCACGCCCAGCCCCGACCCGGTCGAGGCGCCGCTGCTGTACTACAAGCCCTGGGGCGGCCGCGCGCCGGCGAGCAACTACCTGGTCTCGGACTCCGACTTCGTCGAGGTGCTGACCGAGATCGACATCCAGACGCCGATCCCGGCGCAGGTGCAGCAGCGCCGCGCCACGCTGGGCTTCGTCTTCCTGGGCTGCCGCTTCAACGACCAGCTGCCGCGTGCCTTCGCGCGCCAGATCCTCAAGCGCAGCGGCGGCCCGCACTACGCGGTGATGGCTGACGAGCCCACGCGCATGGAGGCGCGCTTCCTCGACGAGCTGGGCATCACCCGCATCGCGCTGCCGCTGGCCGAGGTCGCCGCGAAGCTCGTCGCCGCGCAGCCGGTGGCCGCCTGAGCCCTTCCCCGCCCTCCACATCCTTCCAGGAGAACTCCGATGACCACGCTCACCCTCCAGCCCTCCGGCCTGTCCGGCGAAGTCGCCGACGGCACCAACCTGCTGCAGGCCATTCTCGCGCTCGGCGGCCAGATCGCCAGCAAGTGCGGCGGCAAGGCCAGCTGCGGCGCCTGCCACGTCTTCGTCACCGGTGGCCGCAAGGGCGTCTCGAAGCTGACCCCGGCCGAGAACGCCAAGCTCGACACGCTGGTGGGCATCGGCAGCAAGTCGCGCCTGGCCTGCCAGGCGACGATCCTCGGCACCGAGCCGGTGACCGTCGAGCTGCTGGGCGCGCTGTCGGGCTGAGCCCGGCTTCAGTCCTCGGCCAAGTAGCCGCGCTCGATGGCGCCGACCAGCCGGCCGGCGGCATCACGCACCAGGCAGCAGTGCAGGCTGTTCGAGAACACCGTGCGCAGCGCCTGCGGCGGCTTGTCGCCCAGGGGCGCGGCACGATAGAGTGCCGAAAGCTCGTCCCAGTCGACCGCATCGATCGCGTCGGACCACTGCAGCGCGTCGAGACCGGTCCCGGCGCATGCGCTCATGCTCAGCGCAGCTCGGAGACGAACTGCTCGAGCGGGCGGCGCACCTTGGGCAGATTCACCAGCCAGTCGCCGTCGGTCTGGCGGTAGCCCAGCGGCACGATGACGGCGCTGCGCAGGCCGCGCGCGCGCAGGCCCAGGATCTCGTCGAGCTGGGCCGGGTCGAAGCCCTCCATCGGCGTGGCATCCACGCCCTCGAAGGCCGCGGCCAGCAGCGCGGCCGACATCGCGATGTAGGCCTGGCGCGCGGCGTGCTGGAAGTTGACCTCCGCATCGCGCTGTGGGTAGCTCGACAGCAGCATCTGGCGGTAGTTCTCCCAGCCTTCGTTGGTGAAGCCGCGCACCTGGTTGGTCAGATCGAACATCGTGTTGATGCGCTCGGCGGTGTAGGTGTCCCAGGCGGCGAAGACCAGCAGGTGCGAGCCGTCGGTGATCTGCGCCTGGTTCCAGGCGATCTCGCGGATGCGCGCACGCACCTCGGGGTTCGTCACCACGATCAGCTCGAAGGGCTGCAGGCCGCTGGAGGTCGGCGCCAGGCGCGCGGCCTCGACGATGCGCGCCACCTTGTCCTCGGGCACCGGCTGCGCCGGGTCCATCTTCTTGGCGGCGTAGCGCCAGTTCATGCGCTCGATCAGGGCGTCGGAGGACGGGGTCGGAGCGGTCACGGTCGTGCTCATCGGGAAATCCTTGTCATGTCAATGAATCGGTTCCCAGTCTAGGCCGTTCCGTGACGACAGCGTCGCCGCTGCGGTCTTGGCAGATGTGATAGCGCCAGCAAGCCGTTCAGCGCGGCACGCCGCGGACCTCCAGCTCGACGCGGCGATTGGGCGCCAGGCAGGTCCGCAGCTCGGCGGCCGACTTCTGCGCGCACTGCACCAGCGGCGCCTTGCTGCCCAGGCCGACACGCTCCATCGATGCCTTCAGCCCGCGCTCGCTCAGGGCGCGCTGCACCGCCTCGGCACGCTCCAGCGACAGGCGCTCGTTGTAGGCCTCACGCCCCAGCCGATCGGTGTGACCGGTCAGCGTGATCTGGTCGATGCGGGCATAGTCGCGCTCAAGCCGCTGGACGATGCGGTCCAGATAGCCGCGCGCCGCGGCGGGCATGTCGCCCAGGGTGCGGCCGTTGAAGCCGAACAGCAGGCTGCCGTCGATCGAGATGCGCTCGGTCAGGACCGGCGCGGGAGCCGCTGCAGGCTCGGGCGCAGCGCCGATCGGCGCGTCAGCCACCGCCGCTGCCGGCGCCGCTGCGGGCGCGACCGCCCCCGGACACACCTCGGCTGCGCGGGCCGCGGCACCCATCTGGTCCTCGGCGATCTGGATGTAGGGCTTGGCGTGGCGCCAGCCGAGCTGCATGTGCTCGTTGCCGGCATGCACCAGCTCGACCTCGGCGCAGGCCACGAGCGCCTCGGCGCAGGCGCGGCCCGGCTGCGCCAGCAGCGCGCCGGCCTGCGTCCACAGGTCCTCGCGCAGCCGCGCCGCGCCGTTGACCAGTGGCGTCTGCCGCGACGGGTCGGCCTCGGCGCCGGGCACGCCGCCCTCGGCCAGGTAGGCGGTGATGCGCCGCGACTCGCGCAGCGCCTCGGCCGGGAAGGCCGAGCGGTCGTTGCGGGTGTACTCGTGGAAGCTCACGTCGAGCCAGCACTGCGCCTTGGCCATCGCATGGCTGCGCAGCGGGTGGCGGCCGCTGGCGTTCAGCTCGGCGATGGCCTGCTGCTGCGCGCGGTAGGCGGCGTGGTCGGCGGCGAGCTGGCCGTCGGTGACCGCATCGGCGCGCGCCGCCACGGGCGCGAGCACCAGCAGCGACGCCGCCGCCAGCAGGGAGAGGGATACGCGGAGGTTCTTCATGATGGGGGTCAGCGCGGCAGCGCGCGGTTGACGACCGGGTCAGCCCCGGCAAACAGGTCAGCGTCGAACTTGAAGCGCAGCCGCAGGTAGGCGCCGCGCGCGGTGTAGTCGCTGGAGAGGTCGCGGTCGGTGAAGCCGCTGGCGTTGTACCCGGCCGACAGCCACAGGTTGGACTGCACCAGGTAGCCCACCTCCACGCCCACCGAGCGCTGCCAGGACGCGCCCGTCTGCCCGGCCGCGTGGCCGCGCATCAGGCTCATCTGCAGGCCCAGGTCCCAGCGCTCGGTCAGGTCGCGGATGAGCCGCCCGCCCACCAGCCAGGCGCGGTAGCTGTCCTGCACCCCGCCCTCGGTCGAGGGGAAGCGCTCGACCACCGTCTTGCCCGCCAGCCGCCCCGACGCCCACCAGGCCCGCTCGGGATGCACATTGGCCTGCACCGCCCCGACGTGCACCCGGCGCCACTCGTCGGTGGCGTTGATGTTGTCCTCGACCTTGTATTCGTACTTGGCCAGCACGTCGATGCGGTTGTGGTCCGCCGGCCGCCAGGCCAGACCGACCTGGAAGCGGTCCTGCCAGCCGTTGGCGCGCGCGCCGTGGTTGTCCGTCGCCAGGTAGTAGTTGCGCGCCAGCGCCGTCCAGTCGCGGTCGAGCCGGCGCACCGCCGTCAGCGTCGACAGCCAGCTGTCCTGCGCCGTCAGCGTGCTCGCCGTCGTGCTGCTGCTCGTGCTGCTGGCCACCGACTCCAGCCGGCGCCACTCCAGCCGGCCCGAGAGCTTCCACCACTCGCTGGCCGTCCAGTCGGCGCCCACGGTGGCGGCGGTGGCGTTCTGGCCGGTGCCGTCGAGGATGCGCAGCCGCTCCAGCCCGGTCGTCATCGCCAGGCCTTCCTTCAGCTGCCAGATGTTGCGCAGGCCGGTGGCCAGCTGCGAGGCGCGCCCGTCGCTGGCGTCGCGCAGGCGGTATTCGCTGAAGGCGTCGCCGCCCTCCATGTAGCGCCCGTCGATGCCCAGCGCGATCGCCTGCCCGCGGCTGCTGCCGCTGTCGAGCGCATACCGCGACGACAGCCCCGCCTGGTGCTCGGCCCGGGCGTACAGCCGCGCGCGCTCGGCCAGCTGGTAGCTCGCCCCCAGCTCGACGCGGTGGCGGTCCTCGCCATCGACCGAGGCCTCGGCCAGGGCCTTGAGGGTCCAGCGCTCGCTGGCCTGCCAGCGCAGGTCGGCGAACGCCGTGGTCGTGTCGAGGTCATCGACGCTGCCCGGCGCGGCTCCCGTGGAGGCCAGGGCGCTGTTGGCGTTCAGCAGCGTGCTGCTGTCGCTGGCGTAGTAGCTGCCGGCCGTCGGGTTGGCCGACAGGCTCGAGAGCGTGCCGCTGAGCCGCCCGCGCTCCTCGATGCGCCGCAGGCCGCCACCCACGGTGAGGGTGCGCGCCAGCCGATGGTCGGCCCCGAGGCTGGCGCCGCGCACGCTGGCGCCGTTGCCGGTGTCCAGGGTGCGCGAGAGCTCGGCCTTGAGCGTCCAGTCGTCATCGGCCTTCCAGGCCGCGCTGGCCCCGAGCTGCTCGCTGCCCGGCTGCGCGCCGGCGGCGGTGTTGGCGAAGGACGCGCCGGTGCGCGAGGCGCGCAGCTGCACGCCCAGCCGGTCGTCGTGGTGATCGATCACCACGCGGGCCGCGCGGCCGCGCGCCGTGCCGCTCTCGGGCAGCACCGGCGTGCCCGAGAGCGTGCTGCCGACCGAGGCCAGGGACGCATCGGTCTGCGCCACCTCGGCGATCAGCTCGGTGTGCTCGGTCAGCTTCACGCCGGCGTGGGCGCTGGCCAGCCGGAACGGCGCCTGCGGGTTGCGGTCCTCGACGAGGGCACCGCCGACGCTGGCGCGGCCGTCCAGATTGATCTGGCCATCGGCACCGACCAGCCAGAAGGCCTCGCCGGCCTGGTCCAGCTCGTAGCTGATGCGCAGGTGCACCGGGTTGCCGTTGGCGTCCTGGCTGGCCATCGGGCGCGTGAGCAGGATGCGCCCGCTGAAGGGCTCGAAGCTGTAGTCCACCAGCCGCACCAGCGTCGTCACCGACAGCACGGTGTTGAGATTGTTGCGGTCGCGCACCACCAGCTGCACCTGCTCGCTGTTCTCCAGCACCTGCGTGCTGCGGGTGGCGAAGGGGCCGCTGGTGCCGTTGGCGGCGATCTCCTCGGTGACATGGCGCAGCGTGTCGCGGCTGGCGAAGACGTTGAGGAAGCCGTCGGCGCTCTCGCGGTGCAGCTTGGCGCCCGTCATCGTGCGCTGGTAGCTGCCGAGCTGGCGCAGCCGCGTGCCAGCGGTGACCCCGCCGCCGGCCGCCGCGCTGGTGCCCTCGCCGGTGGAGAAGTCGCCGTACATCGCGAAATGGCGCCCCTCATCAACGCGCACGTACAGCCGCGAGCTGCTCGGCGCGCCGTGGGTGCGCACGCTGGCGTCGCCGTAGACGGGGTAATAGGCCTCAGGGAGAACGTCCTTGAGCAGCCGCGCGCTGGTGTCCTTGTCGGAGTCGTAGGCCAGCGTGAGCAGGCGGTCGCCGCGGATCTTGCCCTTGAGGAACAGCGCGGTGCGCGCCGCCACCTGGCCACGCCCGTGGTCGAAGCCCCGGCTCCAGCTGCGCAGCTCGGTCTCGAAGCCGTCGTCGGTGCGCGCCGGCGAGATCGCGCCCTCATAGCGCCGCGAGGTGCGGCCGATGACGCCCTCGATCAGGCCGGCGGCCACCATCTCGCGCACGTCCGGCTCGAAGCCGATGGTGCCGGCCACCTCGACCTCGCCGGCGCTCAGGCGCAGCGCCACGTCCTCGGGCTGGCTGGGCGCGATCAGGCTGAAGCGCGCCTGGCCACCGGTGACGCGCAGCTGCGTGCCCGGCACGGCGCGGTCGGCGTCCCGGCGGTCGGCGCCGCCCTCGTCGGTGCGCGCGCCCGGCAGCCGCACCCGCGCACCGCCCCGCACTTCGATGGTCAGCAGCACCGGCGCCTCCAGCGGCCGGTTGTCGCGGTCGAACACCCGCACGACGATCTCGACCGGCGTGACGCCATCGGCCGGCGCGCCGTCGCCGTGCACCTCGACGGCCAGACGCCCGACCTGCGCATTGGCCGCATACGCGCCATCGAGCACGATGCGGGGCGCGCCCGCCGGCGCCGGCGGGGTGAACAGCGGCCGGTAGCGCTGCGGGGCCTCGCCCAGCGGCGTCACCGGATCGACATCGACCTGGGCCTGGGCAGCGGCGCCGCCCAGTGCCAGGCCCGCGGCCAGCCAACGCACCGCGCGCCGCGGACGGCCAGAGAAGAAAGGACGGCGGCTCATCGCGCGGCTCCTGCAGGGGTCGCCTGGATTTCGGAACGGGGGGTCGGTGCGTCGGTCGTGCCGCGCTGGTCGGCGCTGTCGGTGGCCTGCGCCGGCATCGACGGGTGTCGGGCGTCGAACTTCAGCACCCGACCGCCCGGGCGCTCGGTCTCCGCCGACGGGATGTCTCCGCGTGCGCGGCGGGCCTTGACCTGCTCCAGCACGGTGTTGGAGCAGCTGCCCTCGATGAAGTCGGCACGGTGCAGCTCGCCGTTCTTCAGGTCCAGGAACAGGCTGGAGGCATCCCCCGCGTTGCGGTTGGAGCTGCTCATCAGCCGGCTGCCGCGCGGCAGCGTCGTGCCGTCGACCGTCATCACGGTGGTGTGCGGCGTCAGGCCGCAGGCGCTGTACTTGCCCTCCACGTCGCTGATGAGGGTGGTGGCGTCGCTCATCACCAGCCGCACGCCCGGAATGCCCAGCTCCTCCGGGCCCTGCACATGGTCGCCGTTGCAATCGACGAAGATGCGCCCGACCACGCAGGCCTCGGTGCTGAACACGCCCCCGGTGACCCGCACCCGGAACTGGCTGACGTTGGAGCACAGCGCGGTGCTGCCGCTGCCGCAGGCCTGCGCCCGGTTGATGCCCGTGCCCTGCTGCGCGCCCACGCCCAGGCGCACCCGGTAGCTCAGCGTGCGCGACTCGCCCGCCGCCAGCGCCCCCACCTGGAAGCGCAGCACCGGCCCCGGCACGCCGCTCGGATCGGCGATCGTCACGCCCCCCACCATCGCGGTGCCGGCGATGTAGCGAAAGCCCGCCGGCAGCGTGTCGATGATCTCGACGGCCGGCAGCGTCGCGCCCGCCGTGTCGGTGCGGCGCACCGTGATGGTGTAGCGCACCGAGTCGCCCAGCTCCGCCTGCGTGCGGTCGCCCGTCTTCACGATCAGCAGGCCCGACGTGCCCGACGGATCGAGCGGAATGTGGTTGTTGAGGACGTCCGGGCCCTGCAGCGGGTCCAGGCGGATCGAGAGGTAATGCGTCGTCGGCGCGCTGCCAGTGGGCGCGGTGGACTGGGCCTGCACCAGGCACTGCGCCGAGGTCGAGCCCGTGGCGCAACCGGTCGGCGGCGTCAGCGTGGTGGTCTGCGCTGGGAGGCTCGTGCTGGCGGTGTAGCCCGTGCTCGGGGTGATGCGCAGCTGATAGACGCCCGCGCCCGGGCAGCCCGAGGGCACCGGGTTGTTCAGCAGGAAGCTGTAGTAGCCCGCCAGCGCGCCGCTGGCGGCGGTGGTGACCCGGTTGGAGCCGCCGACCAGGCAGGAGCCGGCCACCGCCTGACCGCTCGCATCGAGCAGCTCGACGCCGACCCCGCCCAGCACGCTGCGGCTGACGCTGTCATAGACCAGCCCCGAGGGGTCCAGCGGCAGGCTCTGGTTGATCCGGGTGACTCCAGCCGTCACGCTCACGCCACTGAGCACGCGCGCCGCCACCTGTCCCGTGGAAGCGGCCGCGCTCGGATCGTTGCCACCGGCCGGATCGCGCGACACCGGGCGGCCATAGTAGGCACCGCTCACCGCATCGCTGAAGCGCACCGTGTAGCTGCCCACCGGCAGGGCATTCACGACATAGTCGCCATTGGCGTCGGTCGTCGCAGCACCGGCCACCGCGCCGCTGCCGTCGAGCACCTCGACCTTCACGCCCGGCAGGTTCGGCTCGCCGCTGCCCTGCTGCAGGTCATGATCGAGATCGATCCAGACCCGGCCACTCAGGGCGCCCACGGCCGCAGCATCCTCCTCGCCCATCGGCACGGAGGCGATGACCGTGTTGTTGTCCGTCCGGCTCTCCCGCGTGGCGCGGGTCTTGCCAGTGAACTCGACCTTGTCGGTCTGTCCCTTCGCGTCAGGGGCGGTGTAGTCGAAGGTGCACTGGATCTCGCCCTGCGCCGCCAGCGTCGTCGGCAGCGTCGAGGCGCAGCGGAAGGCGCTGACCTTGCCCGCCGAGACGCTGGGCTCGAGGCAGGTGGCGCCCTGCGCATCGCTGGTGCCATTGCGGTTGTGGCAGGTGAGCTTCAGGCCGACATAGGTCTTTTTCGGCTTCACCTGCGTCGGCAGGCCGGAAAACTCCGGAATCATGTCGACCCAGCCGTCGGGAATCTCCAGCCCGATGCCGTAGATGCGACTGGATTCCCAGCCGTTCGACTGCGAATGCGCGAAGACTCCGAACGAGAATCTCAGGACAGAGGCATCGTGCGCATAGCGGGCCAGGACCTGCGCCTCGGCCCGGTCACCGTTGAAGTACGGGAAGAACGCATACTGCCCGGCCACGTTGTAGCGAAGCCCGTCCGCCCCGGGCGCCACCTCACCGGAACAGCCCACATCCGAATAGCCCGAGACGCCGCAGGTCTTCGGCATGAACGTCGCGCCACTGCCGGTGCTCGTCAGGGCGGCACCGATGTCCTGCGGCAGGACAGGCTCCGCGCCGATGAACGAGAACTGCTCGTACAGCCCCCCGCCTGCCGTCGACGGAATTTCCGGGAAACTGCCGAGCCCGCCATCGGTATCGTAGTTGCGCATGGACACCGCGGTCGGGAAGACCTTCAGGGTCGTGGTGCCCGGCTCGACGAAATCGACCCGGAAAATGACGGAGCCCAGGCCCTGGGAAGGTGTCGTGATCTCGCCCACCATCTTGTTCGAGAAGTTGCCCTGGGCATTGGCGCGCAAGTTCGCGACCGATGTGCCGCTCTCGACCTCGGGATAGATCAGGATGTCGTATTTCAGGTGCGGATGCGTGGGCGGAGAGACGTTGCTGTATCGCCATTTCCTGCAGGCCACGCCGGACTGCCCCGGAATGCCGGCACCGGGCCACGTGGAGCCGTGACCCGCTTCGCAGATCGCCGAACTGGACAGCAACTGGAAGGGTGCCGCGGCCGCATGCCCCGCGCTCGGGCCGAGGACGGCGCCCAGCACCAGCAGACCGGCCGACCACCTTCGATCAGGTCGAGGAAAGAGGCTTTTCATATGATCGGATAAAAGCGGATAAGCGGATAAAAGATCCGACAAAGGTCGTACAAGAGACGAGAAAGAGACGAGAGCTCCTGTGGGGCTCCGTCGAGACGGCCCCGTGCTGCGCTGGAAACGAAGCGGTATCAGCCGAGCGTGCGTGTCACCCGGCTCAGCCGGCGCCAGCACAGACTCAGGAGCGGCCGGGAACCCGCCTGCAGGCACCCCACCACCCACAGGCATGACGGGCCGACGGCCGCGGGCGCCAATGCGCCCGCGGCATGCCAAGCCCCCCCCCAACGCACATCCCTGTCCAGACACGGCCCCTGCCCCGAGCGCCGGCCGATCATGCGCAGGGGCGCTGCGCGGCGATCTCGGGCTGCGGCCACATTCAGCTGACGCTGCAGCACCTGTGCCACCTGCTGGCCGACGCGCAGCAGCTGGGGTCCGTCGGCCTGGCCAGACAGCCCGAGCACCTGGCACCAGCTCCCGCCTGCCGCCGGCAGACGGTCACGCTGCGCGCCCCTGGCATCAGGCTCACGGCGCCGAACCCGCACGACCGGCAAATGGCGTGGTGGTGTCGTCGTCCATCGCGGAGCCTGTACCGGCTGTGTCATGGGAACCTCCCTGGCTTTGCTTGTGATGGACGTGTTATCCCGCCAGCACGGATCGGGCGGCTTTGCCAGAACGGACAGTTCCTTTGACAAAAGGAAGCTCAGATCACACATCACGAAACAGTGTGCATTTGTGCGTGTCGGGCGCCCACATATTGCGGGGGAAGGCCTGTTGCACAATCGGAGCGCCATGTCAGAACACGACAGCCTCTCTCACGCCCGAGACATCGCGCCCCTGATCCTGCTGATCGACGATGTGCCCGATGACCTGCGCTGGCTCACCGCGCTGCTGCGGCCGGACTACCGGATGGCCTTCGCTCACAACGGCCATGCTGGCCTGCACAAGGCCCAGGCGCTGCGCCCGGACCTGATCCTGCTCGATGTCAGGCTGCCGGACATGGATGGCTTCTCGGTGTGCCGACTGCTCAAGGCCGACCCCCTGACCCAGGCCGCACCGGTGCTCTTTCTCAGTGCCTGCAGCCAGCCTCAGGAGCGGGTCGACGGGCTGGCCGTGGGTGCGGTGGACTTCATCAGCAAGCCCTTCTACCCGGAGGAGGCCCGGGCACGGGTGCGCGTCCATCTGGAACTGGCCGCGCAGCGGGCCGCGTCCGAGGCGACCACCGTGGCCGCCCGGGCCGAGGGCGCCGAGCGCCACCCCGACCGCCTGCTGGTGCAGGAAGCGACACGCTACATCCGCGCCCATCTGGCCGAGCTGCCGCCGGTGCCGGAGCTGGCGCGCCGGCTCGGCCTGCACGAGAAACGCCTGCTGGCCCTGTTCCGCGACCATCTGGGCCAGACAGTCTCCGGCTTCATCAGCGAGGAGCGCCTGGGCCACGGCGCCCGGTTGCTGAGCGAGACGACGATGTCGGTGCAGGACATCGCGCAGACCGTGGGCTTCACCAACCCCGGCAACTTCGCCACCGCCTTCCGCCACAGGCACGGCCAGAGTCCGCTGGCCTATCGTACGGCCGCCCGAGAGCAGCTCCCGCCCTGCACGGCATGAACGTGGCACGACGAACCGCCGTCGCCTGCCTGCTGACCGACATCGTCCGGGCCGGGCTGCTTCTGCTCGGCCTCCTGATCGGCCTGATGCGGGCAGCGCCGGCCCTGGCGCAGACCCTCCCGTCCACGCAGGCGCATCCCGCCATGCAGGTGCCGGTGATCGCGCTGCATGCGGGTCAGTCGGAGATCGGCCTGAGCGACAGGGTGCTGCTGCGGGTGGATCCCGAGGGGCTCGCGCAGCCGCAGGACATCCTGGCCCGGGGCGGCTTCATGTCGCCCGGACCGGCCGACCTTCAGCCGGGCTACAGCCGCGCGACCTACTGGCTGCGGGCGGATCTGGTCAACCGCTCACCAGAGATCCAGCGCCGCGCGCTGCAGGTGCCTCCGACCCGTCTCGAGCAGGTCAGTCTCTTCACCCGCATCGATGGCGGCCCCTGGCGGCTCTCGTCGGCGGGCACCTCGGTGCCTTTTGCCGCTCGGGAGCTGCCTTGGCGCGTCAGCACCTTCGCGCTGACGCTGGCGCCCGGCCAGCGCATGGAGCTGATGCTGCGGGTGGCCAGCCGCAGCGCCATCCTGCTGCAGCCCCGGCTGTGGGAGCCATCGGCCCTGGTGGCCCGGCAGCAGCGGATCCTGCTGCTCGACGGCCTGCTCCTGGGCATGATGCTGCTGGTGACCGCACTGGCCGCGACGCTGGCGCTCGTGCTGCGAGACCGCGCCTATGCCTACACGGCCTTGTGCATGGCCAGCTTCGTGCTGTACGACCAGAGCATCCGGGGCACCAGCTTCATGCTGCTGTGGCCGCAGGCCACCGACTGGGCGGTGCGGGCGCTGGGCACCTTCGGCGCACTGGGGCCGCTGATGCAGCTGATGGCGATCGGACACATGCTCGATCTGCCGCGCCGCCAGCCGCGTGTGCACCTGGTCCTGAGCCTCCTCGCGCTGGCCAGCCTGCTGGCCATGACGCTGATGCTGTGGGGCGACTACCGGCAGGGCACGCAGATCGCGGTCGTGCTCAACAACATGCTGCTGGCTGGAACGATCGCAGCGGTCTGGCGGGCACGGCGCCAGCCTCTGGCCGGTGCCTGGCTGGCGATGACGCTGGCGGGCCTGGTCGGCGTGACCCCGCGCCATGTCGAGCTCCTGGGACTGCACGCGCCCGATCTGCTGAGCGACTATGCCCTGCCCGTGACCGGTCTGCTGGGCATCATGGTGGTGCTGGGCAATCTGCTGCACAAGCTCCACCAGGAACGCCGCCGGTACGAACAACGCCTGGAGCAGGCAGTGAAGATGCGCACCCAGGACCTGACCGAGGCCCGCGAACGGGCCGAGCGCAGCGACCAGGTCAAGGGCCGGCTGCTGGGCTACCTGGGGCACGACCTGCGCGCGCCCCTGGCCTCGATGGTGCAGGTGGCGCGCCAGCTCCGGCCCGACACCGACTTCGAGACCGGCCGCCAGGCCATCGAGCACAGCAGCCTGCTGGCGCTGGAGATGATCGACGAGATGCACCACTTCGCGCGCGATCCGCAGTCGGAGGCGCGGCTGGAGATCGTGCCCGCGCCGCTGTACCTGCACGCGCTGCTGCACGACATCGTCAACCAGAGCCAGGCCCTGGCCCGCGCCGGCGGCAACCGCCTGACGCTCGATCTGGCCGGGCACCTGCCCGAGGTGGTGGAGCTCGATGCGCGGCGCCTGCGTCAGGTGCTGGTCAACCTGCTGGCCAACGCGGCCAAGTTCACCCGCGCCGGGCACATCCGGCTGGGCGCGCGCATCGACATGAGCGGCCAGCTGGAGCTGACGGTCAGCGACAACGGCCCCGGCCTGACGCAGACCGACCTGACGCGGGTCTTCGAGCCCTTCGTGCGCGGCCAGTCCACCGAGGACCGCCCCGGCATCGGCCTGGGCCTGAGCATCGTGCAGCAGATGGTCGAGGCGATGGGCGGGGCGGTCGGCGTCAGCAGCCAGACCGGGCAAGGCGCCAGCTTCCGCGTGCAGCTGCCCTGGACGCCCGCGGCCGAAGAGGACGTGATGTGGCCGCCGGCCAAGCCCTGGCTGGCGCGGTGCATCGGCCTGGACCGCATCGTGCTGCTGCTCGACCCCTGCGCGAGCGTGCGCGAGGCCCTGCGCGAGCGCCTGGCCCTGGCGGAATTCCAGTGCATCGAGGCGCAGGACCTGCTCGAGGCCAAGGCGCTGCTGAACGCGCAGCCGGTGAGCCTGCTCGTGGCCGAGCCGGAGATCACCCCCTACATGCTCGACTGGATCGAGGGCTGCCGACGCCTGCAGCCCGCGCTGGCCGTGCTGCTGTGCAGCCGCCGCCTGAGCCCGGTGGAGCGGCGCTGGCCGGGTCTGCTCAAGCCCGCCGCCGAGAGCGAATGGTGGGCCGCGGTGGAGCAGGCCATGGCCCCGCCGCCGCCCCTCCCGTCACGCCGAGGCGGGGCTCAGCTCACTTCGCCGTCGGCATGACGAACTCGGCGCCCTTGCCGATGCTCGCCGGCCAGCGCTGCATGATCGACTTCTGCTTGGTGTAGAAGCGCACGCCTTCCTCGCCGTAGGCGTGCATGTCGCCGAACAGGCTCTTCTTCCAGCCGCCGAAGCCGTGCCAGGCCATCGGCACCGGGATCGGCACGTTGATGCCGACCATGCCGACCTGGATGCGGCGCGAGAACTCGCGCGCGGTGTTGCCGTCGCTGGTGTAGCAGGCCACGCCGTTGCCGAACTCGTGGGCGTTGATCAGGTCGACCGCCTCGGCGAAGGTGGCCACGCGCACGCAGCCCAGCACCGGGCCGAAGATCTCTTCCTTGTAGATGCGCATCTCCGGGGTCACGCGGTCGAACAGCGTGCCGCCGGTCCAGAAGCCGTTCTCCAGGCCCGCCGGGCGGAAGCCGCGGCCATCGACCACCAGCTCGGCGCCCTCCTCCACGCCGACGGCGATGTAGCCTTCGATGCGGTCGCGCGCCTGCGCGGTAACGATCGGGCCCATCTCGGCGTCGAGGTTCATGCCGTCCTTGATCTTGAGCTGGCGGGCGCGCTCGGCCACCTTGGGCACCACCTTGTCGGCGATCTCGTCGCCGACGAAGACCGCCACCGAGATGGCCATGCAGCGCTCGCCGGCCGAGCCGTAGGCCGCGCCGATCAGCGCGTCGACCACCTGATCGACGTCGGCGTCGGGCATGACCACCATGTGGTTCTTCGCGCCGCCCAGGGCCTGCACGCGCTTGCCGTGGTGCGCGCCGGTCTCGTAGATGTACTGCGCGATCGGGGTGGAACCCACGAAGCTGACGGCCTTGACATCCGGGTGGTTCAGCAGCGTATCGACGGCCAGCTTGTCGCCCTGGACGACGTTGAAGACGCCATCGGGCAGGCCGGCTTTCTTGAGCAGCTCGGCCATGAACAGGCTGGGGCTGGGGTCGCGCTCGCTGGGCTTGAGCACGAAGGTGTTGCCGCAGGCGATCGCCACCGGGAACATCCAGCACGGCACCATCACGGGGAAGTTGAACGGCGTGATGCCGGCCACCACGCCCAGGGCCTGGCGCATCGTCCAGTTGTCGATGCCGGTGGAGACCTGCTCGGTGTAGTCGCCCTTCATCAGCTGCGGGATGCCGCAGGCGAACTCGACGATCTCGATGCCGCGGGTGACCTCGCCCTGCGCGTCGGTGAAGACCTTGCCGTGCTCGGCGGTGATCATCGCGGCCAGCTCGTCGCGGTGCTCGTTGAGCAGCGCGAGGAAGTTGTTCAGGATGCGCGCACGGCGCACCGCCGGCGTGTCCGCCCACTTCGGGAAAGCGGCCTTGGCCGAGGCGATCGCGGCCTCGACCTCGCCCTGCGTGGCCAGCACCACCTCGCGGGCGACCGCGCCGGTGGACGGGTTGTAGACGGCCTGCGCACGGCCGCTGCTGCCAGCGACGATCTCGCCCTGGATGTAGTGGCCGACAGCGTCGGTGCGGGTGAACGGGGTCGGTGCGGACATGGCGTGCTCTCCTGAAGGAATGGAGCGCAGTCTAGGCAGGCGACTTCGGGCTGAACAGCCATCGGCGACGGATACACTGTTCATCACAGCGAACAATCATTCGAGAAAACCCGGAACAAAGGAGCCTGCATGGCGCGTCAGGATGACCCGGAGGCCCGTCGCCTCGACACGCTGTGGTCGCCGATCCATGCGCTGACGGTGCTGGGCGATCTCGGCAGCTTCACCGCCGCCGCGCAGCGCCTCGGGCTGAGCAAGGCCGGCATGAGCCAGCGCATCGCCGATCTGGAACGCAGCGCCGGCGTGCCGCTGGTGCAGCGCACCACCCGCAGCGTGCGCCTGACCGAGGCCGGCCAGCAGCTGGTCGACAGCACCCGCGACGCCTACGCGCAGATCGAGCGCGGCTTCGCGCAGGTCAAGGACCTCGCCGCGGTACCGCGCGGACGCCTGCGTCTGACGATGCCGGTCGCGCTGGGCCGGCAGATCATCGTGCCGCACCTGCCGGCCTTCCTGCGCGAGCATCCCGAGGTGCGGCTGGAGCTCGACCTGTCGGACCGGCTGGTCTCGCTGGCGCAGGAGGGCTTCGACCTGGCCATCCGCCACACCGCCCATCCGCCCGAGACCCATGTGGCCTGGCCACTGCGCCCGACCCGGGCGGTGCTGCTGGCGACCCCCGGCTACCTGGCGCGGCGCGGCACGCCTGAGCATCCCTCGGATCTGGCCGGGCACGACTGCCTGCATTACCTGCGCCCCGGCGAGACACCGACCTGGCAATTCCGGCCCCTGGACGCAGCCGGGACGGCCGAGCGCCGGACCCCGCACGTGACCGTCGCAGTCCGCGGCGCCTTCTGTGCCAACAACAGCGAGGTGCTGCGCGAGGCCGCGCTGAGCGGTCTGGGCATCGCTCTGCTGCCGGACTTCAGCGCCGGCCCTGCGCTGGCGCAAGGTGAACTGGTGGAAGTGCTGCCACGCTGGCAGAACGTCGGCGCCTTCGGCGAGCAGCTCTGGGCCATCCGGCCCTACAGCCCCCATGTGCCGCGTGCGGTCCATGCGCTGGTGGCGTATCTGCGCGAGGTGCTCGGGCAAAAAAAAACCCACCAACGAGGGTGGGTTGATGGACGCTCCGGATGAGCGCCGTTGGGAAATCCTGAGTCCCGACCACGGAATCCTGTATGTTTTTTTGCGGATTCTCGCGTGTCAGGGGCGGATTTTCGTGGTACCGCGTGACAGCTGATGAAGTGACTTTATGGGGGGGGTCTGATAGCGCACATCCCCACAAAGGATGAACTGAAAAAGGTCGAAATTCATCTCTTCTGTGTTAACAGTCAGTCACCTTTCCAGCCCATTCAAGCTGTCATCACCACGAATCAGGCGGTAACCGCCTTGAAATTTCCATGAACCTCGCGGTACCCAGTAAAACCGAAGGCCAGCGCCGGCTGACGACCGCTGATCAGCTCGGCCAGCGCACGGCCTGAGCCCGCGCCGTGCGTCCAGCCCAGCGTGCCGTGACCGGCGTTGACCCACAGGCCCTCGACCTTCGTGCGGCCGATGTAGGGAATGTTGGTGGGCGTGCTCGGGCGCAGGCCGGTCCAGTAGTTCGGCTCGCTGGTGTCGGCCACGCCGGGGAACAGCTGCTCGAAGCGCCGGCGCAGCGACTCGCAGCGCGTGCGCGCCACCCGGCCGTCCAGGCTGGTGTCGTAGCCGGCCAGCTCGGCGGTGCCGGCCACGCGGATGTGGTCGCCCAGGCGCGAGATGGCGATCTTGCGGGTGTCGTCGAGCAGGCTGACGACGCTGGCGCGCTGCGGGTCGCGCAGCCGGAAGGTGGCCGAGTAGCCCTTGGCCGGATAGATGTTCAGGTCGATGCCGACGCCGCGCAGCAAGGGCGCCGTGTACGAGCCCATGGCCGCGACCACCGCGTCGCCCGAGATCGTGCGGACCTGCGGATGGCCGACGCGGCGCACCCGCACCTGCTTGACCGCGCCGCCGATGCGCTCGAGCGGCAGCACCTCGTGCTCGTACAGGAAGGTCGCGCCCCGCTCGATGCAGCGCCGCGCGAGCTGCTGGGTGAAGACGCAGGCGTCACCCGACTCGTCCGACGGCGTGAAGGTGCCGCCGGCGATGTTCGGCGCCCACGAGGCCAGCGCCGGCTCGACGCGCAGCACCTCCTCGCGGCTGAGCACGCGGCGGTCCACGCCGTAGCGGCGCATCAGCTCGGCGCCGGCCGCGCCCGACTCGAAGTCGGCCTGGGTCGAGAAGAAGTGCAGGATGCCGCGCTCCAGGCGCTGGTACTCGATGCCGGTGGCCGCGACCATCGACTTCAGCGTCTCGTGGCTGTAGCTGCCCAGCGCGACGAGCTGGCGCACGTTGCGCTCGAAGGCCGCGTCGCTGCACTGGCCCAGGAAGGACAGGCCCCAGCGCCACTGGTGCGGGTCGAGCTTGGGGCGGAACAGCAGCGGCGACTCGTCGCTCATCAGCCATTTCATGACCTTCAGCGGCGCGCCGGCGTTGGCCCAGGGCTCGCAGAAGCTGACCGAGATCTGCGCGCCGTTGGCGAAGCTGGTCTCCAGCGCGGCGTCGGGCTGGCGCTCGATGACGGTGACTTCATGGCCGAGCTCCAGCAGGTGCCAGGCGGTGCTGACGCCGATGATGCCGGCGCCGAGGATGGTGACTTTCATCGTGATCTCCTTGCCGGTCAGGCGCGGTGCGGCAGCGACGCTGCGCCCCGGCTCCGGGCGATGACGCGATGGTGACAGCGGCCGCGCCCGCTCAAAAGAGACATGAATTAGTTTCAGGTTTGATAATCAGCACTTATGAAGCTGCTCGACCCCGCTGCCCTCGACTGCCTGGCCGCCCTCGTGGACGAGGGCAGCTTCGAGCGCGCCGCACACCGGCTGGCGATCACGCAGAGCGCGGTGTCGCAGCGGCTGCGCGCGCTGGAGATGCAGATGGGCCAGCCGCTGGTGGTGCGCTCGCGGCCGCTGCGGCTCACCGGCCCGGGTCAGGTGCTGCTGCGCTACGCGCGCCAGCTGCAGGCGCTGCGCAGCGACGTGGCGCGCGATCTGGGCGAGCACATCGACATCGAGGACCGGGTGCCGATCGCGGTCAATGCCGACAGTCTGGCGACCTGGGTGCTGCCGGCGCTGCAGCCGCTTGTGGACGACGGCATCTCTCTGGAGCTGATCGTCGACGACCAGGACTTCACCCACGACTGGCTGCGCGAGGGCCGGGTGCTGGGCTGCGTGTCGACGCTGGCCGAGGCGCTGCGCGGCTGCCGGGTCACACCGCTGTGCACCATGCGCTATGTCGCGGTGGCCAGCCCGGCCTTCGTCGAGCGCATGATCGGCCCGCG
Source organism: Sphaerotilus natans (assembly GCF_900156335.1). Lineage (GTDB taxonomy): Bacteria > Pseudomonadota > Gammaproteobacteria > Burkholderiales > Burkholderiaceae_C > Sphaerotilus > Sphaerotilus natans. Next base: position 61,923 of record NZ_FTMZ01000024.1, read on the forward strand.
CGGGCTGAGCCACCGCCATCTGGCGCAGGTGCCCTTCGTCGTCTTCAACCGCAAGGACGACGCGCAGGCGCAGTGGGTGGAGCGGGCGCTTGATCTGAGCTCGCCCCGGCTGCTGCAGCGCTATGTGCCGTCGTCGGAGGCCTATGTCCAGGCGGTGGAACGCGGCTGGGGCATCGGCGTGGCGGCCTGGCCGCTGGTGCGCTCGCGGGTCGAGAGCGGTCGCCTGCAGCTGCTGCGCCCCGACGTGCATGTGCCGGTGGACCTGCACTGGCACCAGTGGAAGCTGGCCGATGCGGTCTCGGCCGGCACCGCACGCCCGGGCCTGCTCGACCGCATCGGCGCGGCACTGGCGGCAGGTGTTCCGCAGGAAGGCCCGATCAGCATGGCCTGAGCCAGCCGGCTCGGCCGGCGCCTGACTATTATTGCGGCGCACCATGATGTCACCTTCTCTTTCGCGCCGCGCGACCCTGCGGGAACTGTCGCGCTGGGCCGCCCTCCTGGCCGCCCAGCGGGTCGCGGCCGCACCGGATGCCTCGCTGCCGCGCCAGGAGCGCCCGCACTTCGCCACCGATCCGTTCACGCTCGGCGTGGCCAGCGGCCAGCCGCGGCCGGACTCGGTGATCCTGTGGACCCGGCTGGCACCGCAGCCGATGGCGCCGCGCGGCGGCATGCCACGCGCGCTGGTGGCACTGCAGTGGCAGGTGGCCGAGGACGAGGGCTTCTCGCGCATCCGGCGCAGCGGCACCGTCTGGGCTGATCCGGCGCAGGCCCACAGCGTGCGGGTGCACGCCGACGGGCTGACACCGGGGCGGATCTGGTTCTACCGCTTCATCGCCGGCGATGCACTCAGCCCGACTGGCCGCACTCGCACCGCGCCGGCCGAGGATGCGCCCGTCGATCGGCTGCGCCTGGTGCTGGCCTCCTGCCAGCACTACGAGCAGGGCTGGTTCATCGCGCAGCGCGAGATCGCCGGGCTGGACATCGACTTCGTGCTGTTCACCGGCGACTACATCTACGACAACCCCTGCGCACGCCGGCTGCGGGTGCGAAGCCACGAGACCGGCCAGCATCCGTCGGGCCAGGCCTTCTCGCTGCCGCAGTTCCGCAGCCGCCACGCCCACTACAAGCTCGACCCGGACCTGCAGGCCGCGCACCGCGCGCATCCCTGGATCCTGGCCTGGGATGATCATGAGGTCCGCAACGACTACGCCGGCCTGCGCGGCGACGACGACTTCGACCTCCCCCCGGCGGAATTCGTGCGGGTGCGCGCCCATGCCTATCAGGCCTATTTCGAGCATCTGCCGCTGGCGCTCGACCAGCAGCCCGGCCCGGGCGGCATGCGCATGCATGACCGCTTCACCTGGGGCCGACTGGCCGAGCTGTGGACGCTGGACGGCCGCCAGTACCGCGACGTGCAGGCCTGCAACGATCAGGGGCGCTACAACGGCCACCTGCGCTGGAACTGTGCCGAGGTGAATGCGCCGCACCGGTCGATGCTCGGCCCGACCCAGCGCCAGTGGCTGCAGCAGGGTCTGGCCGGATCGCGGCGGCGCTGGAAGCTGATCGGCCAGTCGACGCAGATGAGCCCCTGGGGCCTGCCCGCGCCTGACGGACGCCGGCTGGTCTTCACCGACGGCTGGGATGGCTATGCCCAGGAGCGCGCCGGGCTGCTGGGCTTCATCGGTGCACGGCGCATCGACGATGTCGTCATGCTCGGCGGCGACGTGCATCGCCATGTCGCCGCGCAGCTGCGCGCGCGCCCCGGGGATCGGCGCGCGCCGGTGGTCGCCAGCGAGTTCGTCGCCACCTCGCTGACCTCGGCAGGCATGCCGCAGTCGACGATGTCGCTGATCCGCCGCGCCAACCCGGACATCCTGCACGCCCGCAGCGATGTCAGGGGTTACATGCAACTGGAAGTGACGGCGCGCTCGCTAAACTGCATCGCCAGGGCGACGGATTTTCCGGTACTGCCGCATTCACGGATGCGCACGTTGGCCAGCTTCCATGTCGAAGCCGGCCGACCCGGACCGCAGGTCGGCTGACGCCCTGAAGACCGGTCCGTCGGTGCAGTCGACGGGCCGCGGCAGGCAGTCTCGGGAGATCGGCAATGACGACGATGAAGCGTTCGCTGACCAGCTGGCTGAGCTGGCCCTCATGGAAACCGGGGCGAGGCCCGCAGGCGTCACAACGGCGCCGTTCCGAGGATTGCGCCGACTACGGCACCGCCTTCGGCCTGGACATGAGCTTCGGCCCGCAGACTGCAGACACCCTGCCCCAGGGCGATCAGGACCGGCGCGACCGTCAGCGACCAGCGCCGGAGGGCCAGGCCGATCCCGGACCGGAGTCGAAGGGCTGACTCAGCGGATCAGCAGCACCGGCACCTTGCAGTGCGCCATCACCTTGGTGGCGACCGAGCCCATCACCAGATTGCCGAGCGTGCCGTGGCCATGCGAGCCCATCATCAGCAGGTCGAAGCTGCCCTCGCTTGCGGTGGCGGCGATGGTGTCGGCGATGTGACCAGTCTTGCTGAGGAAGGTCGCCTTCAGGCCCTGCTTGTCCAGGAAGGTGCGCAGCGGGTGGAAGACCTTCTCGCCTTCGTCGGCGTAGTAGCCGTTCAGCAGCTCGCGGTCCAGCACGGCCGCGGCACGCGGGGGCACCGGCGGCACCACGGTCAGCACGGTGTACTCATGCTGGGTACCGAGCCACTCGTCGTGGGCGGCCCAGTAAGCGACCATGCGGCGGGTGAATTCGCTGCCGTCGACGGCGACCAGAATCTTCATGCGAGTCTCCTTGCGGGGTGAGTCCACGGGCCTCGAGGACCCGACGGACCCAGTCTGTCAGCATGAAGCCAGTCCGGTCTTGACCCGGATCAACTCTGGTCGCGGCCGTGGCATTGCTTGTACTTGCGACCGCTGCCGCACGGGCAGGGGTCGTTGCGGCCGACCTTGGGCGCGTTGCGACGCACCTGGGTGACCTTCAGCCGCTCGGCGCGGCCGATGTCGGCCAGCTCGACCACATTGCCGACCAGATCCTCGATCGCCGCGTCGAGCGACTTCAGCGGGTGCTCCTGGTCGAGCGCCTTGGTGTAGGCCTGCTCGTCCTCGCTCTGGTCGGGCAGATGGCGGCGCAGGCAGGCCAGCAGATCCGGGATGTCCGGATGCGGCAGATCCTCCAGGCCCGGGAAATGGTTCAGCGCGTGCTCGAAGCCGATGATCCACGGTCCCAGTGCACCCTCGATCTGGGCGCGGCCGGTCAGCGGCTCGTCATCCTCGCCAAGCGGCTGCATCACCACCGGATCGAACCAGCCGTCCTCGACCATCTGGCGGTTCAGGGCGTCGAAGCGGCGCTGCACCAGCGCGAGCAGGCGCTCGTGACGCGCGCCATGCCATCCTGGCGTGTCGGGCGTGAGCACCGCGCCGCCGCCCTGCTCCTCGTCGCCAAGGTTCCAGTCGCAGGCCGGCGGCAGCCATTCGGCGATGTCGACGGCCACCGGCTGCGCCAGCACGCCGCAAAGGTAGCCATCGAGCATCACCACATCGAGCGCCTCCAGCGGCGCCGGGATCTGGGCCAGCAGATCGTCGAGTTCGCCGATCTCGGCATCGGTGAGGTCGTTCTGGGACGGTTGGGACATGGCAACAGCTTTCGGAATTCGTGACAGATCGTGCTTGCTGCGTATTGTGCCCGCCGCAGCCGGGGCCGGGGCCGAGCCGTTAGGATGAGGGCATGGGACACCGACTCACACAGATCAGCACCCGCACCGGGGACGACGGCACCACCGGACTGGGCGACGGCACGCGCGTGCCGAAGGACCACCTGCGCATCGCGGCGATGGGCGACGTGGACGAACTCAACTCGCAGATCGGCGTGCTGCTGGCCGAGCCGCTGCCGGCCGAGGTGCGCGAACTGCTGGTCGTCATCCAGCATGAGCTGTTCAATCTGGGCGGCGAGCTGTGCATTCCGGGCCATGCGCTGCTGAAGGACGAGGCCGTCCTGCGCCTGGACGAGGCGCTGGCGCATCACAACGAGCATCTGCCGCGGCTGCAGGAGTTCATCCTGCCGGCCGGCACGCGCAGCGCCACGCTCGCCCATGTGGCGCGCACCATCGCCCGGCGTGCCGAGCGTGCGGTGGTGACGCTGCAGCGCTCCGGCGAAGAGGTCCGCAGCGCACCACGCCAGTACCTGAACCGGCTCTCGGACCTGCTGTTCGTGCTGGCACGGGTGCTCAACCGCGCCAATCTCGACGGACTGGGCGGCGACGACGTCTACTGGAGAAGCGAGCGGCTCGCCCGCCAGCAGGACGACAACGCCGCCTGAGGGTCCGAGGACCGCTCAGAAGCTGGCCCGGCCCTCGACGAGGTCGAGCCGCACCACCGGCCGACCGGTGGCGGCGCAGGCCGCGGCGGCCAGCCGTGCAGCCCAGGCCGGATCGCCCTCCGACCCGAAGGCCTGGGCCCCTGCCGCATCCGCCACCGCCAGCAGCTTGTCGGCGGTCAGCACCTTGCCGGAGGCGCGCAGCGGCTCGCAGTCGAACTCGAGAAACTGCTCGTCGAGCCACTGTCGCGCCGCATCGGCCGCGGGCAGCGGCTCGGCGGCGGCAACGACGAATTCCTGGTCGGGAGAAAAGCGAACGGTCAGGCGGCCAGTCATGATCGGGGTCTCCTGTCTCTGAGGATGATGCAAGGATCCCCCTGATCCTAGCGGCTCAGCCGCGGCGGGCCAGGATCGAGCGGTGCAGGATTTCCAGCACTTGCTCGGAATCGTCCCATCCGATACAGGCGTCGGTGATGCTGCGGCCGTACTCCAGCTTCGAGGCATCGTCCTTGCCCGGCGAGAACTTCTGCGCGCCGGCCTTCAGGTGGCTCTCGATCATCACGCCGAAGACGCTGCGCCCGCCGGCGGCGATCTGGTCGGCGATGTCGCGCGCCACGTCGATCTGGCGCTCGTGCTGCTTGCTGCTGTTGGCGTGACTGCAGTCGACCATCAGCGTGGCGGGCAGCTTGGCCGCCTCCAGGTCCTTGCAGGCGGCCGCGACGCTGGCGGCGTCGTAGTTCGGCGCCTTGCCGCCGCGCAGGATGACGTGGCAGTCGGTGTTGCCGCGGGTCTCGACGATCGCGACCTGGCCGTTCTTGTGCACCGACAGGAAGTGGTGCGGACGGGCCGCGGCCTGGATGGCGTCGGTGGCGATGCGGATGTTGCCATCGGTGCCGTTCTTGAAGCCGATCGGCGCCGACAGCCCCGAGGCCAGTTCGCGGTGCACCTGGCTTTCGGTGGTGCGCGCGCCGATCGCACCCCAGGCGATCAGGTCGCCGATGTACTGCGGCGAGATCACGTCGAGGAACTCGCTGCCGGCCGGCATCCCGAGACGGTTGATGTCGATCAGCAGCTGGCGCGCGATGCGCAGGCCTTCGTCGATGCGGTAGCTCTCGTCCAGGTACGGATCGTTGATCAGGCCCTTCCAGCCCACCGTCGTGCGCGGCTTCTCGAAGTAGACGCGCATGACCACTTCCAGCGTGTCCTTGTACTTCTCGCGCAGCGGCTTCAGGCGCCGGGCGTACTCCAAGGCGGCCGCCGGATCGTGGATCGAGCACGGGCCGATGATGACCAGCAGGCGGTCATCCTTGCCTTGCATGATGTTGCGGATCGACTGGCGGGTCTCGCCGATCAGGTTCTCGATCGCGGTGCCGCGGATCGGGAAGAAGCGGATGAGGTGCTCAGGCGGGGGCAGCGGGGTCACGTCCTGGATCCTTTCGTCGTCGGTCTGCGAGGTCTTGTCGACGGGCGGATACCAGGCATCGGTGCCGGAGGCGGTCTTGGCGTTCATCTTCGTGCTCCTGGAGGATTCGTGTGTCGTTGGGGTTCGGAACGGGATGCGGAAGACCGGCTCATCGGGCGGCGGCAAAAAAAAACCGCCGGGGATCCGGCGGTTTCCTTGGAGCGCTTGCGGGCTTGTTCAGCTACGCGTGGGCCTCTCCTCCGCCGGTGCGGTGCGAGAACCAAAAGTAGCCAAAAAAGAAGGCAAAACGCTTCATGGGGGTCGAATGTAGAGAGGCCGGGCGGCCGCGTCAACCGGAAAGCCCTGGCGCTCAGGGCGATTGCATTAGCCACCGCCCCGATTGAGTGGTAACAATCCAGCCCGACCTCGCAGCCCCAGACACGATGCAAGACCACCCGACGGCCCCCGGCGATGAGCTGATGCAGCACTTTGAAGACCTGGCCGATCCGCGCCGGCAGACCGGCCGCTTCCAGTACCCGTTGCAGGAACTGCTGCTGACGGCGCTGTGCGCGGTGGCTGCGGGCGCCGAGGACTGGGTCGATGTCAGCGAGTGGGGCGAGTTCAAGCTGGAGTGGATGCGGCGCTTCCTGCCCTTCGAGCAGGGCATGGCCTCGCACGACACGTTCAGCCGGGTGTTCGCCATGCTGGACGCGGTGC
>NZ_FTMZ01000007.1 GCF_900156335.1 Sphaerotilus natans
TCGAACCGCACCGAGTCCAGCAGGGCGAACACCCGGCTGAACGTGTCGTGCGAGGCGATGCCCTGCTCGAAGGGCAGGAAGCGCCGCAGCCACTCCAGCTTGAACTCGCCCCACTCGCTGACATCGACCCAGTCCTCGGCGCCCGCGGCCACCGCGCACAGCGCCGTCAGCAGCAGCTCCTGCAGCGGGTACTGGAAGCGGCCGGTCTGCCGGCGCGGATCGGCCAGGTCTTCAAAGTGCTGCATCAGCTCATCGCCGGGGGCCGTCGGGTGGTCTTGCATCGTGTCTTGGGCTGCGAGGTCGGGCTGGATTGTTACCACTCAATCGGGGTGGTGGCTAATGCAATCGCCCTGCGCCGTAACCCGGTTCAAGCCTGGATTGGCGACACCCGGAGCAGCGGGCACTTTCGGCTGGACGGATCACTTTTTGGCTTGAATCGCCCGCTCGTTCCCGAGCAGGCCGCGCCATTGGCGGAATGGCTGCAGGAACTGGTCGACTTCCGACTGGCCACCTATACCAGTCGGCAAGCGACCGAAGCGCAGGAAACCGTCGGGGCTTCGGTCATCGCTTTGCCCACACAACACCGCCCCACCGGCACGGTGATCCCCTTTTTCCCTGACCTCAGGATCGCTTGCGGCCATTTCCGCGCCGCTCGCACTGAATCCGTCGAACAACGCTGGCTGCCGGCCAGCTACGGCACGCTGGACCCAGAGCGCCATTTCATTGCACCGGCCTCCGGACATTCGATGGATGGCGGCAAGCATCCGATCCGTGATGGCGATCTGCTGCTGCTCGAGCTGATCACACCCCAGCGCGCCGGCTCGATCACCGGCAGCGTGATGGCCATTGAGCGACAAGACGACAGTGGGGACAACCAGTATCTGTTGCGCGTGGTCAGCAAGAACGCCGCCGGCCAGTACATCCTGAAAGCCCAGAATCCGGATTACGCCGACCTGCCGGCTACCGACGACATGCGCACACTGGCCCGGTTGCGCGCCGTGATCGATCCCCTGGATCTGGCGCGCGGCCAGCCCTTCATGCGCGAGGAGATTCCTGCACTCTTCGGGGATCAATTCAACCCAGGCAAATGGAATGTCGGCCATGTCACGCTGCCCTCACGGCGCGCGCATGTCCTGCTGGTCACGCTGAACAAGCAAGGCAAAGCCGAGGAACATCGCTACATCGATCACTGGATCGACGATCACACATTCCACTGGCAAAGCCAGAACAGCACCACACCCAGCAGTTCTCGCGGCCAGGAAATCATCCGGCACGCGGCCCTGGGCATCACGATCCATCTGTTCGTGCGCGACCACAAACTGGCCGCGGGCAAAGCCGCCCCCTTCGTTTATCACGGCCCGGCCGTCTACCGCTCTCACCAGGGCAGCGCACCGATGAGCGTGGTCTTCGACGTTGAGGCACCGGCTGGATGCCCGCCTGCGCGGGCATGACGGATCAGGGTCGGTACGGCGTGAGCGTACAGTCCCGCCTCCTTCTCCCCACCGACAAGCCGGATTCCACCATGACCCTGCCCGCCTGCCCCCAGTGCCAGTCCACCTACACCTACGAGGACGGCGCGCTGCTGGTCTGCCCGGAATGCGCCCATGAGTGGTCGCCCCAGGCGGCGGAGGCCGCGCCCGAGGTCGAGGCCGCGCGGGTGGTGCGCGACGCCAATGGCCAGGTGCTGGCCGACGGCGACAGCGTCACGCTGATCAAGGACCTGAAGGTGCGCGGCTCCTCGCTGGTCATCAAGGTCGGCACCAAGGTGCGTGGCATCCGGCTGGTCGAGGGCGACCATGACATCGACTGCCGCATCGACGGCGTGGGCGCGATGCAGCTGAAGTCGGAATTCGTCAGGAAGGCCTGAGCCCGAGCCGCTCGGCGGCGCGCTTCTCGGCGGCGTAGCTCTCGCGCAGGCTGCGGCCGTAGTCGGCCGGGCCGAGGTAGTCGGGCTCCTGGTCGTACTTGGCCAGCTCGGCCACATGCGCGGGATCGTTCATGGCGGCGCGGAAGGCTTCGTGCAGCGCGGCCACCACCGCCGGCGCCATGCCGCTGGGCCCCACCAGCCCGTAGGGCGAGGTGGCGACGATGCCGTGGCCCAGCTCCTTGAGCGTGGGCACGTTCGGCCAGCGCTTCGTGCGGTGCTCGGCAAAGGTCGCCAGCAGGCGCAGCCGGCCCGAATCGACGAACGGCGCGAAGCCGTTGGAGTTGATGCCCAGCATCACCTGGCCCGAGGCCACCGCCAGCATCTGCTCGGAGGTGCCCTTGTAGGGCACGTGGATGTAGCTGAAGCCGTGGCGCGCGGCCAGCTCGTCCATCACCACATGCGGCGTGGTGCCGGCGCCGTTGGTGGAAACGGTCAGCTCGCCCGGGCGCGACTTCGCGAAGGCGATGATGTCGGCGACGCTGCGCAGCGTGCTGCCGGCCGGCACCACCATGCCGAAGGTCACGCCCGAGATCTGCAGGATCGGCGTGGTGTCGCGGATCGGATCCCACAGCACCCGCTGGATGTGCGGCGCGCGCAGCGCCGGATAGGGCAGCTGCGCGATCGTGTAGCCGTCGGGCGCGGCCTGCTGCAGGATCGGCATCGCCAGCGTGCCGCCGGCGCCGGCGCGGTTCTCCACCACCACCTTCTGGCCCAGATGGCGCCCGGCCAGCTCGGCCAGCAGGCGCATCGTCAGGTCGGTGGCGCCGCCGGCCGGCCAGGGCACCCACAAGGTGATCGGACGCAGCGGAAAGCGTGTCTCGGCGCCAGCGCCGGACGCCGCGCCGCCCGGCTGCGCCCGCGCGGCCAGCGCCGCCGCCGGCCCGGTCGCCACCGCCGCCGCCAGCGTGCGCAGCAGCTGCCGGCGGCTCGGGTCGTGCTCGTTGCTCATTGCCATTCCATCAGCTCCATCGTCATCGTGCCGCCGGTCAGGAAGGTGGAGTTGGCCGGCTCGCGCCGCTCGACCTTGACCAGCCCGACGCCGGGGCAATACCACTCCAGCGTCGTCAGCGGCATGTCCTTGAACCCGTTGACCGGATCGGCGAACAGCCGCAGCAAGGCCGCCCCCTTGACCCGCGTGCAGTGCTCGAAGCGCCCGGCCGGCACCTCGACCCGGTCGTCCAGCGCCTCGATGGTCCAGACCACCGGCACCGAGGGGTGGGTGTGGCGGATCTCCGGCGGGAACTCGGCGTTGCGCCGCATCAGGTAGGTGGTGGTCGTGGTCTGCCAGCTCGTGCCCACCGCGATCGGCGCCTTGAGCACGAAGCGCGGCGCCGGGTCGGGCTTCGGCTCGGTGTCGATGTCGGACTTGGACGCGACCCGGTAGATGCCGCTGGCGTCGGCGCGCAGCCAGTAGTCCAGCCCGGTGTCGCTGCGCCGGCGCCAGGCGCTGCCGGACTCCAGCGCGCCATCCCGGCCGAGGTTGCTCAGCACCACCGTCTCGCGCTCGCGGGTGTCGTTCTCCCACTCGCTGCTCAGGCGGTAGGTCCAGCGCCGACCCTCTTCCAGCGGAAAGAGCGAGCTGCCGGGCGGCTCCTTGCAGCCGCTCAGCAGCGCCAGCACCGCCGAGGCGGCCAGCAGCGCAGCGATCGAACGGGAGAACATGCGGCGGCTCATCTCACTTCTCCGGCAGCTGCGGCGCGGGCAGGTCGCGGATCTTGACCACCTGCTCGTCCGAGCCCGGGCGCAGCCAGCTCAGGCCCTTCGGCCCGCGCTTGGGCTCGGAGCTGCCCAGCTGGGTCACGCCCTGGCGGGTCTTCTTGATCGCCTCGCCCAGGAGCGCATGCAGATCCTTGCTGTAGGGCAGCTGGTAGGCGCGCGGCTGCGGCACCGGCTTGCCGTCGCGGATCTCGTTGACCCAGACGTAGAGCGCGCCCTCGCGGCCCTTGGCCGGCTCGTCGAACACCGCCGCCAGCAGCACGAAGCGCTCGGGCAGCGCATGCCGGCTCGGCCAGCCCCAGACCTGCTCCAGCGCCGCGTCGCTCCAGAAATACAGCGCCGTCACCACCGTCACCAGCAGGCCCTTGGCCCACACCGGCCAGCGCGAGGCCACCAGCGCCAGCCCCAGCACGAACAGCACCGCGACAAAGGCCCACAGCACGCCATCGGTCGTCGTCATCGCCTCAGATCCTTTCCACCAGCGTCTTGGCCAGCGTGTTGACCCCGGTGACCCGCCCATCGCGGTCCACCGAGAAGCGCACCGCGGTCGCCTCGTCGCCCTTGCGGGGGAGGTTCACGGTGCCGTAGAAGACCACCTCGGCGCGCGGATTGACCTTGACCACCGAGACATTGACCGGCACCGGCTGGCCGTCCTTGCTGTCGTAGTAGAAGACGTTGACGACATACTCGCCCGGCGCGAAGCCGCGGATCGTCACCACCTCCTGGTTCAGCGGGTTCACCACCTGCTGGCCGTTGACCACGATCGCGTCGTTCGACAGGCCGCGGTCGTCGCGGTCGAGGTGCATCATTCCGCCCTCGCGCTGGCGGAACCACACCCGGTTGCCGCCCGGATCCTCGATCCAGGTGTCGATGTCGTTCGGGTTCATGTCCGGCCAGGTCACGGTGACGATGAACTCGGCCTTGGCATCGATCACGCCGGTCTTGGCCTTCGGGTTCATCGCCAGCAGCGCGACGGTGAACAGCATGACGAAGATCAGCAGCGTGTTGAACAGCAGGTCGCTGAACGGGTCGATCTCGTCGGTGCGACGCGGGCGCAGCACCGCCATGTCAGCGCCCCACGGCCGCAGCGTCGGCCAGGATGTCGGCCGCCAGCCGGTCGGCCAGGCGGTCGAGCAGCAGCAGCTGCAGCCCCAGCCACAGATTGACCACCAGCCCGGCCAGCGTGGTGTAGAGCGCGATCGCCATGCCGCCGGTCATCTGCTGCAGCAGCTTCTGCACCTCGGCCAGCTCGAAGCCCTGCGACTGGCCGATCTGCATCGACATCAGGATGAAGCCCACCACCGTGCCGAGCAGGCCGAGCTTGATCGTCGCGGCCGCGAACCACCAGGCGGTCTCGTGCGGGCCATGGGTGCGCTCAGACAGCAGCGCGGTCGCCTCGGGCTGGCCGCGGCGCAGCTCGTCGAGGTAGCTCGCGCGCCAGCCCGACGTCCGGCCGGGCTGCGCCTCGGCCTGCAGCCGCCAGGCACGCCGGCCGCACCAGCCGGTCACCACCCCGCCCAGCAGCACGATCAGCAGGCTGATGCCGCTGGGATCGCCCTCGATCAGCCGTGCCCACCAGCCGTGGCGCTGCATCCACCAGATCAGGAAGACGGCCACTCCGGCCAGCAGCGCCCAGCCCCAGAACAGGCGCTGCGCCAGCGCGGGCAGATCGGCCGCGCCCGCCGCACCCGCCACGCCGCCGGGCGGCGCGTAGTCGGCGGGCAGGGCCGTGCCTGCGCGGTTGCGGTCGCGCATCGATTGCCAGAAACCGGACATGTCAGCCTCCTGCGCCGCCGGGCGGGCCGCCGCCGCCGCGTTTGGTGAGCGCGCCGAAGCCGCGCTGCGGGTCATAGCCCCAGGCCGCCAGGCCGAAGCACAGCGCCAGCGTGCCCAGCACGATCCAGGGCGCCTCGCCCGGATCCTTGCCGTACATCGCGTAGCGCATCCACTCGACGGCGTGGGTGAACGGGTTGAAGCGCGCGATCTGGTACACCCAGGCCGCCCCCGATTCCTCCAGCTTCCACAGCGGATAGAGCGCGGTGGACATGAAGTACATCGGGAAGATCACGAAGTTCATCGTGCCGGCGAAGTTCTCCAGCTGCTTCACATGCACGCTCAGCAGCAGGCCCAGCGCGCCGAGCATCAGCGCCGCGCTGACCAGCGCCAGCAGCAGATGCGGCGTCTGCGGCCCCCACAGCGGCAGCTCGGTGCCGATCGCCCAGGCGATCAGCACGAAGGCCAGCGCCTGCAGCAGCGACAGCACCGCGGTGGCGGTGAGCTTCGAGAACAGGATCCACCAGCGCGGCAGCGGCGCGGTCAGCAAGAGGCGCATCAGCCCCATCTCGCGGTCGTAGACCATCGCCAGGCTGGACTGCATGCCATTGAACAGCAGCACCATGCCGATCAGGCCCGGCGCGATGTAGACGTCGTAGGCGATGTAGGTGTCGTAGGGCTCGGCGATCGCCATGCCGAAGACGTTGCGAAAGCCCGCGGCGAACACCGCCAGCCACAGGAGCGGGCGCACCAGCGCCGACACCAGCCGACCGGTCTGGCGCGAGAACTTCGCCACCTCGCGCCAGACGATGGCGCGCAGGGCCTGCAGAGCGTGGGCGGGGCCGGCCATCAGCGCGCCACCTTGCAGAGCTTCTCGGGCGCGTCCACGCCCAGGGTGTCGAGGCTGTTCTTCGGATGCAGCACGCCGTCGACCGGCGCGGTGCCGATGACGCCCTGGCCGTCGGTCAGCAGCATCGTCTGGCGCATCTGGCCGTCCCAGGGGCGGAAGCTCATTGCCACGCCCTTGGAGCCGTCGAGCTCGGCCTCCAGCAGCGCCTTGTGCACCGCGGCGGCCGGCCCCTTCGGCGCGGCGACCACCGCGGCGGCCAGCGCCTTGCCGCCCATCCAGGCGCTCCAGTCGGCGGCCGACATCGGGCGCTGCGCCGTCTTCGTGAAGCGGCGCGAGACCTGCGGCGCGCCGAAGCGATCGTACTGCGCATGCCAGGCCAGCGCGGTCAGGCCGGCGTCGCCCACCACCGGGCGCGGCGTGGCGGTGCGGTAAGGCAGCATGCGGGCGAACTCGCCGTCGCTGTCGACCACCCAGACCACATCATGCGAGCCTTGCGTCAGCAGCAGCGGATTGGCCAGATCGCGCTCGCGCGGATCACCCGAGAGCTTGAAGGGCTTGGGGCCGACAAGCTTCAGGCCATAGCGCCGGATCGCGGCCTGCGCGGTGGCGGCGCGCTGGGCGTCCTGCGTCGACGGGCCGGCGAGCAGCAGCACGTTCGTCCACTTGCGGCTGACCAGGGCCTGCGCCAGCGCGTCGGCGCGCATGCGCTCGCTCGGGATGACATGCAGCAGGCGCGCGCGGCAGTCCTGCTGGCGCAGCCGGTCCTCCGCCGCGCCCAGGTTCAGCACCGGCAGCTTGACCGCATCCGCGCCGGCCAGCAGCCAGTCGGCCGGCAGGTCGGCCAGCAGCGCCACCGCCCCGCCCTTCTCGGCCTTCTGCGCCGCCGCGCGGGCCTCGGCGGCCGAGCCGACCTCGACCGTCTCGACCGCCAGCGAGGCGCCGGCCGACTCCAGCTCCAGCCGCGCCTCCTTCAGCGCCACCTGCACGCCGTCGGAGGCCGGCCCGGTCGGATGGCCGAGATAGGCCCGCTCGACCCGAGTGCGATCCAGGCGCTCGTCGCCGGCCGGCACCAGCAGCGTCGCCTTGAAGGCCGCCGCCGGCGCCAGCGTCGCCACGCCCAGCAGCGCCACGCCAATCGCCCGGTCACGCCAGGCCCGGGAGAACCTCCGGGAGGAGATGAACTGCACCGGCATCGCCCTCACTCCACGACGACGACGCTGTGCGGCACGCGCCCGACCGGCACCGTCTTCAGCGCCTTGGCCGCGCCCACGTCGATGATCGTCAGGTCATCCGACAGCCCGTTGGCCACCAGCAGCCGGTCCTGCGCCTTGTTCAGCCCCAGACCCCACGCCCGCTTGCCCGCCAGCACCAGGTCCGTCACCTTGCGGCTCCCCACGTCCACGAAGGCCACATGGTTGGCCTTGCCCAGCCCCACGAACGCCCGCTTGCCATCCGCGCTCATGGCAATGCCCACCGGCGTGATGTCCGCCGCTCGCGCCCCCTTCACCTCGAACCGGATCGTGTCCACAACCTCGTGATCCTTCGTCCCGATCACCGTCACGCTTGCCCCAAGCTCGTTCGTCACCCACAGCTGGCTGCCGTCCGGCGTCAGCGCAAAGCGCCTCGGCCGCTTGCCCACCTTGATGTTCTTCGTCACCTTGCCACTGGCCGCATCGATCACATGCACCAGGCTCGCCACCTCCGAGGTCACGTACACCGTCCGCCCATCACGGCTCACCAGCACGCCCTCCGGCTCCTCGCCCACCTTGATCTCGGCGCTGCGCTTGCCGCTGACCACGTCGATCACCCCGACCACGCCGTCTTCCTCGTTCGACACATACAGCGTCTTGCCATCCGGCGTCAGGTCGAAGATCTCCGGGTCATCCCCCAGCCCGATCTTCTTCACCGACTTGCGCGTGGCCAGATCGATCAGGTCGGCCTGGCCCGAGTCCCCGCACGCCACCAGCAGCTGCCGGCCCCCGTCGGTCAACACCATGTGGCGCGGCCGCTTGCAGGTGGCGATCGTGCCCGTCACCGCCTGCGTCTTCAGGTCCAGCACCGTCAGCTTGTGGTCCTTCTCGCTCGAGATGAAGGCCGTCTGGGCCTGCGCAGGCAGCGCGGCGGCAACAGCGACCAGCAGGGCGGCCAGCGACAGCAGAGGGCGGCGGTGAGAACGAGCAGTCATGGTTCTTGTCTCCTGGATCGGTTGCACGTCGACGTGCCTGTTGAAGTTCAGGGCGCGTGGGTGGCGCGAATGAAGGCCTCTTCGAGCCGCTCGCCGCCCAGCGCCACCGTGACCGCCGCCGGCGAGCCATCGGCCAGCAGCCGGCCCTTGTGCAGCACGACGACCCGGTCGGCGGCCTCGGCCTCCTCGACCAGATGCGTCGCCCACAGCACGGTGGTGCCGCGCGCGGCGATGTCGGCACGAATGGCGGCGAGCAGATCGCGGCGTGACTTCGGGTCCAGCCCCACGGTCGGCTCGTCCATCAGCACCACCTTCGGCCGGTGCAGCAGCGCGCGCACCAGCTCGACCTTGCGCCGGTTGCCGCCCGAGAGCTCGCGCACCGGCCGCGCCAGATCCTTGTCGAGGCCCAGCGCGCGGCAGCCCTCGGCGATGCGTTCGCCCGCCACCCGGCGCGGCAGGCCGTGCAGATCGGCATGGAAGCGCAGATTGCGCTCGACCGAAAGATCCAGATCGAGCGACATCTGCTGGAACACCACGCCGATGTCGGCCAGCGCGCCGACCGCGTCATGCCGCAGCGAGCGCCCCGCCACCGTCACCTCGCCCTCGTCGGCGACGAACAGGCCGGTCAGCACCTGGAACAGCGTCGACTTGCCCGCGCCGTTGGGCCCGAGCAGCGCGACGAACTGCCCGGCCGGCAGCGCCAGCGTCAGACCGGCCAGCGCGGTGCGCTCGCCGTAGCGCTTGATCAGGCTCTGGATCTTCAGCATGGCATCGGAATCGGAATCGGAAGGAAGAGGTCCGGTTTGTACCCAGGACCCGCCCGGCTGTCCCGTCCGGGCTTTCACCAAGGCAGATTGCCCGGGGTGGGCTCAAAGAACGCTCAAAGGACGCTCAGAGGTCGATTTCCATCCGGTCGGCGGTCAGCTCGATGCCGTGGCGGGCCAGCACGCCAGCGGGCACCGCAGTGCTCAGGCCGGACTCCGGCACCGGCATCAGCAGCTTGCGCCGCGCGCCGACCTGGTCGAGCTGCGCAAGCAGCTGCTCGCCGGCCTCGACCTGCTCGCCGGCCTCCAGCCGCGGATCGATCGCGTCGTCGCCCAGCAGCAGGCAGTCGGCCTGCTGCATCCACTCGAGCGCCTCCGGTCCAGCCCCGAGCAGACTGCGAGCACAGAACAGGCGCTGGCCGGTCACCACGTCGCGCACCGCCAGCGCGATCGTCTCGCCGACCGCCGGCGCCGCTGGCCGGGCCGAATGCAGCGGCAGCGGCCCGTCGGTCGCCACCGCGGTGAACTCCAGCGTCGGCTGGCCCTCGACCCGGAACACCGCCTCGCGCGATTCGCCCGCCACCGGGATCACATGCCAGTGCACGCTGCAGTAGTGCTGCAGCAGCGGCAGCACCGGCAGGGTGTGGGTCAGCTCCTCGAAGACGGCCGGGGTCGCGTAGAGGTGGATCGGCGCGCCGTCGCGCAGGCTCAGCAGGCCGGTCACATGGTCGACCTGCGAATCGGTCAGCACCACCGCGCGCACCGGCGCGTCGGCCAGGCCACGGTGGCGCAGCAGCCGGGCATCGGTGCCGAGCTGCCCGGCCACCGCCGGCGACATGTTGATCAGCACCCAGCGCATCTGGTCGCCCGACAGCGCCAGCACGCCGGGCGCGCGGGTCGAGTTGAGCGCCGGCGCGATCGGCTGCAACGGCACGGCGTCGCCGCCCCCCTTGAGTACGACCAGCTTCATGGCATCTCCGGCTGCCCGACCTCTCGGAAAAGAATGCGGCAGGCCTGCTGCGCTTCGAGTTCGGTCATGATGGAATGAGAAAAAATGGATCCGAGGTCGTTTCGGACGCTGGCCTGTTTCGTGCAAGACGCGTGCCGGACACGCAATGTCGCGCAAGCGACGCACGCGGCCCGTCAAAGCCGCGGCCCGACCGGCACGACAGGGGCATTCCCGAGCCCGGACCGAGCCCAGATCGAGCCCTTGCGGTGACATGTCATGCATTGCTCCATTTGGGCACAGTCCACATCCACACGCTGACACAGGGGCAACCCGAATGCCTGGGCCTGACACAAAAACCGCCGCGCTGGCCATGCTGCTGACGGCAGCCGGCGCCGCGAGCGCCGCGCCAGCGCCCTGCCCCGGCCCGGCGCTGCCGATCCACGCGCTGGCCGACGGCGTCTGGCGGATCTCCAGCAGCGCCGGCGACAGCCATGCGATCAACCAGGGGCGCATTTCCAATCTGCTGGCGGTGCGGGAGGGCCGACGCCTGTGGCTGCTGGGCAGCGGCCCGGATGCACGCTTCGCGCGGGCGCTGGACTGCCAGCTCGCGCGCCATGCCGGCCGACGGGTGAGCGACGTGATCGCGCCCTGGCCGCGACCGGAGCTGGTGCTCGGCCAGGGCGGACTGCCGACCGCCCGGCGCTGGGCGCATGAGGAGGTCGCCGCAGCGATGCGGGAGCGCTGTCCGCAGTGCGTCGAGCGGCTGGCGCAGCGCCGCGACCTGCCCGCCGGCACGCCGGCCGAGCCGGTGGTGCTGCCGAACCGGCTGCTGCGCGGCGCCAGCGGCCAGCTCGGCCCCTGGCGCTGGCACCGGCTGATGCGCTCGGACAGCACCGCGGTCACCGTGTGGCAGCTGCCGCGCCAGCGCATCGCCACCGCGCACGGCCTGCTGTGGAGCGACGGCGCGCCCGACCTGCGCGACGCACGCATCGCGGCGATGAAGGCCTCGCTGCAGGCGCTGTCGGCGCTGCAGCAGCAGCCGGACGGCCCGCTGCAGTGGCTTCCGGAACAGGGCGAGATGCTCGGCGTGGAGGCTCCGGACGGCCATCTGGCCTATCTGGAAACGCTGGAGCGTCAGGCCGACCGGGCGATGGAAGACGGCACGCAGGAGAGCGACCCACCTCCGCCCCCCGAGGCCGCCGCGATGGCCGCCGGCCTGCGCCATGGCCTGAACTGGCAGCACGCCTGGCGCGAGGCCGAGGCGCGCTGGTTCGGCGCCACGGCGCCGCGCTGACCGCCGCCGCTCAGCGGCCGTCGCTGCGCCAGCGCAGCTTGCGGTAGATGGTGTTGCGGCTGATGCCCAGGCGCTTGGCCGCGACCGAGATGTTGCCGCCGGCCGCATCGACCGCCTGCTGGATGGTGCGCAGCTCGATGTCCTCGAGCGACATCGCCGGCTCGTCGGGCAGGCGAGCGGCAACCGGTGTCGGCACCTGCGGCGCCGGCATCGACACGGCGGGCGGTACCGGCTCGACCGGCACGGCCACAGGCGGCACCGGCACGGCGGCGGCCTGCGCCGACCCGGGCGACGCGGCAAAGACGGGTGCCGCCACCGGCTCGGCGCTGGCGGCGCGCTGCTGCGCCACCCGGCGCGCGTCGTCGATGAAGTCGTCCGACAGATGGTCGCGGGTGATCAGCGTCTCGCCAGAGGCCATCACGCAGGCGGTGCGCAGCACGTTGAAGAGCTGGCGCACATTGCCCGGCCAGTGGTAGCCCTGGAACAGCCGCACCACCTCCGGGCTCAGGCGCAGGCGCCGATCCGGGCTCTCGCGGTCCAGGATGCGCTCGACCAGCGCCATCAGGTCGGAGCGCTCGCGCAGCGGCGGCAGGCGCACCGCCAGGCCGTTGAGGCGGTAGTAGAGATCCTCGCGGAAGGCCTTCTGCTCGATCATCTCGCGCAGGTTGCGGTGGGTCGCGCAGACCAGCGTCACATCGACCGAGACCGACTTGGCGCTGCCCAGCGGCGTGACCTGGCGCTCCTGCAGCACCCGCAGCAGATGCGCCTGCAGGCTGATCGGCATGTCGCCGATCTCGTCGAGAAAGAGCGTGCCGCCGTTGGCCTGCACGATCTTGCCGACCGCGCCCTTGCGCCGCGCGCCGGTGAAGGCGCCCTCCTCGTAGCCGAACAGCTCGGCCTCGATCAGCGTCTCGGGAATCGAGGCGCAGTTGACCGCAACGAAGGGCTGGCGGGCGCGCTCGGAGTCCTGGTGGATCGCGCGGGCCAGCAGCTCCTTGCCGGTGCCGGTCTCGCCGAGGATCAGGATCGGGATGTCACGGTTCAGGACACGGCGGATCTTGTCGATCAGCGCGGCGAACTGGGTGTCGCCCAGGCTCAGGCTGGCCAGGCCGGTGGCCGGCGCGGCGCCAGCTGCCGTGCCGCCGCCCACGCCGCCGCCGTTGCCGGCCGCACTGCTGCCGGCGGCCTCCGCAGCGCCCGCCTCGGCCGCGCCCACCGGGGCTGCCGAGGCCGCCGCCTCGGCAGCAAATCCGCTCGAGGCGGCATGCCAGACCGGCCAGTTGAAGCGCGCGTAGACATGGAACTGCCGGCCGCTGGAGAGCTCGACCGGCAGCGGCGTGGCCAGCGGCGAGCGGAAACGGTCGACCAGCGCCGCCACCGTGGTGCCGAACAGCGACGAGATGGTGTGCATGCGCAGCGCCGCCCCCGACAGGCCGAGCTGCTCGAGCGCGCCGCGGTTGGCGCCGACCAGCTTGCCGTCCTGGCTCACCGCCAGGATGCCCTCCATCAGCGTGCCGATGAACTCGACCCGGCTGTGGAAGTGCAGCCGCATGACGTTGCGGTAGTCGTCGGTCAGCCAGTGGTTCTCGATCATGCGCGCGCTCATCTTCACCAGGCCCATCGTGTGCTGGTGATAGCTGCGCTGGTCGCCCGAGACATCGAGCACACCCAGGATGTTGCCGCGCGGATCCAGGATGGGCGCGGCCGAGCAGGTCAGGAAGTGGTTGGCGTGCATGTAGTGCTCGTCGGCATGCACGAGCGTGGGCGACTCCTCGATCAGCGCGGTGCCGACCGCGTTGGTGCCCTTGGCCTGCTCCGACCAGTTCACCCCGGGCTGCAGCGCGACCTTGGAGGCCCGGTTCAGGAAGTCCTGATCGCCGATCGAGTGCAGGATCGTGCCGGTGGCGTCGCACAGCAGCACCATCGACTCGCTGTTGACGATCTGCTCGTAGAGCATCTCCATCACCGGCGCGGCATGCGCGTACAGGCGCTGGTTGCGCTCGCGCACCACCCCGAGGTCGGACCGCCCCAGCGGCGAATAGTCCAGCCGCTCGATGCGCGACAGCCCGAAGGCGGCGCAGCGCTGGTGCGACTGGTCGATCTTGTGCACATGCTCGTTGTCGAGCGGCAGCGCCGAGGCGATCGGGCGTCGCGGATCGTTGGCGCCGGGGCGCATGCGCAAACCCGCGGATGCCGGGGTATAGGGACCTGCCATGCTGTCTCCTGATCTTCTCTGGTCTCTGGGCGGTGGGCGCGAGACGCCATTGTCTCGCGTTCCTGCCAGTGGACGGACATGTTCGCGGCGGGATCGAACACAGCCATCCGGGTTGTCATCAAATCGAACACATGACCCGGTCACATGTCACAGGGCGCTGGAAAACACCATGATGCCGCGCAAATCGGAAGCATCCGACACCCGCCAGATCAGGACAGACCCTGGTTTTGCCACCCGATCCGCCCCGATTTCCGTGCTTGGCACAGTGATTGCAGATTCAATGCCAGCAACAATCAGCCGATGCCTGCAGGCATCCATTCCACCGCATTCCCCAAGGAGACACGAATGGCACGTGGCACTTTCTTCCGCGCAGCGGCCCTCGCCGCCCTTGCAACCCTTGCCGGACAGGCGCTGGCCCACGGCGACGTGACGCCGCAGTCGGTCGACACCTCGGGCCTGCCGCAGCTGGGCACGGAGTGGCGCGCAGAGAACCCCTATCGCAAGAACGACAAGGCCATCGAGGTCGGCACCTCGGCCTACACGCAGAACTGCGCGCGCTGCCACGGCCTGGATGCCATCTCCGGCGGCATCGCCCCGGACCTGCGCAAGCTCGACAACGACTGCGCCAACATCAAGGCCCCGGCCCGCCAGGCCGCCTGCGTGAAGGACGTCGACGACTACTACCTGACCAGCGTGCGCCGCGGCAAGGTCCGCAACGGTGCGGTCTACATGCCGCCGTTCGAGGGTACCTTCAACCAGGAAGCCATGTGGGCCATCAAGGCCTACCTGGAGACCCGCCGCGAGAAGCCGCTGCCCTGAACGGGCTGACGCCGGAGGGATCGCCCTGCTCGGCGGCACAATCGACGCCGGCCGCCACCCTCGGGTGCCGGCCGGCTTTTTTCATCCGGACAGGCTCCGGGAGACGGAGACAAGAACCATGACCGATCGTGACGAGAACGCCAACCCGCTGCGCCGCCGCCTGATCACTGCGGCGCCGGCGCTGGCCCTGGGCACGCTGCTGGGCGTCGGCGGCAGCGCCCAGGCCCAGGACGAGAAGAGCGCGCTCACCCGGGTGCGCGAGCGCGGCCGCCTGGTGGTGGGGCTCTACCACGACCTGCCGCCTTTCCATGTCAAGGGCCAGGGCATCGACACGGAGCTGGCGCAGGCGCTGGCCAAGGGACTGGGCGTGGAGCTCTCGCCGCTGCCCTTCAATGCCGGCGAGAACATGAACGACGACCTGCGCAACATGGTCTGGAAGGGCCATTACCTGGGCTACGGTCCGGCCGACGTGCTGCTGCATGTGCCGGTCGACCGCCCGCTGATGATGGAGAACCCGCAGGTCAGCATCTTCGGCCCCTACTGGCGCGAGCGGGTGGCCGTCGCCCGCGACCTCTCGAAGCTGCCCGAGCTCGACAGCCTGGAGCCGCTGCGCGGCCGGCCGGTGGCGGTGCCGGGCCAGTCGCTGGCCGGCTGGCTGATGATCGGCGCCGAGTCGGGCATGCTGCGCGACTCGCTGCAGACCAAGATGGACAACGGCGTGATCGCCGCGCAGATGCTGCAGCGCGGCGAGGTGGTGGCCGCCGCCGGCCTGCGCTCGGAGCTGGAATCGACGCTGCAGGGCGACCCGCGCTTCGCCATCGGTCCGCTGCCGATGCCGCGCGCGCCCAAGGACGGCTGGGCCGTCGGCATGGCGACGAAGAAGAACGCCACCGATCTGGCCGAGGCGCTGCAGCGCGTGGTCAACGAGCTGGCGGCCTCCGGCGCGCTGAAGGCGATGTTCGCCAAGGGCCGGCTGGAGTGGCGTCCGGTCTGAGGCCGCGGCCCGCACCGGGCGCGACCGGGCGGCGCCGGGCCACTCCCGGATAATCCGCCCGATGGAACATTTCGACGCCATCATCGTCGGGGCTGGCGCGGCCGGTCTTTTCTGCGCCGCGCGCGCCGGCCAGCAGGGCCTGCGGGTGCTGCTGCTCGACCACTCGGCCAAGATCGCCGAGAAGATCCGCATCTCCGGCGGCGGTCGCTGCAATTTCACCAACCGCGACGCCGGCCCCGCCAACTACCTCTCCGACAACCCGCGCTTCGCGCGCTCGGCGCTGAGCCGCTACACGCCGGCCGACTTCGTCGCGCTGGTGCAGCGCCACCGCATCGCCTTCCACGAGAAGCACAAGGGCCAGCTCTTCTGCGACCACAGCGCCGAGGACATCATCGCGATGCTGCTGCGCGAGGCCGAGGCCGGTGGCGTCACCCGCCGCCAGCCCTGCGGTGTGCGCGGCATCCGCCGCACCGAGGGCGAGGCCCCGCGCTTCGAGCTCGACACCGACGCCGGCCCGGTGGCCGCGCCGCGCCTGGTCATCGCCACCGGCGGCCTGCCGGTGCCGGCCATCGGCGCGAGCGACTTCGGCCTGAAGGTGGCCGAGCAGTTCGGCCTGCACCTGATCGCGCCGCGGCCGGCGCTGGTGCCGCTGACCTTTGCCGCCGACACCTGGGCGCCATTCGCGGCGCTGTCGGGGCTGGCGCTGCCGGTGGGCATCTCCACCGGCACCGGCAAGGCCCGCACCACCTTCCTGGAGGACCTGCTCTTCACCCACCGCGGCCTGAGCGGCCCCGGCGTGCTGCAGATCTCCAGCTTCTGGCGCCCCGGCCAGCCCATCGAGATCGACCTGACGCCGGGTCTGGACCTAGCCGCGCGGCTGCTCGCGGCCAAGCAGGGCTCGCGGCGCCAGCTCGGCAACGAGTTCGCCACGCTGCTGCCCAGCCGGCTGGCCGAGGCCTGGCTGGCCGGTGCCGGCCTGGACGCGGCACGCCCGATGCCCGAATGCCGCGACCGCGACCTGCAGACGCTGGCGCAGCGCGCGCGCGCCTGGTCGATCCAGCCCGCCGGCGACGCCGGCTGGAAGAAGGCCGAGGTCATGGCCGGCGGCGTCGACACCCGCGCGCTGAGCTCGCAGTCGCTCGAGAGCCGCCAGGTGCCGGGCCTGCACTTCATCGGCGAGGTGGTGGACGTGACCGGCTGGCTGGGCGGCTACAACTTCCAGTGGGCCTGGGCCAGCGCCGCGGCCTGCGCCGACGCGATGGCGGCCGCTCGCGCCTGAGCGCGGCCGCAGCGGCGCCGGACTGGCGCGGTGCTACACTCGCGGATTCGCCACTGCCTGCAAAACTGGGCTACAATCCGCGGCTTTGCTGGCAAAGAAGTCCGTTCGAGTCGACGACATCTGGGTTTTCCGGAAACCCCGCGCCGGCCACCGAGGACACAACCGAAGGATCCTTCAGTTCATGACGACCATCCGAGTCAAGGAAAACGAGCCGTTCGACGTCGCCCTGCGTCGCTTCAAGCGCACGATCGAAAAGCTGGGCCTGCTGCCCGAGCTGCGCGCCCGTGAGTTCTACGAGAAGCCGACCGCCGAGCGCAAGCGCAAGAAGGCTGCCGCCGTCAAGCGCCACTACAAGCGCGTGCGCTCGATGCAGCTGCCCAAGCGCCTGTACTGATCGGCAGGGTCCGCCACCTCGGCGGATACCGTCCCGTCAGACACTGCCAGAACCCGCACGGGACGCCGTTGCGGGTTTTGTCGTTTTCAGACCATCAAGGAATTCACCATGAGCCTCAAGGACCAGATCACCGCCGACATGAAGGACGCGATGCGCGCCAAGGACAGCGAGCGCCTGGGCACCATCCGCCTGCTGCTGGCCGCGGTCAAGCAGAAGGAAGTCGACGAGCAGATCACGCTGGACGACGCCGCCGTCGTGGCGGTCGTCGATCGCCTGATCAAGCAGCGCAAGGACTCGATCAGCCAGTTCACCGCCGCCGGCCGCACTGACCTGGCCGACAAGGAATCGGCCGAGCTGAAGGTGCTCGAGGTCTACCTGCCGCAGCGCCTGAGCGCCGAGGAGATCGACGCTGCGGTGCAGGCGATCGTCGCCGGCCTGGGCGCCACCGGTCCTGGCGCGATGGGCCAGGTCATGGGCGCGGTCAAGCAGCAGCTCGCCGGCAAGGCCGACATGGCGCTGGTGTCGGCTGCGGTCAAGCGCGCGCTGGCCAGCTGACCCGCTTCACGGCCTGCACGGTCTTCTCCACTCCCGCTTCAGCGAGGTTTCCGATGAGCACCACCCTGCCGATCCAGCAAGTCGCCCCGGACTTCTGCGTGGCACCGCAGCTGACCCCGGCCGCGATGGCCGAGGCCGCCGCCGCGGGCTTCCGCAGCGTCATCAACAACCGCCCGGACTTCGAGCACGGCCCGGACCAGCCCACCAGCGCCGAGATCGCGGCGGCCGCGCAGTCGACAGGCCTGCAGTACGTGCACCTGCCGGTGGCCGGCGGCTACCAGAGCCCGGAGGAGATCGCCCGCTTCGCGGAGCTGCTGGCGACGCTGCCTCGGCCGATCCTGGCCTTCTGCCGCAGCGGCGCCCGCGCAACCCGGCTCTACGTCCAGGCCACCCAGGCCTGAGCCTGAGCGATGTCGGCCGTCCCCGCTGCCGATCCGATCGGGCCGCGGCGGCTGCGCCGGCGCATCCTGCTGCTGGCGGTCATGCCGCTGCTGGCGGCGGTGGCGGTGATCGCGCTGGCAGTGCGCTCGCAGGCGCAGGATCTGGCGAGGCAGGAGCGGGCGCTGGTCGAGACCGCCTACCTCGCCAGCAAGGAAGCCGAGCTGCGCCACCATGTCGAGATGGCGATGAACATGATCCGCCCGCTCTACGACAGCGGGCGCGACGACGAGGCCACCCGGCAGGAGGCGATCCGCATCCTCAACGCCTTCGACTACGACAACGGCGACGGCTACTTCTTCGCCTACGACTACAGCGGCCGCTGCCTGGTGCTGCCGCACCAGCCCGAGCTGGTCGGCCAGAACCTGTGGGAGGTGCGCGACCGCGACGGCCAGCCGGTGGTGCAGGCCCTGATCGCCAAGGCGCGCGAGGGCGAAGGCTATTTCCGCTATGTCTGGAACAAGCCCAGCGCCCGCGAGGTCGCGCCCAAGCTGGGCTATGTCGTCGGTCTGCAGCGCTGGGGCTGGATGGTCGGCACCGGCATCTACCTCGACGACGTGCAGGCCACGCTGGACGCGCTGGAGCGCCAGGGGCGCGCCAACATCGACAAGACCACCGGCTGGATCGCGATCATCGCGCTGATGGCGCTGGCCCTGGTGGGCGGCAGCACGCTGGCGATGAACCTGGGCGACCACCGCGCCGCCGATGCGCAGCTGCAGCAGCTGGCGCGCCAGGTGGTGCAGTCCCAGGAAAGCGAGCGCGCCCACCTCTCGCGCGAGCTGCACGACGGCACCGGCCAGACGCTGGTGTCGATCAAGCTGCTGCTCGACAGCAGCATGGAGCAGCTGCGCGGCGAGCACGGCCGGGTGCCGGTGGCGCTGGAGCGCGCCCGCGGCCGCATCGAGGAGGCCCTGGCCGAGGTGCGCGACATCTCGCACCGGCTGCGCCCGGTGGTGCTCGACACGCTGGGCCTGCCCAGCGCGCTGCGCCACCTCGGCGAGGAATTCGCCGAGCATGCGCAGATGGCCTTCTTCATGCGCATCGGCGGCCGCGAGCGCGATCTGCCCGAGGCGGTCAACACCGTGCTGTTCCGCATCACCCAGGAGGCACTGACCAACATCGAGAAGCACGCCGAGGCCAGCCGTGTCGATCTGCGGCTGATCTACCTCGGCGGCGAGGTGCGGCTCACGGTGGCGGACGACGGTCACGGCTTCGACGCCGAGCGCATCCAGTCCGACCCGCGCCGGGGCATCGGCCTGCTCAACATGCACGAGCGCGTCGAGGCCATCGGCGGCGTGTTGCGGGTACAGTCGCGCCCGGGCTCGACCCGCGTCGTCGCCCAGATCGGCGCCGACGCCATCCGCCGGCTGGCGTCGCCAGCCCCTGTCCTTCACCCGCCCTCCTCCCGATCCGATGCGCATCCTGATCGTCGATGACCACCCGCTCGTGCGCGAAGGCGTGCGCACGCTGATCAACCACCAGAGCGGCCTGGAGGTCGTCGGCGAGGCGGCCGATGCCGACAGCGCGCTCGAGGCGATCGCGCGGCTCGAGCCTGCGCTGGTGCTGACCGACATCGGCATGAAGCAGGTCAGCGGCATCGCGCTGGCCACGCAGATCCGCGAGCGCTGGCCGGCGATCCAGGTGATCGTGCTGAGCATGTACGACAACCCGGACTATGTGCACCAGGCGATGCAGGCCGGCGCACGCGGCTATGTGCTGAAGGACGCGCCCTCGTCGGACATCGTCGACGCGATCCGCGCGGTGGCTGCCGGCGACACCTTCCTGAGCGCCAGCCTGTCGCGCCAGAGCGCACGCAGCGACGGCCCGCGCCCGATCCTGTCCGAGCGCGAGGCCGAGATCCTCGCCTGCCTGGCGCGCGGGCTGTCGAGCAAGCAGATCGCCGCCGAGCACGACCTGAGCGTGCGCACCGTCGAGACGCACCGCCAGAACATCCGCCGCAAGCTGCGCATCGAGGGCCAGGCCGAGCTGATCCGCTACGCGGTCGAGCACTGCCGCACCGCCGGCTGAACGCCCGGGACGGAGCGCGCCGCTACCATTGCGGCCATGAGCGACACCCCCTCCTCCCCGTCCCCGGCCCGCGACCCGAGCGGCTCGCTGCTGGGCAAGACCGCCAGCTACCGCGCGACCTACGCGCCCGAGCTGCTCTATCCGATCTCGCGCACCCCGAAGCGCGAGGAGATCGGCCTGACGGCCGAGCGCATCGCCGCCGGGCGCCTGCCCTTCATGGGCGCCGACCTGTGGACCGCCTACGAGCTGTCGTGGCTGACGCCGCGCGGCAAGCCGCAGGTGGCCATCGCCACCTTCACCGTGCCCTGCGACTCGCCCTGCATCATCGAGAGCAAGTCCTTCAAGCTCTACCTCAACAGCTTCAACATGACCCGGGTGGAGTCGCCCGAGGTGCTGCGCGAGATGCTGGTGCGCGACCTGAGCGCCGCGGCCGGCGCCCGCGTGGGCGTGCGCCTGGTGCTGCCGGAGGACTTCGACGCCCAGCCGATCCACGAGCTGTCGGGCGTGCTGCTCGACCGCATGGACATCGACTGCGGCCATTACGGCCCGCCCTCGCCAGAGCTGCTGACCGCCGCCTTCGACGAGCAGCCGGTGACCGAGACGCTGACCTCGCACCTGCTCAAGAGCAACTGCCTGGTCACCGGCCAGCCCGACTGGGGCAGCGTGCAGATCAGCTACACCGGCCCGCAGATCGACCAGGAGGGGCTGCTGCGCTACCTGATCAGCTTCCGCGAGCACGACGAGTTCCACGAGCAGTGCGTCGAGCGCATCTTCACCGACCTCCTGGAGCGCTGCCAGCCGGTGCGGCTGCAGGTCTACGCGCGCTACACCCGCCGCGGCGGCCTGGACATCAGCCCCTGGCGCACCAGCCATCCGGCGACGCTGCCGGCCAACGTGCGCACCGCGCGCCAGTGAAGGACGCGACGATGCGGAACCCCGCGCTCCGCGTGCTGACGCTGCACGGCATCCCGAACTGCGACACGGTGAAGAAGGCGCGCGCCTGGCTGGCCGCGCAGGCGCCGGCCGCCGGCGTCGATGTGCTTTTCCACGACTTCAGGAAGCAGGGCGTGCCGCCCGAGCTGCTGGCTCAGGCCGGCGAGGCCCTGGGCTGGGAGCGGCTGATCAACCGCAGCGGCACCACCTGGCGCCGGCTCGACGAGGCCGAGCGCGCGGCCGTGACCGACGCCGCCTCGGCGACCGCGCTGATGCAGGCCCAGCCCAGCGTGATCCGCCGCCCGCTGGTGCGCTGGCCGGACGGCCGCTTCAGCGTCGGCTTCGACGCGGCCGACTTCGCCGCGCGGCTGGCCCGCTGAGCGGGCGCCCGGCCGCGGCTCACCCGTCGGTCAGCAGCTCGAAGCCAGCCTCGGCCAGCGTCTGCCCGTTGACCTGCAGCGTGATGCGGTGCCAGCCCGGGTGGTAGCGCCGCGTGCTGATTGGGCGCAGCGCGTGGCGGCGCGTCAGCACGCGCGCCTCGCCCGGCGCCAGCGTCAGGGTCCAGCCCTTGAAGACCTTCGGCGAGGCGCGGCCGTCCGCCTTCACATGGTGGACCGCATAGTCGATCACCAGCGGCTGCGCCGACCCGGCCTGCGACTGCAGCCCGACGCGCAGCTCCACCGCCTCGCCCAGCGCGATCGCGCCAGGCCGCAGCGTGAGCGTCGCGCGCCCGGCCAGCGGCTCGCCCTGGCCCCAGGCGGCCAGCACCTGCGGGTGGCCGGCCTTGATCAGCGTGCGGCTGGCGTGGCGCAGCAGCGCGCGGCGCGGCGCCGGCGCCTGCGGCAGATGCGTCTGAAGCCAGCGCACCAGCTGCTCCGGATGGTCGCGGGACAGGTCGTTGAGGTGATTGGCGACCGAGCGGCGCACATAGGCGCTCGTGTCATCCTGAAGCCGCGCCAGCAGCGGCAGCGTCGGCGAGGGATCGCGGATCAGGCCCTGCAGCCGCCGGCCCCAGGGCAGGCGCGGCCGGCTGCCCTCGCTCACCAGCCGGCGCACATGCTCGCTCGGATCCTCGCACCAGGCGGCCAGCCGCGCCCAGGTCCGCTCCGGATGCGCCTCGATGAAGGGCCGCAGCGCCCATTCGGCGGTAAAGCGCTGCGTCATCGCGTGCAGCGCGTCGAGCGCACGATCGGGCGCATGCAGGCCGCAGCGCGCCACCCAGTCGGTCAACGGCCACACCGCCCAGCCCGCCAGGCCGGCGGCCGGATCAGCCGGCCCGCGCGGCGCCTCTCCCCAGGGCAGCAGGCCGGGTGGCGCCAGCGCCGCCTCCAGCGCGTCGCAGGCCGCTGCGAAGTCCTCGGCCAGCACCTGCTGCAGGTGGCGTTCGAGCACCGCCGACAAATGCTGCACGCGGGCCTTGAGCTCGAGCGCCGCCAGCCCGGTGCGGGCCTCGCGCTCGAAGGCGTGGCGATCCAGCCCGGGCAGCACCCGCGCCAGATGAAATCCGATCTGTGCGACGGCCACTTCGTCGAGCAGGTTCCTGAAGGCTTCGGCCATGATCGCAGCATAGCAACCCATGCCTTGGCCGAGGTCGGGAAGCGGTACAGGCGGTTACAGTGCTCAGCTTGCATCGTTTCACCATCGAGAGGTCCGGGCTCGCCCGTCTGTCGTGACGAAGAAGTCTCTCGTCCTGTCCTGCCGCCGCATCCTGCTCACCCTGGCGGTGCTGTTCACGCTGCTGCTGCTGGCCGGCTCGGCGGCGGTCGCGATCGCGGTGGCCCGGCTGTGGCCGCAGCTGCCCGCGCTCGACCGGGTGCTGCACTACCAGCCACAGCAGCCGCTGCAGGTCTTCACCGCCGACGGCGTGCCGATCGCCCAGTTCGGCGAGGAGAACCGCGAGTTCGTGCCGATCGCGCAGATCCCGCCGCTGCTGCAGCAGGCGGTCATCGCGGTCGAGGACCGGCGCTTCCTGCGCCACCCTGGCATCGACCCGATCGGCATCGCGCGCGCGATGCTGGCCAACCTCGGCGGCGAGCTGCGCGAGGGCGGCTCGACCATCACCCAGCAGGTGGCGCGCAATTTCTTCCTCAACCAGGACCGCACGCTCGAGCGCAAGCTGCGCGAGGCGCTGCTGGCGCTGCGCATCGAGCGCGAGCTCGACAAGCCGCGCATTCTCGAGCTCTACCTCAACCAGATCGACCTGGGCCAGCGCAGCCACGGCTTCGCCGCGGCGGCGCGGACCTATTTCGGCAAGCCGCTGCAGGCGCTGACGCTGGCCGAGACCGCGATGCTCGCCGGCCTGCCGCAGAACCCGGCCTGGGCCAATCCGGTGGTCAACCCGGAACGCGCACGCACCCGGCAGCGCCAGGTGCTGCAGCGCATGGAGCGCGACGGCCTGATCAGCGCCGCGCAGCGCGCCAGCGCCGAGGCCGAGGTGCTGGTGGTGCGACGCCCCAGCCAGACCGAGGTCCAGGCCGGCCATCTGGCCGACATGGCGCGGCGCTGGGCGGCGGCGCGGCTGGGCGAATCGGTCTATGCCCAGGGCTACCGGATCTACACCACCGTGACCGCGGCCGAGCAGCGCGCCGCCCATGCCGCGCTGCGCCAGAGCCTGATGGCCCAGGAGCGCACTCGCCCCTGGCGCGGCCCGGAAGGTCAGGAAGATCTGCCCGAAGGCGTCGAGGGCAGCGCGCTCGACCGCATCGCCGCGCAGGCGCTGCGCGACCGGCGCGATGACGAGGATCTGCGTCTGGCGGTCGTGACCACGGTGCGGGTCGACGGTCTGGAGGCGCGGCTGGCCGACGGGCGGGCGGTGGCGCTCGGGCCGATCGGCCTGCAGCGCCTGCACGAGGCGCCGCCGGGCACGCCCGCGCTGCGCCGGGGCGCGGTGATCCGGCTCGAGCGCCTGCAGCGCGAGGATGGCGGCACCTTCTGGAGCCTGGCGCAATGGCCGCAGGCCGAGGGTGCGCTGGTGGCGCTGGATCCGGTCGACGGTCGGGTGCGCGCGCTGGTCGGCGGCTTCGACCATCACCGCAGCGCGCTGGACCGGGCCACCGCGGTCTGGCGGCCGGCCGGCTCGGCGCTGCAGCCCTTCATCGATTCGGCCGCGCTCGAGCACGGGGTCATGCCCGACAGCCTGATCAGCGACGCGCCGCTGCCCGAGGAAGGCACCACCCTGACGCAGGCGCCAGCCGGCGAGGCCCGGGTGCTGACGCTGCGCCAGGCCCAGCTGATCGACGCGCGCCATGCCGCCGTGCAGCGGCTGCGGCATGTGGGCATCGACACGACCCGCGACTGGCTGGAGCGCTTCGGCTTCGACCGCGACCGGCTGCCCAGCGACCTGACCCTGGCCTCCGGCCAGGCGGGCACCACGCCGATGCAGCTCGCCCGCGCCTACAGCGTGCTGGCGCGCGACGGCGGCGATCCGGTCGCCCCCAATTTCGTCGACCGCATCACCGACGCCTCCGGCGTGGTGATCTACCGCCCGCCCGCGCTGCCCCCGCATGATCCCGGCCAGCGGATGGTGCCGGCCCGCAATGCCTTCCTGATGGGCACGCTGCTGAAGGATCACCTGCTGGCCGGCCAGGCCGCGCCGGTGCTCGACCGGCTGCAGCGCCCCGACCTGTTCGCCCGGGCCGGTCGCTCCGACCAGGGCGACGGCTGGTTCGCCGGCTACCAGCAGCGGCTGGTCACGGTGACCTGGATCGGCCGCGCCGCCACGCTGGCGCCCGATGCCGGCGCCTTCGACCCGGTCGCGCTGGCACGGCAGAGCTGGATGGACTTCATGGCCAGCGCGCTGGCCGGCAGCGCCATCGCGCCGGCCCCGCCGGTGCCGGCCGGACTGCAGCCGGTCGGCGAGGACTGGCGCTATGTCGAACAGGCCGAGGAGCCCGCGCCGAGCTACATCGGCGCGCTGCCACCGGACTCAGCGGTAGAGATCGCGCGGATCGTCCATCGCCGCGGCCGAGAGCACCCGGCCGTCGAAGTCGAAGGTCACGCGGAAGATGCGCCGCGTCGGGCCGTCCTGCCAGCGCCAGTCCCAGACCTCCTCCTTCTTTAGCGCATAGGCCTCCTTCAGCGCCGGCGGGCCGAGCTGCTCGCGCACCTGCTCGACCGTCATGCCGGGGCGGATCTGCGCGAAGCTCTCGGGCTGCAGCAGCTGGCGCAGCTGCACCAGCCGGCCATCCGTGCCGATCGTGGCGACATGGTTGGTCGATCCCTCGGGCTGGGCCGAGAACTCCAGCCGGCGCAGGCCGTCAGGCCGCACCTGGATCGTCACCGGCGTGCCGAACTCGCGCAGCACCTCCTGCTCGGTGGCCTGACCCGGCTGCAGCCGGGCCTCGCGCTGTGCATCGCAGCCCGACAGCGCCCAGGCCAGCGCCAGCCCGAGCCCCAGCCCGAGCACCCGGCCGCCCCGGATCGCCGACGACAGTGCGAAGATGCGCGCCGCCCGTTGCGTGATGCCTGCGCCCATAATGAAGATCCTCCCGATGACAACGACGATGCCGATGATGATGGCCCGGTCTGCCCGCCGGGCCGCCCTGCTGCTGACCGCCAGCGCTCTGGCCGGCGCGGCCGGTGCCGCGCCGCTGGTGCGCTGCCATGTCGACTATGGCGGCGAGACCCGCGTCGTCGAGCTTGACGAGCGCGCCGAGGCGCTGGCCACGCCGACGCAGCCGGTCGGATCCTACTTCCTGTGGCGCGCGGTGCTGCAGCGTGACGGCCGCCGGATCGAGCTGCGCATCGACACCGATGCCGACCGCGACGCCGAGCAGTCGCCGCTGCCGCTGCACCAGGGCCGCTTCCGGCTGCCGGAGCGTGTCTCGGCCGCTGCGGCCGACGGCGGCTTCACCGGCTGGCAGCGGGTGCATGAGCCGCTGCGCGACGGCGAGCTGCAGTACGCCTGCGAGCGCACCGCCACGCCGCTGCCACCACCGCCCCGGCCAGCGGCAGCTCCGCGCCCGGCCCGGCGCGCCGCCCCCGACGCCCGCGTGCGCCTGATCTTCGCCGGCGACCTGATGCTCGACGACGGGCCGGGGCGGCTGATCGCCGCCGGCGGCGACCCGCTGGCGCCCTTCGACGCGCTGCTGCGCCAGGCCGACGTGCGCATCGGCAACCTCGAATGCCCGGTCGCCACCCGCGGCACGCCGCTGCCGAACAAGATCTACAGCTTCCGGGCCGAACCGGCGACGCTGCGGGTGCTGCAGGGCCGCTTCGACGCGCTGTCGGTGGCCAACAACCATGCCGGCGACCAGGGCCCGGCGGCCTTCGTCGAGACGCTGGAGCGGGTGCGTGCGGCCGGCATCACGCCCTTCGGCGGCGGGCGCGACCTGCGCGAGGCGCACCGGCCGCTGTGGATCGAGCGCGCCGGGCTGCGCATCGCGCTGCTGGCCTATGACGAGTTCAAGCCGCGCAGCTTCCGCGCCGGCCCGTCCACGCCCGGCGTGGCCTGGAGCGACGACGCGCAGGTGGTGGCCGACATCCGCGCCGCACGCCAGGCCGGCGCCGACGTGGTGATTCCCTTCATGCACTGGGGCTGGGAGCGCGAGCCGGAAGCGGGCGAGCGACAGCGCCGCCTGGCGCGGCGCATGATCGAGGCCGGCGCCAACGCGGTGGTCGGCGGCCACCCGCAT
The DNA here is from genome assembly GCF_900156335.1 of Sphaerotilus natans. Taxonomy (GTDB): domain Bacteria; phylum Pseudomonadota; class Gammaproteobacteria; order Burkholderiales; family Burkholderiaceae_C; genus Sphaerotilus; species Sphaerotilus natans. The sequence goes on from NZ_FTMZ01000007.1 coordinate 26,747, forward strand.
GTCACCCAGGGCGCCGACCTGGTGGCCGGCCGGCCAGTGGTCTGGAGCCTGGGCAACTTCGTCTTCGACGGCTTCGAGGACTTCGCGCCAGCACGCCGCGGCTGGCTGCTGCGCATGACGGTGGATGCACAGGGCGTGCGCGACTGGGACACGGTGCAGGCCGACATCGACCTGCAGGGCACGCCGCATCCCGACCTGCAGGCCTGGACACCGTGCGGACGGCGCGGCGTCGGCACGGTGCTGCGCTGCCAGGCCGGCGCTCAGCGCTGAGGCGACTCGGGCAGCTCGATCTTGACCTCGAGCACCTCGAGGTTGTCATGGCGCTCGAGGTGGACCTTGACGTCGTTCGGATGGATCGCGACGTACTTGGTCACCACCGCCAGCAGCTCGCGCTGCAGCGCCGGCAGGTAGTCGGGGCTGGAGCTGCGCGAGCTGCGCTCGTGCGCCAGGATGATCTGCAGCCGCTCCTTGGCCACCGTCGCGGACTTCTGCTTCTCGCCGAGCATGAAGGAAAGAAACCCCATCGGGTCACCTCGCGCCGAAGAGCCGCTTGAAGAAGCCGGGCTTGACGACATCGATGAAGCGCATCGGCTTGTCCTCGCCGAGGAAGCGCGCCACGACGTCCTTGTAGGCCTCGGAGGCGTCGCTGCCGTTCATGTGGATCACCGGCACGCCCTGGTTGGAGGCCTGCAGCACCACCTCGGACTCCGGGATCACGCCGATCAGAGAAATGCGCAGGATCTCGTTGATGTCGGCCAGCGACAGCATCTCGCCGCCCTGCACCCGGCTCGGGTTGTAGCGGGTGATCAGCAGATGCTCCTTGACCGGCTCGCGGCCCTCGATCGCGCGCAGCGTCTTGGAGCTGAGCATGCCCAGGATGCGGTCGGAATCGCGCACCGAGGACACCTCGGGATTGGTCACCACCAGCGCCTCGTCGGCGAAGTGCATCGCCATCATCGCGCCGGTCTCGATGCCGGCCGGCGAGTCGCAGACGATGTACTCGAAGCCCTGCTCGGCCAGCTCCTGGAAGACGCGGCCGACACCCTCCTTGTTGAGGGCCTCCTTGTCGCGGGTCTGCGAGGCCGCCAGCACATGGAGGTGCTCGCAGTTCTTGTCCTTGATCAGCGCCTGGTGGAGATTGACCTCGCCGTTGATCACGTTGATCAGGTCGTACACGACCCGACGCTCGCAGCCCATGATCAGGTCGAGGTTGCGCAGACCGACATCGAAGTCGATCACTGCGGTCTTGTGCCCCCGCATCGCCAGCCCCGACGCGAAGCTTGCGCTGGTCGTGGTCTTGCCGACTCCACCCTTGCCGGAGGTCACTACGATGATCCTGGCCATCCGTCGTGGTCCTTTCTTCGTCTTTGTCTGTTGTCGTTGTCCCGCCTGCAGCCCTTGTGGGGGCTTCAGGCCTTGATGGCCTCGATGACCAGCGTGTCACCGTCGAGCCGGACCTGCGCGGCCTTGCCGCGCACCTCCGCCGGCAGCGGCGGGTCGGTGGTCTGGTAGATGCCGGCCACCGAGATCAGCTCCGGCTCCATGCAGGTCGAGAAGATGCGGGCGCTGATGTCGCCGGTCGCACCGGCGATCGCCTTGCCGCGCAGCGGCGCGTAGACATGGATGCTGCCGTCGGCGATCACCTCCGCGCCGTGGCTGACCAGCGCCAGCACCACTAGGTCGGCATTCTTCGCGTAGACCTGCTGGCCCGAGCGCAGCGGCCGGTCGACCACCAGCAGCGTCGGCACCGGCACCGCCGGCTCGTCCTCGGACGGCGTGTCCGCATCGGCGGCGTCCGCCGCGGTCTCGATCGGCGCGACCGGCTCAGGCTCAGGTTCAGGCACCACCGGCTCCGGCGGCGGCGCGACCCGGGCATGGGGCAGGTCGGCGCCGGAATCGGGCGCCTCGCACAGGCCGGCTTCCAGCGCCGCCTCCAGCTGCTCGGGCGAACCCGAGCGCACCGCCACCGGCACCATGCTGTAGCGCCGCAGCAGCGCGGCCAGACCGGCGAAGTCGACCAGCTCGACCTGATCGCGCACATGCGTCAGGTCGATGACGACCGGATCGCGGTTGAAGAAGTCGGCCGACGGCGCGATGCGCGCCTCGAACTGCGCCTCCAGCTCGTCGAGACGGGTGGTTCGCAGCACCAGCGCGACCAGCGCCAGCGAGGCGCTTTTCAGGTCGAAGGCGTTCGACGGATTTGCCGGGGAGGATGCGGCCATTGTGGAGAGCGAGTCGGTACCGTCTGGTGATCGATTTATGAAGAAACCTGCAGGAACGAGTGTACCCACGCACCACCGCCCCACCCGCCGGGATCAACCGGAACTTGAGGACGAATTACCGGATAAATCCGGACGCCGATACATCAGGTTTCATTTTCACCCAGAAAACCGCCACTCTGCCGCGCCCAGAGTCGGGCATAGAGCCCGCCGCGCGCCAGCAGCGTGGCGTGATCGCCCTGCTCGACGATGCGGCCGCGGTCGAGCACCACCAGCCGGTCCATCGCCGCGATGGTCGAGAGCCGGTGCGCGATCGCCACCACCGTCTTGCCCTGCATCAGCGTGTCCAGGCTGGCCTGGATCGCCGCCTCGACCTCGGAGTCGAGCGCGCTGGTGGCCTCGTCGAGCAGCAGGATCGGCGCGTCCTTCAGGATCACCCGGGCGATGGCGATGCGCTGGCGCTGCCCGCCCGAGAGCTTGACGCCACGCTCGCCGACCTGCGCGTCGTAGCCGCTGCGCCCGGACGGGTCGGAGAGCTGGCGGATGAAGCCGTCGGCCTCGGCGCGGCGCGCGGCCTCGATCATCTCGGCGTCGCCCGCGTCCGGGCGGCCGTAGAGGATGTTGTCGCGCACCGAGCGGTGCAGCAGCGAGGTGTCCTGCGTGACCATGCCGATCTGCGCGCGCAGGCTGTCCTGGGTGACGGCGGCGATGTCCTGACCGTCGATCAGGATGCGCCCGCCCTGCAGGTCATGGAAGCGCAGCAGCAGGTTGGTCAGCGTCGACTTGCCCGCGCCGGAGCGCCCGACCAGGCCGACCCGCTCGCCCGGACGGATGTGCAGGTCCAGATCGCGGATCAGCGGCGCGTCGGTCGCGCCGCCGTAGCCGAAGGTGACCTGCTCCAGCCGGATCTCGCCGCGCGGCACCGCCAGCGTGCCCGCGCCCGGCCGGTCGACCACCCGGCGCGGCTGCGACAGCGTGGCCAGGCCGTCCTGCACCGTGCCGATGTGCTCGAACAGGCCGGTCATCTCCCACATCACCCAATGCGACATGCCGTTCAGGCGCAGCGCCATCGCGGTGGCCGCCGCCACCGCGCCGATGCCGACCTGGCCCTGGCTCCACAGCCACAGCGTCATGCCGGCGGTGGCGGCGATCAGACCCATGCTCAGCAGATGGTTGACGATCTCGAACAGGCTGACCAGGCGCATCTGGCCGTGCACCGTGACCAGGAAGTCGCCCATCGCGCTGCGGGCGAAGTCGGCCTCGCGCCGTGCGTGCGAGAACAGCTTGACGGTGGCGATGTTGGTGTAGGCGTCGCTGACCCGGCCGGTCATCAGCGAGCGCGCGTCCGCCTGCGTGCGCCCGACCCGCGCCAGCCGCGGCACGAACCAGGCCACCGAGGCCGCATACAGCAGCAGCCAGACCCCGAAGGGCAGCAGCAGCCAGCGGTCCAGCCCGCCGGCCAGCAGCGTCATCGTCACGAAGTAGATCGTCACGAAGACCAGGATGTCGGTCAGGATGAAGGTGGTGTCGCGCACCGCCAGGGCGGTCTGCATCACCTTGGCCGCGACCCGGCCGGCGAACTCGTCCTGATAGAAGGCCAGGCTCTGGCCGAGCATCAGCCGGTGGAAGTTCCAGCGCAGCCGCATCGGGAAGCTGCCGGCCAGCGTCTGGTGCTTGAGCATCGTCTGCAGTGCCACCAGCGCCACGCTGCCCAGCACGATGGCCAGCAGCAGCAGCAGGTCGGTGCGGTGGGTGTGCCAGAGCCCGGCCGGATCGGCCTGGCCGAGCGTGTCGACCACCGTGCCGAGCGCGCCGAACATCCAGGCCTCGAAGGCACCGATCAGCGCGGTGCACAGCGCCATCACCAGGATGTGGCCGCGCATGCCGGCGCTGCTGTCCCAGACGAAGCGCCACAGCCCGGGGCGCGGCGGCGCGATTTCCTCGGCAGGAAACGGATCGACCCGCCGCTCGAAGGCCTGAAAGAGGGCCCGAAAAACGAAAAACACGTCTTGCTTCTCTCTGATACGCGCCAGTGGCGGATTGTGCGACCGGGAAACGGTCCTTACCGGGCCCGACGCCATGAACACAGACACTTGCGGCGAGCCCCGGAACAATGGCTCCCATGATGAAGAACACCGCCCCCACCTCCGCCGCCCTGACCGATGCGCCGATCGATGCCCCGATCGCCGTCGGCCCTGTCGAAGCCCTGACACACACCGCCTCGCAGCGGCGCCAGCTGCTGGTGGCGCTGGCCGCGCTGGGCGGCGCCCCCGGCCTGTGGCCGGCCCGCGCCGAGGCGCAGACCGTCACCCCGGTCTACGGCAGCCTGAAGGGCGCCAGCCTGGGCAACAACGCCGCGCTCAACGGCGCCCTGCCCTTTCCGGCCGGACAGGCCTTCAACACCGACATCTCGAAGGCGGCGGTCGATCCGGGCTCGGCGGCCATGATCGCCAGCATCGGCAGCACCGCGAGCCTGCGGCCGGACTTCGGCTCGGGCACCTGGGACGGCGGCCCGATCGGCATTCCCTATGTGGTGGTCTCGGGCAGCCAGGCCAAGGTGGCGATCCGCTTCACCGCCTATGCCTCGGAGAGCGAGCCCGGCCCCTACCCGGTGCCGCGCACCGCGCCGATCGAGGGCGGCGCCAGCAGCTCGGGCGATCGTCATGTGATCGTCATCGACCGCGACAACAACCGCCTGTACGAGCTCTACCGCGCCTTCCCCAACGCCGACGGCAGCTGGTCGGCCGACTGCGGCGCGGTCTTCCACCTCGACAGCCTGACGATCCGCCCGACCGCCAAGGCCGGCTGGACCAGCGCCGACGCCGCCGGCCTGCCGATCTTTCCCGGCCTGGTGCGCTACGACGAGGCGATGCGCGGCGCCGGCGGCATCCGCCATGCACTGCGCTTCACCGTGCCGAAGACCCGCAAGGCCTACGTGCCGCCGGCGACGCACTGGGCCTCCAGCAGCACCAGCACCGCGCTGCCGCCGATGGGCGCGCGGCTGCGCCTGAAGTCGACCTTCGTGATCCCGAGCACCTTCAGCAACGAGGCCAAGGCCATCCTGACCGCGCTGAAGACCTACGGCATGTTCGTCGCCGACCATGGCAGCGCCTTCTACCTGAGCGGCGCGCCCGACGAGCGCTGGAACAACAGCCGCCTGATCACCGAACTGAAGACGGTCAAGGGCAGCCACTTCGACGTGCTGACGCTGACCGGCCTGGTCAAGGGCTGAGGCCTGGTCGGCCTGCGCCTCAGCGCGGCCGGCGCTTGGCCGTGCCGGTGGCACGCGGCGGCAGGCCGGTGTGCTGGGTCAGGATCGTGCCGGGCTTCGGCGCGGCCTTGGCCGCGGGTGCCGCCTGAGCGCGGCTGCCCGGCACGAGGATCTTCGGTCCCGCCGGCGCCGCGCCGCTCTTCGCGCCGGCCTTGGCCACCGGCCGGTTCGGCGCCGCCTTGACGCCGACCGGCGTCGAGTTCTTGCGCCGCGCGCTCTGGTAGCTGCCGTCGGTGGCGGGCTGGAAGGTCGGAATCAGGTGGTGCTTGCCGTTGCCGATCAGGTCGGCACGGCCCATCTCCTTGAGCGCCTCGCGCAGCAGCGGCCAGTTGTTCGGGTCGTGGTAGCGCAGGAAGGCCTTGTGCAGCCGGCGGCGGCGCTCGCCGCGCACGATGTCGACCTTCTCGGCGCGCGCGGCGTCGCGGCTGATGCCCTTGAGCGGGTTCAGCCCCGAGTGGTACATCGCCGTCGCGGTGGCCATCGGGCTGGGGTAGAAGGTCTGCACCTGGTCGGCGCGGAAGCCGTTCTCCTTCAGCCACAGCGCGAGGTTCATCATGTCCTCGTCGCGGGTGCCGGGGTGGGCGGCGATGAAGTACGGGATCAGGAACTGCTTCTTGCCCGCCTCCTCGCTGAACTTCTCGAACAGCGCCTTGAAGCGGTCGTAGGTGCCGATGCCCGGCTTCATCATCTTCGACAGCGGCCCGCTCTCGGTGTGCTCCGGCGCGATCTTCAGGTAGCCGCCGACATGGTGGCTGACCAGCTCGCGGATGTACTCGGGCGACTTCACCGCCAGGTCGTAGCGCAGCCCCGAGCCGATCAGGATCTTCTTGATGCCCTTGAGGTTGCGCGCGCGCTTGTAGATGCGGATCAGCGGCGCGTGGTCGGTGCGCAGGTTGGTGCAGATGTCCGGGTAGACGCAGGACGGCTTGCGGCAGGCCGCCTCGATATCGGGCGACCAGCAGCCCAGCCGGTACATGTTGGCCGTGGGGCCGCCCAGGTCGGAGATCACGCCGGTGAAGCCCTTGACCTTGTCGCGGATCTCCTCGACCTCGTGGATGATCGAGTCCTCCGAGCGGCTCTGGATGATGCGGCCCTCGTGCTCGGTGATCGAGCAGAAGGTGCAGCCGCCGAAGCAGCCGCGCATGATGTTGACCGAGAAGCGGATCATCTCCCAGGCCGGGATCTTGGTCGCGCCGTCGTGGCCGCCGTGCTCGTCGGCGTAGCTCGGGTGCGGGCTGCGCGCGTAGGGCAGATCGAAGACCTGGTCCATCTCGGCCATCGTCAGCGGGATCGGCGGCGGGTTGATCCAGACGTCGCGCTCGCCGTGGCGCTGCACCAGCGCGCGGGCGTTGCCGGGATTGGTCTCGAGGTGCAGCACCCGGCTGGCGTGGGCGTAGAGCACCGGGTCGGACTTGACCTGCTCGTAGGACGGCAGCCGGATCACGGTGCGCTCGCGCGGCGGCAGCTGGATGCGGCCGGACAGCGCCCGCGCCGACGGCACGATGCGGATCGGCTGCGCGCCGTCGGCCGCCGGGGCGTCGCCGGACGCCTTCGCGCAGGTCGTGCCCTGCTCGGCGGCCTGCTCCTCGGTGGTCTGGTAGGGGTTGATGAAGGCGTCGATGCGGCCCGGCCGGTCGACCTCGGTCGAGTCCAGCTCGAACCAGCCGGCGGCCGTCGCATCATCGGTGCGGCGCAGGAAGGCGGTGCCGCGCACGTCGGTGATGCGCTCGACCGGCTCGCGCGCGGCCAGGCGGTGCGCGATCTCGACGATGGCGCGCTCGGCATTGCCGTAGAGCAGCAGATCGGCCTTGGCGTCGACCAGGATCGAGCGGCGCACCTTGTCCTGCCAGTAGTCGTAGTGCGCGATGCGGCGCAAGCTGGCCTCGATGCCGCCGGCGATCACCGGCACGTCCTTGAAGGCCTCGCGGCAGCGCTGGGTGTAGACCAGCGTGGCGCGGTCCGGGCGCTTGCCGGCCACGCCGCCGGGCGTGTAGGCATCGTCCGAGCGGATCTTCCGGTCGGCGGTGTAGTGGTTGATCATCGAATCCATGTTCCCGGCGGCCACGCCGAAGAACAGGTTCGGTCGGCCCAGCGCCCGGAAGGGCTCGGCCGAGTTCCAGTCGGGCTGCGCGATGATACCCACGCGGAATCCCTGGGCCTCCAGCGTGCGGCCGATCACCGCCATGCCGAAGCTCGGATGGTCGACGTAGGCGTCGCCGGTGACGATGATGATGTCGCAGGAATCCCAGCCGAGCTGGTCCATCTCGGCGCGGCTCATCGGCAGGAAGGGCGCGGTGCCGAAGCGTTTCGGCCAGTACGGACGGTACTGGTTCAGCAGCTTCGGGGGGCTGGGCGGCGCGGTCAGGGTGGAGGCGGTCACGGGTCGGGCCCTCTCGGCGGATCTGGCGGGGCGAAGGGGAAACCCTCCATTGTCGCCGCAGTCCGCCTCGAGCCGCCAGCCGGACCGCCGAAGGCCACAGACAGCGACGGATTCAACCGCCTTGACCATCATCAAGGCCGATCACGTCGCCCGACATACCATGGCCGGTATCAACCACTCCGGGCCTGCGCTGCCGGCCCTGCCCGCCATGTCCGAGATCCACTATCCCGACCTCACCCGCGACATCAGCCGCGAGCTCGCCAGCCTGCGCCAGACCCAGAAGGGCACGATGCAGGGCTTCGGCGCGATGGCTGCGGCCTCGATGGCCGACGGCGCACTGTCGGAAAAGCACAAGGAGCTGATCGCCACCGCGATCGCGGTCAGCCAGCGCTGCGCGGGCTGCATCGGCTTTCACGTCAAGGCACTGGTCCGCCTGGGCACCACACGGGCCGAGTTCGAGGAGATGCTCGGCGTGGCGGTCTACATGGGCGGCGGCCCGGCGCTGATGTACTGCGCCGAGGCACTGCAGGCCTGGACGCAGTTCGCGCCGGCACCGGTCTCAGCCCCAGCGGCCTGAACGGGTCGTCTGCTGGCGCCGGCGGCCGATGGCGGCCAGGCCCAGCAGACCGGCGCCGAACATCGCCGCGGCCGCCGGCTCGGGCACCGGCGACGCCACCTGGATCGTCAGCACCTGGGTGGTGTTCCAGGACTGCGCCGCCAGCGCCACCCGACCGCGCAGGCCGTCGCTGAACAGCACCTCGACATAGGCATTGCGCAGCGAGCTGCCGGTGCTGTCGATGGTCTCGCTGTCGATGCGCACGGGCGAGGTCGAGGCGATGCGGTCCAGATCCAGCCCGCCGAAGCGCATCGACTGGCCGCTGTCCAGGCTCAGGCCGCTCCAGTAGGCGGTCGAATAGTGATCGCTGGTGCCGGCCAGCGGATCGAGCGTCTGGTGGCTGCCCTCGTAGCGCTCCCAGACCCCGATGCCGGCCTCCTGGGCGCCCATCGAGTACCAGAACCCGGTCAGCGTGATGCCGTCCGAGGAATCGTTGCGGACCTGGCCGGACTGCAGGTACCAGTTGCCATCGAGCGTGATGACCGCCGCATGGCGGGTCTCGGCGGCGACCGGCGCCGGCGCGGCCGCGCCGATCAGGAGCGCTGCCAGCAAGGCGGAGGTGGAAGCGGCAGTGAAGCGGGAGGCGATCTTCGTGCGGATCATGTCGGACCTTCTTGGTGGTGCATTGACGACACGCGGAGGCTCGTCGGACGAGCTTCTTGCTTTCTGCGTGGGCCGGGTGTCGCATTCCCCTGATCTGCACCGTACCTAGAAAAATCTCGAAAATCACCGCCAGAACACCCGCATATGCGGGATTGACTCTTAATATTTAATCAATGATTCGCCCCGAAAGAGGAATATTGCACGTAAAAAACCCCGTGTTTCAGGGTTGACCAAAGATCACGACTTTGCTGCCGCATTTCTGCCGCGGTGCCCGAAGTCGTCGGCCATCAGGCGATGCAGGAAGTCGTCGCCAGCGATGGGACGACCGAGCAGATAGCCCTGGATCGCGTCGCAGCCCTGCTCGCACAGGAAGTCGAGCTGCTCGACCGTCTCGACACCCTCGGCGACCAGACCGATCTCCAGCGCCCGCGCCATCGACACCATCGCGCCGACCAGCCGGGAGCTGCCGGCGTCCTGCGGCACCTGACGCAGGAAGGAGCGGTCGATCTTGACCCGCTGCACCGGCAGGTCGCGCAGATAGGCCAGGCTGGAGTAGCCGACACCGAAGTCGTCGATGGCCACGCCGACGCCCAGATCCGCCAGCCGCGCCAGCAGCAGCCGCGCCTGGGCGACATCGCCCACCGCCAGGCTCTCGGTGATCTCCAGCTCGAGGCGCTGCGCCGGCAGCGCGTGGCGCCGCAGGGCCTGCGCCACCACCGACGCGATGTCGTCGCCCAGCATCTGCCGCACCGACACATTCACCGCCACCCCGATCGGCCGGCACGCCAGCGCCGACCATTCGGCCGCCTGGCGGCAGGCCTCGTCGATCACCCAGCGCCCGATCGGCACGATCAGGCCGGACTCCTCGGCCAGCGGGATGAAACGGTCCGGCGGCACCATGCCCAGCTGCGGATGGCGCCAGCGCAGCAGGGCCTCGGCGCCCACCACCTGCAGCGTGCGGCCATCGAACTGCGGCTGGAAGAAAAGCTCGAGCTCGCGCCGCTCGATCGCATGGTGCAGATCGACCTCGAGGCGAAGCTGATCGACCGGGACCGGCACGTCCTGCCCGGCATCGATGCGGAACTGGGCGCGGCCGGCACGCTTGGCCTGGTGCAGCGCCCGGTCGGTGCGCACCATCAGGCCGATGTCGTCGGCGCCGATGCTCAGGTCCGCCACCGCGCCGGCGTCGACCCAGGCCAGCCCCAGGCTGCATCCCGGGCGCAGGGTGTGGCTGCCGACCTGCAACGGCTGGCCGAGGCGGTCGATGAGCTGGCGCGCCAAGGTCTCGATCACCGCCGCGTCGCTCAGCACCGGGCTCTGGAACAGCAGCATGAACTCGTCCCCGCCCAGTCGCGCCAGCAGGGTCGGCTCGGCCGGCAGACCGCTCGGCGCTCCGTTCAGGCCGCCAAGCCCGCACAGCCGCTCGCCGATCGCCAGCAGCACCTGGTCGCCCGCGCCGTGGCCGAGCATCTCGTTGATCTTCTGGAACCGGTCCAGGTCGAGCTGCACCAGCACCAGCCGCCCGGCCGAGGCCGGCTGCAGCGCCCACAGATGCAAGCGCTCGGCCAGCAGCTCCTGAAAGGCCTCGCGGTTGAGCAGACCGGTCAGCCCGTCCTGGCGGGCGATGCTGCGCAGCCGGGCGTCATCGTCGGCGACGATGCTGTCGAGCCGGCGGCATTCGGCCTCGCTGCGGCTGGCACGCCGCAGCAGCCGCATCACCAGCGCGACGGCCGCGGCGGTCAGCGCCAGCCCGGACATCAGCGCCAGCAGGGGCATCGCGCCCAGCAGCGGTTCGGAGGGCGGGCGGACCAGGCTCAGGCGCCAGAGCCGCTCGCCGACCTCGAAGGTCAGATCACGCCGATCGCGCGATGACACCGGCACGAGCCCGCCGGGATCGGCATGGACCCAGCGGACCGGCTGGACCGCGCGACCATCGGCGACCCCGCCCACATCGCTGAGCTGGAGCCGCAGTCCGTCGAACTCGGCCTCGCCCACCCGGCTGACCTGCATCAGCCGCGCCGCATCGACCAGCACCCGCAGGTGGCCGGCCTGGTTCTCGCGCCGGCTCTCGACGGAGCCGGGATCACCCTCGCCGCCCACATACACCGGCGCGCTGATCTGCAGCGCCACCCGGCCATCGGCCAGATGCAGCGGCGCATGCATGACCGTCAGGTTGCGGTCGCGGCTGTCCTCGTCGACCGCCGCGGCCTGCGCCGCATCACCTGGCGATGCCGGCAGATCACGGCCCGCCGCGCCCAGGCCGTTCGCGCTCAGGAAGACCGGCCCGGGGCAGACGGCAGCCGCAGGACAGTTCTCGTAGCGCACCGACAGCACCTCCGGCAGACCGCGAGCGACCTGCAGCACATCGAAATGCGCAGCGAACTCCTGGGCCGACACCTGCCGGCTGGCGAGGAACAGCCCCTGAAAGCTGCGCGCCAGACGCTGCAGATGATCGACATGGCGCACCAGATGCTGCTGGCGCACCTGCACCTGCATCTCGAAGCGACGATCGGCCTCCTGCGCCTGATGCCGGGCCAGCACCCACCAGGCGACCAGCGACAGCAGCAGGCCCAGCACCAGCACGCCAGCCGCCACCGGATGATGGAAGGACCCTTCGCCGGCCGACAAATCCGGCAAATCCGATGAACCCGCAGAGGAAGAAGGAGAAATGCTCGACACGCCGCGATTGTCGGCGCAGGCCTGCCGCCACTGAAATCCCGAGGCCCGTCGAGCCGGACGCACCGGAACGGAGTCGTTCAAGTCCGCCACCCGATCGGGCGATATGGCGGGCAATCACCGCGCAGATCCGGTCTGAAGCTCGCCTGAAACCGGTCAGGCGCCGGTCTGCCCACCCTTAACAGCAGGGGATCGCTCATGCGGCAATCACAAAAAGATACTTTGTTGCGGTTATTCTTACAAAGAGAAACAAGTCGGCAAAGTTGATCTCTCCCATGCCGACACGCCCCCCGACGATGTCCCGCCCCCTGATGTCCCCATTTCCGATCCTGCCAGCGGCCCCACGGCGGCGCCTGCGGCTGGGCGCAATCGCGCTCGCGCCGACCCCCGCGGTCGCCAGTGCCGCACCCGGCTGGCAGCTCGAGGTCGACAGCCTGCTCGGCCCGGTCTGGGCCTGGTCGCTGCTGGTGCTGATGGCCACGATCGTCGCGCTGATGGCGGTCTACACCGTGCGCCACTACGGCTTCACGCTCAACCGCATGTTCGGCCGCCAGCGCCACCCCTACGCCAGCCTGGTCAGCGCCGACTGGCCGCGGGTGACGATCTTCGTGGCCGCGCACAACGAAGAAGCCGTCATCGAGGACTGCCTGGTCAACCTGATGGGCGTCGACTATCCTCAGGACCGCATGATCGTCGTGCCGGTCAACGACCGCTCGAAGGACCGCACCCGCGAGATCATCGACGCGGTGGTCGAGCGCTATCCCGGCCGCATCCGCCCCTTCCACCGCACCGACGGCAAGCCGGGCAAGGCCGCGGCGCTGAAGGACGCCACCGAGACGGTGGACACCGACTTCATCATCGTCTTCGACGCCGACTACCTGCCCTCCAAGGGCCTGATCCGGCGGCTGATGGCGCCCTTCTTCGACCCGGAGGTCGGCGCTGTGATGGGCCGGGTGGTGCCGCAGAACTGCGGCGCCAACCTGCTGACGCGGCTGCTGGACCTGGAGCGCTCCGGCGGCTACCAGGTGGACCAGCAGGCGCGCATGAACCTCGGGCTGGTGCCGCAGTACGGCGGCACGGTGGGCGGCATCCGGATCGCGGCGCTGCACTCGGTCGGCGGCTGGCATGACGACGTGCTGGCCGAGGACACCGATCTCACCTACCGGCTGCTGCTGGGCGGCTGGAAGACCATCTACCAGAACCGGGCCGAATGCTACGAGGAGGTGCCGCAGAGCTGGGCGGTGCGCACCCGCCAGATCAAGCGCTGGGCCAAGGGCCACAACCAGGCGATGTGGCGCCACACGGTGGGCTGCCTGACGCAGCCCGACCTGAGCTGGCGCGAGCGCACCGACGGCGCGCTGCTGCTGGGCGTCTACCTGATGGCGCCGGTGCTGCTGCTGGGCTGGCTGGTGAGCCTGCTGATGTACTTCACCGTCTCGGTGGCCTGGAGCGCACCGGCCCTGGTGGTGCTGGCCTTCATGACGCACGGCGCGCTGGGCAACTTCGCCGCCTTCTACGAGATCGCGGCGGCCACCCACATGGACCGCTCGGGCAACCGGGTGCGGCTGCTGGCCTTCAACTGGCTGGGCTTCATCGTCAGCGCGATGGCGATCTCGCGCGGGGTGCTCGAGCAGGTGGTGCTCGACCGCCTGGGCACGCCGCAGCTCAAGTGGGACAAGACCGCGCGCTACCGCAGCGCGCCGGCCCGCGCGCCGGGCGCAGCCGCCCAGCCGGGCACCCCGCCGGGAGCGCAGCCATGAAGATCACGCTGCTGCTGATCGGCCTGACGCTGCTGGTCATCGTGCTGCCGCTGCTGCCGGCGCTGCAGGAGTGGCGCCGCCCCAGCGATGTCACCCCGCTGCCGATCGACGAGGCCGACGCGCTCGAGCCCGACTACATGGCGCAGCGCTTCGGCCAGCGCCTGGACGACGCGGTCGACCGCGGCCTGATCGAGATCGGTGGCGTGCCGCTGGTGCATCTGCCGGCCGAGGCGGTGCGTGCGCCCTGGCCGCTCGACGAGCGCGAGGTGCGCAGCGGCCGCAGCCGCCGCATCTGGCACAGCGACGGCGACTGCCGTCTGCCCGAGCGCCTGCACGGCCTGGCCGAGATGTCCTGCGCCGGCACGATGCAGGCGGCTGCCGGCCACACCTACCGCGCGCTGCGCGCCCGCCAGGCGCTGCTGCTGCCCGAGCGGGTGCGGGTGCTGCGCTGGGCGCACGGCCGCCAGGTGGTGGTCGGCGACCGCGGCGTGCTGGCCGGGCGCATCAGCGCCGAGCACTCGCTGCTGATCGGGCGCGAGGTGAGCTTCTCGCTGCTGCATGCGCCGGTGATCCGCTTCGCCGGTGCGGTCGATGCCGCGCATCGCCCGCACCCTGAAGGCCTGCCCGCCGCGCTCGGCCGGGCCGACGGGCTGCGCCCGGGCGCACCGGGCCAGCCGGCGCGGGTCGAGGGCGCGCTGATCGTGGCCGCGCTGCGCCACTGGGACAGCGACCTCGATGTCGACGGCCATGTGACGATCGGCGAGGGCTGCCACGGCCAGGGCCGGCTGCGCGCCACCGGCGCGGTCCAGGTCGGCGCCGGCGCGGTGCTGGCGGGCAGCCTGGCCGCCGTCGGCGAGATCTACATCGCCGCCGGGGCCGAGGTGCAGGGCTCGGTGATTTCCGAGAGCACGATCGTGCTGGGCGCGGGCTGCGTCATCGGCCTGCCCGGCACGCATGCGACGGTGCGCGCGCCACGGATCGAGGTCGGCAAGGGCACGGTGGTGCACGGCACCGTCTGGGCCGGCCAGCGCCGCATCGACATCGACACCGCGCCGCCCGGAGCCGCGGTGATCGGCTATGACACGCCGGTGCGCTGGGACCACATCGCCCGCCGCGGCCTGGCCACGGCGTCGCTCGTGCTGGCGCCGCGCTCGCATCACCAGGGCGACCTGGTCTGCCAGGGAGACCTGGAGATCGGCGCACGCAGCCGCATCCAGGGCAGCCTGAAGGCGCATGGCGACCTGGCCATCGGCGCGGGCACGCACATCGACGGCACGCTGGTCTCGCCCGGCGAGATCGTGCTGGGCGCGGGCAGCCACATCGCCGGCTCGGTGATGTCGGAGGAGGCGGTGGTGCTCGGCCCGGGCTGCGTCGTCGGCTCGCCGCAGCAGCCGGCCACCGTCTGCGCGCCGCGCATCGAAGTCGCGCTCGGCGTGGTGGTGCACGGCACCGTCTGGGCCGGCAGCAGCGGCGACGCGCCCTCGCCGCTGCTGGACACCGGCGGCCGCGACGACGAGGCGCTCGACGAGCGCACGCCGCTGGCGCCGCTGCCCGGCCAGGCCGCCGCCTGACCCGCACGACCCGCCTGACGGCCCATCGCATCCATGACTGACCCCCGCTCCTCGCCCCGCCCCGCCCGCTCCGCCGGCCTGTCCCTGCTCGCCCTGTCCCGTGCGGGCTGGCAGCGTGTCGGCGTCGTGCTGCTGCTGGTCGGGGCGGCTGCGGCCACCCACTGGCATTTCCGCCAGGACAGCGCCGCGCCGGCCCGCAGCACCCGGCTGATCCTGGTGCTGCCGGACACCGAGGCGGCCGACCCGGCGCCGCAGGCCGCCTGGCAGAACGCCGCCGACGAGCTCGGCCTGAAGCTCGAGCCGATGAGCGCCTCCGAGCTGGTGCGCCAACGCGGCGAGGGCCGCGGCGACGCGCTGATCCTGCCCGACGCCCTGCATCGCCGCATGAGCGACGCGCTGGCGATGACGCTGCGCGAGCGGGTGCGCGCCGGCGACCGGCTGATGCTGGTGCATGACGCCGGCCTGCAGGACATCGACGGCCGCTACCGCGCGGAGCGCTCGCGCCTGTCCGATCTGGCCGGCGTCGACTACGGGCTCTACGGCGAGCTCGGCGCCGGCATGCTGCGCGAGACCGAGGTGCAGGTGCAGCCGGGCCAGATCGCTGCGCTGGGCCTGCCGCCAGGCAAGCTGGTGCGCGGCGCGGACGACCTGCCCTACAGCCGCTACCGCCCCGACCCGGGCCCGGATGGCGAGGCGCTGCCGGTGCTGGCCGGCTACCGCTACGGCCGGATGCGCCATGCCAGCTTCGTCACCCGCGGCACCTTCGACGGCACGGTGCTGATGCAGGCGCCCGACGGCAGCCTGATCGCCGGCGAGCGAGCGGCCGGCCGCGGCCAGGTGTTGTTCGTCAACCTGCCGCTGACCCCGCTGAAGCTGGCCACCGACGGCCTGCTGCTGCACGGCTTCCTGCAGCATTTCGCCCGCGACCTGGCCGGCCAGGCCCAGCTCGCCGCGGTGCCGGACGGCATCGGCGCGGTGGTGATGAACTGGCACATCGACGACCGCAAGGCACTGCCGGCGCTGGAGCGCGCCGACGAGCTGGGCGCCTTCGCCAAGGGGCTCGGGCCGTACTCGATCCATCTGACGGTCGGCCCGGATGTCGACCAGCCCGGCGACGGCCGCGGCATGGATCTGGCGACCAACCCGCAGGCGCAGGCCTGGGTGCGCCGCCTCGCCGCCGAGGGCCACGAGATCGGCAGCCATGGCGGCTGGATCCACAACTGGTTCGCGGCCAACCTCGACACGATGGAGCGCGAGGCCGCCGAGGCGATGATCGACCGCAACTCGCTGCTGCTGACGCAGTTCTCCGGCCGACCGGTGCGCGAGTACTCCGCGCCGGTGGGTCATCACCCGGCCTGGGTGACCGGCTGGCTGCGCCAGCGCGAGATCCGCGCCTTCTACTTCACCGGCGACACCGGCATGGCGCCGACCCGCAGCTTCCAGGACGGCCAGCGCCCGCGCCCCGACATCTGGAGCTTTCCGGTGCTGGGCTTCGGCCGCCATGCCTCCTTCGAGGAGGCACGCGCGGCCGGCACGCCGGAGCAGGTCATCGCCGACTGGCTCGACGAGGTCTCCGACTTCTGCGCCGAGCAGGGCACGCTGCGGCTGGTCTATTTCCATCCCTTCGGCCTGGTGATGTATCCGCAGGCCTTCCAGGAATGGCTGCGCCACAGCCGCGAGCTGACCGAGGCCGGCCGGCTGCGCTGGATGACGATGGCGCAGTACAGCCAGTTCGCCAACCGGCGCCTGCGCACCGTCTGGTCGCTGGCCCCCGAGGGCCGCCAGCTGCAGCTGCAGGCGCGTCACCCCGAGTCGCTCGAGGGCATGACCTGGCTGCTGCCGGCCGCACGCTACGACCGGCCGGTGGTGCTCAGCGGCAGCGCGCAGGTCGATCGCAGCGGCACGCAGTGGCGGGTGCGCGCCGCCGACGGCCGCGCGCTGAAGGTGCGCGTCGACCCGGTCCCCGCCTGAAGCCTGAATCCGCCCCGAATCCATCACGAAAACCCAGAGAGAGCCTCCCGATGAACCCGAGCCCCTCCCCCGCCCCGATCCTCATCTCCGTCGGCACCCGTCCCGAGATCATCAAGATGGCGCCGCTGCACGCCGAGCTGCGCCGCCGCGGCCTGCCGGTGGCCTGGGTGCACACCGGCCAGCATCGTGAAATGGCCCAGCCGCTGTACGAGTTCTTCGGCATCGAGCCGGAGCACGAGGTCGAGCTGGCGCGCCGCAGCGGCGAGCTCTCGCACCTGAACGCGCTGCTGCTCGAAGGGCTGGCGGCGGTGTTCGAGCGCACCCGCCCGGCGGCGGTGCTGGTGCACGGCGACACCACCAGCACGCTGGCCTCGGCGCAGGCGGCCTTCTACCAGGGCGTGCCGGTCGGCCATGTCGAGGCGGGCCTGCGCACCTTCAACCACCGCGAGCCCTTCCCCGAGGAGATGAACCGCGAGCTGACCGCGCGGCTGTCGCGCTGGCACTTCTCGCCGACCGGCCGCGCGGCCGGCAACCTCGAGCGCGAGGGCATCCGCGCCGGCGTGCATGTGGTGGGCAACACCGCGGTGGACGCCGCGCTGCAGGGCACCGCGCGGGTGGACGCGCTGCTGGCCGCGGGCGCGCCGGTGCTGCCGGCTGCGCTGGAGCCGCTGCGCCAGGGCCTGGCGCTGGCGAAGTGGCGCCTGATCACCGTGACCGCGCACCGGCGCGAGAACTGGGGCGAGGGCATCGCCTCGATCGCGCAGGCGGTGGCGCAGCTGCTGGAGGCGCACCCGGACGTCGCGGTGGTCTGGCCGGTGCACGGCAACCCGGCGGTGCGCGACGCGGTCCATGCCGAGCTGGCGGCGAAGGTGCCGGCGCTCGAAGGCCGGCTGACGCTGTGCGAGCCGCTCGACTACCCCGCGCTGCTGTGGTGCCTGCACCGCAGCGTGCTGGCGCTGACCGACTCCGGCGGCATCCAGGAGGAAGGCGCGGCGCTGTCCTGCCCGGTGCTGGTGCTGCGCAACACCACGGAGCGCCCCGAGCTGATCGACGCCGGCGCCGGCCTGATCGTCGGCACCGACCGCGCGCGCATCGTCTCGACCGTCTCGGGCCTGCTCGCCGAGCCGGACGGCGCCGGCCTGCAGCGCATGCGCGACGCCACCAACCCCTTCGGCGACGGCACCACCGCGCGGCAGATCGCCGACGTGCTGCAGCGCGACCTCGGCCTGTGAGACGCGCCGCCGGCAACCCGATGACCCTGACGATGAAGACATCCCTCCCCCGCCTCGGCCGGCCGCTGCTGGCCGGCCTGCTGGCCGCCGCGGCGGCGCTGCCGGCCGCCGCGGGCGACCTGATCGAGATCGGCGGCAGCGCCAGCCGCTACAGCGCCGGCCTGCCCGACGGCGGCAGCGCCCACCTGCGCGGCAGCTGGGCCTTCGGCACGGGCACGGTGGTCAACGCCGAGCTGCTGGGCGAGCGCAAGTTCGACGCCCGCGGCGGCGTGGCCTCGGCCGGCGTGACGCGCACGATCGACGAGGACTGGTTCGCCAGCGCCGCGCTGGCCGGCGGCTGGGGCGGACCGAACTGGAACCGCACGCGCGTCGACGCCGCGGTCTCGCGCAAGTGGGGCGCCGAGCGCCGCTGGATCACCACGCTGGGCGGCTACCACGCCCGCTTCGACGCCGGCCGCAGCGACAGCGGCCTGAAGATCTCGGCGAACTACTACGCCAACCACTTCGCGGTCTTCGAGCTGGGAGCGACCCTCAACCGCAGCCGCCCGGGCAACGTCGGCTCGACCATGCCCTGGCTGGCGGTGACGCTGGGCGCGCCGGGCGTGCAGACCCTGGCGCTGCGCGTCTCGCATGGCCGCGAGGCCTGGCTGGTGCTGGGCGACACCGCGCAGCCGGTCGACTTCGCCAGCACCACCGTCGGCGCCGACTGGCGCTGGTGGATCGCGCCCGACTGGGGCGTGGTGCTGCGCGCCGAGAGCTACCGCAATCCGAGCTACCGCCGCACCACGCTGGGCGGCGGCGTGTTCGTGCAGATGTGAGGCCCGGGCCGCGATGAGCAAGCTCCTGCGCCGGCTGCTGGGCCGCCCGGCCCCGCCCGACTTCCGCCACAGCCTGCAGCACTCGGTGCTGGGCGAGCTGCAGCACCATGGCCACCGTGGCGGCCGCATCGCGATGCACCGATCGATCTGGGGCCTGCAGCTGCCACGCCAGCGCCTGTTCAAGGGCCTGCTGCTGGCCACGCTGCTGACGGCCGTGCTGGCGAGCCAGATCGATGCGGCCGGCCAGCTCTGGGGGCGCCAGCTGCTGTGGTGGCTGGAGCGTCTGGAGCTGTCGGGCCGCTTCCCCGCCGCGCTGCACCCGGCCGATCTGCCCTTCCTGATCGCCACGCCGGCCCTCGAGCTCTTCGTCGATCTGCCCTCGCCCCGCACGCTGGCCTTCAACGCGATCGGGGTGGTGGCGCTGTGGTGGGCGGCTGGGCTGCTGCCCGACGCGGGTCGTCCGGCGATGTACCTGCTGCGGCTGGCGGCCCTCATCCATGGCGCGGCGGTGCTGTTCTTCGTGCTGTGGCCGGCGAGCTTTCCGCACACCGCCCGTGAGCATGTCGGCAACGGCCTGCAGCAGATCTGGGTGCTGATGCTGCTGACGCCCTGGATCCATCTGCCGACCTTCTGGTTCTTCGAGGTGAGCTGGTGGGCGCGGCTCGGCGTCACGCTGCTGACCTGGGCCTGGCTGCTGCTGCTGGCGCCGCTGCTCTACGCCCTGCACGCGCTGGTGCTGCATCACGCCGGCCTGCTGGCGATGCCGCTGCTGCATCTGCTGTTCGGGGTGATGGTGGCCATCATCGGCTTCGTCGCGATCTACGGCTGGGCGATCAGCCTGGCCAACGCCCGCACGCTGCGGCGACTGGAGCCGCGATGAGAAACCGCCTGAAGCCGATCCTGGCCGCGCTGGGCTTCAGCCTGGGCCTGGGCCTGGCGCTGCCAGGCCGCAGCAGCGCCGCGCCGAGCGCACCGCCGCTGGAGAGCGGCTGCGCCGCCGCTGCGCTGGTCGATCCGGCCTTTCGCGACGCGGCAGTGCTGATGATGCGCCGGCTGGTGGTGCGCGCGCCCGGCCAGATCAGCGACGGCGCGATCCGGCGCACGCTGTCGCCGGCGCATGTCGACGCCTCGGGCCGGTCCTGGCACCACATCGCCGCCTACGAGGCCAATCTCGGCCTGATCGGCGCGCTGCGCATCGACCCGACGCTGCGCAGCGAGGCGGCGCGCTGGCTGCGCTGGCAGATCCGCCATCTGCCGGTCGACGGCCAGGACCGCGGCGTGCTGTTCGACCGCTGGATCAGCGCCGACGGCCGCGAGATGACGGTCTGCCCGCCCGACATCGAGCCGCGCCACTGCCGCCAGATCGACGCCACCGACAGCACCATCGCGTCGATGTTCCTGCTGGCGCAGGCCTATCTGCGCCACGGCGGCGACCCGGCGCTGCTGCGCGACCCGACGATCGAGCGGGCCTTTCGCCGCGCCGCCACCACGCTGGCGCAGCTGCAGCAGCCCGACGGGCTGAGCCACGCCAAGCTCGATCACCCGGTCAGCTACCTGATGGATGCGGTCGAGGTGGCCGCGGGCTGGCGGGCGCTGGCCGCGCTGCAGCAGGAGGTCTGGAAGCAGCCGGCGGTGGCCGAGCTCAGCCGCGAGCGCGAGCGGCGCACCTGGCGCGGCATCGAGCAGGTGCTGTGGCAGCCGCAGGACGGGCTCTGGCTGACCAGCGCTGGCGCCACCCCGGTGCAGAGCGGGCGCTGGTATCCGGACGTGATGGCCCAGGCCTGGCCGCTGCTGTGGAGCCTGCCCGAGGACCGGCTCACCCGCGAGCGCGGCCGCCAGGCCTGGCAGCGCGTCTCGGCGCGCTGGCCGGAGTGGCCGCGCCGCAATGTCGATCCGGCCGGCTTCTGGTGGCCGGCCGCTGCGGTCGCCGCGCACTGCAGCGGTGACGGCCGCGCCGCCGCCGAGTGGGTGGCACGGGCGCGCACCGCCTGGCTGCGCCCGGACACGCCCTTCGCCTGGCCCTTCCAGGTCAGCGACCTGCTGTGGCTGCTGTGGCTGGCCGAGCCCGGCCCGCCGCAGGCCCCGCTGCCCGAACCGCTGGACGCCGCGGCGCCGGCCAGCGGACGCAGGCCCTGAACCCCGCAGCCGCATCCCGCATCACGAATCCCGAGTCTTCCGACAACCACAGAGAGAGAGCAGACGATCATGACATCGAAGTTCAGCCCCCCTTCCCTGGCCGCGCTGGTGAGCCGGCTCTGGCGCCGCCCGGCCGTGCGGCTCGCGCCGCTGGTGCTGGCCACGCTGGCCAGCCTGCCGGCCGCCGCCCAGTCGCGCGACACCCTGGTGCTGCTGGTGCCCGACGATGCGGTGGCCAGCAGCTGGCCGGTCAAGGTCTGGACCGACTCCGCCGCCGAGGAAGGCGTGAAGCTGCAGACCATGACCAGCTCGCAGTTCCTCGCGCTGGGCAGCACCTCGGCGGCGAAGATCTCCGGCCTGATCATGCCCGACAGCGCCCACGTCAAGGCCAGCGATGCGGTGGTGGCCGCGGTCAAGCAGTACACCAACCTCGGCGGCAAGCTGATGCTGGTCTATGACGCCGGCGCGCTGACCGATGCCGGCTTCTACGCGCCGACCCGGTCGCGCTTCTCCGATCTGGTCGGCGTCGACTACACCCTGTACGACAGCCTGCGCGACCGCGTCGTCGGCTTCGGCCCGGTCGTGGGCACCAAGGCGCGGCTGGAGAAGCTGTCGCTGCCGCCGGGCAAGTATCTGCCCTACGTGTCGGCCAGCAGCACGGCCGGCACCAGCAGCACCACCACCTTCGTGCCGGCCAGCGCCAGCGACCCCGGCGGCACCCGCCACATGCAGTCGGCCATCATGGGGCGCGCGATGAAGCGCATCGACGCCAGCTCGCAGAACGTGCGCAAGCGCCAGACGCTGGCGGTGCGCAACCTGCTCGGCCTGAACGCGCTGCCGGTGCCCAGCGTCAGCCTGTCGACCAAGGTGAGCGCCGCCACCTCGACGCTGCCGCTGCTGTCGCTCAGCTCGGTGCCGATCACCACCGATTTCCTGCGCGCGCTGCTGTCGGGCAGCAGCTATGTCGACCAGAGCGGCACCACCAGCGCCGCCGACAGCACCCCGCAGGCCATCAGCACCTATGGCTATGGCTACGCCGACTACTTCAGCTATGTCACCACCGGCAACTTCGGCGGCAATGTCTGGCTGTCCTCGCCCGATCACGGCCTGGTGGCCGGCACCCGCAATGTCGGCAGCGGCCAGGTGCTGTTCGTCAACATGCCGCTGGGCTATTTCAAGGCCATCGGCACCGATTCGGCGCCGCTGCACGGCTTCCTCGACGCCTTCGCCCGCGATGTGGTGAAGCTGCCGACGATGTCGGTGCAGCCGCGCGGCAAGGGCGGCCTGATCTACAACTGGCACATCGACGACGGTGACGACCTGACGGCCGACGCCAAGTACCTGCTCGACAGCACCTCGGTGCTGCGCCGCGGGCCGTTCTCGATCCACTTCACCGCCGGCCCGGACACGGTCTCCGCGGGGGACGGCAAGGGCATGAGCCTGGACACGAATTCCGCTTCGCAGACGCAGTTCAAGCGCATCCGCGACCTGCCGGTCGGCCATCAGATCGGCTCGCACGGCGGCTGGAACCATGACCTCTACGGCCTGGGCGCCAGCGAGGACAACGCCGCCACCTACCTGCCGTGGCTGGAGCTCAACCATGCCGCCGTCGATCGCCTGAACGGCAAGCGCGCCACCGAATACTCGGCACCGCAGGGCAACAACCCGACCTGGGCGGTGAACTGGCTGGAGAACCGCGGCGTGGTCGGCATGTACTTCGTCGGCGACACCGGCGCGGCCGGCGTGCGCTCCTGGCGCGCCGGCAACCGGCTGACGCGCTCGATGTGGAGCTTCCCGATCGTGCCGCTGGGCAAGTACGCCACCTTCGAGGAGTTCGAGGAGTTCGGCATCAGCGACCAGCAGTCGGGCCAGTGGCTGCTCGACCTGCAGAGCTTCGTGGTCAACCAGCGCACCAACCGGATGTTCTACAACCATCCGCCGGGCGCGCGCGGCCACCTGCCGGCTCTCGCCCCGATGCTGCAGCGGGCGGACTGGCTGCAGTCCATGGGCAAGTTCAAGTGGTACACCATGACCGAGATGGCCCAGTTCGGCAACCGCCGTCTGGACGTGCAGTGGACGGCCAGCACCAGCAACGGCTTCGCGACCTTCAGCGCCAGCCACGCCAGCTCGCTCAAGGACATGACCTGGCTGCTGCCACGCGACAAGTACATGCTGCCGATCGTGACCAGCGGCTACGGCCAGGTCGGCTACGACAGCACGAACTGGATCATCACCGCCAACGGCGGCACCGCGCTGAAGTTCGTCGCTGCCCAGCGCTGAACCCGCAGCCCGCCCCCTCTCGATGACCTGACGGCGTGTGGCGACACCCGCCGGCTTCAGGCGGGATGAAGACGATCTGCCGCAGAATCGCGGCCGTCTCTTCATCCTGCCGTCATGGAGGTTGCGTGATGTGGAAGCGTCTGACCCTGATCTGGTCGCTGGTGCGCGGTGACGCCAAGGTGGCGTGGCATGCCTTCCGGCACCCGCATGCGCCGGGCTGGTTCCGTGCCGGCGTGATCGGCCTGGGGCTCTACCTGTTCTCGCCAGTCGACCTGGTTCCGGACATCCTGCCGCTGCTCGGCCTGGCCGACGATCTGGTGCTGGTGCCGCTGGCGCTGCACTGGCTGCTGTCTCGGCTGCCCGCCGAGGTGCTGCAGGAGGCGCGTCGGCGTGCTGCTGGCCATCCGGCCAGCGACACGCGCCATCCGGTCCGGCCGCCGCTGGTCAAGCGGGTCGACTGAGCCCGGCGCCAGGCGCGCCGCGCACCGGCTACCATCGGGCCGATGAACCTGATCGACTTCGAACTGCGCGGCGACTTCATCCCGCTCGATGCCCTGCTGAAGGCCACCGCCGTCGCGCACAGCGGCGGCGCGGCCAAGACCCTGGTGGCCGATGGCCAGGTCCGGGTCGACGGCCAACCCGAATCCCGCAAGACCTGCAAGATCCGCGCGGGCCAGGAGGTGGTGGTCGAGGCCGCCCATGTGCGCATCCGGGTGCATGCGCCCCCGCTCTGAATCCGCTCGGACATCCGCCTGGATGTCAGCCCTGCAGAGATAAGGGTTATCCCAGGGAACTTGCGAACCGCGAAATCGGTCTCATCTGGCGTGTTCAACCTCACTCCCGACGAGACCGCGATGAAAACCTTCCTGCGCACTGCCGTGTGCGTGCTGGCCCTGTCCACCGCCCTGGCTCCGACGCTGGCCGAAGCCAAGCGTCTGGGCGGCGGCGGCTCCTCCGGAATGCAGCGCAGCGCACCGGCCCCAAAACCCGCACAGCAGCCGGGCACGCCCGCCCAGACGCCCAACCAGGCGCCGGTGCAGCAGGCCGTGCCGGGCGCGGCCACGGCCGCCACCGGCGCAGCCGCGGCCGCCGGCAAGCGTTCCTGGATGGGCCCGCTGGCCGGTCTGGCCGCCGGCATCGGCATGGCTGCGCTGCTGAGCCACTTCGGTCTGGGCGAGGCCTTCGCCGACATGATGATGATCGCGCTGCTGGCGCTGGTGGCGGTCTTCGCCATTCGCTGGCTGATGAACCGCAATCGCAAGACCGCCCCGACGCTGGCCCCCGCAGGGGCGGGTGCCGGTTTCGGCGGCCAGCCGATGCAACGTGGCAGCCATGAGGCCAGCTGGCCGAGCGCGGCTCCCCAGTCGGGCAGCACCCCGTCGGTGTCCATGCCCGGCAGCGCGGCGGCCAGCTTCGGTGCCGCGCCGGCTGCAGCCGCCTTCGCCCCGTCGCTGCCGGCCGATTTCGACCGTGCCGGCTTCGAGCGCGCGGCCCGGATGATCTTCATCCGCATGCAGTCGGCCAACGACCGCGCCGACCTCGAGGACCTGCGTCGCTTCACCACGCCGGAGATGTTCGCCGCGATCCGCGTCGACCTGCAGGACCGCCAGGGTGCGGCGCAGCAGACCGATGTGGTCGAGGTGCGTGCCGAGGCGATCGACTTCGCCCGCGAGAGCGACCGCGACATCGTCAGCGTGCGCTACAGCGGCCTGATCCGCGAGGAGACCGGCCGCGATGCCCAGGCCTTCGACGAGGTCTGGCATCTGGTGCGCGAGCATGCGCGCAGCGACGGCAGCTGGCTGATCGCCGGCATCCAGCAGAGCCACTGAGCTAGAGACGGCACTCAGAGCGGGTTCAGACTGACCCAGCCGCTGGTCTGGACCTGATTGCGGCCGGCATGCTTGGCCCGATAGAGCAGCATGTCGGCCCGTGCAAAGAGCTGATCGGGCGACGGCGTCAGCCGCTCGACCGTCGGGTCGAAGATCACCGTGCCGGCCGAGACCGTCACGCGCAGTGTCTCTCCCCGCTCGGTCTGCGCGACGGCGGCACGCTCGACCGCATGACGCAGCGCATCGACCACCTCGTGCGCGCCGGCCCGGTCGGTGGCGGGCAGCACGACGCAGAACTCCTCGCCGCCCATGCGGCCGAAGATGTCCGAATGGCGCAGCCGTGATCGCACCACCTGCGCAAAGCCACGCAGCACCGCGTCGCCCGCCGCATGGCCGTGGCGATCGTTGACCTGCTTGAAATGATCGAGATCGAGCAGCACCAAGGCCAGAGGCCGGCTGTCGCGCCGGCTGCGCTCGATCTCGTGGCCCACCAGCGCATGTGCGGCGGATCGGTTGAGGCAGCCGGTCAACCCGTCGGTGGTCGCCATCTGCTCGAGCTGCAGCGCCGTGCGCTCGAAGCTGGCCATCAGCAAGCCGATCTGGGCGGCCAGCGCCCCGAAGGTCATCACCAGGAACAGCCAGGTCGTCAGCACGCTGGCCGGCTGCAGCAGGGAATCAGCGCGCTCCGGTCCCAGGTGCGCCTCCAGTGCACGCCCAAGCCCCCCGCCCAGGGCGAACAGGCCACCCAGCAGCACCATGGACAGCGCCCGCTCGCGCCCCCGCCCTTGACGCCACACCAGCAAGGCGATGCAAAGCATCGGCTGGGCCAGCCACAGGCTGACCCAGGTGACGATCCAGGCATACGGTGCAGACAGCAGCACCAGCAGCGACAGCACTGCCGCCCCGAGCAGCATGGACTGAAGATCCCCGCGATCTGCTCCCTGGCCGCGCAGCAGCTGCCGAGTGGCCACCGCCAGCAGCCGCACGCCGCCAGCCACGACGACGTTCGAGATCACCAGCCAGAACGGCCCGGACAGCTGCGTGCGCAGGGCCAGCAGCAGATCACCGACAGCCATGGCCAGCGAGACCAGCAGCAGCAGCCGCACCTCTGGACGCCGGCCCAGCACCGTGTCGCGCACGATGGTCAGATGCGACAGCAGCAGCAGCTGGCAAAGCAGCAGCGCCAGCAGCAGCGTGGCAATATCCTTGGTCATGGTCCGCACTCCCTGCGTGCCGCTTCGGGCCATCCCGTGCTGCGGTCTGTCGCTTCATCGTGAACCTGTGCCGAAGTATGGCGCTGCAGTCATGCGGCACACCCGAAAAGTGCAAGAAACCGTTCCCGAGTGCTGCTGTTTGCCAGAGATTTCACGATGAACAATACCCCTGACGGCATGAAGCCAGCACTGACGCCCAGCCGCATGGATCGGCGGCTGGTGGAGCTGCTGCGCGCCCGGCGCACCCTGGCGCTGGGCACGCTCGACGAGACCGGCGCCCCGGCCGTCTCGATGGCGCCGTGGGCGCTGGATCCGGCCGGACCCGACCTGATCGTCCTGATCAGCGCCCTGGCCGCGCACACCCGGCAACTGATGACGCATCCACGTGCCAGTGCCCTGATCTGCGCGGACGAAGAGGCGACCGACAGCGTGCACGCGCTGGCGCGCGCCACGCTGCAGGTCGAGGCGCTGCACCCCGAGCCCGGCAGCGACGATGCCCGCGCGGCGCTGGCGACCTACATCGCGCGCCATCCGGCCGGGGAGATGCTCGCCAGCCTGCCGGACTTCCGCGTGGTGCGGCTGCGGGTGCAGGCGGCACGCCAGATTGCCGGCTTCGGTGCGGCACGCGACGTCAGCGCCGCACGCCTGCGCGAGCTGCTGCGCGAAAGCGACAACTCGGCGACCTAGCCCAAGGAAGGTGGCGCCACAACCGGAAATCCGTCACATTCGAGACGTGCAATATTGCACATTCGAGGAGGATTTCTGATGAACATCGACACGATCCAGACCTTCCTGGGCACCACTGCGATCGACCTGCTGATGAAGATCGGCGCCGCACTGATCTTCTGGATCGTCGGCCGCTGGCTGATCTCCAAAGTGGTGCATTTGATCCAGGCGGGCATGAACCGCAACTCGATCGACCCGACGCTGACCAAGTACCTCGGCTCGATCATCACCATCGCGCTGAACATCACCCTGGTGCTCGGCATCCTGGGCTATTTCGGCATCCAGACGACCTCGTTCGCGGCGATGCTGGCCGGCGCCGGCGTGGCCATCGGCGCGGCCTGGAGCGGCATGCTGGGCAACTTCGCCGCCGGCGCCTTCATGCTGGTGCTGCGCCCGTTCAAGGTCGGCGACTTCGTCTCGATCGGCGGCGTGACCGGCACGGTGCACGAGCTCGGCCTGTTCGGCACCACGATCATCACGCCGGACAACGTCATGACCATCGTCGGCAACGGCAAGGTCTTCGGCGACACGGTGCAGAACTACTCGGCGCTGCCGGTGCGCCGCGTCGAGCGCACCGCGCAGCTGGCGCAGGGCGTCGATCCGCTGGACGCGATCGCCCGCCTGAAGGCGGCCGTCGCGCAGATCCCCAATGTCGCGCAGAGCCCGGCGCCCGAGGTCAGCCTGCTCGACTTCAAGCTGGAGGGCGCGGTGATCGCGGTGCGGCCCTACACCCACACCGACCACTACTGGCAGGTCTATTTCGACACCAACGAGGCGATCGCCCGCGTCGGCCAGGAAGCCGGCTGGCCGGTGCCGGCCGCCCACCACAAGGTGGTCCAGGCCTGATCAGGCCGAAGCAGCGCGCGGCAGCAGCTGCTCGAGCAGCAGCCGCGCGGTGCTGGCATTGGTCGCGCACGGCACGTCATGCACGTCGCAGGCGCGCACCAGCGCGTTGATGTCGGGCTCGTGCGGCTGCGGCGTCATCGGATCGCGCAGGAAGACTACCGCATCGATCTCGCCGACCGCCAGCCGCGCGCCGATCTGCAGGTCGCCGCCGAGCGGGCCGCTGAGCAGCCGCTCCACCTCCAGACCGAGCTCGACGGCCAGCCGCCCGCCGGTCGTGCCGGTCGCGCACAGCGTGCAGCCCCGCAGTCGCGGGGCAAACTCCTGGGCCAGCGCGATCATGCGGTCCTTGCGACCGTCATGGGCGATCAGGGCCAGGCGCAGCGGCCGGCACACGCCGGCAGGATCCAAGTCCGTCATCCATTCATCCTTTGCTGTCCGGATTTCTCGTCCGGGCGATCCTAGCGGCGCGCGGTTACAGACCGGATTCTTCCGCTTCGGGATCAGCGCGAGATCAGACGACAGACGTGCAGTCCATCAGGGAATGCGCTAGAATCCGGGTCTGCTGTTGGAGCCGCTTTTCACGGGCAGCACCGTTCAGCCTTTCGCACATCCCCTCTGACCTTCCTCTTTCCCTCATCCTCCGGCAGACCGCATCCTTTTTCAGGATCGGCGACTGCGGGGCTGCAGGCGCGGTCGGCGGCGATGCTATTCGACCCCGGCAGGCTTGATTCCAATCCCCTGTACCGACCGCGATGCCTGGCGCCATGCGGATGACGCGCCTTTGCCTTCGCCGGCCTGCCATCCCGTGTTTCCACCTCGCCCGATGCGAGCCGGAAACCCCTGCCGAATGGCGCCCGAGTGGCGCCGGATGAGAGTATTCACATGAGCTTTTCGACCCTGGGCCTGAACGAGGCCATCCTGCAAGCCGTCACCGCTGCCGGCTACGAGAACCCGACCGACGTGCAGGCGCAGACCATTCCCGCCGCGATGACCGGCGCGGACCTGCGCGTGTGCTCCAACACCGGCAGCGGCAAGACCGCCGCCTTCGTGCTGCCGGCGCTCGAGCGCGTGCTGGCCGCCCGTGAAGCCAACCCGGCCGCGAGCCGCCGCCCGCTGCGCGGCCAGCCGCCGCAAGGTCCGCGCGTGCTGGTGCTGGCCCCGACCCGCGAACTGGCCATCCAGGTCTCCAAGGCCGCAGTGACCTACGGCAGCCACATCCCGCACCTGAAGGTCGCCACCGTCGTCGGCGGCGTGCCCTACGGCGCCCAGCTGGCCGCGCTGCGTGGCCCGATCGACCTGCTGATCGCCACCCCCGGCCGCCTGATCGACCACCTCGACAGCGGCAAGGCCATCCTGGGCCAGGTCGAGATGCTGATCCTGGACGAAGCCGACCGCATGCTCGACATGGGCTTCATCGAGGACATCGAGCGCATCGCCGAAGCGCTGCCGGTCGGCCGTCAGACCGTCATGGTCAGTGCGACCTTCGCTGGTCAGGTCGGTCGTCTGGCCGACCAGATCCTGAAGGACGATGCCCAGCGCATCGAGGTCGCCAACCACACCGACAGCCACGCCAACATCGAGCAGCAGCTGCTGTGGGCGGATGATCTGGACCACAAGTCGGCCCTGCTCGAGAACCTGCTGACCAGCACCGAGATGCAGCAGGCCGTCATCTTCACCAGCACCCAGCGCGATGCCGACGAGCTGGCCGCCCATCTGTACGAGATGGGCCACGCGGTCGCGCCGCTGCACGGCGGCATGCCGCAGGGCCGTCGCAACCGCACGCTGATGGCGCTGCGCCGCGGCGAGCTGCGCATCCTGGTGGCCACCGACGTCGCCGCGCGCGGCATCGACGTGCCGACCATCAGCCACGTCATCAACTTCGGCCTGCCGATGAAGGCCGAGGACTACGTGCACCGCATCGGCCGCACCGGCCGTGCCGGCCGCTCGGGCCGCGCGATCACGCTGGCCGAACGCCGCGATGTCGGCATGATCCGCCGCATCCAGCAGTTCACCACCCAGCCGATCCCGGTGGGCACGCTGGCCGGCCTGGAGCCGAAGCGTCCGGCGCCGGAAATGTTCAGCCGCGCTCCGCGCCGTGACGGCGGCCGTCCGCCGCATCGCGGTCATGGCGGCCCCGGCGGCTATGGCGGCCGTCCGGACAACCGCGGCGGTGACCGTGGCGGCTACGGCTTCGCGCGTCCGATCGACGGCGCGCCGCGCCGCGGTGGCTTCGACGGTCCGCGCTTCGACTCGGCACCGCGTTTCGATGCGCCCCGCTTCGAGGCACCGCGTCAGGAAGGCCGCCCGGAATTCCGTGGCGAGCCGCGGCATGATGGTCCGCGTGGCAACGGTCCGCGCCGCCAGGACGGCGCTCCGCGCTTCGACGGCGAGCGCCGCTTCGACGACCGCAGCGGCCCGCGTGGCGGCTTCGGCGGCGGCCGTCCGGCCCCGCGCGGCCGCGGCCACGGCCCGCGCTGAACCGTTCAGTCGTCCTGCCAGCGACCGCCCCGGCGGTCGTGGTGACCACGGCCACCGTGCCCGCGCCGGTCTTCCGGAATGACGATCACGCGCGGCGCCGGCTGAGCCTGAGGAAGCACCACCACCTCGCGCCCATGACCCCGGTGGTGGCCGTGGCCCGGCACCGGGACCACCACGCAGCCGGACAGCACGCTCAGCCCGCCCAGCATCAGCAGCGCGGCGCCTGAGCGCCGCCATGTCGACCTTTTCATCGTCATGACACGGCCATGAAGGCCGAAATGAGTTGCAACAGCAGCTCAACGTGCCAGCATGCGGGCCGGCCGACCGGCCTTCAGCCGAGCCTCAGGATCGAGCCGGCGCCATGTTGCCGCTCACCGGCACAGGCACCAGCCGCAGCGTGACGCCCCCCGGGCGCACCTCGATCGGCCCGGGCTGCAGTCCGGCCTTGGCCGCCAGCTCCAGCGCCAGCCGGTCGATGCGATGAATCTCCAGACCTTCCAGCATCGACTCGGCCAGCCAGCCGCCCCAGCGGTTCAGGCCGGAGGCCAGCAGCGGCGGCAATCCGTCGATCGCGATGTTCTCGCGCCGCACCCGGTCCAGCCGGATCGTGCCGTCGGACGGTTCGTAGCGCAGCGCGCTGCTGAACATGATGTTGCCGCGAAAGTCGCGCCGGCTCAGCACCGTCTCGCGCAGGCCCATGTCGAAGCCCAGCATCATGCGACCCGCCCCCGGCTGCAGCAGCACCCGCGGCGAGCTGATGCGCACCTCGAACACCTCCAGCACCTTCTGCTGCAGCGGGAAGCGCGAGGACAGCGCCGCCTGCATCTCGCGCTCGCTGGTGGTGAACTCCCTGGGCACCACCGAGGCACAGCCCCACAGCCCGCCGACCAGCGCCATCGCGCCGATCCTCAGCAGCCCGCGACGCCCGCCCGCCGGCCGACC
The DNA here is from genome assembly GCF_900156335.1 of Sphaerotilus natans. Taxonomy (GTDB): domain Bacteria; phylum Pseudomonadota; class Gammaproteobacteria; order Burkholderiales; family Burkholderiaceae_C; genus Sphaerotilus; species Sphaerotilus natans. Next base: position 58,315 of record NZ_FTMZ01000007.1, read on the forward strand.
GCCCTGTGCAGACGCCGCCCCTGTCATTGCGCTCACTTCATTGCTCCACTACATTACTGACCGGTTAGTCATTATCATGCCCCGGAAACCCGCCTTGTCCGCCGAACCGTCCGAACGCTCCGACCTGCCCGCCATGGCAGGAACGCCGGCGACGCCGCCGGCATCGCACCAGCGCCGCAAGGCCGAGCGACCCAGCGAGCTGCTCGACGCCGCGCTGCAGCTCTTCGTCGAGAAGGGCTTTGCCGCGACCAAGACCGAGGACATCGCCCGGCTGGCCGGCGTCTCCAAGGGCACGCTCTACCTGTATTACACCAGCAAGGAAGACCTGCTCCGGGAGGTGATCTCGCAGCGGGTGTCGACCCGCATCGCCGAAGGCCTGGCCCAGGCCGCCGCCCACCAGGGCAGCGCCACCGAGCTGATGCGCACGCTGCTGGTCGACTGGTGGATGCAGACGCTCGAGAGCGACGCCTCCGGCGTGTTCAAGCTGGTGGTCAGCGAGGTGCGCAACTTCCCCGAGATCGCCGAGCTGTGGTTCAACGAGGTCTCGCAGCCCGGCTCGCAGCTGATCGGCGGCATGGTGCAGCGCGGCATCGATTCGGGCGAATTCCGGCCGGTCGACGTGCTCTCGGTGGTCTACTCGATCGTCATGCCGCTGGTGATGCTGTGCGTGCACCGGCACTCGCTCGGCGCCTGCGAATGCCCGGGCATGAGCCTGGAGCCGCAGGCCTTCATCCGCGCCCACATCGATCTGGTGCTGCGCGGCATCTCCACCCACCCGGAACCCTGAAGCCGATGAAGCGATCGACCGTGCTTGCCGCCGGTGCCCTGGCGCTGGGCCTGCTGGGGCTGGCCGGCTGGAAGCTGTCGAGCCGCACGGCGAGCGCCGCCGCAGCGGCCTCGGCCAGCGCCCCGCTGCAGCCGACCCCGGCCGCGCTGCAGCTTCAGGACAGCGACCTGGTGACGCTGCGCCGGGCCGAGCTGGTCGATGCGGTGGCGCTGACCGGCAGCCTGAAGGCGGCGGTCAGCGCGCTGGTCAAGGCACGCAGCGCCGGCGAGCTGCTGGAGCTGGGCCCGCGCGAGGGCGACACGGTGCGCGCCGGCCAGATCGTCGGGCGCATCGACCCGGCCGATGCGCAGCTGCGGCTGCGCCAGGCCGAGCAGCAGATCGAGTCGGCGCAGGCCCAGCTCGACATCGCCGGCAGGACGCTGGACAACAACCGCGCACTGGTCGAACAGGGCTTCATCTCGCCCACCGCGCTGGAGAGCTCGGCCGCGAACCACCGCGCCGCGCAGGCCGCGCTGCAGTCGGCCCGTGCAGGCGCCGATCTGGCTCGGCGGGCGCTCGACGACACGGTGCTGAAGGCGCCGATCGGCGGCCAGATCGCGCAGCGCCTGGCCCAGCCGGGCGAGCGGGTCGCGCTGGACGCGCGCATCCTGGAGATCATCGATCTCGACCGGCTCGAGCTGGAGGCGACCGTGCCGGCGGCCGAGCTGGCCCGCACCCGCATCGGCGCCGGCGCGGTGCTGCAGGTCGAGGGCGTGGACGCGCCGGTGCGGGCCCGGGTGCTGCGCATCAGCCCGGCCGCGCAGGCCGGCACCCGGTCGGTGCCGGTGCATCTGGCCATCGAGCCGGCGCCGGGGCTGCGTGCCGGCCTGTTCGCGCGCGGCCACATCGAGCTGGGCCGGCGCAGCACGCGGGTGCTGCCACTGTCGGCGGTGCGCGTCGACCAGCCGCAGCCGCATGTGATCGAGCTGGACACCGGCGCGGGCCTGCTGCGCCAGCGCCCGGTGCGCACCGGTGCGCGTGGTGAGGTCGACGGCACCGCGTCGATCGAGATCCTCGACGGCCTGGCCGAGGGCGCGCGGGTGCTGGCCGGCCGGCTCGGCCCGGTGCGCGACGGCACGCCGGCCGTGCTGCGCTGAACCTCGCGCCCTCAGGTCCATCATGTGGTTCACCCGCGTCTCGATCGCCAATCCGGTCCTGGCCACCATGGTGATGCTGGCGCTGGTGGTGCTCGGACTGTTCTCCTTCCAGCGCCTGAAGGTCGACCAGTTTCCCGACATCGAGTTTCCGACGGTGGTGGTCAGCACCGAGTATCCCGGCGCCGCCGCCGAGATCGTCGAGACCGAGCTGACCCGCAAGATCGAGGAAAGCGTCAACGCGATCGCCGGCATCAGCCAGCTCTCCTCGCGCAGCTATGCCGGCACCTCGGTGGTCATCATCCAGTTCGACCTGACGATGGACGGCCGGCGCGCCGCCGACGATGTGCGCGAGAAGCTCGCCATCCTCAAGCCGCAGCTGCGCGAGGAGATCGGCGAGCCCAAGGTGCAGCGCTTCGATCCGGCCAGCCGCCCGATCTGGAGCGTGGCGGTGCGCGCATCCGGCGACGCTCGGCCGGATGAGGCCGATGCAGCCGGCGCGATGCGGCGCACGCTCTGGGCCGAGCAGGTGCTGAAGAAGCGGCTGGAGAACGTGCGCGGCGTCGGCTCGGTCGCGCTGGTCGGCGCGGTGCGGCGCGAGATCCAGATCCAGCTCGATCCGGTGCGCATGGAGGCCGCCGGCGTCAGCGCCGAACAGGTGATCGCCGCGGTGCGCGGCGAGAACCAGGACCTGCCCGCCGGCCTGCTGCGCTCGGCCGAGCAGGAACGGGTGGTGCAGATCCGCGGCCGCATCGAGCGCCCGGACGACTTCGCCCGGCTGGTGGTGGCGCGCCGCGGCGCCACGCTGGTGCGCCTGGGCGAGGTCGCGCAGGTGGTCGACGGCCCGCAGGAGACCGACTCGCTGGCCCTGCTCGACGGCCAGCGCAGCCTGGTGCTCGAGGTGCAGAAGGCCCAGGGCCAGAACACCATCGAGGTGGTCGACGGCCTGGAGCGCGAGCTGGCGGCGCTGCAGGCCGCCGGCGCGCTGCCCGCCGACCTGCGGCTGGACCGGGTGCGCGACAGCTCGCGCCCGATCCGCGTCTCGGTGGCCAATGTGCGCCAGACCCTGATCGAGGGCGCGCTGCTGACGGTCGCCATCGTCTTCCTGTTCCTGAACTCCTGGCGCTCGACCGTCATCACGGGCCTGACGCTGCCGATCGCGCTGATCGGCACCTTCCTGTTCATGCAGTGGTTCGGCTTCTCGGTCAACATGATCACGCTGATGGCGCTGTCCCTGTGCGTGGGCCTGCTGATCGACGACGCCATCGTCGTGCGCGAGAACATCGTGCGCCATGTGCAGATGGGCAAGGACGCCCGGCGCGCCGCGCTCGACGGCACCGCCGAGATCGGCCTGGCGGTGCTGGCCACCACGCTGTCGATCGTCGCCGTCTTCCTGCCGATCGGCTTCATGGGCGGCATCATCGGCCAGTTCTTCCACGAGTTCGGCATCACCATCGTCGCGGCGGTGCTGATCTCGATGTTCGTCAGCTTCACGCTCGACCCGATGCTCAGCGCGGTCTGGCATGACCCGGCGGTGCAGGCCGAAGGGCAGACCTTGCGGCCGGTCACGCTCTACGAGCGCACGCTCGGGCGGATCACCCAGGCGGTCGACCGCGGCTCGCTGCGGCTGGGCGAGGGCTACCAGGCGCTGCTGGGCTGGTCGCTGCGCCACCGGCTGCTGACGGTGGTGCTGGCGCTGGGCACGCTGGTGGCAGCGCTGGTGCTGACCCGCTCGCTCGGCACCGAGTTCGTGCCCAAGGCCGACTATTCCGAGACCTTCGTCAGCTTCCACACCCCGGTCGGCTCCTCGCTGGAGGTGACCGAGGCCAAGGTGCGCGAGGTCGAGGCGCTGATCCGCCGCCGCCCGGAGGTGAAATACACCCTGGCGACGATCAATGCCGGCCAGGCGCAGGGCCGCATCTTCGCGCAGATCTACATCCGGCTGGTCGACCGCAAGGACCGCCAGCTCAGCCAGGACCAGCTCGCCGCGCCGCTGCGTCAGGAGCTGCTGCAGGTGCCCGGCATCACCGTGACCCATGTCGGCCTGCTGGACGCGGTCGGCGGCAACAAGCCGCTGATGCTGTCGCTGCAGGGCAGCGACCTGGGCGAGCTGCAGCGACAGACCGAGCGGCTGCTCGAGCGGCTGCGCACGATTCCCGGCCTGGTCGATCTGGACAGCAGTGCCCGCGCGGACCAGCCGACGCTGGCGGTCACGCTGCGCCGCGAGGCGGCCGCCGACCTCGGCCTGGGCGTGGCCGGCGTGACCGGCACGCTGCGCGCGCTGGTGGCCGGGCAGACGGTGGGCAACTGGCGCGCCAGCGACGAGCTCAATGTCGACGTCAAGGTCGGGCTGGCGCCGCAGGCCCGCGACAGCACGGCCGACATCGCGCGGCTGATGATGCCGGCCGGCCAGAACGCCGACGGCAGCGCCCGGCTGGTGCGGCTCGACCAGATCGCCGAGCTGGGCGAGGACCGCACGCCCCAGCAGATCAACCGCCGCGATCTGGCCCGCGAGGTCGAGATCACCGCCAACGTGCAGGGCCGCTCGCTCGGCGAGGTCTCGGCCGACATCCGCCGCGTGCTCGAGAGCGAGCCGCTGCCGCCGGGCCTGCGCTGGCGCTTCGGCGGCTCGACCAAGGACATGGCCGAGAGCTTCGGCCACGCCGTCTCGGCGCTGGCCATGGGCGTGATCTTCATCTACATGATCCTGGCCTCGCAGTTCCGCAGCTTCATGCAGCCGGTGGCGCTGATGAGCTCGCTGCCGCTGACGCTGATCGGGGTGGTGGGCGCGCTGCTGCTGTTCGGCTCGACGATGAACCTGTTCTCGATCATCGGCGTGGTGATGCTGATGGGGCTGGTGACGAAGAACGCGATCCTGCTGATCGACTTCGCGATCCGCGCCCGCGCCGGCGAGGTGCATCTGGACGATGACGGCGGCCAGCCCGGCCGGCGGCTCGGGCGCGAGGAGGCGCTGCTGCTGGCCGCGCGGGTGCGGCTGCGCCCGATCCTGATGACCACGCTGGCGATGGTCTTCGGCATGGTGCCGCTGGCCTTCGCACTGTCGGAAGGCGCCGAGCAGCGCGCGCCGATGGGCCAGGCCGTCATCGGCGGCGTCATCACCTCCTCGCTGCTGACGCTGGTGGTGGTGCCGGTGATCTATTGCTGGATCGACGACCTGAGCGTGTGGACGAGGCGACGCTTCGGTGCGGATCGTCGGCCCGATGCCACATCCGGCACCGGATCGGCCTCCTAGAATGTCGGGTTTTGTTGCGCATGCTCTTTCTCGCGAGGAATCCAAGATGAACGTCGAACAGGCCCGTTTCAACATGATCGAGCAGCAGATCCGTCCGTGGGACGTGCTCGACCCGTCCGTGCTGTCGCTGCTGGCCGTCGTCAAGCGCGAGGACTTCGTTCCGGCCGCGCACCGCGCCGTCGCCTTCATGGACCTGGAAGTGCCGCTGCCCGGCGGTCAGGTCATGCTCGCACCGCGCGTCGAGGCCCGCCTGCTGCAGGAGCTGGGCCTGCTGCGCCACGAGAAGGTGCTGGAAGTGGGCACCGGCTCGGGCTTCATGGCCGCGCTGATGGCCCACAAGGCCCAGACGGTCGTCACCTACGAGAAGCGCGCCGAGCTGGCCTCGCTGGCCCGCGAGAACCTGCGCCACGCCGCGATCATGAACGTCGAGGTCCGCCAGGGCGATGGCTCGAACGGTGACGCCGGCCGCGGCCCCTGGGACGCGATCGTGCTGTCGGGCTCGGTCGCCGAGGTGCCCGAGGCGCTGCTACAGCAGCTCAAGGTCGGCGGCCGCCTGGTGGCCATCGTCGGCACGGAGCCGGTGATGCGCGCGCTGCGCATCCGCCGCATCAGCGAGCGCGAGTTCCGCACCGAGGTGCTGTTCGACACCGTCGCGCCGCATCTGGAAGGCTTCGCCAGCCCGAGCCGCTTCGCCTTCTGATCCTTGCACGCCCTCTTCTCCCCGGAGTCCACCCGATGCAGCAGCTTGCCGTGACCCGCCTGGCCGAACAGATCCAGGCCCTCGTCGCCGAAGGCCACGCGCCGCTGCTGCTCGACGTGCGCGAGCCCTGGGAGATCGCGACGGCCTCGCTGTCGCTGCCGGGCGTGCAGCGACTGGACATCCCGATGCAGCAGATCCCGGGCCGTCTGGCGGAGATCGATCCGCAGCGTCCGGTGCTCGCGCTGTGCCATCACGGCATGCGCAGCCTGCAGGTCGCGCTGTTCCTCGAGCGGCAAGGATACCCCTATACGTATAACATCACGGGAGGGATCGACGCCTGGTCACGCCAGGTCGATCCCGCCGTGCCGCTGTACTGAGATTGCCGACCCCTGCGAGGAAACCATGAGCCTGCCGACGCCCCCTGCCCTGTTCAAGACCCTGCGTCTGCCGCTGCTGCTGACCGCCCTGGCCGCCACGCTGGCCACGCCGACGGCAGGTGCGCAGAGCCTGAAGGAGCTGCACGAGCTGGCGCGCGGCCATGACGCAGCCTTCCTGGCCGCACGGGCCGGCGCCGAATCCGCCCGTCACCGCAGCGCCCAGGCCGAGGCGCTGCAGCGCCCCAATGTCGGGCTGCAGGGCAGCTACACCCGCTCCAGCTCGGACACGCCGCTGTACGACGCGCGCAGCAACACCGCCGCTGCAGTCGGTCTGTCGGCGACGCAGACGCTGTTCAATCGCCAGAACACGCTGACCATCGACAAGGCCCGGCGCGCGCTCGACCTGGCCGAGGTCGACCTGAACAGCGCCGAGCAGGACCTGACGCTGCGGGTGGCGCAGGCCTATTTCGATGTGCTGATCGCGCAGGACGCGCTCTCGACCGCGCGCGCCTCCAAGACCGCCATCGGCGAGCAGCTGGCCTCGGCCAAGCGCAACTTCGAGGTCGGCACCGCGACGATCACCGACACCCGCGAGGCCCAGGCCCGCTTCGATCTGACGACCGCCCAGGAAATCGCCGCCGACAACGATCTGCGCACCAAGCGCCTGGCGCTCGAGCAGCTGGTCGGCCGGACGGATGTCAAGCCGCTGGGGCTGAAGCCGGCTGCCGCGCTGCCGCTGCCCGGTGAGGGCATCGAATCCTGGGTCGAGAAGACCGAACAGAGCCCGAGCGTGCGCAAGGCCCGCCTGGCCCACGAGATCGCCAAGCTGGAAACCCGCCGCACCCAGGCCGGCCACCTGCCGACGGTCGACCTGCAGGGCCAGCTGGCCACCACCAACAACCGCGGCTCGGGTGCGCTGTCGGCGGGCGGCGCCGGCACCACCACCAGCAACTCGATCGGCGTCACGGTCAGGATGCCGCTCTACACCGGCGACGCGATCCAGAACCAGGTCCGCGAGGCGCTGGCCCTGGAGGAGAAGTCGCGCAACGATCTGGAGGCGGCACGCCGTGGCGTGGCCCAGGCCACGCGGCAGCTCTTTTTCGGCGTGCAGTCGGGTGCGGCCCAGGTCAAGGCGCTGGAAGCGGCGGAAACCTCGTCGCGGCTGGCGCTCGACGCGACCAAGCTCGGCTACAAGGTCGGCGTGCGGGTCAACCTGGACGTGCTCAACGCCCAGACCCAGCTCTACTCGACCCAGCGCGATCTGGCCCGGGCCCGCTACGAGGTGCTGCTCAACAGCCTGCGGCTGCGCCAGGCCGCCGGCACGCTGAATCCGGCCGACATCGACGCGGTCAGCGCCCTGCTCGGCACGAGCCGCTGAATTCGGCCGGCGGCTTCGGGCTCAGTTCAGCAGCGCCGCCAGACGCGCGGCCATGCGGGCCGCAGCCCCCTGGTCGGCTGCCACCGAGCCCAGCGCGGCCTGCCGCGCCGCGGCCTGCGCGGCGGAGTCGCCCGCCAGCGCCAGAGCCTGTCGCACCGCCTGGTCCAGATCCGGCGCCTGGAAAGCCGCGCCGGCCGCCAGCGCCCGTGCCACCGGCTGGGCGAAATTGAAGACATGCGGTCCGGTGAGCACCGGACAGCCGCAGGCGGCCGCCTCGATCAGGTTCTGCCCGCCCAGCGGCGCGAAGCTGCCCCCCAGCAGCGCCACATCGGCGCAGGCGTAATAGGCTGGCATCTCGCGCATCGAGTCGCCCAGCCAGACATCGGCCTCCCGAGCCAGCGCCCCCGGCCCGGTGCCGACCCAGCTGCTGCGCCGCGCCAGCGTCAGGCCACTGGAGATCACGCTGGCGCCGACCTCGTCGAAGCGCTGCGGATGGCGGGGCACCAGCAGCAGCAGCGGCCGGGGCTGCGAAGGCGCACGCTGAGCCAGCGCCGCGCGCCAGGCCGCCAGCAGCGGCCCGTCCTCGCCTTCGCGCCAGCTGGCGGCCAGCACCACCGGTCGCGCCAGGCCCGCACGCCAGCTCAAGCCCATGGCCAGCAGCGCAGGCGACGGCTGCAGATCGTATTTCAGGTTGCCGCAGACCTCGATCGCCGGCTCCAGCGCCCCCGCACGGCGCAGCCGAACGGCATCGTCCGCCGTCTGGGCCAGCACCGCGGTGAAGGAGCGCGCCGCCGGCCGCAGCAAGGCATCGAAGCGCAGCGACTGGCGCAGGCTTTTTTCCGACAACCGCGCATTGGCCAGCACGACCGGCACGCCGGACTGCTGCGCCGCGTGCAGCAGCGCCGGCCAGACCTCGGTCTCCATCAGCACGCCGAGCGCCGGGCGATGCCGGCGCAGAAAGCGGCGGGTCGCGCCGGGCGTGTCCAGCGGCAGCCAGCGCTGCGCGTCGCCCTCGCGCAGCAGCGCGACGCCGGCCTCGCGGCCGGTGGCGGTGCCGTGCGTCAGCAGCAGGCGCAAGTCCGGACAGGCCTGGCGCAGGGCCTGGATCAGCGGCTCGGCGGCGCGGGTCTCGCCCAGCGAGACCGCATGCAGCCACAGCGCGCCCGGCCGCACCGGCTCGCCCAGGCCCAGGCGCTCGCCCAAGGCGGCCCCGTACAACGGCTCCTGGCGCGCGCGCCACAGCAGCCGCCCCATCAGCAGCGGCAGCAGCAGGCGCATCAACTGGCCATAACCAGTCAGGGCCAGGCGCTCGCGCAGCGACAACCCAGGATCCGGTCGCGTCGCAGTCACGGCGCCACCTGCCGCCAGGCCTGCTCGACCTGCTCGAGCGTCGGCGGCTCGCCGGCCGCTGCGCCCTCGACGCTGAGCTGGTGATGATGACCGTGCGCCGGCTGCGGCCCGGTGCGCCAGGAGGTCGGGAAGTTGTAGAGCTGCAGATGCACCCGGTCGAGCGCCACCGCCAGATGCGACAGCCCGCTGTCCACCCCGACCACCGCCTGCGCCGCGCCGAAGCGATCGACGATTGCGTCCAGGCTCATCCTCGGCCACAGCGTGCAGTGCTCGGCACCGATCGCGGCGGCGATGCGCGCGGCCCGCTCGGCCTCGACCGCATCGGCCTGGGGCAGCGCCAGATGCCAGCCCTCCCCGACCCGGCGCCGGCCGAACTCGATCCAGTGCGCCTCGGGCCAGAGCTTGTCGTCGCGCGAGGTGCCGTGCACCAGCACCATCAGCGGCCGCGCCGGATCGGGCCGGGTCGCGGCCTGCAGGCCGAAGCGCGGCGGCGTGTCGATCGCGGTGCCGAAGGCCTCGGCGCAGAGCCGGCGCGAACGGTCCACCACATGGATGCGCGGCTCGATCTCGATCGGCCGGTCGGCCACCCAGCGGGTCGGCGCCTCCCAGCCGGAGCCCTCGGTGCGGTTGCCCAGCGCGTAGCGCAGACCGCCCGGCGCCAGCCGCGCCGACAGCACGACCAGCGCCGACTTGGTCAGGCCCTGCAGGTCGATGACCGCGTCATAGGCCTGCGCGCGCAGCCGCTCGCGGAACTTCTGCTTCTCGCGGCGGACCTCGGCGCTCCACCAGCGCTTGCGCCAGCGCCGCTGCGCGCACTCGATGACCTCGCCGATCCCCTCCACCCGGCGCAGCAGCGGCGCGAAGCCGGGCTCCACCACCCAGTCGATGCGCGTGCCGGGATGGCGCGCACGCAGGTCCGCCACCACCGGCATCGCGTGGATCACGTCGCCCAGGGACGACAGCTTGACGATCAGGATGCGGGGTTCATCAGGCAAAGGGGCCATCAACGGCGAACTTTCGACGGCGCAGGCGAACAGGGAGCATCAATGCGCCGCGGCCTGCACCTCCGCCTCGGGCATCACCTTGCGCAGCGCCGCCATGAAGTCATGCTGGATGCGCTCCAGCGCCTCGGGCGTGTGACCCTCGAACCGCAGCACCAGCACCGGCGTGGTGTTAGAGGCGCGGATCAGGCCGAAGCCGTCCGGATAGTCGCCGCGCAGACCGTCGATGGTACCGATTTCGGCGCCGGGGAAGTCGGCCTGCGCCACCAGTTGCGCCACCACCTCATGCTGGTTGCCCGCCGGCACCGGCACGTTGAGCTCCGGCGTCGAGTAGCTGGTCGGCAGCGCGTTGAGCACCGCGCTCGGATCCTCGAAGCGCGACAGGATCTCCAGCAGACGCGCGGCGGTGTACATCGCGTCGTCGAAGCCGTACCAGCGCTCGCCGAAGAAGATGTGGCCGCTCATCTCGCCGGCGATCGGCGCGCCCGTCTCCTTCAGCTTGGCCTTGACCAGCGAGTGGCCCGTCTTCCACATCAGCGGCACGCCACCGGCCTCGCGGATCGCCTGCGGCAGGCGCTGCGAGCACTTCACGTCGTAGATGATGGTGGCGCCGGGGTTGCGCGACAGGATGTCCTGCGCGTAGAGCATGATCTGGCGGTCCGGGAAGATGTTCTGGCCGTCGGCGGTGATCAGGCCCAGGCGATCGCCGTCGCCGTCGAAGGCCAGGCCGAGGTCGGCCTCGGTCGCGCGCACCACCTTGATCAGGTCGGCCAGGTTCTCCGGCTTGGACGGATCGGGATGGTGGTTGGGGAAGTCGCCGTCGACGCGGCTGTACAGGTCGATGACCTCGCAGCCCATCGCCTTCAGGATGCCCGGCGCCGAGGCGCCCGGAATGCCGTTGCCCGAATCGACGACGATCTTCAGCGGCCGGCTGATCTTGCAGTCGCCCAGGATGCGCGCGGTGTATTCGGGCAGGATGTCGTGGGCCGCGATCGTGCCGGGCTGCGCAGCCAGCGTGTAGCTCTCGGCCTCCATGCGCTGGCGCAGGCGCTGGATCGACTCGCCGTGGATAGCCACGCCGCCGAGCACCATCTTGAAGCCGTTGTAGTCCTTCGGATTGTGGCTGCCGGTGACCTGGATGCCGCTGCGGCAGCCGATCTCGCCGCGGGTGGCGGCGACGTAGTACAGCATTGGCGTGGTGACCGCGCCGAGGTCGATCACGTCCAGGCCGGTCGCCGCCAGGCCGCGCATCAGCGCCGCGCTCAGCCACGGGCCCGACACCCGGCCATCACGGCCGACCGCGACCACCTTCTCGCCGAGGGAGACGGCCTCGCTGCCGAAGGCACGGCCGAGGTGCTCGGCGAACTGCTCGTCGAGGGCCTGGCCGACGATGCCGCGGATGTCATAGGCCTTGAAGGCGGATGCGGTGACTTGCATGGGAGATAGCGGGCATGCCCGGAGTTGATAGAAAACCCGCGCATTGTAGGCAGCCCCCCGCCCGGCACCACCCCCGTTCCCCAGGTTTTCCCTGAAGAAGCCCGAAGGCTTCACGCCGGAACACGGAAAACACGAGACGACTGCCCAAAACCGAAAAAGCCTGTTCACTTTCGTGAACAGGCTTTTGCATGTTGGCGGAGTGGACGGGACTCGAACCCGCGACCCCCGGCGTGACAGGCCGGTATTCTAACCGACTGAACTACCACTCCGCGTCGGTGACGTTTAGCGCCTGATTGCTCAGGCCAAGTATCGTCAAACTTGGCGACCCCTAGGGGATTCGAACCCCTGTTACAACCGTGAAAGGGTCGTGTCCTAGGCCTCTAGACGAAGGGGTCAAAGAGAATTTGGTGGAGGTAAGCGGGATCGAACCGCTGACCTCTTGCATGCCATGCAAGCGCTCTCCCAGCTGAGCTATACCCCCAAATTGTGGCGGAGTGGACGGGACTCGAACCCGCGACCCCCGGCGTGACAGGCCGGTATTCTAACCGACTGAACTACCACTCCGCGTCGGCCCGTGACTTTGGACTTTCGTCCCAAGCGTCATGGAAACTTGTACTGCACCACATCGATCTGCCGGCATCGCCATTCATGAAGCTGGATCATGATTGGCGACCCCTAGGGGATTCGAACCCCTGTTACAACCGTGAAAGGGTCGTGTCCTAGGCCTCTAGACGAAGGGGTCTTTGTCCTTCGCGACTTGAATCTCGAAACGCTTTGCTTTGGTGGAGGTAAGCGGGATCGAACCGCTGACCTCTTGCATGCCATGCAAGCGCTCTCCCAGCTGAGCTATACCCCCGTTTGGAACCATTTCTGGTCGACTTCAGACTTCAATTGCTTGCCGTCTTTTGTCAGGCGTCTCGTCGTTCAAGCGAGAATGCAATTATGTGATGTTCTCAGAGACTTTGCAAGCGTTTCAGCACAATATTTTTTTCGAACAGTGCGAGGACCGCATCGACCGACGGCGTCTGGGCGCGGCCGCACACCAGAACGCGCAGCGGAATGGCCAGCTGCGGCATCTTGATCTTCAGCTCGCCGATGACCGCCTTGATGGCGGCGCTGATCGACGCGGCGTCCCAGGTCTCGAGCGCGGCCAGCCGCTCGCGCAGCTGCACCAGCGCCGGACGCGACACCTCGTTGAGGTGCTGGGCCAGATCGGCCTCGGCCGGCTGCACGTCGGCGAAGTAGATCGACAGCCACTCGGCCAGCTCGACCGTGGTGCTGCAGCGATCCTTGAACAGCGCGCACATGGCGGCCAGGCGCTCGTCGGCCACCGCCGTGATGCCGCGCCGGCCCAGCTGCTCGGCCACCAGGCCGGCCAGCACCGCGTTGTCGCACAGCTTCATGTGCTGGGCATTCACCCAGCGCATCTTGGTCTCGTCGAACTGGCTGGCGCTGCGGCCCAGGTGATCGAGGTTGAACCACTCGACCAGCTGCGCGCGGCTGAAGATCTCGTCGTCGCCGTGGCTCCAGCCCAGGCGGGCCAGGTAGTTGACGACCGCCTCGGCCAGATAGCCCTCGTCGCGGTACTGCGTCACCGGCTTGGCGCCGCGGCGCTTGCTCATCTTCTCGCCCTGCTCGTTGAGCACGGTGGGCAGGTGGGCGTAGACCGGCGGCTCATGGCCGAGCGCGCGGAAGACGTGGATCTGGCGCGGCGTGTTGTTGACATGGTCGTCGCCACGGATGACGTGGGTGATGGCCATGTCGATGTCGTCGACCACGACGCAGAAGTTGTAGGTCGGCGTGCCGTCGGGGCGCGCGATCACCAGATCGTCGAGCTCGTCGTTGCTGATCTCGATGCGGCCCTTGACCTTGTCTTCCCAGACCACCGAGCCACCCTGGGGCGTCCTGAAGCGCAGCACCGGCTGGACGCCTTCGGGCACCGGCGGCAGCACCTTGCCTTCTTCAGGGCGCCAGGTGCCGTCGTAGCGCGGCTTTTCCTTGTTGGCCATCTGGCGCTCGCGCAGCGCGTCGAGCTCGGTGGTGCTCATGTAGCAGGGATAGACCCAGCCCTGCTCGACCAGCTGCGCCAGGACCGCCTTGTAGCGGTCCATGCGCTGCATCTGATAGAACGGGCCCTCGTCGTGGTCGAGGCCGAGCCACTTCATGCTCTCGATGATGACGTCGACGGCTTCCTGCGAGGAGCGCTCGACGTCGGTGTCCTCGATGCGCAGCACCAGGGTGCCCTGCTGCGAGCGCGCCCAGGCCCAGGGATAGAGGGCCGAGCGGATGTTGCCGAGGTGGATGAAGCCCGTCGGCGACGGGGCAAAACGGGTGCGGACTTGGGTCATGGGGAATTCAGATCAGGGCCAGGCCGCGCGCGATGTCGGCCTTCAGGTCGTCGACATGCTCCAGGCCCACGGCCACGCGGATCATGCCCTGCGTGATGCCGGCGGCCAGGCGCTGCGCCTCGGTCAGGCGGCCGTGCGAGGTGCTCGACGGATGGGTGATGGTGGTCTTGGTGTCGCCCAGGTTCGAGGTGATCGAGCAGATCTTCGTCGCGTCGATGACCGCGAAGGCGTTGGCGCGCGCCGCCTCGGGCGTGTCGCCGCGGGTGACGAAGCTGACCACCGAGCCGCCGTTGCCGCTCTGCTGCGCCATCGCCAGCGCGTGCTGCGGGTGCGACTTCAGGCCGGGGTAGTAGACGCGGGCGATCTGCGGCTGCGCTTCCAGCCATTCGGCCAGCGCCAGCGCGCGCGCGCCCTGCGCCTCCATGCGGATCGAGAGCGTCTCCAGACCTTTCAGCACCACCCAGGCGTTGAACGGCGACAGACACATGCCGGCCGAGCGCATCACGCTCATGAAGGGCCCGTCGATCAGCGCGGCCGGGCCGCAGACGGCGCCTGCGATGACACGGCCCTGGCCGTCCAGATACTTGGTGCCCGAATGGATGATCAGGTCGGCGCCGAGCCTGGCCGGCTGCTGCAGCGCCGGCGAGCAGAAGCAGTTGTCGACCGCCAGCAGCGCGCCCGCGCCGTGCGCGATGTCGGCCAGCGCGCGGATGTCGCAGACCTCGGTGAGCGGGTTGCTCGGCGTCTCGGCGAACAGCAGCTTCGTCTCGGGGCGCAGCGCGGCACGCCACTCCTCGGGATCGGTCTGCGACACGAAGGTGGTCTGCACGCCGAACTTGCCGAACTCGCCCTGCAGCAGCTTGATGGTCGAGCCGAAGACGCTGCGCGAGCAGATGACATGGTCGCCGGCCTTGAGCAGGCCCATGACCAGCAGCATGATCGCCGCCATGCCGCTGGAGGTGGCGATGCAGGCCTCGGTGCCCTCCAGCGCCGCCAGGCGGCGCTCCATCATCATCGTCGTGGGGTTGGTGAAGCGGCTGTAGACGAAGGCTTCCTCCTCCTGCGCGAAGCGCGCCGCGGCGGTGGCCGCGTCAGGATGGACGAAGCTGCTGGTCAGGAACAGCGCCTCCGAGTTCTCGCCCCACGGCGTGGCCGGCAGGCCCTGGCGCACGGCCAGCGTCTCCAGTCGGACATCGTCGGCGAACTCGAGGCGCGGCAGGCGCTTGGGCTCGGTCATGCGGTTCTCTCCGGGTCAGGCGGTGGGCAGGCTCACTGCGACGGGCTCTGCAGCGACAGGCGGGTGCGCTCGGCGCCCTCCTCGTCCTGCGGCTGGCTGGCGCGCTGGGTCTGAATGGCGTCGAAGTCCTCGGCCGAGACGTCGCCGGTGATGTAGTGGCCGTCGAAGCACGAGGCCTCCACGCCCTTGAGGTCCGGGCGCAGCGCGTGCACCGCGCGCTTCATCGCGTCGACGTCCTGGTAGATCAGCGCGTCGCAGCCGATGTAGTCGCGGATCTCGTCCATCGTGCGGCCGTGCGCGATCAGCTCGGTCTTGGTCGGCATGTCGATGCCGTAGACGTTGGGGAAGCGCACCGGGGGCGCCGCCGAGGCCATGAAGACCTTGCTCGCGCCGGCCTCGCGGGCCATCTGCACGATCTCGCGGCTGGTGGTGCCGCGCACGATCGAGTCATCGACCAGCAGCACGTTGCGGCCCTTGAACTCCATGCCGATGGCATTGAGCTTCTGGCGCACGCTCTTCTTGCGCGCCGACTGGCCCGGCATGATGAAGGTGCGGCCGACATAGCGGTTCTTGACGAAGCCCTCGCGGTAGGGCTTGCCGAGCTTCTGCGCGAGCTGCATCGCCGCCGGGCGGCTGGACTCGGGGATGGGGATGACCACGTCGATCTCGCTGGGCGGCATCATGTTGATGACGCGCTGCGCCAGCGTCTCGCCCATGTTCAGGCGGGCGTGGTAGACCGAGATGCCGTCGATGACCGAATCCGGGCGGGCCAGGTAGACGAACTCGAACACGCAGGGGTTGAGCACCGGGCGCTCGGCGCACTGGCGGGTGTGCATCTGGCCGTCGAGCGCGATGAAGACCGCCTCGCCGGGCTCGACGTCGCGCACCAGGCGGTGGCCGGTGCCCTCGAGCGTGACCGATTCGCTGGCGACCATCCAGTCGGTGCCCTCGGCGGTCTCGTTCGCGCCCAGGCACAGCGGCCGGATGCCGAACGGATCGCGGAAGGCCAGCAGGCCGTAGCCGGCGATCAGCGCGATCACCGCATACGAGCCCTTGACGCGGCGGTGCACCGCCGCGACCGCCTTGAAGATCTCCTCGTGCGTCAGCGGCAGGTCGCGCGCGGCCTGCTCGAGCTCGTGCGCCAGCACGTTGATCAGCACCTCGGTGTCGCTCTCGGTGTTGATGTGGCGGCGGTCGATGTCGAACAGCTCCTTCTTCAGCGCATGCGCGTTGGTGATGTTGCCGTTGTGCACCAGCACCACGCCGAAGGGCGCGTTGACGTAGAAGGGCTGCGCCTCTTCCTCGCTGTAGGCATTGCCCGCGGTCGGATAGCGGACCTGGCCCAGGCCCAGCGTGCCCGGCAGCGCGCGCATGTTGCGGGTGCGGAAGACGTCGCGCACCATGCCGCGGGCCTTGTGCATGAAGAACTTCGTGCCCATCGCGGTCACGATGCCGGCGGCGTCCTGCCCCCGGTGCTGCAGCAGCAGCAGCGCGTCATAGATCAGTTGATTGACGGGCGACTTGGAAATCACCCCGACGATGCCACACATCGTTCACTCCATCTTCAGCAACAAACAGGTCCGGGAAGGCCGGCCGCGACCGCCCTTCCCGAGGGAATTCTTGCAGGCGCCGGGCTTCAGGAGGCCGGCGCGGCGGGTTCAGCCGGCGGCGTGACGCCCGCCGGCCCCCAGTCGCCCGGCAGCCACGGCGCCAGCCAGCCGTGGACCTGCGCGATCCAGCCGATGCCGCTGGAGGCCTGCCAGGACGCCTGGCGCGCCAGCGGCGTGAGCGCCAGCATCATCGCCAGCGCCCACAGCACCAGCACGCCGCGCAGCAGACCGAAGCCGGCGCCCAGCAAGCGGTCCAGCGGCGCCAGCGGCGAGGCCTGGATCAGCTGCTGCAGCAGCCAGGCCAGCAGGCGCCAGACCAGCAGCGTGACGATGAAGCAGACCACCAGACCGGTCAGCCGTGCCAGCGGACTGTCGGCGGCCTGAGGCTGCAGCATCAGCGCCACGTCGCTGCCCCAGGCCTGGGCCAGCAGCCAGGCGACGAACCAGCCCGCCAGCGACATCAGCTCGCTGACCAGGCCGCGCAGCACGCCGGCCACGACCGACATCAGCAGCACCGCCAGCATCGACAGGTCGATCCATCCCAGATCCTCCAGCAGCATCATGCCCGCGCGGCCCGGTCCAGCGGCGCGCTCAGAGCGGCAGCACCGCGGCGCTGACGCCGGCGGCCTTGAGCTTCGAGGCGGCGCGCGCGGCCTCCTCCTTGGTCGAGAACGGCCCCAGGCGCACACGGGTGCGACGACCGGAGGAGGTCTCGACATGCTGCTCGAAGGACTTCAGGCCCAGGCCCTCGACGCGCTGGCGCGTCTCGCGCACCGTGCGGGCCTCGGAGAAGGAGCCGACCTGGACGACGTAACGCCGCTCGTCGCGCTCCTTGTCCTTCTCGCGCTCGCGGCGGGCCTTTTCGGCAGCGGCGGCCTTTTCTGCGGCCGCCGCCTTCTCGGCCCGTTCGCGGCGCAGACGCTCCTTCTCGGCCTTCTCGGCGCGTTCAGCCTTTTCAGCCTTTTCCTTCTCCGCCTTTTCACGGGCGCGCTCGAGGCGCAGGCGCTCCTGGCGGGCCTTCTCGGCACGCTCGGCCTTTTCCGCGGCGGCCTTGTCGGCCGCGGCCTTCTGGCGCTCGCGCTCGCGGGCCTCGGCCTGCGCGTCGCGCGGCTCGGTGATGATGTCGTCCTTGGGCCCTTTGGCCACCGCCATGCCGGCGGCGGCACCAACCGCGGCCGCGCCGGCGCCAGCCATCGCCATCTGCGTCGCGCTCAGGCCCGGGGCCTGGGACGCTGCGGCGGCGGCCGCCGAGGCAGCCATCGCAGGCTGCGATGCCGTGGCGCCGGCCGAATCGGCACCGGACTGCAGGCCGGCGGCCGTGCCTTCGCGCATCACGATCTCGGCGGGCTCGCCGGGCATGCGCACGGCCAGCTCCGGCCGGGCCGGGCGCGGCGTCGCCTCGAACACATAAGGCAGGGCCACCACCGCCAGCCCGACCAGCACCGCCACGCCGATCAGGCGCCGACGAGCCCGGGTGCGCAACAACTCCACCTGCGCCGGATCCTGCGGCGGCAGGCGACGTGGAGCAGGCTCGGACGACTTGCGCTTGAGAGAGGAGAGAAGACCCATCTGGTTCAGCCGTCAGGCCGCTTTGGTCGGGGCACCCGCAGCCGGCCCGACATGGGCCGCACCCAGTCTCGGCAGTCCCTTCTGCAGCACTCCACCGACGGTGTGGAACGATCCGAAGACGACGATTCTATCAGTGGGGTCGGCCGACTCCAGGGATTGCCCCAGGGCAGCGACCGGATCGGCGTGCAGCACGATGCGATGGGGCGGCAGCGGCGCGGCATCCGCCGGCCGGGCGGCGACCGCCGTCTCGATCGCGGCCTGCAGCTGCTCGGGCGAAGCGGCCCGGCCGATGTCGAGCGCGCACAGATGCCAAGTGTCGACCAGCGGCAGCAGCGGCGCGACCAGCCCGGCCAGATCCTTGTCGGCCATCGCGCCCAGCACCGCGTGGGTGCGCGGGAAATAGCCCATCTGGTCGAGGTTCTGCGCCAGCACCGCCGCCGCGTGCGGGTTGTGGGCCACGTCGAGCACCAGCGTCGGCTGGCCCGGCACGACCTGGAAGCGCCCGGGCAGCTCGACCAGCGCCAGCCCGTTGCGGATGGCCTGCGCCGGCACCGGCAGGCGCGAGCGCATCGCCTCCAGCGCCGCCAGCACGCCGGCAGCATTGATCAGCTGGTTGGCGCCGCGCAGCGCCGGATAGCCCAGCGCGTTCCAGCGCCGCCCGCGCCCGCTCCAGCCCCACTGCTGGCGGTCGCCCGCGTAATTGAAATCGCGGCCGAAGCGCCAGAGATCGGCGCCGAGCGCCTCGGCGTGATCGACCACGCTCTGCGGCGGCACCGGGTCCGACACCACCACCGGCCGGCCCGGGCGCATGATGCCGGCCTTCTCGCGGCCGATGGCCTCGCGGTCGGGCCCGAGCCAGTCCATGTGGTCGAGATCGATGCTGGTGATGATGGCGCAGTCGGTGTCGACGATGTTGACCGCATCGAGGCGGCCGCCCAAGCCCACCTCCAGGATCACCGCGTCGAGCGGCTGAACGCTCATCGCCCGCAGGATCGCCAGCGTGGTGAACTCGAAATAGGTCAGCGACTGCCCGGTGGCCAGGCGCGCGGCCTCGACCGCCTCGAAATGCGGCTGCAGCAGCTCGGGCGCGACCACCTCGCCGTTCAGGCGCATGCGCTCCTCGAAGCGCACCAGATGCGGCGAGCCGTAGACCGCGGTGCGGTAGCCGGCCTGCATCAGGATGGATTCGAGCATCGCGCAGGTCGAGCCCTTGCCGTTGGTGCCCGCCACCGTGAACACCGGCACGTCGAAGCGCAGGCCGAGCTGCTCGCGCACGCGCTGCACGCGCTCCAGGCCCAGCTCGATCGTCGCCGGATGCAGCCGCTCGCAGTGGGCGAGCCAGTCGGAAAGGGTCATCATCTCGAAGGCAGACTCAGAAAAGGCCGAGGGCGCCTCGCGGACGCCCCCGGACGACAGGCCACGACAGCGGCGGTCAGGACACCGCGTCGGCGC
Organism: Sphaerotilus natans; assembly: GCF_900156335.1. Classification (GTDB taxonomy): domain Bacteria; phylum Pseudomonadota; class Gammaproteobacteria; order Burkholderiales; family Burkholderiaceae_C; genus Sphaerotilus; species Sphaerotilus natans. The sequence continues at coordinate 77,947 of NZ_FTMZ01000007.1, forward strand.
TCTGGCGCTGCAGCATCGCCAGCAGCTTGGCCACGGTCGGACGCAGCTCGCGGCGGTCGACGATCATGTCGAGCGCGCCCTTCTGCAGCAGGAACTCGGAGCGCTGGAAGCCCTCGGGCAGCTTCTCGCGCACGGTGTTCTCGATCACGCGCGGGCCGGCAAAGCCGATCAGCGCCTTCGGCTCGGCGATGACCACGTCGCCCACGAAGGCGAAGGAGGCCGACACACCGCCCATCGTCGGGTCGGTCAGCACGCTGATGTAGGGCAGCTTGGCGCGGGCCAGGCGGGTCAGCGCCGCGTTGGTCTTGGCCATCTGCATCAGCGACAGCAGGCCTTCCTGCATGCGCGCACCGCCCGTGGCGGTGAAGCAGATGAAGGGCACCTTCTGCTCGAGCGCGGTCTCGACGCCGCGCGCGAAGCGCTCGCCGACCACCGAGCCCATCGAGCCGCCCATGAAGTCGAACTCGAAGCACGCGGCCACCACCGGCATGCTCATCACCGAGCCGCCCATCACGACAAGCGCATCGGTCTCGCCGGTGGCCTCCATCGCTTCCTTGATGCGATCGGGGTACTTCTTGCTGTCCTTGAACTTCAGCGCGTCGACCGGCACCACTTCCTGGGCGACCTCGTAGCGGCCCTCGTCATCGAGGAAGGCGTTCAGGCGCTCACGCGCGCCGATGCGGTGGTGATGACCGCACTTCGGGCAGACATTCACATTGCCGTCGAGATCGGTCTTGTACAGGACCGTCTCGCAGGCGTCGCACTTGACCCAGAGGCCTTCGGGCATGGCCCGGCGCTCGCTGGGCCGGGACTGCTGGATCTTCGGGGGCAGCAGCTTGTCGAGCCAACTCATGCGGATTCTCCTGCGGATGAAGCTTGCAGTTGCAGCGTGTCGAGAGCGGCGCGGATCTCGCGCAGGAAGCCGGCGGCGACGCCCGGCACCCGCTCGCGCGGCTCGTTCTCGATCAGCTGGATGATACGGGAGCCGATCACGACCGCGTCGGACACCTGCGCGACCGCCACCGCCGTGGCGGCATCGCGGATGCCGAAGCCGACGCCGACCGGCACGTTCACCGCGGCACGGATGCGCGGCACCATCGCCGCCACCGCCGCGGTGTCGAGGTGACCGGCACCGGTCACGCCCTTGAGCGACACGTAATAGACATAGCCGGTCGCGATGCGGCCGACCTCCTGCATGCGCGCGTCCGTCGAGGTCGGCGCCAGCAGGAAGATCGCGTCCATGTCGGCCGCGCGCAGGCGGGCGGCAAAGGCCTCGCACTCCTGCGGCGGGTAGTCGACGATCAGCACGCCGTCGACGCCCGCGGCCTTCGCCTCGTCGACGAAGCGGTCGGGCCCGAAGCACTCGACCGGATTGGCGTAGCCCATCAGCACGACCGGCGTGGCCGCGTCGTCCTGGCGGAAGGCACGCACCATCGCCAGCACGTCGGCGGTGGAGATGGCCTTGAGCAGCGCGCGCTCGCTGGCGCGCTGGATCACCGGGCCGTCGGCCATCGGGTCGGAAAACGGCACGCCCAGCTCGATGACGTCGGCGCCGGCGGCGACCATCGCGTGCATCAGCTCGACCGTCACGTCGGCGTAGGGGTCGCCGGCGGTGACGTAGGGGATCAGGGCCTTGCGGCCTTCGGCGGCCAGGCGGGCGAAGGTGGCTTGAATGCGGCTCACAGCACGCCTCCCTTGACGGACAGGCCGCGGCACGAGGGGCGGCAGTAGAACTCCGCGCCCGACAGATCGGCGACCGTGCCGATGTCCTTGTCGCCCCGGCCCGAGAGGTTGACCAGGATGTGCTGGTCCGGGCGCATCGTCTTGGCCAGCTTCATCGCATAGGCGACCGCGTGGCTGGACTCCAGCGCCGGGATGATGCCCTCGGTGCGGCAGAGGTAATGGAAGGCCTCCAGGGCCTCCTTGTCGGTGATGCCGACGTACTCGGCCCGGCCGATGTCCTTCAGATAGGCATGCTCCGGACCGACGCCGGGATAGTCCAGACCGGCCGAGACCGAATGCGTCTCGGTGATCTGGCCGTTGGCGTCCTGCAGGATGTAGGTGCGGTTGCCGTGCAGCACGCCCGGCCGGCCCAGCTGCAGCGAGGCCGAGTGCTTGGCCGTGTCCATGCCCTCGCCGGCGGCCTCCACGCCGATCAGGCGCGTGCCCTCGAACGGGATGTAGGGATGGAAGATGCCCATGGCGTTGGAGCCGCCGCCCACGCAGGCGACCACCGCGTCGGGCTGGCGCTCGGCGCCGCCGCCGAGCTCGGCGATCATCTCGGGCATCTGCGTCAGGCATTCCTGGCCGATGATGGCCTGGAAGTCGCGCACCATCGCCGGGTACGGGTGCGGACCCGCCACGGTGCCGATGATGTAGAAGGTGTTCTCGACGTTGGTGACCCAGTCGCGCATCGCCTCGTTCAGCGCGTCCTTCAGCGTCTTGCTGCCCGACTCGACCGGGATCACCTTGGCGCCGAGCAGGTGCATGCGGTAGACGTTCGGGCTCTGGCGCTTGACGTCCTCGGCGCCCATGTAGACGACGCACTCCAGGCCGTAGCGCGCGCAGATGGTGGCGGTGGCCACGCCGTGCTGGCCGGCGCCGGTCTCGGCGATGACACGCGGCTTGCCCATGCGCCGGGCCAGCAGCGCCTGGCCGATGACGTTGTTGATCTTGTGCGCGCCGGTGTGGTTGAGGTCCTCGCGCTTGAGGAAGATCTGCGCGCCGCCCATCTCGCGGCTCATGCGCGCGGCGTGGTAGACGGGGCTCGGGCGGCCGACGAAGTATTTCAGCTCGCGGCGGAATTCGGCCAGGAACTCGGCGTCGTCGCGGTAGCGGTCGTAGGCCTGGCGCAGCTCGTCAAGGGCGTGGCTCAGCGTCTCGGCGACGAAGCTGCCGCCGTAGATGCCGAAATGCCCGCGGGCATCGGGCTGGTCGTACTGGAACATGGTCGGGAATCCGGTGAAGACAGGAAGACCTTGGAGATCACTCGCCGCGGTCGGCGTCGGCACGGCGTGCATCGGCCTCGCGGACGGCTTCGCAGAACCGGCGCATCAGCTCGGGGTCCTTCAGACCCTTGCCGACCTCCACGCCGGAACTCACGTCAACGGCCCAGGGCCGCACGCGAAGCACGCCATCGATCACGTTGGCAGGACTCAACCCACCAGACAAAACGACCGGACGGGGCACGCCGGACGGAACGAGAGACCAATCGAAGACCTTTCCGCCTCCGCCATACCCGTCGACATGGGCGTCGAGCAGGATGGCCTGGGCATTGGGATAAGACTGTGCAAAGTCTAACAAATCGAAGCCGGGCTTCATCCGCGCCGCCCGCATGTAGGGGCGCCGACCGGTGCTGGCGGCATCGCACTGCGCGGGAGTTTCATCTCCGTGGAACTGCAGCAGCAGATTCGGAATGGCGGTGCAGGCCGCATCGATTTCCGGCTGCGTGGCGTTGACAAAAAGTCCGACCGGCATCACGAAAGGCGGCAGGCGCCGGGCCAGTTCGGCCGCGCGCGCCAGCGTCACATGACGCGCACTGCCCGCCCAGAGCACGAAGCCGATCGCGTCCGCGCCCGCCTCGACCGCGGCATCGACATCGGCTTCGCGGGTCAGACCGCAGATCTTGATGCGCGTGCGCGCGGCGCGGGACAAAGTGGCTGGCATCGAAAGCTCGGCAGATTCGGGAAGACTCAGGAACGGGAACGGGACAGGCTGCAGACCGACCGCACAGGCCGCCGGCTGCGGACTCAGGCCGCTGGCAGACCGTCGTCGGCCGCGCCGGGCAGTGCGTCGAAGCCCGCGGTGCGCATCGGCAGCCCGAGGTGCGCATCGTAGCGGGGACCGAGGAAATACAGCCCGTCCGGGGAGAAGGTCGGCGCGGCGCAGTCGCGGTCGCGCGAGGCCAGCACCTCGGCCATCCAGCCGCTGGGCCGGTTGCCGCTGCCCACCGCGACCATGCAGCCCATGATGTTGCGGATCATGTGGTGCAGGAAAGCCACCGCCTCGAAGTCGAAGCGCCAGTAGGCGCCGCAGCGTCGCACGCCGATCTCGCGCATCAGCTTGACCGGCGAGGCCGCCTGGCATTCCGAGGACCGGAAGGCCGAAAAGTCGTGCTCGCCGATCAGGTGCGCCGCGGCCTCGCGCATCGCCTCGCCGTCAAGCCGGCGGAAGGACCAGCCCACCGAGCCGGCATCGATCGACGGCCGCATCGGCGACTCGAGCAGGATGTAGGCATAGCGCCGCCCGCGTGCATGGTTGCGGGCATGGAAGTCGTCGGGCACGACGCGACACCACTGCACCGCGATGTCGGGTGGCAGGTAGCGGTTGGTGCCGCGCAGCCAGGAGAAGGATTCGCGGACCCGATCGGTGTCGAAATGCACCACCTGATTCAGGCCGTGCACCCCGGTGTCGGTGCGCCCGGCGCAGACGGTGTGGATCGGCGCGGCCGCGAACTGCGACAGCGCCGATTCCAGATGATCCTGGACCGTGGCGCCGCCGGGCTGGCTCTGCCAGCCGTGATAGGCGCTGCCACGGTAGGTGACGCCTAGCGCGATGCGCAAGGCGTCGTTCCCTGCACGGGAGAAGCAGCGGACAGAAAGCGAGCGATCACGCCAGACCGTCGAGCATCGACTGCGCGCGCGCCTTCAGCTCGGCGCTGTCGGTCTTCTCGATGACATCCTGCAGCATGTCGCGGGCCGACTCCCTGTCGCCGAAGTCGAGGAACTCCTTGGCGAGGTCGACCTTGCGGGCGAGCGGATCACCGTCATCCTCGGTGCCGTCCAGCAGCACCGGGTACTCGTCGACGATCGAGTCCGGCGCCGGCGACTGCGTCGGGTTCAGGTCGAAGTCGAGCGACAGGCCATCGAAGTCGACCTTCGAGGCGCTGGTCGCGGCGGCGGCCGACAGGGTCGGCTCAGAGATGTCGGGCAGGTCGTGCAGCTCGAAGTCGATCATGCCGCTGCCCGAGTCCGGACCCGCGTCAGGCTGGCGACTGTCGACGAAGCTGGCGTCGGCAGCGCTGACATAGCCCCCCGTCACCGAGGGCAGATCGTCCATCGGCGCCGGCAGCGAGATGTCCAGATCGACCTCGTCGACGGCCGGTGCCGCCGCCCGGGGCGCGGCAAAGGACGGCGCCGGCGTGTCGACGATCGCATCCAGATCAAGATCCGGCACCGAGGCTGCAGCGGCCGCGCCGGCCACGCCTGCGGCGCCCAGCCCCGCCGCCGTGCCGAAGCGCGACGGCGACGGCACCACCGACTGCGGCATCGTGCTGGCGCCGAGTGGCTCGCGCGGCAGGTTGCCAGCCAGATCGGCGCCCGGCTGACCGCCCGGCTCGTACAGCGGATTCTCGGGATCGATCGAGCGTCCGAGCTCCTGGGCACGCAGCCAGTCCTCGCCCTGACCGCCAGTCAGGCCGTAGAGCTCGCCGGCGAGCATCTCGTAGCCCTTGGTGTCGCGGCGCTTGGCGTAGACCTCGAGCAGCTTGGTGCGAATGGCCAGGCGCTCCGGATTGGCGCGCATCGCCTCCTTCAGGATTTCCTCGGCCTGCAGGTCGCGGCCGTAGGCCAGGTAGACATCGGCCTCGGCGACCGGATCGACATCGCCGATCGCATCGATCTGGCTCAGCGAGTAGCTCATCGACGACGGCGAGCCGGAGGCCGCCGCGTCACGCGTGTCGACCCGCTGGCCACCGCTGGCGCCGAAGAAGGAGTCCGGCTGCATCCGGCTCTCGAGGAAGGAGGTGACGCCGGCCTCGTCCTTGCCACGTCCGCGCAGGCGGTAGTAGCCCAGGCCGGCCAGGATCGCCAGGATCAGGCCGGCGCCCGGCAGCAGCAGCGGATTCTCGGACAGCGAGTCGAGCAGCGAGGGCTCTTCCGCGGTGACCGGATCCATCGGCAGCGGCGGACGCGAGGCCGCGACCGGTGGCGCTTCGGGCACGCTGGCGGCCACGGCAGGCGCGGAGGCCGGCGGCGGCGCGATCAGCGGCTCGGAGGCGGCCTGCGGCGGCGCGGTGACGGCGGCGCGGTGACGGCGGCGATCGCCTCGGACGCCTTGACGGCCGGGGCAGAAGCGCTCACGGCCGGTGCAGACGCGCTCACGACCGGCGCAGGCAGCACAGCGCCCGGCACGCTGCCGGCTCCACCCGACTTGACGCCGGACGCCGCCAGCATCTTTTCAAGCTCGATGCGATTGCGCTCCACCTCGGCACGGCGGGTTTCGGCCTCCTGGCGGGCCCGAGCGCTGATCGCTTTCTCGTCGACTGCCGACGCAGCCTGCGACTTGGTCGCAGCACCGGGGACGATCTTCAGCGCGTCCTTCGGCTGATTTTCAGTACCGGTGCGGACTTCGACACCGCCCTTGACATCGCCGCTGGCCTTGCGCGAGGACTCCGGCGCGCGGGTCTGCTCCGGCACGGCCGAGGCCAGACGCTGGCGATAGGCGTTGAAATTCGCGCTCTGGGCCAGGATCGTGCGACGGGCCTGGCGCTCGTCGATGCTGGCCAGCTTCTCCTGGCTCGGCACGTTCAGCACCGCGCCGGAGCGCAGGCGGTTCATGTTGTTGCCGGCGAAGGCCGCGCTGTTGCCTTGGTACAGGCCGACCAGCATCTGGTCGAGCGAGACGCCCGACACCTGCAGCCGGGTCGCGATGCCCGACAGGGTGTCGCCGGGGCGCACGGTGTACTGGCTGCCCTCGGCCGCCTGAGCGGAATCGCGCGAAGGAGCCGGGGCCGGCGTGGGCGTGGGCGCAGGCGCTGCGGCACGACGGGCAGCGGCCTTGGAGGCGGCTTCCGCTGCAGCGGAGGCCGCCGCAGCACGACGCGCTTCCGCCCGCGAAGCGGCTTCGGCGACAGCAGGCGCGGCGGCCTGGGCCGGCTCGGCACGCGAAGCGCGTGCGGGGGCCGGCGCCGCGGCAGTCGCCGCCGGGGTGGTCGGGGCCGGCGCCTTGGCGGTCGACGGCGGATCGAACAGCAGCGTGTACTCACGCAGCAGGCGGCCGCTCGACCACGACAGCTCGAGAATCACGTCGACGAACGGTTCCTGGACCGGACGATCGCTGGTGATGCGCAGGAAGGGCGTGCCATCGGCTCGACGCTGCAGCGTGACCGAGGTCGACGGCAGCACCGGGTTGTAGTCGACGCCAGCGATGCGATAGGCATCCGGCGGCGCGACCTTCACCCGCAGGTTGGCAGCCTCGTCAGGCGTCAGGCTGGTGACATCGATGTCGGCCTTCAGGGTCTCGCCCAATGCCGACTGGACGCTGAGCCGTCCGAGGCTGAGCGCCGAAGCCGGCGTCATCGTGCCGACGATCGCCATCATGGCGGCAGCGGCCGCAATCTGTTTCAGAGCCAAACGCCCGGTGCGCTTCGTCTCGGTTTTCAAGGCGTCTCCCAAGCTGCGAACCCCGGATTCTCTCCGTCTTTCGCACCAGTCAATACGGGCTTTGCCCGCTCAAATATCCGAAAATACAATAACATCAAGCAGATACAAAGACAAGCTCATGCTCTGCCTGACATTCGGAGCTTCTCGCACGATCGCTTGACGTGCAATTGACCCTGCGCAGGCCCGTTGCCCGAGGGCAACGGACTTCCGTCACTTTTTCGGATCGGGGGTCAGGATAACGGATCAGGCGTCGAGCAGGATGCGCAGCATGCGGCGCAGCGGCTCGGCGGCGCCCCACAGCAGCTGGTCGCCGATGGTGAAGGCGCCGACGTACTCGGGGCCCATCGCCAGCTTGCGGATGCGGCCGACCGGAATGGTCAGCGTGCCGGTCGTGGCCACCGGGGTCAGGTCACGGATGGTGGCCTCGCGGGTGTTCGGCACCACCTTCACCCACTCGTTGTCGGCGGCGATCATCGCCTCGATGTCCGCGGTCGGCACGTCCTTCTTGAGCTTGAAGGTCAGGGCCTGCGAGTGGCAGCGCATCGCGCCGATGCGCACGCAGAAGCCGTCCACCGGAATCGGCGCCGAGCCGAAGCCCTCGCCCAGACCCAGGATCTTGTTGGTCTCGGCCATGCCCTTCCACTCTTCCTTGGACTGACCGTTGCCCAGATCCTTGTCGATCCACGGGATCAGCGAGCCGCCCAGCGGGACGCCGAAGTTGGCGGTCTCGGCCGCGGTCAGCGCGCGCTGCTTGGCGATGATCTGGCGGTCGATCTCGAGAATGGCGCTCTTCGGGTCGTCCAGCAGCGCACGCACTTCGGCATTCAGCGTGCCGTACTGCGTCAGCAGCTCGCGCATGTGCTGCGCGCCGCCGCCCGAAGCCGCCTGGTAGGTCTGGGTCGACATCCACTCGACCAGACCGGCCTTGTAGAGCGCGCCCACGCCCATCAGCATGCAGCTGACGGTGCAGTTGCCGCCGACCCAGTTCTTGCCGCCCTTGGCCAGCGCGTCCTTGATGACCGGCATGTTGACCGGGTCGAGGATGATGACCGCGTCATCCTTCATGCGCAGCGTCGAGGCCGCGTCGATCCAGTGGCCGTTCCAGCCGGCCGCGCGCAGCTTCGGGAACACCTCGGTGGTGTAGTCGCCGCCCTGCGCGGTGATGATGATCTCGCAGCGCTTCAGGGCCTCGATGTCGTAGGCGTCCTGCAGCTTCGTCTCGTTCCTGGCCATCGACGGCGCGGCGCCGCCGGCGTTCGAGGTCGAGAAGAACAGCGGCTCGATCAGGCCGAAGTCGCCCTCGGCCTGCATGCGATCCATCAGGACGGAGCCGACCATGCCGCGCCATCCGACCAATCCGACGAGTTTCATTTTCTTGCCTTTCCGTGGCGCTTTCCTGGCGCCGTTTGACGAGTGGTGTCCCGACCCTCCCCGGCTCGCTTCGCCGGGGTTGAGGGAGGAACGGGCGAGACGAGGCGGAGCTGATCAGCTCTTGGTAATGCCTTTGCCGGTGATCGCCGCGACCACGGCGTCACCCATCTCGCGCGTGCCCACCCGCGTCGTTCCCTCCGACCAGATGTCGGGCGTGCGCAGGCCTGCGGCCAGGACGGCGCGCACCGCCGACTCGATCCGGTCGGCGGCTTCATGCTGGTTGAGGGAGAAACGAAGCATCATGGCAGCGGACAGGATTGTAGCCAGAGGATTGGCCACGCCCTGGCCGGCGATGTCGGGCGCGCTGCCATGGCTGGGCTCGTACAGGCCCTGACCGTTGGCATTGAGCGACGCCGAGGGCAGCATGCCGATCGAGCCGGTCAGCATCGCCGCCTCGTCCGACAGGATGTCGCCGAACATGTTGCCGGTGAACAGCACGTCGAACTTCTTCGGCGCCTTGACCAGCTGCATCGCGGCGTTGTCGACGTACATGTGCTCCAGGGCCACGTCCGGGTACTCCTTGTGCACCTCGGTGACGACGTCCTTCCAGAACTGGAAGGTCTCCAGCACGTTGGCCTTGTCCACCGAAGTGACCTTCTTCGAGCGCTTGCGTGCGGCCTGGAAGGCGACGTGCGCGATGCGCTCGATCTCCGGGCGGCTGTAGCGCATCGTGTCGAAGGCTTCCTCGGCGCCGGGGAAGTGGCCGTCGGTGGCCACGCGGCGGCCGCGCGGCTGGCCGAAGTAGATGTCGCCGGTGAGCTCGCGGATGATCAGGATGTCCAGGCCCGCGATCAGCTCGGGCTTGAGGCTCGAGGCGCCGACGAGCTGCTCGTAGCAGATGGCCGGGCGGAAGTTGGCGAACAGGCCCAGCGCCTTGCGCAGGCCCAGGATGGCCTGCTCGGGGCGCAGGCGGCGCTCGAGCGTGTCGTACTTCCAGTCGCCGACGGCGCCGAACAGGATGGCGTCGGAGGCCTGCGCCAGCTTCAGCGTCGCCTCGGGCAGCGGGTGGCCGGCGACCTCATAGGCGGCGCCGCCCACCGGCGCGGTTTCCATCTCGAGCGGCAGCTCGAGCACGTTCAGCACCTTGACCGCCTCGGCGACGATCTCGGTGCCGATGCCGTCACCGGGCAGGACTGCAATCTTGTGGGTCATGTCGATTCTCGAAATCTGGGGAACAGGAAAATGCGGGACCAGGCTGGGCGCTCAACCGACCTGGCGATGCGCCAGCCACGGCATCCGGGCCAGACGCTCGGCCTCGAAGGCCTGGATCTTGTCCTTCTGGCGCAGCGTCAGGCCGATGTCGTCGAAGCCGTTGACCAGGCAGTACTTCCGGAAGGGCTGCACGTCGAAGGCGATCTCGGCGCCGTCGGGCTTGACGATGACCTGACGCGGCAGGTCGACCGTCAGCGGGTAGCCGGGGAAGGCGAAGACCTCGTCGAAGAGCTGCGCGACCACCGCCTCGGGCAGCTGGATCGGCAGCAGGCCGTTCTTGAAGCAGTTGCTGAAGAAGATGTCGGCGAAGCTCGGCGCGATGATGGCGCGGAAGCCGTACTGCTCCAGCGCCCACGGCGCGTGCTCGCGGCTGGAGCCGCAGCCGAAGTTCTTGCGCGCCAGCAGCACCGAGGCGCCGGCGTAGCGCGGCTGGTTCAGCACGAAGTCGGGGTTGGGCTGGCGGGCCGACTCGGGCACGCCGGGCTGGCCCGGCTGGTCGAGGTAGCGCCACTCGTCGAACAGGTTCGGGCCGAAGCCGCTGCGCTGGATCGACTTCAGGAACTGCTTGGGGATGATCGCGTCGGTGTCGACGTTGTCGCGATCCATCGGGGCCACCAGGCCCTTGTGAACGGTGAAGGCTTGCATGGTGCGTGTGTCCTCAGGCTTCTGGCTCAGGCGATCGAGCGGATGTCGACGAAGCGGCCTTCCAGCGCGGCCGCGGCGGCCATCGCCGGGCTGACCAGGTGGGTGCGGCCACCGGCGCCCTGACGGCCCTCGAAGTTGCGGTTGCTGGTCGAGGCACAGCGCTCGCCCGGCTCCAGGCGGTCGGCGTTCATCGCCAGGCACATCGAGCAGCCCGGCTCGCGCCACTCGAAGCCGGCGGCCTTGAAGACCTGGTCCAGCCCTTCGGCCTCGGCCTGCGCCTTGACCAGGCCCGAGCCCGGCACGACCAGCGCGCGCTTGACGTTGGCGGCCACGCGCTTGCCCAGGCGGCGCACGACGGCGGCGGCCTCGCGCATGTCCTCGATGCGGCTGTTGGTGCAGGAACCGATGAAGACCTGGTCGACGTGGATGTCCGACATCGCCTTGTTGGGCTCGAGCGCCATGTACTTCAGCGCGCGCTCCATCGCGTCGCGCTTGACCGGATCGCGCTCCTTCTCGGGATCGGGCACGCGCGCGTCGACGCCGGTGACCATCTCCGGGCTGGTGCCCCAGGTGACCTGCGGCACGATCTGCGCGGCGTCGAGCTCGACCACCGCGTCGAACACCGCGTCGGCGTCCGAATGCAGCGTGCGCCAGTGCGACACGGCCAGATCCCATTCCGGCCCGGTCGGCGCGAAGGGGCGGCCCTTGACGTACTCGATGGTCTTGTCGTCGACCGCGACCAGGCCGGCGCGTGCGCCCGCCTCGATCGCCATGTTGCAGACCGTCATGCGGCCCTCGACGCTCAGCGCGCGGATCGCCGAGCCGCCGAACTCGATGGTGTAGCCGGTGCCGCCAGCGGTGCCGATGCGGCCGATGATGGCCAGCACGATGTCCTTGGCGGTGATGCCGGGCGCGACCTGACCGTCGACCTTCACCAGCATGTTCTTCGCCTTCTTGGCCAGCAGCGTCTGGGTGGCCATGACATGCTCGACCTCGGAGGTGCCGATGCCGTGCGCCAGCGCGCCGAAGGCGCCGTGCGTCGAGGTGTGGCTGTCGCCGCAGACCACCGTCATGCCCGGCAGCGTGGCACCCTGCTCCGGGCCCATGACGTGCACGATGCCCTGGCGCTTGTCCATGAAGGGGAAATAGGCGGCCGAGCCGAATTCCTGGATGTTGGCGTCCAGCGTGACGATCTGCTGGCGCGAGATCGGGTCCTTGATGCCGTCGTAGCCCAGCTCCCAGCCGTCGGTCGGGGTGTTGTGGTCGGCGGTGGCGACCACCGAGCTCACGCGCCACAGCTTGCGCCCGGCCAGGCGCAGGCCCTCGAAGGCCTGCGGGCTGGTCACCTCGTGCACCAGATGGCGGTCGATGTAGAGGATGGCGGTGCCGTCTTCCTCGGTGTGGACGACGTGTTCGTCCCAGAGCTTGTCGTAGAGGGTACGTCCGGTCATGACGGGTTCTCGGTGGGGGATGAGGGATGGGGTGATGGGAACAGGGACGAGGACGGCTCGTCCGCCGACACGAAGGCCGCCGGACAGAGGAACTCGACGAAGCGGCGCACGACCGCCGGCAGCACCTCCTGCGCGCGCACGCCGACCCGGTAGTCGCGCCGCGCCCAGGGTTCGTCCAGCGCGACGATCTCGAGCCGGAACAGCCGCGCCAGGCGCTGCGCGACCGCCGAGGGCATCAACGCGATGCCCAGCCCGGCCTCGACCAGCTGCGCGATCGCGTCGAAGCCGCGCACCTGCATGCGCGCGCGCAAGGGCCGGCCCAGCTCGGTGGCCTGCGCCAGCAGCATCTGCTGCAGTGCCGCACCCGTGTGCTGGCCGATGAAGTCATGCTCGAGCAGATCGGCGAAGCGCACCGCCGGCTGCTGCGCCAGCGCGTGGCCGACCGGGGTGATCAGCACCAGCGTGCCGTCGCGGTAGGACCAGGTCTGCAGGCGTGCCGGCTCCAGCAGCGGCGGCACGAAGATGCCGACATCGGCGGCACCCTCGGCGACCGAGCGCTGCAGCTCCGCGCTGGTCTGGTCCTCCAGGCTGATGCGGATCTCGGGATGCGCACGCGAGAAGGCCGCCAGGTCCGGCGGCAGGCATTCGGCGATCGCGGAGGCATTGGCGACGACGCGCAGATGGCCACGGATGCCGCGCGAGAACTCGGCGACCTCCTCCTCCATCGCGTGCAGCGAGGCATGCAGGCTGCGAATGTGGCGGATCAGCGCCAGCCCGGCGGCGGTCGGCTCGACGCCACGCGCGCGGCGCTCGAACAGCTGCACGCCCAGGCGCGTCTCCAGATCGCTCAGCCGCTTGCTCGCGGCCGCCAGCGCCAGATGCTCGCGCTCGGCCCCGCGCGTGATGCTGCGCGTCTCCGCGATGGCGAGCACCAGGTTGAGCGTGACCAGATCGAAGCGCATGGGGCGTGATCTTGCCCCAGGCCGACCCCGCTCACGGTCGGCAATCGACGATGCAGCCTTCGTTCAGCGCGAAGGCTCAAGGTGACGATGCGAGGACGCCACAGCCTGAGGCCTGGGCCTCTGCGCCGGCACCCGCTGCGGCGGCGCCAGCCGACGACGGAGCCAGCGACCGCACGGGCGCTCGACGCCCCGGTTCAGCAGGATCGACGCCACGACGATCAGCGCCATCACCGGCAGCAGGCGCAGCAGCAGCGAGGACTCCAGCGGCCGCAGCCACTCGAGCAGCATGTAGCCGATGTTCTGGTGCAGCAGATAGACCGGATAGGTCAGCAGGCCCGCCCAGACGGTCAGCGCGGACGCGCGCATCGTCCAGCGCCGCGAGGCCACCAGCCAGAAGATCACGAAGAAGGCCGTCAGCAGCAGCGCGACGCTCCACTCACCCGGCGCGCCCTCCCCGGGTCGCAGCGCCTGGGGTGCGGTGGCACGCGCAACCACCAGGAAATGGCACCACCACAGCATCATGTAGGTCTGCCGTTCCAGGCCGCGCTCGCGGATGCGGTAGAACAGCATGCCGGCGCAGAACAGCGGCGCCCACTCCAGCACCAGCAGCAGCTCCGCCAGGTAGACCGGCCGGACAAAGTCGAGCGAGGACAGCAGCAGCCAGCCGGCCATGAAGCGCTCGATGCGGGCCAGCCGGTTCGCCACGATCAGGCCCAGCATGATCAGGTAGAACTGGAACTCGATCGCCAGCGACCAGTAGGCGCCATCGACATAAGGCGGCTCCTGCCCGACCCAGATCAGGTGCGTGAGCATCGTGAGATTGCCCAGCAGGGTCTGCCAGCTCACCGAAAAGGTCGGGGACGCCAGCAGCCAGGCCGTGCCGGCAGTCAGCAGGGCCGCCACCCAATAGGCCGGATACAGGCGCGCGACCCGTGAGGCCACGAAGGCCCGCGGCGTCGCGCCTTGCGCCGACATGAAGATGACGTAGCCGCTGATCATGAAGAACAGATGCACGCCCAGATAGCCGTGCGCCGACACCCAGGCCAGCCAGGCCGGCACCTCGCCGCTCACCCAGCCATCGAGCTGCCCTCGGTAGAGAAAATGGAACATGACCACGGCCAGACAGGCCACCCCGCGCAGCAGGTCGATCTCGTGGGTTCTTTCGGGGCAGGCGTTCTGATTCATCATGGAGGCCGGCGCGCCGGTCAGCGCAGGCCGCGCCGGCCGGATCCGCCAGTTCAGTGAGGTGCCGAGGCTATCGACAGTCGATGGCCCGGTTCTTAGCCTGCGATGAACCCCAGATCGGCAATCCGTCGAGACGCACCGGAAAACCAAAGCAGGAACGCCCTGCAGTCTTGCGACTGCAGGGCGTCTGCTTTCTGGCGGAAACGGAGGGATTCGAACCCTCGATGCGCTTTTGACGCATACTCCCTTAGCAGGGGAGCACCTTCGGCCACTCGGTCACGTTTCCGGCGAAGAATTGGACTATAGCGCTTTCCAGCCTGATCTGTAAACCCCTTTCAGGCCGGAAGGCGCATTTTCATCAGGCAGGCGAATCAGGCCGCATCCAGGCCGAAGGCCTTGTGCAGCGCGCGCACCGCCAGCTCCATGTACTTCTCGTCGATGACCACCGAGGTCTTGATCTCGCTGGTGGTGATCATCTGGATGTTGATGCCTTCGTCGCTGAGCGCGCGGAACATCGTCGAGGCCACGCCGGCGTGCGAGCGCATGCCGATGCCGACGATCGAGACCTTGCAGATCTTGGTGTCGCCGATGACCGCCTCGGCGCCCATGGCCGGCACGACCTGCGACTTCAGCAGGTCCAGCGTGCGCTGGTAGTCGTTGCGGTGGACGGTGAACGAGAAGTCGGTCTTGCCGTCGTGCGAGACGTTCTGCAGGATCACGTCCACATCGATGTTGGCCTCGGCGACCTTGCCCAGGATGCCATAGGCGATGCCCGGCTTGTCCGGCACGCCCATCACGGTCAGCTTGGCTTCGTCGCGGTTGAACGCGATGCCCGACACAACGGCTTGTTCCATCTTCTCGTCTTCCTCGAAAGTGATCAGCGTGCCCGACTTGGCTTCTTCCTCGATGGCAATGTCCCACGGGGTGAAGCTCGAGAGCACGCGCAGCGGCACGCGGTACTTGCCGGCGAACTCGACCGACCGGATCTGCAGCACCTTGGAGCCCAGCGACGCCATCTCCAGCATCTCCTCGAAGGAGACGGTGTTCAGGCGCTTGGCCTCCGGCACGACGCGCGGGTCGGTGGTGTAGACACCGTCGACGTCGGTGTAGATCAGGCACTCGTCGGCCTTCATCGCCGCGGCGACCGCGACGGCCGAGGTGTCCGAACCGCCACGACCCAGGGTCGTGATGTTCATGTCCTCGTCGACGCCCTGGAAGCCGGTGATGACGACCACGCGGCCGGCCTCCAGGTCGGCGCGCACGCGGGCGTCGTCGATGCTCTGGATGCGGGCCTTGGTGTAGGACGAGTCGGTGCGGATCGGCACCTGCCAGCCGGAGTAGCTGACAGCCTCCATGCCTTCGGCCTGCAGCGCCAGCGACAGCAGGCCCACCGAGACCTGCTCGCCGGTGCAGGCGATCATGTCGAGCTCGCGGGTGACGGCGGGCGTCTGGACGGCAGGCGAGACATCCTTGGCCAGGCCGAGCAGGCGATTGGTCTCGCCGCTCATCGCCGACGGAACGACCACCATCTGGTGGCCGGCGCGGGCCCACTTGGCCACGCGCTTGGCGACGTTGCGGATGCGCTCGGTCGAGCCCATCGACGTGCCGCCGTACTTGTGAACGATCAAAGCCATGAGTGTGTGGCTCGCGCGGAAACGGCGAGTCGCAGTGGAGTGGCAGGACAGCCGCCCCGGGTTTCCTGGCTTGAAGACAGGCCGCCCGGAGCGGAAAACCGTCGATTTTAACGACTTTCCGACGGGGATTTCCCGAAAGCGTGACATCGAAGCGTCATCCAGCCCAGCGCGGACGCCACTGAAGCGCGCCCGGCGGCGCCTGCTCTCGGGCATCGACCCCGAGCGCAGGCACGCAGACCAGCCGCCCGCCGCGCCACAGCAGCGGCGCATCGCGCTGCCAGGCCGGCACGCCTGCGGCCTGGAACTGCTTCTTCAGCGCACGAGGGACACCAGCCACATGGCTCTGGAACTGCTCCCCACCCTGGCGCGGCCGCGCCACCAGCGCCGACAGCACCTCCAATGTCAGACCGCCCTGCCTCACCGGCTCGAGATGCAGGGTGCCAGACCAGCCCGGCAGCGCCAGCGTCAGCACCTGTCCGGCAGACAGCTCGGGCGGCAGCCACGGCGCCAGCGCGATCTCGTCCGGCGGCGCGTCCGACCGGACATTCGCGCTCGGCGCCCCCGGCGCGTCGGGCACCAGCCGGCCGCGGTGCAAACGCAGCATGCAGTCGACATTCAGCGGCCAGACCGCACCCGAGCCCGCCTGAGGCAGTTCCTCGGCCAGACGCTCGAGCAGCGATGCACGCACCGCCAGTCCCTGCCCCGCCAGCCAGTGGCGCAGCAGATTGCGCCGGCGTGCAGGCGACAGGGCCGCCAGCGGCCCGGCCTGCAGCGTCCGGCCGTCCAGATCGCGCACCGCCGCAAGATCCAGATCGGCCAGCGCGCCCAGGCACTCGGCCGCGTCCTGCATGCGCGCGGCCGCATCGGCCAGCGCCAAAGGCGCCTGAGGGAAGGCCTCGCGCAAGGCCGGCATCACCTGCAGCCGCAGCCGGTTGCGGGCATGGCGCGGATCGGCATTGCTGTCGTCCTCGACATGCGCGATGCGGTGCGCGGCGACATAGGCCTCGATCTCGGCGCGTGGCCGCGCCAGCCAGGGCCGCAGCCAGCGCAGGCCCTCGCGCTCGATCGCGCGCGGCATCGCCGCCAGACCGGCCGCGCCGGCACCGCGCAGCGCCTGCAGCAGGAAGGTCTCGGCCTGGTCGTCGCGGTGATGGGCCAGCAGCACGACGCGGCAGCCGGCACCGCGCGCCATGTCGGCCAACGCACGGTAGCGGCCCTCGCGCGCCAGCGCCTCCAGGCTCTCGCCGGCCTGCGGCTGCAGCCCGAGATGACGGACGTGGAAATGCAGGTCGGCGCCCTCGGCGCGCCAGCGCTCGCACTGGCGTGCGCAGTGGTCGCGCCAGTCATCGGCGAAGCGGCTCAGGCCGTGGTGCACATGCAGCGCATGCACCGGCAGGACCGGCGCGCCCTGCCCGGCCAGATCGCGCGCGGCCCGCCAGGTGGCGTGCAGCAGCGCCATCGAGTCGCGCCCGCCACTGCAGGCGACCGCGACCGGACCGGGCTCGAGGGGATCGAGGAAGGCGGACCGCAGGGGCGGATCAGGCCTTGGTGTCGGTGAAGCGGCCGTAGGCGCGCAGGCGCTCGTAGCGCTGGTCGAGCAGCTCCTTGGCCTTCAGGTCGCCGACCTGGCGCAGCGCATCGTTGAGCGCGCGCTTGAGGTTGGCGCACATCTGGCGGGTGTCGCGGTGCGCGCCACCGACCGGCTCGCTGACGATCTTGTCGACCAGCCCCAGCGCCTTCAGGCGGTGCGCGGTGATGCCCAGGGCCTCGGCGGCGTCGCTGGCGCGCTCGGCGGTCTTCCACAGGATCGAGGCGCAGCCTTCCGGCGAGATCACCGAATAGACGGAGAACTGCAGCATCAGCACCTGGTCGGCCACCGAGATCGCCAGCGCGCCGCCGGAGCCGCCCTCGCCGATGATCGTGGTGATGATCGGCACCTCGAGCTGCGCCATCTCGAAGATGTTGCGGCCGATCGCCTCGGACTGGCCGCGCTCCTCGGCACCGATGCCCGGATAGGCGCCGGGCGTGTCGACGAAGGTGAAGACCGGCAGGCCGAACTTCTCGGCCAGCTTCATCAGGCGCAGCGCCTTGCGGTAGCCCTCGGGGCGGGCCATGCCGAAGTTGCGCGCGGCGCGCTCCTTGGTGTCGCGGCCCTTCTGGTGGCCGATGACCATGCAGGCGCGGCCGTTGAAGCGGGCCAGGCCGCCCACGATCGACAGGTCGTCGGCGAAGGCGCGGTCGCCGTGCAGTTCCTGGAAGTCGGTGAAGATCTCGCCGACATAGTCCAGCGTGTAGGGGCGCTGCGGGTGGCGGGCGATCTGCGTGACCTGCCAGGGCGACAGGCTCGAGTAGATGTCCTTGGCAAGCTGCTGGCTCTTCTTCGACAGGCGTTCGATCTCTTCCGAGATGTCCACCGCCGACTCGTTCTGCACGTAGCGCAGTTCCTCGATCTTGGTCTCGAGCTCGGCGATCGGCTGTTCGAAGTCGAGGAAGTGTTTCTTGCTCATGGGCATCGATCCTGGTTGGCTCCCGGGGACCCGCGTCCGTCGGACGGACTGGGGTCGGGAATTGATCACGGACTGTACTTTAGTTTAGCCGCCCGCCGGCTGCGGGTCGAGACTGCGCCACAGATACCAGGTCGCGACCGACCGGTAGGGCGCCCAGGCGTCGCCGACCTCGCGTGCCTCGGCGCGTGAGACCGGCTCGCCGCTGAAATAGTTCAGGCTGATGCCGCGGATCAGCCCGGCGTCGTCCAGCGGCAGCACGTTCGGACGCATCAGGTAGAAGATCAGGAACATCTCGGCGGTCCAGCGGCCGATGCCGCGAATCGCCACCAGCTCCTCGATGATCGCCTCGTCGCCCATCGAGCCCCAGTCGGTCTCGTGCACGCTGCCCTCGACGAAGTGGCGCGCCAGATCGCGCAGGTACTCGACCTTGCGCACCGACAGGCCGGCGGCGCGCATCGACTCGACCGACAGGCTCGACAGCGCGACCGGATCGATGTGATGACGCTGGCCCAGCCCCAGGCCGACGACCTTCTCCCAGACCGACTGCGCCGCCTTGACCGAGACCTGCTGACCGACGATCGAGCGCGCCAGCGTGGTGAAGGCGTCGCCGCGGCTGCGCAGCCGCGCGGTGCCAAAGCGCGGGATCAGCTTGTTCATCACCCGGTCGCGGCGCGCCAGGTAGCGGCACGCCTCGTCCCAGTAGTCCGGCGTGACCAGCGCGACCGGCGCGCCGGCGTCCATCGCTGCAGCAGCGTCGCTCATCGTGTCAGGCGTCAGACGCTCGGCAGCGGGGCTCAGGCGCGCACCCAGGTGGTGCCCTGCGGGCCGTCCTTCAGGACGATGCCGGCAGCCTGCAGCTCCTGGCGAATGCGGTCGGCCTCGGCGAAGTCGCGCGCCTTCTTGGCCGCAGCCCGCGCCTCGATGCGCACGAGGATCTCGGCCTCGGCCAGACCGCCGGCCTCCGAGCCGGTGGCGCCCTGCAGCCAGGCACGCGGCGCCTGCTGCAGCAGGCCCAGCACGCCGGCCAGCGCCTTCAGCAGCCCGGCCACCTCGGCCGAGCGGGTGCGGTTGACCTCGCCGGCCAGCTCGAACAGCACCGCCACCGCGATCGGCGTGTTGAAGTCGTCGTCCATCGCCACCTTGAAGCGCGCGGCGGCCGGATGCGCCCAGTCGATCTCGACAGGCGCGGCCTCGACCGCGTCCAGCGCGGTGTAGAGCCGGCGCAGCGCGCTGCGGGCGTCGTCCAGGCCCGCGTCGCTGAAGTTGAACGGGCTGCGGTAGTGCACGCGCAGCATGAAGAAGCGCAGCGTCTCGCCGTCGTAGGACTTCAGCACGTCGCGGATCGTGAAGAAGTTGCCCAGCGACTTGGACATCTTCTCGTTGTCGACGTTCAGGAAGCCGTTGTGCATCCAGGTCCGCACGAAGGGCTGGCCGGTGGCGCCCTCGCTCTGGGCGATCTCGTTCTCGTGGTGCGGGAACTGCAGGTCCAGGCCGCCGCCGTGGATGTCGAAGGTCTCGCCCAGCAGCGCGCAGCTCATCGCCGAGCACTCGATGTGCCAGCCTGGGCGGCCAGGACCGTAGGCGGACGGGTACTTGGCGTCCTCGGGCTCCTCGGGCTTGGCCGATTTCCACAGCACGAAGTCGAGCGGATCGTCCTTGCCGTCGGCCACCGCGACGCGCTCGCCGGCGCGCAGGTCGTCGAGCGACTTGCCCGAGAGCCGGCCGTAGCCGGGGAAGCGGCGCACCGCGTAGTTCACGTCGCCGTTGCCGGCCTGGTAGGCCAGGCCCTTCTCCTGCAGCCGACCGATCATCGACAGCATCTGCGGCACGTACTCGGTGGCGCGCGGCTCGTGGGTCGGCGGCTCGATGCCCAGCGCGCCGATGTCGGCGTGCATCGCCGCGGTCATCTCGTCGGTGAGCTGGCGGATGGTGATGCCGCGCTCGACCGCGCGGCGGATGATCTTGTCGTCGATGTCGGTGATGTTGCGCACGTACGTGACCGCGTAGCCGCTGGCGCGCAGCCAGCGCTGCACCACGTCGAAGGACATCATCATCCGCGCGTGGCCGATGTGGCACAGGTCGTAGATCGTCATGCCGCACACGTACATCCGCACCTGGCCGGGTTCGATGGACTGGAAGTCTTCGAGCGTGCGAGTGAGGCTGTTGTGGATGCGGAGAGTCATCGATCGGCAGAAATTCGGTGGCGGAAGGCGGTCGGCAGGAGGGTCGCGAATGGACCTCGGGATGTCGACCGGGCGGCCAGTATAGCCCCGCCGGCCGGGCATTCAGCGGGGACCGGCACCCCCGCCGACGGGGAGCGATCGCGCCGGACTATGCACAATCCGCGCATGATCCAGCCTGCCGAGGAAGCCGTGCCACGCTGCGGAATTCCACCGACCGTCTCCGATGCCCCTCGCCGGCCGGCCACCGGCCTGCTCGTGCTGGCGCTGGCGGCCGGCATGGCGAGCGCACCGGCTGCAGCCGCCGCGCAGATGTCGACGCCGGAGCAGCAGCGCTTCATGCAGGCGCTGGAGCTGGCACAGCGCCGCCAGGACGGCGAGGCGATGCGGCTGTTCGAGCAGCTCGTGCGCGAGCAGCCCGGGCGACCCGAGCCGCTGGTCAATCTCGGTGTGCTGCTGGCACGCCACGGCCGCGTCGACGAGGCCCGCGCCGCCTTCGAGCAGGCGCTGCGCACCAGCCAGCCCCATGCGCTGGCCCATGACAATCTGAACCGGCTGCAGGCCCGGGCCCCGGCCGACGCGCTGGCCTGGGCGGAGCCCGGCACGCCCGAGCCGCCGGCGCGAGCGGCGCTGCTGACGCTGACGCTGCTGGGCGGCGCGGCCGGCGCCATGCTGTGGATGCGGCGACGGCGCCCGGCCGCAGCCCCCTCGCCTGCACATCCGCCTCGTCCGGGAACGCAAGAAGCGCAGGAAACACAGGCCTCCAGCCTCACGCTGACACCGCGAGAGAGCTTCGTCAGCCTGGTCGACGCAGCACCGGCCTTCGCGACCACCGTGCCCGCGCCGCCAGCAACTCCTGCGACAGATCCTCCGGCAACCCCACCTGCAACACGGCCAGCAACACGGCCAGCAGCGCGGCTGGCCGGTGCACCGGCCCATCGCCTGCCGGGCGCCGAGGAGCAGCTGCTGGCGGTCTACCGGCTGATCGGCGACGGCCAGCTCGAGGAGGCGCTGCGCCGGGTCGAGGCCCTGCTGCGCCAGACGCCGCGCTATCCGCTGGCCCGGCTGGCCTGCGCCGACCTGCAGCTGGTGCTGACCGGCGGACTGCAGCCCATGCCGGCCGGGCTGGACGCGCAGCGGCTGGCGCGCTGGCGCCAGGCCAGCGCGCTGCGGCTGCAGTCCTGGCAGACCCCGCCGCCGCCCGAGCATCTGCCGCGGCAGGTGGTGCATCTGGCCGATTCGGTGCGCCAGATGGTGGCGATCGAATGCGCGACCTCGCGGCTGTTCGTGCTCGAGCAGCGTGCCGGACAGCTGCGGGTGGCGACGACGTGTCCGGTGCTCGTCGGCCCGCGTGCCGACGAGCGCGAACCGCTGCGGCCTGGCACGCCGCTGGGTCTGTACCGGATCGAGTCACGCCTGTCGCCGCGCCAGATCGGCGAGGAGCATGGCGCCGGCGCACTGGTGCTCGACCCGCCGAACGAGCATGACCGAAGGCTCGGCCGCCCGGCCCAGCCCTTCTGGCTGCACGGCCCCTCGCCGCGACCGCCGGGCGTGATGCCGCCGCCCTCCTGCCACCTGGTGCTGGCCGACGAGGACCTGCAGCGGCTGATGTTCGAGCTGGTGCCGCGGCGCACCCCGGTGCTGGTGGCCGAGCGGCTCGAATGGGTGACGCCACGCAGCCTGGCCCAGGCGCGACTGCGCACCCGCAATCTGGTCGAGGTCTGGCGGCTGGCCCGCGCGCGCGGCGACCTGCCCGCGCTGCTGGCGCTGTACGCGGCCGGCTTCGACGCGGGCCCCGACGAACGCGACCCTGCCCCCCGGCTGGCCGGGGAATTGGCCGCCAGCGGCGGGCGCGATCGCCAGCTGGCAGACTTGAGCCTGTTCGTCTGGCAGGACCGCGAGGAGGTGCTGCTGGCGAGCTTCCGCGAAGTGCTGCGCGGACATGCGCCGGGGCCGCTGCGCCGCCAGTACTGGGCGCGCGAGCACGGACAATGGAAGATCTTTTCCGAAACCGTTTCGAAGGACTGAAGGAGTGAAGCCGATGACCGCATTCCCGTTCGCCCGCATCGCGACCGCGCTGGCCCTGGGCCTGGCGCTGTCCGGCGCGGCCCAGGCCGAGAAGGTGCGCCTGGCCACGTCGATGGGCGACATCGTCGTCGACCTGGACGCCGCCAAGGCGCCCAGGACCGTCGCCAACTTCGTCGAGTACGTGAAGGCCGGCCACTACGACGGCACCATCTTTCACCGCGTGATCGGCAACTTCATGATCCAGGGCGGCGGCATGGAGCCCTCGATGAAGGAGAAGCCCACCCGCGCGCCGATTCCGCTGGAGAGCCGCAACGGCCTGAGCAACACCCGCGGCACCCTGGCGATGGCCCGCACATCCGTGCCGGATTCCGCGACGTCCCAGTTCTTCATCAACGTGAAGGACAATCCCTTCCTGGACCAGCCGAACTCGCCGGATGGCAACGGCTATGCGGTCTTCGGCCGCGTCGTCGAAGGCATGGACGTGGTCGACAAGATCCGCGCCGTGCGCACCGGCTCGGCAGGCATGCACCGCGACGTGCCGGCCGAACCTGTCCTGATCAAGAAAGCCTCCCTGGAGAAATGAACACCATGGCATCCCCGCAAGTCGAACTGCAGACCAACCTCGGCACCATCCGCATCGAGCTCGACGCCGAGCGCGCTCCGCTGTCGGCCGAGAACTTCCTCAACTACGTGCGCAGCGGCCACTACGACGGCACCGTCTTCCACCGCGTCATCAAGGGCTTCATGGTCCAGGGCGGCGGCATGGAGCCGGGCCTGAAGCAGAAGCCCACGAAGGGCGAGATCAAGAACGAGGCCAACAACGGCCTGAAGAACGACAAGTACACGCTGGCGATGGCGCGCACCAACGCGCCGCACTCGGCCACCGCGCAGTTCTTCATCAACACCGCCAACAACGACTTCCTGAACTTCCGTTCGGAATCGGCCCAGGGCTGGGGCTACGCGGTCTTCGGCCGCGTCGTCGACGGCACCGCCATCGTCGACCAGATCGAGAAGGTCCGCACCGGCTCGCGCGGCTTCCACGACGACGTGCCGGTCGAGGACGTCGTCATCACCCGCGCGGTGATCGTCGAGTGATCGCGCTGCTGGACGGCCCGCTCGGGGCCGCCAGCGAGATCCATGCCGCGCCGCACTGGCGCGGCATCGAGCTGCTGTCCGACCTGCACCTGGGCGAGCACACGCCCGCCACCGCGTGCGCGCTGGCCGGGCACCTGGCGGCCAGCGATGCCGACCTGATCGTGCTGCTGGGCGACCTGTTCGAGGTCTGGATCGGCGACGAACAGCTCGACGCACCCGCCGACCCGGCCCGCCCGATGGCGCAGGCGCTGCAGGCGCTGGCCGAGGCCGCGCGCCGCCGGCCGGTGGCGATGCTCACCGGCAACCGCGATTTCCTGCTCGGCCCCGAGGCGGCGCGCCGCCTGGGCTGGACGGTGCTGCCCGAGCGCTGCGTGCTGCAGGCCTTCGGCCACCGCCATGTGCTGGTGCACGGCGACGCCGAATGCCTCGACGACCGCGACTACCAGCGCTTTCGCGCCCAGGTGCGCACGCCCGGCTGGCGCGAGGCCTTCCTGGCTCGGCCACTGGCCGAGCGCATGGCGGTCGCCCGCTCGCTGCGCGACGGCAGCGAGCAGCGCAAGCGCGAGCAGGGCCTGGCCGGCTATGCCGATCTGGACCGCGCCGAAATGCTGTCGCTGCTGGCCGCCGCCGGCGCCGATCGCCTGATCCACGGCCACACCCATCGCCCTGGCGACGAGCGGCTCGGGCCCGGCCTGAGCCGCCATGTGCTGTCGGACTGGGATCTCGACGGTCAGCACGGCCCGGCCCGCGCCGAGGTGCTGCGGCTGGACGCCAGCGGCCTGCACCGCCAACCGCCGTCCGGCCTCGCTGCACGACCATGCTGAGGCGCTGGCAGCAGGCCTGGCGCGACTGGCGGCGCCGCCGCGCGCTCGAGGCGCGCGCGATTCCCGACGCGCTCTGGCTGGAGACGCTGCGCGGCTGGCCCTTCCTGCGCCACCGCCCGCTCGAGGACCTGCTGAAGCTGCGCGAGATGACCTCGCTGCTGCTCGACCGCAAGGAGTTCAGCACCGCCGGCGGCCTGGTGCTCGACGACGCGATGGCGGTCGCGGTGGCCGCGCAGGCCTGCGTGCCGGTGCTGCACCTGCCCGGCGAGCTCGACTGGTACGACGGCTTCGTCGGCATCGTGCTGCACCCGTCCGAGGTGGTGGTGCCACGCCAGTGGCACGACGAGGACGGCGTGGTGCACAGCGGCGACGAGGTGCTGGCCGGCGAGGCGATCGAGGGCGGCCCGCTGATGCTGTCCTGGCAGGACGTGCGTCTGGGCGGCCGCGAGGGCCACGACGACGGGACCGACGCGGATCTCGCCTACAACGTCGTCATCCACGAGTTTGTCCATGTCATCGACATGCGCGACGGCGCGGTCGACGGCATGCCGGCGCTGCCCACGCGCGCGCAGCGCGAGCGCTGGCAGGCGGTCATGGGCGAGGCCTTCGCCCGCCATGCCGCTGAGGTCGACGCCGACCGGCCGACCTGGCTCGACCCTTATGCGGCGCAGGGGCTGGAGGAGTTCTTCCCGGTCGCGGCCGAGGCCTTCTTCGTCGCACCGCACGGCCTGGCGCTGGAATTTCCCGAGGTCTACGCGCTGATGCGTGACTTCTTTCACCAGGATCCGCGACTTCACGCACGCTGACCTGTGCGGCGACCCGGGGTCACGGCCTCGGACTGCGATGGGTCAAGCCGGCGCGGCGACACGCTGCCGACAATCGCGCGCTGATCTGTCCACTGTCCGACCTGTCTGCCCGGAGACCTCGATGAACACCAGCCTCGCCACCGCGACCTATCTCTGCACGCTGTGCCATTTCGTCTATGACGAGGAGGTCGGCCGCCCCGAGGACGGCATCGAGCCGGGCACGCCCTGGGCTGCCGTGCCCGAAGACTGGTGCTGCCCGGAGTGCGGCGCCAGCAAGGAAGATTTCCGCCGCACCGACGCCTGAAAGCAGAAAGGGAGCCCGCGGGCTCCCTTCTTCATGTTCGGGCCAGACCGCTGGACTCAGGCGGTGGCCGGCTCGGCCTTGGGCTTGTCGCTCTTGCGCGGCTCGATGTCGAGCTGCACCTCGCCCGCCTCGTTGACATCGACTGTCAGGCGCCCGCCGTCGACCAGGCGGCCGAACAGCAGCTCGTCGGCCAGCGCGCGCCGGATCGTGTCCTGGATCAGGCGCTGCATCGGGCGCGCGCCCATCAGCGGATCGAAGCCGCGCTTGGCCAGGTGCTTGCGCAGCGCATCGGTGAAGGTGACCTCGACCTTCTTCTCGCCGAGCTGGCCTTCGAGCTGCAGCAGGAACTTGTCCACCACCCGCAGGATGATCTCCTCGTCGAGCGCGCGGAAGGACACGATCGAGTCGAGGCGGTTGCGGAACTCGGGCGTGAACATGCGCTTGAGATCGCCCATCTCGTCACCGCTCTCGCGCTGCGTGGTGAAGCCGATCGTCGCCTTCTGCATCGTCTCCGCGCCCGCGTTCGTCGTCATGATGATGATCGCGTTGCGGAAGTCGGCCTTGCGCCCGTTGTTGTCGGTCAGCGTGCCGTGGTCCATGACCTGCAGCAGCACGTTGAAGACATCCGGGTGCGCCTTCTCGATCTCGTCGAGCAGCAGCACGCAATGCGGCTTCTTCGTGACCGCCTCGGTCAGCAGGCCGCCCTGGTCGAAGCCGACATAGCCCGGGGGCGCACCGATCAGGCGGCTGACGGCGTGGCGCTCCATGTACTCCGACATGTCGAAGCGGATCAGGTCGATGCCCAGGATGTAGGCCAGCTGCTTGGCGACCTCGGTCTTGCCCACCCCGGTCGGGCCGGAGAACAGGAAGGCACCGATCGGCTTGTCCGGCTTGCCCAGACCCGAGCGTGCCATCTTGATCGCGCCCGAGAGCGCGTCGATGGCCGCATCCTGGCCATAGACCACGCTCTTCAGATCGCGGTCCAGGCTCTTGAGCTTGCTGCGGTCGTCGCTGGAGACGCTCGCCGGCGGAATGCGCGCGATCTTGGCGACGATGTCCTCGACCTCGCCGCGGGTGATCTTCTTGCGCTGCTTGTTCTTCGGCAGCACACGCTGGGCAGCACCGGCCTCGTCGATCACGTCGATCGCCTTGTCGGGCAGGTGGCGGTCGTT
This sequence comes from Sphaerotilus natans, assembly GCF_900156335.1. Taxonomy (GTDB): domain Bacteria; phylum Pseudomonadota; class Gammaproteobacteria; order Burkholderiales; family Burkholderiaceae_C; genus Sphaerotilus; species Sphaerotilus natans. Next base: position 104,765 of record NZ_FTMZ01000007.1, read on the forward strand.
GATGTACTTGGCAGACAGCTCGGCGGCGGCCTGCAGCGCGCCGACGTCGTACTTGACGCCGTGGTGCTCCTCGAAGCGCGACTTCAGGCCCTTGAGGATCTCGATCGTCTGCTCGACGGTCGGCTCGACCACGTCGACCTTCTGGAAGCGCCGGGAGAGCGCCGCGTCCTTCTCGAAGATGCCGCGGTACTCGGTGAAGGTGGTCGCGCCGATGCACTTCATCTGGCCCGAGCTGAGCGCCGGCTTGAGCAGGTTGCTGGCGTCGAGCGTGCCGCCCGAGGCTGCGCCGGCACCGATCAGCGTGTGGATCTCGTCGATGAACAGCACCGCATGCGGCTGCTCCTTGAGCTGCTTGAGCACCGCCTTCAGGCGCTGCTCGAAGTCGCCGCGGTACTTGGTGCCAGCCAGCAGAGCGCCCATGTCGAGCGAATAGACGGTGGCCTCGGACAGCACCTCGGGCACGTCGCCCTGGGTGATGCGCCAGGCCAGGCCCTCGGCGATGGCGGTCTTGCCGACGCCGGCCTCGCCGACCAGCAGCGGATTGTTCTTGCGCCGGCGGCACAGCACCTGGATCACCCGCTCGACCTCGTGCTCGCGGCCGATCAGCGGATCGATGCGGCCTTCGCGGGCCTGCTGGTTCAGGTTCTGGGTGTACTGGTCGAGCGGCGAGCCCTTGCCATCGCTCTCTTCCTTCTCGCCTTCGGACGAGGAGGACGACGAAGACGAGGATTCACCCGACGAGCGGGTCGGCTCCGGCGGATCGGACTTCTTGATGCCGTGGGCAATGAAGTTGACGACATCCAGGCGCGTCACGCCCTGCTGGTGCAGGTAGTAGACCGCGTGCGAGTCCTTCTCGCCGAAGATCGCCACCAGCACGTTGGCGCCGGTGACTTCCTTCTTGCCGTTGCCAGTCGACTGCACATGCATGATCGCGCGCTGGATCACGCGCTGGAAACCCAGCGTGGGCTGCGTGTCGACCTCGTCGGTGCCGCCGACCGTGGGGGTGTTTTCCTTGATGAACTGCGTCAGGCTCTTGCGCAGATCATCGAGATTGGCCGCGCAGGCGCGCAGCACCTCGGATGCCGAGGGGTTGTCCAGCAGGGCGAGCAGCAGATGCTCGACCGTGATGAACTCGTGCCGCTGCTGCCGCGCCTCGACGAACGCCATGTGCAGACTGACTTCCAACTCTTGCGCGATCATGCGACCTCCAAAATGCACTGGAGCGGGTGCCCCGCCCTCCGTGCCGCTGCCAGAACCAATTCGACCTTCGTCGCGGCGACATCGCGGGTATACACCCCGCAGACCGCCCGCCCCTCATGATGGATCTTCAGCATGATCTGGGTGGCGGCATCGATGTCATGGTGGAAATGCTGCTGCAGGACCATCACCACGAATTCCATCGGGGTGTAATCGTCGTTCAGCATGACGACTTGATAGGAACGTGGCGGCTCCACGCGCTGGAGCAGGCGCTCCTCGACAACTGAGCCCTGTCCGTCATCGGGCGGGCCGGGGGGAAAGGGATTCGATCCGTCAGGCGTGTTGCTGGCCATGGAAAACATTCTATAGATCGGCGGGGATGTGCGCTGAAGACCCGGACAACCCGATCTTCGCACTGCCGGGCAGATCCGGGATTTGCGACCCGCGCCACCGTCGCCCGCCCGGCGCGGGCCGGCATCGCCCCTGGGGAAAACCGCCATTGGTTCACGCTTCGCACCGCAAGCCGGATCTGGCAGAGCTGACAGATTCTTGACACATAAGACCTCTATCTACAGAATCCGACTGAAACTATTGGGTTTTTTGTTGGGAAAGAGGAGAAAAATTAGTGGCTACCGGACTCGTCAAGTGGTTCAATGACGTCAAGGGCTTTGGCTTCATCCAGCCCGCCGAAGGTGGCGAAGATGTCTTCGCGCACTTTTCCGCCATCCAGATGGAGGGCTTTCGCACCCTGAAGCAGGGCGCGCAGGTCAGCTTCGATCTGGTCGACGGCCCCAAGGGTCGCCTGGCCCACAACATCTGCCAGATCGACCCGCCACCCGGCCGGGGCCAGACAAGCACGCGCACCGAAGAGCCGGCAGCGGTGGAAAACACAGCCGCCGCCTGAGCCCTCAGGCCAGACAGAAAAAGGCCCGCGAATGCGGGCCTTCTTTCTCGGTGCAACGCGCGCAGGGCGCGCGGCGTCATCAGGACATCTGCTCGATCATCACCTGGCCGAAACCGGAGCAGGAAACCTGGGTCGCCTCCTCCATCAGACGGGCGAAGTCATAGGTGACGCGGCCGGTCTGGATGGCGCGCTCCATCGATTCGATCACCAGATCGGCGGCCTCGGCCCAGCCGATGTGGCGCAGCATCATCTCGGCAGACAGGATCAGCGAACCCGGATTCACATAATCCTTGCCGGCATAGCGCGGCGCGGTGCCGTGGGTGGCCTCGAACATGGCCACCGAGTTCGACAGGTTGGCGCCCGGCGCGATGCCGATGCCGCCCACCTGCGCCGCCACCGCGTCGGAGATGTAGTCGCCGTTGAGGTTCAGCGTCGCGATCACCGAATACTCGGCCGGGCGCAGCAGCACCTGCTGCAGGAAGGCGTCGGTGATCGCATCCTTGATCAGGATGTCGCGGCCGGTCTTCGGATTCTTCAGGCGCATCCACGGACCGCCGTCGATCAGCTCGGCGCCGAACTCCTTCTGCGCCAGCGCGTAGCCCCAGTCGCGGAAGCCGCCTTCCGTGAACTTCATGATGTTGCCCTTGTGGACCAGGGTCACGCTGGGCTTGTCATGGTCGATCGCGTACTGGATGGCCTTGCGCACCAGGCGCTCGGTGCCTTCGATCGACACCGGCTTGACGCCCAGGCCCGAGGTCTCGGGGAAGCGGATCTTGGTGACGCCCATCTCTTCCTGCAGGAAGCGGATGAGCTTCTGGGCCTTCTCGCTGCCCGCCGGGTACTCGATGCCGGCGTAGATGTCCTCGGAGTTCTCGCGGAAGATGACCATGTCGGTCTTCTCGGGCTCCTTCAGCGGCGAGGGCACGCCCTTGAAGTAGCGCACCGGGCGCAGGCAGACATAGAGGTCAAGCTCCTGGCGCAGCGCGACGTTGAGCGAGCGGATGCCGCCGCCGACTGGCGTGGTCAGCGGGCCCTTGATCGACACCAGATAGTCGCGCACCACCTCGAGCGTCTCGTCGGGCAGCCAGACGTCGGGGCCGTAGACGCGGGTCGCCTTCTCGCCGGCGAAGATCTCCATCCAGTGGATGCGGCGCTCGCCGCCGTAGGAGCGTGCCACCGCGGCATCGATCACCTTGATCATCACCGGCGTGACATCGACGCCGACGCCGTCGCCCTCGATGAACGGGATGATCGGGTGGTTCGGGACATTCAGCGTGCAATCCTCGTTGACGCTGATCTTCTGTCCCTCGGCAGGCACCTGGATGTGCTGGTACATGGTGGGTCCGGTCTCGTGGCTTGTTTCGAACAGGGAATGGGGCGGAAAGCGTGAGATTTTCGGGTCTCGGTGCGCCCGGTGATTCTAGGCATGCCGGCCCGGCGCCGCATCCGCGGCAATGCTCAGCTGCACCAGGCGATCAACGCCTCGGCCCAGGGACCGTGGCCGAACAGCGACCAGCCCGACAGCAGCATGACCGCCAGCCCGGACAGGCGCAGCGGCAAGGTCGCGCGCAGATCGCCCGGACCGCTCGCCGCGCCGGAACGCCGCAGCGCGGCCGGCAGCAGCCGCAGCCACAGCGCCGGCCCCAGCAGCAGCGCCGCGCTGCTGGCCAGCGCGAAGACGGCCATGACCGCCGCGCCCTCCAGCGGCGAGGACGCCACCGCCGCCAGCAGCAGCGCCGCATGCAGCAGGCCGCAGGGCAGCGCCGGCCACAGCAGGCCGACCCCGGCGGCCTTGAGCTCGCCCGGCATCGCGATGCGCCGCGTGCCTTCGGGCAGTTCGGGCCGGGCCGCGCCCTGCTGCTCGATCCAGGCCTCCAGCGCGGCGGGCAAGCGCCCGCGCAGCAGCAGCCACAGGCCGATCATCACCATGAACAGCTGCAGCCCGGTCCAGAGCGGTCGCAGCCAGCCCGCCACCTCGGCCAGCCAGCGCAGCCCGCCGACGATCGAGGCCGCCGCCGCACCCGCCAGCGCATAGGCCAGCAGCCGCCCGGCCAGCAGCCCCAGCGAGCCGCGCACTGGCGCCTGCGGCGTGCAGCGCCGTGCCACCGCCGCACATCCGGCCGCGCACATCGCCGCGCAGTGCGGCGTGCCGGCCAGGCCCATCAGTGCCGCCGTCAGCAGCAGCGCACCTGTCATTCAGATCACCTTGGAGAAGCGCTCCCGGTTGCGGTCGGCCCGCAGGTGACGATCGAAGACCATCGCGACCGAGCGGACGAAGTACCAGCCCAGCGGCGTGACCTCCAGCCCGTCCGCGCTCAGCATCACCAGCCCGTCACGGGCCAGATCCTCGAGCGCCTCGATCTCGGCGGCGAAATACGAGCGCACGTCGATCAGATGGGCCAGCGCGACCGACTCGTAGCTGAGCCGGCCATGGCACATGATCGACATGATCACCGCGCGCCGCACCAGGTCGTCGCGCGTCAGCGCCAGGCCGCGCACCACCGGAAGCTGGTTGGAACGCAGCGCATCGTAATACTCGTCGAGCGTCTTGGCGTTCTGGCTGTAGCAAGGCCCCACCCGGGAGATCGCCGACACGCCCAGGCCGATCAGGTCGCAGTCGGGCTGCGTGCTGTAGCCCTGGAAGTTGCGGTGCAGCCGTCCCTGGCGCTTGGCCTGGGCGAGCGGGTCGTCCGGCAGCGCGAAGTGATCCATGCCGATGTACTGGTAGCCGTGGCTGACGAAGCCGGCCAGCGCCTGCGCCAGCATGCCCACGCGCTGGCCGCCGCTGGGCAGCTCGGCCGGCTCGATGCGGCGCTGCGGCTTGAAGCGGGTCGGCAGGTGCGCATAGCCGTACATCGCGATGCGATCCGGCCGCAGGCCCGCCACCTGGCGCACCGTGCGCTCGAAGCTCTCGGGCGTCTGGCGCGGCAGGCCGTAGATCAGGTCGACATTGATCGATTCGAAGCCGAGCTCGCGCGCATCGCGCATCAGCGCCTCGACCTGCTCGAAGGGCTGGATGCGGTGCACCGCCTGCTGGACCTGGGCGTCGAAGTCCTGCACGCCGAAGGAGACGCGGTTCAGCCCGAGCGCACGCAGATGCTCCAGACGCTGGCGGGTGACGGTGCGCGGGTCGATCTCGATCGAGAACTCGCCCTTGGGCAGCAGCTCGAAGCGCACGCGGATCGCCGCCATCAGCCGCGACAGCTCCTCGTCGCTCAGGAAGGTCGGCGTGCCGCCACCGAAATGCAGCTGCGAGACCTGCACCCGCTCGCCCAGCGCGTCGGCCGCCAGCGCCATCTCGTGCTCGAGCGCATCCAGGTAGGCTGCAGCCCGGCCGTGGTCGCGGGTGACGATCTTGTTGCAGGCGCAGTAGTAGCAGACCGACTCGCAGAACGGCACATGGATGTAGAGCGACAGCGGTGCGCCCGCCCCGCCAACCCCGCCCATGTCATGCCGCTGGGCCAGCGCCTGCAGGAAATGCTCGGCGGTGAAGGCCTCGACGAAGCGGTCGGCGGTCGGATAGGAGGTGTAGCGCGGACCGGGTCGGTCCATCCGGTGCAGCAGTTCGTCAGTCAGAACGGGCTCGGCCTGCAGGCCGCTGCCGCGGGTCGGGTGGAGAGTCGGGTGGTCCATGGGCGCACACTGTGCCGCCTGAGGCCCGGCGGACCTTGACGCAGCTCAAGCGTGCTGCAGGACACATCCCCAAGAATCGGCTGCGATTGATCGGATCGAGAGCCTTCGGCCTCAGAATGGGGCTCGAGCGGAAGCGAGTCCGGATCCGCATCGACACCCAACGCCTTTTTCGCCATGCACGACACCACGACGTCCCCCCGCCTTGACGCGCTCAAGGTCGCCTGCTCCGCCTGCAATCTGCGCGAGCTGTGCCTGCCGGTCGGCCTGTCGGACGAAGAGCTGTCCTCGATCGACGACATCATCGGCACCCGCCGGACCGTGCGCCGCGGCGAGAGCCTGTTCCATGCCGGCGAGGCCTTCACCGCGCTCTATGCGGTGCGCACCGGCTTCTTCAAGACCGTCGTGTCGGCCGTGGATGGCCGCGAGCAGGTCACCGGCTTCCAGATGGCCGGCGAGCTGATCGGCCTGGACGGCATCAGCACCGACCACCACTCCTGCGACGCCATCGCCCTGGAGGACTCGCAGGTCTGCATGATTCCCTACAGCCAGCTCGAGACGCTCTCGCGGGAAGTCACGCTGCTGCAGCACCAGTTCCACAAGATCATGAGCCGCGAGATCGTGCGCGACCATGGCGTGATGCTGCTGCTGGGGTCGATGCGCGCCGAGGAACGCCTGGCGGCCTTCCTGCTGAACCTGACACAGCGACTGCAGGCGCGCGGCTTCTCGGCCTCGGCGCTGGTGCTGCGCATGACCCGCGAGGAGATCGGCAGCTACCTGGGCCTGAAGCTGGAGACGGTCAGCCGCACCTTCTCGAAGTTCCAGGAGGAAGGCATCCTGGAGGTCAAGCAGCGCGACATCCGCATCCTCGATCAGAACGCGCTGCAGCGGGTGGTCAACGCCGCGAACTGCTGAGACCGCTGCGCCGGGCCACAGACGGCCCGGCAACGCACTCAAGGCGCCGGAGGCCGATCGCCCGTCGGGCTGTCCTCGCCCATCACCAGCTGCGTCATCGCGCTGGCCAGCGCGATCAGCACCCAGAACAGCAGGAAGGCGACCGAGTAGATCGTCGTCGCGTCGGCCTCGGCCACCGGGCCGCCCATCCAGCGCAGGTCGGCCGGATCGACCATCGAGAAGACCAGCATCTCGACGACGCCGGCCATCAGGAAGGACGGCCACAGCACGGCCGGCCAGCGACGCTCGCGCGCCGAGGCCGCGGGCTGGACCTCCGCCCCGCCCTCGAACACCGGCGAACCGTCATGCTCGAGCGGGTCGGTCTTCATTTGACGCCCCCGGTGGCGGCATGGTTGCGCCCCTGTATGGCCGGCGCGTTGGCGGCCTGATCGGCCGAGACATGCTCGGCCGTCTGGATGACAGGATCGGGATTCTTCAGCGCCAGGGTCAGCGTCGCGAAGCTGGCCGCGACGACGACCAGCGGCCCGCCGACCACCAGCCACATCATCTTGAAGCGCCACCACGGCCGCGGATCGTCGACCGGGGCGGAAGCGGGGGTGGGGGTGGAATTCGCAGGGGTTCGACTCATGCGGAGATCTCCTCAGCGCGGAATGATGAAGGTCGACTTCTCGCGCACGACCAGAGGCGCCGGATCCTGAGCATCGACACGCGCGATGTCGAAGTGTATTTCGTGCGAGCCCGGTCCGGCTTCGGCTGCCGCCTCCGGTTGAACCCGGACAGACACCGTCACCCAGCGGGCTTCGGCCGCGCCGACCTCGATCTCCGTGGCCGGATCGACCGTGACACCGCTCAGGCCGCTCACGCCCAGGCGGTAGCGATGCGGCTGCTCGCCGGCATTCATCACCTGCAGGCGATAGACGTTTTCGATCTGCCCTTCGTCGACGATGCGTGCCAGCGAGGCACGATCCCGGATCACGTCGACCCGGAACGGCGTGCGCATCCAGATGCTCGCCCCGACCGCCGCCACGATCAGCACCAGGATCACGGTGTAGATCAGCACCCGCGGACGCAGCACGCGGCGCCACATCTGCGCACGGGTGAAATGCTCCTTCAGGCCGTTCTGCGTCGCGTAGCGGATCAGGCCGCGCGGGTAGTTCATCTTGTCCATGATGCCGTCGCAGGCATCGATGCAGGCGGCGCAGCCGATGCACTCGTACTGCAGGCCGTTGCGGATGTCGATGCCGGTCGGGCAGACCTGCACGCACACGCCACAGTCGACGCAGTCGCCCAGGCCCTTGCTCTTCGGGTCGACCTTCTTGCCCCGCGAGCCGCGCGGGTCGCCGCGCTCGGCGTCGTAGCTGATGATCAGCGTGTCCTTGTCGAACATCGCGCTCTGGAAGCGCGCGTACGGGCACATGTACTTGCAGACCTGCTCGCGCATGAAGCCGGCATTGCCCCAGGTCGCGAAGGCGTAGAACAGCACCCAGAACCATTCCCACGGGCCGAAGCCGAAGGTCATCGCCTCGGCCGCCAGCGTGTGGATGGGGGTGAAGTAGCCGACGAAGGTGAAGCCCGTCCACAGCGCGAACAGCACCCACACCAGATGCTTGGCGCCCTTGCGGCGGATCTTCTCGGCCGTCCACGGGCCGGCGTCGAGCTTCATCCGCTGGGCGCGGTCGCCCTCGAAGCGGTGCTCGAACCACAGGAAGATCTCGGTGTAGACCGTCTGCGGGCAGGCGTAGCCGCACCACAGTCGCCCGCCCACCGCGGTGAACAGGAACAGCCCGTAGGCGGAGATGATCAGCAGTCCGGTCAGGTAGATCAGGTCCTGCGGATACAGCACCAGACCGAACAGGTAGAAGCGCCGGCTGACCAGATCGAACAGCACCGCCTGGCGGTCGTTCCACATCAGCCAGGGCAGGCCGTAGAAGACGATCTGCGTGAGCCACACCAGGGCCCAGCGCCACTTCGCGAAATAGCCGCTGACGGCGCGCGGATAGATCTTCTTCGACTTCTGATAAAGCGAGACGGTCCTGGCGGCTGCCGACTCGGCAGCCGGCGCAGGACCGGCGGAGGCAGAGGCCACGGAGGGCGAGGGAATGGGCGAAGCGCCCGTCTTGCTGGTATCCATGGCCTCAGTTTTAACCCAGGACAAGCCCGGGGTTATTGCGCTTTCGCATCCCCTGCGGGAGCGAGCGCGGTCTGCTTGTCACCCTTGTGCGACAGGCTCCAGACATAGGCGGCGAGCACCTTGATCTGTTCCGGCGACAGGCGGCTGGCGTGCTGCGGCATGACGTTGGTCTTGCCGTTGTTGATCATCGCGATCACGGCAGCCTCGCCCCAGCCGTGCAGCCAGACCTTGTCGGTCAGGTTCGGCGCGCCCATGGCCTGCATGCCCTTGCCATCGGCACCGTGGCAGGCAGCGCAGGCACCGAACTTGCTCTTGCCCAGCTGCGCGCGGATCGAGTCATGCGCGCTGCCCGACAGGCTCAGCACATAGTTGGCGACGTTCTTGACGTCCTCGGCCGAGCCGACCGCCGCGGCCATCGGGGGCATCATGCCCTGACGGCCTTCGGCGATGGTCTTGGCGATGTAGTCGACGCCGGTGCCGCCGAGCCAGTCGTTGTCCGTCAGGTTCGGGAAGCTCTTGCCGCCGCGCGCGTCGGAGCCGTGGCAGCCGGCGCAGTTGTTGACGAACAGACGCTCGCCGATGCCCATGGCCTTCGTGTCAGCCGCCAGCGCTTCCGGCGTCATCGTCATGAAGCCGGCGTAGATCGGCGCCATCGCCTCGCGGGCCTTGGCATGCTCGGCCTCGAGCTGACCCTTGGACGACCAGTTCAGCACACCCTTGCTGCCGCCCAGGCCCGGGTAGAGCGTCAGGTAGGTGGCAGCGAACACCACCGTGATGATGAACAGGCCCATCCACCAGCGCGGCAGCGGATTGTTCATCTCCTTGAGGTCTTCGTCCCACACATGGCCGGTCGAATTGTCGTCCGCCATGACGGTGCGCTTGCTGGCCACCGCCAGCACGAACACGCAGAACACCAGTCCGCCCACAACGATCGCGATGATGTACCACGACCAGAAACTCGAAATGAAGTCACTCACGGGTGCCTCCGTTGCTTGTGCTTGTCTTGAGGTCAGCCGGCTCGTCGCCTTCGAGCGCGAGCGACGCGGCCTCGTCGAAGGCCGATCGGTTGCGGCTGGAATAGGCCCAGGCGACGATGCCCAGGAAGAGGATCAGGAAGAAGACGGTGACGAGACTGCGGAGGTCGTTGACGATGTCCATGACGCTCCTCCTCCGGTCACTGCGCAGCCGCGGTGGTCGCGGCCGGGGTCGCCTTGCCACCTGCGGTGCCCAGCACCTGCAGGAAGGCGATCAGCGCCTGCATTTCCGTCTTGCCCTTGACCTCGTCGGCCGCCTTGGCGATCTCGTCGTCGGTGTAGGGCACGCCGACCTTGCGCAGCGCAGCCATGTTCTTGCCGATGTCGACATTGGCCGGCGCGGTGTCGAGCCAGGGGTAGGCCGGCATGTTCGACTCGGGCACCACGTCGCGCGGGTTCATCAGGTGCACGTAGTGCCACTGGTCGCTGTACTTGCCGCCGACGCGGTGCAGGTCCGGACCGGTGCGCTTCGAGCCCCACTGGAACGGATGGTCGTAGACGAACTCGCCCGCCTTGGAGATCTCGCCGTAGCGCAGCGTCTCGGCACGGAAGGGACGGACCATCTGCGAGTGGCAGTTGTAGCAGCCCTCGCGCAGGTAGACGTCACGGCCGGCGAGCTGCAGCGCGGTGTAGGGCTTGAGGCCGTCCACGGGCTGGGTGGTCGAGGTCTGGAAGAACAGCGGGACGATCTCCGTCAGGCCACCGAAGAGGATGGTGACCAGCGTCAGCACGATCATCAGGAAGTTGCTGGTCTCGATCTTCTCGTGACCAGTCACCGGTGCATTCTTGTTTGCCATGGTGATGTTGCTCCGTGGGTCGGGGTCAGGCGTGGGCCGCGGCCACCGGCGGGATGGCCACCGGCTCGGCCTTGCCGGCGCGGATGGTCATGACAGTGTTCCAGGCCATCAGCAGCATGCCGGTCAGGTACATCAGACCGCCGCCCAGACGGATGACGTAGAACGGATAGGACGCCTTGACGCTCTCGACGAAGCTGTAGACCAGCGTGCCGTCGGGGTTGGTGGCACGCCACATCAGGCCCTGCATGACGCCGGCGATCCACAGCGCGGCGATGTAGAGCACGATGCCGATGGTGGCCAGCCAGAAGTGCAGCTCGATGGCGCGCACGCTGAACATCTGCTTGCGGCCGAACATGCGCGGGATCAGGTGATACAGCGAGCCGATCGACACCATGCCGACCCAGCCCAGCGCGCCGGAGTGCACATGGCCGACGGTCCAGTCGGTGTAGTGGCTCAGCGCGTTGACGGTCTTGATCGACATCATCGGACCTTCGAAGGTCGACATGCCGTAGAACGACAGCGAGACGATCAGGAACTTCAGGATCGGGTCGTCACGCAGCTTGTTCCATGCGCCCGACAGGGTCATGATGCCGTTGATCATGCCGCCCCAGCTCGGCGCCAGCAGCACCAGCGAGAAGATCATGCCCACCGACTGCGTCCAGTCCGGCAGCGCGGTGTAGTGCAGATGGTGCGGGCCCGCCCACATGTAGGTGAAGATCAGCGCCCAGAAGTGCACGATCGACAGGCGGTACGAGTAGACCGGACGGTTGGCCTGCTTGGGGATGTAGTAGTACATCATGCCCAGGAAGCCGGCGGTCAGGAAGAAGCCCACCGCATTGTGGCCATACCACCATTGCACCATCGCGTCCTGCACGCCGGCGTAGGCCGAGTAGGACTTGGTCAGGCTGACAGGAATCGCAGCCGAGTTGACGATGTGCAGCAGCGCGACGGCCAGGATGAAGGCGCCGAAGAACCAGTTGCCCACATAGATGTGGCTGACCTTGCGGATGCCGACCGTGCCGAAGAACACGATCGCATAGCTGACCCACACGACGGCGATCAGGATGTCGATCGGCCACTCCAGCTCGGCATATTCCTTGCCCGAGGTGAAGCCCAGCGGCAGCGACACGGCCGCGGCCAGGATCACCAGTTGCCAGCCCCAGAAGGTGAACTGGGCCAGCGCCGGCGCGAACAGCTGGGTCTGGCAGGTGCGCTGCACCACGTGGTAGCTGGTCGCGAACAGCGCGCAGCCGCCGAAGGCGAAGATGACCGCATTGGTGTGCAGCGGTCGCAGCCGGCCGTAGCTCAGCCAGGAAATGCCGTTGGTCAGTTCGGGAAATGCCAGCTGGGCCGCGATCACGACCCCGACGAACATCCCCACGATGCCCCACAGCACGGCGGCCACGGCAAACTGCCGTACCACCGCATCGCTGTAGACGGGGCCAGCCGTCTGTGTGTTGATTGCCATTGGTTGCTCCTTGGAAACTCTCTCGATCCCGGACGGGAATTCTTTGGCACCCCGTCAGCGACGAGGTTGACTCGAATCAAGCTCGTCCGGGTCTGCGCGCAGCATGCGCTCGCCCTCTCGCTCGATGTCATCGAACTGGCCGGCCTTCAGGGCCCAGGCGAAGATCACGATGATCAGGAAGACCAGCACGATCGACAGCGGAATCAGCAGGAAAAGGATGTCCATCGCTCAGCCCTTTCCCGGCAGACGCGGCCGCCAAGTCGTCAGGCGCAGCGCGTTGACCACCACCAGCAGCGAGCTGGCCGCCATGCCGACGCCCGCCAGCCAGGGCGGCATCCAGCCCACCAGCGCCAGCGGCACCGACACCGCGTTGTAGATCAGTGCCCAGCGCAGGTTCTGCCGCACCACCGCCAACGTGCGACGCGCCGTCGCGAACACCACCGGCAGATCCTCGATGCGGTCGGACAGCACGATCACGTCGGCGCGGGCCTGGGCCAGCGCCGCCGCGGTGCCCATCGCGATCGACACGTCGGCGCGCGCCAGCACAGGCGCATCATTGATCCCGTCGCCGACCATCGCAACGACACGGCCTTGACGCTGCAGGGCCTCGACCGCCTCCAGCTTGTCCTGCGGCGTGCAGCGCGAGCGTGCGTCGGCAATGCCCAGCCGCGCGGCCATCGCCGCGACGCTGCCGGGCTGGTCGCCTGAGAGCAGGTGCAGCGCCAGGCCGTCTGCGGCCAGGCGGGCCGTGCCGCTGGCCGCATCGGCGCGCAGCACCTCGTCGAACTCGAAGCGCAGCGCCGGCTGCCAGGGCGAGGCGGCACCGGCCTCGCGATCGCGCAGCGCCAGCCAGACCTGGGGGCGCTGCACGGCGGCGGCCGCCTCGGCCGCACCGCACCAGGCGCCGGAGCCCAGGCGGACCTCCAGGCTGCAGGCTGCGATGCGCACGCTCGCCTGCACGCCCTGCCCGGCCTGCTCGAGCAGATCGGCCGGCTCGGCCGACCAGTCGGCCGGCGGCAGCGCCTGCACCAGCGCACGCGACAGCGGATGCGAGGAACGCTCGGCCAGCTGGCGCGCCACATCGCGCAGCAGCCCGGCCGGCAGACCGGCGCAGACCGGCGCGACCGGCTGCATCTCGACCGTGGCGGCCAGCGCCAGCCGATCCTCGGTGACAGTGCCGGTCTTGTCGAAGACCACGTCGCCCACCCGGGTCAGGACTTCCAGCGCGTCCAGGCGCTGCACGACGATGCCGCGGCGCGCCAGCTCGCCGGCGGTGGCCAGCAGCGCCACCGGCGCACCCAGCGACAGCGCGCACGGGCAGGTCACCACCAGCACCGCGACGGCCACCCACAGCGCCCGCGACGGATCGATGAACATCCACGCGCCCCAGGCCAGCGCCGCCAGCACCAGCACCGCGATCAGGAAGGGGCCGGCCAGCCGGTCGGTGGCCAGGATGAAGGCGGGACGCTCGGTCAGCGCGCGCTCGACCAGCGAGACGATGCGCTGGTAGCGGGTCTGCGCGCCGAGCTGCAGCACCTCCATCACCACCGGCGCGCCCAGGTTCAGGCAGCCGGCCGAGACCTCGTCGCCGACGGCACGGTCGACCGGACGCGACTCGCCGGTCAGCATCGCCTCGTCGACCTGGGTGCGGCCCTCGAGCAGGCGGCCATCGGCGGCGAAGGCCTGGCCGGCATGCACCCGCACCCGGTCGCCGACGGCCAGCGCCGACGAGGGCACCAGTTCGCCGCGGCCGGCCGCGTCCAGGCGTTCGACCGCATCGGGCAGCCGGCGCATCACCGCGTCGAGCGACTGCGCCGCGCGCTGGCGTGCCCGCGCCTCGAGCGTGCGCGCCGCGAACAGGAAGCTGACGAACATCGTCAGCGAGTCGAAGTAGACCTCCGAGCCGAAGGGTCCGGCCGGGTCGAAGGTGGCCACCGAGCTGGCGACGAAGGTAACCGCGATGCCCAGCGCGATCGGCAGGTCCATCGAGACACGGCGCTCGCGCAGGCCGTTCCAGGCGCCCCGAAAGAAGGGGCCGGCCGCAAAGATGATCACCGGGATGCTCAGCACCCAGCTCGCCCAGTTCAGCAGGCCGAGCATGTCGGGCGTGATGTCGCCGGGCGCCGCCACATAGGTGGGCGTGGCGTACATCATCACCTGCATCATGCAGAAGGAGGCGACGAAGAGCCGCCACAGCGACTGGCGTGACGCCTTGGTGGCCAGCGCGACGGCCTGCGCCCCGGTGTCGGGAAAAGCCCCGTAGCCGATCGAGCGTACCGCCTCGATCATCGCGGAGACCCGGGTACGCTTCGGATCCCAGACCACCACCGCACGCTGTGCAGCACCGCTGACGTCGGCCCGGCGCACGCCGTCGACCTGCAGCAGCGCCTCCTCGATCTGGCCGGCGCAGGCCGCGCAGTACATGCCGCCGATCAGCAGGCGCGACTGGCCCAGCTCGCCGCCCTGGCCGTCGTCGATCCACTGAGTGAAGGCCTGCTGCTGGGCGCGGTCGTCGACCGCGGCGGCCTGGGTGGCGGTCAGCGCCGGGTCGCCGCTGAACTGCCCCGGCACCACCGACGTGACGATTCCGGACGCGGCCGAAGACGGCGTCAATGAAGCATCGACACGAGCGGAGGGTGGGGTTGTGGCGGGCATGGGGGGCATGGGACGACCGGGCGGCCGCCACGCATGCGCTATTCTTTGGGGCCAGCCCCCCTCAAAACATGATCCACATCAAGTTCGATCCGGTTCAACCCGGATGTGCCGTGTTGACGCGCTTCACCCACCTGCACCACTGTGGGGATTCCACCACGAAAGATCAACATCCGGATCGCCCTCGGCGCCAGAAGCGGTCTGGACGGGCCCTGTCGGCGCGGGTGTCGGCGCTGGGTCTGGCGCTGAGCCTGCTGTCGCCAGGTGCCGCTGTCGCCCAGGAAGGACCGCAGAAGCTGCCGGCGATCACGCTGACGGCCGGCATGCACCAGATCCGCGCCGAGGTGGCGCGCACCGACCTGCAGCGCCAGATCGGGCTGATGCACCGCAGCGCGATGCCTGCCGGCGAGGGCATGCTGTTCATCTTCGAGCAGCCCGGCGTGCAGTGCTTCTGGATGCGCAACACGCTGATCCCGCTGTCGGCGGCCTTTCTCGACGACGAGGGCCGCATCGTCAACATCGAGGACATGAAGCCGCAGACCGAGGACTCGCACTGCTCGAAGAAGCCGGTGCGCTTCGTGCTCGAGATGAACCAGGGCTGGTTCGCGAAGAAGGGCCTGTCGGCCGGCAGCCGCATCGGCGGTGAGCCGTTTCGCCCGGTCGGCACCGCCACCAAATAACCAACTGACATAAGCTATTCACTTTTTTGTTGTTTGTCGCCATAAAGGGGCCGGATAGCATGCGCCCCCTGTATGAAGATCCGCGACCTCGACCTCACCGACAGCCCTGTCAACGCCGAACACCAGCAGCTCGGTCTGCCGCCGCTCGAGAATGCGGTGACGCACTCGGGCGACCATCCGGTCCTGCGTTTCGCGATGTGGTCGGTGGTCTTCCTGCTGATGGGCGTGACGGTCTTCCTCGGCACGCGGCTGTTCAACCAGCCCGATGGCCACACCGGCTTCCAGATCATCGCCGAGACGCTGGAGAGCCGCGCCTTCTGGAGCGCGGTGGCGGTCGGCCTGCTGGCGCAGACGGTCGACGGCGCGCTCGGCATGGCCTACGGCATCACTTCCACCAGCTTCCTGCTGGCCACCGGCTCCAGCCCGGCCGTGGCCAGCGCGGCAGTGCACATCGCCGAGGTCTTCACCACCGGCGTGTCGGGCATCTCCCACATCAAGCTCGGCAACGTCAACAAGAGCCTGTTCCTGCGCCTGCTGGTGCCGGGCATGATCGGCGCGATCTCCGGTGCCTGGGTGGTCTCCAGCATCGACGCGGCCACCATCAAGCCGATCATCTCGATCTATCTGCTGCTGATGGGGCTGTATGTCATCAGCAAGATCTTCCGCACCATCAAGCGCCGCCACGAGGAGCCGCGCCATGTCGCCAAGCTCGGGCTGGTGGGCGGCTTCGTCGATGCGGTGGGCGGCGGCGGCTGGGGCCCGGTGGTGACCACCACGCTGGTGGGCACCGGCTCCGACCCGCGCACCACCATCGGTTCGGTCAATCTGGCCGAGTTCTTCCTGACCTTCGTCAGCGCCGGCGTCTTCGCGATGCTGGTCGGCGAGAGCCCGTGGCCGACGGTGGCCGGGCTGGTGATCGGCGGCCTGTTCGCCGCACCGCTGGCCGCGCTGCTGACCCGCCATCTGCACACGAAGGCGCTGCTGGCCCTGGTCGGCACCGTCATCTCCCTCATCAGCATCTACAACCTCTACCGGGCGTTCCACTGAGTTCTCCCCGAGTCCGGGATCACCGAGCCGAGCCTCCAGAGCCACCATGTACAAGTACACCGACTTCGACCGCCAGTTCGTCCGTGCCCGGGCGGCCCAGTTCCGCGATCAGCTCGACCGCCACTTCGCCGGCCAGCTCGACGGCGACGACTTCAAGGCGCTGCGCCTGCAGAACGGCTGGTACATCCAGCGCCATGCGCCGATGCTGCGCGTGGCTGTGCCCTACGGCGCCATCGGCAGCAGCCAGATCCGCGCGCTGGCGGAGATCTCGCGGGTGCATGACCGCGGCTATGTGCACTTCACCACCCGCCAGAACGTCCAGTACAACTGGATCCCGCTGAGCCAGGCCGCCGACGTGATGGACAAGCTGGCCGCGGTGGACATGCACGGCATCCAGACCAGCGGCAACTGCATCCGCAACATCACCACCGACGGCCTGGCCGGCGTGGCCGCCGACGAGCTGGTCGATCCGCGCCCCTACGCCGAGGTGCTGCGCCAGTGGAGCACGCTGCACCCCGAGTTCGCCTTCCTGCCGCGCAAGTTCAAGATCGCCATCTCCGGCGCCGCCGAGGACCGCGCCGCGATCGGCTGGCATGACGTGGGCCTGCAGCTGGTCAAGAACGAGGCCGGCGAGATCGGCTTCAAGGTGCTGGTCGGCGGCGGCATGGGCCGCACGCCCATCATCGGCTCGGTGATCCGCGAGTTCCTGCCCTGGAACCAGATCCTGGTCTATCTGGAGGCCGTGGTGCGGGTCTACAACCGCTACGGCCGCCGCGACAACGCCTACAAGGCGCGCATCAAGATCCTGGTCAAGGCCGAGGGCCAGAAGTACTTCGACCAGGTCGAGGCCGAGTTCCGCCAGATCCTCGAGAACGACCCGGACGGCGCGCTGCACCTGATCCCGCAGGCCGAGCTCGACCGCGTGGCGGCCTGCTTCACCCGCCCGGCTGGCGTCGAGCCGCTGCCCGAGCCGGCCGCCGCGCCGGACGCGCCGCTGGCCTACACCCGCTGGCTCGCGCGCAACGTGCACGCGCACCAGGTGCCGGGCTGGCGCGCGGTCACGCTGTCGGTCAAGCGCGCCGGCCAGGCCCCGGGCGACGCCACCGACGCCCAGCTCGACGCCGCCGCCGACCTGGCCGACCGCTTCTCGTTGGGCGAGCTGCGCGTCACGCACGACCAGAACCTGCTGCTGCCCTGGGTCAAGGCCAGCGACCTGCCCGAGGTGCACGCCGCGGCCAAGGCCGCCGGCTACGCCACGCCCAACATCGGCCTGGTCACCGACATGATCGCCTGCCCGGGCGGCGACTTCTGCGATCTGGCCAACGCGCGCTCGATTCCGGTGGCCGCCGAGCTGACCGAGCGCTTTTCCGACCTCGACGAGGTCTTCGACCTCGGCGAGATCGACCTGCACATCAGCGGCTGCATCAACTCCTGCGGTCACCACCACAGCGGCCACATCGGCATCCTCGGCGTCGACAAGGACGGCAGCGAGTGGTACCAGGTCACGCTGGGCGGCTCGGACGGCTCGGCCCATGCGCCGCTGGCCGTGCCGGGCAAGGTCATCGGCCCGTCGTTCGCCGCCAGCGAGATCACCGACGCGGTCGAGGCCATTCTCGACACCTACCGCGAGCTGCGCCAGGCCGACGAGAAGTTCATCGACGCGCTGCACCGCATCGGCCTGGACCCGTTCAAGGCCGCGGCCAACGCCCAGCGCACCGCCACCGCCCGCGCCTGAGCCGCGGCCGACCGACATCCGGAACACGACACACCATGAAGTTCATCGACATCGCCCATGACCCGTGGCACACCGTCGGCGGCGAGGACGGCCCGATCCCGCATCCGCAGCCCAAGGACCACCTGCTGCTGACGCTGGAGCAGTGGCACGCGGTGCGCGAGACCTGGCCGGCCGGCCTGGCCGTCGGCGTGATCCTGCCCAACAGCGTCGACGTCGAGACGCTCGCCGCCGACCTGCCGCGCCTGTCGCTCGTCGCGCTGCAGTTCCCGAAATGGGTCGACGGCCGCGCCTACACCCAGGCCCGCCTGCTGCGGGTGCGCTACCGCTTCCCGGGCCAGATCCGCGCCACCGGCGAGGCCCTGGTCGACATGCTGCCGCTGATGCAGCGCACCGGCTTCGACGCCGTCGTGCTGCGCCGCGACCAGTCGCGCGAGGCCGCCGAGCGGGCGCTGGGCTTCTTCGCCGGCCACTACCAGGGCGCGGTCGGCGAAGCCCGCCCGGTCTTCGCCCGTCCGGCCGCGGCCGGCGGCACCGACTTCATCAACGCCGGAGCCGCGATATGAGCGCGATCGCCCTGTACGGCCGCAAGAAGCCGGGCTTCGAGGATCGTCTGGAAGCCGCCCTGCAGGCGCTGAAGGACGCCGCCGCCAGCCACCCCGGCACCATCGTCCAGGCCACCAGCCTCGGCGCCGAGGACATGGTCGTCACCGACCTGATCGCCCGCCACCAGCTGCCGATCACCATCGCCACGCTGGAGACCGGCGCGCTGCACGCCGAGACGGTCGCGCTGATCCCGCGCATCGAGGCGCACTACGGCCTGAAGGTCGAGGTCTACCGCCCGGTCGAGCAGGCGGTGATCGAGTTCGTGCAGAAGAACGGCGAGCAGGCGATGTACGAGAGCATCGCGCTGCGCAAGGCCTGCTGCGGCGTGCGCAAGATGGAGCCGCTCTCGCGCATGCTCTCCGGGCGCAGCGCCTGGGTGACGGGCCTGCGCCGCGAGCAGTCCAACGCCCGCGGCGAGGTCCGCACCGTCGAGGCCGACGACCAGGGTCGTGCCAAAATCAATCCCCTGGTGGACTGGTCCTGGAACGACGTGTGGCACTACATCGCCTCCAACGATGTGCCCTACAACCCGCTGCACGACCAGTTCATGCCGAGCATCGGCTGCGCACCCTGCACCCGCGCGATCGCGGTGGGGCAGGAATTCCGCGCCGGGCGCTGGTGGTGGGAGGACGAGTCGGCCAAGGAATGCGGCCTGCACGTCTCCCAGAAGCCGGCGGCCTGAGCGCGAGAGCCGCGCCCGCCCTGCCCTCCCGAACACACGACGACTGTCCCCGAGACCATGACCCAAACGCTTCCCGACGTGGACCACCGCCACCTCGACGCGCTGGAAGAAGAGGCCATCTTCATCCTGCGCGAGGTCGCCGGCGCCTTCGAGCGCCCCGGCCTGCTGTTCTCCAGCGGCAAGGACTCCTGCGTGGTGCTGCACCTCGCCGAGAAGGCCTTCAAGCAGAAGACCTCGAAGCCCGGCGAGCGCCCGACCTTCAGCGGCCGCCTGCCCTTCCCGCTGGTGCATGTGGACACCGGCCACAACTTCCCCGAAGTCATCCAGTTCCGTGACGAGCGCATCAAGGAGATGGGCGAGCGCCTGATCGTCGGGCACCTCGAGGACTCGATGAAGAAGGGCACGATCCGCCTGGCCCACCCGCTGGAGTCGCGCAACGGCCACCAGACGGTGACGCTGCTCGAAACGATCGAGGAGCACCGCTTCGACTGCATGATCGGCGGCGCCCGCCGGGATGAAGAGAAGGCGCGTGCCAAGGAGCGCATCTTCAGCCACCGCGACGCCTTCGGCCAGTGGCAGCCCAAGGAGCAGCGCCCCGAACTCTGGAACCTGTTCAACACCCGCATCAAGCCGGGCGAGCACTTCCGCGCCTTCCCGATCTCGAACTGGACCGAACTCGACGTCTGGCTCTACATCGCCCGCGAGAACATCCCGCTGCCGAGCATCTACTACACGCACAAGCGCGAGATCTACCGCCGCAAGGGCCTGCTGGTGCCGGTGACGGACGTGACGCCGCCCTCGGCCGAGGACGTGGTCGAGACCGTGGACGTGCGCTTCCGCACCGTCGGCGACATGACCTGCACCTGCCCGGTCGAGTCCGACGCGGCCACCACCGCCGACATCGTCGCCGAGACGCTGCAGGTGACCGTTTCCGAGCGCGGCGCCACCCGCATGGACGACCGCACCTCCGAGGCCTCGATGGAGCGCCGCAAGAAGGAAGGCTACTTCTGATGACTGACGTGACCAGCACCGTGGAACACATCGACGCCGGCGAGGAACTCGCGCACAAGGCCCTGCGCTTCCTGACCGCAGGCAGCGTGGATGACGGCAAGAGCACGCTGATCGGCCGCCTGCTGTTCGACAGCCGCGGCATCCTGGCCGACAAGCTCGACGCGCTGGAGAAGCGCGCCGCCGGCGCCCCGATCGACCTCTCCCTGCTGACCGACGGCCTGGAGGCCGAGCGCGAGCAGGGCATCACCATCGACGTCGCCTACCAGTACTTCGCGACCAAGAGCCGCAAGTTCATCATCGCCGACGCCCCCGGCCACGAGCAGTACACCCGCAACATGGTGACGGCTGCGGCCGGCTCGGACGCCGCGGTGGTGCTGGTGGACATCACCAAGCTCGACACCTCGGTCGACGAGGTGGTGCTGCTGCCGCAGACGCGCCGCCACAGCCTGCTGGCGCGCCTGCTGCGCGTGCCCAGCATCGTCTTCGCGATCAACAAGCTCGACGCGATCGAGACCGGCACGCAGGCCGCCTTCGAGGCGACCGCCCGCGCGCTGGAGAAGTTCGCGCAGGAAGCCGGCATCGCGGTCCAGGGCATCATCCCGGTGTCGGCGCTGCGCGGCGACAACGTCGCCACCCCGTCGGCGAACTGGGACTGGTACACCGGCCCGACGCTGCTGCAGCTGCTCGAGACCCTGCCGGTCACCGACGAGGCCCATGACGGCAACCTGCTGGTGCCGGTGCAGTACGTCGCCCGCGACGACGGCCAGGGCACCGGCCACCAGCACCGCGTGATGTGGGGCCGCATCGCCCACGGCGGCGTGAAGGCCGGCGACACCGTGCAGATCTTCCCCAGCGGCGAGACCGCGGTGGTGGCCGAGGTGCGTCACGCCGGTCTGGTGGTCGATGGCTGCGAGGCCGGCCAGTCCGCCGGCATCGTGCTGGACCGCCAGGTCGACGTCTCGCGCGGCGACTGGATCTTCACGCCCGGCACCGCGCCGGTGCAGCAGAACTTCGGCGGCACGCTGGCCTGGCTCGACACCGAGCCGGCCGTGCTGGGCCGCAAGTACTGGGTGCGCCACGGCAACCGCTGGGTGCAGGCGCGCATCACCGCCATCGAGCACCGCCTGGACATCAACACGCTGGAGCAGGTCGAGGCCGAGCAGCTGTCGGTCAACGAGATCGGCCGCGTGCAGATCCAGACCCAGCAGGCCCTGCCGGTCGAGGCCTATGCCGACAACCGCGTCGGCGGTGCGCTGATCGTGGTCGATCCGACCACCAACCGTACCAGCGGCGCGCTGCTGGTCGGCGCCTGAGCACGGCAGCTCCGCCATGAGCGAGGTGCGTGTCGTCTTCGTCGGTGCCGGCCCCGGCTCGGCCGACCTGATCACCCTGCGCGGGCTGCAACGCCTGCGTCAGGCCGAGATCGTGCTGGCCGATGCGCTGACCGACCCGGCGCTGCGCCAGGAGGCGCCCGACGCCGAATGGATCGACGTCGGCAAGCGCGGCTTCAGCGCCGAGAGCACCGGTCAGGCCCGCATCAACCTGCTGCTGGTCGAGTCGGCGCGCCGCTCGGCGCGGGTGGTGCGCCTGAAAGGCGGCGACCCGAGCCTGTTCGGCCGCCTCGAGGAGGAGCTGCACGCGCTCGGCCAGGCCGGCATCGCCAGCGAGGTGGTGCCCGGCATCACCTCGGCGCTGGCGGCGGCCGCGGCCACGCAGCAGCCGCTGACGCGGCGCGGCATCGGCCGCAGCGTCGCCTTCAGCACCGCGATGACCCGCACCGGCGACCTCGAGGCCCGGCGCAGCGCCGACACCGAGGTCTTCTACATGGCCGGGCGCCAGCTGCCCTCGCTGGCCGAGCGTCTGGCCGAGGTCGGCTGGCCGCAGGACACGCCGGTGGGGGTGATCTCGCGCGCCGGCTGGCCCGACGAGCGCTCCAGCCGCCACACGGTGGCCACGCTGGCCGAGGCCGACGCGCTGCACCACGGCCGCCCGACCCTGGTCACCGTCGGCGCCGGCGCCCGCCCCGTCCGGCCCGACGATGCGCCCGAGGCGCATGACACCGATCAAGCCCCTGCCCCGGCCCCCACGGCCTGAGCCCGTAGAATCCCGCCCTTCAACCCTGAACCGAATCCTCCGTCATGACCCACGTCGTCACCGAAGCCTGCATCCGCTGCAAGTACACCGACTGCGTCGATGTCTGCCCCGTCGACTGCTTCCGCGAAGGCCCGAACTTCCTGGTGATCGACCCGGACGAGTGCATCGACTGCGCGGTCTGCATTCCCGAGTGCCCGGTCAGCGCCATCCTCCCCGAGGAGGATGTGCCGGCCGACCAGCTGGCCTACATCAAGCTCAACGCCGAGCTGTCGCCCAAGTGGCCCAGCATCACCAAGCGCAAGGATCCGCTGCCCGACCACGAGCAGTGGAAGAACGTGACCGGCAAGCTCGACCAGCTGATCCGCTGAGCGGCTGACGCCAGCCCGCGTCCTGCCCTGCCGATGCCCCCTGCCGCACCGACCTTTCGCACCGATGCGCTGGTGATCGGCGCGGGCCCGGTCGGCCTGTTCCAGGCCTTCCAGCTCGGCCTGCTCGGCCTGTCGGTGCAGATCGTCGACGCGCTGCCGCAGGCCGGCGGCCAATGCGTCGAGCTCTATGCCGACAAGCCGATCCTCGACATTCCCGGCCTCGTCGAGTGCAGCGGCCGCGAGCTGATCGAGCGGCTGCTGGCGCAGCTCGCGCCCCTGGCACCGGGCTGGCACCTCGGGCAGGAGGTCACACGGCTGACCCGCCGTGACGACGGCCGCTTCGATGTGGCCTGCGCCGCCGGCACCGCCTTCGACGCCGGCGCCGTCTTCGTCTGCGCTGGCGTCGGCGCCTTCCAGCCGCGTCGCCTGAAGGTGCCGGGCCTCGACGGCCTCGAGGGCCGCCATCTCCACTACCACCCTGGCACCGATGCCGCCACGCTGGCGCGCTTTGCCGGCCGCCGGGTGCTGGTCATCGGCGGCGACGAGGCGGCCCTGAGCCGCGCCGCCGCGCTGGCCGAGCGCGACGGGCAGCCTCCGGTGCAGCTGATGCACCGCCGCGACGTGCTGCAGGCCGAGGCGCCGCTGCTGGCACGCATCGACGCACTGCGCCAGACCGGGCGCATCGTCTTCCATGCGGCGCAACTCGCCGCAGCGCGCCAGGACGCGGCCGGCCGGCTGCTGCAGGTCGACATCACGCAGCCGGACGGCAGCCTGTGCACGCTGGACCTCGACGCGCTGATCGTCTGCCTGGGCCTGAGCCCGCGCCTGGGCCCGATCGCCGACTGGGGCCTGGCGATGGAGCGCAAGCTGCTGAGCGTCGATCCTGCCACCTTCGAGACCAGCCAGCCCGGCATCCATGCCGCCGGCGACATCGTCAGCTATCCCGGCAAGAAGAAGCTGATCCTGTGCGGCTTCCATGAGGCCACGCTGGCCGCACATGCCGCGCACGAGCGCCTGCGCCCCGACGAGCGCGGCCCGCTGCTCTACACCAGCAGCAGCACGCTGCTGCAGCAGCGCCTCGGTAGGCGCACCTGAAACATCTGACACGCCTGACACTTGAGTGCGAGACATCGCCTCGCACGGCTTATTTCCGTAAAATCCGGCACGCGCAATATCGGAAAAAGCGCTGCAGCGCATCCCCCTCTTGTCCGAACCCGGACCCCTGCCGTCACACTTCTGATTCGTCGCATCGGTGGCGGACACCTCGAACAAGATGAAGAAGAAGGTTCTACGCACGCGCCTGCTCCAGGCCATGGCGCTTCTGCTCTGCCTGCCCGGCGCCCTGCTGCCGCCGACGGCGCAGGCCGCCGGCGCCGACACGCTCAAGCAGATCCAGCGCCGTGGCGAGCTGCGGGTGTGCATCTGGCCGGACTACTACGGCATCAGCTACCGCAATCCCAAGACCCGCCAGCTCGGCGGGCTCGACATCGACCTGTCGGCCGAGCTGGCGCGCGAGCTGGGCGTGCGGCTGCAGCATGTCGACTCCTCGTTCGCGACCCTGATCGATGACCTGCGCGAGCTCCGCTGCGACATCGCGATGTTCGCGGTCGCGGCGCTGCCGCAGCGTCGCCAGCATCTGGCCTTCAGCCAGCCCTACCTGAGCAGCGGCATTCATGCGATCACCACCCGCAGCAACCGGGTGGTGCGCCGCTGGGAGGACATCGACCGTCCGGGCGTGCTGGTGGGCGTGCAGGCCGGCACCTTCATGGCGACCGTCATGCGCGACGAGCTGCGTCACGCCACGCTGGTGGTGGTCAAGGCGCCGGAAACCCGCGAGCAGGAACTCGAATCCGGCCGCATCGATGTCTTCATGACCGACTATCCCTACAGCAGGCGCCTGCTCGACAGCGCAGACTGGGCGCGGCTGCTGAGCCCGCCCCAGCAGCTGCACGTGATGCCCTACGCCTATGCGCTGAGGCAGGGCGACGTGGCCTGGCTGGCCCGGGTGGACCAGTTCGTCGCGCACATTCGCCAGGACGGCCGGCTCGCGGCCGCCGCGCGCCGGCACGGCCTGTCCGAGATCGTCCAGCGCACCAGGAACGAGCCATGAAGCCGGCCGAGGTGCCGCAAGCCCGCACGCTGATCGACAGCAGCCGGCTGCTCTGGCTCGGCATGACGCTGCTGGTCGGCGTGGCGCTGCTGACTGCCGCCTATGCCGCGCGCCAGCGCCAGACCGTCATCGCCGACGAGACCCGACGCATGGACACGCTGGTGCGGGTGCTCCAGGGCGAGACGCAGCGCCTGCTCGACACCAGCGCGCTGATGCTGCAGACCCTGGCCAGCCAGATCGACCGCCAGCCTGCGGGCGAGACCGACGCGCTGCGCGAGAACATGCTCGCGACCCTGCGCATCGCCCCGCAGATGCGCAGCCTGTGGCTGATCGACGCCGAAGGCCGGATCCTGGCGGCCACCCACGCGCCGCAGGACCTGCGCCCGCTCGACACCGGCCGGCTGACGCTGGCCAGCGAGGCCGGGGAGATCCGGCTGGGCGGCTGGCTGCCCGGCCGAGATCTGCGCCAGGGCGGCGTGCCGCCCGCTGGCGTGGGCGTGATGACCCTGTCGACCCGGATCGCGACGCCTGAAGTCGGCACGGCACGCCTACCCGTGCGCCATCTGATCGCCACCCTCAACCCCGATGCGCTGGCTTCGCAGCAGCAGCGCCTGCTGGGCCACGGCACGCTGTCGGCCGCGCTGCTGGATTTCCAGGGCCAGATTCTCGGCGGCACCGATCAGCTCGCCGCCAGCCCGGGCGAATCCCGCCCGACGCTGCCGGCGCTGCAGGACTTCCTGCCGGAACGAGAGCACGGCCACTACGACAGCACCGGCATCGACGGCGCTCAGGCGCTCAGCAGCTTCGATGCCAGCGGGCGCTGGCCGGTGTTCACGCTGCTGGAGCAACCGGTCGACGCGGTCGAGACCATCGTGCGCGACAAGCTGCTGTGGTCGGTGATGATGATGTGCGCATCGATGGGCCTGATCGGCCTGGGCACGCTGCTGGCCTGGCGTGCCCTGAGAACGCAGGAGCAGCTGATGCTCGCGCTGCAGCAGACCCGCAGCCAGCTCGTCGACAGCGAGGGCCATCTGCGCACCCTGATCGAGGCCGCGCCGGCAGCGATGTTCGTGATCGACCCGCTCGGACGCTACGCGATGGTCAACCAGGCCTTCGAGGATCTGCTCGACGTGCGCCGCGAGCAGCTGCTGGGCCAGCGCGGTGAAAGCCATGAGCGGCTGCGCCAGCTCGCCTACCACCAGGCGCTCGACCACGCGCTCTGGAGCAGCAGCGGCAGCGGACGCAGCCACTATGTCGAGGAATTTGTGCTCCAAGGCGGCGAGCGCCGGCAGATGCTGGTCACCAAGGTCACGCTGCGCCGCCCGGGCGAGCGCACCGGCGGCATCATCGGCAGCCTGACCGACGTCACCAGCTTCCACGAGGCCGAGCAGCGCGCGGCCGAGGCTCGCCAGACCATCGAGGCCGCCTACCGGGCCGAGTCGGAATTCATCGGCAATCTCAGCCACGCGCTGCGCACGCCGCTGCAGTCGATCATCGGCTTCTCCGAGCTGGGCCGGCTGCGCACCCGGCGCGATGCAGCGCTGCAGGAGCTGTTCGGACATGTGCATCAGGCCGGTCTGCGCATGCTCGGCGTGGTCGATGACCTGCTGGACCTGTCGCGGATCAAGAGCTCGGCCGGCACGCTGCACTGCACGCCCAGCGACACCCTGGCGCTGGTGCGCGAGGTCGTCGGACATGCGCGCGAGGCACCCGCAAGCCTGGGCCGCTCGATCCGGGTCGAGCACGCCAGCGATCTGGTCGCCTGGGCCCGTGTCGATCCACTGCGGTTCCAGCAGGTGGTGCGACTGCTGATCGAGCGGGCGCTGTCGCTGACACCCGCCTCCGAGCCGATCACGCTCAGCGCCGAGGTCGACACGCAGGCGCGGCTGCACTGGCGTGTTCGCGAGATCGGTGCAGTGCTGCCCGACAGCGAGCACGAGACGGTGTTCGACGCCTTCTTCCAGTCCCGCCGCAACGGCGCCGCCCCGAATGCCAGCCAGGGCAGCGGCCTCGAGCTGGCCATCTGCCGCCAGATCATGCGCGAACTGGGGGGTGACCTGAGCTACCAGCCCCACCCGCAAGGCGGCGGTGTCTTCGACTTCTGGCTGCCACACACCGCCCCGGAGCGCTCGGATCCCCGTCAATCCGACACATCGCAAAAAAAAGCAGCCTGATCTCTTGCAGACCATCAAAGTTTCGCAATAGAATTCAATTCTTGTCAGCTGACGCAGACAAATCTGATCCCTGATAGCTCAGTCGGTAGAGCGACGGACTGTTAATCCGCAGGTCCCTGGTTCGAGTCCAGGTCGGGGAGCCAAACATCAGATTCACCTGCACCATCAGCCAGACTGTTCCCTGATAGCTCAGTCGGTAGAGCGACGGACTGTTAATCCGCAGGTCCCTGGTTCGAGTCCAGGTCGGGGAGCCAAAAGTTCAAGAAGATCAACGCCCTAGCGTCACAAGCGCTGGGGCGTTTTTCCTTGTTGGCCACGCTCTGGTCAATTTCCGGTCGCCAGACAGACATCACCGGTCGCAGCGGGCCTCCTCGCGCACATCGGCTGTGCCGAACTGCCTGATGGCTGTCCGCCACAGGACCAGCCCATGACCGCGAAGCTGCATCGGACCAGCCGCCACCGCTCGGAGTGACCGCAGCGGGTGACGTGCTCCGGTCACGTTCCGGTCTTCCCGCATCAGCCAGACCGGTCAGACTCATCTCCTGGGCAGCCGGGCCGCGGTGGATCAGGCCGCGTCGGCCAACGCGCTGGGCCTGACCCAACAGGTGCCGATCCGTGAGGCCTACCTGACCACCGGGCGCACCCGCAAGCTCTCCAGGTCGGTCGGTCGGTCGGAAGTCATCGTCCGCCAGGCACCGCGCTGGATGTTCGCGCTGGGATCCCGGCCGGGAGCAGGCTCAGGCATCGATCGAGAAGCTGCACCACAGCCTGCCGGCCGAGGAGTGGCAGGCCCTGATGGGCCAACGCGCCAGCCTGCCGTCGTGGATGGCCGCGGCCATCGGCCGGGAGGCGCTGCGTGGCTGAGGCGATCTTCGGGCTCAGCGCCGACGACCGCCGCGAAGTGCTGGAAATCGCCCAGGAACGCATAGGTACACCGATCAATCCAGCCTACTTGCCCTTTCCGATCACTTGCAGAAAGTAAGGAGTAATCCTTACAATCCATGCATCCATCGGGAGTACACATGCCCCACATCCATGAAGTCGCGACCCTGACCTCGAAGGGCCAAGTCACCTTGCCCAAGGCCGTCCGGCAGGCGTTGGGGCTGGACACCGGCAGCAAGGTGGCTTTCGACCTGCTCGGCTCACAGGTGGTCGTGAGTCGAGTGGAGTCCGATGTTCACGAAGACCCGGCCATCGGCAGCTTCCTGTCGCTGCTGGCGCAGGACATCCAGCAAGGGCGCCACATCGGCACCCTGCCGGCCTATCTGGCCACCTCGATGCTGGCGCAGTTGCATGGGGGTGTCGATCTCGATGCCGACATCAGCGGTGACGTGGACCTGTGATGCAGCGCCACGGCTGGACGCTGCTGTTCCACGATTGCCTGATTGAACAACTGCGCAAGCTAGAAGCCGCAGCGGCCCGGGCCCAGCGCCAGGACCCCAGCGGGGCGGAGGGCAACGCCAACGTCAAGCTCTTCAAGGCGCTGTCGCACCTGATCCTCGAGGTCGTGCCGATCGACCCGAACCGGGAAGACTACCGCCAGGGCAACACCATGGGGGCCGATTTCCGGCACTGGCGGCGAGCCAAGATCGGGCGGCGCTTCAGGCTGTTCTTCCGCTTCGATTCCAAGTCCAAGGTGATCGTCTACGCCTGGGTCAACGACGAGACTACCCTGCGGTCATCCGGCAGCTCCTCCGACCCCTACGCCGTGTTTCAGAAGATGCTCGGGCGGGGACGACCGCCTGATGATTGGGGCACGCTCATGGCGCAGGCCAGAGCCGGCTGGGACAATACGCCCTGATTGACGCACCAAGAACAGCACTAAAATCAGCACTCCCAAAGAGTCATCAGGAGTGATCTCATGGCCCACACCATCCTGGCGACCACCACGGCCAGCATCTCCGAACTCAAGCGCAACCCGATGGCGACCGTCGCAGCGGGGGAAGGCTTGCCGGTGGCGATCCTCAACCGCAACGAGCCGACCTTCTACTGCGTGCCGGCATCGGCCTACGAAGCGCTGCTGGAACGACTCGAAAACCTCGAGCTGAACGCCTTGGTCGATGCTCGCCTGGCGGCCGGTGACGCCCCTGTGAAGGTCTCGCTCGGTGACTTATGAGCTGGCGTTCCTGCCGGCTGCGCTGGACGAGTGGAAGAAGCTGGATGGGTCGGTGAAGGCTGTCTTCAAGAAGAAGCTGGCCGAGCGCCTGGAGCAACCGCACGTGCCATCGGCCAAGCTGCACAGCCAGAAGGACCGCTACAAGATCAAGCTGCGCGACGCCGGCTACCGCTTGGTCTATGAAGTCCAGGACGAGATCGTCACGGTGCTGGTCGTGGCCGTCGGCAAACGGGAGCGCGAGGCGGTCTACAGGGCCGCTGCGAAGCGATGAGCTCGGTCACTGCGCCGGTCTGATTCCGGTCCCGCCGGAGCCGCATGGCCACCATCCGGCCCGCTTTGGCGTCCAATGCCGTCGGGCCGAATCGCCGCGTTTTCCTTTACTTTCAAGTACTTAGAACAATTCATCCGGAGCTCCAAGTTGTAGAGCGACGGACTGTTAATCCGCAGGTCCCTGGTTCGAGTCCAGGTCGGGGAGCCAAAGGTTCAAGAAGATCAACGCCCTAGCGTCACAAGCGCTGGGGCGTTTTTCCTTGTTGGCTGCCGCGTTGGCGCTTTTGTCCGTCAGCGCCGCGCTTTCCATCGCGTCGCACGGTACGCAGGCCTGCGGCGCTTTGCATTTCAGGTGCCGATCACCCCTCCCCGACCGCACGGCGCAGCTCGTCGACGGTGTAGCCCTCGCGGATCAGGGCTTCGCGCAGCCAGGCCGGCTGGGCGCCCTGGCCGTCCCAGGTGGCACCGGACACCGGATGGCGATAGCGCACCTCGGCCGGCGCAGCCGGCGCGGCACGGGGGATCGGCCCGCGCAGCTCATGGGGCTCGATGCGCCAGAACGCCATCAGGCGATGGATCTTGCGC
This sequence comes from Sphaerotilus natans, assembly GCF_900156335.1. Taxonomy (GTDB): domain Bacteria; phylum Pseudomonadota; class Gammaproteobacteria; order Burkholderiales; family Burkholderiaceae_C; genus Sphaerotilus; species Sphaerotilus natans. The sequence continues at coordinate 134,968 of NZ_FTMZ01000007.1, forward strand.
AGGGCGATCTGCCGTTCTGCCTGACCGTCATGCGCGCCATCTGCGGCGCCATCCGTGTCAGACCGCGATTCGATGTTCTTCTTCATCCGTCGATTGTCTCGGGTGCGGGAGGACCATGCGCATGGTGGCACAGACCCATTCCGAGCGACCCGGCGGGAAATGTGTGGAAAACATCAGCTACAATGCGATTTGACGGGCCTCCCTGCATGGGGGCGCGGCCAACCGGGTCAGGTCGGGAACGAAGCAGCCCTAACCGTTAGCACTCAGTGCCAGGGTCAAGGCTCGTCACCCTCCCCCGCCTCGCGCGATCTCTCTTCTTTCTCCCCCTCCCGCCTTTCTCGAGATTCCTTGTGCCATTCGGCCTGCAAGCGCGGTCGAGCGGGACTACGATGAGCCCTGTCCATCGTCCCAAGGAGAAAACCTGATGATCCGCATCCTGCTGCCCCTGGATGGAGGCGAACATGCGCTCGACGCCGTGCGTCACGTGATCGGGATGAGGCAGGCGGGCCTCGAGATCGAGGCGGTGCTTCTGAACGTGCAGGATCCGCCCCACCTGTACGAGGTGGTGCTCGCGCCCGATGCCGAGCTGATCGACAGTGCCAGCCACGAGGCTGGAGAACATGCACTCGCTCCGGCCGCGGCGCTGCTGCAGACCGCAGACATCGCCTTCGAGACGGTGGTCGTCACCGGCGATGCCGCCCACGAGATCGCCGAGCAGGCGCTGCTGCTGGGCTGCGAACAAATCGTCATGACCACGCTGAGCCACGGCGCGCTGCTCGGGCGACTGCAGGATGCCGTCTCGCACGAGGTGGTGCGCCGGGCCCGGGTGCCGGTCACGCTGGTGCCGCCGCCGCTGCGCGAGGTCGAGGCCGACGACCTCGCCGCGCTGGGCGCCGAGGACGACGGCACGTCCTGAGCGGGCCGGGCCTCAGCGCCCCAGCCGGTTCGGGTGCCAGTACAGGAACTTGGCGTAGATGTCGACGTCCTTGGTCTCCCGGATGAAGGCCATGCCGACCGCGAAAGTCAGACCGGCCACCGCGATCGGGAACCACAGGCCGTGGTACATGCTGCCGTCCTGCGCCGACATGCCGAAGGCGATCGACGGCAGCAGACCGCCGAACCAGCCGTTGCCCAGGTGATAGGGCAGCGACATCGCGGTGTAGCGGATGCGGGTCGGGAACATCTCGACCAGGGCCGCGCCCAGCGGACCGTAGACCATCGCGACCAGCACCATCAGCGCCACCAGCACCAGCACCACGCCGGCATGGCTGAGCCGGGCCGGATCCGCCTTGGCCGGATAGCCGGCCGCGGCCAGCGCATCCGGCAGCACCTCCTTGCGGAAGTGCGAGATCTCCAGCAGGCTGTCCTGGTCGAAACGGCTGCCGTCGTCGATCAGGATGCCCTCGGGCGGCTGCAGCACCGTCTCGCCGATGCGCACCTCGGTGGGCGTGCCCGGCGCCACCGCCTCGTTGTGATAGCTGGCAGACAGCTGGGCCAGCGTGCGCTTGGCGATGTCGCAGGCCGACGAGAAGCTGGTGTCGGTCGCCAGCGGATTGGCCTGGAAGGAGCAGGTGGCCGGATCGGCGCGCACCACGATGCGCACCTTCTGCTGCGCCTCGGCCAGCGCCGGATTGGCGAAGTGGGTCAGCGCGTGATAGAGCGGCTGCAGGCCCAGACAGGCCAGCAGCAGCCCGGTCATGATGATCGGCTTGCGGCCGACGCGGTCCGACAGCATCCCGAAGCCGACGAACAGCGGCAGCGTGATCAGCAGCGCCACCGTCATCAGCCAGGTCGCGGTGCTGGCCTCCACCTTCAGCACGCCGGTCAGGAAGAACAGCGCGTAGAACTGGCCGGTGTACCAGATCACCGCCTGCCCGGCGACCAGGCCGAACAGCGCCAGCACGATCACCCGCAGGTTCTTCCACTGGCCGAAGCACTCGGCCAGCGGCGCCTTCGAGCCGCGACCCTCCTGCTGCATGCGCCGGAAGGCGGGCGACTCGGTCAGCGACAGGCGCAGCCACAGCGACAGCGACAGCATCAGCGCCGACAGGCCGAACGGCACTCGCCAGCCCCAGTCGGCAAAGGCCGCCTCGCCCAGCGCCGTGCGCACGCCCAGCACCACCAGCAGCGACAGCAGCAGGCCGATGGTCGCGGTGGTCTGGATCCAGCCGGTGTAAGCGCCGCGCTGGTGCTGCGGCGCATGCTCGGCGACATAGATCACCGCGCCGCCGTACTCGCCACCCAGCGCCAGACCCTGCAGCATGCGCAGCGCCACCAGCGCGATCGGCGCGAACACGCCGGCGGTGCTGTAGGTCGGCAGCAGCGCCACCAGCACCGTCGAGATGCCCATCAGCAGCACGGTGGCCAGGAAGGTCTGCTTGCGGCCGATGCGGTCGCCCAGGTGCCCGAAGATCACCGCACCGACCGGACGCACCACGAAGCCGGCCGCAAAGGCCAGCAGCGTCAGGATGAAGGCCGCACCCGGCTCGAGCGAGGTGAAGAACTGCCGGGCGATGACCGAGGCCATCGCGCCGTACAGGAAGAAGTCGTACCACTGGAAGATCGTGCCGATCGAGGAGGTCAGCACCAGGCGACGCTCCTGCGTCGTCATCGGCAGGCGCTCGTCGCGATCGATCTCGTCGGACAGGTCAGGGGAATCCGGCAGGCGGGACATCGATCACTCCAGGACGGAAACAGCGGGGAAGGACAGGACGGCGGACATCACAGGCGCAGCCCCGCGATCGTCTCGAGCAGCTGGCGCGGCGCGAAGTGCGCCGCCTCAGGGCGTGCCTCGGCGGCGCGCAGCGCACGGCCGAGAATCTGCTCGGCGCCATTGCGGCCGAAGGCATCGACCAGCGCCACATGCAGCACCCGCACCAGATCGGCCAGATCGCCGGGCGCGCCGGGCAGGCGCCAGTCGCTGTCGAGCGGCCGGCTCCAGGCGGCGCGGAAGGCCAGCCGCAGCGAAGGCGACGCCGCGGCGGTATCGGCACGGCGCAGCACGTCGCGGCGCACCTCGTCGAGCGCCTCGACATGGAAGCGCTGAACCTCGGCCACCACCGCGCCGACCAGCACGCCGAACAGCACCGCGGCCGGCTCGCTCTCCGGCGCCCGGGGCGGCGCGGCCGGCGCTGCCGGCGGCACCCGGCCCTCGTCGCGCGCGGCCTGCAAGGCGCGCTCGACCGGATTGATGACCGGTGCAGCCGGCGCGGCCGGTGCCGCCACCGGCGCGGGCGGCATGACCGGCGCCGGCGGCTGAGCCGCGGCGCGGGCCGCCTGCATCTGCGGCCAGGGATCGACAGGCAGCCGATCCTCGCGTTCGCGCAGGGCCTTGTAGAAGTCGCTGTAGAGCCGCTTGACGGTGGCCGCATCGAAGAGATGCTGCGCCGCCAGGCGATCGACGAAGGCGATGATGTCGGAGACCTGATCGGCCCGCATGGTGTCGTGCTGGAGCCACAGCGCCTCGTGCAGGGCCGCCTCATGCAGCAGCGGCTGAAGGACCTGTGCCGCGGCGCGGCGACGCAGAGAGCGCGGATCAGAGGACATCACGGACCTCGACGCACCTGCCAAGGCAGAAAAGGGGGGCAAATTTCATGGGGATCGTGGGCAGCCGTCATGCGGGCGAGCCCTGTTCTTGGAGTCGGAAGTCAAGGCCAGGAGTCAAGAAACTCTCGACCAGCCTGCATCAAAGCACAATTCGACGATTGCAGCGTTCCGGCCTGACCCGGTGTTGACAAGGGTACTGGAAGGTTTTTCCTGTCTGACACGAGGGAATCCGAGAAAGATCACCGGACATCCATGCGAGACTGCCGCCAGACTCGCGTTCTGCGACATCTTTCATCTTTTCGACTCGATTCCGGTTCTCATGTCCGCCACCGTGCCCCCTGAACTGCTGGCAGCGCTCGTGCCCGATGCGGCCGTCCTGGTGGACGCCGGCAGCGGCCAGGTGCGCGGCTTCAACGCGGCGGCCACGCAGCTGTTCGGCTCTGCGCTGCAGCAGGACCGGGCGATGAGCCTGCTGATCGGCGCCGAGAACCGCCGTGCGCTCGCCGATCTGCTCGCTCTGCCGGTCGAAGCGGTGGCGCGGCGGCTGCCGCTGCGGCTGGAGACAGGGGCGCCGGCCGGCCTGAGCCCGCGGGCGATGCTGCGCGTCGGCGCGGCCCACGCAGGACTGCGCCTCTGGCAGTTCGAGGAGCTGGGCCGGCCGGAGCGCCATGACCCGCTGCACCTGCGCATCTTCGACGCGATGCCGCACGCGATGCTGGTGGTGGATCACCAGGCCCGGGTCCTGGCGGGCAATGCGGCGGCCCTGGAACTCTTCGCGCTCGATCCCCAGGCGCTGCGTGGCCGACGCATCGACCAGCTCGGCTGGCTCCATCTCGACGACCAGGGATGCCCGCGTGTCTTCGATGCCGGCATGCTGCACGAGATGCTGGCGGCCCCGGCCGCTCCCGGCCAGCCGCGCGGCAGCCGACAGCTCTGCCTGCCCGAGCGGGACGGGCGCCCCGAGCGCTGGCTCGACCTGTCGGCCACCTCGGTGGCGCTGCTGCCGGGCCTGCCGACGACCAGCCATGTCTGCGCCCTGGTCGACATCAGCGAGCGGGTGCGCGCCGAGCGCCATCGCCAGCAGGCGGACCGGCTGCTGGCGCGATTCATGCAGCTCTCGCCAGGCGCGCCCTTCGCGGTAGAGCTCGACGGCGAGCCGGCGCGGCTGCGCTTCACCATCATCTCGCCGGGTCTGTGCCGGGCCTTCGGCCGCGACGAACGCGAGCTGGCCGAGCCGGACTTCCGGGTGCTGCCGCATGTGCATGCTCAGGACCGCGACGCCCTGGCGCAGGCGATGCGCGAGGCCGCACTTCATCGGACGGACTTCCATCATGAGTTCCGCCTGCTGCATCCCGTGCGCGGCCCGGTCTGGCACGAAGCCCGGGCCACGATCGAGATCGATGCGGCCGGGCGGCCCGGCGCCTACGGCTATCTGCTCGACATCAGCGCGCGCAAGCGGGCGGAGCAGCAGCTCGAGGCCCTGCACGTCGTTCTGGAGCAGCGGGTGAGCGAGCGCACCGCGGAGCTCGAGGCCAAGCACCGCGAGATGGAGCGCTTCACCTACTCGGTCTCGCATGACCTGAAGGCGCCACTGCGCGGGCTCGACGGCTACAGCCGGCTGCTGCTGACCGAGAAGTGCGAGCAGCTCGACGACGAGGGGCGGCTCTTCGTCGACAACATCCGCCAGGCGGCCCGCCAGATGAGCCAGCTGATCGAGGATCTGCTGGCCTACTCGCGTGTCGAGCGGCTGCGCCCGACCCTGGTGCCGATCCCGCTGCGCAGCCTGATCGACCAGGCGCTGGCCGAGCTGGACGACAGCCTGAGCAGCCACGCCGCCGAGATCCGCATCGACACCGGCACGCTGTCGGTGCAGGGCGAGCGGCGCGGCCTGCTGCTGGTGCTGCGCAACCTGCTCGACAACGCGATCAAGTTCAGACGCCCGGACCGGCCCTGCCAGATCACGATCACCGCGCGACCGCTCGAGGCGCCTGGCGGCGGCACCGAGCTGACGATCGCCGACAACGGCATCGGCTTCGACATGCGCTATCACGACCGCATCTTCGAGATCTTCCAGCGCCTGCACCGGGTCGAGGACTATCCCGGCACCGGCATCGGCCTGGCGATCGTGCGCAAGGCGATGGAGCGCATGAACGGCCGCATTCACGCCCGCGCCGAGCCCGGTCGCGGCGCCACCTTCGTGCTTGAATTCCCCCCTGCCGCCGGCAGCATCGGCGCCCCAGTCCCATGAACCTGATCTACGTCGAGGACAACCCGCTCGATGCCGACCTGACCCGCCGGATGCTGGCGCAGCAGGCCCCGCAGATGCAGCTGCGACTGGCCGGCACGCTCGGGCAGGCCCGCGCACTGCTGGACGACGATGCCCGCCCCTGCGACGTGCTGCTGATCGACATGAACCTGCCCGACGGCAACGGCATCGAGCTGGTGGCGCAGGTCCGCCACAGCCGGCCCGACATCACGGTGCTGCTGCTGACCGGCTGCGGCGACGAGGAGGCGGCGGTGCGCGCGCTGCGCAGCGGTGCCGACGACTACATCGTCAAGGACACCCGCTATCTCGACACGCTGACCCAGACCATCGCCGCGGCGCGCCAGCGCCGGCTCGAGCGGCCCGACCATGCGCCGGCCCAGGTGCTGCATGTGCTCTACGCCGAGCGCACCGCCAGCGATGTCGACCTGCTGCGCCGCCACCTGCGTCAGCAGGCGCCGCACATCCTGCTCGACGTGGTCGGCAGCGGCGCGGAGGTGCTGGCCGCACTCGAGCACGGCAGCCCCGACGGGCTCGGCCCGGTCGATGCGCTGCTGATCGACTACCTGCTGCCGGGCATGAACGCGCTCGAGCTGATCCACGAGATCCGCGAGGTGCGCGGCCTGGACCTGCCGATCGTCGTCATCACCGGCCAGGGTGACGAGGAGGCCGCAGCACAGGCGATCCGGCTCGGTGCACACGACTACCTGGTCAAGCGCGACCTGGCGATGCCGCGCCTGCACATCGCGCTGGAATCGGCCTGCCTGCGGGTGCAGCTCGAGCGCGAGCGCCGCGCGCTGGCCGAGAGCGAGCGCCGGCTGCGCGAGCTGGCCGACGCCATCGACGATGTGGTCTGGCTCAGCGATCCGGTCGCCGGCCGGCTGCTGTACATCAGCCCGGCAATCGAGCGGATCTGGGGCCTGCCCGCCGCCGATCTGCTCAACGACTGGCATGCCTGGACCGCATACATTCATCCCGAGGACCGCGAGCGCGCGCTGCGCGAGATTCGCGCCGGCGCCATCGATGGAGACAACTACGACACCCGCTTCCGGGTGATCAAGCCCTCCGGCGAAGTGCGCTACGTGCATCTGCGCAGCTTCGCGGTGCAGGACGAGCGCAGCCGCACCGTGCGCCGCGCCGGCATCGCGCAGGATGTGACCGAGCAGCATCTGCAGGAGCTGCGCATCCAGCACATGGCCTATCACGATGCGCTGACCGGCCTGCCCAACCGCTCGCTGGTGCTCGACCGGCTCGAGCAGGGCCTGCGCATGGCGCACCACCGTGGCCGCATGCTCGCGGTGATCTTCATCGATCTGGACCGCTTCAAGAACATCAACGACACGCTCGGCCACCTGGTCGGCGACGAGCTGCTGTGCCAGGTGGCACTGCGGCTGCGCCAGCGGCTGCCGCCGGAGGTCACGCTGGCGCGGCTCGGCGGCGACGAGTTCCTGGTGCTGATCGAGGATCTGACCGAGGCGGCCCAGGTCGCGCAGACCGCCGAGGAGCTGGTCCGCGAGTTCGAGCCGTCCTTCCTGATCGACGGCCACGACCTGCATGTGAGCGCCAGTCTCGGCGTGAGCCTGTATCCACGCGACGGCAATGACGAGCACCTGCTGCTGAAGTACGCCGACACCGCGCTCTACCGCGCCAAGGCCTCTGGCCGCAGCACCTACTGCTTCTTCAGCCCGGAGATGGACCGGCAGGCGCATGCCCGGCTGCGCCTGGAGAACGATCTGCGCCATGCGATCGACCGCAGCGAGCTTTGCCTGCACTACCAGCCGCAGTTCGATGCCCGCGGCCGGCTCGTCGGCGTCGAGGCGCTGCTGCGCTGGCCCCATCCGCAGCGCGGCATGATCAGCCCGGCCGAGTTCATCCCGATCGCCGAGGAAAGCGGCCTGATCCATCCGCTGGGCGACTGGGTGCTCGGCGAGGCCTGCCGGCAGGTGCGGCAGTGGCAGCGGCAGGGCCATCCGGAAATGCGGGTGGCCGTCAACCTGTCGGTGCGCCAGCTGCAGCGCCGGGGTCTGGACCAGACGGTGCGCTCGGAGCTGCGCCGCAGCGGCCTGGAGGCGGCCTACCTCGAGCTGGAGATCACCGAGTCCAGCATGATGGAGGATCCGGCCGGCACGATGACGCTGCTGCATGCGCTGCGCGGCATCGGCGTGCAGCTCTCGGTCGACGACTTCGGCACCGGCTACTCCAGCCTGGCCTACCTGAAGCGCTTCCCGCTGCAGCGGCTCAAGATCGACCGCTCCTTCGTCGACGGCATCCCGGACGATGGCGACGACATCGCCATCGTCGAGGCCATCGTCGCGATGGCGCGCAAGATGAACCTGCGCATCGTCGCCGAGGGCGTCGAGACCGGCGCGCAGCACGAGATGCTGACCCGCCTGGGCTGCGACGAGATGCAGGGCTATCTGCTCGGCCGGCCGATGGCCGCCGCCGACATGGACGCGCTGCTGGCGCGCTGCCGCACCCACCGCGCCGAAGCCGACCTCAGCCTCGGCGCCTGAGACAGGCGGCCAGGAATTCCTCGAGAATCGGCCGGCCGTCGAGCTGCGACGGGTGGTGCCGGTCCTGGGCCATGAACTCCGGATGCCACTGCATGCCGAAGACCAGGCTGGGGCCACGCCAGCGGATCGCCTCGACCAGACCGTCGGGCACCGAGCGCGCCTCGACCACCAGATCGCGTCCCAGGTCCTTCACCGCCTGATGGTGGATCGAGTTGATCGTCGTGCGCTCCACGCCCGGATAGAGCCGAGCCAGCCCGGAGCCCGGCAGGATCTCGGCGTCATGGAACTGGCGGTCGTACTGCTGCACATGCAGGTGCTGCACCTCGGAGGGCCGCTGGCTCGGGATGTCCTGGTAGAGCGTGCCGCCCAGCGCGACATTGATCAGCTGGCAGCCGCGGCAGATGCCCACCACCGGCTTGCCCGCGCTGACGAAGGCGTCGAACAGGTCGATCTCGTAGCGATCGCGCACCCGGTCGCCGCTCCACTCGGGGCGCAGCGGCGTCTCGCCATAGCTCTCGGGCGCGATGTCGTTGCCGCCCTGCAGCACCAGGCCGTCGAGCTGGCTGGCGTACTCGGCCAGGCTCATCTCGCTGCGCGCGAGCATGCCCTGACTCTCGATGGCGGGAATCATCACCGCCAGCGCCCGCCCCCCCAGGATCCAGTGCGCCACCGACTGCTCCAGATAGTGCAGCGTGCGGGTGAAGACGCCGCCGATGTCGGCCACCGGCGCGGCCGGGAAATAGATGCGGGCGGAAATGCCGATCAGCGGCGGACGAGACATGGGCAGAACATCCTTTGCGGGTCGATTCTCGCAAACCCGAAGCCTCTCGCCCGCACCGAAGTGTGGTTTTGTGTTCGCCCGACCGCTCGGGAAGCGGGGGGATGACCTCGCTGCTAGCATGGCGACCGAGACCTGAAAGACAGACGTGCAAGACAACGACGACTCCCGCCGCGCCATGAGCCTTCCGACCCCGCCGCAGGACCGACCGGATGACGAGGGCCGGCCGATCTCGACGGTGATCCGCGAGCGCATCCGCGCCTCCGGCCGGCGCTTTCACGCCAACGACAACATCGCCGACTTCATCCGTCCGGGCGAGCTCGATGCGCTGCTCGAGGAGGTCGCCGGCCAGATGTCGGGCGTGCTGCGCAGCCTGGTGATCGACACCGAGAGCGATCACAACACCCAGGACACCGCGCGCCGCGTCGCCAAGATGTACCTGAAGGAAGTCTTCCGCGGCCGCTACGAGCCGCAGCCGGCCGTCACCGAATTCCCCAACGCCGAGCGGCTGGGCGAGCTGATGATCGTCGGGCCCATCACCGTGCGCAGCGCCTGCTCGCACCACCTGTGCCCGATCATCGGCAAGCTGTGGATCGGCATCCTGCCCAACGAGCACTCGGCGCTGATCGGCCTGTCGAAGTACGCGCGCCTGGCCGAGTGGGTGATGAGCCGCCCGCAGATCCAGGAGGAGGCGATCATCCAGGTCGCCGACCTGCTCAGCAACAAGATGCAGCCCGACGGCCTGGCGCTGGTCATGGAGGCCGACCATTTCTGCATGGGCTGGCGCGGCGTGCGCGATCTGGACTCGAAGATGATCAACAGCGTGATGCGCGGCGCCTTCCTGAAGGATCCCAACCTGCGCCGCGAATTCCTGTCGCTGCTGGGGCAGCGCAAGGGCTGAGCCCGACCGCACGGCCGCCGCCCCCGGCACCTCGACCGCCTGCCACAACCTGCCACCGCCTGCCACTGCCCCTCCCGGGCGAAGAGGAATTCCCGATGATGGTCCGTCTTCTGTATGCCAGCCGCGCCACCGCGGTCAGCCCCGAGACGATCGACGCGATCCTGGCGCAGTCGCGCACGCGCAATCCGACGCAGGGCATCACTGGCATCCTGTGCCACGGCGGCGATGTCTTCATGCAGGTGCTCGAGGGCGGGCGCGATGCGGTCAACCGGCTCTACGGCTCGATCGTGCGCGACAGCCGCCACCACGACGTGACGCTGCTGCATTTCGAGGAAATCGCCGAGCGGCGCTTCTCCGGCTGGACGATGGGCGTGGTCAACCTGACCCGGGTCAATCCGTCGATCGTGCTGAAGTACAGCGCCCGTCCGGTGCTCGACCCGTTCACCGTGCCGGGCCGCGCCTCGATGGCGATGCTCGAGGAGCTGATCGCCACCGCCTCGATCGTCGGGCGTGCCGGCAGCTGAGCCTTCGCCGCGCCTGCGCCTGCTGGGCGTCGACTTCAGCAGCCGGCCCGACCGGCGCAAGCCGATCGTCGTGGCCGAGGGCCACCGGTGCGACGCATCAGGCCAGCTGCGCCTGGACCGGCTGCGCGAGCTGTCCGACCCGGCCGCCTTCGCCGCCCTGCTGACCGAGCCCGGCCCCTGGCTGGGCGCCTTCGATCTGCCGTTCGGCCTGCCACGCGAGCTGGTCGAGACGCTGGGCTGGCCGAACCACAGCTGGGCGGCGCTGATCGCGCATTACCGGCGCCTGTCGCGCCCGGAGATTCGCGCCGCCTTCGCCGCCTTCTGCGCTGCCCGGCCAGCGGGCGCGAAGTTCGCGCACCGGGCCTGCGATCGGCCAGCCGGCGCCTCGCCGTCGATGAAATGGATCAACCCGCCGGTGGCCTTCATGCTGCATGCGGGCGCACCCGCCCTGCTCGACGCAGGCTGCCATCTGCCCGGCCTGCATGAGGGCGACCGCAGCCGCATCGCGCTGGAGGGCTATCCCGGCCTCGGCGCCCGCGCGGTGCTGGGCCGGCGCAGCTACAAGAGCGACGATCCGGCCCGCCAGGACGAGAGCCGGCGTCAGGCCCGACAGACGCTGGTGCAGGCGCTGGAACAGCACGACGGCCTGCAGATCGATGCCGAGCAGCGCACCGCGCTGGTCGACGACGCGCGCGGCGACCGGCTCGACGCCGTGCTGTGCCTGTTGCAGGCCGCCCGGGCTGGCCAGCGGCCGGACTTCGGCCTTCCCGCCGGGGTCGATCCGCTCGAGGGCTGGATCACCGGCGTGGCCGCCGTCCGCGGATCAGACCCCCAGATCGGCCACGCCTGAGGCGGCATGACGCGCCAGGAAGGGCTCGACCTGCTCGACCGGCAGCGGCGGGGCCACCAGATAGCCCTGCACCAGCGTGCAGCCCTCGGCACGCAGCGCCTCGAGCTCGTCGGGCGTCTCCACGCCCTCGGCCAGGGTGGCCATGCGCAGGCCGGTGGCCATGTCGATGATCGCGCGCACGATCACCCGGGCCTGCGGATCGCGGTTCAGCGCCTGGACGAAGCAGCGGTCGATCTTCAGCTTGTCGAAGGGGAAGCGGCGCAGATAGGCCATCGACGAGTAGCCGGTGCCGAAGTCGTCGAGCGCGATGCGCACGCCCAGCCGGTTCAGGCCGTGCAGCTGCGCCAGCGTCGCCTCGGTCTCGTTGAGCAGCACCGACTCGGTGATCTCGACCTCCAGCCGCGCCGCCGGCAGGCCCGACTGGCGCAGCGCCCGCTCCACCAGCGCCGGCAGATCCTGGGTCATCACCTGCACCGCCGAGAGATTGACCGCCACCGACAGCGGCCGTGACCACTGCGCGGCGATGCGGCAGGACTGCACGAGCACCCACTCGCCGATCTCGTTGATCAGGCCGGCATCCTCGGCCACCGCGATGAACTCGGCCGGCGAGACCTGGCCCAGATCGGGATGGCGCCAGCGCACCAGCGCCTCGAAGCCGACCACCCGGCCCTCGTCCAGATCGAGCTGCGGCTGGAACACCACCGAGAGCTGGCGCAGCGCGATGGCATTGCGCAGCGCCCGCTCGAGCTGAAGGCGCCGCACCACGCCGGTGCTCATGTGGGGCGAGTAGAAGCTGGCACGCCCGCGCCCGCCGGCCTTCGAGGCGTAGAGCGCCAGATCGGCGTTCTTCAGCAGCTGATCGGGCAGGCGGCCGTCGGCTGGCGCCAGCGCGATGCCCACGCTCACGCCCATCGGCACCGTGAGCCCGTCGATGTCGACCGGCTGGCACAGCGCGGCCAGCACCCGTTCGGCGAAGGCACGGGCCTCGTCGGCCGAGCCCACATCGCGCAGCACCACCGCGAACTCGTCGCCGCCGAGCCGCGCCACCGGATCGCCCGCGCGGGCCAGGGCGCGCAGGCGCTCGCCGACGCAGCTCAGCAGCCGATCGCCGACATCATGGCCCAGCGCATCGTTGACCGTCTTGAAGCGGTCCAGGTCCAGGCACAGCACCGCAAATCCGCGGGTGTCGACCGCCGCCAGCGCCTCGTCGAGCAGCAGCCTGAAATGATGCCGATTGCTCAGCCCGGTGACCGCATCGACATGGGCCAGCGTGAACAGGCGCTGCTGCTGCTTCTTCAGCATCGCCTCGCGCACCTCCAGCTCCTCGAGCAGGCGGTTGAAGCCGGCGTAGAGCTGGCCGACCTCGTCGTCACGGTCGGTGCTGACCCGGGTGGCGTAGGCGTGGGTGTGGGAGACGGTGCGCATCACGTCGGCCAGAGCCACGATCGGCCGCACCACGCCGTCCTGACCGGCGATCGCCGCGGCCGCGGCCAGCCCGCCGATCAGCGTCGCGCCCAGCAGCACCAGCAGCGCGCGCAGCGCGGTGGCACTGAAGGTCGGCGTCGCATCGATGCACAGCAGCAGCCGGCCCAGCGGCGCGCCGTCGAGCTCGACCGTCGCCACCGCATGCGCCCGGGCCGCATCGGTGATGCCCGCCTGCAGCGCCAGCATGTGCACCGCGTCCGGCATCGGCTCGCCCGGCGCCAGGTAGTGCGCGACCACGACGCCGCGCGCATCGCCCAGCACCGCCCAGCGCACCTCGGCCACCTGGCCGAGCGCCTCGAGCACCCGCTGCGCGGCGGCCGCATCGGCAAAGGCCAGCGCCGCGCGGGTGTTCTGCGCCAGCACCTGGGCCAGCGCCTGGCCGCGCTCCTCGACCCGCTGGCGCGAGGTCTGGTACTCCATCACCGTGACGACGACGAACAGCAGCAGCGAGGCCAGCAGCGTCGAGCCGACCACCAGCAGACCGAGCTTGCTGCGCAGCGGCAGCAGCGCGAAGCGGCGGCGGATCCGGACGGGCAGGATGGCCAGCGTGCCGATCATGGTGCGCCCTCGCGCCGCAGCGGCGCCTCGATCACGCCGACCGCCAGCGACAGCAGATCGGAGGACAGCTTCAGCCCCGCCTGGCTGGCCGCGCCGAGATGGATCTCGAAGCGCAGCCGGCCGCCATGGCGCAGCAGCCCGATCATGCCGCCGCGCTGCACGAAGCCGGGCTGGTCGCTGATGGTCAGCACCGGCTGGCCGGTCAGCGCCACCAGCGCCAGGCCGGGCTCGGTGACGAACAGCAGATGGCAGCCACGCGCCTCCTCGGCCCGCTGGATCAGGCGCCACTGCACGCTCGCGCCCTGCAGCGGCCGACCCTGCAGCGCGCGCAGCGCCTGCTCCAGGTCCTCGCGCTGACCGTACTGGCACAGCTGCATCACGCCCTGGCGCTGCGGCGAGACGGCCGCCGGCCACTGGGTGAAGCGCGCGAAGTTGGCGACGAAGGCCGCCTGCACCATCGCCTCGTCCGGACCGGCCTGCGCGCTGCGCAGCGGCGCCAGCACCGCGACGGCCAGCGCGGTCACGAGCGGGAACAGGACAGCTCTCATCGCGATGCGCGGGGTGCCGCGGCCCCGGCTCAGAAGATCATCTCGGCGCGCAGGCCGACGCCCGGACTGCTGATGACCGCCCTCGAGTAGCCCAGATCCGGATGGATTTCAACCGCCTTCGCCGCGCCCAGGTTCCAGGCCCGCAGGCTCAGCGTGACATCGCGGCTGACCGCCCAGCGGGTGCTGAGGTCGAGCACGGTGCGCGCATCCACCCGGGTGCCGGTGCTTGCGCTGCCGCGTGCGGCGGTGTGGCGCACCCAGACATCCAGCCCCAGGTACGGAGTCAGATCGATCGAGGTCCGCCAGGACAGCAGGCGCGAAGGCAGCAGCTCGCGCAGCCGCGTGCTGTCGCCGGCGGCAGCCGGGAACTCCTCGCCGCGGCTCCAGGCGCCGCTGAACTGCTGGCGCAGCGAGGGCAGCGGATGCCAGTCGAGCGACAGCTCCAGGCCGGTGATCCGCGCCCGCCCCGGAACCCGCCGCAGCGCGGCGTCAAGATGCGGCTGCGGCAGCATCGACAGCTCGGGCGTGCCCAGTCCGACCGGGTTGAAGCTCAGCGGATCGTAGTCGTGGCGGAAAAGCACCGCATCGAGCGCAAGCTGCTCGTCCCAGCGGCGCCGGGCCCCGAGCTGCAGCGCATGCACCGACTCCACCACCAGACCGCTGACGTGGCTGGCCAGCACCCGTACCGGCAGCGGATTGCCCGCCTGGCCGGGCGGGATCACCGCCACCGCCACGTTCGCATCGCTCTCGCCGCGCGAGGGCACCCGCACCGCCCGCGACACCGAGGACCAGAGCGTCAGGTTCTCGTCGGTCGGCCGCCAGGACAGCGCCAGGCTCGGCTGCGTGCGGGTCCCGCCGAAGAAGGTGTGGTCGACGCGCAGTCCGCCCACCGCCACCAGCCGTCCATTTTCGGAGGTCCAGCGGTCCTGGGCGAACAGACGCCAGTCGTTCATCTCGCGCTGCGCCGGCGTGAAGCTGCCATCGCCGAGGGATTCGTTGTGATCGCGGTGATGTCGCAGCCCGCCGCCCCAGGTGAGCTGGTGGCCGGCGCCCTCGGGCCGCCAGGACTGCTCGAGCTCCAGGTCGGCGGTGCGGCTGCGCATCTGCACGAAGCCGGCCTCGCTGCCTTGGTCGGCCATCAGCAGCCCGGTCAGCTTCAGCGAGGAGCCGCCGTGCAGCCGGTGCTCCAGCGTGCCGCTCAGGGTGGCGCGGTCATAGTCCTGGTGGGTCGGTACGGCCTCCCGATAAGGCGGACGCACGATCTGGCGCAGCCGGGTGTCCTCGACCCGGGACTGCTCGATCTGGGCCTGCAGGTCCAGCCGGGTGCGCGCGTCGATGCGGCGCTCAAGACGCAGCCCGGCGGTGGCGGCGCGGGTGGCGTCATGGGCCTCGCCACCCTCCAGGGCCTCGGAGGCGCCCTGGCGCTCGACCTGCGCATGGGCGCGCCATCCGCCAGCATCGTCATCGAGCCTCTGGCCGGCACGCAGGTCCAGCCGCAGCGAGCCGTCATCGACCGCCTCGAGCCGGGCAGCCCGCCCGCCACCGTCCGCCGGCCGGGTGATGATGTTGATCACCCCGTTGACCGCGTTGGCGCCCCAGACCGCACCGGCCGGGCCGCGAATGATCTCGATGCGCTCGATCTCGCCCAGCGGCACCTGATGCGTCTCCCACAGCACGCCGGAAAACAGGGGCGAATAGATGCTGCGTCCGTCGACCAGCACCTGCAGCTTGTTCGAGAAGCGGCCGGTGTCGCCCCGCACGCCGACCGCCCAGCGCCCGGCCGACAGCCTGGCCACATCCACGCCCGGCGCCAGGCGCAGGATTTCCGGCAGCGAGCGCACCCCGGTGCGGGCGATGTCGTCGCGGGTGATGACAAAGACCGGCGCGGCCACGTCGGCCAGGCGCTCGGCCTCGCGCCCGGCGCTGACCACCTCGACGCGCATCAGGTCCTCGAGCGAGAGCTCGGCCAGCGCCTTGACCCCGGCGCCAGACTGCGCACGCGCCTGCAGCGACAGGCCGGCCCCCAGCAGCAGCGCCAGGACAGCGAGAGACAGGCGCGATCGGTCTTGGAGAGCAGGTTTCATGGCGGGAGAACGCGGGGCCGCGTCCGATACAGGCAGTGGTGTCGATATCGGAGACCCTCCCGCGGTCTTGACCCTTCGGCCCAAGAACACGACTGTCACTTTATGGCGCACCCGCACGGTACAGATCGGAGGCGACGACAGGGCACCGGGTAAATGCCGACTGGCCGCGCAGGCCACGGATCCGGACCATGCCCAGGATTCCAGAATGACCTGTCCCGCCTCATGATCCGCCCGAGCCCCCTTCGCCGCCTCGCCTCGCCGGCGCGGCTGTCCCCGCTGATGCTGGCCCTGCTGGGCGCCCTGCCCTGCACGGTCGTCGCGCAGCCGGCCGCCACCGCACCGGCGGCCACCGCGGCCGAGCTGGAGCCGGTGGTCGTCACCGGCACGACCCGCGAGCGCCGCCTCGCCGATCTGCCCTACGCGATCAGCGCGGTCGGCGAAAGCGCGCTGCGCGACAGCGGCCCGATGATCAATCTGTCGGAGTCGATGGCGCGCGTGCCCGGCCTGGTGGTGGCCAACCGCAACAACCACGCCCAGGATCTGCAGATCAGCAGTCGCGGCTTCGGCGCACGCGCGGGCTTCGGTGTGCGCGGCCTGCGCCTGTATGCCGACGGCATTCCGGCCACCATGCCCGACGGCCAGGGCCAGGTGGCGCATTTCGACCTCGCCGGCGCCGAGCGCGTCGAGGTGCTGCGCGGGCCGTTCTCGGCGCTGTACGGCAATGCCTCCGGCGGCGTGATCGCGCTGTTCTCGAAGCCGGTGCGCGAGCGCCAGTTCGAGATCGGGCTGGACGCCGGCAGCGCCGGCCTGCGCCAGGGCCGGGTCGGCTTCGCCGCGCCACTGGGCGACGGGCTGGATCTGTCGGGCAACCTCTCGGACATGTCGATCGACGGCTTCCGGCCGCAGAGCGGCGCCGAGCGCCGTCTGGCCAACCTGCGGCTGAACTGGAAGGGCGAGCGCGACCGCATCACCCTGGCCCTCAGCGACCAGAACCAGACCGCCGACGATCCGCTCGGCCTGACCCGCGCCCAGTTCGAGGCCGACCCGGAACAGACGGCCTCGGTGGCCACCCAGTACGACACCCGCAAGACCATCCGCCAGACCCAGGCCGGCGCGAGCTGGAGCCACCAGTTCACTGATGCGGGCGCGTTCTCGAGCACCCGGGTCTCGGCCTATGCCGGCTCGCGCGGGGTCAGCCAGTTCCTGGCGATCGCACCGGCCACCCAGGCCAATGCACGCCACGGCGGCGGCCTGGTCGACTTCGACCGCCATTACGACGGCCTCGACGCCCGCGCGCTGTGGCACTGGGACCGGGTCGACCTGACCACCGGCCTGAGCCTGGAGCGCCAGAAGGACGACCGCCAAGGCTACGAGAACTACACCGGCACCGGCGCCAGCCAGGTGCTGGGCGTGCAGGGCCGGCTGCGCCGCGACGAGACCAACCGCGCCGACACCCGCGAGGCCTATGCCCAGGCCGACTGGGCCCTGGCCGACGCCTGGCAGGCCAGCGCGGGCGTGCGCAGCGGCCGGGTGCGCATGCAGGTGGCGGACCGCTACCTGAGCAATGGCGACGACTCGGGCGAACTGACCTACCGCTACACCAACCCGGTGGCCGGCCTGCGCTGGCGGGCCAGCCCGACCTGGACGCTGCACGCGGCCGCCGCGCTCGGCCATGAATCGCCGACGCTGGGCGAGCTGGCCTACCGGCCCGACGGTGCCAGCGGCTTCAACACCGACCTGAAGGCGCAGACCAGCCGCCAGATCGAGCTGGGCGCCAAGTGGCGCGAAGGTGCACTCTCGCTGGACGCCAGCGTGTTCCACATCGCCACCGACGACGAGATCGGCGTGGCGACCAATGCGGGCGGCCGCTCCTCCTTCCGCAATGTCGGCGCCACCCGGCGCTGGGGCCTGGAGCTGGGCGGTGCCTGGCGCATCCGTCCGGGCCTGCGCGCCCAGATGGCGCTGTCGCTGCTGCATGCGTCCTACCAGGATGGATTCACCACCTGCACCGGCGTGCCCTGCACGCTGAGCTCGGCGACCAACACCGCTGCCGTGCCGGCCGGCAACCGCATCGCCGGCACCCAGCCGGCCTCGGGCTTTTTCGAACTGGCTGGCGCCGCCCCCTGGAGCACCGACGGCGAGTGGGGCCTGGAGGCGCTGGCACGCGGCCGCACCGCGGTCAACGACCTCAACAGCGACTTCGCCGCCGGTCATGCGCTGTTCAACCTGCGCTACCGCCACCGCTGGGCGCTGGATGCCGAGGGCGCGCTGGAGCTGCTGGCGCGCATCGACAACCTGGCCGACCGCCGCGTCGTCGGCAGCGTGATCGTCAACGACGCCAACGGCCGTTTCTTCGAGCCGGCGGCCGGGCGCAGCGCGCTGGTGTCGCTGCGCTATTCGCGCCGATTCTGAGCCTCGGCGCCGCAACGGAGATTTGCAGATGTTCCTCTCCTCGCGTCATCCGGTCCTGGCCTCGGCGGTGCTGGCCATCGCGCTGGCGGCGCTGTCGGCGGTGGCCGGCACCACGGTGGCCGACCTGTTCGAGGGCGACCCCTACCAGTCGCATCCCTGGCCGGACATGCGCCGCGAGTTCCTCGGCCGCGACGCACGCACCGTCTTCGACGAGCGGGTGCAGGTCAAGGGCCCGGCCTTCGCCGAGGATCCGATGAACGTGCCGATCACGGTGTCGGTGCGCGACCTGCCCGGCATCGAGCGCATCGTCGTGCTGGTCGACCGCAACCCGATCCGCAAGGTGCTCGAGTACCAGCCGGTCAGCGCGCTGCCCAGCGTGTCCTTCCGCTTCAAGCTCGAGCAGGCCAGTCCGGTACGCGCGGCGGTGCGCACCGCAGACGGCGTCTGGCACATCGGCGGCACCTGGGTCGAATCGGCCGGTGGCGGCTGCACCGTGCCCGGCAGCACCCGCAAGGACGGCAGCTGGTCGCAGACGCTCGGCCTGGTCAGCGGCCGGGTCTTCGAGGCCACGCCGGTGCCCGGCACCGAGGAAGTCGCCACCGGCAGCCGGCTGCGGCTGAAGATCATGCACCCGATGGACACCGGCCTGGTCGGCGGCATCCCGGCCTTCTACGTCAACCGCCTGAGCGTGCGCGACACGCAGGACCGCGAGCTGCTGCGCCTGCAGACCTTCGAGCCGGTCAGCGAGAACCCAGTGTTCTCCTTCGACTTTCCCGCCAAGCCGGCCGGGCAGCTGCGCATCGTCGGCACGGACAACAACGGCAACCGCATCGACGCGCGGCTGGAGTGAAGGCATGAGGACCGACCGGCAACTCCCGATGCGTTCCCCGCTGGCGGCGCTGCTGGCCGCCGCGCTGCTGGCCGGTGGCCTCGCGCTGCCGGCTGCCGCCGAGGCGCCGCAGGTCGACGTCGCCCGGCTCGACTACGGCCTGCAGGCGCGCGCGCTGGCCGACGGCGTCTGGGTGGTCGAGGGCGCCAACGACGACTTCTCGGTCGCCAACGGCTGCAACATCATCAATCTCGGCCTGATCGCCACCGCCGAGGGCACGGTGGTCGTCAACACCGGCACCAGCCGGCTGCACGGCCAGCAGCTGCGCGCGCTGGCCGAGCGCACCACCGGCCAGCGCATCGCGCGGGTCATCCATCTGAACCTGCATCCGGACTACTTTCTCGGCAACCAGGCCTTCGCCAACGTGCCGCGCCTGGCCACGCCGGTCACACGCGCCAGCATCGCCCGCGAGGCGTCCGCCTACGAGAACAACCTCTACCGGCTGTGCGGCGACTGGATGCGCGGCACCGAGGCGCTGGCGCCTGACGCCGACATCACGCTGCCGACGGGCGGGCGCGGCGCGCTGACGGTGGGCGGGCGCAGCTTCGATCTGGTCGAGCTGGACGGCCACACCGACTCCGATCTGGTGCTGATCGACCGGGCCAGCGGCGTGGCCTTCGTCGGCGGGCTGGTGTTCGTGCAGCGGGTGCCGACGACGCCGCACGCCCGGGTCGAGCGCTGGCTGAACAGCCTGGAGCGGCTGCAGGCGATGGGGCTGCGCACGCTGGTACCCAGCCACGGCCCGGTGCAGATCGGCCCCGAGCGCGCAGCCGAAGGCATCGCGCAGACCCGGCGCTTCCTGCAGTGGATCGACCGCAGCTTCAGCGCCTGGGCCGCGCAGGGCTGGGACATGAACGAGGTGCTGCGCGCGCCGGTGCCCGACGAGTTCCGCCAGTGGGCGGCCTTCCGCACCGAGTACGTGCGCAACGTCGCGCACCTCTACCCGGTCTACGAGCAGAAGGTGCTGGGTCAGGCCGGGCCTCAGGCGCGCGGCGTGCGGTAGTGCCACCAGGGCAGCGCGCGGGTCAGCGACAGCACCTCGCCGATGCGCTCGGCCGCGTGATAGCCGGGCAGACGCTCGAGCTGCTCGCGCCAGCGCGGGCCCTGCAGCACCTGGCCCAGGCGCTGCACCGCCGGATGGTCCAGCGTCTCCTTCAGGCCGACGAGGAAATAGTCCTCCTCGACCAGCGGCACGAAATCCAGCCCGAAGGCCTGCGCCGCCGCCTCGATGCCGAGACCCGCATCGCCCTGGCCTGAGGCCACCGCGGCGGCCACCGCCAGATGACTGTCCTCCGCGCCCTCGTTCCAGCCGGCGAGCGTGGCGGCATCCAGCCCGGCGCGCTCCAGCAGGTGATCGGCCAGCAGCCGGGTCGCCGAGCCCGGCTGGCGGTTGACATAGCGCAGGCCGCGGCCAGCCAGATCGCTCAGCTCGTGCACGCCGCGCGGGTTGCCGGGCGCGACCATCAGGCCCTGCATCCGGCGCGTGCAGCCGATCAGCTTGTGGCGGCCCGGCTTGAGCAGCGGCTTGAGCGCCTGCGAGAACAGCGGCACCGCCTGACCCAGCGCCGGCACATGAAAGCCGGCGACCTGGCAGCGCCCCTCGGCCAGCGAGCGCAGCGCGTCCAGGCTGCCGGAGAACTTCAGCTCGATGTGCAGCCGCTCGTCCTGGCTGGCGAGCTCGCGCAGCCGCGCCAGCGCGATGTCGTGGCTGGCATGAATCGTCAGCACCTGCTGCGTGCCGTCGAAGGCATCGGCCAGCACCCGCTCGAGCTCGGCGCGCAGCGCCTCGATGTGCGGCGTCAGCCGGGTGCGGGCCTGACGTTCGGCCCACAGCAGCCGGTCGGCAAAGGGCGTCAGCCGCGCCGGCTGGCCCTGGGCCCAGGTGACCAGCGGCTCGCCCAGCGCCTCCTCCCACTGCTTCAGCGCGCCCCAGACATGGCGATAGGATGCACCCAGCGAGCGCGCCGCATGCTGGATCGAGCCGCACTCGTGCACGGCGCTGAGCAGGTCGAACAGCGGGTTGCCGATGTCGGCGCCGCGCTGGTCCGGGGGACCGAAGGTGTACTGGAGATGGATGCCGCGGGTCTTCATGGGCCGCGACGATAGCGGAAAGCGCGGCGCACCTCGCGCCTCAGCCTCCGCCGCGCTGCATCCAGAGATCGAAGCGGCGCATGAAGCGCTGACGATCGGGCGCCTCGACACCCGCGTCGAAGCGGAAATCCACCGCCAGCCGCGGCAGGCGGATCAGCGCGATGCGGCGCGGCTCGAGCGCACGCCAGCAGATCGTCAGGCCACCGGACCCGATGCCCTCGATGCGCGCCTGACCGGGCTGCAGCGCCAGCGCGCGGCCGTCGACCGCGCCGGGCAGCCAGCCCAGCCACTCGGCCTCGGTGCAGCCCTGCTCGCGCGAGAAGGCGGCGGGAACCTCGTTCACGTCCGGCCGCCGGCGTGTCAGCCGCCGGCGATCGGCGGCCAGATCGCCAGCGCGTCGCCTTCGGCCAGCACGCGTGCGGCGCGCTGGTCGGCCGCGACATAGCTGCCGTTGACCAGCACCAGATGCACCAGCGCGGGCGGCAGCTGGAAGCGCTCGATGACTGCCGCCACCGTCGAGCCGTCCGGCACCTCCAGATCGACGGCATTGCCCGGCGGGCGGTCGGCCGGCAGGTGCTCGGCCAGCATCGCGAACAGCTTGAAGGTGATCCTCATGCCAGCATCATGCCTTGCATCACGCCTTGGCGCGAACCGCCCCGAAGTCGCCCTGGGCCTGCGCACAGGCCAGATAGGCTTCCATCAGCAGCGTCGGATCCTCGAGCAGGCGGTCCTTCCAGTCGCCCAGGCGGACCTGGCCCTCGACCAGGCCGCGCATCACGCCGACATGCTCGGTCCAGCCGATCGAGTTGCAGCCGACCAGGATGTCGCCGTCGAACTGCAGGCTCAGATGCCGGCCCTCCTCGCGGTCGGTCAGCTCGACATGCTGGCCCCCGGGCACGCCGTCCCATTGGCCGAAGGACGCCGAGATCATGCCCAGCGTGTCGAGCACGTTGATCTGCGTGACGCCCTTGAGCGTGGCGTCGCGGCCGATCATGTTCATCGCGGCCACGCGCGCCTGCTCGGCCGCGTTGGGCTGGATCGCGCTGACGATGGTCCGGCCGCTGACCTTGTCGAAGGCCTCGGCGCAGTCGCCCGCGGCGTAGATGCCCTCGACATTGGTCTGCAGCCGCTCGTCGGTCAGCACGCCGACCAGGCAGGTGATGCCGGAGTTCTCGAGGAAGCCGATGTTCGGCCGCACGCCGGTGGCGCTGATGACCAGGTCGGCGGGCAGATGCTCGCCGCTGGACAGGCGCACCGTCATCGGCGTGACCGGCACATGGTCGGCGATGCCGCCGGCCTCGGCCAAGCGGTCCATCAGGTCGGGCGCGCGGCGCTCGATCGCCTCGACGCGGGTGCTGGTGAACACCCGCACGCCCTTCTTCTCGCACCAGTCGCGGATCATGGTGCCGGCGGTCGGCCCCATCATGCGCGGCACCATGCGGTCGCCCATCTCGACCACGGTCAGCTCGACGCCGCGCTGCTGCAGCGCCTCCATGATGATGCAGCCGATGAAGCCGGCGCCCATCTGGATGACCTTGGCGCCCGGGCGCGCCAGCGCGGCGATCGCGCGGGCGTCCTTCAGCGTCCAGCACGGATGCACGCCGCGGCCGTGAATGCCGGGAATCGGCGGCGAGGCCGGCGACGAGCCGGTGGCGATCAGCAGCCGGTCGAAGGCCAGCGTGCTGCCGTCGTCGAGCTCGACGCTGCGCGCCTGCACGTCCACCCGCTTCGCACGACCGCGCCGCAGCGAGATGCCCAGCCGCTCGTAGTGGCCCTCGCCGTGGCGCAGGTGCGTGCCCTCCTCGCCGACCTTGCCGATCAGCAGATAGGGAATCGCCATGCGCGAGTACGGCGCCTCCGGCTCGTCGCCGATGACGATGACCTCGTCATGCGGCGCGTGCTTGCGGATCGTCTCGGCCGCGATGACGCCGGACGGGCCGGCCCCCAGGATCACGTGCCTCATCGTCTTGCGTCCTTCGTGCTCAGAGGCCCAGGCGCTCGCGCGTCTCGGGCTTCAGGCGGCCTTCCGTGTCCCAGCCGCGGATCTCGTAGTACTTGGGCAGCATTTCCGGCAGCTTGTTGACCAAGCCCTTGGCCGGACCGGTCTGCGCGGGCTCTTCGAGCAGGCGCTTGGGCAGGGTGTCGTCCTTGGCGGTGAAGCCGGCGCGGTTGTTGAAGTCGCGCTCCATGTTCCAGATGCGCTCGCCGATCTGGTTCAGGTTCTCGAGCGTGAACTCTTCGCCGCAGGCCGCGGCCACCTGCGGCTGCACGTCGGCCAGCGTCCAGGCGAAGCTGGTGAAGATGCAGATGCCGGCGGCATCGAAGGCGGCGGTCGCGTCCTGGAAGGCCATGACCAGTTCCGGCTTGCCGTCGGCGGTCAGCGGATCGGTCTTGACCGGAATGCCCAGCACCTCGGAGGCGATGGTGTAGGAGCGCAGGTGGCAGGCGCCACGGTTCGAGGTGGCGTAGGTCAGGCCCATGCCCTGCACGCCGCGCGAGTCGTAGGCCGGGAATTCCTGGCCCTTGACGCTCATCGACAGGTCGGGGTGGCCGTACTTCTTGCACAGGCGGGCCGAGCCCTGGCCGATCTCGACACCGAAGCCCTCGCCCCGGGCGGTGATCTCGGCGAAGTGGGCCAGCGCGCGTGCATCGCCGAACTTGGCGTCGATGCCCAGCTGCTCCTTCGTGAGCACGCCCATCTCGTAGAGCTCCATCACCGCGCCGATGGTCGCGCCGAAGGAGATCGGGTCCATGCCCTGCTCGTTGCAGAGCACGTTGGCGTACTGCAGCGCCTCCAGGTCGTTGACGCCGTTGGCCGCGCCCAGCGCCCAGGCCGCCTCGTACTCCAGGCCGCCGGAGGCGCCCCAGTACTTCGGCTTGTTTTCGACCGTGAAGTGCGTCTTGTCGATCTTGGAGATGCGACCGCACGCGATGGTGCAGCCGAAGCAGGCCTGGTTGGTCACCAGATGCTTCTTGCCGTCGGTCGCGCGCGGGGTGGCCATCGCCTCGGCGCCGATGTCCTTGGCGCCCTCGAACTGCACGTCGCGGTGGTTGCGGGTCGGCAGCGCGCCGATCTCGTTGATGACGCTCATCAGCACCTGGGTGCCGTAGGTCGGCAGGCCCGCGCCGGTGACGGCGTTGTCATGCAGGATCTTCTTCTTCTCGAAGGTGACCTTCATGAACTCCTTGGGGTTGGCGATGTTGCCCACGCCCTTGGTGCCGCGCACCGCGACCGCCTTCAGGTTCTTCGAGCCCATCACCGCGCCCACGCCCGAGCGGCCGGCCGCGCGGTGCAGGTCGTTGACGATGGCCGAGAACAGCACCTTGTTTTCGCCAGCCAGGCCGATGGTGGAGATGCGCAGCAGCGGATCCTGGTGCGACTTCTTCAGCGACTCCTCGGTCTCCCAGACGCTCTTGCCCCACAGGTGGGAGGCGTCGCGCAGCTCGGCGACATCGTCGTTGATGTAGAGGTAGACCGGCTTGGCCGAGGCGCCCTCGACGATCACCATGTCCCAGCCGGCGGCCTTCAGCTCCGAGCCCCAGTAGCCGCCCGAGTTCGAGCAGGCGATGGCGCCGGTCAGCGGGCCCTTGGTGATGACGGTGTAGCGCCCGCCAGTCGAGGCCATGGTGCCGGTCAGCGGACCGGTGCACCAGATCATCTTGTTGTCGGGCGACAGCGGGTCGACGGTGGCGTCCATCTCCTCGACCAGATACTTGGTGCCCAGGCCGCGCGAGCCCAGGTACTGCCTGGCCCAGTCCATGCGCAGCGGTTCGCTGGCGACGGTGCCGTTCGTGAGGTTGACGCGGAGGATCTTTCCTGCCCAAGACATGTGTGTGCTCCTAGTGCCGGGTGAGGCGAATGTTTCGGGACAGGCTCAGGCGGAGGCCTGGTTGCCGAGCTTGTCGGCCCAGGCCTTCATCTTGTCGATGCCGGTCCAGTTCGCGTCGATGAAGGTGATGGCACCGGTCGGGCAGGCCTCGGCGCAGGCGGGCTCGCCGCCGCAGAGGTCGCACTTCTGGACCTTGCCGGTTTCCTGGACGTAGTTGATGGTGCCGAAGGGGCAGGAAATGGTGCAGACCTTGCAGCCCACGCAGGTGGTCTCGGCGACGACCTTCGCGCCGGTGGTCTTGTCGATGGTGATGGCCTCCACCGGGCAGGCGTGCAGGCACCAAGCCTCGTCGCACTGCGTGCAGGTGTAGGGCACCTTGCGGCCGGTCTCGTGGAAGTCGAAGACCTTGATGCGGGACTTCGCCGGCGCGAACACGCCGTAGTTCTCGTACGAGCAGGCCATCTCGCACTGCAGGCACCCTGTGCACTTGTCCGGGTTCAGGTGGAGGCTTTTCTGCATGGTCGGTTCTCCGTGATCGGCAGATGTCTATGCAATCATCTGCATATCGACCGACGCAAGGAACCTAGGCCTAACCCTAGAAACAGCAGGGGAACCGGTGCGCCCCGCGGTTTTTGCAGGGGCCACCTTATGCACGGAGCTGCAAATGCTCCAGACTGAGACAGGCCCCGCAGCCGGGGCCCGATGTGCTCAGCGCGGCGCGTTCGGGAAGAAAAGCTGCTCGCCGTTGATCTTGTAGGTGGCGATCGTGGCCTGACCCGCCGGCGACGTCACCCAGTCGGCAAAGGACTGCGCCGCCGCCTGCTTCACATGCGGGTGCTTGGCGGGATTGACCACCATCACGCCGTACTGGTTGAACAGCGCCTTGTCGCCCTCGACCAGCACGGCCAGATCGGCGCGGTTCTTGAAGCTCAGCCAGGTGCCGCGGTCGGTGAAGACATAGGCGCCGGTGGAGGCGGCCATGTTCAGCGCCGGACCCATGCCGCAGCCGCATTCCTTGTAGCCGGCGGGCTTGGTCGCGCCGGGCGCGGCCAGATCGCTGCCGGCCTGGCGCCACAGGCGCAGCTCGGCCGCGTGCGTGCCGCTCTTGTCGCCCCGCGAGATGAAGGACGCGCCCGAGGCGGCCACCTTGCGCAGCGCCTCGCTGATGGTCGCGCCCTTGACCTTGGCCGGATCGGCGGCC
Organism: Sphaerotilus natans; assembly: GCF_900156335.1. Classification (GTDB taxonomy): domain Bacteria; phylum Pseudomonadota; class Gammaproteobacteria; order Burkholderiales; family Burkholderiaceae_C; genus Sphaerotilus; species Sphaerotilus natans. The sequence goes on from NZ_FTMZ01000007.1 coordinate 161,441, forward strand.
GGCCCGACCAGCACGAAGTCGTTGTACATGACCGGCACGCGCTTGAGGCCGAAGCCCTCGGCGACGAACTTCTCCTCGGCCACCTGGTCGTGCACGAAGACGACGTCGGCGTCACCGCGGCGCGCCATGTCCAGCGCCTGGCCGGTGCCGACTGCCACGACGCGCACCTCGACACCGCTGGCCGCCTTGAAGCTCGGCAGCAGATGCGCGAACAGGCCCGACTGCTCGGTCGAGGTGGTCGAGGCCATGACGATCGACTTGGCCGCGTCCTGCGCGGCGGCACCCATCGGCAGCACGGCGACGACGCACAGCGCCGCGGCCGCCACCCAGCGGCGGCGCAGCGGATTCGGGTTCAGGTATTCCATGGCAACTCTCCTTTGAGGAACTGGACGGCTTCAGGCGGCAGCGGATCGTCGGGCGGGGCCTCGAAGAAACGGCTGGTCGGTCGGTCGGCGACCAGGCGGCCGCCTTCGAGATAGAGCACCCGGGTGGCCAGGCGCTTGACCTGGCCGAGGTTGTGCGTGCTCATCACCAGCGTCAGGCCGGCCTGGGCGAACTCGGCAATCAGCGCCTCGACCTCGCGCCGGGCGCTGGGGTCGAGGCTGGCGGTGGGCTCGTCAAGAAAGAGGATGTCGGGCTGCAGCGCCCAGGCCCGCGCCAGCGCCAGCCGCTGCTGCTGGCCGCCCGAGAGCGCACGCGCCGGCCGGTCGGCGCAGGACTGCAGGCCGACCCGCGCCAGCGCGTCGAGCGCGCGCGCGCGCCGCTCATCGCGCGGCACCCGCCCGAGCCACAGCGCCAGCATCAGGTTGCGCCAGACCGACAGGTGCAGCAGGAAGGGCCGCTGGAACAGCATCGCCGCGCGCGGCAGCCGCTCGTCGGCCGGCAGGCGGTGCAGCTCGCGGCGACCGCCTGCCGGCACGATCAGCCCGTGCAGCAGCCGCAGCAGCGTCGTCTTGCCCGAGCCGTTGGCGCCGACCAGCGCGATGCGCTCGCCGCGATGGATCTGCAGGTCGAGCGGCTGCAGGGCCTGCTGCGCGCCGAAGCGCACCTGCGCGCTCTCGAGCGACAGCAGCAGCGGCGCCGGAGGCAGCGTGGTCATGCCCAGGCCTCCTGGGTAGCGCGGCCGGCGCCCGCCTCGGCTGCGCGCCAGCGCACCAGCGCGATCAGCAGATGCAGCAGGCCGACCACGCCCAGCAGCACCAGGCCCAGCGCCAGCGCCAGCGGCAGATCGCCCTTGCTGGTCTCCAGCGCGATGGCGGTGGTCATCACCCGGGTGGAGCCGGCGATGTTGCCACCGACGATCATCACCGCCCCCACCTCGGCCACCGCACGGCCGAAGGCGGTCAGCACGATGGTCAGCGCCGCCACCCGCTGGTGCAGCAGCAGCAGCGCGGCCGAGAGCATCGGCCCGGCGCCGAGCGAGGCGAGCTGGTCGCCGCCCTCCTGCAGGCCCTCGCTGACCAGACGATGCGTCAGCGCCGCGATCAGCGGCACCACCAGGATGCTCTGCGCGATCACCATCGCGGTCGGCGTGAACAGCAGGCCGAAGGCGCCCAGCGGCCCGGAGCGCGACAGCAGCAGATAGACCGCCAGGCCCACCACCACCGAGGGCAGCGCCAGCAGCGTGTTGAGCAGCCCCAGCACCGCGCCGCGCCCGGGAAAGCGCGCCACCGCCAGCCAGGCGCCCAGCAGCCCGCCGGCCAGCGCGCCCAGCAGGCAGGCGCTCGCACTCACCCGCAGCGACAGCGCGACGATGTCGAGAAGCCCAGGATCGAGCGAGGAAATCAGGCGCCAGGCCAGGCTCAGGCTGTCGGAGAAGGTGTTCATCGGGCGGCGGCATCGGAACGGACGCGATTCTTGCCGCAGCGCCTGCCGCTGACCATATGTCGACGACTGCATAGCCAGCACGCGCAGGCATCGGCCTATCATCGGCCGATCTGATCTGTTTCGACCCCGCCCGCCCCATGCCCGAACTCGGCCCCTCCCCCCTGATGACCGGCGGCGACTCGCTCGACGTCGCCGCTGCCCGTGCCGCCATCGCCGCGGCCATCCGCCCGATCACCGGCCGCGAGACGCTGCCGCTGCGCCAGGCGCTCGGCCGCATCCTGGCCGAGGACGTGATCTCGCCGATCGACGTGCCGGCCCATGACAACTCGGCGATGGACGGCTATGCCTTCGCCGGCAGCGCGCTGGTCGACGGCCTGGAGACGGTGCTGCGGGTGGCCGCCACCGTGCATGCCGGCGACGTGCCGACGATGACGACCGCGCCGGGCGACTGCGTGCGCATCATGACCGGCGCGGTGATGCCGCCGGGCCTGGACACCGTGGTGCCGCAGGAGCTGTGCCGGCTGGAAGACGGCCGCATCCACATCGCGCCGGGCACGCTGCGCGCCGGCGACAACCGCCGCCTGCGCGGCGAGGACCTGACGCGTGGGCGCCCGGCAGTGGCCGCCGGCCAGCGGCTGCGCCCGGCCGACCTGGGCCTGATCGCCTCGCTGGGCATCGCCGAGGTCGCGGTGGTGCGCCGGCTGCGGGTGGCGCTGTTCTCCACCGGCAACGAGCTGCGCACGCTCGGCCAGCCGCTCAACGCCGGCTGCATCTACGACAGCAACCGCTACAGCCTGATGGGCGCGCTCGATCGCCTGGGCGTCGAGGTGATCGACCTCGGGCTGGTGCGCGACGACCCCGAGGCCCTGGCCACCACGCTGGACGAGGCCATCGCCCGCGCCGACGTGGTGCTGACCAGCGGCGGCGTCAGCGTCGGTGACGCCGACTTCACCAAGGACCTGCTGGCCCGCCGCGGCGAGATCGCCTTCTGGAAGGTGGCGATGCGCCCGGGCCGACCCTTCGCCTTCGGGCCGCTGCGCCGCGCGGAACAGGCGGACGCGGCCTGGCTGTTCGCGCTCCCGGGCAATCCGGTGGCCGCGCTGGTGACCTTCTACGCCTTCGTGCGCGACGCGCTGCTGACGCTGGGCGGCGCCGCGCCGCAGCCGCTGCCGGTGCTGCGTGCGCGCTGCACGACCGCGGTTCGCAAGCGCCCGGGCCGCACCGAGTTCCAGCGCGGCATCGTCTCGCCCGACGCGGACGGCCGCTGGGCGGTGCGCCTGACCGGCACCCAGGGCGCCGGCGTGCTGCGCAGCATGAGCGAGGCCAATGCGCTGGTGGTGCTCGGCCACGCGCAGGGCTCGGTGGCCGCCGGCGACGAGGTCGAGGTCTGGCTGTTCGACGGCCTGGTCTGAACGGGAACCACCCGCAGGGCGCACAGGTGGGCCCCGCGGCGTACCGTGACACGGCTGTGCGAGGCTGGAACAACCCTCCGCATTTACCCTGGATCGGGAAGCGTTCCCGAAGCCCGAGAAGCGTCAAAAGCGACCGCAAAGCCGGCCGCACAGGGGCTGGAGCTAGTAGGTTCCCCAGGGTTCGCCGGTCTTCTGCCAGTGGCACATTTGTTGCCCGGGAAACGTTCCCGAACGGCACCCTCGCCGTTCCGTGACACAGCCACCTCTCCGAGGAGACCGACCATGCAGAAGAAACTTCTGAGCCTGCTGGTGTGCGCCGGACTTTCGTCCATCGCCCACGCCACCGTGACCGACAAGATGATCGAGAACGACGCCGCGACCCCCGGCGACGTGCTCAGCTGGGGCATCGGCCAGGAAGGCCAGCGCTATTCCCCGCTGAAGAAGATCAACACCAGCACCGTGTCGAAGCTGGTGCCGGCCTGGTCCTTCTCCTTCGGCGGCGAGAAGCAGCGCGGCCAGCAGAGCCAGCCGCTGATCCACAACGGCAAGATGTTCGTGACGGGTTCGTACTCGCGCATCTTCGCGCTGGACGCCAAGACCGGCGCCAAGCTGTGGAAGTACGAGCATCGCCTGCCCGACGGCATCATGCCCTGCTGCGACGTGATCAACCGCGGCGCCGCGCTCTATGACAACCTGGTCATCTTCGCCACGCTGGACGCCCAGATCGTCGCGCTGAACCAGGACACCGGCGAAGTCGTCTGGAAGGAAAAGATCGACAACTACGCCGACGGCTACTCGTCGTCGGCCGCCCCGCTGATCGCCGAAGGCCTGCTGCTGACCGGCGTGTCGGGCGGCGAGTTCGGCATCGTCGGCCGCGTCGAGGCACGCAACCCGAAGACCGGCGAGCTGGTCTGGGTGCGTCCGACCGTCGAAGGCCACATGGGCTACAAGTTCGACAAGGACGGCAACAAGATCGAGAACGGCATTTCCGGCGAGCGCGGCAAGACCTGGCCGGGCGATCTGTGGAAGACCGGCGGCGCGGCCACCTGGCTGGGCGGCAGCTACAACAAGAAGACCGGCCTGGCCTACTTCGGCACCGGCAACCCGGCGCCGTGGAACAGCCACCTGCGCAAGGGCGACAACCTGTACTCGACCTCGACCGTCGCGATCGATGTCAAGACCGGCCAGATCAAGTGGCACTATCAGAGCACCCCGAACGACGGCTGGGACTATGACGGCGTCAACGAGTTCGTGACCTTCGACGACGGCGGCCAGGTGCTGGGCGGCAAGGCCGACCGCAACGGCTTCTTCTACGTCAACGACGCCAAGACCGGCAAGCTGGTCAACGCCTTCCCCTTCGTCAAGAAGATCACCTGGGCCACTGGCATCGACCTGAAGACCGGCCGCCCGAACTTCGTGCCGGAGAACCGCCCGGGCGACCCGACCGCCTCGGCCGACGGCAAGAAGGGCGGCTCGGTGTTCACCGCCCCGTCCTTCCTGGGCGGCAAGAACCAGATGCCGATGGCGTACTCGCCGGAGACCAAGCTGTTCTACGTGCCGGCCAACGAGTGGGGCATGGAGATCTGGAACGAGCCGATCACCTACAAGAAGGGTGCCGCCTACCTGGGCGCCGGCTTCACCATCAAGACGCTGGGCGACGGCCCGATCGGCGCGCTGCGCGCGGTCGATCCGAAGTCCGGCAAGATCGTCTGGGAAGTGCCCAACAACGCCCCGCTGTGGGGTGGCGTGCTGACCACCGGCGGCAACCTGGTGTTCTGGGGCACGCCGGAAGGCTATCTGCAGGCGGCGGACGCCAAGACCGGCAAGGTGGTCTGGAAGTTCCAGACCGGCTCGGGCATCGTGGCGCCCCCGGTCACCTGGGAAGACAAGGGCGAGCAGTACATCGCCGTGGCTTCGGGCTGGGGCGGCGCCGTGCCGCTGTGGGGTGGCGACGTGGCCAAGAAGGTCAGCTTCCTCGAGCAGGGCGGCTCGGTCTGGGTGTTCAAGCTGGTCAAGTGATTCGATGACTCGATGAGTCGATGATCCGATGACCAGGGCCCCGCTTCGGCGGGGCCTTGTCGTTTCCGGACCTCGGACACGGAGCATTACCGTTTTTTCCACAACAGGGCGCGATCTGCACAAAGGGCAACACCGAGAATCGGGCACTTCACCCCCGGACTGGCTCGCCTGATGACCCGCCTTCTCTCACCCGCTCGCTGCCGCGCCCTGGGCGCCTGCCTCGCCACCGCCCTGATTGCCGGCTGCGGCGGCGGACATGACGATGACCGCTTCGACGTGCGCGCCGGCCTGCGCAACCTGATGACCCAGCCGCGCGCACTGACGCTGACCGGCGCCAGCGGCACCGTCAGCTACACGCTCACGCTGGCCAACACCCCGCAGCAGGCCGGCGCCTATGCGCGCACCGGCGCCGTCGGGGCACGCAGCGAACTCGTCAGCCGGCTGTGGGTCAGCGCCGCGTCGATCGACACGGTCAGCACCTTGATCCATCTGGACAGCGACGGCCTGGCCTTCGGCTCGACCGATGGCAGCGGCCGCTGCACCGACATCAGCTCGACGCCGACCTCGGCGCTGCCGACCGCCGCGCTGCGCACCCAGAGCGGCCCGCAGGCCGTGCACGAGGAGTACGACGGCTGCAGCGCCAGCGCCACCCGCCTGGGCCAGGCGGCCTCCAGCTGGCGCCTGGTCGGCGAGGACAATGACCGCTGGACGATGCTGTGCGTGCAGTCGGTGCGCATCACCTCGGTCAGCATGGTGGTGGGCGCGCTCACCGAGCACTGCCACGAGATCGCCTCCGACGGCACGATCGGCGCCCGCGCCCGCGCCACCGTCACGCTGAGCAGCGGCACCGCGCTGACGATGAAGAACTACTGAGCGGCCCGCCCTGATCCTGCGGGATCGGCGATGCGTCCCTTGTCGATGCGCAGCGTGCGGTCGCAGCGCGCGGCCAGCTCCGGATCGTGGGTGACCAGCACAAACGCCGTGCCGCGATCGCGCGCCAGCGCCAGCATCTGCGCGAACACCGCGGTGGCGGTGTCGCGGTCGAGGTTGCCGGTGGGCTCGTCGGCCAACACGCACGAGGGATCGCTCACCAGCGCGCGTGCGATCGCCACGCGCTGGCGCTCGCCGCCGGAGAGCTCGCCCGGCCGGTGCTCGACCCGCGCGGCCAGCCCCATGCGTTCGAGCGCCTGCGCGGCGACCCGGCGCGCCGCCGCCAGCGGCTCGCGGCGCATCAGCAGCGGCATCGCCACGTTGTCGAGCGCGCTGAACTCCGGCAGCAGGTGATGGAACTGGTAGACAAAGCCCAGGTGGCGGTTGCGCCAGCGGCCCTGCTCGGCCGCGTCCATCGTCGAGAGATCGCGCCCGGCCAGCACGACGCGGCCGCTGCTGGGCGCGTCCAGTCCGCCCAGCAGATGCAGCAGCGTGCTCTTGCCCGAGCCGGACGAACCAATGATAGCCACCGTCTCGCCGCGGTGGATGCTCAGGTCGACGCCATGCAGCACGGTGACGTCGGGGCCGCCGGCGCCGCCCTCGCGGAAGCGCCGCACCAGGCCGGTGGCCTGCAGCACCGGATCGACGGCGCCAGATCGAAGGGCCTCATTCATAGCGCAGCGCCTCGGCAGGGTTGACGCGGCTGGCGCGCCAGCTCGGATACAGGGTGGCCACGAAGGCCAGCGCCAGCGAGATCAGCCCGATCGGCACGATGTCGGCCGCCTGCGGATCGCTGGGCATGCTCGAGATCAGGTAGATGCTGCCCGGCAGGAAGGAGGCGTTGAACAGGCGCTCCAGCGCCGGCACGATCACGTCGACGTTGAAGGCCACCGCCAGTCCCAGCGCCAGGCCGCCCAGCGTGCCGATCACGCCCGAGGTCGCGCCCTGCACCATGAAGATCGCCATGATCGAGCGCGGGCTCGCACCCAGCGTGCGCAGGATCGCGATGTCGGACTGCTTGTCGGTCACCGTCATCACCAGGGTCGAGACCAGGTTGAAGGCGGCCACTGCCACGATCAGCGTCAGGATGATGAACATCATGCGCTTCTCGATCTGCACCGCGTCGTACCAGGCGGCATTGGTGCGGGTCCAGTCGCGCACCAGGAAGGCGGTGCCGAGCTGGCTGCCCAGGCGCGCCGAGACCTCGCGCGCGGCCTGCTGGTCAGCCAGGCGCAGCTGGATGCCCTGCGGACCGCCGGTGCGGAACAGCCGCGCCGCATCGTCGATGTGCATCAGCACCAGGCCGCTGTCGTATTCGTAGTGGCCGGCCTCGAAGACGCCCGAGACCGTGACCTGCTTGAGCCGCGGCACCACCCCGGCCGGCGTGGTCTGCCCGCCGGGCGTGACCAGCGCGATCGTGTCGCCCGGCGCCACGCCCAGCGAGCGGGCCATCTGCAGGCCGATCAGCACATTCCACTGCCCCGGCTGCAGCGTCGCCAGCTCGCCGTCGCGCAGCTTGGCCGCCAGCGGCGTGACGCCCGGCTCGTCGGCGGGCGAGATGCCGCGGATCATCGTGCCGCGCATGTCCTCGCCGCGGGCCACCAGCGCCTGCGCGGCGACGAAGGGCGCGGCCGCCTTGACCTGTGGATCCTGCGCGGCGCGCCGGGCCAGCGCCTGCCAGTCCTCGATCGGCTGGCCGTCGGCAGCGTGGATCTCGACATGCGCGATCACGCCGAGCATGCGGTCGCGCACTTCCTTCTGGAAGCCGTTCATCACGCTCAGCACGATGATCAGCGCCGCCACCCCCAGCGAGATGCCCAGCATCGACACGCCCGAGATGAAGGAGATGAAGCCGTTGCGGCGACCGGCGCGACCGGCGCGCGTGTAGCGCCAGCCGATGCGGATTTCGTAGGGCCAGTTCATGGGGAGGCGATGCTACCCGAGTCCCCTCCTATCAGCACAATGAAGGATGCGGCGGTACTACCAGGCACGGACACTGCCCGCATGAAGAAATCCCTTGTTCGCACGCTGGCGGGCGTGGCACTTCTCGGCACGCTGCTGTCAGGATGCACTCCGCTGATTCCTCGCCGTCAAGCAGACTACAGCGAGCCCTCGGCTGAGTGTCGCGCGGTCTACGCTCCCTATGCGAATGGAGACTCGCGCAGACCGCCAGACCTTGGCGCCTCGGCTTGCTGGCAACGCTCCGTGGAGTCCTATCCTGATGCTGGCTACGAGCTCGTATTCACGGAGTTCGACGATCAAGGCTGGACAGCCAGATCCAACAGCGAGACGGTGGACCGTCTTGAATCGACACTGGAAAGGCTGCGCCAGATCCAGAAGCGAGCAGGAGGTCAAGCCTTGTCCTTGGTCGTGTATGTACATGGCTGGAGACACGACGCATCAGCCCACGATGCGGATGTCATCGAGTTCAGAAAACTGCTGCATTCACTGGCGCGACAGGAGCGAATGGCATCGGAAGGGAAACAGATAGTAGGGCTGTACGTGGGATGGCGCGGACAGTCGATTGACATGCCGCTGATCGATACCGCGCTGACCTTCTGGGATCGCAAGGCTACGGCAGAACGCGTAGCCACCGGATCAGTCAGGGAACTGTTCAGTCGTCTGGACCAGTGGCGAGATACGCTATCGAACCAAGACTGCACGCCATCAGGAACTACTCAGTTCGCCACAAAAGACAAGACTCGCTCCACAGGAAACTGCGTACACATGCTCACTCTCGGTCACTCGATGGGTGGCCTGATCGTCCTTCAGAGCATGTCAGCCAACATGGTGAGGCTCGCTTCCGCAGCGGTAGAAAATCAAGCCTCGCACCAGAGTCCACCCGGAGTAGCCAATCTCTCGCCTTACATGCCCAGGCAGGGCGATCTGGTAATCGTCGTCAACGCCGCACTGGAAGGCGCCAGACACGAAGCGCTTCATCAAGCCACTCGTCGGCACAACCTTCAATACAGACCGGACCAGTTGCCGGTGCTGATCTCCGTCACCAGCGACGCCGACCTGGCTACACGCGTGGCCTTTCCTGCTGCACGAATCCTGAGCACGGTGCTGCAGCCTACGCCCACACGCAGCCAGTGGCGGGCCACGGTTCTGACTGCGGGGCACGATGATCGATATTTGACCCATGATCTCGTAAAATCATCACCATCTTGCACAGAGATGAGTGAAGATGAAGACAAAACACCTTCCACGGAATTGCTTCAAGCGGAAAAGTCGCAGATCACTCGACGAGTTCAGGAAATTCGTGATGGACGATCTGCGGCAGATGCTCGGCACTATGGGCAAGAAGAGCACTTTTGCACCGGTCTGACGCTGAAAGCTCGTCCAGAAAATTGGTCTCCTGCTGGCAATCCAGTCTGGATCGTGCACACCACAAAAGACGTCATCGAGAACCATGGCGACATCTACAACCCGCACTTTCTCAGCTTCGTGCGCACGGTCTATGGCCAGATCATCTCCGTACTGAACTCCTCAGGCGGACGGGATGCGGATAATCAGAGGCGTTCCTCGACCCCGCCCCACGCCTCTGATGCACGTTGATCCTGCCCCGCACCTCCTGATCCCCCACGCCAGCGCCGCCTCCGAGGCCGGCGCCGCCGCGCTGAAGGTGGTGAAGCTGCCGAACCTGGCCGCGCTGCTGGCGCGGCTGCAGCCTCAGGAGGATGCGTCCGCGCCGCCCGAGGCCGACGAGTACAGCCTGAGCGCGCCGCACGAGCGCGCGCTGGCCGTGCTGCACGGCTGGTCGGGCGAGGATGGCCGCCTGCCCTGGGCGGCGGCGGCCGCTGCCGACGACGGCCTGCGCGCCGAGCACGACACCTCGGGCGCGCCCTGGGGGCGGCTGACGCCGGTGCACTGGCATGTGGGCAGCGATTCGGTGACGCTGGTCGATCCGGCCGCGCTCGAGCTGACCGAGGCCGAGTCGCGCGCGCTGTTCGAGGCGGTGAAACCCTCCTTCGACGCCGAGGGCTGGACGCTGCTGTGGGGCGCGCCGCTGCGCTGGCATGTGCGCCACGAGGCGCTGGGCGGGCTGGCCTGCGCGTCGCTGGACCGCGCGATCGGCCGCAACCTCGACCTGTGGATGAGCGATGCGCCCGAGGCGCGCCGGCTGCGCCGGATGCAGGTCGAGGCCCAGATGATCTGGCACGACCATCCGGTCAACGACGCGCGCGACGCCTCGCGCCGGCTGGTCGTCAACTCCTTCTGGCTCGACGGCTGTGGCGTCGCGCAGCCGCGCCGGCCGCTGGCCGAGTCGGGCGTGCAGGTGGACGAGCGGCTGCGCGCGCCGCTGCTGGCCGGCGACTGGGCTGGCTGGGTCGCCGCCTGGCAGGCGCTCGACGCCGGCCCGGTGGCGGCGCTGCGCGCCCGCGCCGAGGCCGGCGAGCCCGTCCGGCTCACCCTCTGCGGCGAGCGCCAGGCCCGCCACTTCGACCTGAAGCCGCGCGGCTGGCTCTCCCGGCTGAGGGGCGCGCCGCGCCCGGCCGATGCCTGCGCCCTGCTCGCCACGCTCTGATCCCATGACCCCGCAACTCGAACTTCGCGATGTTCCGCCCCGCGCCGCCTGGACGCTTGAACAGGCCGGCGTGCACCCGCTGCTGGCGCGGCTGTTCGCCGCCCGGGGCATTCGCCACGCCGACGAGCTCGACGACGGCCTGACCCGGCTGCTGCCGCCCGACACGATGAAGGGCACGCGGGAGGCCGCGACGCTGCTGGCCGACACGATCGATGCCGGCCAGCCCATCGTCGTCGTCGCCGACTACGACTACGACTGCGACGGCGCGACCGCCTGCGCGGTGGCGCTGCGCGGCCTGGCGATGCTGGGCGCGCGCCCCGGCACGCTGCACCACGTCGTGCCCGACCGCGCGGTGCACGGCTACGGCCTGACACCGCCAATCGTCGATCTGGCGCGCGTCTTCGACCCGGCGCTGCTGGTCACCGTCGACAACGGCATCGCCGGCCACGCCGGCATCGACCACGCGCACACGCTGGGCATGAAGGTGCTGGTGACCGACCACCACCTGCCGGCGGTGAACGCCGAAGGCCATGTCGACCTGCCCGCTGCCGACGTCATCGTCGACCCAAGCCAGCCGGGCTGCGCCTTCGAGAGCAAGGCCATCGCCGGTGTGGGCGTGATGTTCTACGTGCTGCTGGCGCTGCGCGCCGAGCTGCGCCGGCGCGGCCGCTTCGACGCGTCCAGCCAGCCGCGGCTGGACGCGCTGCTCGACCTGGTCGCGCTGGGCACGGTCGCCGACGTGGTGAAGCTCGATGCCAACAACCGCCGGCTGGTCTCGCAGGGCTTGAGGCGCATCCGCGCCGGGCGGATGCAGCCCGGGGTGGCGGCGCTGTTCGCCGCGGCCGGACGCGATCCGCAGCGCGCCGGCTCGACCGACTTCGGCTTCGCACTGGGCCCGCGCCTGAACGCGGCCGGGCGGCTGTCGGACATGTCGATCGGCATCGCCTGCCTGCTGTGCGACGACCCGGCGCAGGCGGCGGAACTCGCGCGCACGCTCGACGCGATCAACCGCGAGCGCCGCGATGTCGAGGCCGGCATGCGCGAGCAGGCGGCGCTGCTGCTGGAGTCGCTGATGCCCGCCGGCACGCCGCCGCCGGCGATCGTGCTGCACGACGAGGCCTTCCACGAGGGCGTGGTGGGCATCGTCGCCGGGCGGCTGAAGGAGCGGCTGCACCGGCCGACCTTCGTCTTCGCGCTGGGCGGCGACGGCCTGCTCAAGGGCTCGGGCCGCTCGATTCCCGGCTTCCACCTGCGCGACGCGCTCGACCGGGTGAGCAAGCTGCACCCGACGCTGCTGCGCCGCTTCGGCGGCCACGCGATGGCCGCGGGCTGCACGATCGCGCCCGAGGACTTCGACGCCTTCGCGCGCGCGCTGCAGGACATCGCCGGTGCGGAGCTCGACGAGGCCACGCTGCAGCGGCGCCTGGCCACCGACGGGCCGCTGGAGCTGCGCTGGTTCGACGCCGCCACCGTCTCGCTGCTGGAGGCGCAGGTCTGGGGCCAGGCCTTCGACGCGCCGGTCTTCGTCGACGAGGTCGAGGTGGTCAAGCAGCGCCTGATCGGCGGCGACAAGCACCTGAAGCTGTCGGTGCGCCACGCCGGCCAGCTGCGCGACGCGGTCTGGTTCCACCACGCCGAGCCGGTGCCCGAGCGGGTGCGGCTGGCCTACCGGCTCGCGCTCGACACCTGGCAGGGCCAGTCGCGGGTGCAGATGATGGTCGAGGCGGCCGAGCCGCTCTGACCCAGGCCGATCGAGCTCAGACCTCGATCAGGAAGCGGAAGCCCGCGTCGTCCAAGCGCTGGCTGCGCGGCGCCTCGAAGCGGCAGGACGAGCGCGCCCAACGCGCCGGCCCGGCCCAGGAGCCGCCTCGCAGCACGCGGTTCATGTCAGCCGGATCGCCCTGCGGATCGAGCGCCGGCTCGCTGTCATAGCCCCGCTTGGCGTCCTGGCACCACTCCCAGACATTGCCGTGCATCTGGTGCAGGCCCCAGGCGCTGGGCGGCAGCGCCTGCACCGGCAGCGGCCCGTCGGCCTCGCCGCCGACATGCATCCATGCCGCGGACGCCACCTCGCCGAAGTGGAAGCTGCCCCGCTGGCCAGCTCGGCAGGCGTATTCCCATTCGGCCTCGGTGGGCAAGCGCACCCGCGCGCCGTGGCCGATCTCGTGCGCCAGCGCCGGCAGGAACAGGGCCTGGATGTCGTTCCAGCTGACCGAGTCGACCGGCAGATCCGGCCGTGCGCGGTGCAGCGCCGGATCATCGCCAAGCAGCGCCGACCACAGCGCCCGGCTGCAGGCCGTGTCGGCCAGCCAGAAGGCGCGGGGCAACGTGACCGGGTGGCGCGGCAGCTCGTCGTCGAAGCGCTCAGGCGTGCCCGGCCCGGCGCCCATCAGGAACATGCCCGGCTCGATGCGGCGCAGGCGCTGGCGCACCCCGTCCACGCCGATCTCGGCCCAGGCGCCGATCTCGTCGCGTCCGCAGGCCAGCGCCCAGGCCGGCCAGCCTCCGTGGTCGAGGGGCTCGGCAGGCCTCCTCGGTGGCAGCTGCGGCGGCACGGGCGTGACCCGACTGCCATCGCTGCGCCGCAGCGGCAGCACCTCGGCACTGCTGGCCACCGCGATCGGTTCAGGCATCGGTGCAGACATGGGTGCGGGCGCGGTGACCAGCGCCATCAGCTCGTCGGCCTCGCCGAGCTGATGGCGGATGGCCGCCACCAGGCCTGCCAGCGCCGCGGACCGACCCGCCCCGTCGTCCAGGCGCTGCGGCTGCAGATCGAGCAGGCTGTGCAGTTCCTGCGGCAGATCGTGCTCATCGGGCATCGGCGTCGGCCCCAGCAGCACCGGCAGGATCGGCACCCCGCGCTGCAGTCCGGCAGAGATCTCCAGCCGGACCCAGTCACGCCGGTCCTGCAGGCGCGGCCGGCCACGGTCATCGGCGAGGTGCGACCAGTCCGGACCGATCAACACCAGCAGCAGCTGGCAGTCCTGCATCTGCTGCTCGGCCTTCAGGCGCAGGTTCTCGCCGGGCAGCAGCCCCTCCAGGCCCAGCACCACCCGCCCGGGAAAGTAGTGCAGCAGCCGCTCCAGCAGCATCCGGGCGGCATCGCGGCTGTCCTGTCGGCGGTAACTGATGACGATGGTGTTCATGATCGGGGCGAGCAGCGTCAGCCCTGATTCTCACACCACTCACGTCACGCCCTCCGACCAGACTCAGGCGATCTCGACCTCCGGCGTCGGCGCCCGGGCCGGCTCCTGGGCACCGAAGGCATCCACGCCCTCGCGGCTGACGCCGCAGCCCAGGAAGAGCTCCTCGTCACGCAGCGCGATCACATAGGCGCTCTTGCGGATCGAGCCGCCGCTGACCGGATCCAGCCCGAGATAGTCGATCCAGCCGCGCCCCTGGCGTGCCGCCTCGCGGCCGGCACGGATCAGCGCATCGGCCGCATCGGCGCTCATCGACGGCGTCTCGTCGACCCGCTGCCCGGCCAGCTCCGGCCGAGCCGCATGGGCGGCGAAGCGGTCATCGCCGTCGACGACGAAGACGAACATGCCGCGCTGCGACCAGGGACCGTCGGGCAGGTTGAACTCGCCGATCGCGGGCTCCAGCCCGAGCTCGTCGATGCGGGCCACCGCCTGCTCGGCCAGTTCGCGCGCCTCCTCGACCGTGGCGTCGCGCAGCCGGATGGTGGCCACCGAGCGGCGCAGCACCGTGGCCTGGGTCGACAGCACGCCGGCCGAGCGGCTCGACTGCACCGCGATCTCGGCGTTGTCACGGGTCAGCGCGTCCAGGCTCTCGATGGTGGCCGCCACGCCCGCCAGCGAATCGCGCTGGCTGGCGCTGCCCTCGGCCAGCGTCAGCAGCCGGGCAGAGATCTGGTCGATGCCGCTCGACAGCGCCTCGATGCGCTGGCCGGCCTCGTCGATGGCGCCGCGTGACTGCCCCGCCTGCAGCGCGGTGGCCTCGATCAGCGCATGCACCTCGGCCGCCGCCTGGCTGCAGCGCCCGGCCAGCTGGCGGATCTCGCCGGCCACCACCGAGAAGCCACGACCCGCCTCGCCAGCCCGAGAGGCCTCGATCGAGGCGTTGAGCGCCAGCATGTTGGTCTGGAAGGCGATGTCGTCGATCACCGCGTTGATCTCGGCCACCCGGCGCACGCTGTCCTGCAGCGCGGACATCGCGCCGATGGCGGCCTGCATCGCCTCGCTGCCGGTGGAGGCATCACCATGCAGCCCGGCGGCCAGATGCTGCAGCGCGTCAGCCGCCCGGCTGCTGGCGCCGACCAGGCTGTCGAGCTGCTGCACGCTGCCGACGGTGCGGTGCAGCTCGGCCGACTGCTCCTCGGTGCGCTGGCGCAGCATGTCGCCGCCGCCGGACACCTGGCCGCCCGCCTGGTCGATGCGCACCGCGCTGCTGCGGATCTCGCCCACCAGCGCCGACAGCCGTGCGCTCATCGCCTCCAGCGCCCGCCCCACGCCGGCCATTTCGTCGTTGCCCTCGATGCGGACCGCCCGGGTCAGATCGCCGGCCGCCACCGCACCGACCGCCGCGCTCACCTCGCCGAGCGCCTCCACGAAGCCGCGGTAGAAGCAGATCGCCAGATAGAGGGTCAGCAGCACGCCGGCCAGATTCAGCGCCAGCAGGCCGGCCAGATGCACACGCTGGGCCTGGGCACGCTGCACGAGCCGCTCGTCCAGCCGGCCCCAGCTCTCCTGCTCGAGTTGCCCGAGCAGCTGCAGCACCTCGGCGGTCTCGCGCTGAAAGGGCAGCACCTCGGCCTCGATCGCCTCGCGGTCGAAGATCTCGCGAATCCGGCCGGCCAGGTGCTGCAGCCGTTCGCGTGCGGCCGGTGCGCCCGGCAGCACGCCAGCACCGGCCCGCTCGAGCGCCTGCAGCCGCGGCAACATCGTGCCGGCAGCACCCTCCAGATCATCCGCCAGCGCCAGCATCATCGCGGCCTCGCGCGGCATCACGTCGCGCTGCAGCAGCTCGATGCCGCGCGAGCCGGCCAGCGCCGTCGTCTCCAGCCAGGGCGGCAGGCGCTCGACCGAAAGATCGGCCAGCAGCGTGGCGGCCGGATCGGCATCGAAGAGCACACCGGCGCGCTCGCCGCTCAGCCAGGCCAGCTGGTTCAGGCGTGCCGCACGGACACCGTGCTCGGCCAGCATCTCGGAGCGCTTCTCCGGCAGGCGCCCCTGGGCCAGCGCCTGCAGGCGCTCGCGCTCGGCCGGCCAGACATCCTCGAGCCGCAGCGCCGCCGGCATCTCGGCCCGGCGTGTCTCGATGTGCTCGAGCGCCCGGGTGAGCTGACGCCGCACGCCGTCGCGCGCGCTGGTCATTTCCGCCGACTGGGTGCCGGCGACCTGCAGGCTCAGGGTGCGGTGCAGCTGCACCAGCACCGCCATGTCCCCCAGGTCACGGGCCAGCGCGGCACCGGCGCGGGCCCGCTCGGCGGCCGCCAGCGTCCTCAGACCGTCGTTCAGCGACAGCCCCAGCATCAGCAACATCGGCGGCAGCAGCAGCAGCGCCATCAGCATCATCTTGCGCGGCAGCGGCAGCCGGCGCATCAGGCGCATGCCGGGCTGCATCAGCCGGCTGCTTCGGGTCCGTTCCATCGTGCCTTCCTGTCCGTTCTTCGTGTCGGCGCTCAGCGCACCACGAAATGCCCGACCGAGCGCTTGAGCGCATCGCCCTGGTGGCGCAAGCCCCCCGAGGCCTCCGAGAGCTGCGCCACCAGCGCGACATTGCCCTGCACCGAGGCATCCACCTGATGCACGATGTCGAGCACCTGCTGCGACTGCTCGCGGCTGTCGAGCGTGACCTGCACCAGGCTGCCCATGATCCGGTCGATCGCCTGGATCTCGTCGCCGGTGCGGCCCACCGCCCGGCTGGCGCGATCGGTCATCACGCTGCCCTGCTCGATCTCGGCGGCCGACACATCGACGATGGCGCGGATCTTGGCCGCCGCATCCTCGCTGCGCTGCGCCAGCGCGCGCACCTCCTGCGCCACCACCGAGAAGCCGCGGCTGGCGCTGCCGGCCCGCGCCGCCTCGACCGAGGCATTGAGCGACAGCAGCTTGGTCTGGAAGGCCACCGCCTCCACCAGCCCGACGATGTGGACGATCTCGCGGCTCTTGACCTGCAGGGACTGCATGCTCTCGCGCAGGCCGTCCATCGCCTTGCGGCTGCGCTGGGCCTCGGTGCGCATCGTGCGCACATGCTCGGCCGCCTCGTCGACCTGATGCGCACACGCATCCATCGCGCCCGAGAAGCGCTGAGCCCGCTCGACCACCTTGGACAACGCATCGCGCACCTCGCCGGTGCGCCCCGACAGGCCGGTGTTGCCGACCGCCACCTCGCGCGAGGCATGGGTCACCGCGGCCACGCCATGCTGCACCGCCTCGAACAGCGCCGAGATGCTGGCAGTCGCCCGACCCAGCGTGTTGAGCGCATGGCCGATCTCGTCGCGACCCCAGCCGCGCGGACGCGCGCTCAGATCCCCTTGGCCGATGCGGTCGAGATGACGGCACAGCGTGCCCAGCCCGCCCGACATCACCCGGTACAGGCAAACCAGCAGATAGAGGCCCACCAGCGCCAGCAGGCCCAGCAGCGCCAGCCGCAGGCCGAGCCGATCGACCAGCACCGCCTCCCGCTCTTTCATGCGCGTGCCAATGCGCTCCAGCGCCATGTGCTGCAGCCGGGCGCTGGCCTCGATGGCAGTCACAGCCAGCCGGGTATAGGCCGCGACATCCACCGCGGGCCGATCCTGTCCGGTCAGCCGCAAGGTCATGGCCAGCAGATCGCGGATCGCGCCCAGATCACGCTGCACCGCATCCACATCCAGCAGCTGCATCAGCAGGGCCTGGGACACGGCCGGCCGAGCCTGGTCCGACAGCATCTCCACCCGCCCCTGCAGCAGCAGCATCTCGTGCTGGCGCGCCTCGGTGGCGGCGTTCATCTGCAACAGGCCCTTTCCAGCCAGACGCTGCATCTGCATCAGCATCTGGAACTGCGGATCGACCAGGCCGGTGCGCAGCATCTTGCTGCCGACATCGGTGTCGACCGCATGGGACCAGTCGGTGACCAGCACTCCGCGCAGCACCTCGAGTTCGGCCACGCAGTCGAACAAGGCCTGCCAGCGCGAGGCCGGGTCCGCGCTGTCGAGCCGAGCCAGCATCAGCTCATGGCGTGCCAGCAGACGCTTGCGAGCAGCCGACAGCGCGCTGACCTGGTCCGGCGCGGCATCGGGCAGCCGGTCGAGCTGCTGCTGCAGGCGGGCGAAGGCCTCGGCCTCCTGACGACGCAGCGCGGTCAGATCGCCATGAGGCATCGACTGCTCGCGCCAGAAGGTCTCGCGGGCCAGCCGGCCGATCAGCAGGTTCAGATCGACCACCGCCTGGTAGCGCGCCTGCCCCTCGACGGCACGGCGCACATCGGCCAGATGACCGCGCCAGAGCTGCACCGCATCCTGCATCAGCATCGCGCCAGGCAGCAGCAGCAGCGCGCCCACCAGCACGGTCTTGCGCGCCAGGCTCAGGTTGCGCAGCAGACGGATGCCTGGGCCCCACAGGCCGGCAGGCTGCTCGGCCAGCCAGCGACGCGCGCGCGCGACACGCTCGGCAAGTGCGCTGACGCGGCCGGCGGCGGCCTTCTCGACTCGGGCGGGAGATTCTGCGGCGGTGGTCATGTCGTTCCTCGTCGGGCACGGGCACGGGGCCGGGCTGCCGCGCTATCGGCCTGGACCGTGCGAGGCTGAAGCGCCCGTCGCACCCGGGTGTCCCCGTCGTACGGCACTGTGCCCGCGGCATCTGGCGCGAACGGAAGGAACAGCACCGGGGCGCCGGGGCTTATCCGGCCGTCGCGGACGCTGCGAATGCGGACACTGCGCTGCGACAAGCCGTGCTGCGCCCTCGGCCCGCGGCCCCGAGCACTTCCATGGAACAGGGATGTCCGAGACCTCGACGATCAGCGCCCCCGTCGCGCCCGCCGCCCGCAGCACCGCCCTGCGCCGGGCGGCTGCAGCCGCTCTGCTCGTCGCAGCGGGCAGCGCAGGTGCAGCACTCTCGCCTTGGCCGGCGGCCACCTGCGCCGCGCTGGCTGTGGCGGCTGCACTGCTGGCCATGCGCACGGGCAGCGGCCTGACCGGCGGCTCAGCCAGCCCGCCGCTGTCCATGGCGGTCGACAGCGGTCCGCAGTCGGTGCCCATCCTGCTGCCGCGCCAGGTGCTGCCAGTCTGGAAACGCAGCATCGAGGCCGCCCGAACACAGTCCGAGCAGAGCAGCAACGACCTGGTCGAGCGCTTCGCCAGCATCAGCCAGCAGCTCGACACCACGCTGGGCGCCAGCGCGGGCGTGACCCGGCTGGATCCGGGCACCAGCGACCGACTGCTCGAGCAGCACAAGCCCGAGATCGATGCGCTGCTTCAGAGCAGCCGTGCAGCGCTGCGGCTGCGCGACGACACGCTGGCGACGCTGGAGGCCCTGGCCGCGCCGGTGGGCGAGCTCGGCCGGCTTGCACGCGAGGTGCAGTCGATCGCACGCTCGACCCAGATGCTTGCGCTCAACGCCTCGGTCGAGGCCACCCGCGCCGGCGAGCGCGGCACCGGCTTCGCGGTGGTCGCGCACGAGGTGCGCCAGCTCGCCGGACAGTCGCGCCAGGTGGGTGCCAGCATCGCCGCGCATGTCGGCCGGCTGCAGGAATCGGTCAGCGACCTGCGCTCGCGCGCCCGTGCCGAATCGATCGATGACGAGGAGCTGGCGCTGCAGGCCGAGGAGCGCGCGCGCCAGATCGTGCGCGCGCTGCTGGGCAGCCTGGGCGAGGTCGGCCGCGCCTCGCGCGAGCTGCACGACACTGGCCGCCAAGTGCAGGGCGACATCGACCAGATCCTGATGGGCCTGCAGTCACATGACCGCTTCACCCAGATGCTCGGCTCGATCAGCGAGGACATCGAGCGGCTGACACGCTGGATCGGCGGCGAGAACGACCCCGAGGCCGACAACCCGGCACGTTGGCTCGAACGCCTCGAGCAGAGCTACACGATGGAGGAGATGCGCTCGGTGCATCACGGCGTGGCCTCGGTCGACCGCCAGGCCGGCGTCGAGTTCTTCTGAGCGCTGCCCCTCCCCGGATCACCCAGACCATCCAGACGGACACCGCGATGAGCAAGCATTTCCCCGGAGACGACGACGACATCATCGCGGCCGCCCGCGAAGGCTTTCTCGAGGAAGCCCAGGACAATCTGCGCCAGTTCGAGCAGGGCCTGCTGGCGATGGAGCAGGACCCTGGCGATGCCGAGGCGGTCAACAGCGCCTTTCGCGCCGCGCACACCATCAAGGGCGGCGCCGGGCTGTTCGGCTTCCAGGCGGTGGTCGGCTTCACCCACGAGGTCGAGAGCGTGCTCGACCGCATGCGCGACGGCCTGCTGGCGGTGACCGAGCCCGGCATGGCCCTGCTGCTGCAGGGCCGCGACCAGATGGAGCGGCTGGTGCATGCGGTGCGCGACGGCACCGAGGGCGACGCCGAGCTGGAGGCCATCAGCCAGCGCCTGGGCGAGCAGCTGCGCCAGCTGCGCGGCGAGTCCGCAGGCCCGGCCGCACCGGCTTCGGCGACGGCCGCGCCCGAGGACATTCCGGCCAGCAATGGCGAGGGCGATGGCGTCTGGCACCTGTCGCTGCGCCTGGGCGTGGATGCGCTGCGCAACGGCCTCGACCCGATGTCCTTCATCCGCTACCTCGACACGCTGGGCGAGGTCGAGGGCATCCGTACGCTGGCCGAGGCGGTGCCGGAGCTGCTGCTGCTCGATCCGGAAGGCTGCTGCCTGGGCTTCGAGATCCGCCTGCGCAGCCCGGCCGATCGGCAGACCATCGTCGACGTGTTCGAGTTCCTGCAGGACGACTGCGAGCTGGAGGTGCTGGCGCCGGACGCCAGCGCGGCGGACTACCAGCGGCTGCTGGCGCAGCGCGCTGCCGACGAGCCGGCGCGCGAGGCGCTGCTGGCGCACTGGCAGGCGCTGGGCATGGCCCGGCTGCTCGAAGCCCCCGAGCCTGCAGACAGCGCCCCGCCCACGACCGCCGACAGCCCCGAGCCAGCGGCCACCAGCGTGGCGCCCCGCCCGGCGGCGGCCCCCCCACGCGCCGAGGAACGCCGCGGCGGCGCACGCGACCGTCGCGCCGGCGGCGAGGAAAGCCGCTTCATCCGCGTGCGCGCCGACAAGCTCGACCACCTGATCGACCTGATCGGCGAGCTGGTCATCGCCAGCTCCGGCGCGCAGGTCGCCGCACAGCAGGAACGCTCGACTCGCTTCGGCGAGGCGGCGCAGCGCATCCACGATCTGGTTCAGGAGGCGCGCGACGGCGCGCTGGGCCTGCGCATGGTGCCGATCGGCGAGACCTTCAGCCGCTTCCAGCGCGTCGTGCGCGACGTCAGCAAGGAGCTGGGCAAGGACGTGGCGCTGCAGATCACCGGCGGCGACACCGAGCTGGACAAGTCGATGGTCGAGACCATCGCCGATCCGCTGATGCACCTGGTGCGCAACAGCCTCGACCACGGCCTGGAGACCGCCGAGGACCGCGAGGCTGCCGGCAAGCCCGGCCAGGGCACGCTGGCGCTGCACGCCTATCACGAGTCCGGCAACGTGATCATCGAGGTCAGCGACGACGGCCGCGGCCTGAACCGCGACCGCATCCTGGCCAAGGCGGTCGAGCGCGAGCTGGTCTCGCCCGACAGCGTGCTCGACGACGAGCAGGTCTACCGGCTGATCTTCGAGCCGGGCTTCTCGACGGC
Organism: Sphaerotilus natans; assembly: GCF_900156335.1. Lineage (GTDB taxonomy): Bacteria > Pseudomonadota > Gammaproteobacteria > Burkholderiales > Burkholderiaceae_C > Sphaerotilus > Sphaerotilus natans. Next base: position 182,936 of record NZ_FTMZ01000007.1, read on the forward strand.
AGCGCAGGTGACCAACCTGTCGGGCCGGGGCGTCGGCATGGACGTGGTCAAGCGCAACGTCGAGTCGCTGCGCGGCCAGATCAAGGTCGCCAGCACGCCCGGGCGCGGTGCGACGATGCAGATCCGCCTGCCACTGACGCTGGCCATCATCGACGGCTTCCTGACCCAGGTCGCCGGCGTGAGCTATGTGCTGCCGCTGGAGAGCGTCGCCGAGTGCATCGAGACGCCGCCGGGCTTCATGCTGGGCGAGCACGGCGCCTGCGGCTGCTTCGACCTGCGCGGCGAGGTGGTGCCCTACATCGACCTGCGGCGCAGCTTCGGCCATGACGGCCCGCGCCCGACGCGTCAGAGCCTGATCGTGGTGCACAGCACCGACAGCCGCATCGGCCTGCTGGTCGACCGGCTGCTGGGCGAGTACCAGACCGTCATCAAGCCGCTGGGCAGCATCTTCCAGCATCTGGAGGGCATTGCCGGCTCGACCATCCTGGGCAGCGGCGAAGTCGCGCTGATCCTGGATGTGCCCTCCCTGGAGCGACTGCAGATCCGGCAGCCGCGCCATCTGGCGACCTCTCCGATCCACACCTCACGCACCGCGCATCCGTCAGCATGAGCCATTCCCCATCCCCCTCGCCTCGGCCAGCAGAGCAGCCGGCCCGCCACGCCATGCCGATGTCGGACCTGCTGCTGCGCCCGGTGGACCGGCTGCTTGGTCGATTCGGACTGGCCATGCGCATAGGGATCATCGCGCTGATGCTGCTGATCCCGATCAGCGCCCTGCTGGTTCACATGTCTCTGCAGCTGACACAGCAGCGCGACAGCACGGCAGCCGAACGCAGCGGCATCCCGGTCGCCCACGAACTGGCCGATCTGGCCGGGCTTGTGCAGCACCAGCGCGTTCTGGCTTTGGTCAACCAGACCGATGCGGACACCAGCACCGCGCTTCGGCGCCAGATCGAGCAGATCGATGCGACCGCGCGCGAGTCAGGACTGGCCATCACGGATGCGTGGAATGAACTCAAAGAGAGTCTGCTGCGCCAGCCGGTGACCCATGCCGGCACGTCAGGCGACATCTGGCGGCGATCCGAACAGCATATCCGGGACATCCACCGACTGATCGCGCTGGCCGCGGAGAAGAGCGGGCTGCTTCTTGATCCGGAGGGCCCGAGCTTCATGCTGATGGACCTGGCATTCGCCCATGTGCCAGCGTACTGCGAAGCAGTGGCCCAACTGGCCGCGCTCGAACCTGCTGCAGCCGCGGCGGCATCATCCGAGCGTGCACTTCGCCAGGCCGTCGCGCTGCAACGCATCGAGGACACCCGGGGGCTGATCGAGCAGCGCCTGGACGCACTCAAGCGCACCGGAGAGCGTGAGCCCGACGGCTGGCGCGAAGCGGATGCCGCCACCCGACGCCTGGTGGCACGCGCCCAGGAGAGTCAGACCGCACCGCAGACGGATTCACGCGAAGCGGCACGGACGATCGACCAGACGCTGGAGACGATCGACGTCTTCCACAACCACGCCATTCATCGTCTCGATGATCTGCTGAAACAGCGCCTGGAACGGATCGAGCAGGACCGCAGGGTGCTAGGCGGACTCAGCCTGGCCGGCGTACTGCTGGCCACTTGGCTCGCGCTTGGCGTGGCGCACTCGGTGCGCGTCCGCTCCAAGCAGCTGATTGCCCATGCCGAGGCCGCAGCCCGAGGCGAACTGGACAACACGCTGGAGCTCGCAGGACATGACGAGCTGGCGCGCATCGGCACGGCTTTTGCCGCGGTCCAGGACAATCTGCGTGCGCTGATCGGCGATGTGGGTCTGCTTCTCGATGCAGCGCGCAAGGGGCGACTCGACACCCGGGCGGACAGCACACGCCACAGCGGCGACTACCGGCTCATCGTCGAAGGCATCAACGGATCCTTCGATGCGATGGCGCGCCCTGTGCTGGAAGTGCGCGACGTGCTCGGCCAGATGGGACAGGGGCATCTTGACCGACGCGTCGAGGGGCACTGCGAGGGCGTGTTCGACGAACTGCGCCAGACGCTCAACGGCATGGCCGACAAGATCTCGGCCACGCTGGCCGAGGTCAGCTCGGCCTCGCAGGCCGTCTCCAGTGCCTCGCACCAGGTGGCAGCCACCTCGCAGATGCTGTCGCATGCGGCCTCGGGTCAAGCCGCCAGCGTCGAGGAGACGACCGCCTCGCTGCAGGAGATGTCAGGCTCGATCAAGGACAACTCGGAACACGCGGCCCTGACCGACACGCTGGCGACCCGGGCAGCGAGCGAAGCCATCGCTGGCAACGAGGCGGTGGCGCGGACGGTCGAGGCGATGCAGTCGATCGCCACCCGTGTCTCGATCATCGACGACATCGCCTACCAGACCAATCTTCTGGCACTCAATGCAGCGATCGAGGCCGCACGGGCTGGCGAGCATGGCAAGGGCTTTGCCGTGGTGGCCGCCGAAGTGCGCAAGCTCGCCGAGCGCAGTCAGGTCGCCGCGCAGGAAATCGGCCAGCTCGCTGGATCCAGCGTCACGCTCGCCGAGAAGGCAGGCAGCGTTCTGCAGCTCATGGTGCCGAGCATCTCGCAGACCAGCCAACTGGTGCAGCGCATTGCCGCGGCTTCGAACGAGCAGTCCCATGGCGTGCGGCAGATCTCGATCGCGATGAACCAGCTCAACAATTCGACCCAACAGAGCGCGACGGCCTCGGAGCAGCTGTCGGCCACGGCGGAGGAGCTGTCCGACCAGGCCAATGCCCTGGAAAGCCGGCTGTCGTTCTTCCATCTGGACACGAAGCAGAAACCGCTCGGCGCCCATCCGGCACCAGGCGCGCGCAAAGCCGGCAGCATGCCCATACCGCCCAACACGGCTCGTCGCACGACTCAGAGCGCTGCCGGCCGAGAAGAACTCGCCGTGCGCCATCTTGCCGAGGAAGCCGGCTTCAGCGCTTTCTGACATCCGCCTCACGGAGCCCCCATGCTGTCCCAGAAATCCTTCGAAGCCGTCACCTCGATGTTCCACAAGGTCTCGGGCATCCAGCTGACCGATGCCAAGCGCGCGCTGGTGGCCGGCCGGCTGCAGAAGCTCGCGCAGGCCCGCGGCCTGAGCTCGGTCGACCAGTATGTCGAGCAGCTCATGCGCGACAACGACACCGAGGAAATGGTCCGCCTGGTCGACAAGCTGACCACCAACGAGACCTACTTCTTCCGCGAGCCGCAGCATTTCGAGCGCATGAAGAGCGTCATCGAGAAGCGCCCGGCCTCGGCAGGCGAGTTCCGCGTCTGGAGCGCGGCCAGCTCCTCCGGCGAGGAGGCCTACAGCATCGCGATGGTGCTGGGCAACCACTACGGCACCCGCGGCTGGAAGATCGTCGGCACCGACCTGTCGACCGCGATGGTCGACACCGCGCGCCGTGCGGTCTACCCGATGGAGCGTGCCCGCCAGACCGCCCAGGCCGACCTGAAGCGCTGGTGCCTGAAGGGCCAGGGCGACAACGCCGGCAAGCTGATGATCTCGCCGGAGCTGCGCCAGAACGTCAGCTTCGAGAACGCCAACCTGATGCGCCAGCTGCCGGAGATCGGCATGTTCGACATCATCTTCCTGCGCAACGTGCTGATCTACTTCGAGCCTCCAGCCAAGGCCGAGATCGTGCGCCGGGTGCTGCCCAAGCTCAAGCCGGGCGGCCTGCTGTTCACCGGCCACGCGGAGTCGATCGCCAACCTCGGCCTGCCCGTCACCAGCCTGGCCCCGGCGGTCTACACCCATGCCTGAACTGCCGCGCCGCCCCATCCCTGCAGCGGGCACCCGGCCAGTACGAGCCTTCCTGATCGACGACTCGGCGGTGGTACGCCGCTTCATGGCCGAGAAGCTCACCGCCGGCGGCATCGAGGTCATCGGCACCGCCGGCGATCCGCTGTTCGCGATGCCGAAGATGACGGCCGACTGGCCGGACGTCATCGTGCTCGACGTCGAGATGCCGCGCATGGACGGCCTCACCTTCCTGCGCCAGCTGATGAACGAGCGCCCCACCCCGGTGGTGATGTGCTCGACGCTGACCGAGAAGGGCTGCGAGACGACGATGGCGGCGCTGGACGCCGGCGCGGTCGGCTTCGTCACCAAGCCCAAGGAGGGCCTGCGCGAGTTCCTGACCGACGACGGCAACGGCCTGGTCGCAGCGGTCAAGGCCGCCGCGCGCGCCAATGTCGCCGCCGCCGCCAGCCTGCGCAGCCAGCGACCGGCACCCGGCAGCGCGCCGGTGATCCGCCCGCCAGCGGTGCAGCAGGCCATGAGCCGCACCACCGACCGGGTGGTGGCGATCGGCCTGTCCACCGGCGGCGTGCAGTCGATCGAGGTGGTGCTGCGCGGCCTGGGCCGCACCACCACGCCCGGCATCGTCATGGTCCAGCACATGCCCGAGAAGTTCACCGCCTCGCTGGCGGCGCGGCTCGACAGCCAGTACGACCTGGAGGTGATGGAGGCCAAGGACGGCGACCGCGTCATCAACGGCCGGCTGCTGATCGCGCCGGGCGGGCGCCACATGCGGCTGCTGCGCAGCGGCGCGCAGTATGTCGTCGAGGTCAAGGACGGGCCGCTGATCAACCATCACCGGCCTTCGGTGGACATTCTGTTCAAGTCGGTGGCGCAGAACGCCGGGCGCAACGCGCTGGGCATCATCCTGACCGGCATGGGCAACGACGGCGCACGCGGCCTGCTGGAAATGCACCGCGCCGGCGCCTGGACTGCAGCGCAGGACGAGGCCACCAGCATCGTCTACGGCATGCCCGCCGAGGCGCTCAAGCTCGGTGGCGTCGACGACGTGCTGCCGCTGGGTCGGGTCGCGGAATGGATCCACAGCGCCAGCCATCGGCCGCTGCGCACGCCCGGCGCCGCGCCGGGCTGATCCTGTCGTTGCGCCTCAGCGGCCCAGGCCACACAGCCGCGCCCGTGCGGCCTCGTACTCGCGGCGCAGCCGGGCGACACGCTCGGCCGCCGGCACCACCGCGTCGATCGCGCCGATGCCCTGGCCGCAGCCCCAGATGTCCTTCCACGCCTTCTTCGCGTCGCCGCCGAAGTTCATCGCCGACGGGTCGCTTTCGGGCAGGTGGTCCGGGTCCAGGCCGGCGGCGCGGATCGACGGCTTCAGGTAGTTGCCGTGCACGCCAGTGAACAGGCTCGAGTAGACGATGTCGTCGCTGTTCGAATCGACGACGCACTGCTTGTAGGCCTCGCTGGCCCGCGCCTCGTCGGTGGCGATGAAGGCCGAGCCGATGTAGGCGAAGTCCGCACCCATCGCCTGCGCCGCCAGCACCGCGCCGCCCGAGGCGATCGAGCCCGACAGCGCCAGCGGGCCGTCGAACCACTGGCGGATCTCCTGGATCAGCGCAAACGGGCTCTTGGTGCCGGCGTGCCCCCCGGCTCCGGCAGCGACCGCGATCAGGCCGTCGGCGCCCTTCTCGATCGCCTTGCGGGCAAAGGCGTTGTTGATGATGTCGTGCATCACCACGCCGCCCCAGCCGTGCACCGCGTCATTCACGTCGGTGCGTGCGCCCAGGCTGGTGATGACGATCGGCACCTTGTACTTGGCACACAGCGCCATGTCCTGCTCAAGCCGGTCGTTGCTCTTGTGCACGATCTGGTTGATCGCGAAGGGCGCGGACGGGGCGTCCGGGTGCGCGGCGTCGTAGGCAGCCAGCGTCTCGGTGATCTCGGCCAGCCAGTCGTCGAGCTGGGAGGCCGGGCGGGCGTTGAGCGCCGGCATCGAGCCGACGACGCCGGCCTGGCACTGGGCGATCACCAGCTTCGGATTGCTGATGATGAACAGCGGCGAGCCGATGATGGGCAGCGGCAGCCGGGCAAGGACGGGGGGCAGCGGCACGGACGGTCTCCTGAAGGTGCGGGAGTGCGGGGAACAGAGTCCCCCGCAGTGTGCCGCGGCCCGGCGCCCCGTCCTGTCGCTCAGGCGGCAGGAATCGGAACGCCGTCAGAACGCGTCCAGCGCCATGTCGCACACCGAGTCCGCACCGCCGACGATCGCGTCGCGCAGGCCCGGCACCTTGACCAGGATGTGCTCGGCGTAGAAGCGCGCGGTGACGATCTTGGACTTCATGAAGTCGACGTCCTCGCCCTCGTTCAGGCTGTCCTGCGCTGCCAGCAGCGCGCGGCCCATCTGCCAGCCGGCCATCAGGTTGCCGGCCAGCATCAGGTAGGGCACCGAGCCGGCATAGGCTGAGTTCGGGCTGGCCTTGGCGCTGCCGGCGATGAAGTCCACCGCCTCCAGGAAGGCCAGGCGGGCCGCCTTCAGGTTCTTCGCGAAGGACTGCGCGGCGGCATCGTCACGCGCGGCCAGCAGCTCCTCGGTCTGCGCGATCTGGCCGGCCAGCGCCCGGGCGGTCTGGCCGCCGTCGCGGGCGGTCTTGCGACCGACGAGATCGTTCGATTGGATCGCGGTCGTGCCTTCGTAGATCGTCAGGATCTTGGCGTCGCGGTAGTACTGCGCCGCCCCGGTCTCCTCGATGAAGCCCATGCCGCCGTGGACCTGCACGCCCAGGCTGGTGACCTCCAGGCTCATCTCGGTCGAATAGCCCTTGACCAGCGGCACCATGAACTCGTAGAAGGTCTGGTTGGCCTTGCGGGTTTCCGGATCCGGATGGTGGTGCGCAGCGTCATAGGCGGCGCCGGCGACCAGGGCCAGCGCGCGGCAGCCTTCGGTGTAGGCGCGCATCGTCATCAGCATGCGGCGCACGTCCGGGTGGTGGATGATGCTGGCCGCCCCCGCCACCGAGCCGTCGACCGGGCGCGACTGCACGCGGTCGCGTGCGTACTGCACCGCCTTCTGGTAGGCCCGCTCGGCCACCGCGATGCCCTGCACGCCAACCGCGAAGCGCGCCGAGTTCATCATGATGAACATGTATTCCAGCCCGCGGTTCTCCTGGCCGACCAGGTAGCCGACCGCGCCGCCGTGGTCGCCGAACTGCAGCACCGCGGTCGGGCTGGCCTTGATGCCCATCTTGTGCTCGATCGAGACACAGTGCACGTCGTTGCGCTCGCCCAGCGAGCCGTCGGCGCCGACCATGAACTTCGGGACGATGAACAGGCTGATGCCCTTGACGCCCTCCGGCGCGCCGGCGACGCGCGCCAGCACGAGGTGGACGATGTTCTCGGCCATGTCGTGCTCGCCGTAGGTGATGAAGATCTTCGTGCCGAAGATCTTGTAGCTGCCGTCGGGCTGCGGCTCGGCCTTGGTGCGCACCGCCGCCAGGTCGGAGCCGGCCTGCGGCTCGGTCAGGTTCATCGTGCCGGTCCAGCGGCCTTCGTTCATCGGCGGCAGGTACAGCGCCTTCTGCGCCTCGGAGCCAGCGGTCAGCAGCGCCTCGATCGCGCCATCGGTCAGCAGCGGGCACAGCGCGAAGCTCAGGTTGGCGCTGTTGAGGATCTCGCCGCAGGCCGCGCCGATCGCCTTGGGCAGCCCCTGGCCGCCGAACTCGACCGGATGCTGCAGGCCCTGCCAGCCGCCTTCACCGTACTGCTTGAAGGCCTCCTTGAAGCCCGGCGTGGTGGTGACGACGCCATCCTTCCAGCTCGAGGGGTTCTTGTCACCCTCCCAGTTCAGCGGCGCGACGACGCCTTCGTTGAACTTCGCGCACTCCTCCAGCACCGCCTGCGCGGTGTCCAGACCGGCCTCGGCGAAGGCGTCGATCTGCGTGAGCTGGTCCAGACCGGCCAGTTCCTTCAGGCCGAACAGGAAATCCTTGACGGGGGCTCGGTAGGTCATTTCGGGGTCCTTTGGGGTGGTTTCAGGGGCAAAAATCGGGCGTCGGGCCGAAAAAAAGGCGCCTCAGCCAGTGGGGCGCCCTTTTCGGGGAGGTCGGCATGTCGTCTGCCGGGCGATCCTGAAGGATCAGAGGGTCTTGACCAACTCAGGCACGGCCGCGAACAGATCGGCTTCCAGACCGTAGTCGGCCACCTGGAAGATCGGGGCCTCGGGATCCTTGTTGATCGCGACGATCACCTTCGAATCCTTCATCCCCGCCAGGTGCTGGATCGCACCCGAGATGCCGCAGGCCACATACAGCTGCGGCGCCACGATCTTGCCGGTCTGGCCGACCTGCCAGTCGTTCGGCGCGTAGCCCGCATCGACCGCCGCACGGCTGGCGCCCAGCGCCGCGCCCAGCTTGTCCGCCAGCGGCGTCAGCACCTCGTCGAACTTCTCGCTCGAGCCCAGCGCGCGGCC
>NZ_FTMZ01000010.1 GCF_900156335.1 Sphaerotilus natans
CCCGCAGCGCCTCCGGCGTCCCGCCCAGCCTCTCCACCAGCTCCCGGCGAATCCCGAGGCTTTCCCGGTACGCCCCTTCCGCGCCCGTCCAGTCGCCCTGCGCCTGCGCCACCGCGCCCACCTTGTTGAGCGACACCGACACGTCTCGTAGATGCAGAGGCTGGTCCGACTCAGCCTGAGCACGCCATCTCGACACGCTCAACAACTCTTGCGCCACCATGCTGGCCTGATCCAGGCGGCCGTATTGCAGACAGACGTCCAGTGCCCGCCCGCCATCCCACAGCGCGATGTCCCAGAGCCGGGGATGATCGGGCCGTAGCTCGTAAGCGGACAAGCCATCGAAATTGAGGCGCCACTGATCAACCCAGTACCCCAGCGCGGCTTCAACCTCTGCCGCGGCTTCCGGCGTCAGCGGCTGATCGACCGCTTCGACAGCCTGGTCGATGCCGTCGGGTCGAATCACTGGCAGCGCTGCCGCCAGCTCGGTGGATTGCAGCCGGATGTGCCACAGGTCGGGCGCCAGACGGGCCATGTCGGCCACGCCCCCCGCCGGCAGCAGCAGGATCAGCGGCGCATGGTGCTCGGCCTCCAGGATGCTGCGCCGTTCGTTGAGTCGCAGCAGCAGTTCGCGCCGCTCGGCGTCCCAGAGGGCGCGACCGGCGCCGCGATGCGCTTCCAGCCAGTACGCTCCGGTGTCAACCGACTCGGGAACGCCGAGCAGCGTCTTGAGCGACAGCTCGGCAAACTGCTCCGGATGAGGCGACGAGATGACGACCAGTCGACGCTGCTGACCACGCAGGTGTTCGGCCAGACGTGCCTTCAGCGCATCGGCCAGCGCCGGCGTGCGCACGCTGTAGACCAGCAACCCGAAGCCGTGCAGCAGCCGCAGACGGCGTTCCAGCAGCTGCCAGGCCTGCTGCGCCGCAGCCTCAAGCGGCGGCAGTGCCCGTGTCGGAGGCAGCGGCGCGGACGTCATGACCCGAGGCCCCGACCTTGTCGATCAGCGGCCACAGCAGCGGATTGAGGTCGAGCCACTCGACACCGTTGCGGTAGTTCAGCACCGCACGGATGTCGAAGAAGCGCGCCACGGTCGGCCAGTCGCTGCGCTTGGGCAGGTCAAGCGCGTTCTCGGCCCCGATCCCGTGCAGCAGCGCGTACTCGTCGCGGGTCACCATGCTCTCGAACTCGACGCGGTGCTTGTCGATCACCATCGCGATGATCGGGTCGTCGGCCTGGAGCGGCAGCCGGTCCAGCGCGAAGTAGCCCTGATCGAGCGCGTCGAGCAGGAAGCGCCGCAGCAGCTGCCGCAGATCGCCGCCCGAACGCAGCGCCAGCAAGTCGAGCGCCTCCGGGCTGATCAGCTCGGCCCAGCGTCCAAAGCGCTTCTCCAGAACGCGGCGCATGGTCTGCAGCCCCTGCTCGCGCGGTTGCCGCCGCGCCTTGGCCGGCGGCTCGCAGACCCGCACCGACGCCAGCATCGACAGGCTGACGTACTGGCCAACATTCGTCAGGTAGGGCAGATACGGCGGCACCGCATAGACCACCTGCAGCTCGGGCAGGCGCAGATGATCCCGATCGGCGTCGAACAGCTTGACGACGCGGTTGAACATGTCCGCCGCCGCATCGTCACCGACACCGCGCAGGCGCTCCAGCGAGTCGACAAGCAGCACCACCTTGTCCACCTGGAAGCGCTGCCGCACCGCCACGGCCATCTCCCGGATGTACTCGCGGCACTGCGCCATCGTGCGCTCCTCGCGGGCCAGGTCGAAGTCGCGGATGTGCTGCAGGATGCTCTGCTGCAGTCGCTTGAACTCGGCCTTGGCGCCGCCCAGCGTCAGGCTGGTGATCTGGACATCCGACTGCAGCCACTGTCCGAAGCGGCTGGCCACCGATTCGCTGCGGAAGTCGGCCCCGAAGGCATCCCCGGCACTCAGTCGATCGGCAAAGGCCAGTGCCGTCACCAGCAGCAGGTCGATCGTGCGGATCGGGTGACTCTCGCCGATGTACTCCAGCACATCGACGACGAAGGCCTTCGTGCGCGGCAGGCCGTTGAGCTCGACCGCCAGCCGACGCAGCTCCGTGCTCTTGCCGGTGCCGCGCTGACCGCTGAAGTAGTAGAGCTGCGAGCCGGTCGTGCGACGGATCGATCGCGCCAGGGTGAGGACGACATCCTCGGCCCCCGTTCCGTGAAGCCCCGGCACATAGCGCGAATCGGTGGCGTCGAGCGCACCGGGGTCGTTCTGCAGGATGGTGGCCAGCTCGTCCAGCAGCACTTCACGGGGATCGATCGTCATGGCCGCCTCCCGCTCAGGCCAGCTCTTCCTTGCGCAGCGACACGATCGGCGCCAGCACCGTCGGCAGCGCCTGCATCTGCGCCAGCGCGGCGCGCATCGCGCCCTCGGCGGTCTCGTGCGTCAGGATGATGACGTCGGTCTGGTTCTCGCCGTCATTCGACTCGCGCTGCAGCACCGCATCGATCGAGATGTCGGAGGCCGCCAGGATCGAGGTGATCGCCGACAGCACGCCCTTCTGGTCGGCCACGCGCAGGCGCAGGTAGAAGGCGGTGCGCACCTGGTCGATCGGCAGCACCGGCGTGTCGCGCAGCTCGCCCGCCTGGAAGGCCAGGTGCGGCACGCGGTGGTCCGGGTCGGCGGTGTGCAGGCGGGTGATGTCGACCAGATCGGCGATCACGGCCGAGGCGGTCGGCTCGGAGCCGGCGCCCTTGCCGTAGTACAGCGTCGTGCCCACGGCGTCGCCCTGCACCATCACCGCGTTCATCGCGCCCTCGACGTTGGCGATCAGGCGCTTGGCCGGCACCAGCGTCGGGTGCACGCGCAGCTCGATGCCGCCGACGTCGTCGCGGCGCTTGGCGATGCCCAGCAGCTTGATGCGGTAGCCGAGCTGCTCGGCGTAGCGGATGTCCACGGCCGACAGCTTGGTGATGCCCTCGACGTGCGCCTTGTCGAACTGCACCGGGATGCCGAAGGCCAGCGCGCTCATCAGCGTGGCCTTGTGCGCGGCGTCCACGCCCTCGATGTCGAAGGTCGGGTCAGCCTCGGCGTAGCCCAGGCGCTGCGCCTCCTTCAGCACGACGTCGAAGTCCAGGCCCTTGTCGCGCATCTCCGACAGGATGAAGTTGGTCGTGCCGTTGATGATGCCGGCCACCCACTGCACCTGGTTGGCGGTCAGACCTTCACGCAGCGCCTTGATGATCGGGATGCCGCCGGCCACCGCCGCCTCGAAGGCCACCATCACGCCACGGGCGCTGGCGGCGGCGAAGATCTCGGTGCCGTGCACCGCCAGCAGCGCCTTGTTGGCGGTGACCACATGCTTGCCGGCGTTGATGGCCTCTAGCACCAGCGCGCGGGCGATGCCGTAGCCGCCGATCAGCTCGATGACGATGTCGATCTCGGGATTGGCGATGATCTCGCGCGCATCGGCCACGACACGGGCCTGGTCGCCGACGATCTCGCGGGCGCGCTCGACGTTCAGGTCCGCCACCATCGTGATCTCGATGCCGCGGCCCGCACGGCGGCGAATCTCTTCCTGGTTGCGAGTGAGCACGTTGAAGGTGCCGCTACCGACAGTACCGATGCCCAGCAGGCCGACTTGGATGGGTTTCATGCGAACGGGTGGCGCTTGTGACTGCGCCGTCTCTTGGGTGAGAAACTGCACCGGAGTTCCGACGGTGCAGGCGAGAGAGAAACGGAAAACGGGAAGTGGAAACCGCAGCCGGCTCAGCCGGCGTGCCGCCGACGGTAGCCGTCGAGGAAGCGGGCGATGCGCCCGATCGCGTCGGTCAGGTCGTCGGAATTCGGCAGGAAGACGAGACGGAAATGGTCCGGCGTCGGCCAGTTGAAGCCGGTGCCCTGCACGATCAGCACCTTCTCCTCGGCCAGCAGCTCGTAGGCGAACTGCTGGTCGTCCTGGATCGGGTACATCTTCGGGTCCAGGCGCGGGAACATGTAGAGCGCCGCCTTGGGCTTGACGCAGGTGACGCCCGGGATCTCGGTGAGCAGCCGGTGCGCCAGATCGCGCTGGCGGCACAGCCGTCCGCCCGGCGCCACCAGGTCCTTGATGCTCTGGTAGCCGCCCAAGGCGGTCTGGATCGCCAGCTGGCCCGGCGTGTTGGCGCACAGGCGCATCGAGGCCAGCATGTTCAGGCCCTCGATGTAGTCGCGCGCATGGCGCTTGTCGCCCGAGACCACCATCCAGCCGGCGCGGTAGCCGCAGGATCGGTAGTTCTTGGACAGGCCGTTGAAGGTCAGGATCAGCACGTCGTCGGCCAGCGAGGCGATGCTGGTGTGCACATTGCCGTCGAACAGCGTCTTGTCGTAGATCTCGTCGGCGAAGACGATCAGCTGATGCTGGCGGGCGATCTCGATCAGGGCCTGCAGCACCGGCTCCGGATAGAGCGCGCCGGTCGGGTTGTTCGGGTTGATGATCACCAGCGCCTTGGTGCGCGGCGTGATCTTGGCGCGGATGTCGTCCAGATCAGGCATCCACTCCGACGACTCGTCGCAGAGGTAGTGCACCGGGCGGCCACCCGAGAGCGCCACCACCGCGGTGTAGAGCGGATAGTCCGGCGAGGGGATCAGCACCTCGTCGCCGTCGTCGAGCAGCGCGTTCATCGCCATCGAGATCAGCTCGGAGGCGCCGTTGCCCAGGTAGACATCGTCGACGGTCACGCCGCGGATGCCCTTCTCCTGCGTGTAGTGCACGACCGACTTGCGCGGCGCGAACAGGCCCTTGGAGTCGGTGTAGCCGGCCGCGTGCGGCAGGTTGCGGATCATGTCCTGCACGATCTCGTCGGGCGGCTCCAGCCCGAACACCGCCAGGTTGCCGATGTTGAGCTTGATGATCTTGTGGCCCTCTTCCTCCATCTGGCGGGCCTTTTCCAGCACCGGGCCACGGATGTCGTAGCACACGTTGGCGAGCTTGCCGGACTTGGCGACGGTCTTGAGCACGAGGGATCCTGTTCGCGATTGAGATAAGGAGAGCGCCGGAGAAACGGTACGGGACGCAGGGGGACAGCCGGGGCGGCCATTGTCGGCCAAAGGCTAGAATTTAGCGCATCCCGCCCCTGCCGCCCTGCCGTGAAACTCCAGCCCGACCGACTCGATGGCGTCAACGCCATCTTCAGCACCGCCACCGACACCGTCTCGATCAACAACCAGAGCGAGCTGGTGCAGTGGCGCAGCAGCGTCATCGTGCCCTGGCGCGGCGAGGTGCTCGCCTGGCCGCGCACCCGCGTCGAGGAGCTGCAGCGCGAGGACTTCGACGCGCTGCTGGCGCTCAAGCCCGAGCTGGTGATCTTCGGCAGCGGCCGCACGCTGCGCTTCGTGCATCCGTCGATCACCCGCGGCCTGATCGAGGCGCGCATCGGCATCGAGTGCATGGACACCGCTGCCGCCTGCCGCACCTACAACGTGCTGGTCAGCGAGGGCCGGCGGGCCGTGGCGGCGCTGATCATCGGCTGAAATCCCCCGCCCGGACGAAGCCGGGCGCGTCAGGAAGCGCCTTGAACTGGCAGTATAATGATGGGCTTATCCCCATCAGGGATCCACAAGACTACAGAACTTGCATGACGCCCGCTCTCAACAAACCTCTGCCGGAATTTGAAGCGAATGCAACCGGTGGCGTGAAGTTCACCCCCCAGGCTTTCCTCGGCAAGACGGTGGTGCTGTATTTCTACCCGAAGGACAGCACACCCGGCTGCACCACCGAAGCGATGCAGTTCCGCGACCACCACAAGGACTTCGCCAACGCGGGCGCGGTGGTCTTTGGCGTGTCGCGCGACAACATGGCCTCGCACGACAAGTTCAAGCAGAACCTCGAGCTGCCCTTCGAGCTGATCGCCGACACCGAAGAGAAGCTCTGCCACATGTTCGGCGTCGTGAAGAACAAGATCATGTACGGCAAGAAGGTCAAGGGCATCGAGCGCTCGACCTTCCTGATCGACGCCGAAGGCCTGCTGCGCACCGAATGGCGCGGCATCAAGGTCGCCGGTCATGTCGAGGAGGTCCTGAAGGCTGTCCAGGAGCTGAAGAAGCCGGCCTGATCCGGATTGAACCGGATTGAGCCGGATTCGTACCATGACAGCGGGCCTTGGCGCCTGCAGCGTCCTGTGCATAATGGGTTCATGCGCGTAAGCCCTGAACCGCATTCCCCGATCGAGAAGCCGCCCAGCTTGCTGTGCGGCTTTTTCTTTTCACGTTGACGCTTTCGCCCATGCCTCTGCCCAAACCCCCTGCCAAGCGCGGCTCCGTCCTCGACCCTTCCGCCTTCGACGCCCAGTCGGCGCCGAAACCGTCACGACGCTCGCTGCCCAAGCCAGCCGCCGCCGAGGACAGCAGCGCACTCGAACTCCAGCCGCCGCAGCAGCCGGTGGCTGCGCCGCCGATCACCCCGGCAGTCGCCCTTGCGGCGCCGGTCGAGGCCAAGGCGCCTGCCTCAGCGGCCGCGCCGGTCAAGCCGGCACGCTCTCCCCGCTCCAAGGCCGCGGCCGCAGCCGCTGCGCCGACCCCGGCGGCCCGGCCACGTCGCAACCGCGCCAGCACCGGCGGCCCGGCCAAGCTCTTCGTGCTCGACACCAACGTGCTGATGCACGATCCGATGTCGCTGTTCCGCTTCGAGGAGCATGACGTCTACCTGCCGATGATCACGCTCGAGGAGCTCGACGGCCACAAGAAGGGCATGAGCGAGGTCTCGCGCAACGTGCGCCAGGTCAGCCGCGAGCTCGACGCGCTGGCCGCCAGCCAGGGCGAGGCCAAGGACTTCGATCCGGGCGCCGGCATCGCGCTGGCGCGCACCGGCCACCGCGAGGCCGGCGGCAAGCTGTTCTTCCAGACCACCTTCGTCGACTTCAAGCTGCCCGACGGCCTGCCCCAGGGCAAGGCCGACAACCAGATCCTCGGCGTGGTGCAGGCGCTGCGCACGCAGCAGCCCGAACGCGAGGTCGTGCTGGTGTCCAAGGACATCAACATGCGCATCAAGGCCCGCGCGCTGGGCCTGGCCGCCGAGGACTACCTCAACGACAAGACGCTGGAAGACGCCGACCTGCTCTACACCGGCGTGCTGCAGCTGCCCGGCGACTTCTGGGAGCGCCACGGCAAGACGATGGAGAGCTGGAGCCAGAGCGGCGCCACCTTCTACCGCTTCAGCGGCCCGCTGGTGCCCTCGCTGATGATCAACCAGTTCGTCTACCTGGAGAGCCCGGGCAACGCACCGCTCTACGCGCGCGTCACCGAGATCACCGGCAAGACCGCCGTCATCCGCACGCTCAAGGACTTCACCCACGCGAAGAACGCCGTCTGGGGCGTGACCGCGCGCAACCGCGAGCAGAACTTCGCGCTGAACCTGCTGACCGACCCCGACTGCGACTTCATCACGCTGACCGGCACCGCCGGCACCGGCAAGACGCTGATGACGCTGGCCGCCGCGCTCAGCCAGGTCCTGGACGAGCGCCGCTACACCGAGATCATCGTCACCCGCGTGACGGTGCCGGTGGGCGAGGACATCGGCTTCCTGCCCGGCAACGAGGAGGAGAAGATGAGCCCGTGGATGGGCGCGCTCGACGACAACCTCGAAGTCCTGGCGCGCGGCGACACCAGCGCCGGCGAATGGGGCCGGGCCGCGACCAACGACCTCGTGCGCAGCAAGATCAAGATCAAGAGCCTGAACTTCATGCGCGGGCGCACCTTCCTGAACAAGATCGTCATCATCGACGAGGCGCAGAACCTGACGCCGAAGCAGATGAAGACGCTGATCACCCGCGCCGGCCCCGGCACCAAGATCATCTGCCTGGGCAACCTGGCGCAGATCGACACGCCCTACCTGACCGAGGGCTCCTCGGGCCTGACCTTCGCGGTGGATCGCTTCAAGGGCTGGCCGCACGCGGGCCACATCACGCTGGCGCGCGGCGAGCGCTCGCGGCTGGCGGACTTCGCCTCCGAGGTGCTCTGACCGGTTCACGGGCTCGGCCGACGAGCCCGCCATCACCCTGCAGGGAGGTGCGATGCACCTCCCTTTTTCTTGGTCGCTTCATGACGTGTTGCACGACACACCGGCGTGCAGCACCGGTCTGCGGGCGTGAGATCGATCACTGCCGGAGGCCGCCAGCCCGTGTCAGGATGAAAGAAAGAGGTCGCGGCTGGCGTGATCAGGTACGAAAATGTTTACCATTCCGAGTGATCAAGCATCGCCACAGTCCATAACAGCAACAAGGCGTGATCCGGCTGAGGGGGGGCTCGCAAGAGCGGCCGAGGACGGATGATGCCGTTTCGAGCACATCACCACACATGCCATCCGGTCATGATGACCCGTCGGCGGCTTTGGCGCATCTTGCGCTGATCGCCGGCCATTGCAATCAGGCCGCAGCCCTGGCGCACGAGATGCTGGCCAGCGCCAAGCTGGGCGGCATGCTGCCGCGGCAGGCGGACGCCTTCCTGATCCTGGCTCGCGCCGAGCTTCACCGCGATCCGCCCTCGCCCGAACTGGCCCTGTCCCATGCCCGGCAAGCCGGGCACCTCTCTCATCTGGTCGGCGATGCGCGGCAGGAATCGGATGCGCTGGCCCTGGTCGCGCTGCTGCTGACCCGGCTGGGCCGCTTCGAGGAGGCGATCGAGAACGCGACGCTGGCGGTCCGGCTGGCCGAGAGCCTGCCAGACGGCGCGCATACCGCCGTCGCCTACCACCATCTTGGCCTGGCCACCCATGCTCGCGACAGCGACTACGCCCGCAGGGCGCTGCTGCGCAGCATCACGCTGGCGCAACAGCACTGTGGCGGCGAGACCGTCACCGCCCAGCCGCGCCTGCAGCTGCTGCTGGGCGAGCTCTACCGGCTGGAGCAATGCCGCCAATCGGGCCAGCCGGCGCAGGTCGACCCGATCGCGTTCGACATGCTGCAGGCGCTGCGCCAGATCCTGGCCAGCGGCGCCGAGGCGCCGGCGCTGACCCCCCAGCCGGGCGGAGCGCAGCTGGCCGCGCTGCTGCCGCTGATCGAGACCGGACTGGGCTCTTTCCTGGCATCCGGCGAGACGCTGCCCGCCGGGCTGGCACCGCTGCAGGATGCCACCCGCACGCCGCTTGACCCGATCCGACCGGAGAGCCTGCGCGGACTGGCGGCCTGGATCTTCGCGCGCCGTGCGCTCGAACGCGGCCAGCTTGCGCGGGCGAGCGACTGCATCGCAGAGCTTCTGGTGCACGCCCGGTCGCACAGCGACCAGCGTCTGGTGCAGACCGCCCACCACCTGCAGATCACCCTGCTCGAGCAGCAAGGCCGGCATGACGAGGCGCTGGCGGCCTTTCGCCGACTGCGCGCCGACCAGCTGCTGCAGGACCGAGAGAACATGACCTCGCGCGAGCGCACCGCCACGCTGCGCATGGCCTGGCGCCAGCAGTCGCAGGCGATCGCCGAGCTGCGCAGCAGCTCGCGCCAGTTCGAGCGACTCTCGCTGGAAGACCCGCTGACCGGTCTGGCCAACCGCCGCCAGGTCGAGCGCGTGACCGCGACGCTGCTGCAGCGCCTGCGCGACGAGCGCGAGCAGGCCGCGCCCTGGTGTCTGGTGATGATCGACATCGACCGCTTCAAGCAGATCAACGATCTGCATTCGCATGTCGTCGGCGACGAAGTGCTGCGCGCGATGGCACGGCTGCTGCGCCATGTGCTGCGCCAGCACGATCTGGCCGCCCGACTGGCCGGCGACGAGTTCATGCTGATCCTGCCCGACACCGACGAGAACACCGCCCGGCAGGTGGTCGAGCGCCTGCGCGCCGAGATCCTGCGCCACGACTGGCGCACGATCGCGCCCGGCCTGAGCGTCAGCGCCAGCCTGGGGCTGGCCGGCGCCCGCGCCGAGGACAGCCTGGCCACGCTGATGCAGCGCAGCGACCTGCTGATGTACGCCGACAAGGCGCGGCGCGGTCCGCCGCTTTTGCCGCCGTCGGCCTGAGCGGGGTCTGCTCGCATCGGGGAAGCTGCGCCGATGCGATGACGATCGCCACGTAGATGCCCGCCTCCGCGGGCATGACGGTGAGAGGCGCGGTGGCGCAGCGCGCCTGCTGCTGGCCGACGGGGCCAGGAAGACGAGCGCAGAAACGACCGGAAACGGCAAGAGGCCCCGCAGGGCCTCTCGTGTCGGCGCATCGCGCGGATGCGTCTCAGGCGGGCCCGACGGCCCGCGCGCTCACATTCAGGCGTCCTCGCCGCCGGTCAGCAGCGGCAGCGCGCCGCCGGCCGAGCCGCCCAGCAGGCCGGCCTTGCCGTACAGGCCCAGCTTGGCGCGGGTGTCGCTGATGTCGAGGTTGCGCATCGTCAGCTGGCCGATGCGGTGCAGCGGCGTGAACGCGGCGTCTTCCACCTTCTCCATCGACAGGCGCTCCGGCGCGTAGGTCAGGTTCGGGCTGTCGGTGTTCATGATGGTGTAGTCGTTGCCGCGGCGCAGCTCCAGCGTCACCTCGCCGGTGATCGCGCTGGCGACCCAGCGCTGGGCGGTCTCGCGCAGCATCATGGCTTGGCTGTCGAACCAGCGGCCGTGGTAGAGCAGCTTGCCCAGCACGCGGCCGTTGGCGCGGTACTGCGCCAGCGTGTCCTCGTTGTGGATGCCGGTGGCCAGGCGCTCGTAGCAGATGTGCAGCAGCGCCATGCCCGGGGCTTCGTAGATGCCGCGGCTCTTGGCCTCGATGATGCGGTTCTCGATCTGGTCGCACATGCCCAGGCCATGGCGGCCGCCGATGCGGTTGGCTTCCTCGAACAGGGCCACCGGGTCGGCGAAGGTCTGGCCGTTGATCGCCACCGGCACGCCTTCCTCGAAGCGCACGGTCACGGTCTCGCGCTTGACCTCGACGTCGTCACGCCAGAAGGCCACGCCCATGATCGGCTTGACGATGTGCATGCCGGCGTTCAGGAACTCCAGATCCTTGGCTTCGTGGGTCGCGCCTAGCATGTTCGAGTCGGTCGAATACGCCTTCTCGACCGACATCTTGTAGTCGAAGCCATTCTTGATGAGGTATTCGCTCATCTCCTTGCGGCCGCCCAGCTCGTCGATGAAGGTCTGGTCCAACCAGGGCTTGTAGATCTTGAGCAGCGGGTTGACCAGCAGGCCGTAGCGGTAGAAGCGCTCGATGTCGTTGCCCTTGTAGGTCGAGCCGTCGCCCCAGAGGTTGACGCCGTCCTGCTTCATCGCCGCCACCAGCATCGTGCCGGTCACGGCGCGGCCCAGCGGAGTGGTGTTGAAGTAGGTGGCACCGCCCGTGGTGATGTGGAAGGCACCGGCCTGGATGGCGGCGATGCCCTCGGCCACCAGCGCGGCGCGGCAGTCGATCAGGCGGGCGATCTCGGCGCCGTAGGCCAGGGCCTTGCGCGGGATGTCCTCGTAGTCGCTCTCGTCAGGCTGGCCAAGGTTGGCGGTGTAGGCGCAAGGAATGGCGCCCTTGGCGCGCATCCAGTGCACGGCGGCCGAGGTGTCGAGACCGCCCGAGAAGGCGATGCCGACCTTCTGGCCGGCGGGGAGGTTTTGCAGGATGGTGGCAGACATGGCGCTGTAGACGGTCGCGACGGCCGCGACGACGAAGAACGGAATGAATCCACGATTGTCGCAAACTTGGCGCCCGGATCGAAGCGCCCGCGCGCACGGCACGGATGCCCCGGGGCCAGCGCCGGTCGTGTCGGCCGGCTAGACTGCCATCGGGTGCCGGGCCGCAGGGGTCGTCAGGCAGGTATCACGCGAAGGTCGGGCCGCCTCGCGGGCCCTGCCCTTGGAGCGTCCGCGCATGACCCTGTCCGCGCCAGCCACCCCCGTCGAGCTGCTTGCCACCACCCTGTTCGCCCTCGCGCTGCTGCACACCTTTGCCGCCAAGCAGTTCGAGCGCCTGGCCCACCGCCACCCGCGCCACGAAGGCGTCTTCCATCTGCTCGGCGAGGTCGAGGTCGTCTTCGGCTTCTGGGCCATCGTGCTGGTGCTGACGATGGCGCTCAGTGCCGGCGGCGACACCGCGCTGCACTATGCGGAATCGCGCAACTACACCGAGCCGCTGTTCGTCTTCGTCGTCATGGTGATCGCCGGCTCGCGGCCGATCCTGGAGGCGGTGATGCGCACGGTGGCGGCACTGTCGGCGCGGGCCGGTCGGGACGCGGCGCCGCTGGCGGGCGCCTGGCTCGGGCTGGCGGCCGTGCCGCTGCTGGGCTCGCTGATCACCGAGCCGGCGGCGATGACCATCGCCGCGCTGCTGCTGGCCCCGCGCGTCTTCCGGCCGGACGTGCCAGAGCGGCTGAAGTATCTGGCCCTGGGCGTGCTGTTCGTCAACATCTCGATCGGCGGCACGCTGACCGCCTATGCCGCGCCGCCGGTGCTGATGGTCGCCGGCGTCTGGGGCTGGGACAGCGCCTTCATGCTGTCGACCTTCGGCTGGAAGGCAGCGGTGGCGGTGCTGATCAACGCCAGCGTGGCGGTGTGGATGCTGCGCCGGCACCTGATCGCACGGCCCGGCCTGCCCACGGACGAGCCGCCCGCCCGGCGCCCGGTGCCGTGGACGGTCACCGCGGTGCATGCCGCGCTGCTGGCCGGCGTGGTGCTGACCGCCCACCATCCGGTCGCCTTCCTCGGCCTCTTCCTGCTCTTCCTGGGCTTCACCCAGGCCTACGCGCGCCATCAGGACCCGCTGCTGATCAAGGAGGCGCTGCTGGTGGGCTTCTTCCTGGCCGGGCTGGTGGTGCTCGGCGGCCTGCAGCGCTGGTGGCTGCAGCCGCTGGTGTCGGGGCTGGAGCCGATGGCGCTCTTCTTCGGCGCGGTCAGCCTGACGGCGATCACCGACAACGCCGCGCTCACCTACCTGGGTGCCCAGATCTCCGGCATCAGCGAGGCCTCGAAATACATGCTGGTGGCCGGCGCGGTCGCCGGCGGCGGCCTGACGGTGATCGCCAACGCGCCCAACCCGGCCGGCGCGGCACTGCTGCGCCGTGGCTTCCTGGACGAGTCGATCGGCGCCGGCGGCCTGCTGGCCGGCGCACTCGGGCCGACGCTGGTGGCGATGGGCGCCTTCCTGCTGCTCTGAGCGGGCACGCGGCACCCCGCAGCAACCCTGCAGCAACACCGCTGCACACTGGCTGCACGATCGGCGGGCATCGTCAGGGGCATGATGATTCCCCGCCGCACCTTCACGATGTCGCTGCTGGCCGCCTCGCTGGCCGGCGCCTGCAGCTCCACGCCGATGACCCCGACGCCCTCGCCTGCCAGCCCGCCCCCGCCCTTCGACCCGAAGCGCGGCTACCAGCGCCGCGAGGTCAGCGCCGGCGGCCGCACCGTCGTCGTGCGCGCCTGGGAAGGCCTGGCCTATGTCAGCCGCCCGGTCGAGCCTGCGTGGCAGGTGATGAACCTCTACATCCCGGAAGCCTATTTCCAGGGCGGCCAGATCGACGGCCGCACGGCGCGCACTGCACCGATCTTCCTGCCCAACTCGATCGGCGGCTACATGCCGGCCAAGCCCGGCACGCCCGAGGGCCGCAACGGCCCGCCGCCGGCCCCCGGCCAGACCCCGCTGCCCTCGGCCATCGCGGTGGCGCTGACCCGCGGGCTGGTGGTGGCCTCGCCCGGCGCACGCGGTCGCACGCTGCAGGCCGCCGACGGCACCTGGACCGGCAAGGCGCCGGCGGCCATCATCGACCTGAAAGCGGCCGTGCGCTTCCTGCGCCACCATGACGCGGTGATGCCGGGCAACACCGCGCGCATCATCTCCAACGGCACCAGCGCCGGCGGTGCGCTGTCCGCGCTGCTGGGCGCCAGCGGCAACAGCCCGGACCACGAGGAGGCGCTGCGCGCGCTGGGTGCGGCCCCCGCACGCGACGACATCTTCGCCGTCTCCGCCTACTGCCCGATCACCAATCTGGAGAACGCCGACGCAGCCTACGAATGGCAGTTCGGCCACGCCCACGACTACCGCCGCATCGAGATGTCGATGCTGGACTACCAGATGCAGCGCCGCGAGGTGGCCGGCACCCTCACGGCCGACCAGATCGCGCTGGCCGACGCGCTGAAGGCGAGCTTTCCGGCCTACCTGAACACGCTGGACCTGCGCGACGCGGCGGGCCGGCCGCTGCGGCTCGACGCCGGTGGCCACGGCAGCTTCCGGGAGCATGTCAAGTCGCTGGTGATCGCCTCGGCGCAGCAGGCGCTCGACGCCGGCGCCGACCTGTCGTCGCGGCGCTGGCTGCGCATCGCCTCGGGACGGGTGGTCGATCTGGACTTCGACGCCTATGGGCTGGCGGCCACCCGCATGAAGCTGCCGCCCGCCTTCGACGGCGTGGCGCTGGACACCGGCGAGAACCAGCTCTTCGGCAGCAGCCGCCTCGACAAGCGCCACTTCACCGCGTTCTCGATGCAGCACAGCCGCGTCGTCGGCGCGCAGCAGGCCGACGAGCGCACCGTGCGCATGATGAATCCGATGCACTACATCGGCCGCAGCGCCGCCACCGTGGCCCCGCACTGGCGCATCCGCCACGGCACGATGGACCGCGACACCTCGCTGGCGGTGCCGGTCATGCTGGGCACGCTGCTGGCGCAGCACGGCATCGACGTGGATCTGGCCCTGCCCTGGGACCGCCCGCACAGCGGCGACTACGATCTGGACGCGCTCTTTGCCTGGATCGATCGGGTGACGGCAGCCCCGCGCTGAGCGCTGCAGACGCCGCAGGTGAAGTCGCTGATCGCGACACGGCGGGAGTGAAGCCGGGCCGGCCTCCCCTGAGGCGACTTCAGCGCCGAGTTCGTGCCACCTCCTGCGCGACCAGCGCTTCCAGCGCCTCGGGTCCGAATCGCTCCAGACCCTGGCCATTGACAAAGAAGGTCGGCGTGCGACGGATGCCGAGCGCCTCCAGGTCGGCCACGTCCTGGCGCAGGGCCTGCAGCGTCGTGGCGCTTCGGGCCTGCTCGGCCGCCTGCGCCATGTCCAGGCCGGCCTGCTGCGCGACCTGAACGGCCACCGACAGATCCGGCTGGGCATGGTCGGCCCACTGAGGCTGTGCAGCCAGCAGGGCCTCCAGCACCGGCTGCAGACGCCCTTGTGCCTGCGCCGCGAACAGCAGCGCCACCACCTGATCCGATCCGGCATGGAAAGGCGCATAGCGCAGCACCAGCCGGACCTCCTTCGGGTGACGCGCCAGGATCTCCTTGACCTTCGGATAGAAATAGCGGCAGCTCTCGCAGGCGGGATCGAAGAACTCGACCAGCGTGACCGGGGCATCGCGCGGGCCGATCACCGGCGAGTGCGGCCGCACCATGCGGTCATCCTGCTGGTGGACCCGGGCCTGCTGCTCGGCATGCGCCTGCGCGCGGTACCGGGCTGCACCCAGCACGAACGCCACGACGATCAGAATCAGGAGGCCGGCCACCAGCAGCGGGCGGCGGTGCGTGGAAAGGATGGAAGTCATCGGGCAGTCTTTCGCAGGAACAGGGGGGTGAGCGCCGCCAGGATCAGCAGGAAGGCCAGCAGGGACAGGCCCGGAATCGGGAGGCCGCCGAGGATCTCGAGCTTCTGGTCGGCGCAGGAGACGCCGGACTGGCAAGGCAGGCTGGCCGTGTCGATCCAGCCGGCCAGCAGCAGCAGGTGGATCGCGGCCGTCAACGCACCGCCGATCGCCAGGGCCAGTGCGTAGACGGCGCCCTGACGATCGCCGCGCAGGCAGGCCAGGGTCAGCACCAGGGCGATCGGGAACATGAAGATGCGCTGGTACCAGCACAGGACGCAGGGCGTCATCAGCATGACCTCCCCGATGAAGAGCGCGCCGGCCGTGGCCAGCGTCGCGACCAGCCAGGCGCTGCACAGGAGCAGCCAGTGGTATCGGTGCATGAGAATCTCCGCAGGACAGGGGCCGCCCGCCGCACGCGTGCAGGCACGAGCGCGCTGTCGCCACGGCGGAGGCGGCCGAAACAGGGTGTCGTCGTTCGGTCGTGACGGCGTCAGCCGTCGAGACGCGGATCACTCATGCCACTGGGGTCGTTCAGGGCGATCGCCCCGGAACGAGGTCAGCCGGAGCGGCTCGCCCGACGGTCGGTCCGTGGCACCGCCCCCCGTCACCAGCCGATGTTGGGCTGGCAGGACCCAGGAACAGCAGCATCCGCTGCCGGCATGCTCATGGCGGTCGTGCACGGCAGCGCATCCTGCGCAGTCGCTGGTGTCTGGCGCCTCGCAGGCCGACGCGGCCGACGCTGCGATACCCGCCCGCTCACCGGTCAGCGGCGACAGCACCGCAGCCCAGACCGGCTGCAGCGACATCAGGACCAACAGAAGAAGGGCAAGCCAACGGCGCATGACGGCGCGGATTCTATGTCCCCATCGTGGCGCACGCACCGCGGCCGTACCTGATTCCAGCCGAGCGCACGCACCACAAAAGTGCAAGACAGATCCATTCGATCGGGTTTCAGGCCCACGCCTCGGTAGAAAAGACAGGCACGCATCCTGCTTGTCACCGCTTGACGCAAGCAAGGTAGCTCCGGCATCCGCTACCCCCAGCCTCTGCCAACGACGGCAGGGTCGCGCGCGCCGCACGGACCGGGTCTGATCGGCTGATCGATCGCTGCCCCGCTGTCCGCGCCCTCTTCCCTTTCCCCTCTCTCTCCGTTTCCCGGTGCGCCTGCGCTCGTCCCTGAGCCGGCCTCCCGGACGGAACCTTCGACGGCCGGGTTCTTCCGGTCCGTCATCACGGAGACCGCATGAAGATCGTCGTCGTCGGCCACGGCATGGTGGGCCACAAGTTCCTGGAAAGCCTCCACGAGGCCGGTGTGAAGGATGCCGAAGTCACGGTGCTGTGCGAGGAGCCGCGCGCCGCCTATGACCGCGTCCATCTGTCGGAGTTCTTCTCCGGCAAGAGCGCGGACGACCTGTCGCTGGTCGCGCCCGGCTTCTTCGAGGAGAGCGGCTACACGCTGCGCCTGAAGTCGCGGGCGGTGAAGATCGAGCGCCGCGACCACACCGTCACCACCGCCGACGGCGAGGTGCTGCCCTACGACCGCCTGGTGCTGGCCACCGGCTCCTATCCCTTCGTGCCCAGCGTGCCGGGGCGCGACCGCGCCGACATCTTCGTCTACCGCACCATCGAGGATCTGGAAGGCATGAAGGCCTGCGGCGCGCGCTCCAAGAGCGGCGTGGTCGTCGGCGGCGGCCTGCTGGGGCTGGAGTGCGCCAAGGCGCTGCGCGACCTGGGCCTGCAGACGCATGTGGTCGAGTTCGCGCCGCGGCTGATGGCGGTGCAGGTCGACGAGGCCGGCGGCCGGGTGCTGCGCACCAAGATCGAGGAACTCGGCGTGCAGGTGCACACCGGGCGCAACACCGTCGAGATCGTCGACGGCGCCACCGCGCGCCACCGCATGGTCTTCGCCGACGGCACCTGGCTGGAGACCGACATGATCGTGTTCTCGGCCGGCATCCGCCCGCGCGACGAGCTGGCGCGCCAGAGCCTGCTGCCGGTGGGCGCGCGTGGCGGCGTCGCCATCGACAGCCAGTGTCGCACCGCCGACCCGGCCGTCTACGCGATCGGCGAATGCGCCGCCTGGAACGACCAGACCTTCGGCCTGGTCGCGCCCGGCTACGACATGGCCCGCGTGGTGGCCAAGCAGATCGCCGGCGACGCCTCGGCCGCCTTCACCGGCGCCGACATGAGCACCAAGCTCAAGCTGATGGGCGTGGACGTGGCCTCCATCGGCGACGCGCACGCCCGCACGCCGCACTGCAAGACCTTCAGCTACACCGACGAGATCCGCCAGATCTACAAGAAGATCGTCGTCAGCGCGGACGGCAAGCAGCTGCTGGGCGCGGTGCTGATCGGCGACGCGGCCGAGTACGGCACGCTGCTGCAGATGGCCCTGAACGGCATCGCGCTGCCGGCCGACCCGGAGTTCCTGATCCTGCCCTCGGGCGAAGGCAAGGAAAAGCCGGGCCTGGGCCCGGACGCGCTGCCGGACTCGGCGCAGATCTGCTCGTGCAACAACGTCACCAAGGGCCAGATCTGCGAGGCGGTGGGCAACGGCGCCACCACCATCGCGCTGCTGAAGTCGGGCTGCAAGGCCGGCGCCACCTGCGGCGGCTGCGTGCCGCTGGTCACGCAGGTGATGAAGTCGGAAATGGCCAAGCGCGGCATGGCGGTCAACAACCACCTCTGCGAGCACTTCGCCTATTCGCGCCAGGAGCTCTATCACCTGGTGCGCGTCGGCCAGATCAAGAGCTTCGAGGAGCTGCTGGAAAAGCATGGCAAGGGCCTGGGCTGCGACATCTGCAAGCCGGCCGCGGCCAGCGTGCTGGCCTCGGTCTGGAACGACTTCGTGCTCAAGCCCGAGCTGGCCGCGCTGCAGGATTCCAACGACTACTTCCTGGGCAATATCCAGAAGGACGGCACCTATTCGGTCGTGCCTCGCATGCCGGGTGGCGAGGTCACGCCCGACGGCCTGATCGCGGTGGGCACGGTGGCCAAGAAGTATGGCCTCTACACCAAGGTGACGGGCGGCGCCCGCGTCGACATGTTCGGCGCGCGGCTGGAGCAGCTGCCGCTGATCTGGGAGGAGCTGATCGCCGCCGGCTTCGAGTCGGGCCACGCCTATGGCAAGAGCCTGCGCACGGTGAAGTCCTGCGTGGGCAGCACCTGGTGCCGCTACGGCGTCGACGACTCGGTGGGTCTCGCCGTCGAGCTGGAGAACCGCTACAAGGGCCTGCGCGCGCCGCACAAGATCAAGTTCGGTGTCTCGGGCTGCACCCGCGAATGCGCCGAGGCCCAGGGCAAGGACGTCGGCGTGATCGCCACCGACAAGGGCTGGAACCTGTATGTCTGCGGCAACGGCGGCATGAAGCCGCGCCACGCCGAGCTGATCGCCTCCGATCTGAGCAAGGCCGAGCTGATCCGCCTGATCGACCGCTTCCTGATGTTCTATGTGCGCACTGCCGACCGCCTGCAGCGCACCAGCACCTGGCGCGACAACATGGAAGGCGGCCTGGACTACCTCAAGAGCGTGCTGATCGACGACAAGCTGGGCCTGGCCGCCGAGCTGGAGGCGCAGATGGCCCATGTGGTCAGCACCTACCAGTGCGAATGGAAGACCGCCGTGACCACGCCGGCCGTGCGCGCGCGCTTCAAGAGCTTCGTCAACAGCGACAAGGCCGACGAGCACATCGTCTTCGTCGAGGAGCGCGGCCAGATCCGTCCGGCCCGCCCCGAGGAGCGCGAGACCGCCGCCGCCGCCACCGACCGCACCCCCGCCTGAGCCCGGAAGCCCCGAGATGAGCATCGACACCCTGAACTGGACCGCCGTCTGCGCGGTCGACGAGATCGTTCCGAACACCGGCGTGTGCGCGCGGGTCGAGGGCCGCCATGTCGCGGTCTTCCGCGTCGGCGCCGACCGCTTCTTCGCCATCGACAACGTCGATCCGAAGTCCGGCGCCAGCGTGCTCTCGCGCGGCCTGGTCGGCAACCTGGGCGAGCAGATCGTCGTGGCCTCGCCGCTGTACAAGCAGCACTACGACCTGACCACCGGCGCCTGCCTGGAGCAGCCCGAGCTGTCGGTGCGCGCGCACGCAGTGCGGGTCGAGGACGGCCAGGTGCTGGTGACGCTGGCGAGTTGATTCGTCCGCGACGCGAATGCAAAAGCCGGCGGTGACGCCGGCTTTTTTCATGACTGGCCCGATTTCGAGTGGTCCGCTCAAAAGGCAACATCAAACCCGAATTGCGGCCAATAATTTTCAAGGCAGCAGTGGTCTGCCTCCATTAACGCACTTCCCATACAAGCCACCCCAGTTCATGACACCCATACCCGGTTGAAAAATCCCTGAATATCTTGAATATAGAAGCCGCTGCCGAGGCTCACGAGGCAGATCACGAGTGCCAACGATATAAGGCAAGGGAGCATCAGGAGCAAGAACAAGTGGCTGTATTGATGACCCTGCGTGCTTGGGCGCCCCAAAAAACTTTGCACTTACGTTTTCCGGCCGCACAAGGTCGAAAGCGACGTAGAAATTACCAGACTCCTCGAACACAGTAAAAGGATTTCTGTAGCGTAATCCCTTGCGACGCGAATTGACGGCAACCGGGTCCATTAGTGCCACACCTCTCAATTTCACAATTGGAATGTGAAGCTGTTGCTCGGAAGACAGTGATGCATCGTCAAAATCAATACCCACACGCTCAGGCGGATCACCCGACCATTGCACGAGCAAATCAGTGAGCAAGTCAACCATCGACTCTCTGGCATTTGGCTCCAAAAATGTGTCCAGAAACTTCTTATTGCGCAGAAGGAACATAGACGCATCAGCCTTGCTTTTAATTCGCATTTCCTGCACACGCAGCAAATTTGACAGTGCCATCGGAGCCTGAAATATTTTCACCAAATTTCTTCGCTGTACCTCTGTTGGCAAAAGCCTAATATAAACCCGTCCAGGAGCAGCATGGGATCGACCACTTTCACAAACTAGAGCGCCCCGATCCTGCTTTGCACATCCCGCCTCAACATCCATTCGCTTAATGCGACGCACAGTGCCAGTGGGGATCGGCACTAGGGCTTTGGGATGTGATTGAATTTTTTCTGCAGGTCGAGATGGTAACTTCTGTATTTCCTGTGCGCGAAAAACTCTAATCTTTCCGGGGCCAACTGACATCGCTACTCCCTGTAGTCGAAACGACCTTGTTTTTGAGCAAGGTCACTTTACATATCGTGGAATTCTTGCTGAATTAATGCCAACGTAGGCGCACAGCCTCCCCCCTCAAACAGGGGGATAAATAAGACAAAGTCTTCATCAAAAAATTCCGCTTTATGGGCCGCCGCTCTGTACCGGCCCCGCCCCCAGCACAGTGCGCGCGCGGACGCGCCGGCTGTGTCTGTGCGCGCCCGGGGACGCTGGCCTAAAGTGCGGGATCTCGACGACCCCTCACCCCTCCCGGAGTCTGCATCCATGACGCTGTCGCCCTCTCCCCTGGCCGCCCTGAAGGATCCCTCGCTGCTGAAGACCGATGCCCTGGTCAACGGCGAATGGGTCGCCGGCAGCAGCCGCTTCGACGTGACCGATCCGGCCACCGGCGCGAAGCTGGCCGACGTGCCGCGCCTGGGCGCCGCCGAGACCGAGGCCGCCATCGCCGCCGCCAACGCCGCCTGGCCGGCCTGGCGCGCCAAGACCGCCAAGGAGCGCGCCGCCATCCTGATGAAGTGGCACGCGCTGATGATCGAGAACGCCGACGACCTGGCGCGCATCATGACCGCCGAGCAGGGCAAGCCGCTGACGGAAGCCCGCGGCGAGGTGGTCTACGGCGCCAGCTTCATCGAGTGGTTCGCCGAGGAGGCCAAGCGCGTCTACGGCGAGACCATCCCGACCACCGACCCGAACAAGCGCTTCGTCATCCTGAAGCAGGCCATCGGCGTGTGCGCGGCGATCACGCCGTGGAACTTCCCGATCGCGATGATCACCCGCAAGGTCGCGCCGGCGCTGGCCGCGGGCTGCCCGGTCGTCATCAAGCCGGCCGAGCAGACGCCGCTGTCGGCGCTGGCCTGCGCCGAGCTGGCCCTGCGCGCTGGCCTGCCGGCCGGCGTGCTCAACATCGTCACCGGCGACGCCGACTCGTCGATCGAGATCGGCGGCGTGCTGTGCGCCTCCGACACCGTGCGCCACCTGAGCTTCACCGGCTCGACCGAGGTCGGCCGCATCCTGATGAAGCAGTGCGCGCCGACGATCAAGAAGATGTCGCTGGAGCTGGGCGGCAACGCGCCCTTCATCGTCTTCGACGACGCCGACATCGACTCGGCGGTCGAGGGCGCGATGATCTCCAAGTACCGCAACGCCGGCCAGACCTGCGTCTGCGCCAACCGCCTGTACGTGCAGGACAAGGTCTACGACCAGTTCGTCGAGAAGCTCGCCGCCAAGGTCGCCGCGATCCGGGTGGGCAACGGCTTCGAGGCCGGCGTCAGCCAGGGCCCGCTGATCGACGAGGGCGCCTTCGCCAAGGTCGAAAGCCATGTGGCCGACGCGCTGGCCAAGGGCGCGCGCCTGGTCACCGGCGGCCAGCGCATCGGCGAGCGCTTCTACACGCCCACCGTGCTGGCCGACGTGACCGCCGAGATGCTCTGCGCCACCGAGGAGACCTTCGGCCCGGTTGCGCCGATCTTCCGCTTCTCGACCGAGGCCGAGGTGGTGGCCGCCGCCAACGCGACCGAGTTCGGCCTGGCGAGCTACTTCTACAGCCGCGACATCGGCCGCATCTTCCGCGTCGGCGAGGCGCTGGAGTACGGCATGGTCGGCATCAACACCGGCCTGATCTCGGTGGCCGAGGTGCCCTTCGGCGGCGTCAAGCAGTCGGGCCTGGGCCGCGAGGGCTCGCACCACGGCATCGACGACTACGTCGAGGTCAAGTACCTCTGCATCAGCGACATCCTGCGCTGAACCCCGGGCCGCAAGGCGCCCGACCCCGCACCGGCCCTCGACCCGAGTCGGGGGCGGCGCAACCTGGCAGGCTCTATCATTTCGGGGCGCTGCCAGCCCCATCGGGAGACGCAAGCAAGAATGCACCGGGGATGCGGACCATCCCCGGCAGCCGAGTCGAGCGATTCCGTGTCCAATCCCGGCATCGGCCTGCTTGGCCCCACCGCGATTCCGGTTCACGCTCCCGACGAGATGCAGTCTTCTCCACGGTCCTTGCCCCTCCCGACGAACCCGCGCGCCCTCGGCGCGCTGGTGCTGATCCAGGCCCTGCTGCTGGCGGTGCCGATCGGCGCGGGCTGGTGGCATCTGGGCCTCGTGCGGCAGGAGGCGCTGACGCTGCGCGGGCAGACCCTGCTGCACGGCCTGGCCGATCCGGCCGGCAGCGATCCCGACCGCTTCGTGCGCCTGGCCATGGCCGCGCCCGATGTGCGCTATGCGCGGATCAGCAGCGGCAACGGCCGGGTGCTGGCGCAGGCCGGCGACGCGCGCGCGCTGCTGCCCACCTCGCCCGGCCAGGATGCGGCCGACGGCCTGATCCGGCTGGAGCGACGCCAGACCGGCGCCCAGCCGGGGCCGCGCGCCGAGCTGCGGCTGGAGATCGGCATGAGCGCCCAGCGCGACCGCGCCGCGCAGACCCGGCTGGCCTGGCAGGGCCTGGGGCTGGTGCTGCTGGAATCGCTGCTGGTCGGGGCGCTGCTGCGGCGGCGGCAGCAACGCCTGGCGCACGAAGACGTGGCCCATGCGGCCAGCGCGCCGCCCGCCCCCGCCGAG
This sequence comes from Sphaerotilus natans, assembly GCF_900156335.1. GTDB lineage: Bacteria > Pseudomonadota > Gammaproteobacteria > Burkholderiales > Burkholderiaceae_C > Sphaerotilus > Sphaerotilus natans. The sequence goes on from NZ_FTMZ01000010.1 coordinate 23,215, forward strand.
CTCGAGACGCTGCGGCAGGCCGAGCAGCGCCAGCGCCACATCCTCGCGCACATCCTGGACGGCATCCTGACGCTGGACGCGCACCAGCGCATCCGCCTGGTCAGCCCGGCGGCCGGGCGCATCCTGCACCGCGAGCCCGAGGCGCTCGGCGGCCTGTGGCTGGGCGAGCTGTTCGCCGAACCGGCCCGCGCGCTGATCGAGGACCTGCTGCGGCAGGACGACCCGATGGCGCTGGCCGAGCCGATGATCGTCGAGGCGCTGCTGCCCGAGGGGCGCGGCAGCGTGCCGCTGGAGCTGCGCCTGGCACGGCTCGACGGCCCAGGCCGCGAAACCGGTGCGGACCGCCATCTGCTGGTGATGCGCGACATGAGCGAGCAGCTCGCCGCGCAGGAGGCGCTGCGGCTGCGCGGGCGCATCATCGACGCGATCGGGGTCGGCATCGTCATCGCCGACGCACGCCTGCCCGACCAGCCGATCGTCTACACCAACGTCGCCTTCGAGCGCATGACCGGCTGGCGCTTCGCCGAGGTGGTCGGGCGCAACTGCCGGCTGCTGCAGGGCCCGGGCACCGACGCGCAGGCGGTGGCGCGGCTGCGCGAGGCGGTGCGCACCGGCAGCGACATCGAGGTGCTGCTGCTGAACTACACCCGCGAGGGGCGGCCCTTCTGGAACGAGCTGCGGGTGATGCCGATCCATGATGGCGCCGGACGGCCGACGCACTTCGTCGCGCTGCAGACCGACGTCAGCGCCCGCATCGCCTCGCAGCAGGCGATCGAGCGCAGCGAGGCCCGCCTGCGTCGGGTGCAGGACGCCAGCCATGACGGCATGGTGGTGGTGGACGCCGCCGGCCGGATCGAGTCGATCAACGCCGGTGCGGCGCGCATGTTCGGCTACCCCGAGCCGGCGCTGCTCGGCCACGGCTTCGACATGCTGGTGCCGGGCGCCTTCGCCGAGGCCGGGCTCGAAACAGCCGAGCGCGAGTTCGAGGCCCGCCACCGCGACGGCACCGGACGCTGGATCGCGCTGCGCTGGAGCCGCCTCGACGACCACGAGCGCCCCGACCCGGACGAGCTGCACTACCTCGGCGTGATCCACGACATTTCCGGACGCAAGCGCACCGAGCAGGAGCTGCGCCACGCCAAGGAGGCCGCCGAGGACGCCGCCAGCGCCAAGAGCGAGTTCCTGGCCAACATGAGCCACGAGATCCGCACGCCGATGCACGGCGTGCTCGGCGCCATCGAGATGCTGCAGGACACGCCGCTGTCGGGCCGCCAGGAGCGCTACCTCGACACCGCGCGCACCTCGGCCTCGATCCTGCTGGGCGTCATCGACGAGATTCTCGACTTCTCGCGGCTGGAGGCCGGCAAGCTGCGCATCGAGTCGATCGACTTCGACCTGCGCCGCACCGTCGAGGACGTGACCGCGATGCTGGCGCAGCGCGCGCATGCCAAGAAGCTCGAGCTGGCCTGCTTCATCGCGCCGGAGGTGCCCGAGACGGTGCGCGGCGATCCGATCCGGCTGCGCCAGGTGCTGGTCAACCTGGTCGGCAACGCGATCAAGTTCACCGAGCGCGGCGAGGTGGTGGTCAGCGTCGCGCTGGAGGACGGCATGCGGCTGCGGCTGGAGGTGCGCGACACCGGCATCGGCATCGCGCCGGACAAGCAGGCGCAGCTCTTCCAGCCCTTCACCCAGGCCGACAGCTCGACCAGCCGGCGCTTCGGCGGCAGCGGCCTGGGCCTGAGCATCGCGCGCCGGCTGGTCGAGCTGATGCAGGGCCAGATCGGCCTGGACAGCCGCGGCGAGGGCCAGGGCGCGCGCTTCTGGTTCACGCTGCCGCTGCAGGCGGCCCCGCAGGGCGCGGGCGGCGGCAGCGGCGGGCTGCGCGGGCGCGACTTCAGCGGCACGCGCATCCTGGTGGTCGACGACAACGCCACCAACCGGGTCATCCTGCACCGCTACCTCACCGCCTGGAGCAGCCAGTCCGGCAGTGCCTCCAGCGGCGAGGAGGCGCTGGCCAAGCTGCAGGACGCGGCCGCCTCGGGCCGCCCCTACGAGGTCGCGCTGCTGGACCTGAACATGCCCGAGATGGACGGCTACACCCTGGTGCGCGCCATCCAGGCCGATCCGCTGCTCGCGCCGATGCCGCTGATCATGCTGAGCTCGTCGATCCAGGACCCGCAGCGGCTCGAGGGCCTGCGGGTCGACATCTGGCTGGACAAGCCGGTGCGCCAGTCCGACCTGCATGACGCGATCGCCACCGTGCTGCAGCGCCGGCCGCTGCCCGCACCGAGCGGCCGGCGCGCGGGCCGGCGCGAGCCGGTGCAGTTCGCCGGCGAGCGGGTGCTGCTGGTCGAGGACAACGAGATCACCCGCGAGGTCGGCGCGCAGATGCTGCGCAAGCGTGGCCTGGAGGTCGGCCTGGCCGAGGACGGGCTCAAGGCGGTCGAGGCCATCCTGACCGGGGACTGGGACATCGTGCTGATGGACATCCAGATGCCCGGCATGGACGGCCATGACGCCACCCGGGCGGTGCGCCAGTGGGAGCTGCGACAGGACCGGCCGCGGCTGCCGATCATCGCGCTGACCGCGCACGCGCTGCCGGCCGACCGCGACAAGTGCCTGGCCGCCGGCATGGACGACCATGTGGTCAAGCCCTACAGCGCCGACACGCTGGCGGCGGCGATCGCGCGCTGGCTGCGGCCGTCGTCAAGCCGCGAGAGCGGCGCGCCGGTGCCCGCGCCGGCCGAGAGCGGCACCGAGCTGGATGCCGGCCGGCTGGCCGAGGTGCGCGCGCTGATGGGCGAGGCCTTCGATGCGCTGCTCGACAAGGCGCTGGAATCGCTGGCCGACGAGATCGCGCTGCTGCGCCAGGCCTGCGCGCACGACGACACGCAGGCCGCCGGCGAGCTGCTGCACCGGCTGAAGAACACCGCCGGCGACATCGGCGCGATGCGTCTGCACGCGCTGGCGGCCCGTCTCGAGAAGGAAAGTGCCGGCAGCGCCACGGCAGCGCAGGGCCGGCTGCCGGCGCCGCAGGACCTGGCGGCGCTGGAGCAGGCCACCGGCCGGGTCGGCCAGGCGCTGCACGCGCTGCGCGAGCGACCGCAGGACACAGGACGAGACCCATGAGCATGAACATCAATCCGCCGGGTCTGCTGCCCGGCAGCAGCGAGGCCGACTTCGGCGCCCGGGTGCTGATCGTCGACGACGAGGGCCTGACGCGGATGATGATCCGCCGGGTGCTCGAAGACTCCGGCTACCGGGTGCTCGAGGCCCAGGACGGCCAGACCGCCACCCGGCTGTGCGACGCCGAGCAGCCCGACCTGGTGCTGATGGACGTGCGCATGCCGGTGATGAACGGCTTCGATGCCTGCCGCGCGATCCGCCGCTCGCTGCGCAGCCGCCACACCCCGGTGCTGATGCTGACCGCGCTCGACGACGTGATGGCGGTGCGGCTGGCCTTCGAGGCCGGCGCGACCGACTTCATCACCAAGCCGATCAACTGGGCGCTGCTGTCGCAGCGGGTGCGCTATGCGCTGCGCACCGCCCGCACCGAGCGCGAGCTGCGCGAGAGCCAGCTCGCGCTGGCGCGGGCGCAGAAGATCGCGCGGCTGGCGCCGTGGCGGCTCGAGCTCGACGACGGCCGGCTGCACTGCTCGCGCGAGCTGCGCGACATGCTCGGCCTGCCCGGCACCGAGCCGGTGGCGATGCGCCGACTGCTGCGCCAGGTCGCCTTCGAGGACCGCAGCCAGCTGCTGGCCTTCGTGCGCCGGGTGCGCGACGGCCGCAGCGAGTCCGAGGTCGAGATCCGCCTGGACGGCAGCCTGCAGCCCTCGCGCCATCTCTTCCTGTCGGGCGACGCGATGCTCGACGAAGGCGGGCGCACCTGCGCGATCTTCGGCGTCGCCCAGGATGTGTCCGAGCGCCGCCAGGCCGAGGCCGAGCGCAGCTACCGCGCCCATTTCGACCCGCTCACCGGCCTGCCCAACCGGGTGCTGTTCCGCGACCGGGTCGCCACCGCGGCGGCGGCGGCGCAGCAGCGCCAGCAGCGCTTCGCGGTGCTCAACATCGATGTCGACGTGCTGCAGCGCACCCAGGCCTCGGTCGCGACCGACGCCAGCGAGCGCATCCTGCGCGCGGTGGCCCGCCGGCTCGAGTCGGTCATGCGCGAGCCCGACTCGCTGTGCCGGCTCGAGGGCGACACCTTCGCGATGCTGCTGACCGACATCGAGGCCGAGGCGCAGATCGCCGGCGCCACCCGGCGCCTGGTGGAAGCCTTCGCGGTGCCGCTGCAGGTCGACGACTGGGAGCTGCTGGCCAGCGTGCATGTCGGCGTGGCGATCTGGCCGGGCGACGGCCAGGAGGTCGACACGCTGCTGCAGCATTCCGGCGCGGCCCGCTCGCGCGCCCGCGAGGCGATCGGCTCGAGCTGCCACTTCTACACCGCCGACATGCACAACCGGGTCATCGACCGCCTCAACACCGAGGTGGCGCTGTACCGCGGCCTGGAGCGTGGCGAGTTCGAGCTGCACTACCAGCCCAAGGTCGACCTCGCCAGCGGCCGGGTCAGCGGGGTCGAGGCGCTGCTGCGCTGGAACCGCCCGGGCTGCGGGCTGCAGATGCCCGACCGCTTCATCGACATCCTCGAGCAGACCGGCCTGATCATGGACGCCGGCGACTGGGTGCTGCGCGAGGCCTGCGCGGCGGTGCGCCACCTGCCGCTGTCGCTGGCGGTCAATGTGTCGCCGCGACAGTTCCAGCACCCGCGCCTGGGCGAGCGGCTGATGCGCATCCTCGACGAGATCGGCTTTCCCGCCGACCGGCTCGAGCTGGAGGTCACCGAGCAGATCGTCGTCGAGGACGAGGAAGGCGCCATCGCCACGCTGAACGATCTGGCCAGCCGCGGCATCCGCATCGCGCTGGACGACTACGGCACCGGTTTTTCCTCGCTGCAGCGCCTCAAGCGCCTGCCGCTGCACACGCTGAAGATCGACAAGGACTTTGTGATCTCGCTGGAGACCAGCCGGGCCGACGCGGCCATCGTGCGCTCGACCATCGAGCTGTGCCACCAGCTCGACATCCATGTCGTCGCCGAGGGCGTCGAGAACGACCGGGCGATGGCGATGCTGCGCGGCTTCGGCTGCGACATCGGCCAGGGCTACGGCATCTGCCGGCCGCTGCCGCTGGCGCGGCTGACCGACTGGCTGGGCTCGGCGACCGTCAGCGCACTGGCGGGCGGGCGACCTGGCGGCTGATCCGTCGCATCAGTCGTCGTTGGCGGCGGCCACCTGGCCGCGCTCGCGGCGATCGGCAAAGCCCTGGCGGCCCAGGCCGCGCCGCGCCGCCGCCGCACCCAGCGCCAGCTTGAGCAGCTCGTCGGGCTGGCGGCCGTGCTCCGGATAGAGCGCCACGCCGGTGGAGACGGTCACCACGGTGGTCTGGCCGCTGACCATGAAAGGCTCGCGCAGCCCCTGCGCCAGCTTGGCGGCCACCCGCTCGCCATCGGCCGGCGTGTCGAGCCGGGTCAGCACCACGCCGAAGGCGTCGGGCGCCAGCGCCGAGACCACGTCGCTGGCACGCAGCACGCTGCGCAGCCGCACGGCCAGCTTGCGCCGCAGCGCCTGCGAGGCGGCCACGCCCAGCCGCGCCTCGGTGGTCGCCAGCCCCTCGATGCGCAGCACCAGCAGCGCCATCGGCGCGGGCTCGCGCTCGCGCAGCGCGCAGAGCTGGTGCAGCAGCTCCATCAGCTGGACGCGGTTGGGCAGCCCGGTGGCCAGGTCGATCGACCAAGCCCGGCGCAGCTCCTGCTCCTGGCGCTTGCGCTCGATGGCCATGCACAGGCTGCGGGCGATCTGGTCGCCGTCGTCGACCCCGCCCGGATGCAGGGCCTGGCGCGACAGCGGCAGCACGTCCTGAGCGCCAGCGCGCAGCAGCCGCACCATCAGCTCGCGGTTCGGCGTGGGCGTGCCGACCACCACCGCCGAGCCCAGCACCGCCTGCGTCCAGCAGGACCAGTGCGGCAGCGCCTCGGCCTGGGCATCGCTGTCGCAGCTGAACAGAATGGCCTCGGGCGCCGCTTCGGCGATGGCCGCCTGCGCCTGCTCGAGCGTGTCGCAGTGGCGCCAGATGCAGCGCCCGAAGTCGGTGTCGGACGCCAGCGCCGGTGCGGCGGAACCCACATGAAGAACGGAGATGGAGGCGGCCATGGAACGCTCGGGGGATGGATCGGGGCGATGATGCAGGAAACCTTGAGGGCCCAGCCCCCGAAATGGCGGGATATCGTCGTGCAAAACCGCACGGAATGCGCAACAAGAAGCGTATGGCCCAGCGCGCCAGGATCTTCGAGGTACCTGTCCGTTTTTTGGCGGTCTTCCTGCGCCCTTTATGCCCTTGAGGGTATATTCCGGCTCCATTTTCCTGTTCACAAGGAGTTTCGATTGAGCCTCGGACTGAGTCCCGACTGGGCCGCATTCACCCCCTGGAGCGCGCTGGCGGGCGGCGCGCTGATCGGTCTGGCGGCCGCGCTCCTGCTGCTGGGCAGCGGCCGCATCGCCGGCATTGCGGGGCTGGTGGGCCAGCCGCTGCGCGACCTGCTGCAGGGGCAGGCTGGCGGCTGGCTGGCGCGGCACCGGCTGCGGCTGCTGTTCGTGGCCGGCCTGCTGGTCGCGCCCTGGCTGTGGCGGCTGGCCGCGCCGCTGCCCCCGATGCGGCTCGATGTCGGCACGCCGGTGCTGATCATCGCCGGGCTGCTGGTGGGCTTCGGCGCGCGGCTGGGCAACGGCTGCACCAGCGGCCACGGCGTCTGTGGCCTGAGCCGGCTGTCGGCGCGCTCGCTGGTCAACGTGCTGTGCTTCATGGGCAGCGGCTTCGCGACGGTGTTCGTCGTGCGCCACCTGCTCGGCGGCTGAGGGAGAGGACGCGATGGACTGCAAGGACAGGAACTGCGGCGGCGTGGCCGCGCTGTCGAGCCTGCTGGCCGGGCTGGTGTTCGGCCTGGGGCTGATCGCCGCCGGCATGACCGACCCGATGAAGGTGCGCGCCTTCCTGGATCTGGCCGGCGCCTGGGATCCGAGTCTGGCGCTGGTGATGGGCGCGGCGATCGCGGTCGGCCTGCCCGCCACCCTGATCGCGCGCCGACGCGGGCGCAGCTGGAGCGGCGCGCCGATCGAGTGGCCGCCGTCGAACGCCATCGATGCCCGGCTGATCGGCGGCGGCGTGCTGTTCGGCATCGGCTGGGGCCTGGCCGGGCTGTGCCCGGGGCCGGCGCTGGTGGCGCTGGGCAGCGGCGGGAGCGAGGCGGCGATCTTCGTCGCCGCGATGCTGGGCGGCATGGCGCTGCACGCGCTGCTCGACCGCCCGCGCTGAAGGCTCAGCCGCCGATCCGATCGAGCGCCTGCTCCAGCCGCGCCACCGTGCCGTCGATGTCGGCGAGCTTGTCCAGCCCGAACAGGCCGATGCGGAAGCTGCGGAAGTCCGCCGGCTCGTCGCACTGCAGCGGCACGCCGGTGGCGGTCTGCAGCCCCTGCGCCAGGAAGGCGCGCGCCGACTGGATCTCGGGGTCGAGCGTGTGGCTGACCACCACGCCCGGCGCCTGGAAGCCCTCGGCGGCGACGCTGGGGAATCCGCGCGCCTGCAGCAGCGCCCGCACCCGCCGGCCCAGCTCGAGCTGACGCTCGCGCAGCGCGCCGAAGCCCTGGGCGCGTGTCTCCTCCATCGCCTCCAGGCAGCGCGCCAGCGCGTCGGTGGGCATGGTGGCGTGGTAGAGGTGGCCGCCGGCCTCGTAGGTCTCCATGATCTGCAGCCACTTCTTCAGGTCGCAGGCGAAGCTGGAGCTGGTGGTCTGGTCGATGCGTGCGCGCGCCGCCTCGCCGAGCATCACGAAGGCGCAGCAGGGCGAGCCGCTCCAGCCCTTCTGCGGCGCGCTGATCAGCACATCGACGCCGGTGGCGGCCATGTCCACCCACATCGCGCCGGAGGCGATGCAGTCGAGCACGAACAGGCCGCCGACCGCGTGCACCGCGTCGGCCACCGCCTTGAGGTAGCTGTCGGGCAGCATCATGCCGCTGGCGGTCTCGACATGCGGCGCGAAGACCACGCCGGGGCGCTGCGCCTCGATCGCGGCGAGCACCTCGCCCAGCGGCGCCGGCGCCCAGGCCGACTGCGCCGCGCCCGGCTCGACCGGGCGGGCCTTGAGCACCTGCACGCCCGCGGCGATGCCGCCCATCTCGAGGATCTGCGACCAGCGGAAGCTGAACCAGCCGTTGCGCAGCACCAGCACCGGCTGCTGGCCGGCGAACTGGCGCGCCACCGCCTCCATGCCGAAGGAGCCGCTGCCCGGCACGACGATGGCCGAGCGGGCCGCGTAGGCCTCCTTCAGCACCGCCGAGATGCCGCGCATCACGCGCTGGAAGCGCTGCGACATGTGGTTGAGCGCACGGTCGGTGTAGACCACCGAGTATTCGAGCAGGCCGTCAGGGTCGACGTGGGGCAGCAGGCCGGGCATGGGACAGGTCTCCGTTCGTGGTGCGTGGATCCGAGATTCCATTCAACCACAGTCCCGGCCGCGGGCCCGCACGGCCGGCGGCGCTAGACTCGCCACCCCCGGCCTGCAGGCCGCCCCTGGAATCCGCCCACCGATGAGCACCCCGACCTTCGCCGAGCAGCTCGCGCTGCTGCCCCCGATCGCCCACCTCGCCGCTGTCGAGCTGCTCGACGCCGCCGGCACGGTGGTGGCCACGCTGGCCAACCGCCCCGGCACCGCCGGCTCGGCCGCCGTCTACCACGCACTGGCCGCGCGCCACGGCGCCATCACGCCCGAGGCCGCCCGCGAAGGACTGGCGCTCTACGCCGAGCACACCGCCGACGCCCGCGCCTTTCCCGGCAAGCACCCCAACATCGACCGGCTGATCGACATCGAGGCCGGCCGTCTGGCACCGCTGACGGTGCGGCTGCAGCCCGCGGCCTGAGCCGGTCAGTGCACCGGCGGCCGCAATGAGGGCACGACCTGGGCACCGCCGCAGCCGCAGCGCTGGTGCACGAAGTCGAGGAACTGGGTGAAGGGCTGCGGGCGGCCGTAGCCGAAGCCCTGCACCGCGTCGCACTGCATGCGGCGCAGCATCTCCATTTCCTCGTCGGTCTCGGCGCCTTCGGCGACCACCTGCAGCTGCAGCGCGTGCGACAGCCGCACCAGGCTGTGCACGATGGTGCGGCTGCTGGTCTGGCTGACCATGTCATGCACGAAGGAGCGATCGATCTTCAGGGTGTGGACCGGAAAGCGCGCCAGGTAGGCGAAGGACGAGTAGCCGGTGCCGAAGTCGTCGATCGACAGCCGCACGCCCAGCGCCGACAGCGCCGCCAGCACCCGGGTGCTGACCTCGACATCGCGCATCAGCGCGTTCTCCGGGATCTCGATCTCGAGCAGCTCCGGCGGCACGCCGTGGCGCTCGATCGCGTGCTGCACGTTCTCCACCAGCAGCAGGTCGGCCAGCGACTCGACCGACAGGTTGATGCTGATCGGCAGCCGGTGGCCGCCGTCGATCAGCAGGCGCTGCAGCCGCATCACCTCGTCGATCACCCAGCGGTCGAGCTCGACCATCAGCTGGCATTCCTGCGCGATCGGCAGGAAGCTGGCCGGCGAGAGCGCGCCACGCACCGGATGCTGCCAGCGGATCAGCGCCTCCGCGCCGATGACCGCACGGTCGCGCAGCCGGCCCTTGGGCTGCAGCGCCAGGCTCAGCCAGCCGGCGCTGCCCGGCGCGGTGCCGCGCAGCACCGCGCGGAAATCCTGCTCCAGCTCGGCGCGCAGCCGCCCGGCGGCCTCCAGCTCGTCGTCGAACAGCGCCAGCGCCGTGGCGTCGCGCTTGGCCTGGCGCAGCGCCAGCGCAGCGCGGCGCAGCAGCAGCGGCGCCTCGTCGCCATGCGAGGGAAACAGCACGCCGCCGGCCAGGCTGCCCAGCACGAAGATCTGGTCGCGCAGCAGGATCGGCTGGGCGATGCGCGAGGCCATCGCCATCACCCGCTCGCGCAGCGTCGCCTCGTCGCAGGCCGGGCTGAGCAGCACGAACTCGACACCGGTGAGCCGGTAGAGCACCTCGCCCTCGAGCAGCGTGGCCTGCATGCGCGAGACCACCTCCATCAGCGCCAGATCGCCCAGGCCATGGCCCAGCGTGTCGTTGATCGCGTTGAAGCGGCGCAGCCCGATCAGCCCCAGACCGCCCTGGCCGCCCTGCGCCAGCCGCGTCTCGAGCTCGGCCAGCAGCGCGCGCTTGTTGTCGATGCCGGTCAGCGGATCGCGCAGCGCCTCGCGCGCCAGCTCGAACTGGCCGACGGTGTGCTCGTCGGCATCGTTGGCCAGCGCGACGATGTCGTCGCCGAACGGAAAGGCCCGCACCATCAGCCAGCGCCCGACCGCCTTCGAGAAGCCGATGCCCAGGCGCGGCCGGCGCTCGCGGCGGCAGGCCTCGATCACCCGGTGGAACAGCGAGCCCTCGAAGTCGGGCCGGACCGCAAACGGCGTCTGGCCGATCACGCGGGCGGCCGGCAGCCCGAGCCCGTGCAGATAGGCCGGGTTGCAGTGCCTGACCACCCAGTGCGCATCGACACGCACCACGCATTCGCCGATGCCCGAGAGCAGCACGTCCAGCGGCGAGGCGTCGGCGCTCATGTCGGCATCGGGCGCGATCAGCCCCCCGCCCCATCTCGTGTCTCGATCTTCATGCACTGGCAAGACTCCCCGGGCCACGACGGCCCCATGCCGTCCGTCGCTCTCTGCCGCCCCCCGCGACAGATGAGAACGGAATGCGCAAAACTCATCCTGTATCGGCGAGCCGGGGACGAGGTTGAGGTCGACGGAGGTCGGGAGCGGGTCGGGCGCAGGCCGTGTGTCAGTCCAGCGACAGTCGGGGCGCCGCGGCCGGCATCAGCCGGTCGTCATGGCCGGTCACGACGATCAGCTGTCCAGCGGGCACTTCCTGGTGACGGCGCAGCGTCTCGGCGAGGTGGCGCTGCGAGCGCGCGTCCAGCGCCGCGCCGGGGTCGTCGAGCAGCACCAGCGTCGCGCCCGAGGCCAGCGCGGCGGCCAGCCGCAGCTTGCGCCGGGTGCCGGTGGAGAGCATCTCCAGGCGCTTGTCCAGGTGCTCGTGCAGCGCGAAGCCGTCGAGCTGCGCGGCCAGCGCCGCCTCGCTCCAGCCCGGGCGGCCCTGGCGCTGCATCGCCAGATAGTCGCGCGCGACCAGGCCGTCATGCCGCTCGGACTGCGGATCGCACCAGAACAGCCGCTCGCGCAGCGCTGCCGCATCGACCGGATCGGTCGGGGCACCGATTTGGATGCGGCCCGCGTCCGGGCGCAGCTCGCCGGCGATCAGCCGCAGCAGCGCGCTCTTGCCGCGGCCCTCGTCGCCGATCACGCCCAGCACGCCGGCGCCGGCGTGGAGCTGCAGACCGGCAAACAGCGGCTCGGCGCCGTCGAAGGGCGCGCGCCAGTGCAGGCCATCGACCCGCAGCAGCGGCGGCTGCGCGGGCACGGAATCGAAAGGGATGGGAAAGACGGGCATGGCCAGGATTATCGAGTCGGGACCGAGCGGTTAGAGTTCGGCCCCTGACCGTTCCGGAATCCTCATGGCCACGACAACAACAACACCTCGCCCGCTGCCCCAGCCGCGCCACGCCGCGCGCATCCCCGCCCACATCGACCCGCTGGCGCTCGACCGCATCCGCCTGGCCGGCTATGTGCTGCCGCAGGTGGTGCGCCCGGCCGACATGCTCGAGGAAGGCACGCCCGAGCCGGAAGCGGCGATGGACCGCCTCGGCCTGATCCTGCTGCAGCGCGGCGCCGCCGGCCAGCGCCCGAGCCGCTGGATCGACCCGGCGCTGATCGAGGAGGCGCTGCGCCACCTCGACGCCGTGGGCAGCGGCCAGACCCTGCGCCCGCTGATGACCGAGCGCGCCGCGGTGCTTGACGGCCTGGGCGTGAGCCGCCGGCTCGGCGCCTGGGAGCGCGAGGCGCGCCAGGGCCTGACGCTGCCGGCGGGCGACATGCGGCTCACCGTCGCCTATGGCCAGGCGGTGCCGGCCGAGGCAGTCTGGGACTTCTTCCGCAGCGGCGACCGCCCGGCGCTGATCCAGCGCCTGTCCGCCCTGCCCGGCCACCCGCAGGCGGCCGAGCTGACGACGCAGCTCGACGCGCTGGTCGAGCGCGCCTGCGCCTTCGCCGACGACCAGCTCGGCTCGCTGGAGGCGGCGCTGCAGGCCGAATGCGCGCAGCCCCAGGCCGCCGAGACGCTGATCGCTGCCTGCCAGCGCGCCTTCGAGCGCTGGGTGCACCGCGTCCACGAGCAGGACACGCTCGAGGACCTGAACGACGAGCTCGCCTTCCAGGGCTACCCCGACAGCTTCGGCCAGGCGCGGCGCCTGCAGCGCCAGGTCACGCTCTTCGTCGGCCCGCCCAACAGCGGCAAGACCTACCAGGCCTTCGAGCGCCTGGCGCAGGCAGCCAAGGGCGCCTATCTCGCGCCGCTGCGCCTGCTCGCGCTGGAGGGCCGCGACCGGCTGGCTGCGCGCGGCGTGCCCTGCTCGCTGCGCACCGGCGAGGAGAACGTGCCGGCGGCCGACGCGCGCGTCATCTCCAGCACCATCGAGATGGTCGACACCAACACGCCCATCGAGGTCGCGGTGATCGACGAGGCGCAGATGATCTTCGACCCCAGCCGCGGCTGGGCCTGGACGCAGGCCATCGTCGGCGTGCCGGCCAAGGAGCTGCTGATCATCTGCTCGGACTACGCGGTGGAGGCGCTGCGCAATCTGCTGGGCCTGTGCGGCGAGCAGGTCACGGTGCGCCGCTTCGAGCGCAAGCAGCAGGTCGAGCTGCTGCCCGCGCCGGTGTCGCTGCACGCGCTGAAGAAGGGCGACGCGGTGGTGGCCTTCAGCCGCCGCGACGTGCTGATGCTGCGCGACCAGGCCTCGGCCGACGGCACGCCGGTGTCGGTGATCTACGGCGCCCTGCCGCCGGAGGTGCGCCGGCGCGAGGCCGAGCGCTTCGCGCAGGGCGAGTCGCAGATCCTGATCGCCACCGACGCCATCGGCATGGGCCTGAACCTGCCGGTGCGCCGGGTGCTGTTCAGCACGCTGACCAAGTTCGACGGCCAGGGCGACCGCTCGCTCACCGAGTCCGAGGTGCACCAGATCGCCGGCCGCGCCGGGCGCTTCGGCATCCACGAGGAAGGCTTCGCCGGCGTGCTCAAGGAGGCCGAGCCGACCGCGATGAAGCAGCTGCGCCTGCTGATCCAGCGCTCGCCCAAGGCGCCGCGCCACTTCAAGGCGCCGGTGGCGCCGAACTGGTGGCACATCGAGACCATCGCCGAGCGCCTGGGCAAGAACAGCCTGGCCGAGGTGCTGCGGGTCTTCGTCGAGCAGCTCCAGCTCGACAACTCGCACTTCGCGGTGGCCGAGCTGGAGCAGATGCTGGAGCTCGCCGGCGAGATCGACCGCGTCGCGGCCAAGCTGCCGCTGCGCCAGCGCTTCACCTATGCGCAGGCGCCGGTCGACACCCGCACCGCCGGTCAGGTGGCGCAGTTCCTGGAATGGGTCGCGCACCATGCCCGCACCGGCCAGGCCGGCCCGGCCTGGTTCCTGAACGACACCGACGAGAACAGCCGCCTCGAGCGCATGGAGCAGGCGCTGCGCACCTGCACGCTGTGGCTGTGGCTGGACCTGCGCTTCCCCGGCGTCTACGGTGAGGTCGACGAGGTGATGGACCTGCGCGCGCGCCTGAACGACGGCATCGAGCGCGCGCTCAAGGCCAAGCGGCCGCTGTGGCAGAAGCGCGGCGGCCCCGGGGGCGGGGGCCGCCGCCGCTGAGTCGCTTCAGCGGCAGGTCTTGTCGGTCGGCTTGTTGTCCCGGCCGACGACCACGCCCTGGGCCAGCGAGAAGTAGGGATCGCAGGGCGGCGGCGTCTTCGCGGTGGTCACGGCCACCGTCGCGGAGGGCTCCTTCTCGTCACCGTCGATCACCGCACGCACGAAGTAGCGGTAGCTCGTCTGCGGCTCGAGCAGCGAGTCGGCGAAGAAGGGCTGCGTCGTCTCGCTGGCGGTCGCGCCGCCCTGGCCGCCGGTGCGGTAGACCTTGTAGCGGCTGGCGCCCTGGACCGGCTCCCAGCGCAGCAGCACCTGCGAGGCGGTCTCGTCGAGCACCTGCACCTCGGGACGGCTGGCGGTGGCCGGCACCCGCGCCAGCGTGCCGGTCAGCGAGGCGTCGGCCAACTGCTCGGCCATGCGCCAGACCGCGGCAATCTGCACGCCCTGGCTGGAGGCGAAGCTGCCCGTCGGCCACTGGCCCGACATCGCGCGCGCCGGCACGTCGTCGTTGTAGCCCCACCAGTCCCAGCAGCCCATCGGGTTGAACGGACGGCTCATGTCGTAGCTCGTCATCGCCTTGCCCAGGTTGCCCAGCGCATCGCGGGCCGCGCCCATCGGATTGACCGCGGCGCTGAGCGCGTTGCCGCTGACCGCATTGGTCGGCATCGCCTGCGGGTACAGCACGACGATGCGGTTCTGGTCGGCCCACTCGTTGACGCCGGCGTGGCGCGCGAAGTAGTCGCGCTGGCCGGTCACCTTGCCCATGTCGGTGGCGCTCTGCATGCAGCCGTGGAAGGCGATGTGCAGGCGGCAGGTGGTGCTGCCATCCTCGCAGGCCTTGGGCAGGTACAGATAGCCTTCCTGACCCATCGCGATCTCGTCGGTGGCCTTGACCGGCGTCTTGCCGTCGATCAGCTTCAGGTAGGGCATCTGGCCGAAGGCCATGAAGCGTCCGCCCGGCGTGGCGGTGCGGGTCAGCCGGCCGTAGAACATCTGCAGCGCCGAGCCGGCGGCGTCGTACGGATCACGCTGGGGCAGCGGGCAGCTGTTGATGAAGGCGCCGCCCTCGGTGTCGCAGGGATTGCAGTGGCTGCCGGTGCAGGCCGAGCTGATCTGCGCATGGCCGGCGTTGAGGTCGTCCTTGTGGAAGACCTGACTGGCGGGCAGGCGCGGCGTCATGCCCGAGGCGCTGCGGCCGTTCGGATGGCGGCCGGTGTACCAGCCCACCAGCGCCTGCGACACCGGCAGCTTGACGATGCCGTCGTTGTAGCCGTGGAAGACCCAGATCGCCTGATTGCGGATGCCGTCGATCTTGTCGATGCGGCGGTTCTTGGCCATGCGCTCGACATCGCGCTGCGCCTTGCCCTGGAAGGGGTAGGTGAAGGTGCCGTCCGAAGGATCGACCAGCCGGTCGGTGGCGGCCGGCTGCATCGCCGGATCACCCTGCATGCAGCGGCTGACCGCAGCCGTCGGCGAGCCGACATCGCCGTCGGTGGCGCACATGTAGGGCCCGCCTGCGGTGGCGGCCACGCCGCGCACCAGGCTCGACTTCACGACCCCCATCTGCACCGCCATGAAGGCGCCCGACGAGATGCCCGAGACCGTCGTCTCGGCCAGATCGATGCGCAGCTTGGGCAGCGCCTGCAGGCTCGCAGGATCGGCCGCCAGCGCGCTGCCCCCCAGGCACAGGCCGGTCAGCCCGACCACGATGTTCCATTCCAGCCTCATGTCATCTCCGTTGATGTTGCATTGCACAAAAACAGCGCAGAACCTACATGAGCCCTTAAATGAAAAAATTACATCTTGCTTTCCGGTACAAGAAAATGCCAAATCGTTCACGGAACATCGGTGTGATCGCGCCTGAAACACGGCGACGCGGCAATGGCATGATCACAGGCACCATGCCCTACTCGCTCACCGACAAGCTCGTCATCGGCATCTCCTCGCGGGCGCTCTTCGACCTGGAGCACGAGAACCGGCTCTTCGATGCCCAGGGCGTCGAGGCCTTCTCCTGCTACCAGCGCGAGCACGAGGACGAGCCGCTGCGCCCCGGCACCGCCTTCCCGCTGGTGCAGGCGCTGCTGGGCCTGAACGCGCTGCTGCCGGAGCGCCGCATCGAGGTGGTGGTGATCTCGCGCAACTCGCCCGACACCGGCCTGCGCGCCTTCAACGCGATCGAGGCGCACGGCCTGGCGATCGAGCGCGCGGCCTTCACCGGCGGCGCGCGCTCGCTGGTGGGCTACCTGAAGGCCTTCGACGTCGATCTCTTCCTGTCGCGCAATCCCGGCGACGTGCAGGAGGCGATCGACCACGGCGTAGCCGCAGCGCTGCTCTACGACCCGCCGGCGGACTTCCGCGCGCCGGCCGGCCAGATCCGCATCGCCTTCGACGGCGACGCGGTGCTGTTCTCGCCCGAGTCCGAGCGCATCTACAAGACGCAGGGGCTGGAGGCCTTCATCGCCCACGAGCGGCTGCACCGCCATGACGCGATGGCCGAGGGCCCGTTCGCCAAGCTGCTGATGCGGCTCTCAGCGCTGCAGCGCGAGTTCGCCGCCGGCACCTGCCCGGTGCGCATCGCCATCGTGACCGCCCGCAGCAGCCCGGCGCATGCACGCGTGATCCACACGCTGCGCGACTGGGGCGTGAATGTCGACGAAGCCTTCTTCCTGGGCGGTGCGCCGAAGGAAACGGTGCTGGCCGCCTTCGGCGCGCAGATGTTCTTCGACGACCAGGACAGCCATGTGCGCCCGGCCTCGGGGCATGTGCCGGCGGGCATCGTGCCTTATGCGGGCGGGCGGCTGCTGCCGCAGGAGGCGGCCTCGCCGGCGGCGACGCTCACTTCACCGGAATCGCCTTGCCCACCGGCACCGCAGTGATGCTGTTCTTCGGCGAGCCCTCGATCAGCTTGTCGGAGTAGGTCATGTAGACCAGCGACTGGCGCTTGGCATCGACGATGCGCACGATCTGCAGGCTCTTGAACAGGATGGACAGCCGGGCGCTGAAGACCTCCTCCTGCTTGGGCAGCGCCTCCTTGATGCGGATCTCGCCCACCTGGCGGCAGGCGATCGAGGCATCCGACTTGTCGGTGGCCAGACCGACCGCGCCGGTGATGCCGCCGGCCTTGGCCCGCGAGACGAAGCAGGTCACGCCCTCGACCTTGGGGTCGTCATAGGCCTCGACGATGATCTTGTGGTTCGGCCCGATCAGCTTGAAGACGGTGGAGACCTCGCCGAGCAGCTCGGCGCGGGCGGGGGCTGCCAGCAGCAGAGCGGCGGCGGCCAGCGCGCAGGTCCGCAGCAGCGGGCGGCAGCGGGGAGAAACGGTCGGCTTCATCAGGTTCATCATGACGGTCGCTGGACGGCGATGCTCGATTCGGAGCCTCGATTGTGCGGCCGGATCATGGCAACCCAGGGGCGGCGGGGACAAGGCGGCCGACGCGCAGCCGCCAGGGTTCGTCGTCGAGCACCGCATGCAGGCCGAGCGATGAGGCCAGGTGACGCACCGCCTCGGCATCGAGGCAGGCGCGGGCAGGCGCGGGCAGGCGCGGGCAGGTCCGGCAGAGCGGGCATCGGCGGGGGCACCGATCCGGTCTCGGGCCGGGGTTCGGTGCGCACGCTCAGCACCGCGGCCTCGCCCTCGGGACGGGTCGCCAGGTGCAGGCACAGCCGCTGCCCCGACGCGCGCTGGTCCTGCGCATGGCACAGCAGGGCCAGCGTGCCCAGCAGCAGCGGCGCCAGCGGCAGCTCGGTGTCCTCGGCCTCGCAGTCGGTCTCGACGCTCACCTCCAGGCCGGCCAGTCGCAGCGGCTGCTCCATCAGCATCAGCGCCAGCCGGACGATCGCGCTGGCCGGCATGCGCTCGGTGTCCAGCGGATCCCAGCGGCGCAGCTCGCGCAGACCTCGGGTCAGATCGACCAGATGGCCATCGAGCTGCCGGACCCGACGCAGCCCGTCCTGCTGCGCCAGATCGGCCCGCTCCAGGCGCCGGCGCATCACCGCCAGCTCCATGCGTGCCACCGAGATCGGCCCGAGCAGGTCATGGCGCAGCGTCGGCAGCACCCGCATCAGGATCTCGTGACGCACGCCCGCAGCCACCCAGTCGGCGGCGATCGTCGGGGAAGTCCCTGTCTGATTCATGGGGACCAGGTCCTTTGCAGCAAGTCCAGCAGATGCGCCAGATCGGCCGGCTTGGCCAGCATGCGGAAAAATTCATGAGTCTTCGCATTCTCGACCCGAGTCTGGCGGCGTCGCATCCGGAAACGGCGTTGTCCTACACGGCCGCCGCCGGGCGTCACCCGCCGCGCGCCGCCAGCGCCTTGGCGATGCGCTGGCGCGACACCGTGGGCTTCGGCACCCGCCCGCGCAGCTTCGGGTGCTCGAACCAGGCGCGCACGTCCTGGTCCAGACCGATGCCGTGCATGTAGTTGTAGAGCGCCTTCTTCAGCCCGACGCCCAGCGCGTCGTGGTCGGTGCCGGTCGGATCCTGGAAGCCCACGTCGTTCTTCGCGAAGCCGCCGGGGGGCAGCGGCAGCAGCGTGACGCCGTACTCCTCGGGATTCAGGCCCACCGGCGAATGCACCGTGCAGGCGAAGCGGTGGAAGAAGCCGCTCTGGATGCAGCCGTGCTCGAACAGTTGCCGCACGTATTCGAGCGCGTCGACCGTGTCCTGCACCGTCTGCGTCGGGAAGCCGTACATCAGGTAGGCGTGCACCAGGATGCCCGCATCGCTGAAGCCCTTGGTCACGCGCGCGACCTGCTCGACCGACACGCCCTTCTTCATCAGCGCCAGCAGCCGGTCGGAGGCCACCTCCAGCCCGCCCGACATCGCGATGCAGCCGCTCTCACTCAGCAGCTCGGCCAGCTCCGGCGTGAAGGTCTTCTCGAAGCGGATGTTGCCCCACCAGGAAATCTGCACCCGCCGGCGCAGCAGCTCGGTGGCCAGCGCCTTGAGCGCCTTCGGGGGCGCGGCCTCGTCGACGAAGTGAAAGCCCGTCTGGCCGGTCTCGGCGACGATGCGCTCGATGCGATCGACCAGCTCGGTGGCCGAGGCCCCCTCGTAGCGCGAGATGTAGTCCAGCGAGACGTCGCAGAAGCTGCACTTCTTCCAGTAGCAGCCGTGCGCCACGGTGAGCTTGTTCCAGCGCCCGTCGCTCCAGAGCCGGTTCATCGGGTTGAGCATGTCGAGCAGCGACAGATACTTCTGCAGCGGCAGGCCGTCCCAGGTCGGCGTGCCGACCTCGGCGAAGGCGATGTCGGGCTCGGGGAAGCTGATGAAGCGCACCCGGGCGGTCTCGCCCTCGCCTTCGCGCACGAAGGCGCGCACCAGCCGCTCGCGCGAGCGCCGGCCCTGCACATGGTCGATCAGCGCCAGCAGCGGGCGCTCGCCGGCGTCGAGCGTGATGACATCGACGAAGTCGAACAGCCGCGGCTCGGCCAGCTCGCGCAGCTCGGTGTTGACGAAGCCGCCGCCCAGCGCGATGCACAGCGGCTCGCCACCCGCGGCGACCCGCTCGGCCGCCCAGGCGCGCGCGGCCGCGGCGATGCGCAGCGCCGCGTAGACCGCGCCCGGAAACGGCACCGACAGCAGCAGCAGGCGCGGCTGGTGGCGGATCAGCGCGGCGCGGGTCAGATCCGCCAGCAGCTCGTCGATCAGGTTGGGCGGCGCGGCCAGCGCCTCGGCCAGCGGATCGAAGCTGGGCTGGCTGGTGGCGAGCTTCTCGGCATAGCGCACGAACTCGAAGCGCGGATCCACCGCATCGCGCAGCACGTCGGCCAGGTCGTTCAGGTAGAGCGTGGCGAGGTGGCGCGCCTTGTCCTGCAGGCCCAGCGCCCCGAAGGCCCAGGCCAGCGGATCGCCGCCGTCGTCGTCGCCATAGGCGTCGATGGGGGCGAAGCGCGCGCCCTCGGGCAGGAACATGCGGCTGTTGATGCGGTGCGCCAGCGTGGGGTCGCGCCCCTGCAGGAAGGCGATGACGCGCTCGATCGTCGCCTCGTAGGCGTCGAAGGCCGCCAGGAAGTGCGCGACCTGCGGCGTGTGGCCGCGCCTGGGCGCCGGTGCCGCCTCGATGCGGCGGCGGATCTCGACCAGGCCCTCGCGGCTGAGCAGGCGCAGCACCAGCGCCAGCGCCAGGTCCTCCTGCACCGCATCGAAGCCGCGCGAGCGCAGGAAGCCGGTCAGGTAGGCGGTGGACGGGTACGGGGTGTTGAGCTGCGTCATCGGCGGGATGACGGACAGCACGCGCAGCGGCGCGAGATCAGCGGCAGGGGTCATGGCACCGGCGGGGTTCGGGCAGCGAGGCGCGACCGCCAGGGGCCGCGAAGGGCGCGATTGTGCCAGCGAGAACCCGCCCGTCCCGCGCAACGGAACAGCAGGTCAGCTGTTCGGCACGACCTGCCAGACCACCTTCAGCAGATCCGAGCCGTGGATCGGCTTCATCAGCCAGCCGGTGGCGCCCTGGGCCTTGGCCTGCTCGCGCTTGGCCTTCTGGCTTTCCGTCGAGAGCATCAGGATCGGGGTGAACTTCAGGACCTTGCGGGTTTCCCTGACCAGCTCGATGCCGTCCATGCGAGGCATATTGAGGTCGGAGATGATCAGGTCAGGCTTGAGTCCCGCCTTGATCTTGTCGAGTGCCGCCTTGCCGTCGATGGCAGTATCCACCTTGAAGCCACTCATCTCGAGAGATCCTTTCAGACTCATCAGCATGGTGGCAGAGTCATCGACGACCAGAATGCGCTTGTTGACTGACATCACGTCTCCTTGCCCGATACAGATAGGCATCAAGTTTGTCGTGGACAAATGTTGCCATTTTGTATCAGCAAGCTCAACCCGCCCGTCTTTTCTTTATTTTTATTTTTCAGCAAACGGTTTCAATG
Organism: Sphaerotilus natans; assembly: GCF_900156335.1. Taxonomy (GTDB): domain Bacteria; phylum Pseudomonadota; class Gammaproteobacteria; order Burkholderiales; family Burkholderiaceae_C; genus Sphaerotilus; species Sphaerotilus natans. Next base: position 43,938 of record NZ_FTMZ01000010.1, read on the forward strand.
AATATCTCATTTCATTCACCTGGATATTCCACATCAGGACAATGTCAATGATTTGTCCAGCATTCCCCATCGGCAGATCAGGATGAAGCGAAGTGGCGCGGCCCACCATGAACGCCTCGTACCGAGAAATGGTTCACGCAACCTCCGACCCAAGAGACCCTGCCGGAAACCGCAGCCGAACAAATCATTTCCGTTTCAGGCGTCGACCAGCTGTCGCACGACCAGCGCCTTGACCATCGGCAAGCGCTCGGCCAGGTGCAGCGTGGCCTGGCGGGCCAGCCGCGCGGCCGGACGGTCGTCGGTGAACAGGCGCACGATGGCGTTGGTGCCGTGGAAGATCCAGCGCGCGGTGTGGCGATGCTCGCGGTCATAGGCCTCGAGCGCACGCGGATCGGCCGGATCGACCCGGCCGCCGCGGGCCCGGCGCGCGATCTGGCGCGCCAGCGTCTCGGCACTGTAGAGCCCGAGGTTGAAGCCGTGCGCAGTCACCGGATGCATGCCGACCGCGGCGTCGCCCACCAGCACGACGCGCTGCGACACCAGCCGCGGCGCCCAGGTCGCCACCAGCGGATACAGATGCCGGCGCGATTCCTCGCCGGGACCGGACCGGAGGCGGCCGAGCTGGCCATCCAGCCAGGGCTCGACGGTGGCGGCGTAGTCGGCCGCCGGCAGCATCATCCAGCGCTGCGCCAGCTCGCTCGGCGCGGTCACGACGAAGGACGAGCAGTGGCGCGGCAGCGCGCCGCCCTCGCCCGCCCCGTCCCCCGCATCCGGCGCATCGGCCAGCGGCAGCACCGCCAGCGTGTGGCCGTGGTGGAAGGCCTCGTGCGCGACCTGCTGGTGCGGTTGCTCGTGGCGCATGCGGCAGACGATGGCGCTGCGGCCGAAGTCGTGCAGGTCGGCGACCAGCCCGGCCATGCGCCGCACCGCCGACAGCCGCCCGTCAGCCGCCACCAGCAGCGAGGCGCGCAGCACCCGGGCCTGGCCCTGCGGCCCGACCAGGCGCACCGTCACGCCGTCATCGTCGCGCTGCATCGACTCCAGCCGATGGCCGGCCAGCACCTGGACGCCGGGCAGCGTCGCGCAGCCCTCCCACAGCACCCGGCGCAGCACGTTCTGCGACACCAGCGTGCCCAGATGCGTGCCGGCGTCGATCGGCGTCTGGGCCGCATCGCCCAGCGCACGCGGGGCCAGATCGGGCAGCCAGGGCAGCGCCTGCGGCAGCCAGCCCGGTCGCGGCAAGGCGGGCAGCGGCGGCAGGCCAACATGCGCATGCGAGGCGTCGAGCCGCAGCGCGGCCTGCGCGCCGCCGGTGCTGACCGAGGCGGCCTGCAACGGTGCGCGCGCCTGCGCAGGCAGCCGTTCCCACAAGCCCCACTGGCGCAGCAGCGCCTCGGTGCGGTGGGTCAGCGCCAGCTCGCGGCCATCGGGCGGCGGATCGGCCAGCTGGGCGGCGCCCTGGGGATCGGCCAGCACGATGCGCAGGCCCAGCGGCGCCAGCGCCAGCACGGTCGACAGCCCGGTCGGGCCGGCACCGGCGATCAGCACATCGACCTGCTCGGCAGCTTCGTTCGGATTCATGTCGGGTCTCGGCACAGGCAATCTGGGAGGCCAGATGGTGCCGAACCTGCTCCGGCCGGAGCTTGTCCGGGGTCAAGGAGGCCGGGTCTCAGTGCTCGTCTCAGTGCATCAGATCGTCGACCGATGCCACCGCGAGACGATGATCGGGCAGATGCGCCTGCAGCCAGTCCAGATCGAGCTTCAGGTGCTGGATCAGGTCCGGATGGGTGGACTGCAGCGCCTCGATCGGATCGAGCTCGCGCTCGCGGGCCTCGGCGATGACGCCGGCCAGCCGCAGCGCCGCCCCCATGCGCGAGAACGGCCGGATCTCCATCGGGTGGGAGGCCGCACCGAAGGCGGTCACCAGCGTGTTGGGGAAACGCCAGTGGCGCGCCAGCTCGGCGGTGATTTCCGGGTGCGCGCAGCCCAGCAGCGAGTGCTCGAAGCTGATGCGGCTGTCGATCTCCAGCGACAGGCGGCCGATGCGCTGCGTCATGTCGGGATCGACCATCATCATCAGCAGCTGGCCGGTACGCAGCATCAGGCCGCCCAGATAGGCGGCATCCTCGTCTTCGTTCAGCAAGCGCGCCAGAGGCTGCGCGTAGGCCGCAGTGGCCAGCGTGGTGCGCCAGAAGGCCAGACGATCAAAGCCGGGAATCGACGGGAACATGCCCACCATGCAGGCCGACAGCGCCAGATCGCGCAGCGTGCGCGTGCCCAGCGTCATCGCCGCCTCGTTGAGCGAGGTCACCGAGCGCGACGGGCTGTAGCGGGCCGAGTTCGCCAGCCGCAGCACCCGCGCCGACAGCGTCTGGTCACGACCGATCAGGCCGGCGAGCTCGTGCAGCGACAGGTCATCGCGGTCGAAGGACCGCAGCAGCTTGTTGGCCACCTCGGGCATGGCCGGGAGCGCACAGGCTTGCTGGACGAAGCGATCGGTGCGGGACGTGACGACAGCATTCATGGGCGGACCTCCTCGGGTCGGGAATGAGAACCTGCTCATCGGTCGGAAAATCCCTGTCTTGAACGAGGACAGACCCGCTTGTGAACAGCTGCGCGAAGGTGTAGCGGCCTCGGCGGATACCGACGCTTTCGGGCAGGCCAAGTGCGACCAGCGTCGGCAGGATGCGTGGTACGGGTTCGGTTTGTGCGGATTCGAAGTGCGAAAAGTGCCGCCATATCCGGCGATCGGGCTCGGGTCGCGCGAACAGAATCGGCCGTGACGATACGCGCCGACACGCGCACAAGACACCACAACAAGACCCATGACTGCCAACCGAGGACATGCTGCGATGAACGAGCGGATCCACCACATCTCTCCCTCGAGCCGCAAGCCCGACATGCCGATGGGGCCCGCTGCCTTCGACGACACGCTGGCGATGATTGCCCGCAAGGTGGGCGAACAGACGGTCCGCCTCGACCTGAACACCCAGGAGCTGCTCAAGCACCAGGACACCCTGGCCGAACAGCAGGCCGGCCTGGAGCATCTGGTCAACGACTACTACCAGCTGCGCGAGCAGAGCCAGGACGGCCACCGTCGCGTGGTGGCGCTGAACAAGGAAATCCAGGGCCTGCGCGAGACGCTGATGCGCCAGGTCGAGGAGACCCTGGCCTCCGGCACGGCCAGCCTCGATGCTCGGCTGCTGCAGTCCGGCGAGGAGACTGCGCGGTTGAAGGCGCAGATGACCGAGCAGATCGCCACGCTGACCAGCAAGGTCAGCGCGCTGGGCGATCAGCTCACCGTGCTGGGCGAGCGCAACGACGGCGTGATGACCGAGCTGGGCAACACCCGCCGCTCGCTGGCTCGTTATGTCGACACCAAGTTCGCGCAGCAGCAGACCGACCAGCAGAAGACCGCCGCCGACGTCGCCGAGATCGCCTTCGCGATCGACCGCGAGATCAGCGCGCGCAAGGCGGACCTGGAACAGATGGAGGCCGCGATCGCCAAGCAGCGCGAGCTGCTCGACATGCAGTCGCGCGACATCGACAACCGGCTGGGCCGTCTGCGCGACGACATGTCGACCCAGCGCGAAGAGGGTCAGTCGCGGCTGAAGATCGTCAATGTCGCACTGGCCGGCATGGGCGTGGCGGTCGTCGGACTGCTGGCACTGGTGCTGGTCACGATGTGATCGGCCGGCCCGACGGTGTCGGCGGCCAGCAGATCCCAGGCCGCGATGAACAGCGCCGCGATCGCCGGCCCCAGGTCAGCACTTGGGCGGCGATGGCCTGCCGTCCGGCTCAGGCTGGCGCCGCCGTCCGCCGTGCTGTCGTGCTGTCGGACGATGCCGACAGCGACGACACCGGGGCAGCAGTCGTCGGCCTGCCCCGAACCCAGTCCTGCAGCGCCATGGCATCCATCGGCCGGGCAAACAGATAGCCCTGCAGCACATCGCAGCCGGCTTCGGCCAGCACCTGGCGCTGCGCCTCGGTCTCGACCCCTTCGGCGACCACTTCCATGTCCAGCGCATGGGCCAGCTTCACCACCGACTCCAGCACCGCACGGGCCTGGCGGTCGACATCGACGCCGATCACCATGCTGCGGTCGATCTTCAGCTGCGAAGCCGGCAGTCGCCGCAGGTAGGACAGGCTGGAATAGCCCGTGCCGAAGTCGTCGATCGACACCCGCACGCCAGCCGCATCCAGCTCGTCGAGCACGCCGCAGCCATCCTGGATCGACTCCATCATCGCCGTCTCGGTCAGCTCGCAGACCAGCAGGGAGGGCTCCAGCCCGTGCCGCTCGAGTGTCGACAGGATGCGTCGGGCCAGATCGGGCTGGCGCAGCTGATGCGCCGACAGATTGATGGCCACCCGGCAGACCAGGCCCTGCGCCTGCCAGCTCGCCACCTGCTCGCAGGCCTGCTCGATGACCCAGTCGCCGATGCGCCCGATCAGGCCGAAGCGCTCGGCCACCGGAATGAAGACCGCCGGGCTGATCATGCCGCGCTCGGGGTGGCGCCAGCGCAGCAGCGCCTCCACGCCGTGCAAGGTGCCGCCCAAGGCCGACACCTTGGGCTGGAAATGCAGGGCCAGTTCACCACGCTGCAGCGCCTCGCGCAGATCCTGCTGCAGCTGCAGCTGATCGGCAGAAGCCCCCGAGGCCATGTGGGTGTCGTAGCACAGCGCACAGCTGCCACCGCTGCGCTTGGCGGCGTACATGGCCGCATCGGCACAGCCCAGCAGCGTGTCGCCGGAGCCATGCCGGGGCGCAAAGGCCATGCCGATCGAGCACGACAGCGTGACCTGCTGCTCGGGCAGCTGGAAGGGATGCTGCAGGTCGGCCAACAGCTGGCGGGCGATGCGCATCGCCCGCGCCTCGGACGCCTCGCCCTCGAGCAGCAGCACGAACTCGTCGCCCCCGAGACGCACCGCCAGGTCCACCGGCCGCAGCCGCCGACGGATGCGCCGCGCGGTCTTGCCCAGCAGTCGGTCGCCGGCCGCATGACCGAGCGAATCGTTGATCACCTTGAATCCATCGAGATCGATGAAGATCAGCGCAGCCTGCCCGCCTTCGGACCTGGCCTCGGCCGACAGACGTGCCAGCCGATCCTCCAGGCCCAGGCGATTGGCCAGGCCCGTCAGCGGATCGGTCAGGGTACGGCGGCGCAGCTCCTCGTTGGCGCTCTGCAGCTCGGCATTGGCCTCGGCCAGGGATTGCGACATCAGGCGCTCGCGGCGCTGCATCCGGGCATCGAAGATCGCGGTGCCCAGCGCCGCGCACAGGATCAGCACGGTGAACAGCAGCACCGCCAGCAGCAGGCCCCGGCCGCTCAGCGCATCCGCGCTCAGGCAGACCACGCCCTCGGGCAGCCGCGCGGCGGCCATCGCGGTGTAGTGCATGCCGCAGATCGCCGCGGCCATCACCAGCGCCGAGCGGACCTGCGCCAGCAGACGTGCCCGCCCGCGCAGCACGCGCTGCCGCAGGAACAGCGCCAACGCCGCCGCCGAGGCAATCAGCGCGATCAGCACCGAGGCTCCGACCAGCGGCCAGTCCCAGTCGATGCCCGGCTTCAGGTCGATCGCGGCCATGCCCAGGTAGTGCATCAAGACGATGCCGACCGTCATCACCAGCGAGGCCACCAGGTGCAGGCGCCGGTCCACCTGCCGGTGCGCGGCCACCGCCATCGCCACACCCGCGGCCACCAGCGCCGCCAGCCAGGACAGCGCGGTCAGGTCATGGCGATAGCCCAGCGGCAGCGGCGCGTCGAAGGCCAGCATGCCGACGAAGTGCATCGACCAGACGCCGGTGCCCATCGTGAGCGAGCCGCCCAGCCACCAGGCATGCGCCACCGCCCCGTCGAGGTCGCGCACCCGGCGCGAGAGCTCGAGCGACACATAGGACGCGAAGGTCGCCACCAGCACCGACAGCAGCACGGTGCCGGGGTGCCAGCCGACATCGAGGTAGGAGACGGCATCCATCGTCTCCCTTTGTCGGCTCGCCTGCGCCGGGATTGAGCGGGGCGAGCCCGGATCAGCGCGCGGCCATCGCCTCGCCCAGGCGGATCGCCCGGGTCGGGCGCCAGTCGGGATTGAAGCGCAGCGACGCCTGGCCGGCATGGGCCTTCGGGAACAGCATCACCACGGTCGAGCCGAGCAGGAAGCGGCCCATTTCCTCGCCCTGCTTCAGCAGGACCGGCGCCTGGCCCGGCGCGTCGTAGCGCCAGTCGCGCAGCGCGCCCGAGCGCGGCGGGTTGACGATGCCGTGCCAGACGGTGGCCATGCTGCCGACGATGGTCGCGCCCACCAGCACCAGCACGAACTCGCCCAGGCCGTCGCCGCGGTCGAAGACGCAGACCACCCGCTCGTTGCGCGCGAACAGACCCGGCACGCCGCGCGCCGTCGTCGGGTTGACCGAGAACAGCTCGCCCGGCACATGGATCATGCGCAGCAGCCGGCCGGCGCAGGGCATGTGGATGCGGTGGTAGTCGCGCGGGCTCAGGTACAGCGTCGCGAACAGGCCGTCGTCGAACCTGGCCGCCAGCTGCGCGTCGCCGCCGACCAGCGCGGTGGTCGAGTAGCGGTGGCCCTTGGCCTGGAAGACCTGGTCGCGCTCGATCGGGCCGAACTGGCTGATCGCGCCGTCGACCGGGCAGATCAGCTCGGCCGGGGCCAGCGGGCGCGCACCCGGCCTGAGCGCGCGGGTGAAGAAGTCGTTGAAGGTGGCGTAGGCGGCCGGATCCGGGTTCAGCGCCTCGCCCATGTCGACGCCGTAGCGGCGGATGAACCAGCGGATCACCGCGGTGGTGCGCGCGCCGGCCGCCCGGTTCGCCTGCCGGCCCGCCAGCTCGGTCAGCGCCTGCTTGGGCAGGAGGTACTGGGGCAGGACGGCAAGACGGTCGTTCATGGCGGACGCGGGACGGGAAGTCAGGAAGCGGAAAGGGGCATTCTAGTCAGTCCACCAGCACCAGCCCCGGCGGCAGCGACTCGCCGAAGAGCGCCTGCTCGTCGGCGGCGTCGAGCTGCACCACCTCGTCGACCATCCGGTACCAGCTCGGTGCCGCGCCCGATGCAGCCAGGCGGTCCAGCACCTGCGCGCGCCGCGCCGCATCCAGGTCGCGCACCCGGTCGCCGGTCAGGCGCGCGAGCTGCGCCGCCGCAAACGCGGCCATGCGCTGGCGGCGCCAGTCCAGCGCCAGCAGCGCGTCGATCCAGCGCGCGGCCACCTCGGCCGGCACCACGCCGTGCACGCTGCCGTGGAAAGGCTGGCGCGCGCCCAGCCGGCCCAGCGCCCACAGCCGCAGCGCATCGCGCTCGGGCGAGGCGTTCGCCACCGTCTCGCCCTGCAGCGGCGCCAGCAGCCAGTCGCCGACCTCGGCCTTGTGTTCGGGCGGGATGCGCTCCAGCGTCGCGCCCAGGCGCACCATGTCGTCGTGTCCGCCCTGGACCAGACCAGGCGGCTTCGGCGGCAGCGGCGCGCCGGGGTGCTCGGCCGCCTGCAGGTTGTAGCCGAAGTCGTCGAGCAGGCGCAGCTGCGCCGCCTCGTCCAGGCCGCCGGCCACCCGGCGCCACAGCGTCCACCACTGGATCGCCACCTGGGCATCGCGGTGCTCGACGCCAGCCTCGAAGATCGTCCAGAGCTGGCCCAGGCGCCAGCCGTCGAGCGGATCGCCAAAACCGGGACGCAGGCACCAGCCGGCCAGATTCAGCCACACCCGCTCATGGTCGGCCGAGCGGCGCCGGCCCCGGGCGCGCTGCCACAGCACGTCGAACAGGCGCCGGGCCAGCGGCCGTGCCCAGCCCTCGCGCGGTCCGAGCAGGCTTTCCAGCGTCTGGCGCAGCTGCTTGATCTCCTTCGGCGCCGGGCGGGACTCGCCTGCGCGGGCGCCGAACAGCCGCTCGATCGCCGCGATCGCCTCGGGCAGGCGCGGCGCGATCTGCGCGTCGGTCAGCGCCTGCGCCGGCTGCACTGCGTCGGCCGGGCCGCTGGTGCGCAGCTGGAAGTCCAGCGCCCAGCGCCGATGCGTGTCATCGACCGCCACCGCCTGCAGCGCCAGCACGCCGATCTCGCTGAGCTGCGCCTCCAGCCGCACGGTGACCGAGGCGCCGCGCGCGCTGCTGCCCTCGCCCGCCTCGATCACGGTGGCCACCGGCGGCAGCGGGTGGAGCGCCTCCGGGTCGAGGTCGAGCAGCGCGCCGGGCTCGGGCGGCGGGCCCGCCTCGCCGCGCAGCGAGGCCAGATGGAATCGCACCGGCTGGCCCAGGCGCAGCCGGAAGGTGCGCCCGTCGAGGGCCAGCGCCCGGCCGGCGTCGGTGCCGCGCGGCAGCAGGCAGACAGCGCGGCAGGCATCGCTTCGGCCCGCAGCGGGCGAGCGTGGGTCCCCGCCTTCGCGGGGACGACGGGAAGAAGCCGCCCCCGGCTCGTCGAGCAGCAGCACGACGGTGCGCGCCGCACCGCCACCGATGCACGGGCCGCGCCCCTGGCGGGCCAGCGCATGCGCCACCGCGCCGCGTGCGACCGCCACGTCCGGGTCGGCGTTCTGAAGCAGGCGCGGCGCGGCGCCCCCGCGCCAGTCGGCGAGCACCTCGACCAGCCGCGCCGCGAGCTGCCCGGCGCGGAAGACGCCGCCGTTGAGCAGCACCGCATCCGGCAGCGCCTCGCCCGGCAGCAGGCTGCGGCGCAGGAAGGCGGCCAGATGGCGGGTCACCGCCGCGTCGCTCGCATACGGCAGGCCGAACTCGACCAGCGCGGTGCGGGCGCGCTGCGGCTCGACCTCGAAGGGCACGCGCGGGAAGAAGCCGTCGACCAGCAGCGCCTGCACCTCGTCGCGGCCGAGCGTGACGCTGCGCGCGCCGCCCACCAGCTTCGCGCCGCCGCCCAGCAGCGTGACCGCCACCGACTCAGGGGCGGCCTCGGCCAGCAGCGTCTCCTTGGCGACGCGGCAGCGCGCCACCAGCTGCGACAGCCGCGCGCCCGACAGCGGCGGTGCCGCGCCGCCGCCCGACAAGCGGCGCTCGGCGAGGTGCGCCAGCGCCAGATCCATGTTGTCGCCACCGAGCATCAGGTGCTGGCCGACCGCGCGCCGGCGCAGCTTCGGCAGCGTGCCGGCCGGCGCATCGGCAGCGGGCGGCTCGACATCGATCAGCGTGAAGTCGCTGGTGCCGCCGCCCACGTCGCAGACCAGCACCCGGCGCACGCCCGCCAGCGCCTCGGCCAGGTGATCGCGGTGGCGCCAGACCCAGTCGCCGAAGGCCGCCTGCGGCTCCTCCAGCAGGACCGGCTCGGGCAGACCGGCCTCGCGCGCGGCCTGCAGCGTGAGCGCGCGCGCGGCCTCGTCGAAAGATGCCGGCAGCGTCAGCACCAGGCGCTGGCGCTCCAGCGGCGCGTCCGGGTGATGGCGGTTCCAGGCGGCGCGCACCTGCGCCAGATAGCTCGCGCTGGCGGTGACCGGCGAGACGCGCGCGACGCTGTCGTCGGCGCCCCAGGGCAGGATGGCCGCCAGCCGGTCGGCCTGCGGATGCGACAGCCAGCTCTTGGCGCTGGCCACCAGCCGGCCCGGCACCTCGCCGCCGCGCTGGCGCGCCAGCACGCCGATCAGCGCCGGCGGCTCGGTGGCGTCGCCGGCGGCGCGCTCGCCCCAGGGCAAGGCACTCTCGGACAGCTCGCCCGGCGCCGGGTGGTAGCGCACGCTGGGCAGCAGCGCCGGGCGCCCCAGCTCGCCCGGCGCGACCAACTGGTCGATGCCGAACAGCGTGATCTCGCCGGTCTCGCCACGCTCGCCCAGCGGCGCGCTGGCGACGACGGTGTGCGTCGTGCCCAGGTCGATGCCGACGACGAAGGCCGCCGCCATCGCCTCAGCCCTCGATCGGCTGGCCGCGCATGTCGAACTCGACCTTCCAGCGCTCGGTGCCGCCCACCGGCACCGCGGCCAGCTCCAGCGTGCCGGCCTCGGTCACGGCCGCGTGCAGCGTGACGGCCACCACCTCGCCGGGTGTGCGCCCCTGCGCGGGCAGCGTGGCCTGGATCTCGCCGGCCGGCACCAGCTCGTCCGGGCCCCAGAAGTCGAGCAGCACGCCGGCCGTGTCCTGGCGGCGCACCGTCGAGCCGAGGAAGCGGAAATGCACCGGCTCGCCGACCACCAGGCCGAACTGCGCGTCGATCGCGACGTCGGTGCCCTCCTCCATGCCGAAGGGCGCCACGCACAGCGCCTGGATCGGCGCCTCGAAGCCCGGCACCGCCGGCATCGAGGACTCGATCGCCACGTAGTACGCCTGCGCGGTGCCGCCACGGATGCGCACGCCGCGTCCCTGGCGCACATGGCCGTAGTAGGCCGCGCCGCGCGCCACCGCCAGGTCCAGATCGGCGCCGTCGAGCGCACGCGCCTCGGGCGCGCCTTCGCTGGCCAGCCAGGCGTTGATCGTCACCAGCAGCCGCTCGGCCAGGACGCCCGCGCGGAACACGCCGCCGTTGAACAGGATCGCGGTCGGGTGCAGGAAGCTGGCGGCTTCGGGCTGGCGCGCGGCCAGCTCCGGCAGCTCCGCCAGTGCCCCCACCTGCCGGCCCAGGAAGGCGGCCAGATGGCGGGTCACGGCTGCGTCCTGCGCATACGGCAGGCCCAGCTGCTGCAGGCCGATGCGCGGGCGCTGCACCGGGCGCGCCGCCGCCTCCACCTTCGGGAAGAAGCCTTCCAGGATGACCGCAGTCACGTCCTCGCGGCTCAGCTCGGTGCGGATCGAGCCGCCGATGAGCTTCGAGCCGCGGCTGGGCACCACCAGCGGCTGCGCGGGCGCGGCCGGGTCGGACAGCAGCACCTCCTTGGCGGCGCGGCAGGCCTGGGTGAGCGCGCGCATCTGCCAGGCGTCGAGCGTCTTGCCCTCGGCGGCGAGCCGGCGCGCGACGGTGTGCGCCAGCGCCAGGTCCATGTTGTCGCCGCCGAGCAGAATGTGGTCGCCCACCGCGATGCGGGTCAGCTCCAGGTTGCCCTCGATCTCGCGCACCGCGATCAGCGAGAAGTCGCTGGTGCCGCCGCCCACGTCCACCACCAGGATCACGTCGCCCGGCTTGACCGTCTTGCGCCAGCCACCCTGGCTGTTCTGGATCCAGCTGTAGAGCGCGGCCTGCGGCTCCTCGAGCAGCGTCACCGGGCCGAAGCCGGCCAGGCGCGCGGCCTCGGCGGTCAGCTCGCGCGCGGCCGGATCGAACGAGGCCGGCATCGTCACCGTGACCGACTGGCGCTCGAAGGGCGCGTCCGGGTGCGCATGGTTCCAGGCCTCGCGCAGGTGCGCGAGGTAGCGCCGCGAGGCCTCCAGCGGCGAGACGCGCTCGACCTCGGCCGGCGCGTCGGCCGGCAGGATCGGGCCGCGGCGGTCGACGCCGGGATGGCACAGCCAGCTCTTGGCGCTCGACACCAGCCGGATCGGCGTGGTGGCGCCGCGCGCGCGCGCCATCGTGCCCACCGAGGCGCCGGTCTCGGCGCCCCAGGGCAGCGACAGGTCGCCGGCGGCCAGCTCGTCCGGGTGCGGCAGGTAAAGGAAGGACGGCAGCAGCGGCAGCGCCTGCACCGCGCCCGGCGCCGTCACCTGCGGCACCGCCAGCACCTCGTGCACGGTCTTCTCGCCGTCGCTGGCGGCCAGATCGACATAGGCCAGCGCGCTGTGCGTGGTGCCCAGGTCGATGCCGATGCTGTAACGAATGTCCGGGTTGTCCTGGCTCACAGTTCCACCTCCGCCTGCGCCACGATCGACGCGTCATGTCCTTCGGCGAGCTGCGGCAGGCGCAGCTCGGTCACCTTCCAGCCGCGGTGGCTGAGCGTGCCGGTGAACGGCGCCTGGCCGACGACGTGGCCGGTCAGACGCACCTGCGCGGCGTCGAAGCCGGCCGGCAGCGTGATGCGCGCGCCCTCGTTCTCGGTGCGCACCGGCGCGAGCGTCAGATGCTCCTTCAGCACCTTGCGGCAGCCCTCGTGCACCAGCCGGGCGGCGGCGCCGATGTCGGCGTCGCCATAGGCCGTGATGTCTTCCTGCACGAAGTCGATCAGGCGCGCGTCGCGCTGCAGCAGGCCCAGCAGCTGCAGTGCCGCGTCCGGCGTGGCTTCCTTCAGCGTGATGATCTGCGGCGGCGGGGGGGGCGGCGGCGGCTCGACCGGCGCCGGTGCGGCCACCGGGGCCGGCGCGGGCGCGGGCGGCGTCACCACCACCGGCGGCTCGACCAGCCGGCGCGCCAGCTCGCCGCTGAACAGCACCGACAGCGCCAGCGACAGGCGGCGGAAGAAGGAAGGCGGAGGCGCGGAGCGGTCTGGGTTCGACATCGGGCGAGTCTGGTCTGGATCGGAACTTGATCTGGAAAATCCGGGGCAGCCCGGGGCTGCAGGCCGGGGATTCTATCGGTCCGGGAGCGCCCGCAGGCCCGGGCGGGGACATCCCGCGTGGCGCGGTGAAGAAGACGCTCAAGCCGGCATCTTCGCGGCCGATCGTGACGGAACCCCCACCCGAGGAGACCCCGATGTCAAGAATCCTGCGTTCCGGATGCGCCGTGCTGGCCAGTGCCGCCCTGCTGGGCCTGAGCGGCTGCGGCGGCGGTGGCGGCGGCGAAGAATCCGGCAGCACGCCGCCCGTGACGGCCAGCCCGGCCGCGGTCACGCTGTCGGGCACCGTGGCCACCGGCGCCGCCTTCGAGGGCGCGACGCTGGTCGTCACCGACCGCAGCGGCGCGGAAGTCGGCCGCATCGACGCGGTCGGCGCCGACGGCAGCTACACGCTGACGCTGGCGGCCGGCGCGCAGGCGCCCTTCGTCATCACCGCGACGCGCGACGAGCTGCGCCTGGTCAGCGTGCACGACAGCGCCCGCAGCGCCACCGTCAACGTGACCCCGGTGACGACGCTGATCGCCGCGCGGCTCAGCCCCTCGGGCGATCCGGACCGGCTGGCCGCCGAAGTCGCCGCCGGCAGCGCCCGCATCGACACGACGACGCTGGCGCCGCGCATCGAGGAGGTCCGCACGCTGCTGATGCCGCTGCTGCAGGCCACCGGCACGGCCGGAGACGACCTGCTGCGCGGCACGCTGCAGACCGACGGCCGCGGCCATGACCGCCTGCTCGACAGCCTGAAGATCACCATCACGCCCGACAGCAGCGGCAGCAGCAACATTCAGGTCACCGTGCGGCAGCAGACCGCCGAGGACAGCGAGCCCGCCAGCATCAGCTTCAACAGCGCCAGCAGCGCCACGCCGCCGGCGCTGCCGACGGTCGCGGCCGCCGATCTGGTGCCCGACGGCAGCTCCGCGCTGATCGCCGACCTGCTGGCGCGCGCCACCGCCTGCTACGCGCTGCCGCTGGAGAGCCGGGTCAGCCGCACGGACGCCGCGGCCGGCCCGGCCGACGTGCAGGCCGCCGCCTGCCGGGACCTCTTCGTCGATGCCGATCCGGCCGGCTATCTGCACAACGGCGCACGCGTGGGCCCGTCGGGCGCCTTCGGCGGCCTGTTCCGCGCCGGTGCGACCGGCCTGGTCTTCAGCCGTGGCAGCTACGAGTTCAGCCGCGTCAACGGCGACCTGATCGTCGGCTACACCACCACCGCGACCAGCGGCAGCACCGACACCGGCGCGCTGGTCGTGCGCCGCGTCAACGAAACCGGCTCCGGCCGGCCGGTGCTGCGCGTGATCGGCAACCAGTACGCGCATGACGGCGGCGTGGCCGCCTTCCACCAGCACCGGCGCTTCCTGTCGCTGGCGCAGTCGGGCTGGGACTACCACAGCGTCGGCTACACGCTCAGCGTGGCCAACCGCACCGACAGCGGCGGCAACCCCGTCTACGACCGGGTCGTCGTCACCTCGCCGCGCGGTCACCAGCTCACGCTGCGCCCGACCAGCGGCAGCAGCTATCTGGTGCTGGTCAAGTCCGGCGGCACGCTGACCGGCACGAACTTCGTGCGCCTGCGCAGCCGCTACGCGGCAGCCGACGCCGGCGGCCACCCGTCCGAGCGCGACACCTCGCTGTTCTTCGCCCCGACCGACATGGAGGATGGCGAGCTGTCGGGCCTGTCGGCGCATTCGGTCTGGAAGTTCGAGTACTACCTGGCCTCGGCGCCGGGCACGATCGCGGCGACCCAGCACTACAAGACCCGCGCGCGGCCGCTGTCGATCGCCGAGCTGCGCCAGCGCGGCCTGGCCACGCTGACCGAGGCCGGACAGAGCGCCCTCGCCGCCGCCACCCTGCCGAGCAACGGCCGGCTGCCCCTGCCCGACAGCGGCGGCGTCACGCTGGACTGGCAGGTTCCCGACGGCGCGCTGGCACCGACCAACCTGAAGCTCTTTGGCCGTGCCAGCGCCTCGGGCGGCAGCTTCAACGACCAGCAGAACGTGGCCTCGACCGCCCGCAGCGGCACGATCGGCTGCTCGGCGCAGACCGCCAGCGACGCGCACTGCACCGTCGGCGGCGACTTCGTGCCGGCCGCCACCGCCGACGGCCTGCACCTGTGGGCGCGCGACGGCGACGGCCGCGAGTTCGCGTCCTTCTACGCGATGTACAGGCTGGCCACGCCGCAGTGAGCGGCCGCGGATGGGCTCAGGCCGGAGCGAGCCAGCCCACCCGCCCCTGCCCGGCTTCGTCGAGCCGGGCCTTCAGCCCTGGGGCCTGGGTCTCGGGCAGCTGGAAGTTTAGCTCGACCTGCGCGCCGTGGCGGACCTCGCCCAGCAGGGCGCCGGCGGCCTCGAGCTCGCGGCGCATGCGGCCCTCCAGCGCATAAGGCACGGTGCAGCGCAGCGCGGTCATGCGCTGCAGCAGCACCTTCTCGGCGCCCAGCAGCGCCTGCGCGACCGCATCGGTGTAGGCGCGCACCAGGCCGCCGGCGCCCAGCTTCACGCCGCCGAAGTAGCGCACCACCGTGGCCAGCACGCCCTCCAGGTCCTGATGGCGCAGCACGTCGAGCATCGGCCGACCGGCGGTGCCGCCGGGCTCGCCGTCGTCGTTGGCCGCCGACTGCCCGCCCGCCAGCAGCGCCCAGCAGACATGGGCTGCGCCCGGGTGCTCGGCCTTCAGCCGTGCCACCACCTCCAGGGCGCCGGCGCGGTCGGCCATCGGCTGCACGCAGCCGATGAAGCGGCTTTTCTTGATCAGCAGGTCGCTGTGGACGGGGGCGGCGAGGGTCTGGGGCATGGGGGGGCGATCTTATTTCAGCGCACGCCTCCCCTCACGCCAGCGGCCGCAGCCGCGCCCGCTCCGCCTCGCGCAGCACCCGCAGGTGCGGCTCGCCGTCGCGCATCGCCAGGCCGTGCAGCTCGATGGAGCGCTGCGACTGCAGCAGCCGCACCAGATAGCCCAGGATGGCCGCGTCGATCACCTGCCCCGGCACCAGCACCGGGATGCCCGGCGGATAGGGCACGATCTGGTCGCAGCAGACCCGATCGAGCAGCGCCGGGTTGGGCAGGCCGCGCTCGTCGAGCAGGGCCAGGCGCTCGCCGGCCTCGTAGAAGGCGTCGCGCGGCAGGCAGGCCAGCCGGGTGAAGTGCGGGATGCGCGGCAGCCGCGCCACCGGGCGGGGCTCGCGGCGCTCCTTCTGGGCCTGGCGCGCCAGCCGCAGCATCGCGTCGAACAGCCGCGAGACCTTGCTGCGGGTCGTGCCGATGGTCAGCAGCAGCGTCAGCGTGCTGTGGGTGTTCTTCTCGATCTGGATGTTGAAGCGCTCGATCAGCTCGTCGCGCAGCTCGTCGGCGCCCCAGCCCGAGGCCGAGATGTCGATCGTCAGCTTGGTCGGGTCGAGTCGGATGCCGTCGCTCCGCACCTCGTCGGCCAGCAGTTCGTCCAGGCCCAGCACCCGGAACACGCCGGTGGCATTGATCTTCTCGCGCAGCTCGGCGGCGAAGCCCAGCGAGCGCTCGAGCAGGCCGTAGCCCTCCATCACCGCCTGCCGGCGCGCCACATCCAGGCTGGCGATCAGGCCGTACTGCGGGCTGGTCGAGGCGTGCATGTTGAAGTTCTCCCGGAACAGGTGCTCGTCGAAGCCGGGGTCGTTCACATGGATCATGCTGGCCTGCGAGAAGGCCGAGAGCACCTTGTGCGTGCTCTGGGTGACATAGTCGGCGCCGGCCTCCAGCGCGGTCGGGCGCAGCGCGGGATGGAAGCGCGCGTGCCCGTACCAGGCCTCGTCGACGATCACCTTGATGCCGGCGGCGTGGGCGGCCGCGATGATCGGCGCCAGGTCGTAGCGCAGGCCGTCGTAGGTGCAGCTCGTCAGGATCAGCACCCGGGCCTCCGGATGGTCCTGGATCGCCTGCAGCACCCGCGCGCGCGGCACCGGCCCGAACAGGCCGTGGCGCTCGTTGACCGAGGAGTCCAGGTACACCGGCCGCGCGCCCGACAGGATCACGCCGTGGTGCACCGACTTGTGGCAGTTGCGGTCGAGCAGCAGCGTGTCGCCCGGCGCCAGCAGCGTCTGGAAGATGACCTTGTTCGAGGTCGAGGTGCCGTTGGTGGCGAAATAGGTGCGCCGCGCGCCGAAGGCCTGCGCGGCCAGGCGCTGCGCCTGCGCGATCACGCCGGTCGGATGCAGCAGCGAATCGAGCTGCGGCACCGACACCGAGAGATCGGCGCGCAGCATCTGCTCGCCGACGAAGTCGTGGAAGTCGCCCACCCACGGGCTGGCGCGGTAGGCGTCGCCGCCGGCGTGGCCCGGCGTGTGCCAGGAATCCTTGGCCTGCGCGACATAGGCGCGCAGCGCGTCATAGAAGGGCGTGGCCGCGGTCTCGGCCACCTCGGCGGCGAGGATGCGCACCCAGCCGGCCGGGTCGGCGTCGCCACGGAAGAAGTAGCCGTCGATGCGCTCGCTGGCCAGCGCCTCGACCAGGCCGCGGGTGTCGTCGTCGTCGAGCAGCAGGTAGATCGACAGCTCCGGGCGGCACTGCGCCAAGGCCTGCGCCAGCGCGACCGCCTCGTCGCCGGAGGCGATGTCGATCAGCACCAGCTGCACCGCCGCGTCGGCACGCACCGCCGCCAGCGCCTGCCCGGGCGAGGCGCCCTGCACCGCCAGCGCCGGGCGCGGCGCGGCGCGGCGCGCCTCGGCCGCCAGCGCCGCGACCAGCGCGGTGCGGCCGGCCTCGTCATGGCCGACGACAAGAAGATGGACGACGGGATCGGGGCTTGAAAGGCTCATCGCAGGCTCATGGCAAAAGGTTGCAGGTGTGCGAGCGCGTGACGGGATGCATCATTCCTGAAACCGCCATGGTCTCGGCGCAACCATCCCCCACGAATCGGTGGTCAAGAGTCGCTGCGTTCAGGATAGCCTGCGCGCAAACGCCTGAACTGCAAGAGCTTCCCAGGCATTCCGAACCCGCCTTCAGCCCCAAGCCAAGACAAGGTCAGAACAACATGCTGGCTCATGCCCGACACGATACCGCCCCCTCCCCGGCGCTGAGCGCCGTCCCGAAGGCTGCGCCCGAGCGCGCACGTTCGGTCCCGGCGGCCGACGTGGCAAGCATCGGCCTGAGCCGCCCGGCCGACTGGGTGGAAATGCTGGAGCTGGTCGACCGCTGCTTTCCCTACGCGACCGAAGAGATGATGGGCTGGTGGCTGTGCTACCAGCGTCCGCTGATGCATGTGGCCCGGCTGGACGGTCGCGTCGCCGGCTTCGTGCATGTGCAGGCCCGGCCCGAGAGCGACACGCTGTGGATCAACATCCTGGCGGTGACCGAGGAGTTCCGCCACCGTGGCATCGCCCGCCAGCTGCTGGCGCACTGCGAGCGTCTGGCCGCCGAATGGGGCCTGGGCCGGCTGGGGCTGCAGTGCCACGAGGACAATGCCTCGGCGCTGCGCCTGTACGCGCTGCAGGGCCATGCGCAGGTCGGCGAGGACTTTCATGCCGATGCCGGCGGCCGCTATATCGTGCATGACAAGGCGCTGCCGGCCAGCGCCATCGCCGCGGCGGTGCGCACGCCGGCGGCGGATCCACGCTGGCGCTGCATCGCGCACCGCCTGATCTATCGCGCCTGGACCCGCCGGCGCGCGCGCACCACGCGCTGACTGGCCGCTGAACGCCCGAACTGCAAGTCCGCCGCGGCTTGTGTCATCCTCACGCCCGCGGCGATCGGGGCCGCACATCGAGGCAAGGGATGACGAGCAGGCGGGGATCGGAGACAGGGCGACGGCAGCGGGTCGCCGACGTGGTGGCGGCGCAGATCGAGCCGCTGACCCGGTTCAGGGCCCAGGACCTGCGCGAGCTCGGGCCGGAGCAGGATTCCTGGGCCGACATCACCGTCACCACCCGTCAGCGGGTCGAGCTGGACTGGATCGTCACCGCCCATCCCGGCGCGCTGCCTGAGGGCATCGCTGCCTGCGCCGACGCCCAGGCGCTCGAGACCGAACTGCAGGCCCGGCTGGCCGAAGCCGAGCGCACCGCGCCGGCCCTGATACAGCACTGGGCCCATGAGGACAGCGGCCGCTACCGTCGGCTGCTGCCGGGCGGGCTGTTCAGCTCCGGGCTGGAGGCGCCATTGGGCCTGGACGAGACCTGCCCGGCCTGTCAGGGCCGCGCCCGGCTCGACTGCCCCGACTGCAGCGGGGGCCAGCAGCCCTGTGCCGGCTGCCACGGCAGCGGCCGGATCGGCTGCGCCGACTGCCGCGGCCTGGGCCGCATCGCCTGCGGCGCCTGCCATGGCAGCGGCCGCACCGCGTCGGCGTCGGCACCGGCCGGCGGCACGACCGACTGCCAGGCCTGCGGCGCCAGCGGCTGGATCGACTGCCGCACCTGCGCCCGCCAGGGCGAGCTGCCCTGCCCCGACTGCGGCAGCCGAGGCAGCAGGGACTGCGCACGCTGCCAGGCCCGCGGCGAGATCGACTGCGCCGACTGCCAGGCCAGCGGTCGACGCCACCGCATCGGCCGGCTGCGCGAGCAGATCCTCGTCGAGGACCAGATCGACATTCATCATCCGGACGCGACGGTGGCAGCGCTGTGCGCCCGCCACCTGGCCGACCCGGCGGCGCTGGGCGCGCTGGCGACGCTCGAGGCGGTGCGCTGGACCACCGCGCCCTTCGCGGTCCAGGCCACCCACCGGCTGCGCCTGCCGGTGCGCCAGGTCACGCTGCAGATCGGCGCCCAGCCACAGACCTTCACCGCGCTCGGCCCCGAGCTGCGGGTGCCGGAGCTGCACCACGCGGCCTCGCGGCTGCTCGCGCTCGACCTGCAGACGCTCGAGCGCAATGCGCTGGGCAGCGGCCGGCATGTGTCCGAGGCGCTGCAGCGCTTCCTGGCCTCGCCGCTGAACGCCCGCATCGCGGTCATCGGCCAGGCCGCCGCCGCTGGCGACGACCGGGTCGCGCCGGACTATCCGGCCCAGGCCCGCGAGCGCATGCAGCAGGCGGTGGAACGCCTGTGGCAGCAGCGGCTGTGGCGCCCAGGCGTGGCGCTGCTGGCCGGCGCGTCACTGCTCTCGGGCGGCTTCACGCTGCTCACCGCGCCGCAGCCGGACTGGATGCTGAGCGCGCTGGGCGGCGGCGTGGCGGCGGCGGCCGGCGCGCTGATGCTCGACTGGCGGCTGCGGCACCAGCTCGCCGCCGAATTCGGCGGCGAGGCCGGCGCGGCGCTGGTGCGCCTGCTGCGGCGTGCGCCGGTCTGGCGCCGCGGCCTGGGCCTGGGCATCGGCCTGGCGCTGCTGGCCTGTGCACTGCTCGCCTGGTCGGCCACCCGGCTGCCGCCGGCCAGCACCCGCATCGCGGCGCAGCAGGTCGAGCAGCAGGCGCAGGCACAGCTCGCGCACTGGGCCCAGACCGGCCGCGACTACCGGCTGCGCACCTACCCCGCCGTCGACTGGCTGCGGGCCCGCACGGAAGCGGGCGACCTGCAGGCGCAGCAGGTGCTGGCCTGGGCGCTGCTGCTGGGCGTGGAAGACCGGCCGGTCGATGCCGCCGCAGCCCGACGCCTGCTCAAGGCCCTGGTGACGGAGGCGGCCCCCGCCGACCCGGCGGTGCGCATCGGCCTGGCCCGGGCGACGCTGCTGCTCGAGCCGCGCTCGGTCGCGGCGCTGCAGGCGGCCGCCGACGACCTGGCCTTGATCCAGGAAAGCCAGGTGCCCGAGGCCACCTACACCCTCGCGCTGCTGAGGCTGGCACCGGCGCTGGTGGCCCGCCACGGCACGGCCGCCGGCCTGGAGGCGCTGCAGCATGCCGCCGACATGGGCCACCCTTCGGCCTGCCTGGCCCTGGGTCGCCGTCTGGCCACCGGCCACGGACTGCCCCGCGATCCGGTCGCGGCCCGGCGCTATCTCGGCTTCGCCGCCGAACGCGGCCTGCCCGGCGCGCAGCAGGCGCTGACCACGCTGAAATGAGTGGGCGAACCGCACGGACCCACAGCCAGACCCTCACGTTGCACCGAAGCGACATTTCGCCAAAGATGGCTTGATCCGCATCAGCAAGGGGTGACAAGCCTGGACCCGAGCTGTTCCAATCGCGGCTCTGAAGGGGAGTAGTCCCGCGCAGGTTCCGGTCCCGGATCACCTGCCGAGCGCGATTCGTCAATACGTGGTGGCCTTGCGGGCCGCCTCCGGATCGAGCGTCGAGCCACCCGGCACGATGGACAAGACCTTCGACCCGCTGCAGTCGCGGCGCGGGTTGAAGGCCGAACCGCTCCCGGGTCGCCTGCCGGATGCCTGCACGCGTGCTGCGTTGAACCGAACGAACAGCCTTGCCTGCGCACACCGCACCGTCCTCATGGAACTCTTCTCCTCCGCCTGGTTCTCGGCCCTGCTGGCCATCATCCTGATCGACATCGTCCTGGCCGGCGACAACGCCATCGTCATCGCGCTGGCCGCGCGCAACCTGCCCCCGCATCTGCAGAAGAAGGCGATCATGTGGGGCACCGTCGGCGCGATCGCGGTGCGCTCGCTGATGACGCTGGGCGTGGTCTGGCTGCTGAAGATTCCCGGCCTGATGCTGGTCGGCGGCCTGGGCCTGCTGTGGGTAGCCTACGGCCTGATCAAGCCGCAGGACGGCGGCGATGACCATGGCCCGGTGGCCAGCACCTTCTGGGGCGCGATGCGCACCATCATCGTCGCCGACGCGCTGATGGGCGTCGACAACGTGCTGGGCGTGGCCGGTGCCGCGCACGGTGCCTTCGACCTGGTGGTCATCGGCCTGCTGATCAGCGTGCCGATCGTCGTCTGGGGCAGCCGTCTGGTGCTGGGTCTGGTCGAGCGCTTCCCGGTCATCACCGAGATCGGTGCCGCGGTACTGGCCTTCACCGCCGCCAAGATGATCCTGGGCGAAAAGCTGCTGGGCGACGTCTTCACCGCGCAGCCGGCGCTGAGCTGGGTGCTCTACGCGGTGTGCATCATCGGCGTGCTGGGTGCCGGCCGCCTGGCCGCACGACGTGCGTCGCGTGAGGATGCCGCACCCGCAGTCTGAACCTCGGGGGACATCGAACAAGGGGGATGCAGCCGTGCCGGAATTGTCAAGGGTGATTTGACCAAGGGTTTACCCTCAGGTACAAACCAGACCCAGACAGAACTTGCACAAGATCATCATGCTGTACACCCCGATGAACCCGCTGACCCCCCTCTCGCCGCTGCGCGTCGCGCTGCCCTCGCAGCAGCGCGATGCCGACCGCGCGCTGCGCAACTGGCTGGCCCTGCCCTTCGACATGGCCCGCGCGCAGTACGCCAACGCGGTGCGCGGCGGCCTGATCCGGCCGTCGAAGCTGGCCTCGCGCGACTTCGAGCAGCTGGTCGGCTCGATGGAGCGCCTGACGCTGGGCCCGCTGGCCCGCCGCGTCTGAGCCTTGTGCGACCTCAGCCGAGCTGGCGCCCGCTGAGCTCGGCCAGATAGAACCACTCGGCGCCGACACGCGCACGCGGGTTCGGGAACACCACCCGCCCGTCAGCCGGCGCGAGCACCTCGCGGCCGTCGGCGCGCCAGCCGATCACTTCGCCGGCGCACACCGCGTCGAAGCTGGCCCAGTCGCGCGCCAGGCGGTCGCCCTCGGCCTCGCGGTCGACCACGTCGACCAGGCGCACCACCTCGAAGTCCGGCTGCGCGCAGGGCGCGGACGCGCCGGCGTCGATCATGCCCAGATGCTCGAGCGTGCGCAGCGTCGCCTGCCAGGCGACTTCAGGCGCGGCCGGATCGTCATGGCGACCGCACTCCAGCGTCAGCCCCCAGCCGCCGGCCGAGCGCATGTATTCGGTCGTGCCGATGCCGTACTGCGCATCGCCTCCACGCCGCGCCACGCCCTGGGCGTAGGCCTCCAGCCAGCCCTCGACCCCCTGCCGCACGCCCAGCGCCGCCGCCAGCGCGGTCTCGGCCGCCTCGTGGCGGAAAGGCTCGAGCCAGCCGTCGTTGTCGCGCGGGCCGATCATCACGAAGGGCTCGCCGTCGGTGTGGAAGGAATGCAGGTCCAGCAGCACCTCGTGGCGCGCCAGGAGCGGGCACAGCACCCGCGCGATGCGGTCCTCGTGGTCCTGCGGGATCGCCACCGGCAGCAGCCGGCGGTTCAGGTTGCGCTCGCCCTCGCGCCGGCCGGCCTGATGCGCCATCGGATTGCAGACCGGCACCAGCGTCAGCTCGCCGCGGCGCAGCTGCAGCCGGCCGGCATCCAGCGCCTCGATCAGCCGGCCCAGCGCGACCGTGCCGCAGGTCTCGTCGCCGTGCACGCCGCCGAGCACGATCAGCTTCGGGCCGGGCTGCAGCCCGAGGTACTGGTGCACGCGCAGCGCGGTCGGGGCCGGGCCCGGAAATTCGTCTCGGTTCATGGGATGAGCATAGCCGGGCCGGAGCGCGGCCGTCAGCGCAATGACCCGCACGCCCTCAGTGGCCAGGCCCGGCCACGCCCGGATGCAGCCGCCGCCAGGTCTGCGAGGGCAGCTCGCCGTACATGCGCCGGTAGTCCTGGGCGAAATGGCCGAAGTGCCAGAAGCCCCACTGCGCCGCCGCCTCGGTGACCGAGGGCGCCTCGCGCAGCGCTCGGCGCGCGCCCGCCAGCCGGGTCGCGCGCAGATAGGCCGCCGGCGCCAGCCCCAGCACCTGCTGGAAGGCCGCCTGCAGCGTGCGCCGGCTGGTCTGCAGCTCGGCGCAGAGCATCGCCACCGTGACCGGCATTTCCGGATCGCGATCGACGATCGCGCGGGCCTGCTCGACCAGCGCGCGCGGGCGCTGGCCGGCGTCAGGCGGCAGCGCGGCGGCGCCCACCAGCAGCTCCAGCGCATTCGACTGCGCCGCCTGCCGCAGCATGCTGCGCATCGCCGGATTGCGCAGCAGCTGCGGCTGCGCGGCCAGCATCTCGAAGGCACCGCGCACGAAGTCGCGCAGCGTCGCCAGCGCCCCGTGCGGCGCGCGGTGCAGCGTCGCCACCTGGCCGATGCGCTCGATCAGCGCCTGCTCCTCGGGCGTGGCCAGCCGCGCCAGCTCGGCGCGGTCGAACTCCATGCCGGCCATCACCAGCCCGGCCGGCGTGAAGAACTCGAAGCCGCCGCGACCGGAAAAGGTGCAGAAATGGCCCGCACCGGGCTCACCCGCGCCGTCGCCGTCGCACGACTGCCAGTCGGAGCGGCCGCAGAAGCGCGCCGGCCCGGCCTGCACCACTTCCGGCAGCGCCAGCGGCAGCCCGAGCGCGAGCCGGTCGGCGCGCAGCTCGCCGCGCTGGTGCAGACGCTGGCTGGTGGCCTCGACGAAGAGATGCACGCCGTCGAGCCAGGCCTCGTCGATGCGGCCCGCGAAGCCGCCGGCCGACAGCTGCGCGTAGTCCTGATGCCAGTCGGTCAGCAACGCGGCCTGCTCATCGACATCGCGGGTGTCGACATGCAGCACCGCGCACGGTCCGTGCGGCGAAGAAGCGATCGGGGCGGAAAGAGCGGTCAGGGTCATGGCGGCGGCAAGCAGGCGGAGAGAGCGGCGCGGCCCCGCACACCCACGCACCAGCGCAGGGCGGTCACGCCACGGTCACACAGCATCCAGCAAGCGCCATGCCGACGCATCGGTACCGGTCCGGGGCCGGACGCTGCCAAAACTGGATAGCGCGCCCGCGGCAGGCGCCGCCACCATCGGCGCCATCCCTGATCTCTCCGTGATCTTTTCCCTCTCTGCAAGGAGCCTTCGTCCATGACGACCCCCGCGACGACATCCGCCAGCACACAGCTGAAACCGGCGCTGAACGCCTGGCACCTCTGGGGCCTGGCCGTCGGCCTGGTCATCTCCGGCGAGTACTTCGGCTGGAGCTACGGCTGGGCCAGCGCCGGCACGCTGGGCTTTCTGGTGACCGCGCTGCTGGTGGCGCTGATGTACACCAGCTTCATCTTCAGCTTCACCGAGCTGACCACCGCGATCCCGCATGCCGGCGGGCCCTTTGCCTACGCCTCGCGGGCGCTGGGGCCGACCGGCGGCTTCGTCGCCGGCTTCGCCACGCTGGTGGAATTCGTGTTCGCGCCGCCCGCCATCGCGCTGGCGATCGGCGCCTACCTGAACGTGCAGTACCCCGCGCTCGATCCGAAGCTGATGGCCGTCGGCGCCTACCTGGTGTTCATGACGCTCAACATCGTCGGCGTGAAGACCGCCGCCACCTTCGAGCTGTTCGTGACGGTGGTGGCCATCGGCGAGCTGCTGATCTTCATGGGCGTGGTCGCGCCCGGCTTCTCCTGGGACAACTTCACTGCCAAGGGCTGGGCCGGCGCGGACGAGTTCTCGATCGGCACGCTGGCCGGGATCGCGGCGGCCGTGCCTTTTGCCATCTGGTTCTTCCTGGCCATCGAGGGCGTGGCGATGGCCGCCGAAGAGGCCAAGAACCCGCAGGTGACGATTCCGCGCGCCTACATCGGCGGCATCCTGACGCTGCTGGTGCTGGCCATCGGCGTGATGATCTTCGCCGGTGGCGCGGGCGACTGGACGAAGCTGTCCAACATCAACGACCCGCTGCCGCAGGCGATGAAGATGATCGTCGGCGAGAACAGCGGCTGGCTGCACATGCTGGTGTGGATCGGCCTGTTCGGCCTGGTCGCCAGCTTCCACGGCATCATCCTGGGCTACTCGCGCCAGATCTTCGCGCTGGCCCGCGCCGGCTACCTGCCGGCCCGCCTGGCCAGCGTGCATCCGCGCTTCGGCACGCCGTGGCTGGCGGTCATCGCCGGCGGCGTGGTCGGCATCCTGGCGATCTTCAGCGACGAGGTGATCAAGATCGGCGGCCAGACGCTGACCGCCAACATCGTCACCATGTCGGTGCTCGGCGCCATCGTCATGTACATCATGTCGATGTGGAGCCTGTTCGTGCTGCGCCGCAAGGAGCCCACGCTGACCCGCCCCTTCCCCGCGATCGGCTATCCGGTGCTGCCGGCCATCGCGCTCGGACTGGCCGTGCTGTGCCTGGTCACGATGGTCTGGTTCAATCCGCTGGTGTCGGCGATCTTCGCCGCGCTGATGCTGCTGGCCTACGGCTACTTCCGCCTGACCGCCGGCCACCGCGCGACGCTGGCCGCCGATGAGGACCTTCTCCCTCAGACCTGAGCCCTCAGGCTTGATGCCCATGCCCTATTCCCACACGCTGGGCGGCCAGGTCTGGCACTTCGCCGACCTGGCCACGCTGATGGCCCGCGCGACACCGCTGCGCTCGGGCGACGTGCTCGCCGGCGTGGCCGCGCGCACCATGACGGAGCGCATGGCCGCGCGCATGGCGCTGGCCGAGCTGCCACTCAAGGCCTTCCTGTCCGAGGCCCTGGTGCCCTACGAGAGCGACGAGGTCACCCGGCTGATCGTCGACAGCCACGACGCCGCGGCCTTCGCCGAGATCGCGCACCTGACGGTGGGCGACTTCCGCGACTGGCTGCTGCAGGACAGCACCGACGAGACGACGCTGGCGCGGGTGCGCGCCGGCATCACGCCGGAAATGGCCGCGGCCGTCTCCAAGCTGATGCGCAACCAGGACCTGATCCGGGTGGCGCGCAAGTGCCGGGTGATCACGCGATTTCGCAACACGCTCGGCCTGCCCGGGCGCATGGCGATGCGGCTGCAGCCCAACCACCCGACCGACGACGCCCGCGGCATCGCGCTGTCGATGCTCGACGGGCTGATGTACGGCGCCGGCGACGCGGTGATCGGCATCAACCCGGCCGGCGACGGGCTGGACGCGCTGGGCGCGCTGATGCGGCTGACCGACGAGGTGATCCAGCGCTTCGAGATTCCGACCCAGTCCTGCGTGCTGACGCATGTCACCAACCAGATCCGCGCCATCGAGCAGGGCGCGCCGGTCGATCTGGTCTTCCAGTCGATCGCCGGCACCGAGGCGGCCAACCGCAGCTTCGGCATCGACCTGGCGGTGCTGCGCGAGGCGCGCGAGGCGGCGCTCTCGCTCGGGCGCGGCACGCTGGGCGACAACGTCATGTACTTCGAGACCGGCCAGGGCTCGGCGCTGTCGGCCGGTGCCCACCACGGCCTGGACCAGCAGACCTGCGAGGTGCGCGCCTACGCGGTGGCACGCGCCTTCGAGCCGATGATCTGCAACACGGTGGTCGGCTTCATCGGGCCGGAATACCTGTTCGACGGCAAGCAGATCGTGCGCGCCGGGCTGGAGGACCACTTCTGCGGCAAGCTGCTGGGCCTGCCGATCGGCTGCGACGTCTGCTACACCAACCATGCCGAGGCCGATTCGGACGACATGGACAACCTGATGCTGCTGCTGGGCGCGGCAGGCGTCACCTTCCTGATCGGCGTGCCCGGCGCCGACGACGTGATGCTGAACTACCAGAGCACCTCCTTCCACGACGCGCTGGTGCTGCGCGAGGTGCTGGGCCTGAAGCGCGCCCCGGAGTTCGAGGCCTGGCTGGAGCGCATGGGCCTGACCGACGCCGACGGCCGGCTGCTGCCCGCACCGTCGCGGCATGCGCTGCTGGAGCATTTTGCATGAGCGACGACCGCAAGAGGCTGGACGTTCTGGACGCGCCGGACGCGCTGGCGCCGACCGATCCGTGGTCGGCGCTGCGGGCGCTGACGCCGGCGCGCATCGGCCTGGGCCGCGTCGGCGCCAGCCTGCCCACCCGCGAGCTGCTGGCCTTCGGCGCGGCGCATGCGCAGGCGCGCGACGCGGTGCACCTGCCGCTCGATGTCGCCGCGCTGCGCCCGCGCCTGCAGGCGCTCGGGCTGCAGCCCATCGAGCTCGCCAGCGCCGCGCCCGACCGCGCGACCTACCTGCTGCGCCCGGACCTGGGCCGGCGGCTCGGGGCCAGCGGCGGCGCGCTGCTCGACGCACACACGGCCGCGCACGGCCCGCTGCCCGACGACGCGCTGCTGATCGTCGTCGGCGACGGCCTGTCCTCGGCGGCGATCGAGCGCCAGGCGGTGCCGCTGCTGGCCGAGGTCCAGCGCCAGCGCCCGCCGGGCTGGACGCTCGGGCCGGTGGTGGTGGCCACCCAGGCGCGCGTCGCGCTGGGCGACGACATCGGCCAGCGCCTGGGCGCGGCGATGGTGGCAGTGCTGATCGGCGAGCGCCCGGGCCTGAGCTCGCCCGACAGCCTGGGCATCTACCTGACACGCGCGCCCCGCGTCGGCCGCAGCGATGCCGAGCGCAACTGCCTGTCCAATGTCCGCGCCGAAGGCCTGGTCCACGCTGAGGCGGCGCGTCGGCTGTGGTGGCTGGCCGAAGCCGGGCGCCGGCTGGGCGCCACCGGCGTGGCGCTCAAGGACGACAGCGGCCTGGCGCCCGGCGCCGGTCTCGGCGTCACCGCGGCGGCCCCGCTGCCGTCCGGCCGCAGCGGCTGAAGCCGGCCGCTGCACCGCGCCAGCCCGCGATCCGGTGCATCATCGCGGCCGTGCCGCACCAGGATCTTCTCTTCGACCCGCCCGAGCCCGCCGTCCGGCCGGCGCGCCCCGACCCGGACCAGCTCGCGCTGGCCGCGCAACTGCCCGCCAGCCTGCGCCTGGGCACCTCGTCCTGGAGCTTTCCGGGCTGGGCCGGCCAGGTCTGGGCCGACCAGCATGACGAGGCGACGCTGGCGCGCGAAGGCCTGGCCGCCTACGCGCGCCACCCGCTGCTGCGCACCGTCAGCCTCGACCGCAGCTACTACCGGCCGATGAGCGCCGCGCAGTTCGCCGCGCTGGCCGCGCAGGTGCCGGAGGATTTCCGCTTCGTCGTCAAGGCCCCGGCGATGATCAGCGACGGCGCGCAGCGCGATGCCGGCGGCCGGCCGGTCGGGCTCAACCCCGGCTTTCTCGATCCGGCGCTGACCACCGAACAGTTCGTGCAGCCGGCGCTCGACGGTCTGGGCGCCAGGATCGGCGCGCTGGTGATCGAGATCGGGCCGCTGCCCGGCAGCCTGAAGGCCGACCTGCCGGCGCTGCTGCAGCGGCTGGCGCGGCTGCTCGACGCGCTGCCGCCGCTGGCCCCGCGCGCGCCGGACGCGGTGATCGCCGTCGAGGTGCGCGACCCCGAGTGGCTGGTGCCGGCCTTCCGCGACGTGCTGAAGGCCGCCGGCGCGCGCTACTGCCTGGGCCTGCATCCACGCCTGCCGCCGATCGAGGCGCAGCTGCCGCTGCTGCGCGCGATGTGGCCCGGCGCCTTCGTCTGCCGCTGGAACCTCAACCGGCGCCACGGCGCCCACGGCTACGAGGCCGCCAAGGCCGGCTATGCGCCCTTCGACCGGCTGGTCGATCCCGA
Organism: Sphaerotilus natans; assembly: GCF_900156335.1. Lineage (GTDB taxonomy): Bacteria > Pseudomonadota > Gammaproteobacteria > Burkholderiales > Burkholderiaceae_C > Sphaerotilus > Sphaerotilus natans. The sequence goes on from NZ_FTMZ01000010.1 coordinate 72,543, forward strand.
CCCGGCCACCCGCGAGGCGCTGGCGCGCATCATGCGCGGCACCGCCGCGGCCGGGCATCCGGTGCTGGTCACCGTCAACAACAAGGCCGAGGGCTCGGCGCCCTGCTCGGTGGCCGAGCTGGCGCGCGCGGTCGCATCGGACTCAGCGGCACCAGGCCGGTGAGGGCGCGCTCGCCTCGCAGGCCAGCTGCGCCCGGTCCAGCGTGTCGAGAAAGACCGGCGCCTGCGGGCCCAGCCGCTGCCAGCGGGTGCGCGCCACGCCGCGGCGCTCGAAGGCATTCAGGCCCTCGACCGTCTTGCGCTGGCCGGTCAGCAGATTGGTGCTGATCTCGGTCTGTTCGCCGCTGGCGCGCGAGAACTCGCTGCGCTCATGGCCGATCAGCCGCAGCCGCGTGCCTTCCAGCCGGAAGATGAACTGCTCGCGGCCGGCGCCATAGCTGCCGCAGCTCGTCCAGTGCTGCAGCGCCAGCACCAGCCGCCCCGGCGGCATCTCCACGCCGCCGCCGTCGAGCGGATCGGCGACGCAGGGCGACTCGGCATCGTGCTCGCTCGGCAGCAGGCCGTCGCGGCGCAGCAGCACCCGCTCGTCCGGCCCGACCTGCAGCAGCACCAGCAGCCGGCGCGGATTGAGGTTCAGCACCGGCGCGCCCAGACCCGGATTGTCCCGGCGCCGTGCCGCGTCGGTCGTTTCCAGCACCAGGGCGGCATCCTCGCGACCATCGCCATCCAGATCGCCGCTGACGGACGACAGCAGGCGCCAGCCCGGCGGCACATGGCGGTCAAACGTCTTGTCTGCGCTCGACGCCCCCGGTGCGGCGGCCATCACGCCGCCGAAGCCCGTCGCCAGCAGGGCGGCGGCGATCGCCAGGCCACGCTTCATCCGAAGGCCCGCAGCCAGGCGCCAACCGTCTCGCGGTCACGGCACCAGCCCAGATCGCGTTCCAGCGCGGTGCTGCGCGCGCGCAGCTCGCGGATCTCGGTGCCCAGCAGCGTCTCGACCAGCTGCGGCGTGACGGTGTCGGCGCGCGCCGGCAGGTCCGGGCGCAGCACCGCGAAGCGGCGCACCATCTCGTCGATCTCGGCCTGCAGGCGCTCGCGCTGCACCTGCAGCGCCGCCTCGATGTCGTTCGCGCTCGTCGCCAGCGGTGCCGCAGCCGCCTGCGCGACCGGCTCGGGCAGGTGGAGACGCTGCAGCGCCAGCAGCGCCAGCAGGTCGCCGGCGGCATAGGCCTCGTTGACCTGCTGCATCAGCGCGGTCTTGCGCACGCGCTCGGCCGCATCGGGCTCGCGGTCCGGGTGCAGCCGGCTGGCCAGGCGGCGGAAGACCTCGCGCAGCGAGGCGGTGCCGGCGCTGGCGCCGCGTCCGGCGTGGCGTTCGCGGCGCTCGCGCTCGGCCTGGTCCTTGCGACCCTTCCTGGCGGTGCGGCGGCTGGCCTCGGCCTGGGCGCGACGGCGCTCGGCCTCGCGTTCCCAGGGCTCCAGGCCATCGTCGGGATCGTCGGCGGGCGCCTGCGCGCCCGCTTCGTGGCCTGGGTCGTCCTCGTCGCCCGCATCAAGCGGCGGCGCGACGTCCTCCTGGTGGCGCGCCCGCAGCGCCAGCATCTCGGCATCGTCCGGCCGCTCGACCAGCACCGCCTCGGCCAGCGACAGCATCCACTCGGCGGCCCTGCGCTGCGCCGCGCGCCCGATCGGCTTGCCCGGCGGCGGATCGAGGAAGAGCGCGCCCTCCATCCGCAGCGCCAGCTCGCGCAGCCGATCGCACCAGCGCCTGATCTCCGGCTGCAGCTCGCGCGCGATCCGCTCGTGGTAGCGGCTCTCGCACTGCTGCCACTGCTGCAGCCGCTCGCGCAGTTGCTCGATCTCGCGCAGCAGGCGCTCGTGGCGCGCAGAAGGCGCCGGCGGCTCGGGGGCACGGGGGGCCGGCACGGGCGGCAGGGTCGCCGGCAGGCACGGATCGGGCAGATCCGCCGGGCAGGGGTCGTCAGGGGTCATCGGCAGCGCGTCAGAAAGGGAGCGCCATTGTGCCGGCTCGCTCGTCGCCTCGCCGCCTCACCAGCCGACCTTGCCGCGCCCGGCCTTGATCTCGCCGCGCTGCGACTTGGTCTCGAGCCGGCGGCGCTGCGAGCCGCGCGTCGGCCGGGTCGCCTTGCGCGGCGGCTGCACGCGCGCGGCCTCGGCCACCAGCGCCTGCAGCCGCGCCAGCGCCTCCAGCTTGTTCTGCTCCAGGCTGCGCGAGGACTGCGCCTTGATGACGATGACGCCGTCGCCGCTGACGCGCTGGTCGGGCCGCTGCAGCAGCCTCTCCTTGACCGCCTCCGGCAGCGAGGAGGCGCGGATGTCGAAGCGCAGGTGCACCGCGCACGACACCTTGTTGACGTTCTGCCCGCCCGGCCCCTGGGCGCGGATCGCGGTGAAATGCAGCTCGTGCGGGGAGATCATGCCGGGTCGTCGTCCAGCGGGCTGAAGCGCAGCACGCGCTGCCCCTCGTGCTCGACCGTCTCGAGGAACATCTCGAAGGGCCGCACCCAGTCGCCGACATCGCGGCCCAGCGGGCGATAGAGCACCATCGGCTCGAGGGACTCGCTGTGGCGCACCACGCCGAGCACCCGGTATTCGCCGCCCTTGTAGTGGCGATAGCGACCGGTGCGGATGGTGGGCAGCGGGGAAAGATCGTCGTCGTTCGTCATGGCGCGCATGGTGCGGCGGGCGGGCGTGGGGCGCAAGCCCGGCGGCCGGGGCGCGGCGGCGTTCAGGGCGCCGCGGGAAACTGCGTCTGCCCCTTGACGGTGGCATTGGCCCTGAAGCGGATGCCGTCGTCGACCAGCTGGTGGCCGAACAGGTCGGTGACGCGGAAGCGGTAGTCGCGCGGCCCCCTGCCCGGCAGCTGCATCTCGAAGTAGTTGTAGTCCTTGCGCGGCACCTCGACCCACTGGCCGCCGGCCTCGTATTCCAGCCGCACCAGCGGGTTGCGGTGGTTGCGCACCTGCACCGCCAGCCAGTAGGGGTTGCTCTCGCGCTTGAAGTGATACGCGATCGGGCCCTGCAGCGGCAGGCTGACGAGCTGCCAGCGGATCGGCACCTTGCCCGTCACCAGATCGGCGAGCTGCGCGAACGCCTCGCGGCTCAGGTCCAGATGCCCGGCCTTGCATTCCGGGCAGCGGTTGACGATGCGCACCACGATGCTGTTGCCCTGCGGCCCCTCCACCCGCACCTGCGCGCCGCACCAGTCGGCCTGGCCGTACTGCGCCTCGTTCATCGCCGCGATCATGCGCTCGCGCGGGTCCAGGTCGAAGGCGCAGGACACGGGGCCGGTGGCGTCGTAGTGGGTGGCGATGCCTTGCTGCGGCTCGGGCGTGGCCTGGGCGTGGGTCTGCAGGGGCGAGAGCAGTGAGCAGACGAGGGTCAGCGCGGCGGTAGCGATGCTGGGTTTTGGTTTTGCCGTTTGCATTTTTTCCCTGTCAGCCGCTGGTTTTGTGTGCGTTGGTCAGATTGTTTTATCTCTGCTCAAGCATGTTTCAAAAACCTGCCAGGGGAGGCTTTATCGACATCGCGGGGATGCGCTTGTAGTTCGAGCTAAGCGGGCGACGACAGCAGGGCGCTCCGCTTGAGCGAGGGGTTAGGCCCCAGCGTCACCAACTGCCTTCTGAATTGCAGCTTTAGCAGCAGCAATCTTGTTTGCACGCTCCCGCGCTTCAAGCCGCTCATCGAGTATGAGTTCAATGCCTAAGCGTAGCGTTGCAAAGTGCTTGAGACACTCATCCTCAGAGAGCTCGTGGATGCCCTTACTAAGTAAGGAATACATTCCAGGGTGCTCTACGAGAAAGGTTGGCAGATGCGCCTTGAGCATGGAGATCTTCTCTCCCATTCGGCAGCGAGAATAGGAATCCTCGTCCCAGCTAGACGCCTCTTTCGCGACTACATGAGCCTCTTCGACAAGGTTTTCGAAGATGCGGCGCAAGTAGACGTACGCGCCAACGCCTACGTCATGTGAGGCCAGACCTATGGCTCGCGTTAGTTCACCCAATTGCGCCTTCGACAAAACATGCGTGTACTTCTTGACCTGAAGGAGATGAAGGTCACCATAAGATGGCTGCTGACCGATCTTCTGAATTGACCATTTAACGATCGGCGGATCAGAGTCGCTTGGGATTATCTGGTAGTCAATAAAGAACAGGAAGTCTTGCCGGTGACTTTCATGCCTGGTGCAATTGGCTCCAACTGAGTAGACCGCAGAGGGAGGGAGCGGATGTTCCGAATCGACCCCGTGTTGCCGCTCCCATTTCTCTCGCACGTAGTTTCGCTTGTATTCGTCAGGCCTGTGGGGTGCGCTGACTTTAAAAGTTGATTCGCGCTTGCACTTTACGCAGAAACTGTCGTATGTACCGCTGAAGTATAGAACCTCCAGAACATCCCAGACCTGTTCGCCTTCGTACGCGACAGGCGCGTAGAGGGGTAGACCGAGGAGGAATTCGAGTGGCTTTGGAATAGTCATGAAAATTAGTGAAGCGTATTCTAGGGCCTAACGAATGAAAGGGCCATCCCCTCGCACCGCGCGCGATACGGAGGATTCTGCCAATAGGCGCCGCGCTTGCCCAGCGCGCACCATGAGACGGCAAAATCTCAACCCACAGCCGGACGCCGCAAGGAGATGCCCATGACGGTGGTATTTCTCGGAATCGATCTGGCCAGGAATGTCTTCGTGCCGCACGGCGTGGCGTAGCGTGGCGTGGCAGTTCGCTGGCTTCGGCTGTGCCGTACATGCTTTCTCCCCTGGAAGAATCGATCCGAAACCCTGTGGCGGGGTTTGATGCTGGCGTTGTTATTGTTGCTGCCAGCATAGCGATTGCTCGTTTTTTCGTCTATGGGCGCGGTGGCAGCGGTGGGTCCTCGCCTGCGCGAGGATGACGGGATGTGACGGAATGCCGGATCAGGGGCGGTAAGCGGCCGATGCGGAAGATCAACCGCCGGCTGGAAAGCGCACCACCACCTCCTGCACCACCGGCGCCCGCCCCGCCCCCTCGCGCTGAACCTTCAGCGGCAGCCAGGTACCGGGCGGCTGGCGCTGCACGAGGGCGCGCAGGGCGTCGGGGCTGCGCAGCGGGCGGCCGGCGGCCTCGGTGAGCAGGTCGCCCTCGCGCAGGCCGGCGGCGGCGGCCAGGCTGCCAGGGGTCACGGCGCTCAGGCGCACGCCGTCGGGCGCGGGCGCCATCGCGATGCCCAGGCGCGGCGGGGCGTCGTCGCGGGGCGGGTCGATCAGATAGAGGCCGTCGGCCAGCGTCTCGCCCAGGGCCTGGCAGCTCTCGGCGCGCTCCCAGGTCAGCAGCGCGCCGATGCGCGGCACGCCCAGGTCGCGCAGCTGATGCGCCACGCCGTGGCCGTCGCGCACATGGCCGCCGCCCAGGATGCCGACGATCAGCAGGCCGGGCTCGCGCGCCAGCCGCGCGGCGATGGCCTCGGCCATCGCGCGGTCCCAGAAGGCCTGCGCGCCGATGAAGCGCGCGAAGGCGTCCGGCGGCGGCGCGTCAGGGGCGGTCGGGGAAGGCTGCGCTGCGCCGCCCTCGCCGGCCGGGCCGGGATGGGCGTGGAAGACCTGGCGCAGCATCTGCCGGTAGGCCTCGGGCGGCTCGGCGGGTCGGCCGACGCCCTCGCGCTCGGCCTCGCTCAGCGCCTCGAAGCCGCGCCGGCCGACCGCCGCCACCACGCCACGCTCGACATTGAGCGCCAGCATCGGCAGCCGGTTCATCCGGGCGAAATGGAAAAGCGGCAGGTACAGGCGCGCGTCGAAGCCCCAGACCTGGTCCCACTCCGACTGGCGCAGGAACTCGGCCTCCGACAGCCGACCGGCCACCCAGGCATCGAGCACCGGCTGCAGCCGGCGCGGGAACATCTCCAGCCCGAGCGCCAGCGCCGGCCGGCGCGCGTGCAGCTGCGCCAGGACCTGGAGCTGCCAGCGGTGGTCCTCGGCGCTGTCGTGGCGCTCGCCGAGCAGCACCACCTGCGCCTCGGCCATCCAGCCCAGCAGCTCGGCGGCGGGCAAGGGGCGCGGCGCGGCGGCGGTCGGCGCCAGCCACTGACCGGGAGGCTGGTCAGGCGCGCAGAGCGCGGCCGCAGGGGGCGGCTCGGCCGCCGCGCCCGGCCCGGGCAGCATCAGCATCGGCACCAGCAGCGCCGAGAGCAGCCACGGGCGGGCCGGCGACAGAACGGACGGAAGCGGCAGGCGCATGGGCAGGACTCCGGGAAGCGGCGCGAACAGACGGAAGGACAGCCGTCCCGCCGATCATCGCACCGCGATCTGCCCCGCCCTGACCCCAGGCCTTCAGGCCTCCGCCGCGGAACGAGGCGAGCGCAGCGCGCGCAGCCGCTCCAGCCATGCCGTCTGCCCCTGCCACACGCCGCAGCGCAGGCGCGACATCAGCGAGCCGGTATTCACCGCCAGGTAGCGGCGGTGCGAGAAGACATGGTTGCCGAAGTCTTCCTTGATCTTGGTGGTGCCCGGCATCATGTCGATGTGATGCGTGTCGCCCCGGGCGATCTCGGCCTGGATCTTCAGCAGCATCAGCACCCGACCGGGCTCGTACTTGGCGTGCGCGCTGTCGAAGGCGGTCAGGTGGAAGAACAGCGTGCCGGCGAAGTGGAAGCACAGCGCGAAGGCCAGCACCCGCCCCTCGCCCGACTTCAGCAGGTAGTGGCGCGCCCAGCCCCGCTGGGAGGCCGTCTCCAGCATCGCGTGGTAGATGCCGCTCTCGGCCGGAATCTCGAACAGCGAATGGCGTTCGCGCCCCTTGCCCGCCAGTTCCCGCTGCCGCTGCACATGCAGCGCCTCGACCTGTTCCAGCTCGTCGGCCGACAGGCGCGAGACGCACGTCAGGTGCGCCCCCAGGTCCCGTTCGGCGGCACGAAGCCGGTTCATCACCTTGCCCAGCACCGACTTCTTCAGCGTCGCGCAGTAGGCATCGAACGTGGGAGCCAGCACCGCCCAGTGCGACACCATCGGCTCGATCTGCTCGGGCGCGATGTGGCTGGCGGCCTCGAACGCCACCTGGCAGGGCGAGGCCCCCCGGAAGTAGGCCAACTCGATGTAGTCGGCCGGCGCCGACGGCCCGCGCAGATGCGCCACGAAGGCCCGGGCGCATGGGCGGACATCGGTGGCCTCCGGAACGAGGAAGTCCCCTTCCAGCGCCAGCGAGCCCTGCACCTTGCCCCAGAACCAGACCCGGCGCACATGGCCTCGAACCCAGGGCCGCTGCTCGATCACCAGCGGGGCCATGCCAATCAGTCGCTCGCCGCGCCAGGCCAGCAGGAAATGCATGCGCCGGCCCGACTGCAGGAACAGCGGAGCCATCAGCCGCACCCACTCGGGCTGGTAGAACAGCCCCCGGCCATCGGGCACACGGTCGAGCAGGTCATGGATCGCGATCGCATGAGCCGACAGCTCATCGGGATGGGCGACCACCGTGATGCGGGGGAGCGCCGGCGAGGCCATCAGCTCACGCCCTGCATCCAACCCTGCAATTCGGGGGAGGAAGGACTCGGCCATCTCGTGGACAGGCAACATCAGGCGCGAGTCAGTCATGACACCCCCCCGCAAATGGGTGTAGAAATTGAATTCATTTTGTGCGAACAGCGATCTGATCCCGCCTGATCGCGGGATATAGGTGGAATTCACCGCCTTTCTATCCGTAAAAAGCAAAAAGCCCGAGCTTTGTAGCCCGGGCTTTACAACACACGAGGTCAGATGATGAACAGGTCACGGAACAATCCGGGACCCGAAGAATCGACGCCGTTTCACTCCCACTCGATCGTTGCCGGCGGCTTGCTCGAGACGTCGTAGGTGACGCGGTTGATGCCGCGGACCTCGTTGATGATGCGGCCCGACACCTTCTTCAGCAGGCTGTAGGGCAGCTCGGCCCAGTCGGCGGTCATGAAGTCGCTGGTCTGCACCGCGCGCAGCGCCACGACATAGTCGTAGGTGCGGCCGTCGCCCATCACGCCCACGCTCTTGACCGGCAGGAAGACGGTGAAGGCCTGGCTGGTCAGGTCGTACCAGCTCTTGCCGGTGGCCGGGTCGATCGTGGCGCGCAGCTCCTCGATGAAGATCGCGTCGGCGCGTTGCAGCAACTTGGCGAACTCGGGCTTGACCTCGCCCAGGATGCGCACGCCCAGGCCCGGCCCCGGGAACGGATGGCGGTAGACCATCTCGGGCGGCAGGCCCAGGGCCACGCCCAGCTCGCGCACCTCGTCCTTGAACAGCTCGCGCAGGGGCTCCAGCAGCTTCAGGCCCAGCTGCTCGGGCAGGCCGCCGACGTTGTGGTGGCTCTTGATCGTGGTGGCCTTCTTGGTCTTGGTGCCGCCCGACTCCACCACGTCCGGGTAGATCGTGCCCTGCGCCAGGAAGGTCGCGCCCTTGACGCCGTTGCCGGCCGCCTTGAGCTTCTCGGCCTCGGCCTTGAAGACGTCGACGAACAGGCCGCCGATGATCTTGCGCTTGCGCTCGGGATCGGTCACGCCGGCGAGCTGGCCCAGGAAGAGCTCGGAGGCATCGACGCGGATGACCTTGGCGTGCAGCTTGCCCTCGAACATCTCCATGACCATGTCGCCCTCGTTCAGGCGCAGCAGGCCGTGATCGACGAAGACGCAGGTGAGCTGGTCGCCGATGGCGCGGTGGATCAGCGCGGCCGCGACCGACGAATCGACGCCGCCCGACAGGCCCAGGATGACTTCCTCGTCACCGACCTGCTCGCGGATCTTCTGCACCGCCTCGGCGATGTAGTCGCCCATGATCCAGTCGCCGCGGCAGCCGGCGATCTCGCGGACAAAGCGCGTCAGCATCGCCTGGCCCTGCAGCGTGTGCGTGACCTCAGGGTGGAACTGGACGGCGTAGTAGCCCTTGTCCTCGTTGGCCATGCCGGCGATCGGGCAGCTCGGGGTCGAGGCCATCAGCTTGAAGCCGGGCGGCAGCTGCGTGACCTTGTCGCCGTGGCTCATCCAGACCTTGAGCATGCCGTGGCCCTCGGGCGTGGCGAAGTCCTGGATGTCCTTGAGCAGCGTGGTGTGGCCGTGCGCGCGCACCTCGGCATAGCCGAACTCGCGGGTGTCGGACCAGCTCACCTCGCCGCCGAGCTGCACCGCCATCGTCTGCATGCCGTAGCAGATGCCCAGCACCGGGACGCCGGCGTCCCAGACTGCCTGCGGCGCGCGCAGCTGGTGGTCCTCATAGGTCGAGGCGTGGCTGCCCGACAGGATGATGCCCTTGGGCGCGAAGCTCCGGATGAACTCGTCGGAGACGTCGTTCGGGTGGATCTCGCAGTAGACGTGGGCCTCGCGCACGCGGCGGGCGATCAGCTGCGTGACCTGCGAGCCGAAGTCGAGAATGAGGATCTTGTCGTGTTGCATGGGCGGTGCGATTCGGATGCGATTCGGTGCGATGCGGCGCCGGACGGGCTCAGACCGCGTGCGGCGCCGAAGAGGAGACAAAGGCCGGATGGCGGCGGAAATGGCGCACGGCCAGCACGAAGGCCGCCAGCGTCAGCGCCGAGCAGAGATAGAGCGGCGCGCCGATGCGCCAGTCGCCCCGGGGCAGGTCGGACACCAGGCCGAGCAGGCCGGCACCGATGACCGGCGCGAAGACCTGCATCGCGCTGTTGAGCGAGGCCACCGCGCCGAGCGAGCGGCCCTGCGCGCTGTCGTCGGCGGCGTTGGAGACCAGCGTCTGGATGGCCGCCTGCGTCATGAAGCCGAAGACGTTCATGCCGATGATGGCGTACACCATCCAGGCCTCGGTCGCCGCGCCCCACAGCGCATAGCAGACGGTCGACGACAGCAGGCCGATGACGGCGATGCGCTGCGGCGTCGAGCGCTTCAGCGCCACCCGGATCAGCCCGCCCTGCACCAGCACCGACATCACGCCGATGGCGAACAGCGACCAGCCGTTCTCCTTCGGCCCCCAGCCGAACTTGAAGGTGGTGTAGAGCACCCAGGTGGTGTGCAGGATGAACTGCGCCAGCCCCGCCAGCGCGATCACCGTCACCAGCGCGCCGATGCCGTGCAAGTCGCGCAGCTGGCGCAGCGAGGTCAGCGGGTTGGCGCGCTTCCAGTCGGCCGGGCGGCGCTTTTCGGGCGGCAGCGACTCCGGCAGCACGAAGACGCCGTAGATCGCGTTGAGCACCGCCAGCCCGCCGGCGACGAAGAAGGGCAGATGCAGGTCGATCGCGCCCAGCAGCCCGCCGAGGACCGGCCCGAGCACGAAGCCCATGCCGAACATCGCGCCCAGCATACCGAAGCGCTTGGCGCGCTCCTCGGGGGCGCTGATGTCGGCCACATAGGCCTGCGCGACCGCCGCATTGGCCTGCATCGCGCCGCTGACCAGGCGCACCGCCACCAGCATCCACAGCGCGGTGGCCAGGCCGGTGACGATGAAGCTCAGCGCCAGGCCGAAGAAGCCCAGCAGCAGCACCGGGCGGCGCCCGTGCTGGTCCGACAGCGCGCCCAGGATCGGCGAGCCCCAGAAGCTGGCGAAGCCGAACGCGAAGGTGATGACGCCATACCAGAAGGCATGGTCGCCCTGGTCGCCGGTGAAGGTGCCCACCAGCGGGGCCAGCACCGGGATGATCAGGCCGATCGACACCATGTCGATCAGCACCGTCAGCATGATGAAGGGCATGGCCGCGGCCCGAGGGGGGCGCGGCACCTTCGCGTCGGCAGCGCTCACGAGACGATCACTCCAGCCGGTAGTTCGGCGCTTCCTTGGTGATCTGCACGTCGTGGACGTGGCTCTCGCGGATGCCGGCGGAGGTGATCTCGACGAACTCCGCCCGGTCGTGCATCTCGGCGACCGAGGCGCAGCCGCAGTAGCCCAGCGAGGCGCGGATGCCGCCGGCCATCTGGTAGATGATCGCCAGCACCGAGCCCTTGTAGGGCACGCGACCTTCGATGCCTTCCGGCACCAGCTTGTCCTGGTTCGGGTTGGTGGTCTCGTCGTTTTCCTGGAAGTAGCGATCGGCCGAGCCGGCCTTCATCGCGCCGATCGAGCCCATGCCGCGGTAGCTCTTGTACGAGCGGCCCTGGTACAGGATGACCTCGCCCGGGGCTTCCTCGGTGCCGGCGAACATGCCGCCCATCATCACGGTCGACGCGCCCGCGGCCAGGGCCTTGGAGATGTCGCCCGAGTAGCGGATGCCGCCGTCGGCGATCAGCGGCACGCCGGTGCCCTTCAGCGCGGTGGCGACGTTGTCGATCGCGGTGATCTGCGGCACGCCCACGCCCGCGACGATGCGGGTGGTGCAGATCGAGCCCGGGCCGATGCCGACCTTGACCGCGTCGGCGCCGGCCTCGGCCAGCGCCAGCGCGGCCGCGCCCGTGGCGATGTTGCCGCCGATGACATCGACCTGCGGGAAGTTCTTCTTCACCCAGCGCACGCGCTCGATGACGCCGTGGCTGTGGCCGTGCGCGGTGTCGACCACCAGCGCGTCGACGCCGGCGGCCACCAGCAGCTCGATGCGCTCCTCGGTGCCGTCACCGACGCCGACGGCCGCGCCGACGCGCAGCTTGCCCTGCGCGTCGCGCGCGGCGTTCGGGAAGCTGGTCTGCTTGGTGATGTCCTTGACGGTGAACAGGCCGCGCAGCTCGGACTGCTCGTTGAGCACCAGCACGCGCTCGAGCTTGTGCGTGTGCATCAGCGCCTTGGCCTCGGCCAGCGAGGCGCCCTCGTTGACGGTGACCAGGCGCTCGCGCGGGGTCATGATGTCGCGCACCGGGGCATCAAGACGGGTCTCGAAGCGCAGGTCGCGGCCGGTGACGATGCCCACCACCCGGCCGTTCTCGACGACGGGGAAGCCGGAAATGCCGTGGGCACGCGACAGCTCGATGACGTCGCGCACGCGGGCGTTCGGCGCGATGGTGATCGGGTCCTTGAGCAGACCGGATTCATAGCGCTTGACGCGGGCGACCTCGGCCGCCTGCTGCTTCGGGCTGAGGTTCTTGTGGACGATGCCGATGCCGCCTTCCTGGGCGATCGCGATCGCCAGGCGGGCCTCGGTCACGGTGTCCATCGCTGCCGACACCAGCGGCAGGTTCAGCGTGATGTTGCGCGACAGCTGGGTCGCCAGGGAGGTGTCGCGGGGCAACACCTGGGAGTACGCGGGGACCAGCAACACATCGTCGAAGGTCAGGGCTTTGCCGAGAAGGCGCATGGGAAGGGGCTCCAGACGCAAAAGGAGATTATACGGACCCGTTACAGCCTCTTCCCAGTCCTCATGATCTGGACATGTTCGGCGCGGGCTGGCGCACTACACTTCGTGGCATGTCTTCGCCTTCGAATTTCCAGCTCCGGGCGCGGATGCCGGCCCTGCTGCTGTCGCTCCTGGGTGTGCTGGGCGGGCTGATGCTGAGCTCGCCCGCAGCCGCGCAGTGGAAGTGGCGCGATGCCCAGGGCCGCGTGCAGTACAGCGACCGCCCTCCCCCGACCACCGTGCCCGACCGCGACATCCTGGCGCGACCGGCCGCCGCCCGCACCACCGGCACAGGCACCGTCTCCAGCCCGTCGGTGGCCAGCGCATCCGGTCCGGTGTCGGGCAGCGCGGCCAGCGCCGTGCCGGCCCCGGCCGCCGCATCGGCGCCGACCGCCGGCGAGACCCGCCGCCGGGCCCAGGAAGACGCCACCCGCCGCGCCGACGAGGAGCGCCAGGCCCGCCAGCGCGCCGACAACTGCGCCCGCGCCCGCGACTACGCCCGCACCGTCGAATCCGGCCAGCGCCTGACGCGCACCAACGAGCGCGGCGAGCGCGAGTTCCTCGACGACGGCCAGCGCGCGGCCGAGCTGCGCCGCGCCCGCGAGGTCATCGCGAGCGACTGCCGCTGACGCGCCGGCGCCCGCCCTCGCCCTGCGCGCGGTAGCGCTGGCGGCGCGCCTCCTTCGGATCGACCTTCAGCGGCCGGCAGATGTCGAGCCGGTCGCCCGGCTGCATCGGCGTGTCGGGCGCGACCAGGCGGCCGCCGATGCCGAAGGCCAGGCCCTCGGCGCCGACCAGCTCGGCATGGCGCGCCACCAGACCGCTGGCCGCCAGCGCCTGCGCCGCGCTGGCGCCGGCCGCCAGCGTCACCCGCACCCGATCGATCTGGCGCGGCCCCGGGCTGAAGGCGACCTCGACCTGCATCGGCAGGCTCATCGGCGTGTCCTCAGCGCCGGCCATGCACCTGCTCCGCCCGCGTGACGAAGGCGTCGACGAAGGTGTTGGCGATGCGGTCGAACACCGGGCTGACCACCATTTCCAGCGGCCGGCTCGAGAAGGCATAGCTCAGCTCGAACTCGACCCGGCAGGCCTGCGGCCCGGACTCCGGGCGCGAGGCCGCCGGCGTGCCGATCGGGATGAAGCGCCAGGAGCCGTCGAGCCGCGAGAACGGGCCGTCGACCAGGCTCATCGTGACCGACTCGCCCGGCACATGGCTGTTGCGGGTGGTGAACGCATGGCGCACGCCGGCATAGGCCAGGTGCAGCCGCGCGGTCACCGCACCGGCTTCGTCACCGAGCACCTCCGCCTTCTGGCACCAGGGCAGGAACTTGGGATAGCTGGCCACATCGACGACGAGATCGAACATCTCGCGCGGCGAGTACCAGAGCAGGACGGACTTCTTGACGTGCTTCATACAATGCCCGGATTGTATTGAGTCCCAGAACGAACCCGTCCCAAGCCATGAGCATCGTCGAGAACCGGAAAGCGCGTTTCAACTACCACATCGAGGAACGCTTCGAGGCCGGCGTGGTGCTGTCAGGCTGGGAAATCAAGGCCATCCGCGCCGGCCAGGTGCAGCTCACCGACGGCTACATCGTGCTGAAGGACGGCGAGATGTTCATGATCGGCTGCCGCATCAACGCGCTGCGATCGGCCTCGACCCATGTGCGCCCGGAGGCCGACCGCACCAAGAAGCTGCTGATGAAGAAGGAGCAGATCCGCCGGCTGATCGGCAAGGTCGAGCAGAAGGGCTTCACGCTGGTGCCGCTGGACCTGCACTTCAAGGGCAGCTACGTGAAGGCCGAGATCGCGCTGGCCAAGGGCAAGGCCGAGCACGACAAGCGCGAAACCGAGAAGAAGCGCGACTGGGAGCGCGAGAAGGGCCAGCTGATGCGCACCAAGGTCTCCAGCCCGCGCAAGGACGACTGAGCCCGAGCCCGCTCAGGCCCCGGTCCGTGGCGCCAGCGGTTGCAGCGGCGCCAGACGCTGCAGCCTCACCTCCAGCGGCGGCGGCTCGCGCAGCGTCTGCGCGATGACGCAGTAGCGCTCGGTCAGCTTCAGCAGCGTGGCGAGCTGCTCGTCGGAGGCGTCCGAATCCACCTCGAAGCGCAGCCGCAGCGCGGTCAGGCCGACCGGCACGTCGCACGCCAGCCCCAGCGTGCCGCGGAAATCGCTCTCGCCCTCGACGATCACCCGCGCGGTGCGCAGCCTCACCCCGGTGGCGGTGGCCACCACATTGAGCGTGACGCCGGCGCAGGCGGCCAGGGCCTCGAGCAGCATGTCGCCGGAGCAGGCCTCGCCGCCCTCGCCACCGGCGGCCGGGTGCAGTCCGGCGTCGAAGGCCGCGAAGCGGGTCTCGATGCGGCACGAGGGCTTCTCGGGGTGCAGCAGCGCCTCGGCGCGAAAGGTCTGGCGCGCGGCGGCCGGCTCGTCACGGTAGCGCGCCTTGATCGGCGCCTGGCGCTGGCGCAGTTCCTCGGGGGTCATCGGCGAGTCTCCTGGGCGAAAGGCGAATGTCGTTGTGATCTGGAACACGCCGATGATGACCGCCCCCCCGCCCCCGCGCCATCGGGAACGCCCTTGTCGACGCCGGCCGCGGCGTTGCGCCACGTCAATGCGGGGACATGAATGAAGCCACGCGCCGAACCGCACCGAAACGCGCCGAACCGCCGTCATGCCCGCGCAGGCGGGCACCCACGCCGGACACCCGCCCCCTACTCCGCCCGCAGCGCCTCCACCGGATCAAGCCGAGCGGCCGCGCGCGCGGGCATCACGCCGGCGAGCAGCCCCACCGCCGCCGACAGGCCCAGCGCCAGCAGCACGAAGGGCAGCGGCGTGCTGACCGGCAGCGCCGGCAGCAGCAGATGCACGCCCTGCGCGATGCCGATGCCGATCGCCAGGCCCAGCAGGCCGCCCAGCGCCGACAGCACCACCGCCTCGCCGAGGAACAGCGCCATCACCGTGCGCCGGCGCGCACCCAGCGAGATCAGCAGGCCGATCTCCGCGGTGCGCTCGCTCACCGCGATGGTCATGATGGTCACGATGCCCACGCCCCCCACCAGCAGCGAGATGCCGCCCAGCGCGCCCACCGCCATCGTGACGATGTTCAGGATGTTGGAGAGCGTGCCCAGCATGTCGGCCTGGGTGACGATCGTGAAGTCCTCGCGGCCGTGGCGGGCACTCATCAGCGCGCGGGCCTGCGCGACCACCGCCGCGGGCGACAGGCGCTCGTCGTAGGTCAGGTGGATCTCCATCAGGCCGGGGCGGTTGAACAGCTCCAGCGCGCGCGCCGACGGGAGGTAGGCGACATCGTCCAGGTCGACGCCGAGGAACTGCCCGCGCGGCGCCAGCACGCCGATGACGCGGAACTGCTGGCTGCCGATGCGCAGGCGCTGGCCCAGCGGCGAGCTGCTGCCGAAGAGCTCGCGGCGCAGCGTCGAGCCCAGCACGACGAAGTCGCGCGCCTGTCCGGCCTCCTCCTCGGGCAGGAAGCGGCCCGTCGCCACCGTCAGGTGGAAGGCCGGCACCAGCGCGGCGCTGGTGCCATAGACCAGCGCACGGCGCAGCCGCCCGCCGGCCTGCATCTCGGCGTTGCCGGTCACGCCCGGCGTCACGCCGGTGAGCTGCGGCAGGTGGCGGCGCAGCGCCTGCGCATCCTCCAGCGTCAGCGGCCGCACCGAGGACGGAAAGCCCGGATTGGTGCCGCCGGTGGTGGTGCGCCCCGGCGAGAGCGTGACCACGTTCGTGCCGATCTGGCTGAACTCGGCCAGCAGGAAGCGGTGCAGGCCCTCGCCGATCGAGGTCAGCAGGATGACGGCGGCGATGCCCACCGCGATGCCCAGCAGCGTCAGCACGCTGCGCCCGCGCTGCGCGACGATCGCGCGCCAGGCCATCGAGACGGTGTCGGTCCAGCGCATCGGTGCGGCCCTGTCCTGTCCTTGTGTCCGTTCAGCGCCGCGACAGCGCCGCGACCGGCTCGAGCCGGGCCGCGCGCCGCGCCGGCATCACCCCGAACAGCAGCCCGGTGCCGATGGCGGTGCCCAGTGCCGCCGCCACCGCCCACAGCGGCGGCCAGGCCGGGAACTGCGGATAGAGCAGCCGGATCACCCAGGCGCCCGCCTGCCCGACCACATAGCCCAGCAGCGCGCCGGCCAGCGACAGCAGCGCCGCCTCGGTCAGGAAGACCGCGCGAATGGTCGCCGCAGGCGCGCCCAGCGCCTTGAGCAGGCCGATCTCGCCGGTGCGCTGCGCCACCGCCACCAGCATCACGTTCATCACCAGGATGCCGGCCACCGCCAGGCTGATCGCCGCGATCGCCGCCACCACCGCGGTCAGCGCCAGCAGCACCCGGTCGAAGGTGGCCAGCACCGCGTCCTGGGTGATGACGGTGACATCCTCCTCGCCGTCGTGGCGGGCCTTGAGCAGCGCGGTGGCCTGGCGCTTGGCCGCCGGGATGGCATCGCGGCTGCGCGCCTCGATCAGCACCCGGAACAGCGTGTTCGAGTCGAACATCGCCTGTGCCAGCGCCACCGGCACGATCGCGAGCTCGTCGGCATTCATGCCCAGGCCCTGGCCGGCCGGGGCCATCACGCCGATGACCCGCAGCCGCCGCCCGCCGATGCGCACCGTCCGGCCCAGCGCCGAGCCCTGGCCGAAGAGCTCGCGCGCCAGCGCCGCGCCCAGCACCGTGACCGCGCTGCCGCGCCCCCAGTCCTCGTCGGGCAGGAACTGCCCCTGCGCCAGCGCCAGCCGGCGCACCGCGAGGTAGCTGCGGCTGGTGCCCAGCACCATCGCCTCGCGCAGCCGCCCGGCCACCGCCACTTCCGACAGCCCCACCGCCAGCGGCGCGACCTGCGCGACCGCTGCCAGTCGGGTGATCGCCTGCGCGTCGTCGATCGTCAGGTCGCGCGGCGTGGTGCTGACCGCATTGGCCGGGCTGAAGCCGCCGGTCTGCGAGCGCCCGGGCAGCACGATGACCAGATTGGTGCCGATCGACGAGAACTGGTCGACCACATAGCGCCGCGCGCCGTCGCCCAGCGCGGTCAGCACCACCACCGCCGCCACGCCGATGGCCATCGCCAGCGTCATCAGCAGCGTGCGCAGCGGGCTGCCGGTGGCGGCGCGCCGCGCGAAGTCCAGGATGTCCCACCCGCGCATCGGTCCGGGCCCGCTCAGGGCGCCGCGCGCTCGTCGCGCCGCAGCTGGCCGTCTTCCATCATCAGGCGCCGGCGCGCCCGGGCGCCCAGGCTGGCGTCATGGGTGACGACGATCAGCGTGACGCCGCGCGCGTTGAGCGCCTCGAGCAGGCGCACCACCTCGTCGCCGGTGGCGCGGTCGAGGTTGCCGGTGGGCTCGTCGGCCAGCAGCAGCGGCGGCTGCATGATCGTCGCGCGTGCGATGGCCACGCGCTGACGCTGCCCGCCCGAGAGCTCGCTGGGGCGGTGGTCGGCGCGCTGGGCCAGGCCGTAATCCTTCAGCGCCTGCGCGACGCGCGCCTGGCGCTCCTTCGGCGCGATGCCGGCCAGCACCATCGGCAGCGCGATGTTCTCGGCCGCGCTCAGCCGCGGCACCAGATGGAAGCTCTGGAAGACGAAGCCGATGCGCCGGCTGCGCACCGCCGCCTGCTCGTCCGGGCTCAGCGTGGTGACGTCGCGCCCCTCGAGCAGCAGCCGCCCGCGGCTGGGCTGATCGAGCAGGCCCAGGATGTTGAGCAGCGTCGACTTGCCCGAGCCGCTCGGGCCCATGACCGCGACGTATTCGCCGGCCTCGATGCCCAGGTCCAGCCCCTGCAGCGCATGCACCTCGCTGTCGCCCAGGCGGAAGGTGCGCTCGACCTGCGCCAGCTCGATCAGTGCCGGCGCGCTCATGGCGTCGCGCCCGAGGCGGCCGGCTCGACCCGCGCCAGCACGCCCGGCTTGACGCCCTCGCGCTCGAGCGAGCTGACCACCTGCTCGCCGGCCTTCAGCCCGTCGAGCACCTCGACCTGCTCCCAGTTCGACAGCCCGGTGCGCACCCGCCGCTCGGCCAGCACACCGTCGGCGCCGATCACCAGCACCCGGCCGCCCTCGCCGATCGCCGCCGCCGGCACCCGCAGCACGTCGCGGTGCACGTCGAGCACCACCTCGACATCGGCGCTGTAGCCCACCCGCAGCGGCCCGGCCGCCTTCAGGTCGTCGAAGTCGACATCGATGTCGACGGTGCGCGCCTGCTTCTCCAGCGCCGAGACGATCGGCGCGACCCGGCGCACCCGGCCGGCGAAGGTCCGGCCCGGCAGCGCGTCGATGGTGATGCGCACCGGCTGGCCCGGCTGCAGGCGCGGCGCGTCGACCTCGTCCATCGGGGCCTTCACATAGAGGCAGCTGTCGTCGAGCAGGTCGATCGCCGGCGGCGTGGGCACGCCCGGCGGCGACGGCGTCGAGTATTCGCCCACCTCGCCGACGATCTTCGCCACCGTGCCGTCGAAGGGCGCCAGCAGCACCATGCGGCCCTGCTCGACCTGCGTGGCCGCCAGCCGCGCCTCGGCGGCGCGGGCGTCGGCCTGCGCGGTCTGGCAGGCGGCGCGGCGGGTACGGGCCTCGCTGAGCGCGCGGTCTTCGGCGGATTCGGAAATGAAGCCCTGCTCGCGCAGGCCGCGCTGGCGATCGGCCTCGCGCTCGGCCGTCTCGGCGGCCGAGCAGGCCTCGACGATGCGTCGGCGGCTGGTGTCGAGCTGCGCGGCGGCCAGCGCCGCCTGCGCGCGCTGGTCGTCGTTCCACAGCTTCATCAGCAGCTGGCCCTGGCGCACCCGGTCGCCCTCGCGCACCTCGAGCCGCTCGATGCGCCCGCCCAGGATGGTCGAGAGCCGCGTGCGCTGGCAGGCCTCGACCGTGCCGGCGCGGGTGTTGGCGATCGTGGCCTCGACGGTGCCGCGCGTCACCTCGACCGCGCTGACCGCCACCGGCTGCGGCCGGCGCAGCCAGGTCACCGTGCCAGCGCCCAGGCCCACGACCAGCAGCGCGACCAGGCCGCGGCGCAGCCAGACGGAGGAAGCGTTCGGGGCAGCGGCGCTCATCGGGATCCTTGTCGGTGCGGCACACGATGGCGTGCGCCATGGCACGCATTCTGCCGACCGGCACCGGTCACGCGCATGACCGGCGTCAATCTGACCGACGGGTCAGCAATGTCAGCAGGATCAGCAGTCGCAGGATTCGCGGAAGACCGCCGCGGCGTCGGCGGCCAGGCCCAGCGTCAGCGCGCCGGCCTCGATGCGCAGCGCGGTGCCGTGGATCAGCTGCAGCTCCAGCACCAGCGGCGCCGCCGCCGCCCCGTCCAGATGACCGGGCAACGGCAGCGCGTCGATCACCCAGCCAGCCTGCAGCACCCGCGCGGCGCGGATGCCGCCGAAGAGTTCTTCCAGCGCGGCTCCGTCGCAGCGGGCCTGCGCCAGCCGCAGCTCGACCGGGCGCAGATAGCCCGCCACGCCGTCGGCGGTGCGCCGCACCGCCGCGGCCGACAGCCGCAGCACCAGCGTGCCGGACGCAGGTCCGGCCGCGCCCTCTATGCGGGCCGCGGCGATCTCGCTGCCGGCCAGGCTCAGGCGCCAGGGCGCGCTCCAGGGGAGAGAATCGAAAGCCATCATGGCCGCCAGCATAGCCGAGGCCGGGTTATCACCAATTATTAGCAAATCATCACCCGGCATGATCCCGGTGGCGGGGCGAGCGGCCGCCTCGCTACCATCGCGGCCTGCCCGTCGATCCTTCCACCGAACTGCCGTGACCTCCCGCAAGCCTGCCCCGATGCCCGTGCGCCGCCCCACCATGACCGATGTGGCCAAGGCCGCCGGCGTGTCCCAGTCCACCGTGTCGATGGTGCTCAACAACATGAGCGGCGCGCGGCTGTCGGCCGAGACGCGCAGCCGCGTGCTTGGCGTGGCGATGGAGCTGGGCTACCGGCTGCCGCGGCGCGAGCAGCCTACGCCGCAGGTCGCCGCGGCCAGCCCGGCGCCCGGGCTGAGGCGCAACCTGATCGGCTACCTGGTCGACGAGATCTCGACCAGCCCGCATCCGGTGGTCAGCGTCGATGGCGCGCGCGACGCGGCCTGGGAGCACGACTGCCTGGTCAGCATCATCGTCACCCGCAGCAATGCCGACCAGGAGGCGGCGGCGATCGCGGCGCTGCGCGCCAATCCGATGCTGCTGGGCATCGTCTACTCGACCATCTTCACCCGCGAGGTGACGCTGCCGGCGGCGCTGACCGACGACGCCGAGCTGCCGGTGGTGCTGCTGAACTGCCACGACGAGCGCCACCGCCTGCCCACCATCGTGCCCGGCGAGGTCGGCGGCGGCCACGCGGCCACCGAGCACCTGATCGCGATGGGCCACACCCGCATCGGCTTCATCAACGGCGAGCCCTGGATGGAGGCGGCCAAGGACCGGCTCAAGGGCTACCGCCGCGCGCTGGCCACCGCCGACCTGCCCTTCGACCCGGCGCTGGTGCGCGACGGCGACTGGATGTCGGGCACCGGCTTCGAGGCGACGCTGTCGCTGATGCGCGAGGCGCGCCCGCCCACCGCCCTCTTCTGCGCCAACGACCTGATGGCGCTGGGCGCGATGGAGGCGCTGGCCCAGCTCGGCCTGAAGGTGCCCGAGGACGTCTCGCTGATGGGCTACGACGACCAGGAGATCTCGCGCCACACCCATCCGCCGCTGACGACGATGGTGCTGCCCAACTACGAGATGGGCCGCGCCGCGGTCGAGGCGCTGCTGGCCGCGGCCGACCTGCCCGCGACGCAGCGCGCCGCGCGCCGCCACCTGATCAAGATCGACTGCCCGCTGGTGGCGCGACAGACGGTGCGTCCCCGCTGAGGCGCTGAGGCGCAGCGGACGCCCGGGTTTTCACCGATTATTGCTAATAATATTGGCAGCAAAATGCCGCCTCATGGCGAGCATCGAACTTTCATCCGTCTTCAAGGCCTACGGCGACCACGCCCCCGTCATCCGGGACGTGAACCTGCACATCGCGCAGGGCGAGTTCTGCGTCTTCGTCGGGCCTTCGGGCTGCGGCAAGTCGACGCTGCTGCGCATGATCGCGGGGCTGGAGGACATCAGCGGCGGCGAGCTGCGAATCGGCGGCCAGCGCATGAACGAGGTGGCGCCGGCGCAGCGCGGCGTGGCGATGGTGTTCCAGTCCTACGCGCTGTTCCCGCACATGAGCGTGTACGAGAACATGGCCTTCGGCCTGGGGCTGGCCAAGGTGGACAAGGCGGTGATCCGCGAGAAGGTGACGGCCGCGGCCCGCGTGCTGCAGCTCGAGCACCTGCTCGAGCGCAAGCCCAAGGCGCTCTCGGGCGGCCAGCGCCAGCGCGTGGCCATCGGCCGCGCGATCGTGCGCGAGCCCGGCGTCTTCCTGTTCGACGAGCCGCTCTCCAACCTGGACGCGGCGCTGCGGGTGCAGACCCGCTTCGAGATCGCCAAGCTGCACCGCGACTTCGGCCGCGCCAGCACCGTCTACGTCACCCATGACCAGGTCGAGGCGATGACGCTGGCCGACCGCATCCTGCTGCTCAACAGCGGCGAGGCGGTGGCGCGCGAAGGCTCGGTGGCACAGTGCGGCAGCCCGCTGGAGCTCTACCACCGCCCGCGCAATCTCTTCGTCGCCGGCTTCATCGGCTCGCCGAAGATGAACTTCCTGCGCGGCCGGCTGGTCGAGGCCGGACCGGCGCAGGCCACCGTGCGGCTGGACGGCGGCGCCGGCGAGCTGCTCCGCGCCGCGGTCGACGCGCGCCGGCTGCAGGCGGGCGCACCGGTCACCCTGGGCATTCGTCCGGAACATGCACGGCTCGGCGGCGACGAGCAGCCTATCGTGCGGCCGATGCAGTGGCAGGAACGCCTGGGCGAGGCGACCTACTTCTACCTCGAGGCCGGCGGCGGCGCCGAGACCTTCGTCGCGCGGGCGCCGGGCCAGGCGCACGCGGGCGCCGGCACCCGGCTGGCGGTCAGCCTGCCGGCCGAGGCGATCCACCTCTTCGACGCGCAGGGTCTGGCGCTGCCGCGCACGGTCGAGGCCGCCGACATCCGTCTGCCGGAGGCCGCCTGACATGAAGCTCGGCGTCTGCTACTACCCCGAACACTGGCCGCGCACGCTGTGGGCCGAGGACGCGCGGCGCATGCACGCGATGGGCATCCGCGTGGTGCGCATCGCCGAATTCGCCTGGAGCCGCATCGAGCCCGAGCCGGGCGTGTTCGACTGGGCTTGGCTGGACGAGGCGGTCGAGACGCTGCACGCCGCCGGCCTGGGCGTGGTGATGTGCACGCCCACCGCGACGCCGCCGAAGTGGCTGCACGACCGCATGCCCGACATGGTCGCCGTCGACCTGCAGGGCCGCCCGCGCGGCTTCGGCTCGCGGCGCCACTACTGCTTCTCGCACGCCGGCTACCGTGCCGAGTCGCGCCGCATCAGCCGCGCGGTGGCCGAGCGCTACGGCCGCCACCCCGCGGTCGTGGCCTGGCAGACCGACAACGAGTACGGCTGCCATGACACGGTGCTGAGCCTGTCCGAGGCGGCCCGGCAGGGCTTCCGGCGCTGGCTGGCCGAGCGCCACACGACGATCGACGCGCTCAACGCGGCCTGGGGCACCGTCTTCTGGAGCCAGGTCTACCGCAGCTTCGACGAGATCGATCTGCCGGCGCTGACCGTCACCGAGGCGCATCCGGCGCACCGGCTCGACTGGCGCCGCTTCGCCTCGAGCGAGGTGCGCGCCTTCAACCGCGAGCAGGTCGAGATCCTGCGCGAGCACTCGCCCGGTCGGCCGGTGTCGCACAACTTCATGGGCTTCTTCACCGAGTTCGACCACCACGAGGTGGCCGCCGACCTCGACATCGCCACCTGGGACAGCTATCCGCTCGGGTTCACGCAGATGTTCTTCCTCACGCCGGAGGAGAAGACGCGCTGGGCCCGCACCGGCCACCCCGACATTCCCGGCTTCCACCACGACCTCTACCGCGGCCTGTGCCGCGACGCGCAGGGCCAGGGCCGCTGGTGGGTGATGGAACAGCAGCCCGGCCCGGTCAACTGGGCGCACTGGAACCCGGTGCCCGAGGACGGCATGGTGCGGCTGTGGAGCTGGCAGGCCTTCGCGCACGGCGCCGAGGTGGTGAGCTACTTCCGCTGGCGCCAGGCGCCGTTCGCGCAGGAGCAGATGCACACCGGCCTGCTGCGCCCGGACTCGAGCGAGGACCAGGGCGCGGCCGAGGCCGCGCAGGTGGGCGCCGAGCTGGCCGCGCTCGGCCTGGACGACCGCGGCCCAGTGCGGCTGGCGGTGCAGGCGCCGGTGGCGATGGTGGTCGACTACGCCGCGCTGTGGATGCTGCAGATCCAGCCGCAGGGCGCCGACTTCAACCCGCTGGAGCTGCTGTTCCGCGCCTACGAGGGCCTGCGCGGCCTGGGACTGGACGTGGACCTGGTGCCGGCCGACGCGGACCTGTCGGGCTACCGGCTGATCGTGCTGGCGGCGCAGCCGCAGATCAGCCCGGCGCTGCAGGCGGCGCTGGAGGCGGCCGCAACGCGCGGCGCGCAAATCGTGCTGGGCCCGCGCGCGGGCTCGAAGTCAGAGCATCTGTCCTTCCCTGCAGGCGATTCGCCCACCGGCCACGGCCTGCCGCCGGGGCCGCTGAGCGCGCTGGCTGGCGTGCAGGTGCAGCGCTCGGCCTCGCTGCCGCCGGGCTGCGCCGAGCCGGTCGTCATCGGCGGACAGACCGTGCAGGTCCGCCGCTGGCGCGAGGATCTGGCCCCGGCCGAGGGCACCGAGGTGCTGGCGCGCTTCGCCGACGGCCGCGCGGCGCTGACCCGCCGCGGACCGGTGCGCTACCTGGCCGGCTGGCTCGACGCCGACGGCTGGCAGGCGCTGCTGGCCGAGGCGGCCGGCGAGGCCGGCCTGGCGGCCGCGCCGCTGCCCGAGGGCCTGCGCCTGAGCCGCGCCGGCCACCTGCTGCTGGCCTTCAACTTCTCCGACCGGTGCCTCGACGCGCCGGCGCTCCCGACCGCGGCGCCCCTGCTGGGGCAGCGGCCCCTGCCCCCCCGGGGGCTGGCGATCTGGCGCACCTGAGATGACCGGAGGCGGCTTGTCCCGCCGCACGGCCCGCGCCCTTTTCTCTCACTTTTCTCTCACCTCACCGACCGACAACGACGTCCGACACCCGTTCGACACGACGACACGACAGGAGACAAGCGATGAAGACGATCCAGAAGACGACGATGAAGCTGGCCGTGCTGGCCTGGGCCGCGGCCGCCTGCGCCGCGCAGGCCGGCACGCTGGTCATCAACACCGACGCCTCCGACCCGGCGCCGAAGGCCGCCTGGGAGGCGATGGCCAAGGGCTTCATGGCCGCCAACCCGGACGTGACGGTCAAGATCAACACCTTCGACCATGAAGGCTTCAAGACCTCGATCCGCAACTTCCTGTCGGCCAACCCGCCCGACATCGTGACCTGGTATGCCGGCAACCGCATGGCGCCGTTCGTCAACGCCGGCCTGTTCGAGGATGTCTCCGACGTCTGGACCAAGGAAAACCTCGGCACCCAGCTCAAGAGCGCCGCCTCGTCGATGACGATCAACGGCAAGCAGTGGGGCGTGCCCTACACCTACTACCAGTGGGGCATCTACTACCGCAAGGACATCTTCGCGAAGAACAACATCGCGGTGCCGAAGGACTGGAAGGAGCTGCTGGCCGCCAGCGCCAGGCTCAAGGCCGCGGGTGTCACGCCGTTTGCCATCGGCACCAAGGCGCTGTGGCCGACCGGCGGCTGGTTCGACTACCTGAACATGCGCGTCAACGGCTACGAGTTCCACATGGACCTCACCGCCGGCAAGGTGCCCTACACCGACCGGCGCGTGCAGGAAGTGTTCGACCGCTGGGACGAGCTGACCAAGCCGGGCTATTTCCTCGCCAACCACGCCAGCTATGACTGGCAGGACGCGGTGCCGGCCTTCGTCAAGGGCGAGGCGGCGATGTACCTGATGGGCAACTTCGCGGTCGACCCGTTCAAGAAGGGCGGCCTGAGCGAGGCGCAGCTCGGCTTCATGCAGTTCCCGAAGATCAACAACGTGCCGATGGCCGAGGACGCGCCGACCGACACCATCCACATCCCGGCCAAGGCGAAGAACAAGGCCGACGCCCGCCGCTTCCTGGCCTATGTCGCCAGCGCCAAGGTGCAGACCGAGGTCAACGCGATTCTCGGCCAGCTGCCGGTCAACAAGGACGCCACCCGCCCGAGTGACACCTACCTGAAGGACGGCTTCACGATGCTGTCGAACGCCTACGCGCTGGGCCAGTTCTACGACCGCGACGCGCCGGCCGAGATGGCCAAGGCCGGCATGGAGGGCTTCCAGCGCTACATGGTCAAGCCGGAGTCGCGCAAGGAGGTCCTGGAGCGCCTCGAGCAGGTGCGCCAGCGCGTCTACAAGTAAGAACAAGCCCCGGCCCCGCCCGCCCAGCCTCCCCCGATGTCCGCCCTTGCGTCCCGTCCGATGACCGCCCCGCCCCCTCGCCTGTCCTGGTGGCGCCGCCACCAGCGCCAGCTCGCCCCCTGGCTCTTCCTGATGCCGGCGCTGCTGATGTTCGGCCTCTACGTGATCGCGCCGATCTTCGAGTCGATCGCGATCAGCCTGTACGACTGGGACGGCCTGGGCGAGGCGAAATACATCGGCCTGGCCAACTACATCGAGCTGGCGGGCGACCCGGACTTCCGCGTCGCGCTGAGGAACAACCTGCTGTGGCTGGCGCTCTTCCTGCTGTCGGTGCCGATCGGGCTGGGCCTAGCGCTGTTCCTGAACCAGACGGTGAGCGGCATCCGGCTGGTCAAGTCGATGTTCTTCTTTCCCTTCGTGATCTCGCAGGTCGTCATCGGCCTGGTCTTCACCTGGTTCTACAACCCGACGATCGGACTGCTGCCGCAGCTGCTGGCGCTGGTCGGCCTGCCGGACGTGGCGGTGCTGTCCGACGAGCGGCTGGTGAACTACGGGGTCATCGCCGCGGCGCTCTACCCGCAGATCGCCTACTGCATGATTCTCTACCTCACCGGGCTGAACGGCGTGCGCCCGGACCTGATCGAGGCCGCGCGCCTGGAGGGCGCCAAGGGCTGGTCGATGCTCTGGCATGTGGTGCTGCCGCAGCTGCGCCCGGCCACCTTCATCGCGATGGTGGTGACCATCATCGGCTCGCTGCGCAGCTTCGACATGGTCTCGATCATGACCTCCGGCGGCCCCTACGGCTCCTCGCGGGTGCTCGCCTTCTACATGTATGAGCAGGCGCTGAGCGAATACGGCTACCGCATGGGCTACGGCACCGCGATCGCCACCGTGCTGTTCTCGATCATGCTCGTCTACATCACCTTCGTGCTGTGGCGCATCTACCAGCAAGAGAAGGACCTGGCCTGATGTTCCCGACCCCGATCGAACGCTGCTCGCCGCTGACGCGCGGGCTCTACAGGGCCGGCCTGCCGCTGGCGCTGATCGTCTGGCTGCTGCCCATCCTGGCGGTGGCGATGACCTCCATCCGCGGCGCCGGCGACATGGCCGCCGGCAACTACTGGGGCCTGCCGACCGAATGGCAGCTGCTGGAAAACTACAGCGCGGTGTTCCGCGACACCCCGATCGCGCGCTACATCGGCAACAGCCTGATGGTGGCGATCCCGACGGTGATCGGCGCGATCGCGCTGAGCTGCCTGGCGGGCTTCGCGCTGGGCGTGTACCGCTTCAAGGCCAATCTGGCGGTGTTCTTCCTCTTCGTCGGCGGCAACTTCATCCCGTTCCAGATCCTGATGGTGCCGGTGCGCGACCTCAGCCTGCGCCTGGGCCTGTACGACTCGATCGGCGCGCTGGTGCTGTTCCACATCGCCTTCCAGACCGGCTTCTGCACCTTCTTCATGCGCAACTTCATCCGCGACCTGCCGCACGAGCTGATCGAGGCGGCGCGCATCGAGGGCGCCAGCGAGTGGCAGATCTTCTGGCGCGTGGTGCTGCCGCTGGTGCGCCCGGCGCTGGCGGCGCTGTCGGTGCTGATCTTCACCTTCATCTGGAACGACTATTTCTGGGCCACCGTGCTGATCCAGGGCGACCACGCGATGCCGGTCACCGGCGGGCTGAAGTCGCTCAACGGCCAGTGGGTGGCGCAGTGGCATCTGGTGTCGGCCGGGTCGATCATCGCGGCGCTGCCGCCGGTGGCGATCTTCTTCCTGATGCAGAAGCAGTTCATCGCCGGCCTGACGCTCGGCGCGACCAAGGGCTGAGGACCGAGCCGTGACGACGATGTCCGCTGAATTCATCGCGCTGCACGGCCGGTGCAGCAGCCTGGTGCTGGAACTGCCGCCCGGCGAGGCGCCGCTGTGGCGCCACTGGGGCGCACGCCTGCCCGACGATCTCGACCCGGGTGCGGCGCTGCGCGACACCCGCGCGCTGCCGACCTTCGCGCTCGACCAGGACCTGCCGCTGACGGTGGCGCCGGTCTTCGGCACCGGCTGGTTCGGCCAGAGCGCGCTGCTGGCGCACCGCGAGGGCCGCGACTTCGCGCAGGGCTGGACCGGCTGCGTGCCCGAATGGACCGTGCCGGGGCGCGCGCTGACGCTGCACCTGAGCGATGCGGTGGCGCAGCTGCGCCTGGACCTGTCGATCACGCTGGACGCCGACAGCGACGTGCTGGTGCTGCGCGCGACGCTGCACAACGACGGCGACAGCGCGCTCGACCTGCAGTGGCTGGCCGCCGGCACGCTGCCGCTGCCCGGCCACTGCGACGCGGTGCGCTCCTTCGCCGGCCAGCATGTGCACGAGTTCCTGCCGCAGACCGATCCGCTGACGCGCAGCCTGTGGCGCCGGGAGAGCCGGCGCGGGCGCACCAGCCACGACTGCTTTCCCGGCGCGGTGGTCACCACGCCGGGCGCGACCGCGCAGACCGGGCGGGTCTTCGGCGCGCACCTGGCCTGGTCGGGCAACCACCAGCAGACGATCGAATGGCTGCATGACGGCCAGTACCAGTGGCAGTTCGGCGAATGGCTGGCACCGGGCGAAGGCCGGCTGGCGCCGGGCGCCTCGCTGACGACGCCGGAGCTGGTGGCGAGCTGCTCCGACCAGGGTCTCGACGGCCTGGCGGCCAACTTCCATGCCGAGCTGCGCCGCCGCCTGGACTGGCCGGGCGGCGCGATGCGCCCGCGCCCGGTGCATCTCAACACCTGGGAGGGCGTCTACTTCGACGTGCATCCGGGCCCGGTCAAGGCAATGGCCACCGCCGCCGCGGCGCTGGGCATCGAGCGCTTCGTGCTCGACGACGGCTGGTTCCACGGCCGCCACCATGACCGCGCGGCGCTCGGCGACTGGTGGCCCGACGCGACCAAGTTTCCCGACGGCCTGGGCGGGCTGATCGCGCATGTGAACGCGCTGGGCATGGAGTTCGGCCTGTGGGTCGAGCCGGAAATGGTCAGCCCGGACAGCGAGCTGTTCCGTGCCCATCCCGACTGGGCGCTGCAGATCGCCGGGCGGCCGCTGCTGACCGCGCGCAACCAGCTGGTGCTCGACATCGCACGCCCCGAGGCGAGCGACCATCTGTTCGAGAAGATCGCCGCGCTCCTGGCCGCGCACCCGATCCGCTACCTGAAATGGGACCTGAACCGCGACCTGGCGCCGGCCGGTCTGGGCGACGGCCGCGCCGGCTACCGCGCGCAGGTGCTGGCGGCCTATGCGCTGATGGCGCGGCTGCGCGCGGCCTTCCCCGAGGTGGAGATCGAGAGCTGCTCGGGCGGCGGCGGGCGCATCGACTTCGGCGTGCTGCGCCATGCGCACCGGGTCTGGACCAGCGACTGCATCGACGCGCTCTCCCGGGTCGAGATGCAGCACGGCTTCCTGCAGTTCTTCCCGCCGGAAATCATGGGTGCGCATGTCGGCACCGCGCCGGCGCACACCACCGGGCGCACGCAGTCGATGGCCTTCCGCGCCGCGGTGGCGCTGTCGGGCCATCTCGGCGTGGAGCTCGACCCGCGGCGGCTCTCGACCGAGGAGGCCGACGAGCTGCGCGGCTGGATCGCGCTTCACAAGCAGCTGCGCGAGCGGCTGCACCACGGCCGGGTCTGGCGCGGCGAGGCCGGCGACGGCCTGCGCTGGCAGTTCCATGCCGATGCGGACCGCGCCGACGGCGTGCTGATCGTGCTGCGCACCCGCCCGAGCGACCACCGCCAGCCGCCAGCGCTGCGCCTGCCGATGCTCGACGCCGCCGCCCGCTACCGGGTGCGCGAGCTGCGCCCCGACGGCGCGCCGCCGCGCGAGGGCCGGCACGACACCGCACCCTTCTTCGATGCGCAGGACAGCGCGGAGGGCGTGACCCTGGCCGGCGCCTGGCTGGCCGAGGTCGGCCTGCCGATGCGGCGCGCCCCGGCCGAGACCGCCTTCATCGCGAGGATCGAGCGTGTCTGAGCCGACCGAACTGATTCCGCGCCGCTTCGATCCGGCCGAGCACAGCCACCGCCGCCGCAATGCGCTGACCGGCCAGTGGGTGCTGGTCTCGCCGCACCGGGCGAAGCGCCCGTGGCAGGGCCAGCAGGAGGCAGCCGACGACACGGTGCTGCCCGCGCATGATCCGCACTGCTATCTGTGCGCCGGCAACACGCGCGTCAGCGGCGAGGTCAATCCGCCCTACACCGGCACCTTCGTCTTCACCAACGACCACGCGGCGCTGATGCCCGAGGTGCCGGCCGCGGCGCCCCAGGCCGGCAGCGACCCGCTGTTCCAGGCCGAGGCCGCGCGCGGCACCAGCCGCGTCATCTGCTTCTCGCCCGACCATGCGCGCACGCTGCCGGAGCTGCCGCTGCCGGCGATCCGCGGCGTGATCGACACCTGGGCGGCGCAGAGCGAGGAGCTCGGCGCGCGCTATCCGTGGGTGCAGGTCTTCGAGAACAAGGGCGCGATCATGGGCTGCTCGCAGCCGCATCCGCACGGCCAGATCTGGGCCTGCGACCACCTGCCCAACGAGGCCGCCACCGAGGACCGCCACCAGAGCGAGCACCTCGCCGCACACGGCCGGGCGCTGCTGCTGGACTATGCCGAACGCGAGGCCGCCGCCGGCGAACGGGTGGTGGTGCAGACCGCGCACTGGCTGGCGGTGGTGCCGTGGTGGGCGACCTGGCCCTTCGAGACGCTGCTGCTGCCGCGCTTCGCGGTGCAGCGCCTGCCCCAGCTCACGCCCGCGCAGCGCGACGACCTGGCCGAGGCGCTGCGCCGGCTCACCAGCCGCTACGACAACCTGTTTCGCTGCAGCTTTCCCTACTCGATGGGCTGGCACGGCGCGCCCTTCGACGGCACGGCCGGCCCGCACTGGCAGCTGCACGCGCATTTCTATCCCCCGCTGCTGCGCTCGGCCACGGTGCGCAAGTTCATGGTCGGCTTCGAGATGCTGGCCGAGGCGCAGCGCGACCTCACCCCGGAGCAGGCCGCCGCGCAGCTGCGCGCGGTCAGCGACGTCCACTACCGATGCACATCCCCATGAGCGCCCTCCGCGATCCCCTGGCGCGCCGCTGCGACGACGCGATGCACCAGGCCTTCGGCCAGCCGCCGGACTTCCATGTCCAGGCCCCCGGCCGCGTCAACCTGATCGGCGAGCACACCGACTACAACGACGGCTTCGTGCTGCCCTGCGCGATCGACTACCGCACCGTCATCGCGGTGCGGCGGCGCCCGGACCGGCAGCTGCGCGTCGTCGCCGCCGACCTGCACGGCGAGACCGACGAGATCGACCTCGACGGCGAGATCGCGCACCACCCGACGCAGCAGTGGAGCGACTATGTGCGCGGCACGGTGCGCATGCTGCGCGAGCACCTCGCGGCGCGCGGCCTGCGGCTGGCGGGCGCGGATCTGGCAATCGCCGGCAATGTGCCGCAGGGCGCCGGGCTGTCGTCCTCGGCGGCGCTGGAGGTGGCGGTCGGCCAGGTCTGGCGCCAGCTCGGCGGCCTGGGCGACGCGCTGCTCTCGCCCACCGACCTGGCGGTGCTGGCGCAGCGCGCCGAGAACCGCTTCGTCGGCGTCAACTGCGGGATCATGGACCAGATGATCTCCGCCTGCGGCCAGGCCGGCCACGCGCTGCTGATCGACTGCCGCCACCTGGCGCGGCGCCGCGCGGTGCCGATGCCCGCCGGGGTCGCGGTGATGATCGTGCACTCGCGGGTGCGCCGCGGCCTGGTCGACAGCGAGTACAACACCCGGCGCCAGCAGTGCGAGGCCGCGGCCGCGCACTACCGCGTGCCGGCGCTGCGCGATGTCGACGAGACGCGGCTGGTGCAGGACGCCACCGGGCTCGATCCGCTCGTCTTCCGCCGCGCCCGCCACATCGTCACCGAGAACGCGCGCACGCTGGCCGCGGCCCAGGCGCTGCAGGCCGGCGACCTGAAGCGCCTGGGCGAGCTGATGGCCGCCTCGCACGTCTCGATGCGCGACGACTTCGAGATCACCCACCCGGCCATCGACCGCCTGGTCGAGATCGCCCAGGGCGCGATCGGACCGCAGGGCGGCGCCCGCATGACCGGCGGCGGCTTCGGCGGCTGCATCGTCGCGGTGCTGCCCGACGCGCAGGTGGACGCGGTGCGCGCCGCGATCGAGGCCGGCTACCGCTCACCCGAGGGCGAGCCGCCGGCGATCTGGATCAGCCACGCCGCCGACGGCAGCGGCGTCCTGCCATGAAGTCGCCCCTGCTGTGCCTGCACGGCCCCGACGGCCTGGAGATCGCGCTGAGCCCGCGGGGCGCGTCCTGGCTGTCGTGCCGGGTGCCGGTCGACGGCGAGGCGCAGCCGCGCGAGGTGCTCGCCGGCGGCACGGACCCCGAGGATGCGCAGCGCCTGGCCTGCTACGCCGGCGCCACCGTCGGGCGCTGGGCCAACCGCATCGCCGGTGCGGTGCTGCGCCGCGACGGCCGCACCTGGCCGCTGGTGCCGCACCCCGCCGGCTCCGCCCACCAGCTCCACGGCGGCCCGGACGGCTGGAGCCACCGGCTCTGGCGCGTCGAGGCGCAGACCGCCGACCAGGCCGTCTTCGCGCTGCATTCGCCTGACGGCGACCAGGGATTCCCCGGTGCGGTCGAGGTGCGGGTGCGCTATCGGCTGCAGCCGGGACGGCGGCTGCGCATCGACTTCGAGGCCTGCGCCGACGCGCCCACGCCGCTGGCGATGACGAACCACGCCTACTTCAACCTCGATGGCGCCGGCGCTCCCGGCGACGCGCGTGCGCAGCGCCTGCGGCTGCAGGCCGACGCCTGGATGCCGGTGGACGCCGCGCTGATCCCGACCGGCCCGCCGGTGGCGCTGGGCGGCGAGATCCGCGCCGACGATCCGATGGATCTGCGCGCGCTGCGCCCGGCCGACGCCCGGCCGTTCGCGGCCCATCCGGCCCTGGCCCCGGCCGGCGGCTACGACCACGGCTGGCGGCTGGCGGCCGGCCATGCGCAGGAGGCCGCGCGGCTGGTCTCGGCCGATGGCCGGCTGGCGATGACGATCGCCACCTCGATGCCGGCGCTGCAGTTCTACGACGGCCGGGCGCTGGCGCCGCCCTGCGCCGGCCTGGCGCTCGAGCCCGGCTGGCTGCCCGACAGCCTGGGCCGCGACGACACCGGCCAGCCCGACGCCTGGCTGCGCCCGGGCGTGCCGCGCCACGACTGGATCGAGTACCGCTTCGGCTGACAGGCCTGCAGGCCGGCCGCTAGACTGGCCGGATGCGCCTGCAGATCCTCTCCGACCTTCATCTCGAGACCCAGCCGGACTGGACGGCCGCGCCGGCCCCGGACGCTGACCTGCTGGTGCTGGCCGGCGACATCGGCTCCTACCAGCGCGGCTCGCGGCTTCAGGGCGACGATTTCGGCCTGGGCCGCTTCGCGCCGCGCCCGGGCTGGTCGCGGGTGCTGTTCGTGCCGGGCAACCACGAATACGACGGCCTGGACCATGACGCCACCGGCCCGCGGCTGCAGGCGCTGTGCGCGCGGCTGGGCATCGAGTGGCTGGACCGGCGCGTGCGGGTGATCGACGGCGTGCGCTTCATCGGCACGACGCTGTGGAGCGACTTCGCCGCGCTCGGCCATCTGGACAAGGCGCTGCGCGCCGCCGACTGGTACCTCAGCCGCAACACCACGCTGCGCGAGGGCCGGCTGGTGATGGCCGCCGAGCTGCGCGAGATGGCGCTGGACTGCCAGCGCTGGCTGCGCGCGGCGCTGTGCGAGCCGCATGAAGGCCCGACGGTGGTGGTCAGCCATTTCGCGCCGACGCTCGACAGCGCCGATCCGCGCTACGGCATGGTTCCGGGCACCGCGGGCTTCTGCAACACGCTCGACGCGCTGCTGCCGCTGGCCGATCTGTGGATCCACGGCCATCTGCACTGCCCGGTGGACGTGACGCGCGCGGGCTGCCGCATCGTCTGCAACGCGCTGGGCTATGTGCACAAGGGCGAGCAGGACGGCCACCGGCCCGGCTGGTGCGTCGAGGTGCCCCGGCCTTCGGCCGAGGCGCTCACAGCGCGACGGCGTGCAGCCGCGTCGCTCCGAGCGTCTGGCGCGCAGGTTCCAGCAGATGCAGGTGGTGGGTGAAGACGATGATCTGCCCGCCATCGCGCTCGCAGGCCTCGGCCAGCGCCTGAAGCACCCGCAGCGCCCGGCCGTCGTCCGAGGTCATCAGCACATCGTCGAGCACCATCGGCAGCATCAGGCCGCGTGCGCGCTGCTGCGCCAGCGCCGCCAGCCGCAGCGCCAGGTGGAGCTGGTCGCGCGTGCCCTCGCTCATCGCCTCGACGCCGATGGCGCGGCCGCCGCGTCGGCGCGCCAGCAGCACCGCACGAGCACCCACGTCGTCACCGGCATCGGCCTCGAGCCGCTCGAACTCGCCGGTCATCGCCGCGAACAGCGTGGAGGCGGCATCGAGCATCGGCCCCTGGCTGCGCTCGCGAAAGCGCTGCATCGACTGCGCCAGCAGCGCATGCGCCAGCCGCGCGCGCATCCAGTGCGGCAGCTCGGCGCGCACTGTGGCGGCGGCCTGCTCCAGGCCCTCGCGCGCCAGCACCGCGCGGTCGTCGCCGTCGATCGCGTCGAGCGCGCGCCGGGCCAGCTCGTCGGCCGCACGCGCCTGCTCGAGCACCTCGTCGGCCTCGGCCAGGCGCTGCTCGAGCCGGACCTGCGCCTGTGCGGGATCGTCGGCCGCGGTCGCGTCCGCGGGCCGCGTCCCGGCCAGCCGGGCGCGCAGGCCGGCCTCGTCATCGCGCGAGACCTCGGCCAGCATCGCGCCGGTGCGCGCCAGGCGCAGGGCCGCCTCGCGCTGCTGCTGCCACTGCGCCTCGCGCTGCGGCAGCAGCTCGGGCGAGGCCACGCCGGCGCGCTCGCACAGCCGCCGCAGCTGCGCCTGCACCTCGGCCAGCGCCGCATGGTCGGCGGCCAGACGCTCGTCGGCCTGCTGGCGCTGCTGCTGCAGCCGGGCGCGCTCGCCCTCGATCGCGCGCGCCTCGCCCAGCCGGGCCGCGAGCCGGTCGATCCAGCCCCGCAGCGCCTCGCCGGCCGGCGCCGGCTCGCCCAGCGCCGCAGCCAGCACGGCGGCACGCTCCTGCAGATCGGTCTCGACCAGCCGCGCCTGCGCCAGGCGCTGGCGCTGCAGTTCACGCTGCTCGGCCAGCGTGCGCAGCCGCTCGCCCGCCTGACGGCGCGCATTCGCCAGCGCCAGCGCCTGCAGCGCGTCCTCGGGCAGCACGATGCCACGGCCGTCCTCGTCGAGCAGGGCCTGCAGCGCCGCATGCGCCTGGCGCTCGGCGGCGCGGCGCAGGGCGGTCTGGCGCGCCAGCCGCTCCAGGCGCTGCTGCGCCGCCTGATGCGCGCTGCGCTGCGCCTCCAGCGCGGTCTGCCGCTCGCGCAGGGCCTGCAGCCGCGCGCGCGCCTGGCCCAGCAGCGCGGCCGCATCGTCCGGCGCGACGCCGGCCGGCATCGGGCCCAGCGCCTCGCGCAGCTCGGCCGCAGCGGCCTCAACCCGATGGTCGAGCACCTGCAGCGCCTCGTCGACCGACTGCAGCGCCTGCGCCGCCTCGAGGTGGCGCGCCTGATGCTGCTGCCACTCGCGCAGCGCCTGCGGCCCCAGGGACGGCAGGCCGGCCGCGGCCAGCGCCTCGTCCCAAATGCGGCCCTGGCGCTCGAGGTCGCGCTGCAGCGCCTGCCGCTGCGCGTCCAGCACCGCCCGGTCCTGGTCCAGCTCGGCCAGCGCGCGCTGCAGCGCCTGCAGCCGGGCCGCACGCTCGCCGTCGCGGCTGCGGCCGTCCGCCAGGCGGTCGGCATGGTCGAGCAGCTGCGCGAACAGCGCGCGGTCCTCGGCCGACGGCGCGGCCGGGCCCGCGGCCAGCCGCTGCCACAGCGCATCGCGCACCCGACGCGCCTCGGCGATGTCGTCATCGGTCGGCACTGCGCCGGCGGCCAGCAGCTGGGCACGCTCGGCCGTGCGACCGCGCCGCGCCTCGTCGATCTGATCGATGCGCTGCGCCAGCGCCGCCAGGCGGGTGGCCGCCGACTCGCGCTCGCGCAGCGCCTGGTCGATGTCGGCCTCCAGGCGCGGACAGGCGGTCAGCGCCCTGCGCGCGATCGTCTCGCCGCCCAGCTGCAGCGCGGTGCGCTGCAGCGTCTCGTGGCGTTCGGCACGCTGGCGCTGCAGCGCCTCGCGGCCAGCCTGCAGCGCCACCTCCGGCGCCAGCCGGTCGCAGCGCTGCTGCAGCGCCTGCACCTGCACAGCCAGCGCCTGCGGCGACACCGACAGCTCGGCCGGCGGCACCTCGGCCGCGGGCTCGGCGGCCAGATCGTCAAGATGCTGGGCCAGCGCGCGCGCCTGCTCCTGCAGCTGCGCGGTGGCGGCGTCCAGGCGCGCCTGCCAGGCTGCGTCGGGCCGCCGGGCCAGCAGCGCCTGGGCGTGCGCACCCGGCTCGAGCGCCTGCGCGGCCGCCTCGAGCTGCCGATCCAACGCCTGACCGTGCTGCTCGAGCTCGCGGCACTGCAGCCGTGCGGCCTCCAGGCCGTCGGCGGCGGCGACCAGGCGGTCGATGCCGGCGGCCTGCTCGAGCCAGCGCGGCGTGCCCGGCGGCAGCGTCTGGAGCTGCTCGTCGAGCCGAGCGCGCAGCGCCTGCTGCGCGGCACGGGCGGTCTGCAGCTCGTGCTCGCGGGTCTGCAGCGCGATGCGCTGGCGCGGCAGGTCCTCGTCGGACGGCGGCAGCAGCGACAGCGCGGCCAGCTCGGCGCGGGTGTCGTCGAGCGTGCGCAGCAGCGGCGCCACCGCGATGCGCTCGCGCAGGTCGCGCAGCGCCAGATCGGCCGCAGCGCGGTTCTCGCGCGCGCGCTCCAGCGCGGCCTGGGTCTCGTCGGCACGCTGGCGCAACGCGGCCCATTCAGCCGGGCGCAGCTGCGCGTCACGCAGCGCCTCATGCTGCTCGCGATGGCGGCGCAGCGCGATGTTGACGCTGCCGGTGCTGCCGCGCGGCACCAGGCGCGCGCGCGCCTGCTGGTCAAGCCGCTCCAGCACCGTGCGCAGGCTGTGCACGCCGGCGCTGGCCTCGAACAGCGCCGCGCCGATCTCGCCCTGGCCGGCCAGCAGCTGCTCGCCGCCGGCGCGCAGGCGCGGGTGATCGAGCGCGAACATCAGATCATGATCGGCGCGCTTCAGGCCGCCGGTGAGCTGCAGCTCCAGATCGGCCGCGGCCGGCAGGCTGCTGCCGTCGGACGCCAGAACGGACAGCGTGGGCTCGCGGCCCTTGCGGCGCAGCAGCTGCAGCTCGCGGCCCTCGCGGTCGAGCACCACCGCGCCGAGCGCCATGCGCGCATGCTCGTGCACGAAGTTGTCGGTGCTGCGATGCTCGATGCCGAAGCGCAGCGCCGTGAGCGCGCGCAGCATCGAGGACTTGCCGGCCTCGTTCGGACCGGCCAGCAGCGTCAGGCCGGGGCCGAAGTCGATCCAGCGATCGGTGAACGGCCCGAAGGCCTGCAGATGCAGCCGGCGCAGTCTCACCGCCGCCTCACGTCGTCAGATCCCGGCCCAGCTGCGCCAGCACCATCGCCTCGGCGTCGCGCAGCAGCGCGCGCCAGCTCGCCTCGTCAAGGCGCTCCGGGCGCAGATCGGCCAGTTCAGCCGGCAGATTCGCGCCGGCGCCCAGCGCCGCCTCGGCCCAGGTGCGCAGCGCCTGCGGATCGGCCAGCAGCCGGTCGACCTCGCGCAGCACCTCGCCGAGCGCATCGTCGCGCGCAGCCAGCGCGCCTCGGTCCAGCGGCGAGGCCAGCTCGACGCGGACCTGCTCGATCCACAGCCGCCCGGCCTGCTGCAGCGCCTGCGCGCGCACCGCGGCCTCCAGCAGGCCCGGCTGCGCGGCCTCGGCGCCGTGCAGCCGGCTTCTGCCGCACAGCACCACCCGCACGCAGTGCAGGCGCGAGGCCGCGCCCGCGTCGACGCCGACCGCACACCCCGGCCCGGTCTCGCCCGCCAGCAAGGCCTCGAAGGCCGGATCGATGCGCCGCGCCAGCGCCTCCAGATCGTCGATGCCGCCCAGGTCCAGCGCGAGCCGGTGCCAGCGCAGCACATCGAGCACCACCGGCTCATGGCGCACGATGCGCCCGTGCTCGATCTCGACCAGCTCGCAGCCTTTCGGGCCGGTCTCGCGGGCATGACGGCCCTGGAGATTGCCGGGATACACGATGCAAGGCGAGGATTCCCGCACCACCTGACGCTGATGGATATGTCCCAGCGCCCAGTAGTCGTAACCGGTTGCAATCAGGCGGGCTTCGGTGGTCGGCGCATACGGATCATGGTCCGGATTGCCGGTCAGGCTGGTGTGCAGCAGCCCGATATTGAATCGCCCGGGCACGGGCGGCGGATATCCGGGCAGCAGATCTTCGGTCACCGCCGGCTTCGAGAAGCTGCGGCCATGGATCGCCACCCCCGAATCCGGCAGATCGACGGTACCGCCGCGCCGGGATTCGAAGACATGCACATGCGCCATCGGCGGCAATTGCCGGGTGATGCGACTTTCCGCATCATGATTTCCCCGGACAATGAACACCCGGATATCCCGGCTGGCCAGCCGGTTCATCTGCTGGTGGAAAAACAGCCCGGTGCGGAAATCATCCCAGTCACCGTCATAGAGGTCACCGGCAATCAGCAGCGCCTGGACCTCGCGCTCGATCGCCAGATCGACCAGGGCGATCAGCGCACGCCGGGTGGCCGAGCGCAGCGGCTCGACCGGTGCGCCTTCATGCCGATCCAGCCCACGCAGCGGACTGTCGAGATGCAGATCCGCCGCATGAAGAAAACGCCAGCGCATCGATGCCGTGATCAGCGGGCCGTGCAGCAGGCCGTGGCAGCCGAGGTCATGGCGCTCGCGCTCACTCGGCGGCGGGCGCCTCGACCAGGAATTCCTCGAGCGAGCGACCGGCTTCCAGCGCGCTGGCCAGCCAGCGCGGCTTCAGGCCACGACCGGTCCAGGTCGAGCCGGTCTCGGCATCGCGGTACTTGACCGCGACCTTGGACGGCTCGCGGGTCTTGCCCTCGGCGGCGGCACGGGGGGCTCGGCCGGCCGGCGTTTCCAGATCGGCCACCGTCAGACCGTGCTGGGCCATCATGGCCTTGATCTCGGCGATCACGCCGGCGCGCTGCGAGGAGCGGATTTCCTCGATGGAGCGGGCAATTTCTTCCTGCTGCTTGCGCAGTTCTTCCTGCTTGGCGCGCAGGTCCTGGAGGGTCGTCATGGCAGAGGCATTCCAAGGCGGTCGAGCACATGCTCGGCGCGGAGTATGCCCGAATTGCCCACAGGCACGGAAATATTTCAGCCTTGAATTCCCGGGGGGCACGCCTGGGATTCCCTGGAGTCGCGTGAAATGTCGCGGCTTTCCTTGCCTTGTTCCCGGCAGTGCGCCGGATCAATTCGATGCCGAACCCGCCTGGCGAGCCAGATCATGGAATCGGCGGGCCAGTTCGGAGGGACGGGCCTCGCGGTGGCGGTGATCGGACCAGAACTGGCGCCAGACCCGGGCGCCGCGCTGGCCATTCCACAGCCCGAGCGCATGGCGCATCGCGGTCGGCCAAGGCCGGCCGCCGGTCTGGACGCCGTCCAGATATTCGATCCAGGCCGATTCGACCGCCTCGCGCGAGGCCGCCGGCCCCGGCTCGCCGAAGAATCTCGCATCCCAGCCGGCCATCTGCCAGGGCTCGTGATAGGCCTGCCGGCCGACCATCACCCCGTCGACATGGGCCAGATGCCGCGCGATCTCGTCATCGTCGCGAATGCCGCCGTTGATGACGATCGTCAGCGCGGGGAAATCGCGCTTGAGCTGCCAGACCCATTCATGGCGCAGCGGCGGAATCTCGCGATTCTCCTTCGGGCTCAGGCCTTTCAGCCAGGCGTTGCGCGCATGCACGATGAAGACCTCGCAGCCGGCCTCGGCGATCTGGCCGACGAAGTCGCGCACGAAGTCATAGGACTCGATGCGGTCGATGCCGATGCGGTGCTTGACCGTGATCGGCAGATCGACCGCATCGCGCATCGCGCGCACCCCGTCGGCCACCGTGGCGGGCTCGGCCATCAGGCAGGCGCCGAAGGCGCCGCGCTGCACCCGCTCGCTCGGGCAGCCGCAGTTCAGGTTGACCTCGTCATAACCCCACTTCGCCGCCAGCCGCGCGCAGGCGGCCAGGTCGGCCGGTTCGCTGCCGCCGAGCTGCAGCGCCACCGGATGCTCGATCTCGCCGAAGTCAAGATGGCGCGACTGATCGCCGTGCAGCAGCGCGCCGGTGGTGACCATCTCGGTGTAGAGCCGCGTGCGGCGGGTCAGCAGGCGGTGGAAATGGCGGCAGTGGCGGTCGGTCCAGTCGAGCATCGGCGCGACGGACAGGCGCCAGGGCGACAAGGGGGCGTCGGCAAGCGCCGCGGCAAGAATCGGTTCGGACATCGGCGGGGGCCCGGTGGGCCGGAAAGACGGGCCGGAACGACGAGCCCGGCGGGAGCGCGATTCTGACCGATTCAGCGTGCCCCGTTTCAGAACGCACCGCTCACGGCGCCGGACAGGCACAGGCTATCGGGCAGGGCCTGCATCACCTGCGTCACCACCGGATCGCAGGCCGGCGCGTCCACGCGCACCCAGGCCAGCGAGGCGCGCGCCTGCCAGCGCGCCAGCTGCTGGGCCCGCTGGGCGGCGGGTGCTGCGGCGCTGTCCTGGCTCAGGCCATGGCCGATCAGCAGGCCCTGGGCGTCGCAGGCATCGAGCAGCGCCTCGTCGGCATCCGGCCCGCCTGCGGCCGCGATGTCCAGCAGATCGATGCCTGCAGCTCGCGCCTGCGCGACCTGGGCGGCGACCTCGGCGGCCGGCATGTGCACGCCTGGCGCCCAGCAGGTCCGGCGCAGCGGCACAGGCATCGGCATGCCGTTGATGATCAGTCGCCCGCGCGAGCGGTCCTGCACGATCTGGCGCCAGCCGATGCGCCCCAG
This sequence comes from Sphaerotilus natans, assembly GCF_900156335.1. Lineage (GTDB taxonomy): Bacteria > Pseudomonadota > Gammaproteobacteria > Burkholderiales > Burkholderiaceae_C > Sphaerotilus > Sphaerotilus natans. Next base: position 113,243 of record NZ_FTMZ01000010.1, read on the forward strand.
CGACAGCACCTGGCGCGCGCCCTCGGGCCGCAGCACATGCAGCTCCAGCTCATGCAGGGCCGGCTCGCCGAGCGCATGCGGCCACCACAGCGCCGGCGCCTCGACATCCAGCAGCCCCTGCCACAGGCCGCCGCCCTGCCCGGCTCCGCCCCCCAGCACCATCGGCGCCTGCCAGCGCCGGCCAGCGTGGCGCAGCACCATCGACAGCCCCAGCAGCGGCTCCTGCACCCGCAGGCGCAGCGCCAGCCGCCCCCGGCCTGGATCGAGCAGGCGCGCCCGCAGCGCCGGCGCCTCGGCGGCCAGCCGCTCGCCCACCCGGCGCACCGGCCGCCACAGCCCGACAGCGGACACCGGCTCGTCGCGCAGCACCAGCCAGAGCACGGTGTCGGCCGCGCCGGCCGGCAGCTCGACGCGGTGACGCAGCCGCGCGCTGTCGCTGCGCAGCAGCAGGCGCTGGTGTCCGGTCTCGACCTGATGCAGCCACAGCTCGGCACGGCGTCCGGCCACGCCGTCGAGCGCCAGCCAGCGGCGGCGCCGATCGGCGCAGGCCGGCAGCGGCCGACACAGCCACCAGTCCCGCACGCCGGCATGGACCGCCGACAGCACCGCCGAATCCAGCCGACGCACCAGCGTGTCGATCGGCGCGACCGGCCCGTCGCAGGCATGCCAGTGCGGCTCCTGCGAGAGCTGCAGCGCGGTCTGCGGCGAGTCCCACTGCCCGGGCGCGCTGCTGCCCCACCACCAGCCCTCGTCCAGCGATTCGGCCAGGTCGGCGCTGCCCGGCTCCAGCCGGCCCTGGCTGCGCAGGGAATCCGCAAACGTGATCAATTCAACACTTCAGTTATTTTATTACCGTATGTTACATTAATCCCATTGAGGGAGAACATCGAACATGCTTCCGCCGCCTGCCGCTGCCCATGCCACCGCTGCCCGCCTGTGCCTGATCAACGGGCTGGAACACGGCATCACGGTGCCGCTGGAGACGCGGCAGCGGCTGTGGCCGCAGGGCGCCGGTGCGCTCGACCCTTGGCTGTCGCTGCTGGCGGCGCTGCGGCTCGATGTGCATGCGGTGCTGGGCCATGTGCTGGCGATCGACTGGCTCGACGATCAGTGGAGCGAGCCGCGCCCGCCGGCCGAGGATCTGCGCCGCCTGCACGGGCTGGAGCCGCATGCGCTGACGCTGTGGCGGCCGCTGGCCGACCATCTGCACGAGCAGCTCGGCGCCGGTCGGCTGGTGATGCTGGAGGCCGACGCCTGGTGGCTGCCCGACACCGACGGCCAGGACTACCGGCGCCAGCACCGGCGCAGCACGCTGATCGTCAACGACTTCGATGCGACCCATCGCCGTCTGGGCTACTTCCACCACGACGGCTACTTTCACCTGCAGGACGAGGATTTCGACGGCCTGATGCAGGGCGGACTGCCGAGCGACGGCAGCCTGGCGCCGAGCGCCACGGTGATCGAGCTGCGCGGGCTGGTGCGCCGTCCGCCCGAGACGCTGCGCCATCTGGCCCGGCAGCTGCTGGAGCGGCATCTGGAGCGGATTCCGACCCGCCATCCGCTGCGTCGCTGGCAGCGCCGCAGCCAGGCCGAGCTCGATGCGCTGGTGCGTCAGCGCGATGTCGAGGGCTGTCGGCGCTGGCTGGACTGCGGCATCACGCGGCTCGGCGCCAGCGCGGAGCTGGCGGCCATTCATCTGCGCTGGCTCTCGGGCGAGGACAGCGGCTCCGCGCATCTGCTGCAGGCGGCCGATGCGCTGCGCCAGCTCGCGGTGCTGGCCCGAGCGGCCCAGCTCAAGGCCCAGCGGGCGGTGCAGCAGGGCCAGCCGGTCGATCTGGACGCCTTGAGCGAGCGCATGGCGCGCCACTGGAGCCGGGCGATGGCGCTGCTGGGCGCCGGCGCGATCGTGATCGAGGATCTGGCCTGAGCGACATCCGCCTCAGCGGGCCGCTCAGCGGGCCGGACCGGCGCGGTGACGGCCGGCCAGCGCCAGCAGCTCGTTGCCGACCAGCGCGCCCAGCACCAGCAGGCCGCCGCTGAGCGTGGCCGGCCCCGGCACCTCGCCAGCGCCGACCCAGGCCCACAGCACGCCGAACAGCACCTCGAGCAGGCCGAGCAGCGCGATCTCCGGCGCCGGCAGCACGGCCGTCAGGCCGACCACCAGCAGACAGGGCAGCGCGAGCTGGAACACGCCCAGCCCGGCCAGCAGCATCAGGTCATGCGAGGACGCCTGCAGCGGCCAGGCCAGCGGCAGCGTCACCAGCGCCGACAGCAGCGCGCCGATCAGCACCGCCGGCAGCATGTCGGGCGTGGCGGCGGCCTCGCCGCCGAGCGCCTCGTCCGGATCAGCGCTGCCGTGCGAGACATGCTGCAGCACGGTGAAGTTGACGGCCGCGGCCAGCGGCACCGCCAGCGCGACGCCCATGCCGGCGGCCGCACCGGTCTGCAGCTCGGCGCCGAACATCCAGGCGATGCCGGCGCCCGCCACCGCGATCGCGCCCCAGGTGCGCGCCGGCAGCTGGTGCTGCAGGAAGACGCGCGCGAACAGCGCGGTGATCAGCGGGCCGATGGCCATCGTGACCAGCACGTTCGCCACCGAGGTCAGCGTCAGCGCGAACATGAAGGCGGTGAACATCACCGACCAGCACAGGCCGGAGAGCCACAGCGCCCGTCCACCCTCGCGCAGCGAGCGCCAGAGATCGGCCCCACGCAGCAGCGGCAGCGCCACCAGCAGCGCCAGCGCATTGAAGGCGCTGCGCCAGAAGGTCACCTCGAAGCCGCGCGCGGCCTCGAGATGGCGGCTGACGACACCGGCGCCACTCCACAGCAGCGTCACCAGCACCATCAGCGCGACCGCGCGGGCATGGCTCATGCCCGGCATGCGCGTCAGGAACCCGCGCCTTCGCGCGAGGCACGCTTGCGCTCGTGCTCCTTCAGGTAGCGCTTGCGCAGACGCACCGACTTCGGCGTGATCTCGACCAGCTCGTCGTCGTCGATGAAGTCGACGCCGTATTCCAGCGTCAGGTCGATCGGCGGGGTGATCTTGATCGCGTCTTCCTTGCCCGAGACACGGAAGTTGGTCAGCTGCTTGGTGCGGGTGGCGTTGACCACCAGGTCGTTCTCGCGGCTGTGGATGCCGACGATCATGCCCTCGTAGACCGGGTCGTTCGCCTTGACGAACATGCGGCCGCGGTCGTCGAGCTTGCCCAGCGCGTAGGTGAAGATCTCGCCGTCGTCCATCGAGATCAGCACGCCGTTCTTGCGGCCGCCGATGTCGCCCTTGTGGGCTTCGTAGCCGTCGAAGATCGACGAGATCAGGCCCGAGCCACGGGTCAGGTTCATGAACTCGTTGGAGAAGCCGATCAGGCCGCGGGCCGGGATGCGGTATTCGAGGCGGACACGGCCGTGGCCGTCCGGCTCCATGTTGATCATCTCGCCCTTGCGCAGGCCCAGCGCCTGCATCACGCCGCCCTGGTGGGCTTCCTCGACGTCGGCGGTGACCAGCTCCATCGGCTCGCACTTGACGCCGTCGATGTCCTGGAACATCACGCGCGGCTTGGAGACGGCCAGCTCGTAGCCCTCGCGGCGCATGTTCTCCAGCAAGATGGTCAGGTGCAGTTCACCGCGGCCGCAGACCTCGAAGATGCCGTCCTCGTCGGTTTCCTTCACGCGCAGCGCGACGTTGTGCTGCAGCTCCTTCTGCAGGCGGTCCCAGATCTGGCGGCTGGTGACGAACTTGCCTTCGCGACCGGCCAGCGGGCTGGTGTTGACGCAGAAGTTCATCGTCAGCGTCGGCTCGTCGACCTTGAGCATCGGCAGCGGCTGCGGATTGGTCGGATCGGTCACGGTCACGCCGATGCCGATGTCCTCGATGCCGTTGATCAGCACGATGTTGCCCGGGCCGGCCTCGGTGACCTGCACGCGGTCCAGGCCCTGGAAGGTCAGCACCTGGTTGATGCGGCCGTTGACGCTCTTGCCGTCCGGGCCTTCCATCACGACCACGTTCATGCCCGGCTTGAGGGTGCCCTGGCTGATGCGGCCCACGCCGATGCGGCCGACGAAGCTGGAGAAGTCCAGCGCCGAAATCTGCAGCTGCAGCGGCGCGGAGGCGTCGCCCTGCTGCGGCGGCACATGCTTGAGCACCGTGTTGAACAGGGCCGACATGTCGGGGCCCCACTGCTCGCCCGGCGCGCCTTCTTCCAGCGAGGTCCAGCCGTTGATGCCCGAGGCGTAGACCACGGGGAAGTCGAGCTGCTCGTCGGTGGCGCCGAGCTTGTCGAACAGGTCGAAGGCGGCGTTGACCACCCGGTCGCAGTTCGCACCCGGCTTGTCGACCTTGTTGACGACGACGATCGGCTTGAGGCCCAGCGCCAGCGCCTTCTTGGTCACGAAGCGGGTCTGCGGCATCGGGCCTTCCTGGGCGTCGATCAGCAGCACCACGCCGTCGACCATCGACAGCGCGCGCTCGACCTCGCCGCCGAAGTCCGCGTGTCCGGGCGTGTCGACGATGTTGATGTGCGTGCCTTCCCAGCTGACCGCGCAGTTCTTGGCCAGGATGGTGATGCCGCGCTCGCGTTCGATGGCGTTGTTGTCCATCACGGTGTCGACGACCTTCTCGTGCTCGGCGAAGGTGCCGCTCTGGCGCAGCAGCTGGTCGACCATCGTGGTCTTGCCATGGTCGACGTGGGCGATGATGGCGATGTTGCGGATCTGTGTGCTCATGAGGTTGGTCCGTCAGCGCGGCCGCAGCGGCGCAGGGTCAGCGGAAGAGTTCGGAAAGGATCGGGGCGAATCAGGTCAGTCACGCCGCAGCGCGCGGACTTCGAGAGGACTCAGCAGACGGTCGGCGATCAGCTCGCCGGCCTTCACATGGGCGCCCCCCAGCAGCGAGCGCCCGTCGGGGCCGTAGACGCGCACATGCTCGGCATCCGCATGCACGATCCGGCGGCGCATGCCGCTGAGGAAGCGTGCCGCATCGGCCTCGCCGAGCTGCACCGCCGGCCAGTCGGCCAGCAGCACGTCGACCGGGCGCAGACAGGCGTCGCGCGCCGCCTCGTCCATCGCCTCCAGCGCCGCCAGCGTGACCGAGGCGCGCAGGTCGACCGGTCCGCTGACGATGCGCCGCAGGCCGGCCAGGTGGGCGCCACAGCCCAGCGCCTCGCCGATGTCCTCGGCCAGCGTGCGGATGTAGGTGCCCTTGGTGCACAGCACGTCGACCACCAGCAAGTCCGGCCGCTCAGCCTGCCACTCGATGATGTCGATGCGATGAATCGTGACCTGACGCGGCTGACGCTCGACGGTCACGCCGGCGCGTGCGTACTCGTACAGCGCCTTGCCGTTGTGCTTGAGCGCCGACTGCATCGGCGGCAGCTGCGAGATCAGGCCGGTGAAGCGCGCGCAGGCGGCCTCGACGGCCGCACGGTCGCAGACGACCGGACGCTCGGCGATGACCTCGCCCTCGCGGTCGCCGCCGACGCGGGTCTGGCCGAGCTGCAGCGTGGCGCGGTAGCCCTTGTCCGCCTCCAGGCTGACCTGGGAGAACTTGGTCGCCGCACCGAAGCAGATCGGCAGCAGGCCGGTGGCCAGCGGGTCGAGCGTGCCGGTGTGGCCGGCCTTCTCGGCGCGAAACAGGCGCTTGACCTTCTGCAGCGCGTCGTTGCTCGACAGGCCCAGCGGCTTGTCGAGCATCAGCACGCCATGCACCGGCCGGCGCGGGATGCGCACCCGCGGCGCACGCGCATCGGCCGTCGCGCCCACCGCCTCGACCGGAGCGTCGGAAATCAGGTTCGTGTCACTGCTCATCGTCGGCGTCGGCGGCGCGCTGCGCATTGGCCTCACGGATCAGCGCATTCATCGCGACCGCACGCTCGGTGGTGCGGTCGTAATGGAAATGCAGCGTCGGCACGGTGTGGATCTGCAGGCGCTTGAACAGGCCATTGCGCAGGAAGCCTGCGGCCTCGTTCAGGGCCTGGCCGGTGGCCTCGACATCGCCGACCAGCACCGAGAAGTGCACCTTGGCGTGCGCATAGTCGGGCGTGACCTCGACCGCGCTGATCGTGACCATGCCGACGCGCGGATCTTTCAGGCCGCGGATCAGCTCGGCCAGATCGCGCTGGATCTGGTCGGCCACACGGAAGCCGCGGTTGGGAATCGAACGCTTGTGTCTCATGGTGAGAAAGCTCTCGTGCGCTCTCGCGCAAAACGACGAGGCCCCGGCGCTGGCGCCGGGGCCCGAAAGCGGGGCAGACGCCGTGGATTACAGCGTGCGCGCCACTTCCTTGATCTCGAAGAACTCCAGCTGATCGCCTTCAGCGATGTCGGTGACGTTCTTGAGCTTGATGCCGCACTCGAAGCCTTCCTTGACTTCCTTGACATCGTCCTTCATGCGGCGGACCGATTCGACCTCGCCGGTGTAGATGACGATGTTGTCGCGCAGCAGGCGGAACTTGCAGTTGCGACGCACCAGACCCGAGGTGACCATCGAGCCGGCGACCGTGCCGATCTTCGACGCGACGAACACCGTGCGGATTTCTGCGGTACCGATGGCTTCCTCGCGCTGTTCCGGCGCCAGCATGCCCGACATCGCGGCGCGGATCTCGTCGACCGCGTCGTAGATGATGTTGTAGTAGCGCAGATCGACGCCGTTGCCTTCGGCCAGCTTGCGAGCGCCGGCGTCTGCACGGGTGTTGAAGCCGATGATGACCGCCTTCGAGGCCAGCGCCAGGTTGACGTCCGACTCGCTGATGCCGCCCACCGCCGCGTGCACGATCTGCACCTTGACCTCGTCGGTCGACAGCTTGAGCAGCGAGGCCGCCAGCGCTTCCTGCGAGCCCTGCACGTCGGCCTTGATGATCAGCGGCAGCATCTGCGCGGCCGTCTGACCCATGCTCTCGAACATGTTCTCGAGGTTGGCGGCCTGGCGCTTGTTCAGCGTCACTTCGCGGTACTTGCCCTGACGGAAGGTGGCGATCTCGCGGGCCCGGCGCTCGTCGGCCAGGACCATGAACTCGTCGCCGGCCGCCGGCACTTCGGACAGACCCTGGATCTCCACCGGAATGGAGGGGCCGGCCTCGGTGATGGGCTTGCCGTCCTCGTCGAGCATGGCGCGCACGCGGCCATAGCTCTGGCCGGCCAGCACCGCGTCGCCACGCTTGAGCGTGCCCGACTGCACCAGCACGGTGGCCACCGGGCCGCGGCCCTTGTCCAGACGCGCCTCGATCACCAGACCCTTGGCCAGCGCCTCGACCGGAGCCTTCAGCTCCAGCACTTCGGCCTGCAGCAGGAGCTGCTCGAGCAGCTCGTCGATGCCCTTGCCGGTCTTGGCCGACACCGGGCAGAACGGCGAGTCGCCACCGAACTCTTCCGGCACGACGCCTTCGGCCACCAGCTCGCTGCGCACGCGCTCGAGGTTGGAGTCCGGCTTGTCGATCTTGTTGATCGCCACGACGATGGGCACGCCGGCCGCCTTGGCGTGGCTGATGGCTTCCTTCGTCTGCGGCATCACGCCGTCGTCGGCCGCCACCACCAGGATGACGATGTCGGTGGCCTTGGCGCCACGGGCACGCATCGCGGTGAACGCTTCGTGACCCGGGGTGTCGAGGAAGGTGATGACACCGCGCGGCGTCTCGACGTGATAGGCGCCGATGTGCTGCGTGATGCCGCCGGCTTCGCCCGCGGCGACGCGGCTGCGGCGGATGTAGTCCAGCAGCGAGGTCTTGCCGTGGTCGACGTGACCCATGACCGTGACCACCGGCGGACGCGCCAGCGCCTCGCCCGAAGCGGCCGCGTTCTCTTCCTCGAGGAAGGCGTCCGGATCGTCCAGCTTGGCCGCGAAGGCCTTGTGGCCCATTTCCTCGACGAGGATCATGGCCGTTTCCTGGTCGAGCTGCTGGTTGATGGTGACCATCTGGCCCAGCTTCATCAGCTGCTTGATCACCTCGGAGGCCTTGACCGACATCTTGTGGGCCAGGTCGGCCACCGAGATGGTCTCGGGCACATGGACCTCGTGGATCTGCGCCTCGACCTGCGGCGTCATGCGCTGGTCATGACTGTCGCCACGACCGCCGCGGCGACCGCCACGGCCGCCGGCCGGCGCACCACGCCAGTTGCTGCCACGGTTCGCGGAGGCGCCCGGTGCCGCGTCACGGCCCTTCGGCGCGGTGCCGCGCTTCTTGTCGTCGGACCAGGTCGAGGAGAGCTCGCCGGACTTGACGTTCTTCTCCGCACCCTTCTTGCCCGGTGCAGCCTTGTCGCCGGGACGGGCTGCACCCGGAGCAGCCGCGGCGCCCGGAGCGCCGGCCGGCTTGCGGATGGTGCCGGTGATCGCGCCCGGAGCGGCCGGTGCCACGGCGGGCTTGGGCTCCTCGGGCTTCTTCGCGACCAGAACCTTGTTCTTGCGGTTCATCATGTCGCGGATGGCCTGGGCTTCCGCCTCGGCCGCCTTGCGACGGCGCTCGGCTTCAGCCTGGCGCGCCGCATCCACCGCAGGCGCGGCAACCGCAGCCGCCGCCGGGGCAGCGGCCGGAGTCGGGGCCGGCGCACGGCTGAAGATGCCGCGGCTGGGGGGCTGCTGCGGTGCCGGGCGGGCCGGCGGCGTCGGAACGCGTGCGGGAGCCGGAGCGGCGCCACGCGGAGGCACAGGCAGCGGCGCAGCCGCAGCGACGACCGGAGCGGGCGCGGCCACAGGTGCAGCCACCGGAGCCGGCGCCGGCGCAGGTTCAGGCGCGGCCACCGGAGCGGCCGCAGCCACCGGGGCAGCGGTGCGAACGGCACTGCCGGCGCGGCCCTGGGCACCGCCACCGTTGCGACGGCGCGCAGCCGCCTCGTTCAATGCAGCGACTTCCGCGGCGGCACGGGCCTGGGCCTCGGCGCGGCGGGCAGCGGCGTCGCGGGCTGCCTGCGCAGCCGCATCGACGACCGGCTCGGCGGCCGGCGCCGGAGCAGCGGCAGCCGCTTCGGCACGGGCCGCAGCCGCAGCGGCGGCTTCAGCCTGGGCACGGGCTTCCTGCTCGGCGGCGGCACGGGCGGCGGCCTCGCGGGCAGCGGCTTCGGCCGCAGCACGCTCTTCGGCCTCACGGCGGGCACGCTCCTCGGCCTCGCGGCGGGCGCGTTCCTCGGCTTCGGCCTGCTCGCGGCGACGGGCTTCTTCCGCGGCCGCGGCAGCCGCAGCGGCCTCCGCCTTCAGGCGCAGCTCTTCCTCGACCTGACGCGAATCGTCCTCGACCGTCTCCAGCGCCTCGGAGGCGCCACCGGCTCCACCCACCACATCGTCGCGCTTGACGAAGGTGCGCTTCTTGCGCACTTCGACCTGGATCGTGCGGGCCTTGCCGGACGCGTCAGCCTGCTTGATCTCGCTGGTGGATTTCTTGGTCAGCGTGATCTTCTTGCGGTCGGCACCAGTCGTGCCATGCGTGCGGCGGAGGTAGTCCAGCAGTCGTTCCTTGTCGGCCTCGGTGAGGGGGTCGCGGTCGCTTCCCTTGCTCACGCCGGCGTGTTGAAGTTGCTCGAGCAGCGTCGTCACCGAACTCTTGAGCTCGGCAGCGAACTGGGCAACGGTGGTCACAGCCATGTGTTTGTTTCCTTGGGACGGGCGTCTTGTTCGTTCGTTCGTCGGTGTCGGTCAGGATCTGGAAGGGTCTCGGGGCGCGGGGGCTCGGACTCAGGCGTCCGGGCCGAACCAGTGCTCGCGCGCCTTCATGATCAGCGCCTTCGCACGGGCCTCGTCGACGCCGGTCATCTCGACCAGCTCGTCGACCGCAAGATCGGCGAGATCGTCGCGGGTGTGGATGCCACCCTCGGACAGGCTCGCGATCAGTTCGGCGTTGAGTCCTTCCATGTCGCGCAGGTCCTGCGACACCTCCTCGACGCGCTCCTCCTTGGCGATCTCGAGCGTCAGCAGGACATTCTTCGCGCGGGAGCGCAGCTCCTGCACCGTGTCCTCGTCGAAGGCATCGATCTCCAGCATCTCCTGCAGCGGCACATAGGCTACTTCCTCGAGGCTGGTGAAGCCCTCGGCGATCAGGATGTCGGCGACTTCCTCGTCGACATCCAGACGCTCGACGAACAGGCGACGGATGCCGTCGCTTTCCTCGGCCTGCTTGGCCGCCGATTCCTCGGCGGTCATGATGTTGATGCGCCAGCCGGTCAGCTCGGAGGCCAGACGCACGTTCTGACCGCCGCGACCGATCGCGATGGCCAGGTTCTCCTCGTCGACCACCACGTCCATCGCGTGCTTTTCCTCGTCGACGACGATGGACTGCACGTTGGCCGGGGCCAGCGCGCCGATGACGAACTGGGCCGGATCCTCCGACCACAGCACGATGTCGACGCGCTCGCCGGCGAGCTCGTTGGTGACCGCGTTGACGCGCGAGCCGCGAACGCCGACGCAGGTGCCGATCGGATCGACACGCTTGTCATAGGACACGACGGCGATCTTGGCGCGGCTGCCCGCATCACGGGCGCAGCTCTTGATCTCGAGCAGGCCCTGCTCGATCTCGGGCACTTCCTGGCGGAAGAGCTCGATCATGAAGGACGGGGCCGAGCGCGACAGCAGGATCTGCGGACCGCGCAGCGTCGGGTCGATCTCGACCATCATCGCCCGCACCCGGTCGCCCGAGCGCAGGTTTTCCTTCGGGATCAGCTCGCTGCGCTTCAGACGGCCCTCGACGCGACCGCTCTCGACGATCAGGTCGCCCTTGTCGAGGCGCTTGACGGTGCCGGTGAAGATCTTGTCGCCGCGCGACAGGAAGTCGTTGAGCAGCTGCTCGCGCTCGGCGTCGCGGATCTTCTGCAGGATCACCTGCTTGGCCGCCTGCGCGCCGATGCGACCGATCGGCACCGACTCGACCGATTCCTCGAGGAAATCGCCGACCTCGATGTCGTCGATCTGTTCCTTGGCCTCGAAATGCAGGATCTCGGCCTCGGGCTGCTGCAGACCGGCCTCGTCCGGCACGACATGCCAGCGCCGGAAGGTCTCGTAGGCGCCGTTCTCGCGGTCGATGGCGACACGGATGTCGACCTCGCCCTCATAGAGTTTCTTGGTGGCCGAGGCCAGCGCCGACTCGACGGCGCCGAACACGACTTCGCGATCGACGTTCTTCTCGTGCGAGATCGCATCGACCAGCATCAACAGTTCGCGGTTCATTCTTCGTGACCTCCGGGTTCCTGTTCCGCCGCTTCACCCGCTGCCGCGCCGGCATCCTTGTCCTTGCGGGCCCGCCCCTTGAAGTCCACGACCGGCACCAGCCGGGCCTCGCGAACCTCGTCGAGAGTGAAGCCCAGCACCTGCTCGTCCTTGTCCTTGCCGTCGCGGAAGATCAGCTCCAGCGAGGCGTCCGGACCTGTCCCGGCCAGACGGAGGATGCCGCGGTATTTCTTGCGCCCCTGGAAGATCTGGCGCAGCGTGACGTCGATCTCGGCGCCCTCGAAGCGCACATAGTCCGCCATCCTGCGCAGCGGCCGATCCAGCCCGGGCGAGGACACTTCCAGACGAGCGTAGTCGCAGCCCTCGACCTCCAGCACGCGCTGGAGCTGACGGGTGACCTGCTCGCAGTCCTCGACCAAGACAAAGTCGGCCGGACCGGTCGGATAGACGGTGCCCGGCACCCGGTCGATGGACACACTCAGCAACCCACGCAGGCCACGCTCGCATTCCACGAGTTCGTAGCCCATGCCGGTAACCGTTCGTTCGACAGCCTGCTGCCAGTTCATCTATGCAGTACAAACGGCAGCCTGAGAGCCGCGTCATGCCGCATCAAGGCCGCAACGGGCCTCTTCGCAGACATCACGCCAGCCGGCTGCCGCACTCCTTCCGGTGCCTTGCGGCGGTTCAAGCAAAAAAAATGGGCTGGATCTGATCCGCCCATTCAGCGTTCTAGCGAAAACCTGATCATACCCGAGCCGGGGCGCCCGGGCAACCCACCATGAGCGGACCGTTCAGGCGGCCCGGGGCGGGCGCGGGCGGCTCTGGCTGCCGGCAGCGCCACCCGCATCGGGCAGCTCGCGCAGGCGCTGGCGCAGCTGGCGCTGCTCGAGGCGCAGGTCCGCCTTCAGGTCGGAGAGATTGAGCACCAGATCGCGCAGCCGGCGCAGGTCATCGGCCGATCCGGCCCCCGCCAGCAGCGGCACCGGGCCGGTGGCCAGATCACCGAAGTCGGACTGGTTGGTCGAGCCGCCCGCCGCCATGCGCTCGCGCAGGTCGCCGAGCTGATGCCCGAGCTGCTCGCCATTGCGCTGCAGCAGGCCCTCCAGCCCCGACAGGCGCTGCTCGAGTCGCGCGAAGCGATCGCGCTGGGTGTCGTCGGTGGCCGCACCCATCGCCTGCACCCGGGCGTATTCGCCGGCCAGCGATTCGCGGCAGGCCTCCACCTGCCGCGACAGCAGATCCATCTGCTGCGCCAGCGCAGGCGGCAGCGCCACCGCCCCCGCAGCAGGCCCGACAGGCGCGACCGGCCCCTCGGCCGATGCCGACCGGCCCGCCCGCCCCCGCCAGGCGCCGACGCAGGCCGACAGGATCGCCAGACCCAGCCAGAGCGCCGCCACCAGCATCCACTGCCGCGCCGCGGCGATGTTGGCCGCCTCGTTGATGTCGGGCATCGGCACCAGCGCCGAGCTGGGCGTGAAATGCAGCCGTGCCAGGTCGTCGTTCAGATAGTCGAGCAGGCGCTGCCAGGCCAGCAGCGCTGGCACCAGCCAGCCGCCCCACAGCAGCATCTGGCCGACCAGCCGGATCGAGGAGGCGAAGGCAGGCAGATTCATCATGTCGTCTCGCATCGGTTCCACGAATTACCAATTATCACAGACCCGAGATTCGCGCAGACCCCCACAAGCGGCAACCGTCGGGCACGCGGTCGTGCGGTCTTGTTCAGCTCGGGTCAAGCATTCTTGCGGAACCTGTCACGCTCAACCCCGCTCCAAGCCGGGAACCCTGCCGCACCCGGCCACATCGAGCCTGCGCCAGGGTCGTTCGAAGCTGCAACCCGAGGCGGGACAACGACACGTCTTGATTCGCCTGTTGCCCGACGGGGTAGTCAGCGCCTGGACCTGAGCCTGAAATCCGGATCACAAGATCCACGACGACAAGGAAGGAGCCCGACATGGCCGACAAGCACACCCCTGCCGCCGACAGCTCGCTGCCGCTGTGGCGCCGGCTTCACACCCTGCTGCGCAGCGAGGACGCACGCGATCAGGACGGCCCACGCGAGACCGACAGCGCCCGCATGGACCTGGGCTACGAGGCGGCCTACGCGCTGCCGGCCGGGTCGGAGTGGCGCGACGACGGCGCATCCGCCAGCACCGATCGCGCCGGCTGATCCGGCCAGGGCACCCGGACCCGGACATCGAGGCCGGGCTGCGCCGGGCGCAGCTCCAGCCGGCCGCCATGCGCCCGGGCGACCAGCCGGCACAGGTGCAGCCCCAGGCCGACGCCGCCCTGCCCGCGGCCACGCGCGGCGTCCGGCCGATAGAAAGCCTCGCCCAGATGGGCCAGCACCTCGGGCGCGACGCCGGGTCCATGGTCGCGCACGCCGAACTCGAGCAGATCGCCCGCTGCCGCATCGGTCTCATCGGCGTCCGGGCGGACGCGGGCCAGTCGCACCTCCACCGGCGCGCTGCCGTGCCGCAGCGCATTGCCGACCAGATTGCGCACCAGCAACCGCCAGCGCGCCGCATCGAGCGCCAGCTCGCCGGACACCGCGTCGAGATCGAAGCGCAGCGCCTGCTCGGGGGCTCCGGCCGCCTCGGCCGCCTCGACCGCGGCCAGCTCGACCAGCAGCGCCAGATCGGTCGGCGTCGGCTGCAGCGCGGCATGGCCGCCGGCCAGGCGCTCGCCCTCGAGCAGATCGGCGATCAGCTCGCGCATCTCGCCCAGGTCGCGCAGCAGCGCCTCTCGCGAAGGACCGTCCTCGACCAGCTCGGCATGCAGGCGCGCGCGGGTCAGCGGCGAGCGCAGCTCATGGCTGATCGCCAGCAGCAGCGCGCGCTTGGCCTCGAGCATGCCGTGCAGCGCGGCGGCCATGGTGTTGATCTGGACAGCCAGCCGCCCCAGCTCGCCGCGATCGCGCACCGGGATCGGCGTGGCGAATTCGCCCTCGCCGTAGCGCACCGCGCCGGCGCGAATGTCGTCAAGCGGCCGCAGCCATTGGCGCATCACCAGATAGGCCAGCAGCGTCAGGCCCAGCAGCGCGGCCAGCGTGACCCAGCCGATCGAGCGCGGCCGCTCCCGCCACGGCACATCGCCCAGGCCGAAGCGGATGCGGTGGCCGTCCGGCGTGACCCGGCTGATCAGCAGCCAGCCGCGCTCGCTGCCCTCGTCCGCGTCGGCGCGGTCCTCCAGCGCCGGATCGGCGACCCAGCGCAGGCCGCGCCCGTCCGAAACCGGAGCCTCGCCCGGATGGCGATGCAGGTCGACATCGGAGGCATGCCGGGGCGGCCCCATGCGCCAGGGACGCTCCGGCTGACCGCGCAGATGCGGATGCGAGTCCCACTGCACCACCGGCCCGTCGATGCGCAGCGACAGCGGCAGGCGCGCCACCAGCGCCTGCGCGCGTGCGATGTCCGGCGGCGAGCCCAGGTCGGCCATCAGCCGGTCGGCATAGTCGGCGACCAGCGGGCGCACCAGGCCGCGCCAGCCCCCGCCGATCGCGCGCTGCAGGCCCGACATGAACACCGCCGTCATCGCCAGCGCCAGCGCCACGAACAGCAGCAGCAGGCGCGGCCCGAGCCGGCCGCCCAGCCGGCGCAGCACGCCCGGCAGCCGCCTCACTGCGGCGCTCCGGCCGCGAAGGTGTAACCGGCGTTGCGCAGGGTGCGAATGCAGTCGAGCGGCTCGAGCTTGCGACGGATGCGGCTGACCAGGATGTCGATCGCGCGGGTGTGGATCTCGGTCTCGTGCCCGCGCAGGCGCGAGAGCATCTCGTCGCGGCTGAAGACGCGCTGCGGCTCGGCCGCCAGCAGCGCCAGCAGCGTGAACTCGGTGCCGGTCAGCTCGACGGGCTGGCCGTCGCGCCAGACCTGGCGCCGCTCCAGGTCGATCTCGATGCGATCGAAGCGCAGGCGCCCGGCCATCGGCGTCGCCACGGCCGTGGCCGCCCCGACCGGTGCGGCCCGCCGGCGCAGGATGGTCTGCAGCCGCGCCGCCAGCTCCCGCGGCTCGAAGGGCTTGGGCAGGTAGTCGTCGGCGCCCAGCTCCAGGCCGATGATGCGGTCGGTGACCTCGCCGCGCGCGGTCAGCATCAGCACCGGCAGGCCGGCGAGGCGGACGTCGGGGTCGCGACGCAGGCGCCGGCACAGCTCGAAGCCGTCCATGCCGGGCATCATCACATCGAGGATCAGCGCGTCGAAGGGCTCGGCGCGCAGCCGCTCCAGCCCCGCCTGGGGCCGGACCTCGGCCTCCAGCTGCAGGTCGAAGCGGCGCAGGTAGGCGGCCAGCGGCGCGGCCAGATGTTCATCGTCATCGATCAGGAGCAGGCGAGGCATGACCCGATCCTAGCCGCGGACACCCGCCGCGCGCATGGCTCAGCCGTGGTGACGGCCGCCGCCCATGAAGCCACGGCCCGGACCGCGCTCCAGGAAGGTGCGCACCTTGGCCTGCTGCTCGGGCTTCAGGCTGTCGTAGAAGTCGCCCATCGCGGCGATGACCTGCGGCGCGGCGGCACGCGCGGCCTGCGTCTTCTCGTCGACCAGCGTCTGGGCGCGGGCCCGATCGAAGCGCTCGCCCTTGACCAGCTCCTGCATCTGCTGCTGCGGCAGCATGCCGGGCCCGCCCGGGCCGCCGCGACCGGCCGCTCCTGGCGCCGCACCGCCAGCCATCGCCATGCGCTGGGCCTGCATGACCTCCATCAGCCGGACCAGATGGCCCTTCTGTACCGCATCGAGCTCGAGCTGCGCGGTGATGCGCTCGACCATGCGCTCGCGCATCTTCTGGTGGTCGGCCTCGCTGCGCGGGCCGTGCTCATGGCGGTCCTTCATGCCCATGCGCGGGCCTTCGCCCTCGGGGCCGCCCCGGCCGCCGAAGGGGGCGCTGCCGCAGGCACTCAGACCGACCACCAGCGCCAGGGCGGCCACACCGGCCAGCGAACGCTTGAACACGCGATTCATGATGATTTCCTTCCTTGATGAGACTGCATCGAACACGGCCTCATCGTGCCGGGCGCGCGCTTCGGCGTCCTTTCGCCCCGGTATCGTCGTGTTTCGTTTTATGTCGCGCCCGGCCGAAGGGCCTCGATTGCGGCCGCGAAACCACAGCGTTTCGTCAGGAAACAGACTTTCAGATGTGACATGCTACACACTCGTTAACATGCAGGCCGGCATCAAGGATGGGACATCCTCCTTCTGTGGCGGGCACGATCGGGCGATGGACTTTTCGCCGATTTGCATTCCGCAGGTAACAGATCTGTCGACACCAGCGCCCGGCGTGGAAAATTCGTTTCCATCATTGCCGGAAAAGAAGTTTCCCCATGAAAAGGGAGACGGATCGCGGGCTCTGGTTGTCGCGCAGTCGATGCACGGCAGGACAATATGAAGTCCCCCTCAATGGCATGGGGAGACGCTGGGAGTCTTCTGAACATGGTCGCCATCGCCCGCCCGATCGCACGCTGGTTCGTGCAGGCCCGTTATCCGACGGGCACGAACCTGCTGCCGATCCTCATGTATCACAGGGTGCTGAAGGAGCCTGATCCTCTGCAGCCTGACGTGCCGGACATCCGCCAGATGGCCGAGCAGTTCCGCGCGCTCGCGGGCGCCTTCAAGGTGCTGCGGCTGCACGAGGCCGCCGAGATGCTGCGCGATGGCCGGCTGCCCGCCGGCGCGGCCTGCATCACCTTCGACGACGGCTACCGCGACAACCACGATCTGGCCCTGCCGCTGCTGCGCGAGTTCCGCCTGCCGGCCACCGTCTTCGTCACCACCGGCTTCCTCAACGGTGGCTGCATGTTCAACGACACGGTGGTCGAGACGGTGCGCCGCCTGCCCCCCGGCGCGATCGACCTGTCCGAGGTCGGCCTGGGCACCCGCATGATCACCGACATCGCCTCGCGCCGCGCGCTGGTCAGCGACCTGACGCGGGCGGTGAAATACCTCGACCCGCAGCACCGGCACGACTTCTGTGCCGAGCTGTGCCGCAAGGCTGGCGCCAAGCTGCCCAACGACCTGATGATGGACGATCACCAGGTGCGGGCGCTGTCCGACAGCGGCCTGGTGGACATCGGCGGCCACACCGTGACCCATCCGATCCTGGCCAAGGTCGACCCGGAGCAGGCCCGGCGCGAGATCGCCGACAACCGCGACCGCATCACCGAGCTGACCGGGCACCAGCCGCTGTGCTTCGCCTACCCCAACGGCAAGCCCGATCTCGACTATGCGGCCGTCCACGCCAGGATGGTGCAGGAGGCCGGCTACAGCAGCGCGGTATCGACTGCCGTCGGCGTGGCCACCGACCAGGCCGACCCCTACCAGCTGCCGCGATTCATGCCGCGCGAGCGCAGCGCGGCCCAGTTCGTCGCCCGGATGATGCGCATGGCCACCCACCGCCATCCGCAGTTCGCGCGCTGAGGCGCCGCACCGCAGACCGAAACGCCCGTTTGCTACCATCCACGCGAGGTTCGTCGCGGACGGACCGGGCCCCGCCGGACCCCCGCCGACGGCGGCCGCGGGCCGAACGATTCGACAAGGACCCTGAATGAGCAACCAGTTCGGTGCCAAGGCAGTGCTGCGCTCAGTGCTGCTGACGACCGGCTCGACCTATGTGACCTACGCGGCCGGTCTGGTGACCAGCATGCTGATCGCGCGCGGCCTCGGGCCGGCCGACTACGGTCGCTACGCCTATCTGGTGTGGCTCTCGGGCCTGCTGGTGCTGGTGATGAACCATGGCCTGACCACCTCGGCGATCCGCTTCGTCTCGGAGTCGCTCGGGCGCAAGAGCCTGGTCGACGCCCAGGACGTGCACCGCCGGCTGCAGCGCTGGCAGGGCTGGTCGCTGCTGGCGGTGGGCGCCATCTTCCTGGCTGCGCTGCCGGCGCTGCGCCCGGCCGGCTGGGAAGGCCATCTGGCGCTGTTCGCCGCAGTCGCCCTGCTGGCCTCCTTCGCCAAGGCCTGGTATCTGTTCAGCATCTCGGTGGCCAAGGGCTACGGCCGCTTCGGCATCGAGGCCAGCTCGATCAGCCTGCTGAGCCTGATCAACCTGGCCGGCGCCGGCATCATGGCGCTGCTGGGCATGCCGCTGGACGGCTACATGCTGCTGTTCCTGGCGATCTCGATCGCGCATCCGCTGATGGCGGCGCGCCAGCTGCGCCGCGCCGAGATCCGCAAGGGCTCGCGCGAGATCGATGACGAGCTGCTGGCCCGGGTCAAGCCGCATCTGGCCTGGACCACGGTCTCGACGCTGGTGGCCGCCTTCAGCAACAAGGCGATCGAGACCTATCTGCTCAACCGCCTGGTCGGCGCCGAGGCGGTCGGCTTCTTCACCATCGCCGCCACGCTGGCACGCGGCGGGGTGGATCTGCTGTCGTCCGGGCTGATGACGGTGCTGATGCCGGTGCTGGCTAACGCCTATGGCGCCGGCGGCCAGGAACGCATCCACCGGCTCGGTGGCGACGCGGTGCGCTACTTCCACTTTCTCGGCCTGCTGCTGACCGGCGTGGGCTACTTCTGGGCCCGGCCGGTCGTCGAGCTGACCTATGGCAGCAGCTACGCACCCGCCATCTTCGCGCTGCAGATGATGGTGCTGGTGCGCGGGGTCACGCTGTCCTACGCCGCCTTCGGCGCGCTGCTGACGATCACCGACAACCAGCGCCTGCGTGCGGCCGAGGCCCTCTTCGCGGTCGTCACCAGCGCGGGCATGGCCCTGTGGCTGGTGCCCACCCACGGTCTGGAGGGCGCCATCTACGCGCACATGGCCTCGACGCTGGCGGTCTTCCTGTTCACCTTCGGCTGCGTCTGGTGGGTGCTGCGCATGCCGCTGCCGCTGGGCGAGCTGATGCGCATGAGCGCCGCGGCCCTGAGCGCGGCGGCGCTGTGCTTCGGCGTGCTGTCGCTCAGCGAGGCCCCGACGCTGCTGCATCAGCTGCTGGCCGGACTGCTCTACGTGGTGCTCTATCTGCTGTCGACGCTGGTCTTCAAGGCCTGGAACCAGCATGACGTGGCCATGCTCGACCAGCTCGGCCAGCGGGTGCCCGCCCTGCGCCGCCTGGCCGTGCTGCTGGTGCCCTGGGCTCGGGCGACCTGAGACCGGATCACGGCAACACGGCGACATCGGTGGTGCCATGCGGTCACGAAACACATTCGTTACCGTTGCTTTCAGCAAACCCGAAATGGGAAACCTTCCCTTTTCACGCCTGCTCTGAAATCATGTGAACCATTGACCCGACCGGACACAACAATGCCTGGACCGCAGGCCGGACCTGATCTGAACTCGCCCCTGAACTCAGACCTGAACCCGGCGGAACTCATCAGCGTCGTCATTCCCGCCTACAACGCACGCCACACCCTGCCGGCCACGCTCGAGAGCCTGTTCGCGCAGACTTGGCCGCACCTGGAAATCATCGTCGTCGACGACGGCTCGACCGACGGCACCGCGCAGATGCTGGCGCAGCATGGCGCGCAGGTGCGGGTGCTGTCGCAGCCCAACGGCGGACTGGCGCGAGCGCGCGCCACCGGCGTGGCGGCCGCTCGCGGGCAGTGGATCGCGCTGCTCGACGCCGACGACCTGTGCCGGCCCGACCGCCTGGCGCTGCAGGCTCGGGTGCTGGAGGCGCTGCCCGAGGTGGTGCTGTGCGCCGGCGACTTCGATGCCTTCGACGACCGCGACGGCAAGGTGAGTCCCGGCCACGCGGCGCGCTACTACGCGCGCATCGGCCGGGCCCGCCAGGGCATCCGCTCGCTGCTGCGCCGCCGCGAGCCGCTCGAGACCGCCTGGGGCGAGCAGTTCCATGTCTGCCACGGCCCGGCCTACGAGGAGCTGGCGCACGGCAACTTCATGCATCCGCCGACGCTGATGTTCCGCCGCGAGCTGCTGCGCGCCGACCAGGCCGGCAGCTTCGAGGACGACGCGCGCTCGATGTGCGACTGGGACTGGATCGTGCGCGCGGCACGCTGCGGCGAGGTCGCCTTCGTCGAGCGCGCGCTGATCGACTACCGCCTGTCGGCCGGCCAGATGTCCTCGCCGCGGCACCGGGTGCGCGCGACCGTCGACACGCTGCGGGTGGCCGAGCGCATCTGCCAGCGCGATCCCGAGCTCTACCTGCGCCAGCTGCCGCTGTTCCTGCGCGAGCTCGGCGGCTTCTGCCTGGACGCGGCCGATGCGCTGATCGAGACCGACCGGCTCGAGGCCGCGCGCATGCTGCTGCGCAGCAGCACCCGCTTCGGCTGCCTGGACATGCGCACGCTGCGGCTGCTGGCCAAGCTGCTGACGCCACGCCGGATGCTGCTGGCGGCACGCCAGCGGCGTGGCATCGCCACGGCGGGCTGACCCGTCGACCTCAGTCGGCCAGCGCCTCCTGCGGCTCGACCGTGCCGGCGCGGCGCTGGCGATGCCTGCGCAGCGCCGCCTCCAGCTCGAAGCGCAGCGCCGAGGTGCGCAGCGTCGTCCAGGTCATCTGCTCGTCGAGCGTGGCCAGCGTGGTCTTGTAGCGCGACTCGCCGGCCATGAAGTCGTAGACCTCGTGGCCGAGCGCGGCGTTGTGCTGCGCGGCCAGCACATGCGCGACCAGCCCGGGCCGCGCATGCTTCTCGATCAGGCCGTACTCCAGCCCCGACTGGTAGAAATACACCCGGCCGCGGTGGATGAAGCTGTAGAGGAAGCCCAGGTCGTGCTCGCCGACCGCCACCCGCAGCATCTGGATCGCGCCGCTGTCGTGGTGGTGCTCGACCAGCGTGCGGTGGAAGCGGAAGAAGAAGTCGTTGGCGAAGGCGCCGGGCTGGCCGCGGCCGGTCCAGTGCGCCTGGTGCAGCGCGGCCAGGCGCTCGAGCCAGTCCAGCGCCTGCGCGGTCGAGGCCGCCGGCGTCAGCGTGAGGGCGCCGAGCTGGCCGTATTCCTTCATGCTGCGGCGGATCTGCGAACGCGAGTTCGCGCTGATCAGCTTCAGGAAGTCGCCACCGGCGGCACGCACCGCCTTCAGGTCGACCGCGTAGGAGCGACGCACCCAGTCCTCGCGCTCGAGCCGGCGCGAGGCCAGCCGCGCCTCGCAGCCGGCCGGCCAGCCCGGCCCGGCCAGGCCGGGCAGCACGATCTCGGTGACGCCGCGCAGGCGCCCGGCCCAGTGCGCCAGCATCGCTGCGCGGATCGCGTCGGCGCCCTCGGCGCCCTCGGCGGCGTCGGCGGCGATCAGGACGTCGTTGTGCTCGATCGTCAGGATGTCGAGCTCGGGCCGGCCGGTCGCATGCAGCCAGGCGGTGCGGCAGAACGGCAGGCCGAAGCGCTGCCGGCCGGGCCCGTCGACCACCAGCGCCAGGCCGACATCGCGCTCGCCGCGCCGCGCCTGCAGCAGCCGCGGGCGGACCGCGTCAGGCAGCAGCGCCAGCCAGGTGCCGATCCAGGCCCAGCGGGTGAAGAAGCTGCCCTCGGCACGGGCTTCGAGCGCACGCCAGCGGGTGGCCAGCGCGACACGGTCGGCCGGATCATCCAGCGCGACCAGGGACAGCTGCAGAGAAGAAGAGGCGGCGGAGGCGGAAGGACTGCGAGAGCTCATGCGCCGATTGTCGCAGTCCCGGATGTCATCGCCTTATCCGCGCGACGACTTGCGCATCAGCGTGC
This sequence comes from Sphaerotilus natans, assembly GCF_900156335.1. Classification (GTDB taxonomy): domain Bacteria; phylum Pseudomonadota; class Gammaproteobacteria; order Burkholderiales; family Burkholderiaceae_C; genus Sphaerotilus; species Sphaerotilus natans. Next base: position 134,988 of record NZ_FTMZ01000010.1, read on the forward strand.
TCTTGCCGAACAGACTCTCGACCAGGTCGACAGCCAGCGCCGCGGTGCGGTTGCGCACGTCGCAGGCCGGGTTGAGCTCGACGATGTCGAGCGAGCCCAGCCGGCCGGTGTCGGCGATCATCTCCATGCACAGCTGCGCCTCGCGGTAGGTCGGACCGCCCGGCACGGTGGTGCCGACGCCCGGCGCGATGTCCGGATCGAGGAAGTCGACATCGAAGCTGACATGCAGGTGCGTGCGCTCGTCGAGCGTGGCCAGCGCCAGCTCCATCGCGTGACGCATGCCCATCTCGTCGATGAAGCGCATGTCGAAGACTTCCAGGTCGTGCTCGTGCACGAAGCGCTTCTCGCCGGCGTCGACGCTGCGGATGCCGATCTGGCGGATCCACTTCGGCGAGATCGCCGGCACCTGGCCGCCGATGCCGGTCAGCTCCGCCGGGCCGAAGCCGCACAGGCAGGCCACCGGCATGCCGTGGATGTTGCCGGTCGGGGTGATGGCCGAGGTATTGAAGTCGGCGTGCGCGTCGAGCCACAGCACCCGCAGCTTGCGGCCGGTCTCGCGGCAGTGGCGCGCCACCGCGCTGATCGAGCCGATGCCCAGGCAGTGGTCGCCGCCGAGCATGATCGGCAGCCGCCCGGCGGTCAGTTCGGCATGCACCGCCTCGTGCGCCTTGCGGTTCCACTCGGCGACCTCGGCCAGATGGCGGTAGCCCTCGACCGGCGGCAGCCACGGGTTGGCCGGTCCGGACAGGTTGCCGCGGTCATGCACCACCAGGCCATGGGCCTGGAGCCGCTCGCGCAGGCCCGCCACCCGCAGGGCCTCCGGTCCCATCGACGCGCCCCGGTCGGAGGCTCCCACATCGGTCGGCACGCCGATCAGCGCGACCTCGCGCCCGCTCATGTCGATGCTCACATGTCCTCCGCGAAGGCGCCGGTGGTGGTGTCGGGCAGGTCGAAGCCGTAGTGGGCCGACAGATGCGCCCAGGCCTCCTCGGCGGTCTCGACGAAGCGGAACAGGTTCACGTCACCCGGGCTGATCATGCCGGTCTCGATCAGCCAGTCGAAGTCGATCAGGCGGGTCCAGAACTCGCGTCCGAACAGCAGGATCGGGCGACGGCGGCTCTTGCCGGTCTGGATCAGCGTCATCGTCTCGAACAGCTCGTCGAGCGTGCCGAAGCCGCCGGGGAAGCACACCAGCGCGATCGAGCGCATCACGAAGTGCATCTTGCGCAGCGCGAAGTAGTGGAACTGGAAGCACAGTTCCGGCGTGATGTACGGGTTGGGCGCCTGCTCGTGCGGCAGCACGATGTTCAGGCCGATGCTCTTGCCGCCGACCTCGTGCGCGCCGCGGTTGCCCGCCTCCATGATGCCGGGGCCGCCGCCGGTGACGACATAGATCGGCGTCTCCAGCGTGCGCGAGCGCTGGGTGACGAGGGCGCCGAAGCGGCGCGCCTCGTCGTAGTAGCGGCTCATGTCGACCTGGCGGCGTGCACGCGCGACCGCGGCCTCGTTGCCGTCAGCCTCGGCCTCGGCCAGGCGCTCGGCGGCGGTCTCCGGCGGCAGGATGCGCGCGCTGCCGAAGATCACGATCGTCGACTCGATGCCGAGCTCGGTCTGGACCAGCTCGGGCTTGAGCAGCTCGAGCTGCATGCGCACCGGCCGGAGCTCCTCGCGCAGCAGGAAGGCGCTGTCGGCGAAGGCCAGCCGGTAGGCGCTCTCCGGGCCGCCGTACAGCGAGGGCGGCTGCGCGGCCTGGAGTTCCTCCTGGGCCGACGGGAAGTTGCGTGCTGTCAGTTCGGGATGGGCTTTTTCCATGTCCGACAGCATAGCCGCCGGATCCGGTCCGTGTCAGGTCCGTGCTGAACCCACAGAACAGACCGGGCAGGCCGCGTCGCGCCCGACCCGGATCTCGGTCCACTCCATGCGGCGGCCGTCGAGCATCTGCAGCCGCCCGGCCAGCGGCTCGCCGAAGCCTGCCAGCAGCTTGAGCGCCTCGGCCGCCTGCATCGTGCCGATGATGCCCACCAGCGGCGCGAACACGCCCATCGTGGCGCAGCGCACCTCGGGCACCTCGGCGGTCGGCGGGAACAGGCAGGCGTAGCACGGCAGATCGCCAGTGCGCGCGTCCCAGACCGCGATCTGGCCGTCCAGCCCGATCGCCGCGCCCGACACCAGCGGGCAACGCTGCGCCACGCAGGCGGCGTTGACCGCCTGGCGGGTGGGAAAGTTGTCGCTGCAGTCGAGCACCACGTCGGCGGCAGCCACCAGCTCGGCCAGCAGGGCGGCGTCCGCACGCTGCGCGACGGTGCGCAGCACCACGCCCGGGTTGATCTGCGCGATCGCGGCCGCCGCCGACTCGACCTTGGGCATGCCGACGCGGGCTTCGGTGTGCGCGATCTGGCGCTGCAGGTTGGTGCGGTCCACCGTGTCGTGATCGACCACCGTGATCCGGCCCACGCCGGCGCTGGCCAGGTAGAGCAGCGCCGGCGAGCCCAGACCGCCGGCACCGATCACCAGCGCATGGGCATCGAGCAGGCGCTGCTGGCCCTCGACGCCGATCTCGTCGAGCAGGATGTGGCGGCTGTAGCGCAGCAGCTGGTCGTCGTCCATCGTGCGTGCTGCCTCAGTTCGCCTTCGGCTCGGCCGGCTTGCGCTCGGTCTGCGTCTTCGAGGCCACCACCGGACGCCCCTTCAGGCGGTTGAGCGCCTGCTGCAGCTGGAAGTCCTCGGGCGTGCCGTATTCCGGCAGCTTAGGCGCCTTGTCCTTGTTCTCGCGCGCCTCCTCGAGCTTCTTCAGCGCCTCCTCGCGGGCCTTCTCGCGGGCGGTGTCCTTCTTCTCGGCCGCGCCGGTGCCGTCGCCCAGATGCTTCTCGAGATCGGCCTCGCGCATGCGCAGCGCCGCGAACGGGCTGCCCTCGGCGGTCTCGTCGACCAGCACGTCGGGCACGATGCCCTTGGCCTGGATCGACTGGCCCGACGGCGTGTAGTAGCGCGCGGTGGTGATCTTCAGCGAGGTGTTGGGCATCGGCAGGCGCGCGATCTCGCTCTGCACCGAGCCCTTGCCGAAGGTCTGCGAGCCCATGATGACCGCGCGCTTGTGGTCGCGCAAAGCGCCGGCGACGATCTCGCTGGCCGAGGCCGAGCCCTCGTTGACCAGCACCACCACCGGCACCGACTTCAGGCCCGCCGGCAGCCCGGCGAGCAGGTCATTGCCGTCGCGGGAATAGAACATCGGCGAGGCCTTCAGCACGCTGCGTGCCTCCGGGATCTGGCCGTTGGTCGACACCACCACCACGTCGCGGGGCAGGAAGACCGCCGAGACGCCGACCGCGGTGTCGAGCAGGCCGCCGGGATCGTTGCGCAGGTCCAGCACCAGGCCCTTGAGCTGCGGATCCTTCTGGTAGATCTCGCGCAGCTGCTCGGTGAAGTCGCGCAGCGTCGGCTCCTGGAACTGGTTGATGCGGATCCAGGCGTAGCCGGGCTCGACCACCTTCGAGCGCACGCTCTTGGTCTTGATCTCCTCGCGCACGATCGTCACCGGGAAGGTGCGGTTCTCGCTCTTGCGGAACACGGTCAGCACGACCTTGGTGCCGCTGGGGCCGCGCATGCGCTTGATGGCCTGGTCCATGTTCAGGCCCTTGACCATCGTGTCGTCGATGCGGGTGATCAGGTCGCCGGTCTGCATGCCGGCGCGGAAGGCGGGCGAGCCCTCGATCGGCGAGACCACCTTGACCAGGCCCTCGTCCATCTCGATCTGGATGCCGACGCCGGTGAACTTGCCGCTGATGCCCTCGCGGAATTCCTTGAAGGCCTGGCCCTCGAAGTAGGCCGAGTGCGGATCCAGCCCGGAGACCATGCCGCCGATCGCGTCGCGGATGAGCTTCTTCTCGTCGACCGGCTCGACGTACGAGCGCTTGACCAGATCGAAGACCGCAGCGAGCTGCTGCATGTCCTCCAGCGGCAGCGGCGACATCGCGCTGCGCGCGGTCGCCTGCAGCTGCATCGTCGTCAGGGCGCCTGCGACCGCACCGATCGCCAGCCAGCCCGCCACCTTCAACTTGCTTCCCATCTCGCACACCTTTCGCGTCGCGCAGCGGGCCCGCGGAAAAACCCGTCCCGGTGCGCATCCAATATCGTGCGGCCAGTATAGGACGGGGCCGACACCCCCGACATGCCGACGAGATCAGGCCGCGACCACGCCTTTCAAGTCGCGCGGGAAAGTCACGACATGATCCAGCTCGGCACGAATGCCGATCCACTCGCCGACCGCATGGTCGTGGTGCGAGGGCACATGCGCCATCACCAGCTCGCCGCTGGCCAGCTCCAGCGTGTAGAGGAACTCCGAGCCCCGGAAGGCCTTGGCGCGAATGCGCGCCTTCACCGCGCTGTCGTCGTCATGCACGATGTCGTCGGCACGCAGCAGCACGTCGCACTCGCCGCCGATGCCCGGCAGCGGGCACTCGAAGCGGTCCGACCACTCGCCCAGCGCGCTGCGCACCCGGGCGCCCTCGGGCCCGGAAACCACCCGCGCCGGCGCGAAGACCCCGTGGCCGACGAAGGTGGCGACAAAGCGGGTGGCCGGACGGTGGTAGAGCGCGTAGGGCTCGTCCCACTGCTGCAGCTCGCCGTCGTTCATCACGCCCACCACGTCGGCCACCGCGAAGGCCTCCATCTGGTCATGGGTGACGAACAGCGCGGTGGTCTCGGCCTGCTTCAGGATCGCGCGCACCTCCTGGGCCAGGCGCTCGCGCAGGTCGACATCGAGGCTGGAGAAGGGCTCGTCCATCAGCAGCAGGCGCGGCTTCGGGGCCAGCGCACGCGCCAGCGCGATGCGCTGCTGCTGGCCGCCGGAGAGCTGGTGCGGATGGCGCGAGGCCGCGCCGGCCAGCCCGACCAGCTCGAGCATCTGCGCCACCCGCGCCTGCTGCTCGGCACGCGGCAGGCCCTTGAGGCCGAACAGCACGTTCTCGGCCACCGTCATGTGCGGAAAGAGCGCGTAGTCCTGGAAGACCATGCCAATGCGGCGCTGCTCGGGCGGGAGGTGGCGGCCAGCGGCCGCATCGCCGACCGCCTCGCCCTCGAGCACCACCCGGCCACGCGCCGGACGCTCCAGGCCCGCCACCGCGCGCAGCAGCGAGGTCTTGCCGCAGCCCGAAGGCCCGAGCAGCGCACCGATCTGCCCGCGCTCGAGCGCGAGCGAGACATGCCGGACGCTGGCGCGTGCGGCGCCCGGATACTGGACACTGAGCTGATCGACGTGCAGGAACATGGGCGCAGGGACTCGCAAGGACTCGTCGTGGGGTTCTGCCTCTATCATAGCCGGGCGCGCCAATGCAAATCATTCCCGATAACGACTTTCCCGAAGCTCCCCGATGTCCGCGACCCCTTTCGCCCGCCTGCGCGCCGAGCCGCCCCACCCGCTGCAATGGCTGCTTGCGCTGCTGTGCCTGGTGCTGGCGCTGCCGGTGCTGTCGATCGCCTCGTCCTGGCTGAGCTTCGACGCCACCGCCCGCGAGACGCTGGCTCATCAGCTCGACACCGTGCTGCCGGGCTATGCGCTGGCCTCGCTGCAGCTGACGCTGCCGGTGGCGCTGGGCGTGGCGGTGGTGGGCGGCGGCGCGGCGGCGCTGGTGACGCTGCTGCGCTTTCCCGGCCGCGGGGTGATGGAGTGGGCACTGCTGCTGCCGCTGGCGATGCCGGCCTATGTGCTGGCCTATGTCTACACCGACACGCTGCAGTCGAGCGGCCCGCTGCAGGTCTGGCTGCGCGCACGCACCGGCGCCACCGGTGCGCTCTGGCCCGACATCCGCAGCACCGGCGGCGCGGTCGTTCTGTTCATCCTGACGCTCTACCCCTACGTCTACCTGCTGACGCGCACCGCGCTGACCGAGCGCGGCGCGGTGCTGATGGAGGCCGCGCGGCTGCTCGGCGCCGGCCCGTGGCGGCGGCTGACCGAGGTGGCGCTGCCGATGGCGCGTCCCGCGCTGGCCGCCGGCGTGGCGCTGGCGCTGATGGAGACGCTGGCCGACTATGGCGTCGGCGCCTATTTCGGCCTGAACACCTTCACCACCGGCATCTACAAGGCCTGGCTGTCCTTCGGCGACCGCCATGCCGCGGCACAGCTCGCCACCGTGCTGCTGCTGGTGGTGGGCGTGCTGGTGTGGATGGAGCGGCGCGCGCAGTCGCGGCTGCGCTTCTCGACCTCCCGGGGGCCGGGCAGCAGCCCGGAGGCCCGCCCGGTGCAGCTGCAGGGCGCGGCGGCCTGGGCGGCGCTGGCCGCCTGCCTGCTGCCGGTGCTGCTGGGCTTCCTGCTGCCGGTGGCGCTGCTGCTGCGCCTGGTGACGCTGGAGGCGCTGCACGGCGAGTTCGGCCTGCCCTGGGAGCGCTTCGGTCAGTGGGCCTGGGCCAGCCTGCGCCTGTCCGGCCTGGCCGCGCTGGCCGCCGCCGGCATGGCGCTGCTGCTGGCCTTCGCGAGCCGGCTGCGCCCGCATCCGCTGCTGGGCGCGGGCGTGCGGGTGGTCTCGCTGGGCTATGCGGTGCCGGGCGCGGTGATCGCCATCGGCCTGCTGCTGCCCTCGGGCTGGGCGCAGGAGCGCTGGCCCGACAGCCAGATCGGCACGCTGCTGACCAGCACCTCGCTGGGCCTGGTCTACGCCTATCTGGTGCGCTTCTCGGCGGTGGCACTGCAGTCGGTCGAGGCCGGCTATGCGCGCCTGCCCGGCAGCCTGGACGAGACCGCGCGCATGCTCGGCGCCGGCAATGCGCGCATTCTGGGCCGCATCCATCTGCCGCTGCTGCACCGCACGGTGCTGGCCGCGGCGCTGCTGGTCTTCGTCGACGTGATGAAGGAGCTGCCCGCCACGCTGGCGCTGCGCCCCTTCAACAGCGACACGCTGGCGATCATCGCCTCGCAGCTGGCCCGCGACGAGCGTCTGGCCGAGGCCGCCCTGCCCTCGCTGGCGCTGGTGGTGGTCGGGCTGGCGCCGGTCATCTTGCTGTCGCGGGCCATGCGGCGCGGCGACAGTCTGGCGACCTGAACGCCGGCCAGGCATCAACACAGGGGGGCATGAGGACAGCCCCAGCCGTGCAGCAGATCACGGGAACACCAAAGACACACTCAGAAACACCTTTTCGCGGGGAATGCACAAAGCGGCACAGGTCGAAAAATCGGTAACGACCTGCGAGACCTTGGCATGCCCCCCTCCAACCGCCCCCCTCTTCGCGCAACCCTGCTCGGCCCGGACATCGAGCACCGGCGCAGCCTCGAGGCGATGCTCGACACGCGCTGCGCGCTGTCGTGGATGCCGGATTCGAGCAGCTTCTTCCGCGACCGGCCGGTCACGCTGGCGCGGCGCCTGCAGCGGGCCTTCGACCAGTTCGGCGGCACCCGCGACCCGGCCTTCCGCCAGGCGCTGCTGCGCCATCTCGACGAGCACCGCACCGAGGTGGTGGTCGCCTACTGGGGCACCAATCCGCTGGCCGACCTGCTGGCCATCCGCCAGCTGCGCCCGGGCATCCGGCTGGTGCTGATGGTGCTGTGCTACCCGCTGGCGCTCGACGAGCTGGGCGTGCGCCGCCAGCACTGGATGCTGCGCCGCGCCGCGCCCCATCTGGACGGGGTGCTGTTCCCGAGCGAGGCGATGCGCGGCCATTTCCAGGCCCACCGGCTGCTGCAGCGCGCGGGCCGCGAGGTGGCCGACCTGGTGCTGCCGCCATGCTGGCCTGCCAACTTCCAGCCCCGCCTGGAGGCCGACACGCCGCCCACGCCGGCCTCCAGCGGCCCCAACCTGATCTTCGTCGGCCGCACCGACCTGTCGCATCCGACCATCCATGCCGCCGACGACCTGCGCGTGCCGATGCGCGAGCTGCTCGCGCAGGGCATCGAGCTGCATCACGTGCATTCGCCCGAGACCGACGATGGCCATCCGCTGCGCCGCCCCTTCGCGCCCGACAGCCAGACCGGCCTGCTGGCGCGCATGGCCCGGCATGACGCCAGCCTGATCCTCTACAACACCGCGGTCTGCGAGCGGGCCGACCGCTTCGACCTGACGGTGCCCGACCGGCTGATCTCCAGCGTCGCCGCCGGCGTGCCGATCGCGCTGCCGGCACGCGGCTACCGGGCCGCGCATGACCATCTGGCCGACCATCCGGCGGTGCTCTCCTTCGAGTCCTTCGCCGACCTGGCCGCGCAGCTGGCCGACCGGCCGCGCATCGCCGCGATGCGCCAGGCCGCCTGGCAAGGCCGCAGCCGGCATGCCGCCGAATGGCAGGGCCCGCGGCTGTGCAGATTCCTCGAGGAACTGGCGCCGCGCCCGGTGCCCCAGCCCTCGCGCCCGGCCGCCACCCGGCGCGACCGCACACGGGAAGTCGTCGCCTAGGGCCACGCCCCGGCAGAGAGAAGCACGGGGGCTGCGGACGGCGCGGCTGCTGCGTAGTGCCGCGTAGTCGTAACACCCGATGGGCTGAATCAGGGTTTTCGAGTGTGATCGGGGTCAGGGTTCCTGAAGATCAGGAACCGCGTGCATCTTCCCCGGTTTCCAATTTCCCTCACTGCCACTTCTCCCCGGAGATTCCCCTTGTCCACCCTCCTGAAACTCTCAGGCTGGATCGACTCGTTCAATGAACGGATCGGCCGGCTGCTGTCATGGCTGGTGCTTGCCGCGGTGCTGATCAGCGCCGGCAACGCCATCCTGCGCAAGACCTTCAACATCGGCTCGAACGCCTTCCTGGAAATCCAGTGGTATCTGTTCGCGGCCGTGTTCATGCTCGGGGCCGGCTACGCCTTCCTGAAGAACGCCCATGTGCGCATCGACTTCATCTCCTCGAAGCTGTCGACCCGCACCAACGCGATCATCGACATTCTCGGCATCGTGGTGTTCCTGGTGCCGCTGTGCCTGCTCCTGATCGACCTGTCCTGGCCGCTGTTCACGCAGGCCTACGCCAGCGGCGAGATGAGCCAGAACGCCGGCGGCCTGATCCGCTGGCCGGTGCTGCTGATGATCCCGGCCGGCTTCGCGATCCTGCTGGTGCAGGCGCTGTCGGAGCTGATCAAGCGGGTGGCCTACCTGCAGGGCCTGCGCGATGACCCCATGTCGGTCGAGCACGGCCCGAGCGACGAGGAGAAGCTGGCCGCCGAGCTGGCCGCCAAGGCCGAGCAGGCCGCCCGCGAAGGAGCGCGCGCATGATCGAGTTCATCACCCAGAATTTCGTGCCGCTGATGTTCGGCGGCCTGCTGGCCTTCCTGCTGACCGGCATTCCGGTGGCCTTCGGCCTGGCCGCCACCGGTCTGGTGTTCGGCTTTCTCGGCATGGAGGTGGGCCTGTTCGGCAGCACCATGTTCCAAGCGCTGCCGCTGCGGATCTTCGGGATCATGCAGAACGACACCCTGCTGGCGATCCCCTTCTTCACCTTCATGGGCATCATCCTGGAGCGCTCCGGGATGGCGGAGGATCTGCTCGAAACCGTGGGCCAGGTGTTCGGCCCGCTGCGCGGCGGTCTGGCGGTCGCGGTGATCCTGGTGGGCGCGCTGCTGGCGGCCACCACCGGCGTGGTCGCGGCGGCCGTGATCTCGATGGGCCTGATCTCGCTGCCCATCATGCTGCGCTACGGCTACAACCGCACCATCGCCACCGGCACCATCACCGCCTCGGGCACGCTGGCGCAGGCCATTCCGCCCTCGCTGGTGCTGATCGTGCTGGCCGACCAGCTCGGCCGCTCGGTGGGCGACATGTACGCCGGCGCGCTGGTGCCGGGCCTGCTGCTCGTCGGCCTGTACCTGGCCTTCATCGCGGTGGTGGCGATCGTCAAGCCGGACTGGGTGCCCGCCCTGCCCCCTGAGGCACGCATCTACCGCGAGGACAACGGCGCCAGCGGCCACAAGTCGCTGCTGGTGCTGCTGGCGATCTGCGGCGCCGCCGGCTGGAGCTGGGCGCAGGTGCACGAGAGCATCATGAACCCGTGGATGGAGCGCACGCTGCCGGCCCCGGGCGACGAGGTGGTCATCATGTCGATGACGGTCGCCTCCTTCCTGGCGCTGGGTCTGGCGATGGTCAACCGGGTGCTGAAGATGGGCCTGCTGTCGAAGCTGGCCGAGCGCTTCACCTTCGTGCTGATCCCGCCGCTGGTGCTGATCTTCCTGGTGCTGGGCACGATCTTCCTGGGCGTGGCCACCCCGACCGAGGGCGGCGCGATGGGTGCGGTCGGTGCGCTGCTGATGGCCATGTCGCGCGGCCAGATCAACCGCCGCCTGATGAACCAGGCCCTGGACAGCACCGCTCGCCTGAGCTGCTTCGTGCTGTTCATCCTGATCGGCTCGACGGTGTTCAGCTTCACCTTCAACGCCGCCGACGGCCACATCTGGGTCGAGCATCTGTTCGACAACATGCCCGGTGGCGCGATGGGCTTCCTGATCGTCGTGAACCTGCTGGTCTTCGTGCTGGGCATGTTCATCGACTTCTTCGAGATCGCCTTCATCGTGGTGCCGATGCTGGCCCCGGTGGCCGAGAAGCTGCTGCCCGAGCTGCTGCCCGAGGGCTATCCGGCCGACTTCGCGCTGGTGTGGTTCGGCGTGATCCTGGCGATGAACCTGCAGACCTCGTTCCTGACGCCGCCCTTCGGCTTCGCGCTGTTCTACCTGCGCAGCGTCGCGTCCAAGAAGGACTACAAGGACCGCGTCACCGGCGAGATGATCCCGGCGGTGCAGACCTCCGAGATCTACAAGGGCTCGATCGCCTTCATCGTGCTGCAGCTGATCATGGTCGCGGTGGTCATCGCCTACCCCTCTCTGGTGTCGGGCGATGGCGCGCAGGCGACGAAGATCGATGCCGACCAGGCGCTCGAGCAGATGATGGGTGGCGACAGCCCGCAGGCCGAGCCGAGCATGGACGGACTGGAGCCGGCCGGCGCCGCCTCCGAGCCCGACCCGATGGACGCCTTCAAGGACATGGAGAAGCCGGCCGAGTCGAAGTGACCCGACCTGCAGGGTGACCGCCCCTGAGCGGTCATCGGCGGACACGCATTCGTTGATAAGCTCACGAAATGCGTGTCCGCCTTCTTCATTTCAGCCCGGCGCCTTGGCGCCCTCGCCTTCTCGCCGCGCTGCTGCCGGCCCTGACCATGCTGACGCTGGCCCCGCAGCCGGCGGCAGCGCAGGCCTCGTCGCCCGCGACGGCAGCGGCCACGGCCTCGGCCGGCGGCCGTGCCGCCCTGACCGTGCAGGCGGTGTCGCCCCGGCGCGAGACGCTGGCGCGCACGCTCTCGGCCAGCGGCGGTCTGGCCGCCTGGCAGGAAGTGGTGATCGGCGCCGAGACCCAGGGGCTGCGGCTGGTCGAGGTCGCGGTGCAGGTCGGCGATCGGGTGCGCCGCGGCCAGCTGCTGGCGCGGCTGCAGTCCGACACGCTGGCGGCCGAGCGTGCCGCCACCCAGGCCGCGCTGGCCGAGGCCGAGGCGGTGCTGGCGCAGGCGCGGCTCGAGGCCGAGCGCGACCGCGCGCTGCAGGCCGGCGGCGCCCTGAGCGCGCAGCAGCTGCAGCAGACCCTGACCGCCGAGACCACCGCGCGTGCCCGTGTCCAGGCCCTGAAGGCGCGGCTGCAGGCCGACGAGGTGCGGCTGGCGCAGACCCGGCTGCTCGCGCCCGACGACGGTCTGATCTCCGCCCGGCAGGCCACCCTCGGCGCGGTCGCCCAGCCCGGGCAGGAGCTGTTCCGACTGATCCGCCAGGGCCGCATCGAGTGGCGCGCCGAGCTCCCCGGCGCCGACATGGCGCGCCTGAGCCCGGGCATGCCAGTCAAGCTCACGCCCGCCGGCACCGACACGGTGCTCGAGGGCCGGGTGCGCCAGATCGCGCCCACGGTCGATCCGGCCACCCGCCAGGGCCTGGTCCATGTCGACCTGACGCCGAACGCGGCCGCCTCGCCGGTGGCGCGGCCCGGCATGCTCGCGCGCGGCGAGTTCCAGCTCGGCGGCAGCGAGGCGCTGACGCTGCCGCAGGGCGCGGTGCTGCTGCGCGAGGGCTTCAGCATCGTCATGCGCATCGAGGCCGACGCCCGGGTGCGCGAGGTCAAGGTGCGCACCGGCCGGCGCGTCGGCGACCGGGTCGAGATCCTGGAGGGGCTGGACGCGCAGGCGCGGGTGGTCGCGCAAGGCGCGGGCTTCCTGGGCGACGGCGACCGCGTCCAGGTGGTCGGCACCGCCTCGGGAGCCGCCAAGTGAATGTCTCCGCCTGGTCGATCCGCAATCCGATTCCCGCGATCCTGCTGTTCCTGCTGCTGACGCTCGCCGGCCTGATGGGCTTCCGGGCGATGACGGTGCAGAACTTTCCCGACATCGACCTGCCCTCGGTCACCGTCAGCGCGGCGCTGCCGGGCGCGGCGCCGGCGCAGCTCGAGACCGAGGTCGCGCGCAAGATGGAGAACGCGCTGGCCGCGCTCAAGGGCCTGAAGCATCTCTACACCACGGTGCAGGACGGCGCGGTCACCATCACCGCCGAGTTCCGGCTCGAGAAGCCCACGCAGGAGGCGGTCGACGATGTGCGCGACGCCATCGCGCGCATCCGCTCCGACCTGCCGGCCGACCTGCGCGATCCGGTGGTGCAGAAGGTCGATCTGGCCGGCACGCCGATCCTGACCTACACCGTCTCGTCCGCGCGGATGGACGACGAGGCGCTGAGCTGGTTCGTCGACGACGCGGTCAGCCGGCGCATGCTGGCGGTGCGCGGCGTGGGCGCGGTCTCGCGGGTCGGCGGCGTCAGCCGCGAGGTGCGCGTCGAGCTCGATCCGGCGATGCTGCTGGCGCTGGGCGCCAGCGCCTCCGACGTGTCGCGCCAGCTGCGCCAGATCCAGCAGGACGCGCCCGGCGGCCGCAGCGACCTGGGCGGCGCCGAGCAGGCGGTGCGCACGCTGGCCACCGTGCGCAGCGCCGACGAGCTCGCCCGCATGGAGATCGTGCTGTCGGACGGCCGGCGGGTGCGGCTCGACCAGATCGCGCGGGTCAGCGACACGGTGGCCGAGCGCCGCTCGGCCGCGCTGCTCGACGGCCGGCCGGTGGTCGGCTTCGAGATCACCCGCAGCAAGGGCACTGGCGAAATCGAGGTCGCCGAGGGCGTGCGCGCCCAGATCGAGCGGCTGCGCGCCGAGCATCCCGAGATCACCTTCACCGAGGCCTTCAACTTCGTCGATCCGGTGCAGGAGGGCTACGAGGGCTCGATGCACCTGCTCTACGAGGGCGCGGTGCTGGCGATCATCGTGGTGTGGTTCTTCCTGCGCGACTGGCGCGCCACGCTGGTCTCGGCGGTGGCGCTGCCGCTGTCGGCCATCCCGACCTTCGCGCTGATGCACGGGCTGGGCTTCACCGTCAACGTGGTGACGCTGCTGAGCCTGTCGCTGGTGGTGGGCATCCTGGTCGACGACGCCATCGTCGAGATCGAGAACATCATGCGCCACCTCGCGATGGGCAAGACGCCCTTCGAGGCGGCGATGGAGGCGGCCGACGAGATCGGCCTGGCGGTGATCGCCACCACCTTCACGCTGATCGCGGTCTTCCTGCCGACGGCCTTCATGAGCGGCGTGGCGGGCAAGTTCTTCGTGCAGTTCGGCTGGACGGCGGCGATCGCGGTGTTCTTCTCGCTGGTGGTGGCGCGCATGCTCACGCCGATGATGGCCGCCTACCTGCTGCGCCCGGTCGTGCACGCCGAGAAGCCCCCGCGCTGGATGGGCACCTACCTGAAGATGGCCGCCTGGTGCCTGAAGCACCGCCTGCTGACGATGCTGGCCACCGCGGTCTTCTTCATCGGCGCCTTCATGCTGGTGCCGCTGCTGCCCACCGGCTTCATCCCGCCCGACGACCTGTCGCAGACCCAGGTCACGGTGACGCTGCCGCCCGGCTCGACGCTGACCGACACCACCGCGGCGGCCGAGCAGGCACGGGCGCTGGTGGGCACGCATCCGCAGGTGAAGATGATCTACACCGCCATCGGTGGTGGCGCGGCCGGCGCCGACCCGTTTGCGCCGCAGGGCGCGGCCGAGGTGCGCAAGGCGGTGCTGACGATCAACATGACGCACCGCGACGATCGCCCCGGCATCAGCAAGCAGGACATCGAGGCCGACCTGCGCCAGCGGCTCGAGGCGCTGCCGGGCGCGCGCACCAAGGTCGGCTTCGGCGGCTCGAGCGAGAAGTACATCCTGGTGCTGGCCGGCGAGAACGGCGAGACGCTGGCCGCGCACGCCCGCCAGGTCGAGCGCGAGCTGCGCACGCTGCCCGGCATCGGCAACGTCACCTCCAGCTCCAGCCTGGTCCGGCCGGAGCTGATCGTGCGCCCCGACCCGGTGCGCGCGGCCGACCTCGGGGTCACCACCGCGGCGATCGCCGACACGCTGCGGGTGGCCACCCGCGGCGACTACGACCAGTCGCTGCCCAAGCTCAACCTCTCGCAGCGCCAGGTGCCGATCGTCGTGCGCCTGCCCGATGCCGCGCGGGCCGACCTCGACCTGCTCGGCCGGCTGCCGGTGCCCGGCGCCCGCGGGCCGGTCATGCTCTCGAGCGTGGCGACGCTGGAGCTCTCCAGCGGCCCGGCGCAGATCGACCGCTACGACCGGCTGCGCAACATCAACTTCGAGATCGAGCTCAACGGCCAGCCGCTGGGCGATGTCGAGCGCCAGGCGCTGGCGCTGCCCAGCCTGCAGTCCCTGCCGCCCGGCGTGATGCAGACCACCGTGGGCGACGCCGAGGCCATGGCCGAACTCTTCGAGAGCTTCGGCCTGGCGATGCTCACCGGCGTGCTGTGCATCTATGTGGTGCTGGTGCTGCTGCTGAAGGACTTCATCCAGCCGGTCACCATCCTGGCAGCGCTGGTGCTGTCGATTCCCGGCGCCTTCCTGGCGCTGTTCATCACCCAGACCGCGCTGTCGATGCCCTCGATGATCGGCCTGATCATGCTGATGGGCATCGCCACCAAGAACTCGATCCTGCTGGTCGACTATGTGGTGCTGGCGCGCAAGGAGCACGGCCTGGGCCGGCGGGAGGCGGTGCTCGACGCCTGCCGCAAGCGCGCGCGTCCGATCATCATGACGACGATCGCGATGGGCGCGGGCATGATGCCGATCGCGCTGGGCCTGGGGGTGGATCCGAGCTTCCGCGCGCCGATGGCCATCGTCGTGATCGGCGGCCTGATCACCTCGACCTTCCTGAGCCTGCTGGTGATCCCGGTGGTGTTCACCGGCATCGACGACCTGATGACGCTGGGCGGGCGGTGGCTGCGGCGCGGCCGGGGCAGCGCGCCGGTCAGCGGCACGCCATCGGCGTGATCTCCTGGCCGGCCTCGAGGCGCCGCCAGCCCTGGGCGACAGCCTGATCGACCGCGGCGGCGGGGACCTCCACCCGCCAGGCATCGCCATTCGCGGCACCGCAGACGCTGGCGTGCATCAGCCCGTCCTGGGCGCACCGTGCGGACTGCACCGCGATGCCGGTGGTGCGCAGCGCGGCCACCGCCGCGTCGAGCCCGGCCTGGGTGGTCCGCGTGTCCTCGCACTGCAGACTGCCCGAGGGGCGCCAGAGCACGGCCGTGGCGGGTGCCGAATCCCCAGCACCGCAGCCGGCGAGCAGCACGGCAGCGAGGGATGCAACAAGACGGAACATCGGGATCTCCTTCGAGCGCTTGCGGGGAATCGTGACTCAGCGCACCCGCCCGCCAAGGCGCAGGCCGTGAAAGCGCAGCAGCCAGAGCGCCAGCAGCACGCTCGGCAGTGCCAGCACGAGCCCCAGGCTCGACGCGGACAGCAGCTCGTTCAGGTCGGAGCGAGCGTCCCAGGGAAAGACCCAGGGCCACAGCAGCGCGCTGCCCAGCGCGGCCAGCGTGCCGACCACCGGGATGCCACGGCCCATGCGCCGGTCCAGCACCCAGTTCAGGCTCATCATCAGATGGCAGATCCAGGCCAGCAGCACCAGCGCGCCGCCCGCCATCGCCAGCGGCTGCCCGCGGTCCATGACCATCAGCCCACCCGCGAGCATCAGGCTTGCCAGCAGCGCCCAGCCCGACAGCAGATAGCAGCCGAGCACGACAGCCAGACGGCGCAGAGACATGGCTTGGCGCGGAAGATCACTTCGGCCGATGCATCGCGCACAGCTTGTGGCCGTCCGGGTCGCGCACATAGGCCAGATGCATCGGGCCGATCGCGCCGTTGCGCAGGCCCGGCGGATCCTCGACCGAGGTGCCGCCGTGCGCGACCGCCACGTCATGGAACTGCTGCACCTGCTCGGGCGATTCGCACTTGAAGCCGATCGTGGCGCCATTGGCGACGGTCGCCGGCTCGCCATTGATCGGCTCGGTGACGCAGAAGCTGGCGCCACCGTGGCGGTAGAACAGGCGCATCTGGCCAGCGGCGTTGCGGTTCTCGATCGCCGCACCGGCCCCGAGCACGGCCAGCACCGCGTCATAGAAGCGCTGCGAGCGCGCGATGTCGTTGGATCCGACCATCACATGGCTGAACATGGTTCTGTCTCCTGAAGAAAACGCCGGAATCGGCAGTGAAAGACCCGAAGGTGCTCACGAGTGTAGCGAGGCCGAGCGCGCCCGCCCTCCAGCGCCTCACCGACATGGCGCCTGACGCGCGGTGGCTGCTCGCCGAGGTGGAAGGCCAGCCGGCGCTCGCGCAGCTGCACGTCGGCGGCGGTGAAGCGCTCGAGCCGGCGCAGGTGCTCGACCGTGACCATGACCGGGCCCTCGTCCGGGCCGATGTCGGTGGCCGGATTCGGCGGCGAGGCCGGCAGCGCCGGGCGCAGGTCGGCATCCTGGCCGGAAACGGTGAAGCAGCGCACCGCCAGCAGCACCAGCGGCCCGCAGCCCGCCGACACCATCAGCGCGTCGGCACCGAAGTCCAGCCCGCCAGATGGCCCCAGGTCGCCGCTCAGGACTGTCGGCTGGCCGCGATGTCACCCGCGAGGCCTAACGACTTCGCGGGGATGCCCTTGTAGTGACCTGCGAACGCTGCTGATCCTGGGTGCGCGGGCCACGCTGGCCGCTGCGGCCAAGAAGAAGGACCGACTCAGCCGCTGGGCGGTGGCGCTGTCCGAGCGGCGTGGTTACTGGAAGGCCGTCGTGGCCATCGCGGCCAAGAATGCCCGCATGGCCTGGGCGATGCTGGCCAAGGGCGAGGCGTTCAAACCCGTGACGTGAGCCGATCCGGCCAGTCGAACCGATTTCGAATCTCTCATCCGACACCGTGAAGGAAGAATCTGCCACCGCGTGATGCCTGCGTTGATGGAACAAGGTCAGACCTGCGTGGGGAGTGCTCGTTTAACTTTTGGAGGCGCTCGCAAGAGCAACCTCGGCTAACGAATGGAGCCCCCACGCGCGTCTTTCATCAGGGTCAGCGGCAACAGAAGCCGCAGTAAAGACCGGTTGTAG
>NZ_FTMZ01000023.1 GCF_900156335.1 Sphaerotilus natans
GGCACCAAGCGCGAAGACGTCGAGCGCGGCCAAGTGCTGTGCAAGCCGGGTTCGATCAAGCCGCACACCCACTTCACCGGTGAGGTCTACGTGCTGTCGAAGGACGAAGGTGGTCGCCACACCCCGTTCTTCAACAACTACCGCCCGCAGTTCTACTTCCGCACCACCGACGTCACCGGCGCCATCCAGCTGCCGGAAGGCAAGGAAATGGTCATGCCGGGTGACAACGTGTCGATCGAAGTCAAGCTGATCGCCCCGATCGCCATGGAAGAAGGCCTGCGCTTCGCCATCCGCGAAGGCGGCCGCACCGTCGGCGCCGGCGTGGTTGCCAAGATCATCGCCTGAGCTCTTGTGTGACGGGAAGGCCTCGCTGAGCGGGGCTTTCTCTTCCCTCTCCGCGGCCAAGCAAGGCGGCATGATGCCGCCGGCCGCATCGCTCTTTACGAAGGAAAAGTCATGCAGAAGCAAAAGATCCGCATCCGCCTGAAGGCGTTCGACTACAAGCTGATCGACCAGTCGGCCCTGGAAATCGTCGATACCGCCAAGCGCACCGGCGCGATCGTCAAGGGCCCGGTGCCCCTGCCGACCCGCATGCAGCGTTTCGACATCCTGCGTTCGCCGCACGTCAACAAGACCTCGCGCGACCAGTTCGAGATCCGCACGCACCAGCGCCTGATGGACATCATCGACCCGACCGACAAGACCGTCGACGCGCTGATGAAGCTCGACCTGCCGGCTGGCGTGGACGTCGAGATCAAGCTGCAGTGATCGTGCCCGTCACCGGATCGTCCGCGCCGCAGATGACCCGCTGATGACACGCCCTGCCAGAAAAGCGACCTTCGGGTCGCTTTTTTCATGTCTGAGCAGCCAGCGCATCGACCAGCAGCTGCCGCAGCCAGCGCAAGGCCGGATCGGCATGCTGACGGGGATGCCATGCCGCATGCAGCGAGAACAGCGGTGACGCAAACGGCAGCTCGAATGGCTCCAGCGTCGCGGCATGGCGCTCGGCCAGCCGGCTCGGCAAGGTCGCCACATGATCGGTCACCCGCACGATCTCCGGCAGCAGCGTGAAGTGCTGGACCGACAGCGCGATCTCGCGCCGACGCCCCAGCCCAGCCAGATGCGCATCCAGCAGCCCGATGTGACTGCCGCCGGTGGCGCTGACCACCACATGGGTCAGCCGGCAGTAGGTCTCGGGATCCAGCGGCCCGCTGCCGCGCGGATGCCCGCGCCTCTGCACCAGCACGAAGCGCTCGGTCAGCAGCTGGCGTGAACGCATCGCGCCCGGAACCCGGTCGCCGGTGCCGATCAGCAGATCGATATCGCCCCGCTCGAGCTGCGCGATCGCCTCGGACGCATCCGGCGCACGCAGCGCCAGCCGCAGGCCCGGCCCGGCCTGCCGCGCCATCGCCTCGATCAGCGGCAGGCCGACGATCACCGAGGCATTGTCGGTCTCTGCCACCTGGAAGACGCGCTCGTCACGGTGCGGATCGAAATCCGGACGCTGGCGCACCAGCTGCTCCAGGCCGCGCAGCGCCTCATGGAGCGGCTCGATCAGCGCCTGCGCACGCGGGGTGGCGACCATACCGCGCCCGCCCGGCGCCGGCACCAGCAGGGGGTCATCGAACAGCCGTCTCAGCCGCGCCAGCTGCGCGGACAGCGCCGGCTGACCCACGTGCAGCCGCGCGGCCGCTCGGGTCACATTGCCCTCGTCCAGCAGCACCGACAGCGAGACCAGCAGGTTCAGATCCACCCCTTTCAGATCGACCATATCGATACCTCATAGACAAACAAACGATTTCCAATATAGGGCAGCGCGACGGAGACTCGGCGCCATCATGGGTCATACCGTTTCCGCTCGACATGCCCGCCTGCTGCTGCCGGCCCTGGGCGCCAGCTACTTCCTGTTCGGCACCGCCTCGCTGGCGGTGATCGGTCTGCTGGAGGCGATGGCCAGCGCCTGGCAGGTCACGCCGGCACGCATCGCCGAGCTGGTCGCGGTGCATTCGCTGACCTTCGCGGTGGCGGCGCCGCTGCTTCAGATTCTTTTCGGTCACCGGCCGCGCCGTGAGCTGATCAGCGGCGGTCTGCTGCTGCTGGGCCTCGGTGCGCTGGCGACGGCCATGGCGCCGGACTGGAGCGCAGGCCTGGCCGCCCGCGTGCTGATGGCGCTGGGCGCGGCCGCCATCGGCCCGGCGGCATCCGCCCAGGGCGCGGCCGTGGTGGAGCCGACGCGTCAGTCCGGAGCGCTGGCGACCATCTTCGCGGGCATGACGCTGGCCATCGTGCTGGGCACGCCGCTGGCGGCCTGGCTGGGCCATGTCGGCTCGTGGCGGACTGTCTTCGTGCTGCTGGCGATCAGCGCGCCGCTGCTGGGCATCACGCTGTGGCGCGCCATCGGCTGCGGCACGGCAGGCCCGCGCATCGCCGGCTCAGGCTTTCTGAGGGTGCTCGAGCGCCCGGCCACGGCCTGGGCGCTGCTGATGATGCTGCTGCTGATGGCTGGCCAGTTCTGCGCCTACACCCTGCTGGTGCCCCTGATGACGAAGCGCTTCGGCCTGGCCGCCGGCGACATGACGGCCCTGCTGATGCTGTTCGGCTTGGGCGGCGTGATCGGCAATCTGCTGGCCGGACGCTTTGGCAGCCGCCTCGGCCCGGTTCGGCTGATCCGTCTCTCGGTGCTCGGACTGACGATCGCATTCTCCGGCCTGATGCTGGCGCCCGCCCTGCCCATGCCCGGCGTGCTGCTGATGATGCTGTGGTCGGTCTGCGGCCTGCTGTTCGCCGCACCCCAGCAGCAGCGCCTGATCCAGCTGGCACCGCCGGCACTGCGCAGTCTGGCCCTGGCGGCCAATGCCTCGGCGATGTATCTCGGCATGTCGCTCGGCGCCTGGTCGGGCGCTCGGCTCTACGAACTGGCAGGCGTGGAAACATTGATTCCCGCCTCGCTGCTGCTGACGCTGCTGGGCACGCTGGCGCTGCAGCGCTCGCGCCAGGCTCAGCGCGAGGACGAGCGGCTCATGCGCTCAGGCATCGGCACGGGCACCGGCTCGGGCACCGGCAGCGTGCCGAAGGTCTGGGTCCAGTAGTGCCCGTAGGGGCTGCCCGGCAGGCTGACCAGGCTGATGCCGGTGCCCTGCCATTCCGGCCGCAGGATGTTGGCGCGATGCACCTCGCTGCGCATCCAGCCCTCGACCACCGTGACGGCGCTGTCCTGCCCTGCCGCGATGTTCTCGGCGATGCGCTGCGCATGCGGGTAATGGGCCTGGATGCGCTCGGACCAGCGGCCGCCGTCGCAGTCGTCATGCTGGAAGCAGCGCGAAACGGCCATGTCGGTCGAATGATGGGCGGCCGCCTGCTGCAGGCGGGGATCGATCTCCAGCACCGACAGGCCATGATGCAGCCGAATCTGATTGATCTGCGCCAGCACCTCCCGCTCGAGACGCGACACGGAGGTCGCCGTGCGCTCGCTGCCGCACCAGCCCGGAGCAGCCAGCAGCAGCGCCGAGCAGACAAGCGCCGCCCCCCGAAAACCGCGCAGCACCCCATGCACATTGAACATGACCCACCCCATGACGATCGACAATCACGATCGTGGAGGGGTACTGGCGGGTCACCACTCCCGCATCCGCGGGGAGCAGCCACCACAGGCCGTCAGTGCGTGATGGGTCTGGCGGTGCGCCAGCGACCCATGACCTCGTCACGCCAGAACATCACTTCGCCATAGAAATAGAGCCAGACGCAGTTGCTGCAGCCCCGGCCGCAGCAGCTCACCGGGCTCTGCGGCGCCGGCGGCAGCGCCTCGGCCACCGCGTGCCGCCGCGCGCGGCTCATCACCTCTGCGATCAGCGCCTCGGCTTCGAGCTTCAGGGCAGGCTGAAGCCGCGCCAGAGCCTCGTCGTCCAGCCCGCTGTAGTCGGGCGGTGTCATCGCAGGCCAGAGCATGTGGACCCCCGCCTCTCAGGCCGCCCAGCGCAGCAGCGCTTCGTCCCGCCAGTAGCCGAGCTCGCTGTAGAACCCGTCCCAGACGCAGCCGATGCAGCCGTTGCCGCAGCAGTTGTCCGGCTCGGCCGGCGGATCGGACAGCTCGACACCTGCGGCCCGTGCGCGCGCGATGATGGCGCTGATCAGCGCCTTCGCCTCGCCGGGATCGGT
This sequence comes from Sphaerotilus natans, assembly GCF_900156335.1. Taxonomy (GTDB): domain Bacteria; phylum Pseudomonadota; class Gammaproteobacteria; order Burkholderiales; family Burkholderiaceae_C; genus Sphaerotilus; species Sphaerotilus natans. Next base: position 4,156 of record NZ_FTMZ01000023.1, read on the forward strand.
CGGGTTCCAGGATTGGAGAACAAGGTCATTCATCATGATGGGGTGGCTTTCTAGCACACGCGTCTCGTCGCGAGTCTGACCCGCTGGAGCCGCATTATTCGGAGCCTGTGGCTCCTTTCACATCGGATCCAATTCGTCCTGGACGATTGCCTTCCCACGCCGCACGCACAATCCCGGATGTTCACGACTTCCCGCACTTCCGACATGAGCCAGCCTGCGTCCGACACCACGCCGATCTTCCTTCAGACCATCCTGTTCACCGACGGCGACGGCCGTGCCCGCTTCCGCGAGCAGGCCATCGCACTGGACCAGGGCAAGCCCGCCTCACGGCTGTCCACCAGCCTGCCCGCGCGCGAGCTGCAGCTGCGCGAAAGTCCGCCGGGCTTCCGCAGCGAATTCCACTGCACCGGCGAGCCGCAGTGGGTCTTCATCCTCTCGGGTCAGATGGAGATCGGGCTGCAGGATGGCAGCTCGCGCATCTTCAGCGCCGGGGAGCACTTCTACTCGGCCGACGTGCTGCCCGAAGGTGCGGTGTTCGATCCGGCCGTTCACGGCCACTGGAGCCGCCAGCTCGGCAGCGAGCCCCTGCGCACGCTCTTCGTGCGCGGCTGATTCTCCTCTTTGTCCGCCACGGAGCCCTAGGTCTTCGCATGTCACACCTTGTCGAGCACATGGCCCAACTGGCCGGGCAGCGCGACCCGGCCGCGCTCGACAGCTGTTTCGTCGACCTGTTCGCTGAACTCCTCGCCCCGCTGCGGCTGCGCGTGCTGCGCAGCCATGCTGCAGAACAGCGCAAGTGGTATGTGACCCGCCACCACGGCCAGTTCGATCAGCTGGCCCCTGACGCGCCACTTGCCGCAGAAGAAGAGCCGCTGCTGCTGCGCTGCATCACCTTGGGCGAACCCATGCTGCTGCCTGTGCCTGCACAGCAGAGCGACATTCGCACGCTGGTGCCGCTGACCGGCGACAGCGACGAGATCGCGGTGGTGGAGATCACCACCAGCACGGTCATCAGCAGGGAGCTTCTGCGCACCGTGAATGCGATCCAGCGCTTCAGCATGCATCTGCACGCGCTGCTGGACGAGAACGAACGCGACTCGCTGACCCGACTGCTCAACCGCAAGTCCTTCGACGAGACCTTCGTTCGTGCTGCGCTGAATCTTGATGCCAGCAGCACCTCGGCCGCCGAAGGCCTGGAGCGACGCCGCCAAGGCACGGAAGGCAGCCACTGGCTCGGCGTCATCGACATCGACCACTTCAAGCGGGTCAATGATGTTCACGGTCACCTGATCGGTGACGAGGTGCTGATCCTGGTGGCGCAACTGATGAAAAGCACCTTCCGCGCCAGCGACAGGCTCTACCGCTTCGGCGGCGAGGAGTTCGTGGTGCTGCTCCGCTGCAATGACGCCCATGGCGCGGAAACCGCGTTCGAGCGTTTCAGACACACGGTCGAAAAGACGCCTTTTCCTCGGGTGGAACACCTGACGGTCAGCATCGGATTCACCGCCATCGATGCCAGCGACACCCCCGGCAGCGCCTTCGAGCGGGCCGACCAGTCGGTCTATCACGCTAAGGAAAATGGCCGCAATCTGGCACTGTCGTACGAGACCCTGACCGCCTGCGGCCTGCTCGAGGCCAAGAACCAGGACGGCGGCGTCGAGTTCTTCTGACACCCGGCCGGAAAGCCGGCGCGCGGGAAAGAAAAAAGCCGATTCGCACAGAGTCGAATCGGCTTTTTCTGACTTGGTTGCGGGGGCCGGATTTGAACCGACGACCTTTGGGTTATGAGCCCAACGAGCTACCAGACTGCTCCACCCCGCGACTGAAATCTGCTTGAGGATTTTCCTCACACTCACCAGAAAGAATCGCGCACTTTCTGATGATGACTGAAACTGGTTGCGGGGGCCGGATTTGAACCGACGACCTTTGGGTTATGAGCCCAACGAGCTACCAGACTGCTCCACCCCGCGACTGAAGAATCAGATTGTAGCCTTTTTGATGCCCATTCAGCAAGGATTTTCGAGAGGAAAATCGCTCAGGGCATCAGACCGATCACTCGGCAGCTTGTTCGGCCGGGGCCGCGTCCACGTCCGGACGGTCGACCAGCTCGACGAAAGCCATCGGTGCGTTGTCGCCAACGCGGAAACCCATCTTCAGGATGCGGGTGTAGCCGCCCGGACGGGTCTGGAAGCGCGGGCCCAGCACGTTGAACAGCTTGACGACGTTGTCGCGGTTGCGCAGACGGTCGAAAGCCAGGCGCTTGTTGGCCAGCGTCGGCTCCTTGGCCAGGGTGATCAGCGGCTCGACGACGCGGCGCAGTTCCTTGGCCTTGGGCACGGTGGTCTTGATGGCCTCGTGCTCGATCAGCGAGTTGGCCATGTTGCGCAGCATCGCCAGACGGTGCGACGAGGTGCGGTTGAGCTTGCGGAGGCCGTTGCCGTGACGCATGGTGAAGTCCTTTCGTTGAATTAATGCCGATGGCCGGATCAGGTACCACCGGGGGACCGGGCGGCCGCCGCTGCGGCTCGCCCGAAAAAGTCTGGATCAGCGCAAAATCAGCGCTTGTCCAGGCCTTGCGGCGGCCAGTTTTCCAGACGCGCGCCGAGGGTCAGACCACGGGAAGCCAGGACTTCCTTGATCTCGTTGAGCGACTTGCGACCCAGGTTCGGGGTCTTCAGCAGCTCGGTCTCGGTGCGCTGGATCAGGTCGCCGATGTAATAGATGTTCTCGGCCTTCAGGCAGTTGGCAGAACGGACCGTCAGCTCCAGCTCGTCGACCGGACGCAGCAGGATCGGGTCGAAGTGCTGGGCACGCGGTGCCGGCTCGACGATGCCGGCCAGATCGTTGCCTTCCAGCTGCGCGAACACCGCCAGCTGCTCGACGAGGATCTTGGCCGAGGCACGCACGGCCTCTTCCGGGGAGATCGCACCGTTGGTCTCGATCTCCATCACCAGCTTGTCCAGGTCGGTGCGCTGCTCGACGCGGGCACTCTCGACCGTGTAGCTGACACGCTTGACCGGCGAGAACGAGGCGTCCAGCACGATGCGGCCGATCGACTTGGTCGGCTCGTCAGCGTAGCGACGCATCGTGCCCGGCACATAGCCGCGGCCCTTCTCGACCTTGATCTGCATGTCGAGCTTGCCACCCTGGGCCAGGTGAGCGATCACCAGATCCGGGTTGATGATCTCGACGTCATGCGGCGTCTGGATATCGCGTGCGGTGACCGGACCTTCGCCTTCCTTGCGCAGGACCAGCGTGACCTCGTCGCGGTTGTGCAGACGGAACACCACGCCCTTCAGGTTGAGCATGATGTGGACCACGTCTTCCTGAACGCCATCCACCGTCGAGTACTCGTGCAGCACGCCGGCGATCGTCACTTCGGTGGGCGCGTAGCCGACCATCGACGACAGCAGCACGCGGCGCAGCGCATTGCCCAGGGTGTGACCATAGCCACGCTCGAACGGCTCCAGCGTCACCTTCGCACGGTGGCCGCCCAGCGGTTCGACGTTGATGGCCTTGGGCTTCAGCAGATTGGTTTGCATTCAAAGTTCCTGTCAATACCCTCGGCTCGTTACACCGATAAGGCTGATGGACCCACCGGGCATTGAAAAGCCTCCGTGCGCCCGGGACGCAAGGAGGCCGATGACGCCTGCGGCACGACCGCAAGCGCCCTCTCGCACATCAGCGCGAGTACAGTTCGACGATCAGCGATTCGTTGATCTCGGCACCGAACTCGTCGCGGTCCGGCGACTTCTTGAAGGTGCCTTCCATCTTGGCGATGTCGACGGCAACCCAGCCCGGCAGGCCGATCGAGTCCGCCAGCTTCAGCGCGTCAGCGATGCGCAGCTGCTTCTTGGCCTTCTCGCGCACGGCGACGACATCACCGGCCTTGACCATGAACGACGGGATGTTGACGACCTGGCCGTTGACGGTGATCGACTTGTGCGAGACCAGCTGGCGGGCTTCCGCGCGGGTCGAGCCGAAGCCCATGCGGTAGACAACGTTGTCCAGACGCGACTCCAGCAGCGACAGCAGCGTGGCGCCGGTGTTGCCCTTGCGGCGCTCGGCCTCGGCGAAGTAGCGGCGGAACTGCTTCTCCAGCACGCCGTACATGCGCTTGACCTTCTGCTTCTCGCGCAGCTGCAGACCGTAGTCGGAGGTGCGGCTGCCCGAGGTGCGGCCGTGCTGACCCGGCTTGGTGTCGAACTTGGCCTTGTCGCTGATCGAGCGGCGAGCGCTCTTCAGGAACAGGTCGGTGCCTTCACGGCGGGAAAGTTTGGCCTTCGGGCCGAGATAACGTGCCACGGACGGTGTCCTTGTGAGAATGTCTGACGCACGCGAACCGTGCGCGAGTCATGTGCGCGCCAGGCGCCATGACGGTGGTCTTCAGGGATGAGAGGAGCCGCGCAAGGCGGCTCTTCAACGAGATTGCCGGCGAGCACGCTATGGCGCTCGCCGGCGAACCTGCGATTATAAGGCAATCTGATGCCGTGACTGCAAGAGTCACGCACACCTCATGCAGGCAGCCTCAGATGCGACGACGCTTCTGCGGACGGCAGCCGTTGTGCGGGACCGGCGTCACGTCGGAGATCGACGCGATGCGGATGCCCAGCGAGGCCAGCGCACGAACCGACGACTCGCGACCCGGGCCCGGGCCCTTGATCTTGACGTCCAGGTTCTTGATGCCCTGTTCCTGGGCAGCACGACCGGCGACTTCAGCTGCGACCTGGGCGGCGAACGGGGTCGACTTGCGCGAACCCTTGAAGCCCTGGCCACCGCTCGATGCCCACGACAGGGCATTGCCCTGGCGATCGGTGATCGTGATGATGGTGTTGTTGAACGATGCGTGAACGTGCGCGACGCCATCCGCAACGTTCTTGCGGACCTTCTTGCTCACGCGGCGAGCAGCGTTGTTGACGGGTGCTTTTGCCATGACTCGAGTCTTTCCAGCGCGACGAAGTGGCGCTTACTTCTTCAGCGCAGCAGCGCCCTTCTTCGGACCCTTGCGGGTACGGGCGTTGGTGCGGGTGCGCTGACCGCGCATCGGCAGGCCGCGGCGGTGACGGAAGCCACGGTAGCAGCCCAGATCCATCAGGCGCTTGATGTTGATCGAGATCTCGCGACGCAGGTCGCCCTCGATCGTCATGCGACCCACTTCTTCGCGGATCTTTTCAAGATCGCCGTCCGTCAGGTCCTTGACCTTCTTGTCGAACGGGATGCCGCAGGTCGTGCAGATCTGTTGCGCGGTGGTGCGGCCGATGCCGTAGATCGCGGTCAGACCGATCTCGGCGTGCTTGTGCGGCGGAATGTTGATACCAGCAATACGTGCCATGTGCGTCCTCTAAACGGTTGCAGCAGTCGAGCGAGAAACTCAGCCCTGGCGCTGCTTGTGGCGCGGATCGGTGCAGATCACGCGGACCACACCCTTGCGACGGATGATCTTGCAATTGCGGCAGATCGTCTTGACGGATGCCGAGACTTTCATGGTCTTCTCCTTGATCGGCGGCTTGCGCTTCTCTTCCGGACTGTGTTGATGGATTCGCTCACTTCGCCCGGAAAACGATGCGAGCACGACTCAGGTCGTAGGGGGTCAGTTCAACGGTCACCTTGTCACCGGGCAGGATGCGGATGTAGTGCATGCGCATCTTCCCGGAGATGTGCCCCAGCACCACATGGCCGTTTTCCAGCTTGACCCGGAAGGTGGCGTTGGGGAGGTTTTCGAGGACCTCCCCCTGCATCTGGATAACGTCGTCTTTGGCCATCTCGTCGGCTCACCACGTTGACTCTGACGTTGCTCTCCGAATGGGTATCTTTCCTGGCCGGTGATGCCCTCAGCCTGCCTTGAAGCTCGACTTCTTCAGAAGAGCCTCGTACTGCTGCGACATCACGTACGACTGCACCTGCGCCCAGAAGTCCATCGTGACGACCACGATGATCAGCAGCGAAGTGCCACCGAAGTAGAACGGCACGTTGTACTTCAGGACCAGGAACTCGGGCAGCAGACACACCAGCGTGATGTAGACCGCGCCACCCAGCGTCAGACGAGCAAGGATCTTGTCGATGTAGCGTGCGGTCTGGTCACCCGGACGGATGCCCGGAATGAACGCGCCACTCTTCTTCAGGTTGTCAGCGGTCTCGCGGCTGTTGAACACGAGCGCCGTGTAGAAGAAGCAGAAGAACACGATCATCGCCGCATACAGCAGCACATAGATCGGCTGACCCGGCGACAGCGCCGCAGACACATCCTTCAGCCAGCTCATGCTTTCGCTGGTGGCGAACCAGCCGACGACCGTGGCGGGCAGAAGAATGATCGACGAGGCGAAGATCGGCGGGATCACGCCGGCCATGTTGACCTTCAGCGGCAGATGCGACGACTGGCCACCATAGACCTTGTTGCCGACCTGGCGCTTGGCGTAGTTGACCAGGATCTTGCGCTGTGCCCGCTCGACGAAGACCACCACATAGGTGACGGCGATGACGATCGCGATGATCAGCAGCGAGACGATGATGCTCATCGCGCCGGTGTTGACCAAGTTGATCAGACCGCCGATCGCGCTGGGCAGGCCCGCCGCGATACCCGCAAAGATCAGGATCGAGATGCCATTGCCCAGACCCCGCTCGGTGATCTGCTCACCCAGCCACATCAGGAACATCGTGCCAGCCGTCAGGCTGACCACGGCCGTGATGCGGAACATCGGACCCGGGTCGATCACCAGGCCCGGAGAGCCTTCCAGCGCCACCGCGATGCCGATCGACTGGAACAGAGCCAGCGCCAGGGCACCGTAGCGGGTGTACTGCGTGATCTTGCGACGACCTGCCTCGCCTTCCTTCTTCAGCGCCTCCAGCGTCGGCACCACATAGCCCATGAGCTGCATGATGATCGAGGCCGAGATGTAGGGCATGATGCCCAGCGCGAAGACGGTGAAGCGCGACAGTGCACCACCGGAGAACATGTTGAACAGGTTCAGTATCCCGCCCTCCTGGCTCTTGAACAGCTGTGCCAGCTGGTCAGGATTGATGCCTGGAACGGGAATATGGGCGCCGATGCGATAGACCACCAGTGCAAGCAGCAGGAAGACAAGGCGACGACGCAGGTCGCCGAACTTTCCGCTCTTGGCCAGTTGTGTTGCGTTGGATGCCACTTGGAACCTGTTGCTCGAGTCGAGATGTAGCCGACGTCGTGGCCGATCAGGCCGCGATCGATCCGCCTGCCGCCTCGATGGCTGCCTTGGCGCCGGCGGTGGCGCCGATGCCCTTCAGGACAACCTTCTTCGACAGCTCGCCAGACTTGACGACCTTGACGTTCAGTGCACGCACGCTCACCAGACCGGCGTTCTTCAGGACAGCCAGGTCGATTTCCTCGACCGACAGATCCTGCAGCTGGGCCAGGGTGACCTCGTCATTGAACTTCAGCAGGTGCGACTTGAAGCCACGCTTGGGCAGGCGACGCTGCAGCGGCATCTGGCCGCCTTCGAAGCCGACCTTGTGGTAGCCGCCTGCACGAGACTTCTGACCCTTGTGACCACGACCGGCGGTCTTGCCCAGACCGGAACCGATGCCGCGACCGACACGGCGCTTGGCGTGCTTGGCGCCTTCTGCCGGCTTGATCGAATTGAGTTCCATGATTAGAGCACCTTCACCAGGTACGAAATCTTGTTGATCATGCCGCGCACCGCCGGGGTGTCTTCCAGCACGGACTCGCTGTTGAGCTTGCGCAGACCCAGGCCGCGGACCGTGGCACGGTGCGAAGCGCGGGTGCTGATCGGGCTCTTGACCAGCTTGACCTTGACGGTCTTCTTGTCGGTATTTTCAGACATGGTGTCTTTCCTTGCCGATCGACGCTTCAGTTGAAGATCTCTTCGATCGTCTTGCCACGCTTGGCGGCCACCTCGGAGGCGGTCGTCATGCGCGACAGGGCGTCGAAGGTCGCACGAACCATGTTGTACGGGTTCGACGAACCCAGGCTCTTGGCGACGACATCGGTGATGCCCATGACTTCGAAGACCGCGCGCATCGGACCGCCGGCGATGATACCGGTACCGGCAGGAGCCGGCGCCAGCAGCACCTTGGCAGCGCCATGCTCACCGGTCGCGTTGTGCGGCACGGTGCCATTGCGCAGCGGGACCTTGACCATGTTGCGACGAGCAGACTCCATCGCCTTCTGGACCGAGGCCGGCACTTCACGCGCCTTGCCCTTGCCCATGCCGACGCGACCGTCGCCATCGCCGACCACCGTCAGCGCAGCAAACGCCATGATCCGGCCGCCCTTGACCACCTTGGTCACGCGGTTCACCTGGATCATCTTCTCGCGCATGCCGTCGTCGCGACCCTCGTCCGCAACCTTCGGTTGAAACTTAGCCATTTCGTGTTCCTTCGTGTGCGAGCCGGGGCGTCAGAACTGCAGACCCGCTTCACGGGCCGCCTCGGCCAGCGCCTTGACGCGGCCGTGATAGGCGAAACCGGAACGGTCGAATGCAACCTTCTCGATGCCGGCGGCCTTGGCCTTCTCGGCGATGCGCTTGCCGATCAGCGTGGCTGCATCGACATTGCCACCCTTGCCGGCGGCGCCCAGCTGCTCGCGCACGTCCTTCTCGGCGGTCGAGGCGCTGACGAGCACCTTCGAGCCGTCTTCGGAGACGACGCTGGCGTAGATGTGCAGATTCGAGCGGAAGACGGTCAGACGGGCCACGCGCTGCAGGGCAATGCGGGCACGGGTCTGACGGGAGCGGCGCAGGCGCTGTTCTTTCTTGTTCAACATGGTGCGGCTCCTTACTTCTTCTTCGTCTCTTTCAGGGTGACCTTCTCATCCGAATAACGGATGCCCTTGCCCTTGTAGGGCTCGGGGGGACGGAAGGCACGCACTTCAGCGGCGAGCTGGCCGACGACCTGGCGGTCTGCACCCTTGATCAGGATTTCGGTCGGCGTCGGGCACTCGACCTTGATGCCTTCCGGCATTTCCTTGACCACCGGATGCGAGAAACCGATCTGCAGGTTCAGCTTCTGGCCTTGAGCCTGGGCGCGGAAGCCCACGCCCACCAGGTTCAGCTTGCGCTCGAAGCCCTTGCTGACACCCTCGACCATGTTGTTGACCAGGGCGCGCACGGTGCCGGACATGGCGTTGGCTTCAGCGGATTCATCCGCCGGCGCAAACGACAGCTTGCCGGACTCGTTGCTCACCTTGACCAGGCGATGGGCCGGACGCACCAGCGCGCCCTTGGCACCCTTGACGCTGATCTGGTCCTCGGTGACCGCCACATCCACGCCTTGCGGGATGGCGATCGGCATTTTTCCAACGCGGGACATTGTGTGTGTCTCCTGCGGTTAGGCGACGTAGCAGAGCACTTCGCCGCCGATGCCGGCAGCGCGCGCCTTGCGGTCGGTCATCACGCCCTTCGGCGTGGTGACGATGGCCACACCCAGACCATTCTGGACCTGGGGAATGTCGTGACGGCCCTTGTAGATGCGCAGACCGGGACGGCTCACGCGCTCGATGCGCTCGATGACCGGACGACCAGCGTAATACTTCAGCGAGATCTCGAGCTGCGACTTGCCGCTCTCGGTCTTCACCTGGAAACCATCGATGTAACCCTCGTCCTTCAGGACCTGCGCAATCGCGGTCTTCAGCTTGGACGACGGCATCGCGACGCTGGTCTTCTCGACCATCTGAGCGTTGCGGATGCGGGTCAGCATGTCGGCGATCGGATCACTCATGCTCATGGAATAACTCCTGTTCGTGCCCTGGGGCCGGCTTACCAGCTCGCCTTGACGACACCGGGGATGTCGCCACGGAAGGCCAGTTCACGAATCTTGTTGCGCGCCAGACCGAACTTGCGGAAGGTGCCACGCGGACGACCGGTGATCTCGCAGCGGCTGCGCAGACGGGTCGGGTTGGCATTGCGCGGCAGCTTCTGCAGCGCCAGGCGAGCCATGTAACGCTCTTCTTCCGACTTGCTCTGGTCGTCGATGATCGCCTTCAGTTCAGCGAACTTCTTGGCGTACTTGGCGACCAGCTTCTCGCGCTTTTCTTCGCGCTGGATGAGGGCAACTTTTGCCATGGTGAGCCTCGGCCTCAGTTCTTGAACGGGAAGCGGAAGGCAGCCAGCAGCGCCTTGCACTCGTCGTCGGTCGTCGCGGTCGTCGTGATGCTGATGTTCAGACCACGCAGAGCATCCACCTTGTCGTACTCGATTTCCGGGAAGATGATCTGTTCCTTGACGCCGATGTTGTAGTTGCCGCGACCGTCGAACGAACGGCCCGAGATACCACGGAAGTCGCGAACGCGCGGCAGCGCGATCGTGACGAAGCGATCCAGGAATTCGTACATGCGCACGCCGCGCAGGGTCACCATGCAGCCGATGGGCACGTTCTCGCGGATCTTGAAACCCGCGATCGCCTTGCGCGACTTGGTGACGACCGGCTTCTGGCCAGCGATCTTGGTCAGATCGCCGACGGCGTGGTCCATGACCTTCTTGTCCGACACGGCTTCCGAGACACCCATGTTCAGGGTGATCTTGGTCAGGCGCGGCACTTCCATGACCGACTTGTAGCCAAACTTGGCCATCAGATCGGCGACGACCTTCTCGCGATAGAAGGTCTGCAGACGAGCTTGCTGTTGAGACATGTCTTCTCTACCCCGCCTCAGGCCTTGATCTCTTCGCCGCTGGACTTGAAGACGCGCACTTTCTTGCCGTCGTCAAGCAGCTTGATGCCCACGCGGTCGGCCTTGCCGGTCGCGGGGTTGAAGATCGCCACATTGGATTGGTGGATCGGCATGGTCTTGTCGACGATGCCACCGGTCGTGCCCTTCAGCGGGTTCGGGCGCACATGCTTCTTGACGACGTTGATGCCGTCGACCACCAGGTGGTCGGCATCGACGCGCAGAGAAACCGTACCGCGCTTGCCCTTGTCGCGACCGGTCAGCACGATGACCTCGTCGCCCTTGCGAATCTTGTTCATGGCCAGTCCTTCGCGGTCGGCTTAGAGCACTTCCGGAGCCAGCGACACGATCTTCATGAAGCGCTCGGTACGCAGTTCACGCGTCACCGGGCCGAAGATGCGGGTGCCGATCGGCTCCAACTTGGCATTGAGCAGCACGGCTGCATTGCCATCGAACTTGACGAGCGAGCCGTCCTGACGACGCACGCCCTTGGCGGTGCGCACGACGACGGCGTTGTAGACCTCGCCCTTTTTGACACGACCACGCGGGGCAGCATCCTTGATGCTGACCTTGATCACGTCGCCGATGCCGGCATAACGACGCTTCGAGCCGCCGAGCACCTTGATGCACATGACGGACTTCGCACCGGTGTTGTCCGCGACGTCGAGTCGCGATTGCATTTGGATCATGTGGAATCCCCAACTTATCCCGCGCTAACAGCCCCACTCGGCCACCGCTCGCGGTCAGTCTTGGGCCCGTCACAGCCTCCCGACGTCTCCATCGAGGTTCTGCGTTTGGGGCGAAACCAGATTGCGCCACGTACGGCTAGGCACGCGCGCAAGCCAGAAGAATCACGGATTATGCTGCCACTTCGGAAGCATGTCAACACCGCCAACCCAGCTGACGCCAGGGTGGCAATGCCGGCGCTCAGTTGTAGACCTCGGCATCCGGATCGGTGGCCTCGAGCTCGTAGCTGGCCGCCAGCATCGCCAGCCGGCCGACGACGCCGTACATGTAGAAGCGGTTCGGCGCGCTGGCACCCGGCTTGGCGCCGGCGCGTGCCATGTGACCCGACTCCGCGAAGGCCAGCGGCACGAACTGCGCACCCGGCGAATTCAGGTTCTCGTCGATGCCACGGTCGGCGTGCACCCGGTAGAAGCCGCCCACCACATAGCGGTCGAGCATGTAGACCACCGGCTCGGCCACCGCCTCGTTGATGCGCTCGCAGGTCGGCACGCCCTCCTGGATGATCACCTCGGTGACCTCCTGGCCGTCCTTGATGACGCTCATCTTGTTGCGGGTGCGGCGGTTGATCTCCTCGAGCTGCTTGGCGTCGCGCACCGTCATGATGCCCATGCCGTAGGTGCCGTTGTCGGCCTTGACGATGACGAAGGGCTTCTCGTTGATGCCGTACTCCTTGTACTTGCGACGGATCTTGCCCAGCAGCGCGTCGACGTTGGTCTGCACGCATTCGATGCCGCTGCCCTCGCCGAAGTTGACCTCGCCGCAGCGGGTGTACATCGGGTTGATCAGCCACGGGTCCATGCCCATCAGCTTGGAGAACTTCTTGGCCACCTCCTCGTAGGCCTGGAAGTGGTGCGTCTTGCGCCGCACCGCCCAGCCGGCATGCAGCGGCGGCAGCAGGTACTGCTCGTGCAGGCCCTCCAGGACCGGCGGGATGCCGGCCGACAGGTCGTTGTTCAGCAAGATGGTGCAGGGATCGAAGTTCTTCAGCCCCAGGCGACGCTGCGTGCGGATCAGCGGCTCGATGGTCAGCGTGTCGCCGCCGGGCAGCGCCAGCTCGGTCGGCGCGGTCACCTCGGGGTCGAGCGTGCCCAGGCGCACGTTCAGGCCCGCCTGGGTGAAGATCTGCACCAGCCGCGCGACATTGGTCAGATAGAAGGTGTTGCGGGTGTGCTTCTCGGGGATCAGCAGCAGGTTCTTGGCTTCCGGACAGATCTTCTCGATCGCCGCCATCGCCGCCTGCACCGCCAGCGGCAGCATCTCGGGCGTCAGGTTGTTCCAGCCGCCGGGAAAGAGGTTGGTGTCGACCGGCGCGAGCTTGAAGCCGGCGTTGCGCACATCGACCGAGGTGTACAGCGGCGGGGTGTGCTCCATCCACTCGAGGCGGAACCAGCGCTCGATCGCCGGCACCGAATCCAGCATGCGCGCTTCCAGTTCGTTGATCGGGCCGTTCAGGGCGGTGACGAGATGGGGAACCATGGTGGACGACCTGCTCAGGAAGAGGAAAAGGAAGGACGGATGAAGGGAATGTCGACGATTCTAGGAAGGTCTGCAGATGCGGGCAGGGATCCAAAGCAAAAGGGGCCGCCCTGAGGCGGCCCCTTGCGGGTGCGGTCAGCAGACCGGCATCACTTCGAGTAGGCGGTCTCGCCGTGCGAGGTGATGTCCAGGCCCTCGCGCTCGTCGTCTTCCGGCACGCGCAGGCCGATGACCAGATCGACGATCTTGAAGGCGATCACCGAGACCACCGCCGACCACACGATGGTGATCAGCACGCCCTTGGCCTGGATCCAGACCTGCGAGGCGATCGAGTAGGCGTCCGGAGCGACCATGCCGACGGTGACCCAGTCGGCGACGATGCTCGGGCCGCCCAGGTTCGGCGAGTTGAACACGCCGGTCAGCAGCGCGCCCAGGATGCCGCCCACGCCGTGGACACCGAACACGTCGAGCGAGTCGTCAGCGCCCAGCATGCGCTTGAGACCATGCACGCCCCACAGGCAGACGAAGCCGGCGATCAGGCCGATGATCAGCGCACCGACGATGCCGACGTTGCCGGCGGCCGGGGTGATCGCGACCAGACCGGCGACCGCACCGGAGGCGGCGCCCAGCATCGAGGCCTTGCCCTTCATCAGGCCTTCGCCCAGGCACCAGGCCAGCACCGCGGCTGCGGTGGCCGCGAAGGTGTTGATGAAGGCCAGCGCGGCGAAGTTGTTGGCTTCCAGCGCCGAGCCGGCGTTGAAGCCGAACCAGCCCACCCACAGCAGCGAGGCGCCGACCATCGTCAGCGTCAGCGAGTGCGGCATGAAGGCTTCGCGACCGTAGCCGATGCGCTTGCCGACCATGTAGGAGCCCACCAGACCCGCCACCGCGGCGTTGATGTGCACAACGGTGCCGCCGGCGAAGTCCAGCGCGCCGTGCTGCCAGATCAGGCCGGCCTTGGCGTTCATCGCGTCGACCACGTCAGCCGAGGCATAGGCGTCCGGACCCATCCAGAACCAGACCATGTGCGCGATCGGCGCGTAGCTGAAGGTGAACCACAGCACCATGAACATCAGCACGGCCGAGAACTTCGCGCGCTCGGCGAAGGCACCGACGATCAGCGCGCAGGTGATGCCCGCGAAAGTCGCCTGGAAAGCCGCGAAGACGATCTCGGGAATGTAGACACCCTTGCTGAAGGTGGCCGCCGGCGCGAAGGTGCCCGCGACGTTGTCCCAGACGCCCTTCATGAACAGGCGATCGAAGCCGCCGATGAAGGCATTGCCCTCGGTGAAGGCCAGGCTGTAGCCGTAGACGAACCACAGCACCACGATCAGCGAGAAGGTCACCATCACCTGCATCAGCACCGACAGCATGTTCTTGGCGCGCACCAGGCCGCCGTAGAACAGTGCCAGGCCCGGCACGGCCATCATGATGACCAGCAGGGTCGACAGCATCATCCACGACACGTCGCCCTTGTCGAAGGTCGGCGCCGGCGCAGCGGCGGCGGCCTGGGTGACGGCAGAAGCCGCCTCGGCCACCGCGGAGGCGGCCTCGGCCACGGCGGGTGCGGACGCCGCGGCGTCCTGAGCGAGAGCGAGATCGGTCAGACCCAGGGCAGCCAGCCCCAGCGGCAGACCGGCGAGCAGTTTCTTGTTCATTGACATGGTTGTCTCGTCGGGCGGTTGATCAGAGCGCGTCCTTGCCGGTCTCGCCGGTGCGGATGCGCAGGACCTGCTCCAGGGGCGTCACGAAGATCTTGCCGTCACCGATCTTGCCGGTGCGGGCCGCGCCCTCGATCGCCTCGATGACCCGGTCGACGATCGCGTCGTCGACGGCGGCCTCGATCTTGACCTTCGGAAGGAAGTCGACGACGTACTCGGCACCGCGGTACAGCTCGGTGTGACCCTTCTGACGTCCGAAGCCCTTCACCTCGGTGACGGTGATGCCCTGCACGCCGATGTTGCCGAGGGCCTCGCGGACCTCGTCGAGCTTGAAGGGCTTGATGATGGCAGTGACCATCTTCATGGCAGCTCCTGGTTGATCTGACTGACTGGTGATGGAAAGTGGCTGGGAGCCGCTGCTGCATCTTCCGTGCCATGCCATTTGCACACCGACGCGTCATCGATACGCATCAGGACCGCGCCCCGGATCGGGCCGTGATGCCACACGAGCCGGCATGCCGACCCATTTCGGTGCCATGGGAATGCACCAAGCTGGTTCTGCACCCCCATCGGGGTGAGATGCAGCCCGTGATGCGCTTCGCACAATCCGCCCAGGCCCGCGGCCGGTGCACCGTCCGCGCACAGACACCTGCTGCCGCGCACCACCATGTCGCTTGCCATCGTCCACAGCCGCGCCCTGCTCGGGCTGCAGGCGCCCGAGGTGACCGTCGAGGTCCACCTCGCCAACGGCCTGCCTTCGTTCACGCTGGTCGGTCTGGCCGACACCGAGGTCAAGGAGGCGCGCGAGCGGGTGCGCGCGGCGATGCAGCACAGCGGGCTGGACTTCCCGCACAACCGGCGCATCACCGTCAACCTGGCACCGGCCGACCTGCCCAAGGAGGGCGGCCGCTTCGACCTGCCGATCGCGCTGGGCATCCTGGCTGCGGCCGGCCACATCGACGCGGCGGCGCTCGACGGGCTGGAGTTCGCCGGCGAGCTCTCGCTGGCGGGTGACCTGCGCCCGGTGCGCGGCGCGCTGCCGATGGCGCTGGCGCTGCAGCGCAGCGGGCGCGGCCGCACCCTGGTGCTGCCGCGGCGCAGCGCCGAGGAGGCTGCGCTGGTGCCCGGCCTGGCGCTGCGCTGCGCCGACCACCTCGACGAGATCGTCGAGGCGCTGCAGCCGGTCGAGCCCGGCGATCCGCCCACCCCGGTGCTGCCGCGACCGCGCCCGGTCGAGGTGCGCGAGGGCGCCCTGCTGCCCGACCTGCAGGACGTGCGCGGCCAGGCCGCGGCCAAGCGTGCCCTCGAGATCGCGGCGGCAGGACGGCATTCGCTGCTGCTGGTCGGGCCGCCGGGCACCGGCAAGTCGATGCTGGCGCAGCGCCTGGCCGGGCTACTGCCGCCGCTGTCCGAGGAGGAGGCGCTGGAATCCGCCGCGGTCCTGAGCCTGGCCGGGCGCTTCGAGCCGGCCGACTGGGCGCGTCGGGTGCTGCGCTCGCCGCACCACAGCGCCTCGTCGGTGGCGCTGGTGGGGGGCGGCTCGCCACCCAGGCCTGGCGAGATCTCTCTGGCCCATCACGGCATCCTGTTCCTGGACGAGCTGCCCGAATTCCCGCGCGGCGCGCTCGAGGCGCTGCGCGAGCCGCTCGAGAACGGCCGCATCACCATCTCGCGCGCGGCGCAGCAGGCCGAGTTCCCGGCGCGCTGCCAGCTCGTCGCCGCGATGAACCCCTGCCCCTGCGGCATGCTCGGCTCGACCGCCAAGCCCTGCCGCTGCACGCCCGAAGCGGTGCAGCGCTACCAGAACAAGCTGTCGGGGCCGCTGCTCGACCGCATCGACCTGCGCGTCGAGGTGCTGGCCATCCCGCCCGAGGAGCTGACCGGCGCGCCCGACGGCGAGCCCAGCCGGTTGGTGGCCGAGCGAGTGGCCGAGGCGCGCCGGCGCCAGCAGGCCCGCCAAGGTGGCAGCAACGCCGAGCTGGAAGCCGGCCAGCTCCACGATCAGGTGCGCGCCGAGCCTGAGGCGACACGCTTCCTCAACACCGCCGCCAGCCGGTTGGGCTGGTCGGGCCGCAGCCTGCACCGGGTGCTGCGGGTGGCGCGCACCATCGCCGATCTGGCCGAGGCCGACACCCTCGGCGTGATCCATGTCGCCGAGGCGATCCAGCTGCGCCGCGCGCTGCCGGGCCGCTGACCCGCACGCACGTCGGGCGCCCGAGCGGCGACAATCGCGCCCCATGACGCCGCCCGCCTTTCTCGACAAGCTCTGCCTGCGCCGCGACCTGCCGGCGCGGCTGGCCGCCCTGCCCCGCCCGATGGTCTTCACCAACGGGGTCTTCGACATCCTGCACCGCGGTCATGTGACCTATCTCGCGCAGGCGCGCGCGCAGGGCGCCAGCCTGGTGCTCGGGCTCAACAGCGACGCCTCGGCGCGGCTGCTCGGCAAGGGGCCGGACCGCCCGCTCAATGCCGAAGCCGACCGCGCCTGCGTGCTGGCCGCGCTCGAGAGCGTCTCGCTGGTGGTGCTGTTCGACGAGCAGACGCCGTGCGAGCTGCTGACCGAGATCCGCCCTGATCTCTATGTGAAGGGCGGCGACTACGACATCGAGACGCTCGAGGAGACGCGGCTGGTACGCAGCTGGGGTGGCGACGCCCGCGCGATCTCCTTCGTCGACGGCTACTCGACCACCGCGCTGGTGAAACGCATCCGCGCCTGAAGGCGCACGCCCGTTCCCTTCTCTTTTGCGCCTTGCCCATGCCCGCACGCCTGCACATCGAGACCGACACCGCGCTGAGCACCGGCGCCGAGATCGCGCTGCCACCCGGCCCCGCCCGCCATGTCCAGGTGCTGCGCATGCAGCCCGGCGAGACGATCACGCTGTTCGACGGCAGCGGCGGCGAATGGTCGGCCGAGATCCTGGCGATGGGGCGGCAGTCGGTGGAGGTGCGCATCGGTGCGCACGATCCGGTGGACCGCGAGCTGCCGATCGACATCGTGCTGCTGGCGGGCATGCCGGCCAACGACCGCTTCGACTGGCTGGTCGAGAAGGCCACCGAGCTGGGCGTGGCGGCGATCGAGCCGCTGGTGTGCGAGCGCTCAGTGCTGCGGCTGTCGGGCGAGCGCGCCGAGCGCCGGCGCGAGCACTGGCAGGGCGTGGCGCGCGCCGCGGCCGAGCAGTGCGGCCGCACCCGCGTGCCGCGGATCGCGCCGGTGCGCACGCTGGCCCAGGCCCTGGGCGAGGCCCGGGCCGACGCCGAAGCGCCGCTGTGGCTGCTCAGCCTGGGCGAGGCCCAGCCGCTGGCCGAGCGGGCCGCCGCGCTGCGCACGGGCGGCCGGGTCCGGGTGATCAGCGGGCCGGAGGGCGGGCTGTCGCCAGCCGAGGAGGCCGCAGCCCGCGCGGCCGGCGCGGTGGCGGTCAGCCTCGGCGCCCGGGTGCTGCGCTCGGAAACTGCGCCGCTGGCGGTGCTGGCCGCGCTGGGCCTGCAGGAACGCCTGGGGGACTGAGCCGGATCAGGTCAGCCAGGTCGTCGTCGGCACGATCGGGGTGGCGGCGTGGATCGGCGCGGACAGCGCCGCCGTCGGCGGATCGCTCGGCAGCAGCGCGTCGCGCACGGTGTCGCGCTCGTCGAGACGCTCGAGAATCTCGCGCACGAAGGTCCAGATCACCGGATCGAGCTCGACATAGCCCGGCTCGCCCGGCGCACGCAGCCAGTCGTCGAGCCGACGCCGCGACGCACCGAGACGACGCGCGAACTGGTCGGCGTCCATTCCCATGCGCTGCATGGCCTCCAGCAGGAAAGCCTGCTGGGTCTTCGGTTTCCTGTGCAAGGACATCGGATCCACCCTGATCTGGCAAATCAGTCTAGCGCGGCCTGCGGACTCCGACCCCTTTTGTCGATTCCTGTTGCAACTGACCGCAACATTTGTGGGCCATTCCCCCCAAAACGCTGAAGTTCCAGAGGAATCCAGGTGTTTTGACGCGTATTCGCGCGTATCGCCGCGGGCTCAGGATGCAGGCAGGTGCTCGCCACCCAGCGCCTCGACCAGGGCGGGCAGCAGCCGGCGCAGCTCGGCGGTGGCGATCGCGGCGTCGGCGTCGAAGCGCTCTTCCTTCGACACGCTGGCGTCGTCCTCGAACACGCCGTCGAGGAACTCGATGCGGCGAATCTGCAGCAGGTCGGTCAGCGTGAAGGAAATGCGCGCGTTCCAGGTCAGCGCCAGCCGGGTCGGCACCTTGCCCTGTCGGATGTGCTCGCGCACCTCCTCGATGTCGAGCGGGTGGCGGGCGTAGCGCACCACCGACTTCATCTCGTCGGGCGTCTTGAGCTCGCACTCGCGGTCGACCGTGAAGTCGGCCGCCGGCTCGCCGCTGAGCAGCCAGTCCGACATCACGGCCGCTGGCGACTCGTTCGTGTGCAGCGCCTGCACCGACAGGCCCGGCAGCGCCTTGACCAGCAGCGTGACCACCTCGTCGGCGCGGGTGGCGCTGCCGGTGTCGACGATCAGCCAGCGGTCGGTCGGCGACAGCCAGACATCGATGCTGCCTCGCTTCGTGAAGGCCTGCGGCAGCAGCTCCAGCAGCGCCTGCTCCTTGAGCTCCTTGGTCTGCTTGCGGCCCGGGCGGCGGCCGGTGGACTGCTCGAGCTGGTCGGCGATCTCGTCGGTACGGCGCTTGACCACCGCGCCCGGCACCACCCGCTGCTCGACCATCAGCCGCATCAGCCACTGGCCGGCGATCGACTCCAGCAGCGGCGCCTCGGCCGGGCCGCGCGGCGCCACCCAGCCGGCCGACTGCTGCTGGGTCGCGCCGCACTCGACGAAGCGGTCCTTGTCCAGCGCCGCCTCGGCCTGAAGCAGATCGGCGGCCCAGTCCGGGCCGATGCGGAACACCGTCAGGTTCTTGAACACTCGCGTCTTCCTTCCATGCAAAAGCCGATTGAAAAGCCGTGATTGTCCTGCCCCCGCAGCTGCGGGTCGAAATTCACAAAGCAGGACATTTCACCCCCTTCTAGGTTCTGGACAGCACAAGGTCATGCAAAAAACGCATGTAACCCGACTGTAATGGCCAGACCCCCACCCCTACACTGCCCCGCGGGAGGCATCCCGAAAACCACGTAGGACAGCGCGTCCGCGATCGGCTTTCGAGATGCCTTTTTCAACCTAGGAGCCCTTCCGATGAACCAACCGCTGATGGCCGGCGTCACTGTGAACGAACCCGCCTACGTCAAGAACGCCAAGCTGATCGCCTGGGTCGCCGAAGTGGCCGCCCTGACCCAGCCGGACGCCATCTACTGGTGCGACGGCTCGCAGGAAGAGTACGACCGCCTGTGCCAGCTGCTGGTCGACGCCGGTTCCTTCAAGAAACTCAACCCGGCCAAGCGCGCCAACAGCTACCTGGCCTGGACCGATCCGTCGGACGTGGCGCGCGTCGAGGACCGCACCTACATCTGCTCGGCCACCAAGGAAGAAGCCGGCCCGACCAACAACTGGATGGCCCCGGCCGAGATGCGCAGCCTGCTGCAGACCGGCGAGAACGCGCTGTTCAAGGGCTGCATGAAGGGCCGCACGATGTATGTCGTGCCCTTCTCGATGGGTCCGCTGGGCTCGCCGATCGCCCACATCGGCATCGAGCTGTCCGACAGCGCCTATGTCGCGGTCAACATGAAGCTGATGACCCGCATGGGCAAGGCCGTCCATGACGTGCTGGGCACCGACGGCGATTTCGTGCCGTGCGTGCATACCGTGGGCGCCCCGCTGGCCGAAGGCCAGAAGGACACGACCACCTGGCCGTGCAACCCGAAGACCAAGTACATCGTCCACTATCCCGAGACCCAGGAGATCTGGTCCTACGGCTCGGGCTACGGCGGCAACGCGCTGCTGGGCAAGAAGTGCTTCGCGCTGCGCATCGCCTCCACGATGGGTCGCGACCAGGGCTGGCTGGCCGAGCACATGCTGATCCTGGGCGTGACCTCGCCGGAAGGCAAGAAGAGCCATGTCGCCGCCGCCTTCCCGTCGGCCTGCGGCAAGACCAACTTCGCGATGCTGATCCCGCCGGCGGCGCTGGGCGACTGGAAGGTCACCACGATCGGCGACGACATCGCCTGGATCAAGCCGGTCGACGGCCGTCTGCGCGCGATCAACCCGGAAGCCGGCTACTTCGGCGTCGCCCCGGGCACGAACTTCAAGACCAACCCGAACTGCATGGCGTCGCTGGACCGTGACGTCATCTTCACGAACGTCGCGCTGACCGATGACGGCGACGTCTGGTGGGAAGGCATGACCGACGAGCTGCCCTCGCACCTGGTCGACTGGCAGGGCAAGGACTGGACGCCCGAGACCGCCCGCCTGCCCGACGGCAAGCTGCGCCCGGCCGCTCACCCGAACGCCCGCTTCACCATCGCCGCGACCAACAACCCGGCGCTGGATCCGGCCTGGGACGATCCGGCCGGCGTGGCGATCGACGCCTTCATCTTCGGCGGCCGCCGCTCGACCACCGTGCCGCTGGCCACCGAGGCCCGCGACTGGACGGAAGGCGTCTACATGGCCGCGACGATGGGCTCGGAGACCACCGCCGCCGCCTTCGGCGCGCAGGGCGTGGTGCGCCGCGATCCGTTCGCGATGCTGCCCTTCGCCGGCTACAACATGAGCGACTACTTCCAGCACTGGCTGAACGTGGGCGCCAGGCTGCAGGCCGAAGGCGCCAAGCTGCCGGCGATCTTCTGCGTCAACTGGTTCCGCAAGGGCACCGACGGCAAGTTCGTCTGGCCGGGCTACGGCGACAACGCCCGCGTGCTGCAGTGGATGCTGGGCCGCATCGACGGCACCGCCGGCGCCGGCAGCGAGCACATCTTCGGCGTCAGCCCGAACTACCGTGACCTGAACTGGTCGGGCCTGGACTTCAGCGAAGCCCAGTTCCAGAGCGTCATCAGCATCGACCGCGACGCCTGGGTGCAGGAAATGAAGCTGCACGGCGAGCTGTTCGAGCAGCTGGCCTACCACCTGCCGGCCGAGCTGAAGGCCACCCGCGAGAAGATCCTCGCCCAGCTCGAGGCCTGATCGCCGCCGCCGCCTCCGACGCACAAGAGAAGACAAAAGAGGCGGAGGAGACACGCCGCCAGGAAGGGCCTGCCAGGAATGGCAGGCCCTTCCTTCTTGGTCGGTCGCTCCGGCCTCAGGCCGACTTGGCCAGCAGCTCGAAGTGCTCGACCTGCGGCGGCTGCGCGAAGAACGGGCCGACGATGCCGCGCCAGGCCTGGAAGGCCGGCGACTCGCGGAAGTCGACCGTATGGTTCTCCAGCGTCTCCCACCAGATCATCAGCAGGTAGCGCTCGGGCGACTCGATGCCCTTGTTGACCTTGAAGCCGGCGAAGCCCTTGGCCTGGCTGATGACGGTGTTCACGCCATGCTGTATCGCGGCGTCGAACTCGGCCTGACGGCCCGGCTGGATGCGAATGTCGGCAACTTCGAGAATCATCGGGAAACTCCATCGATAGGGAAGCCCGGATCGTAGCGGCTGAGCCGCCCCACCTAGAATCGCCCGATGGCCATTCGCTCCACCGTCCACAAAGCCGACCTGTCGATCGCCGACATGGATCGACACCACTACGCCGACCACAGCCTGACACTGGCGCGGCACCCCTCCGAGACCGAGGAGCGCCTGATGGTGCGCCTGGTCGCGTTCTCGATGCACGCCGAGGAGCGCCTGACGCCCGCCGGCGGCATCTCCACCGAGGACGAGCCCGACTTCTGGCATCTTGACGACACCGGCTCGATCCGGCTGTGGCTGCAGGTCGGCCTGCCCGACGAGCGCCTGCTGCGCAAGGCCAGCGGCCGCTCCGACGAGGTGATCCTCTACACCTACGGCGGCCGCAAGGCCGAGGCCTGGCGCCAGGACAATGCGGCAGCGCTGGCCAAGCTGTCGAAGCTCACCATCTGGTACCTGCCGGACGACGAGTGCGAGGCGCTGCTGCCGCTGGTCGAGCGCACGATGCGCCTGGGCGCGACGATCCAGGACGGCCACCTGCTGCTCGCCGGCGACAAGGCCAGCGTCGAGATCACGCCGCAGCTCTGGCAGCGCGGGCAGGCGGGCTGAGGTCCGCCCCGGGCCATTGAGCGCCACACGGCGGCGCCACAGGCGACAATCACGGGTTCGCGCTTGCCGCGCCCCCGAACCGCGTCGTTCTTCCTCACCGCCATGTCCGACCTCACCCCCGAGATCCGCCGCCGTCGCACCTTCGCGATCATTTCCCACCCCGACGCGGGCAAGACCACGCTGACCGAGAAGCTGCTGCTGTTCTCGGGCGCAATCCAGATCGCCGGCTCGGTGAAGGCGCGCAAGGCCAGCCGCCACGCCACCTCCGACTGGATGGAGATCGAGAAGCAGCGCGGCATCTCGGTCGCCTCAAGCGTCATGCAGATGGAATATGGCGACTGCGTCATCAACCTGCTCGACACGCCCGGCCACCAGGACTTCTCGGAAGACACCTACCGCGTGCTGACCGCGGTGGACGCCGCGCTGATGGTGATCGACGCCGCCAACGGCGTGGAGCCGCAGACCCGGCGCCTGCTGCAGGTCTGCCGCGCCCGCAACACGCCCATCCTCACCTTCATCAACAAGATGGACCGCGAGGTGAAGGATCCGCTGGCGCTGATGGACGAGATCGAGCAGGAGCTGGGCATGACCGTCGTGCCCTTCACCTGGCCGGTCGGCATGGCCAAGTTCTTCCACGGCGTGATGGACCTGCGCGCCGACCAGATGCGCCTGTTCGCGCCGGGCGAGGACCGCGCCGGCGGCGACGAGGAAGTCCTGCACGGCCTGGAGAACCCGGCCCATGTCGAGCGCTTCGGCGGCCCGTTCGAGCAGGCGCTCGGCGAGGTCGAGCTGCTGCGCGAGGCCGCCCCTGAGTTCGACCACGCCGCCTTCCTGGCGGGCAAGCAGACGCCGATGTTCTTCGGCTCGGCGATCAACAACTTCGGCGTGCGCGAGATCCTCGACGCGCTGGTCGAGCTCGCCCCGCCGCCGGGCAGCCGCCAGGCGCTGGAGCGCACCGTGCAGCCCGACGAGCCGAAGTTCTCCGGCGTCGTCTTCAAGGTGCAGGCCAACATGGACCCGGCGCACCGCGACCGCATCGCCTTCGTGCGCGTGTCCTCGGGCAAGTTCACCCGCGGCATGCGCCTGAAGGTGGTGCGCAACGGCAAGGAGATGCGACCGCAGACGGTGGTGAGCTTCCTGTCGCAGCGCCGCGAGCTGGTCGACGAGGCGGTGGCCGGCGACATCATCGGCATCCCGAACCACGGCGTGCTGCAGCTCGGCGACACGCTGACCGAGGGCGAGGCGCTGCACTACACCGGCCTGCCCTTCTTCGCGCCGGAGAGCTTCCGCACGGTGGAGATCAAGGATCCGCTGCGCTCCAAGCAGCTGCGCCAGGGCCTGCAGCAGCTCGGCGAGGAAGGCGCGATCCAGGTCTTCAACCCGGTCTCGGGCGGATCGCTGATGCTGGGCGCCATCGGCCAGCTGCAGTTCGAGGTGGTGCTGCACCGCCTGAAGAGCGAATACGGCGTCGATGCGCGCCTGGACCCCTGCCGCTTCACCATCGCGCGCTGGATCACCTGCGACGACGAGGCCAAGCTGAAGAAGTTCATCGACTCCGAGCCGCTGCGCATCGCCTACGACGTGGTCGGCGCGCCGGCCTTCCTGGTGCAGTACAGCTCGGACCTGCGCGTGGCGCAGGAGCGCATGCCCGACATCCAGTTCCACGCGATGCGCGAGCACTCGGGGCGGGTGTTCGGCGCGGCACCGACGCTCTGAGGCGCTGAGGCGCAACAGCGCTGGGCGCGCCGAGAGTGCGCGACGCGTGGGTCCTCGCCTGCGTGGGTCCTCGCCTTCGCGAGGATGACGGAGGTGCCGGGGATGAGGTGGCAGGCTCACGCCGTCGTCACCCCCGCGCCGTCGTCATCCCCACGCTGTCGTCACCCCCGCGCAGTCGTCACCCCCGCGCAGGCGGGGGCCCACGATGGGCGGCCGTGTCAGCGCCGCCACCCTGCCCGCTCTTCAGCCCACCTCCGGCGCGGCGCTCTTCTTGCGCGTGCTCGTCGCCGTGCCCGAGGCGCTGGTCGCACGACCACGCGCCGGCGCGCCCAGCAGCGCCTTCGCCGCCTCGATGCGCAGCGCCATGTCCACCCGCTCGTCGTTCATCACCTGCAGCAGGAAGGCCTGCGGATCGGTGAAGGCGCTGGCGGGCGCGGCGACGGTGGGGGCGGATGCCGCCGAACCCTGCGCCGTCGGCGCTGCGGCGCGCTCGGCCACCTCGGGCAACAGCATGGCGCATTCGGCCGTGCCGATCGGGCGCAGGCGCGCGAGCAGCTCGGCCTGGCCCTCGGCACGCGGCGGGATGTCCAGCCACGGCGTCTCGGCAAAGACCGGCGCAAGGTCCGGCGCGACATAGGCCGACCAGGCCTCCTCGCCGAGCGCGGCCGGAATGCGCGGCACCTGGCGCGCGCCGTCGGCCGAAGGCATCAGCTCGACCCGGTGCGCCGGCACCTCGGCCAGATAGCGCTGGCGCAGGCACTCGAGCAGCGCATGGGCCTGCGCCGGCGGCAGCGGATCAGCCAGCGAGAACCAGAGCTGGCAGGCGTCGGTGCCCGAGACCGCGATGCCCGGTGCCGGCCAGCCCAGCTCGTCCTGCACGCCCTTCCAGACCCGGCCCAGCACGTCCCAGTCGGCCGGCCGGGCCAGCGCCAGCACCAGCGCTCGAACCTGGCCGTCCTCGCCGGGGCCGAAGAGGCGCTCGCGCTCGCTGCGCAGGCGCGGGCTGTCGATGTCGGCGGCGCTCATCAGGGCACCTCCACGCCGGCACCGGCGCTCCAGATCTCGTGCCAGGTCTCGGCGTCGAGCGTCAGCGTCTGCGCGGCCAGCGCCTCGTCGAGCGCCTCGAGGCGGCGGCTGCCGACGATCGGGCGGGGCCGGCTCGGATGGCGCAGCAGCCAGGCGTAGGCCACGGTGGCGGGCGCGACGCCGTGGCGCTCGGCGACCGCCTCCAGCACCGCACGCACCCGCAGCGCGTCGGGCTGCTGGCCCGAGAACAGCCGCCCGCCGGCCAGCGGCGACCAGATCATCGGCCGCAGGTCCAGCGCCAGCATCTGGTCGAGCGTGCCGTCATGCAGCGGCGCGCGGCGCAGCGGGCTCAGCTCGATCTGGTTGGTGGCCAGCGGCACCCACTGGTTGAGCATCGCGAACTGCGACATCGTGAAGTTCGAGACGCCGAAGTCGAGGATCTTGCCGGCCGCCTTCAGCTGCGCCACCGCGTCGGCCACCTCGGCCGGGCGCATCAGCGGGTCGGGACGGTGGATCAGCAGCAGGTCGAGGTGATCGGTCTGCAGCGCGCGCAGGCTGTTGTCGACGCTGGCGACGAGGTGCGCTGCCGAGGTGTCATACGACTTGACGCGGTGCCCCGGCCGCGCCGCGTCGACCAGACGGATGCCGCACTTGCTCACCAGCTGCAGACGTGCGCGCAGGTGCGGCGCCCGCGCCAGCGCCTCGCCGAACAGCGCCTCGGCGGTGTAGCCGCCGTAAATGTCGGCGTGGTCGAAGGTGGTGACGCCGCGCTCGAGGCACTGCTCGATCCAGCGCAGCCGCTCGGGCGCGCTCCAGCCCCATTCGGCCAGACGCCAGCAGCCGGCCACCACCGGCGACAGGGCCGGGCGCGGGGAATGTTCGCTCATCGGAAGACTCGTCATGTCGGGTTGGCGATGCGCCGGATTCTAGGCAGAGCCACACGACTTCAGTTTTTTCGATTTCTGGCCGATAGCGCCGGGAGATTCCGTCCCGACCCGAGCCCCACGCGATGAGCACGCCCTCGATCCTGACCCCCTCCGGCCGTGTCCTGACCCCGCAGGAAGCGGTGGTCGACACCGCCTTCTGGCAACTGCTGCGCCAGTTCAGCTGGGCCGGCGCGGCGCTGCATCTGCTCTACATCCCGCTGTTCCTGAGCTTCGGGGCGCGCACGCTGGCCGCCGCCAGCGTCGGCAGCGTCGGCCTGCTGGCGGTGGCCACGGTGCTGCAGCGCATCGGCCGCACGCAGGGCTCGTTCTGGGTGCTGCTGGGGGGCGTGGCGGCGCATGCGCTCTTCGGCGTGTGGTCGCTGGGCTGGGACAGCGGGCTGTGGTGGCCGCTGGTCGGGCTGCTGCCGGCCATCATCCTGCACACCCGGCTGACCGAGGACATCCGCTGGCGTGCCGCGGTCTGCCTGATCGCCGGCTGCGTGACGCTGCGCCTGGGCAGCCAGCTCGCCGCGCCGCTGCACGAGCTGCCGCCGGTGGTGCTGGAGACGCTGATGCAGGCCAATCTGCTGATGGCGCTGGTCATGCTGATGACGCTGGCCAAGGTGAGCCGCCGGCTGACCGACGAGACGACCACCCAGCTCGGCGAGCTGCTGCAGCGTGACAGCCTGACCCGGCTCGACAACCGCCGCCACTGGACGCTGCAGGCCCAGGCCCGGCTCGACGCGCGCCCGGCCGCCGGCGAGGACGGCGAGCTGCCGCCCGAGGGCCTGCTGACCGTGGCGGTGGCCGATCTGGACGGCTTCCGGCTCATCAACGAGCGCTGCGGCCACGAGGCCGCCGACCGCTCGCTGTCGGGCATCGCCCGGGTGCTGCGCGACAACCTGCGCACCACCGACCTGGTCGGCCGCTGGGGCGACGAGGAGTTCATCGTGATGATGAGCGGGCTGGACATGCCCGAGGCCTTCGAGCGGATCGAGGCGCTGCGCAACCGCATCGCCCAGCTCGGCGTGCCGCAGGCCTACGGCCAGCTGCCGGTGTCGGCGACGATCGGCCTGGCCGAGATCGTGCCGGGCGAGAGCCTGAGCGCGGCGATCCGCCGCGCCGAGCGCGCGCTGGTCGAGGGCAAGGGCGCTGGCGGCAACCGGGTCGTCAGCGCTCAGCCGCCGACGCCCGCCAGCAGCGGCCGGGCGGGCACGGCGCCCGAAGCCCCGGCCGTCGCGCTGACCGACGCGGCCGACGCCTGAGCGGGCACCGACACCGGCGCCGGACCGAAGCTCACCGAGAAGACCGCATCGGCCGCGCCGTCGGACTCGATCACCACCGTGCCGGGACCGCACAGCGCGATGTCCTCGCCAGCAGCAATGAAGTGATCGTCCGGATCGCCTTCCTGCGTCAGCCACAGCCGGCCGTGCTCGACCGCGATGCGCAGGATGCCGTCATGCGGACGGCTCAGGCAGGTCACATGGCCGCGGGGCAGCACCCGGCGGGGCGAGAATGAGGGGCAAAGGTCGCTGTCCATGACGGCACCTTAGGCGAGCGGGCGCGCACCGCACAGGCACACGCACCGACCAGCACAGCCGCGACAACATCGTTTCCAGCACCAACTGTTCCGGTCGGGATGACCCGAATCTGTACTGGTCGATGCGGCACACACCCCGACAGAATGGGGCTCGAACGGGATTCCTCATGCCGCCGCAGCCTGCCCCTCTCCCCGCCCCCCTGCCCGCCAACGACACGCTCTATCTGCAGATCGCCGAAGGCATCGCGCAGCCGATCCGCGCCGGCACGCTGGCGCGCGGCGAGCGCATTCCGTCGGTGCGTGCGCTGGCACGCCAGCAGGGCGTGTCGCTGTCGACCGTGGTGCAGGCCTACCGCACGCTGGAGGACGCCCGGCTGATCGAGGCACGCCCGCGCTCGGGCTACTTCGTCGCCGCGCGGGTGCCGCGCCTGCCCGAGCCCGAGCCCTCGCTGCCGCCGCCCGATTCGCGCCCGGTCGATGTCAGCTCGCTGGGCGAGCAGGTGATGCGCCTGGCCACCGATCCGCGCTACATCTCCTTCGGCGCCGCCTGTCCGAGCGGCGAGCTGTTCGCGCAGGACCGGGTGCGCCGCGCGGTCAGCCGCGCCGCGCAGCGCCACCGCGCCTCGCTGTGCCGCTACCCGATCGGCCCGGGCCACGAGCTGCTGCGCCGCGCCATCGCCCGCCATGCGCTCGGTCTGGGCTGTCAGCTCGACGCCCGCGACATCCTGGTCACCAACGGCTGCCTGGAGGCGATCAGCCTGTGCCTGCGCGCAGTCACCCAGCCCGGCGACGTGGTGGCGCTGGAGTCGCCGACCTACTTCGGCTTCCTCGAGATCCTCGAGAGCATGCACCTGCGCGCGCTGGAGATCCCGACGCATCCGCGCACCGGCCTGTCGCTGGACGCGCTGCAGCTGGCCTTCGACACTCAGCCGGTCAAGGCGGTGCTGGCGGTGCCGACGCTGTCCAACCCGCTGGGCGCCTCGATGCCGCTGGCCGAGCGCCGCCGCCTGGCGCAGATGGTGGCCGAGTGCGGCATCCCGCTGATCGAGGACGTGCTCTACAACGACCTGGCCGAACAGGACGACCGCCGCCGCGCGGTCAAGGCCTTCGACACCGGTGGCCATGTGATGATCTGCGGCTCCTTCTCGAAGACGGTGGCGCCGGGCATCCGCCTGGGCTGGGTCGAGGCCGGGCGCTGGGGCGCGCAGGTGCGCCGGCTCAAGGCGGTGCATTCGGGCGGCCACACCGAGCTGCTCGAGCTGGCGATGGCCGATCTGCTGACCCAGCCCGGCCACGGCTCGGCCTACCGCCAGCTGCGCACCACCATCGCCGCGCGCGTGGACGAGGCGCGCGGCCTGATCGCCGAGAGCTTTCCGCGCGGCACCCGCGTGACCGATCCGGCCGGCGGCTTCATCCTGTGGATCGAGCTGCCCGGCGGGCTGGACTCGGGCGCGCTGTTCGAGGCCTGCCTGGCCGAGCACATCTGCATCGCGCCGGGCACGATGTTCAGCGCCACCGGCCGCTACCGCCACTGCATCCGCCTGGGCGTGGGCGGGCGCTGGGACGAGACGCACCGCGCCGCGCTGCGCCGCATCGGCGAGATCGCGCGAAAGATGGCCGAGCGCGGCGCCGGATGAAGGTCGCCGTCCGAACGCTGTGCGCCTTCACCGCCAAGGCGGGCGATCTGGACGTGCGCTTCACGCCCGCGCCGACCGCGCTCGAGGGGCAGGAAGGCCATGCGGCCGTCGCCGCCCGGCGCGGCGCGAGCTACCAGCGCGAGATCAGCCTGTCGGGACAACACGGCGAGCTGCAGGTGCGCGGCCGCGCCGACGGCTTCGATCCCGATCGCGGCCGGCTCGAAGAGATCAAGACCCACCGCGGCGCCGGTGCGCTGGCCCGCCAGCCGGCCAACCACCGCGCGCTGCACTGGGCGCAGGCGATGATCTACGGCTGGCTCATGTGCGAGCGCGACGGGCGGGCGCAGCTCGAGCTGGCCCTCGTCTACTTCGACATCGGCAGCCGCCGCGAGACGGTGTTCACCCGCACGCTCGACGCCGAGGCGCTGCGCCAGCACTTCGTCCAATGCTGCGAGGCCTATCTCGCCTGGGCGCGCAGCGAGCAGAGGCACCGCGGCGCGCGCGACGCCGCGCTGGCGGCGCTGCGCTTTCCGCACGGCGACTTCCGCACCGGCCAGCGCCCGCTGGCCGAGGCGGTCTTCCGGGTCGCGCGCGCTGGCCGCACGCTGATGGCGCAGGCGCCCACCGGCATCGGCAAGACCCTCGGCACTGTCTTCCCGCTGCTGCGCGCGATGCCCGGCCTGCAGGGCGAGCCCATCGACCGGCTGTTCTTCCTGACCGCCAAGACCTCCGGCCGCGCGCTGGCGCTCGACGCGGTGGCGACATTGCGCCGGGCCGAGCCGGCGCTGCCGCTGCGCGCGCTGGAGCTGGTCGCCCGCGAGAAGGCCTGCGAGCACCCGGACAAGGCCTGCCACGGCGAGTCCTGCCCGCTGGCGCAGGGCTCGACCGGTTGCCCGAGGCGCGCGCGGCGGCGCTGGCGGTGCCGGTCTGGGACCGCGCCGCGGTGCGCGAGCTGGCGCAGGCGCATCGCGTCTGCCCCTACTACCTCGGCCAGGAGCTGGCGCACTGGGCCGATCTGGTCATCGGCGACTACAACCACTTTCTCGATCCGAGCGCGATGCTGCACGCGCTGACCCAGCTGCACGGCTGGCGGGTGGCGCTGCTGCTCGACGAGGCGCACAACCTGGTGGACCGTGCCCGGCTGATGCACACCGGCGAGCTGGACCAGATCCGCGTACGCGGCCTGCGCCACACCGCGCCGAAGGCGCTGCGCAAGCCGCTCGACCGGCTCGAGCGCGCCTGGAAGGCGCTGAACGCCAGCGCGTCGAACGACGGTGCGGACAACGCCTACCGCGTGCTGCCCGCGCTGCCCGACGAGCTGATGGGCGCGCTGCAGCAGGCCGCCACCGCGGTGCTCGACCACCTCGCCGAGCATCCGACCACGGTGGACGCGAGCCTGCAGGGCTTCCTGTTCGACGCGCTGCACCTGACGAAGCTGGCCGAGGGCTTCGGACCGCATTCGCTGTGCGACCTGAGCCGCTCGCGCGACGGGCGCACCTCGGTGCTGTGCCTGCGCAATGTGGTGCCGGCGCCCTTCCTGGGCCCGCGCTGGGCGGCGGCGCACACCGCGACGCTGTTCTCGGCGACGCTGCAGCCGCCGGCCTTCCACCGCGAGCTGCTCGGGCTGCCGGAGCGCACCGCCTGGATCGACGTGGACTCGCCCTTCGAGCGCACGCAGCTCGACATCCACATCGCCCGCGACATCTCGACGCGCTGGCAGCACCGCGACGCCTCGGTGGCGCCGATCGCGGCCCGCATCGGCGCGCAGCACGCCGCGCGGCCGGGCAACTACCTCGCCTTCTTCAGCAGCTTCGACTACCTCGACCGGGTGGCCGCCGCCTTCGAGGCCGCGCACCCCGAGGTGCCGGTCTGGCGCCAGGCCCGGCGCATGAGCGAGGCCGAGCAGGCCGACTTTCTGGCCCGCTTCGTCGCGGGCGGGCGCGGCGTGGGCTTCGCGGTGCTGGGCGGGGCCTTCTCGGAGGGCATCGATCTGCCCGGCGACCGGCTGATCGGCGCCTTCATCGCCACGCTGGGCCTGCCGCAGGTCAATCCGGTCAACGAGCAGATCCGCCAGCGCCTGGACACGCTGGTCAGCCGCGACACCGGCAGCGGCTTCGACTGCACCTACCTCTACCCCGGCCTGCAGAAGGTGGTGCAGGCCGCCGGCCGGGTGATCCGCACGCCCGAGGACCGCGGCGTGGTGCACCTGATCGACGACCGCTTCGGACGGGCCGAGGTGCGCGCGCTGCTGCCGCGCTGGTGGGGGCTGGGGACGGGATCAGCCAGATGACAGCACAAGCACCGCCCGGAAATCGTTGACGTTGGTGAAGGTCGGCCCGGTAACCACCAAGTCTCCGAGCGCGGCGAAGTAGCCGTGCGCATCGTGGCGGTCCAGGTGATCGTCGATGCGCAGGCCGAGCGCTGTACCCCGCACCAGCGTGTCAGGCCCGACCCAGGCGCCGGCGTTGTCGTCAAGGCCGTCGATGCCATCGGTGTCCGCCGCCAGACCCCAGATGCCGGGCGCGCCACCCAGCGCCTGCGCCAGCCCGAGACAGAACTCGCCCGCCCGGCCTCCGCGCCCCAACACCTTCCCCGGGGCGGTCGCACGGACCGTCACCGTGGTTTCACCACCGGACAGCAGCACGCAGGGCGAGCGGAACGGCTGGCCCCGCTGCGCCACCGACCGCGCGATCGCAGCGTGCATCCGGCCAATGTCGCGCGATTCGCCCTCGATGCCGTCGCCCAGGATGTGGGCCTCCAGTCCCATGGCGCGCGCCCGTTCAGCGGCGGCCTCCAGCGACTGCCACGGGGTGGCGATGATGCGCGTCTCGACCCGCGCCCAGTGCGCTGCGCCGGGCTTGGGCGTCTCCAGCGTGCCGGTCTCCAGCGCCCGCAGCACCTCAGGCGGCAGGTCGATGGCGTGACGCCGGATCACCCCCAGCGCCTCGGTGCAGCTCGACGGATCGGGCACGGTCGGCCCGCTGCCGATGACCGCCGGATCGTCGCCCGGCACGTCGCTGATCGCCAGCGTGAGCACGCGCGCGGGCGCACAGGCCATGGCCAGCCGACCGCCCTTGATGCGCGACAGGTGCTTGCGCACGACGTTCATCTCGTCGATGGGCGCCCCGCTGCGCAGGAGCTGGCGGTTGATGCGCTGCTTGTCCGCCAGGCTCAACCCCTCGGCCGGGAGCGTCAGCAGCGACGACGCCCCCCCGGACATCAGGCACAGTACCAGGTCATCGGCCGACAGCCCGCGCACCGCCGCAAGCAGTTCACCCGACGCCACCATGCCGGCTTCATCCGGCACGGGATGGGCGGCCTCCAGCACGCGGATGCGCGCCAGCAGGTCGGCTGGCCGGGGCGGCGTGTGGTCGTAGCGCGTGACGACCACGCCGGACAAGGGCGCCGCGCGGGGCCACGCCGCCTCCACCGCCTGGGCCATCGCCGCCGCCGCCTTGCCGGCGCCGATCACCACCGTCCGCCCGCGTGGTGGCTCGGGCAGGTGCGCCGCCAGCACCCGCTCGGGTTGCGCCCGAGCGACCGCGGCCTCGAACAAGGCCTGCAGCCACAGCGCGACCTGCTGGGGCTCAGGCCACGACATGGACCGGGGCGCCGCGCTGGAAGGCGTCGATGTTGTCGATGAGCTGGTCGGCGAGCGCCTGCACCGCTTCGTCGCTGGCCCAGGCCACGTGCGGCGTCAGGATGAAGTCGGGGCGGTCCAGCAGCGCCATGAACGGGTGGTCCAGCGCCGGTGGCTCGCCCGCCACCACGTCGAACGCCGCGCCGGAGAGCTGACCCGCCGCCAGCGCCGGGCCGACGGCGGCTTCGTCCACGAGTCCGCCGCGCGCCGTGTTGACCAGCAACGGTGCGCGGCGCATCGCGGCGAACTCGGCCGCGCCGATCATGTGGCGCGTCGACGGCAGCAGCGGGCAGTGCAGCGTGATCACGTCCGACACCGCCAGCACCTGCTCGAACGGCGTGTACAGCGTGCCCATGTCGGAACGCCCCTTGAACGCCGACATCAGCACCCGCATCCCCAGGGCGCGCCCGATGCTGGCCACCGCCTGACCGAGCACACCATCCCCGATGACCCCCAGCGTCGAGCCGGCCAGGTCGCGGATCGGGTGGTCGAAGAAGCAGAACTGCCCGGCGGCCTGCCAGCGCCCGGCCCGCACGGCGTCGCGGTAGGCGCAGATGCTCCGGCGCAGCGCGAAGATCAAGGCGAAGGTGTGCTCCGGCACCGTGTTCACGGCGTAGTTCCGGATGTTGCTGACCACGATGCCCCGGGCGCGGCAGGCGGCCAGGTCGATGTTGTCGGTGCCGGTGGCGGCCACGGCGATGAAGCGCAGGTTGGGCGCGGCGTCGAGCGCCTGCGCGTCGAGACGGACCTTGTTGACGATGACGACCTGCGCGTCGGCGATGCGTTCGGCCACGTCGGCGGGGGCGGTGCGGCCGTGACAGACGAGGGTGTGCGTGAATCCGGGTTCACGCAGCCGGGTCTGCGGCGACAGGGTGTCGCGGTCGAGGAAGACGATGTTCATGGTGGGTGCGTCAGTCCGCCTGGATGTTCTTGGCCTTGATGACACCGGCCCACAGGTCCAGCTCGCTCTGCACGAAGCTGCCCAGCGCTTTGGGATCCATGTAGGTGGCGAATGCGCCCTGGTCATTCACCTTCTTGCGGTAGGTCTCGCTCTCGACGATGGTCTTGATCTCGGCCGACAGGCGCGCCACGACCGGCGCGGGCGTCCCGGCGGGTGCGAACACCGCGAACCACGAGTCCACCTCGTACCCGGGCAGCCCCGCCTCGGCGGAGGTCGGCACGTTGGCCAGCGACGGGTGGCGCTGCTTGCCGGTGTAGGCCAGGGCCTTCAACTTGCCGCTGGCGATGTGCCCGATGACCGAAGGGGGCGTCGTCACGAACATGTCCACCTGACCGCCCAGCAGGTCATTGACCGCCGGCCCCGCCCCCTTGTACGGGACATGCGTCAGCGGCACCTTGGCCTGCTGCTCGAACAGCTCGCCCGCGATGTGCTGGATCGAGCCGTTGCCGGACGAGGCGTAGAACAAGCCCTTGCCGTTCTTCTTGCCCAGCGCGATGAACTCCTGCAGGTTGCTCACCGGGATCGCGCCCGACACGGCGATGACATGCGGCGCGCGCATCACCAGTGCCACCGGAACGAAGTCCCTGGGACTCCACCGGATCTGCGGGAACAGGGCCGGGTTGCCGACGTGGTAGCCCGAGTACTGCATCAGCAGCGTGTAGCCATCAGGCTTGGCGCGGGCGACGGCCTCGGTGCCGAGGTTGCCGGCCGCCCCCGCCTTGTTGTCGATGACGATGGGCTGGCCCAGCGCCTTGCTCAGCGGCTCGCCGATCAGGCGTGCGCTCAGGTCGGTCGAGCCACCGGGCGAACTCGGCACGACCAGGGTGATCGGGCGATCAGGCCAGGTCTGGGCCTGGGCAGCCACGCAGGCCAGTGTCACGGCAGCCACCAGGGCGATTTTTTTGGAGGTCATGGGGGTTGTCTCCTCGGAGGACTCGAGACCCGTACGGCGCGTCAGGCCCGATCAGGCCGGCTCGGACAGCTCGATCAGGTTGAAATCCGGGTCGCGCACATAGACCGAGCGGATCTTCTGTGTCGCGCCAGTGCGCAGGACTGGACCTTCGACAATCGGCCAGTTCGCTGCGGCCAGCCGCTCGATCACCTGTGCCAGCGGGATGGCCGCGATGAAGCACAGGTCCAGCGCACCGGGCACCGGCAGGTGGGCCTTGGGCTCGAACTCGCTGCCCTGCACATGCAGGTTGATCTTCTGGTGGCCGAACTTGAACGCCTGACGCTCCACCGGGGGCGTGCCACCGACGAAGGTTTCCAGTTGCATGCCGAGTACGCGGGTGTAGAAGTCCACGCAGGCCTCGCGGCGGGAGGTGGTCAGGACAAGGTGGTCGAGGTGGTCGATCATGAGAGGGACGTGAATTGCTGCCGCAGTTCGGCGACGTAGGAGGGAGCGGGGTGCAGGTCGGTGATGCGACCGGCCTTGGCGATCTGGCCGGGCACGTCATGCCCGACGATGTGGGGCAGCAGGCGTGCCGCGGCCAGCAGACGGGCCAGGTCGATGCCCGTCTCGTGGCCCATGGCGTGCAGCATGTGGACCGCGTCCTCGCTGCAGATGTTGCCGGTCGCGCCCGGTGCATACGGACAGCCGCCCAGGCCGCCGAGCGAGCCGTCGAAGCGGTCGATGCCTTCCTGCACCGAGGCGAGCACGTTGGCCAGGCCCATGCCGCGCGTGTTGTGGAAGTGCAGGGTCAGTTGCAGCGCGCCGAAGCGCTCGCGCAGCACGCGGGCCATGCGGCGGACCTGGGCCGGGTGCGCCATGCCGGTGGTGTCGCAGATCGTCAGGCCGCGCACGCCCAGCTCGGCGAACCGGTCCGCCCAGCGCAGCACCTCGTCCTCGGGCACGTCACCCTCCATCGGGCAGCCGAAGCAGGCCGACAGCGACACGTTCACCGGCACCTGGCCCTGCGCCATCGCGATCACCTCGCGCAGCCCGGCAAAACTCTTCTCGCGCGGCATGCGCAGGTTGGCCAGGTTGTGGGTCTCGGACGTGGACATCACGAGGTTGAACTCGTCGGCCCGCGACTCCAGCGCACGCTCGGCCCCGCGCACGTTGGGCACCAGCACCGTGTACTCGACACCGGGTACCCGGCGGATGCGGCCCATCACCTCTTCGGCGTCGCGCAGCATCGGGATCGCCTTGGCCGAGGTGAACGAGGTCACCTCGATCTTGGCGTAGCCGCAGGCACTGAGTTCGTCGATCAGCGCCACCTTGGCGTCGGTGGAGACGAACTCGGGTTCGTTCTGGAAGCCGTCGCGGGTGACGACCTCGTTGAAAAGGATGCGTTGCATGGAGGCTCCTCAGTTCACGATGCCGCGCTCGCGCAGCGCGGCGATCTGCGCGTCGGTGAGGCCGATGTCGCGCAGGACAGCGTTCGAGTCCTGGCCCAGCGTCGGGGCGTTGCGGCGGTGGCGGCCGGGTGTCTCGGACAGCTTGGGCACGATGCCCGGCACGGTGAGCGTGCTGCCGTCGTCGAGGTGGACCTGTTCGAGCATGCCGCGGGCCTGGTAGTGCGGGTCGGCGGCGATGTCGGCGACGCTGTAGATGCGCCCGGCCGGCACCGACGCCCCGTCCAGCGCCGCGAGCACCTCGTCCACCGTGCGCGTGGCGGTCCACGCCCCGATGACCTCGTCCAGTTCGGCCACGCGGGCTACGCGGCCAGCGTTGTCAGCCAGCGCCGGATCCTGCGCGAGGTCTGGGCGGCCGATCAGGGTCATCAGGCGGCGGAAGATCGAGTCGCCATTGCCAGCGATGAGCGCGTAGCCGCCGTCGCGGCAGCGGTAGGCGTTGGACGGCGCGATGCCGGGGAGCGCACTGCCCGCCGGTCCGCGCACGGCCCCGAAGGCACTGTGCTCGGGCAGCAGGCTTTCCATGCAGTTGAACACCGCCTCGTACAGCGCCACGTCGATCACCTGCCCACGCCCACTGGCCTGGCGGTGCTGCAGCGCCAGCAGGATGCCGATCACGCCGTGCAGCGCCGCCAGCGTGTCCCCGATGCTCACGCCCACCCGCACCGGCACCCGCCCAGGCTCGGCCGTCAGGTGGCGCAGACCGCCCATGGCCTCCGCGACCACGCCGAAGCCAGGACGGTCGCGGTAAGGCCCGGTCTGGCCATAGCCGCTGATGCGCAGCACGATCAGCCGCGGGTTGGCCGCCATCAGCGCCTCAGGCGCCAGGCCCCAGCCCTCCATCGCGCCGGGGCGAAAGTTCTCGATCAGCACATCGGCCTCGGCGGCGAGGCTGCGCACCACGTCCTGCCCCTCCGGCGTGCGCAGGTCCAGCGCCAGCGAGCGCTTGTTGCGCGACTGCACCTGCCACCACACCGAAGTGCCGTCCTTCAGCAGACGCCATTTGCGCAGCGGGTCACCGGCATCCGGCGGCTCGATCTTGACCACGTCCGCCCCGAAATCGGCCAGCGTCTTGGCCGCGAAGGGCCCGGCGATCAGTTGCCCGAGTTCGAGGACCTTGAGTCCCGCCAGAGCAGCGGGGGAAGTGAAAGAAGCGGTGTCCATGGCGGCCAGTGTCTGGCCACCGCAGGGGATGGTCTATTCGAATCTGGCTTGGCCAGCCTTAGCATTCTGCGAAGTCGTCACCAGGAAATCCCTGAACGCCCGCACGGCATCATCGGCATCCGGACGCACGCAGACCTGCAGCTGCCGCTTCGCCCAGGCGTCAGCCAGCGGTCGCCACTGCAGCTTCATGGCCCGCACGATGGGCTGCGCCGCCCCTCTAGGCAGAGCGGCGATGCCCAGCCCAGACGCGACCATGTGCCCCACGGCGTCGAAGCTGCGCACCTGCATGCGCAGCTTGAACGGCCTCCCTGCGGCCAAGGCAGCCAGCTGCTGGGCCTGCAGCACCGCTGCCCCGGCGTTCAGACTGATCCAGTGCTCGTCGAGCGTGGCCTCGAAGGCAATCGGTGCGCGGCCAGCCAGCCGATGTCCGGCCGGCAGGATCAACACCAGTTCGTCAGCCCGGAAATCACGCACAGCCAACCCCTGCACGTCCGGACCAGCCACGAACACGCCCAGGTCTGCGCGCCCTTCGCGCACAGCGGAAACAACACGCGCCGACACCTGCTCCTCCAGCTCCACCTGAACCTCGGGGCTCAGATCGGTGTACTGGGCCAGCAAGGGCGGCAAGAATTGGGTGATGGCGGCCGTGCAGGCGCACATGTGCAGATGCCTGACCACCCCCTGGCGGGCATCGGCGAGTTCGGTGACCAGATGGTCCAGCTCCTGAAGCACCGCCATGCCACGCTTCATGAACGTCTGGCCCAGCACCGTGGGCGTCAACCCGCGCGAGTGGCGCTCGAACAACTGTGCGCCCAGCGCCTTCTCGAGGTCACGCAACCGCCGACTGGCCGCAGGCAGCACCAGATGACACTCTCGGGCCGCCTCGGTCAGATTGCCTGTACGGGCACACTCCACTGCCAGACGAATGGACACAAAGTCGAAGCGAGCGAGGTTGTAGACAGGCAGGCTCATCGCACAGGACATCAGAGGAGAGGCGAGATGCCGCGCAGGGCCTTCGCGAGCTCGGCCGCCTGCCACAGCGTGATGCCGTGCTCGCGCACGAACGGGCGGGTGTTGTCGGTGACGCCGCCCAGCGCGATGTAGAGCGCCGCCTGCGCGCCTGCCGCCTCGCGGGCGGCCTGCAGCTCGCGCAGCGGCTCCAGCCCGGTGCGCGCGGCCTTCCAGCGGCGCGCGCCGACCAGCGTGGTGCGGCCCTGGCGCTCCAGCACGAAGTCCACGCCCGGCGCGGTGCCGCGCTGCACCTGGTAGCCGGCGCGCTGAAAGGCGGTCTCGAGCCGGTCGGCAAAGGCCGGCCAGGTCAGGGCGCCCAGCGCCTGGGCGGTCTCGGTCACCTGGGCCGCGCTGGGCTGGCCGCGCTGGCGCCGTGCGGCCATCACGGCGATGACGAAGAACGGAAATCCCGACAGGGCGCCAGCCGTCTGGAAATCCGCCGGCAGCGCGGCCGCGGCCACCAGCCCGATCAGCGCCCCGACGGCCACGCTGATCCACCACGGCGAGCGCAGCAGGATCGCGAACAGCGAGTTCTCGGACATCTTCCAGTTCAGTTTCAAGCTCGGTCTCCAGCACGACAGGGAAAGGACAAGGGCAAAGACAAGGGGAAGGAAAAAGGCCGGCCGCCATCCCCGCGACCAAGCCGGTGGCGCAGTCTACGGACTGCGCAGGCGCCGCCACAGCTCGCGCAGCGCGGGACCGAAGTCCGGACGCTCGCTGACCTGGGTGGCGGGCACGCTGCCGACCGCGTGCAACGGCCCGAGATCGAAGTTGAAGACGTACTCGGGCTCGCGCCCCATGCGCAGGTCGGTGATGCGCAACTGGCCGTCCGCGGTGACGGCCAGCTTCACGAAACCGTGCGAGAAGGCGGCCAGCCGGGCCACCGGCGGCGCCGACCCGTGGCGGACCATCAGCGCGGCGCCCCGGTCATGTGCGGCCCAGTCCACCGGGCGGCTGCCGTCGAGCACCGAGACAAAGGCCTCGCGGAAATGCGGATCGGCCGGATCCTCAGGCACGGCGACCACGCGCCACAGCAGGGTCTGCAGCGGCATCGGCGTGACCAGCAGGCGCTGGGCCGCCAGGCCCTGGGCCTGCAGGGACGCTCGCGCCACCTGCTCGACGTGCGCCTGCGCCAGCACGCTCCAGCCCAGATAGGCCGTCGACAGCACCAGTCCTGCCAGATTCCAGCGCAGGCCAGGTCCGCCCTCGCGGCCCCACAGGGCGGCCATCACGCCCACGAGCAGCGGCAAGGTGTAGGCCGGATCGATGATGAACACGCTGCCCACGCCAAAGGGATGGCGGGTGAAGGGCAGCAGCAGCTGCGTGCCGTAGACCGTCATCGCGTCCAGCAGCGGGTGCGTCAGCAGCACCAGCCACAGCGCCAGCCACCAGCGCCGGAACAGGGCACGCTCGCGGTGCAGGCGGCAGACCAGCCCGGCCAGCAGGGGCGCCAGCAGCGTCAGATAGAACAGCGAATGGCTCTCGGCGCGGTGCAGCACCATGTCGAGCAGGGCATCGCCATGATCGACCAGCACATCCAGGTCGGGCAGCGTGCCGGCCACCGCGCCCCAGGCCGCCGAGCGACGCACCGACGTGCGCCGACCCATGACGGCCACAGCCACCGCCGAGCCCAGCGCGATCTGAGTGAGCGAATCCATGCGGTCAATCCGTGATCGGTGATCGTTCAGGTGCGAACGACGACGGCATAGTCGGCCGAGAAGCCGTCCGGCCCCGGCACGAACGGCCGGGTCAGCGCCGCCTGTGCCTCGGCGTCCAGCCGACGCCACAGGGCGTCGCGGGCGTTGCCCGGATCACCCTGCACATAGAACTGCGTCGTCAGCAGCTCGCGCCCGCCGAGCTTGACCTTGACATGGATGTGCGGCGTGCGGCCGGTGTAGGGCGCGGGCCTGAGCGTGCGGAAACGGAAGCGGCCGTCCCGGGCCAGCGTGACCTGGCCGAAGCCCTGGAAAGCGGCGTCCGCCCGGTCGCCATCGCCGGGGTGGTGGTAATGGCCGGCCTCGTCGCACTGCCAGATCTCCACGACGCCACCGGCCAGCGGGCGGCCCTGGGTGTCGGTCACCGTGCCGCCGACCCAGGCGACCTGGCGCGGGGTGTAGACGGCCCGGCCGTTGCGCAGCAGGTCGGCGTCGCGGTCGGCCGGCAGGGCGACCGGATAGAACGGCCCTTCGGTCTGCGACGGCGTCGGGCGCAGGGCGACGGCCTGCGCCCGGGCATCACGCCCTCCGAGCGGCAAGGACGAGGCGATCACCACGCCGGCGCCCTGCAGCAGCAGGGAGCGGCGGGAGGTGGGCAGGATCGGCGGCATGAGTGGCTCCGGGGAGGACAGAAAAGGAGGTCGAAAAAGGAGGTCGGAAAACAACGAGGACTGCGGCTTGGAGGCCTCACGGACCGGATTCGGTTCCCGAGGCTGGCAAGATTCCAGCCATGCTGCGCTACCACACCCACCCCGTCACCGCCTTCGCCCAGAACTGCTCCATCGTCTGGGACGACCAGACGAAGCAGGCCGCCGTCATCGACCCCGGCGGCGACCTGCCCGAGCTGCTGGCCACGATCGACCGCCTGGGCCTGAAGCTCGAGCAGATCTGGCTCACCCACGCCCACATCGACCACGCCGGCGGCACCGGCGAGCTCGCGCGCACCCGCGGCCTGCCGATCATCGGCCCGCACCGCGGCGACCAGTTCTGGATCGACGGCCTGCCGCAGCAAAGCAAGATGTTCGGCTTCCCCACGGCCGAGCCCTTCACGCCGACGCGCTGGCTCGAGGACGGCGACACCGTGACGCTGGGCGCGCACACGCTGGACGTGCGCCACTGCCCCGGCCACACGCCCGGCCATGTCGTCTTCCACAGCCCGGAGATGAAGCGCGCCTTCGTCGGCGACGTGCTGTTCGCCGGCAGCATCGGACGCACCGACTTTCCCGGCGGCCACCACCAGACGTTGATCGACTCGATCACCCAGCGCCTGTGGCCGATGGGCGACGACACCGTCTTCATTCCCGGCCACGGCCCGGAGAGCAGCTTCGGCGAGGAACGCCTGGGCAACCCCTACGTGCGCGGCACCTGACTGGCGCTGCTGCCGCCGATCGTGTCGGTACTGAACCACACCCAGGCGCACTGAGGCGGTGCATCCGTCTCGTCCGTTGGGATGAAACCGGCTGCACACCGAGGCAGCCGCCTTGCACCAGGGTACCCGCTGGCCTATCTTCGGCGGCGATGCCGACACTCCCGCCTCGCCCGCCAGGACCACCGGACAGCCTGATCGACAGCCTGGCCCTGTCGCCCGCGCTGAAGGCACTGGCGCGGCAGTCCGTGCTGCGCCGCTACCGCAAGGGCGTGCTGCTGATCCAGGAGGGCGATGTCGGCGACACGATCTATCTGCTGCTGTCGGGCCGGGTGCGAGTCTACGCAAGCGAACAGAGCCCGGGCGGCAGCGGCACCGAACGCCAGATCACCTTCGGCCTGCACGGCCCCGGCGAGATGGTCGGCGAGATGAGCCTGGACGGCGGCCCGCGCGCCACCAGCGTGGTCACCACCGAGGCCACCTCCGCCGGCGTGTTCACCCGCAGCCTGCTGCTCGAGCAGATGGCGCAGCAGCCGGCGCTGGCGCAGGAACTGCTGACGCGGGTCATCGGACGCACCCGCTCGGCCCTCCGGGACGCCCGCAACATGGCGCTGCTCGACAGCTACGGCCGGCTGTCGATGCTGCTCGACGAACTGGCCGAGCCGACCGCGGACGGCATCCGGCCGATCGACGGCCGGCTGACGCATTCCGAGATCGCCAGCCGCATCGGCTGCTCGCGCGAGATGGTCAGCCGGCTGCTGAAGGATCTGGAGCGCGGCGGCTACATCGATCAGGTCGGTCAGCGCCTGACGCTGCTGCGCCCGCTGCCGCTGCGCTGGTGAGCGCTCAACCCGCCGAGCTGCGCAGCGGCGGCGGCCCGAACTGGCGCGCCGGTCGGGGCGCGCGCGCGTAGAGCGGCTCGACCTTGGGCAGGCTGGCCTCGATGTCGCGGATGCGGGTGTTGCCAGCCGGATGGGTGGACAGGAACTCGGGCGGCGCGCCCTTGTTGGCCTCCATCATCTTCTGCCACAGCGTCACGCCCGAGCGCGGTTCGTAGCCGGCACGCGCGGCCAGCTCCATGCCGACCAGATCGGCCTCGGACTCGTCCTCGCGGCCGAACTTCAACGTCAGCAGCTGGCCGCCCATGTTGGCGACCGTGCGGCCCACGTCGCCCAGCCCGAGCAGCGCCGCGCCGATGCCGATCACGCCCTGGGTCGCCATCTGCTTGCCCATGCGCTCGCGGGCATGCTCGCGCAGTGCATGCGCCATCTCGTGGCCCATGATCATCGCCACCTCGCTGTCGCTGAGCTGCAGCTGCTGCAGGATGCCGTAGTAGAAGGCGATCTTGCCGCCGGGCATGCAGAAGGCGTTGATCTCCTTCGAGCCGATCAGGCTGACCTCCCACCGCCAGTCGCGCGCGCGCCGGTTCCACTCGTGGGTGAACGGGATCAGCCGGTCGGCGATCGCCTGCAGGCGCTGCTGCTGCGGATGGTTGGCTGGCGCCAGCGCTTTCTTGCCGGAAGCCTCGGTGCGCATCTGCTGGTACTGGGTCGCGGCGGCAGCCTCGATCTCCTCGGCCGAGACCAGCTTGGTGAACTTGGAGTTGCCCCCCACCTCGACGCCCTCGCGGGCCAGCGCCGGCCAGGCGGCGGTGGCGGCCGCCCCCGCCAGCAGGCCGGTGAACAGGCGCCGGCCATGCAGCGGGCAGCGGCAGCCGCCGCGGTGCAGGTCGATCGGGGTGGTGATCGTGGCGTCGTGGACGAACTCCGGGATCGGGGTGCTCATGACGGTCAGGACTCCTCTTCAGACTCGGACTCGGGCTCAATCGTCGGCGGCCGCGGTGCCGGGCGCGATCTCCAGCGCCTGCACGGTCGGGCGCAGCCGCATCAGCATCCACAACGCCGGCAGCGCCGCCAGCGTCGACACGAGAAAGAAGCTCGG
The DNA here is from genome assembly GCF_900156335.1 of Sphaerotilus natans. Classification (GTDB taxonomy): domain Bacteria; phylum Pseudomonadota; class Gammaproteobacteria; order Burkholderiales; family Burkholderiaceae_C; genus Sphaerotilus; species Sphaerotilus natans. The sequence continues at coordinate 47,791 of NZ_FTMZ01000023.1, forward strand.
CCAGCCGATCGACTCGGCCAGCACCCCGGCCAGCGGGCCAACCCAGACCCGGCCGATCGAGGCGAAGGCCGACAGCATCGCGTATTGTGTGGCGGTGAAGCGCTGGCTGGTCAGGCTCATCAGGAAGGCCACGAAGGCCGCGGTGCCCATGCCGCCGGAAATGTTCTCGAAGGCGATCACCATCAGCAGCCCGCCGTCGACCGGCGTGGCCTGCGCCAGCTTCAGGAAGCCCCAGTCGAAGGCCGGCACCGTCAGCCCGGGCAGCGCGCCCTGGCCATGCACCGCCAGCCACCAGAAGCCCAGATTGCTGGCCATCTGCAGCACGCCGAACAGCATCAGCGCGCGCCACAGCCCGAGGCGCAGCATCAGCGCCCCGCCCAGCAGCGCGCCACCGATCGTCAGCCACAGCCCGATCACCTTGTTGACCACGCCGACCTCGGCCGATCCGAAGGCCATCGCCTTCAGCAGGAAGGGCGTCATCAGGCTGCCGGCGAAGGCGTCGCCCAGCTTGTAGAGCACGATGAAGCCCAGGAAGGCCCAGGCGCCGGGCTGGGCGAAGTAGCTGGCCATGCCGCCCAGCAGCGTCTCGAAGCGTGCCACCCGCGCCGCCCAGGCCCCCAGCGGCAGCGTGATGGCGATGCCCAGCAGCAGCGCCAGCAGGTCGGCCCAGCGCTGGCGCAGCGTCGGGGCCAGTGCGGTCTGCTCCAGCAGCGGCCCGAGCAGCGCGCCGGACAAGGGCCCCAGCACCCGGTCGGTCAGCAGGTAGCCGGCGGCCGCCGCCGCCAGCACCGCGGCGAAGCCGATCAGGTCATGACGTGCGACGCTCTCGGGCCGAGCCAGCCGGGGCAGTCGCGGCAGCAGCAGCGCCGAGACCCCTGCCGCGGCCACCATCAGCCCCGCCATCAGCCGGTAGACCTCCGGCCAGGTCCAGCCGGCCGGCCCGCCCGCGTTGACCGGATCGGTCCAGATCAGCGCGATGCCGCCCGACAGGATCATCGCCAGCCGGTAGCCCAGCACCGACAGCGAGGCGCCCAGCCCACGCTCGGGCGCGGGCAGCAGGTCGGTGCGATAGGCATCGATCACCACATCCTGCGAGGCCGACAGGAAGGCGATCGCCACCGCCAGCAGCGCATACAGCCGCATCGAGTCCTTCGGCGAGGTGCCCGCCATCAGCAGCAGCGCGCCGGCCAGCAGCAGCTGCGTCAGCACCAGCCAGCCGCGCCGCCGGCCCAGCCACGGCGGATCGAAGCGGTCCATCAGCGGCGCCCACAGGAACTTGAAGGTATAGGGCAGACCGACCAGGCTCAGGAAGCCGATGGTCGCGACATCGATGCCCTCCAGGCTCAGCCAGGCCTGCATCGCCTGCCCGGTCAGCGCCAGCGGCAGCCCGGAGGCGAAGCCCAACACCAGCACCGCCGCCAGCCGCCACAGCCGCCAGCCCGGACCGGCAGGCGCCAAGGCAGGCAGGACAGGCGGATTCGGGGCAGGGGCAGACGCGGTCATGCGCCGATTCTAGGAGGCGTCACGAGCCCGGCACCGGGCGGACGCACGATGCACGGCGATCGCTCACAATGCCCTCCCATGCAAGCTGCACCGTTCACCCGACAGGATTTCCGAGCCGCGCTCGGCCTGTTCGCCACCGGCGTCACCATCGTCACTGCCCGCGCACAAGACGGCACGCCGGTCGGCCTGACCGCCAATTCCTTCAACTCGGTGTCGATGACGCCGCCGCTGGTGCTGTGGAGCCTGGCGCTGCAGGCCGGCTCGATGCCGGTCTTCCAGACCTGTTCGCACTACGCCATCCACATTCTCGAAGCCGGTCAGCGCGAGCTGGCCGAACGCTTCGCCACCCGCGGCGTCGACCGCTTCGCCGACCTGACCTGGACCGCCGGCGCCGGCGGCGCGCCGCTGCTCGATGGGGCCGCAGCGGTGCTGGAGTGCCGCAACCGCAGCCGTCACGAGGAAGGCGACCATGTGATCCTGGTCGGCGAGGTCGAGCAGTGCCGCTACCGCGGCGAGGCCGCGCCGCTCATCTTCCACGGCGGGCGCTTCCACACCGCCCTGCCCTCGTCCGGCGGTTGAAGCCCGGGGCTCCGCCCCCAGTTGAAGGGCATCGATGCACCCCTCCGTATCTGGAGCCCGACCCATGAGCACCGCCGCCGCGTCCCCGTCCGTCCTGGTCAGCTGCCCGCACTGCCAGGCGACCAACCGCATTCCCGAAGCGCGCCTGGGCGAGCAGCCTGGCTGCGGTCGCTGCCACCAGCCGCTGCTCGACGGCCGGCCGGTCGCGCTCGACGACCTCAACCTCGATGCGGTGCTGCAGCACAGCGACCGGCCGGTCATCGTCGACTTCTGGGCCGCCTGGTGCGGCCCGTGCCGGCAGATGGCGCCGCAGTTCCAGGCCGCGGCGGCCCAGCTGCAGGGCCGCGCGCTGTTCGCCAAGGTCGACAGCGATGCCTGCCCCGAAGCCAGCGCCCGCCACGCGATCCGCAGCATCCCCACACTCGTGGCCTTTCACGGCGGCCGAGAGATCGGCCGCCTCAGCGGCGCGATGCCGGCCGCGCAGATCGTGCGCTGGGTCGAGGGTCTGAGCGGACAGGCCTGAGCCGGTCGTGACGAAATCGGCTTGATTCACAGCCTGCAGCGTACCGATCGCATCTGAGTGCTGACAGTTATTTCAATTTCGGCAATTTGAGCCGACCCGGTTGCGGACGCCGGACAGGCCGGGGTCTACGATGACCTCACCTCGACAACCACTGGCAACCCGGCCATGAACACCCAGTTCGGCGATCTCCCCGACTTCCGCAATCCGACCATCATCGACGCGGTGCTGCGCGAGCTCGACCATCCGCCGCGCAGCGCCCGCAGCGCGCCGGTGCAGCAAGGCAGCCTCGGCTCGGCGCGCATGCGCCCGGTCTGCTGCAGCGTCTGCCAGCGCCGGGTGCTGCCGGCCCAGCTGCTCGATCACATGCAGACCGAGCACGGCGGCCAGGTCTTCAACCGCACCTCCAGCGGCCTGCCGCGAGGCATCTGGTTCAGTGCCCCGACGCCGGCACGGCGCCAGCGCTGAGACACGAAACGCCCGCGGTACGCGGGCTAGCCGCGACTTTCTTGTTCATTTGACATGGACAGGAGCTAGACAAGACTTCTTTGTCATGCCGGAGCGTCAAGACGGCATCGCCTTCGTCGATCAGTGACCGATGCGGCCGGAGCAGCCCCGCTCCAGCCTGACACTCGGCGACAACTAGGATTCGCGATGAAGAGCGTGCTGCTGGTGGACGACTCGGCGACGATGCTGATGAGCCTGAAAGGATCGCTGGAGATCAGCGGCTTCCGGGTGGAGACCGCGCCTGACGGCGCCGCCGCGCTGCGCAGGCTGAGCTCCGGTCTGCGCCCGGACCTGATCATCACCGACATCAACATGCCGCACATGGACGGCCTGTCGCTGATCCGCGAGGCCCGCAAGCTGCTGCGCTTCACGCCGATCCTGGCACTGACCACCGAGAGCCAGCGCGACAAGCGCGACGAGGCCAAGCGGCATGGCGCCACCGGCTGGCTGGTCAAGCCGGTGGGCGGCAGCGACCTGCTGAAGGTGGTCAACCAGGTCCTGACACGCTGATGCGCCGCCTCTGGGATCGCCTGCGACCGCAGCGCCGGCCCGATGCGGGCAGCCTGGCCGAACTCGACACGCTGCGCCAGGGCCTCGACATCCTGCGCGGCCAGCTCGCGGCGGCCGAGCGCGCCTCGGCCGAAGCGGTGCTGGACATGACCGACCGCCTGGTGCGGGTACAGCAGCGCTGCGACGCGCTGCAGCGCGAGATGGACCGGCTGCTGCAGACCTCGCGCACGCTGTCGAGCGAGGCGCTCGAGCAGGCCGGCCGGCAGACGCTGGCGCTGGAGGCGATCGGCCGTCATCGCGAGACGGGCCGCTCGGCCGACGAGCGCCACCAGAACGAGATCCGCTCGCTGCTGCAGCAGGTCGAGGCGCTCGCCCCATGGGCGGACCGGATCGCCGAGATCGCCCGCCACACCAATCTGCTGGCGCTGAATGCCGCGATCGAGGCCGCACGCGCCGGCGAGGCCGGCAGCGGCTTCAAGATCGTCGCCGGCGAGGTGCGCAATCTCTCGGGCATGACGGCCGAGGCAGCCGGCGAGATCAGCAGCGGCATTCGGCTGGCGATAGAGACGCGCAGCCGGGTCCGGCTCGGCGAACCGGCCCGCGATCACGGCGCCGACGAGCTGGGCCTGCTCAGCGAGGAGATCGACCTGCTCGCGCGCACGCCCGGCACGGTGGCGCGGCAGGTCGACGAGCTGTCGCGCGAGATGGAACAGACCACTCGCGAGGTCCGCGACGACATTCTCGAGGCGCTGGGGCGCATGCAGTTCCAGGACATCAACCGGCAGCTGCTCGAGCAGGTGCAGAAAGGGCTGGAACATCTGGCGCGCCACTGCGAGGCCGCCGGCCAGGGCCCCGACCTGCAGCGCCAGCAGGCGCTGAGCCGCACGATCGGCACCTGGCGCGAAGGCTACGTGATGCACAGCCAGCGCAAGGCCCACGCCGCAGCCACCGGCGATGCATCGGCAGCCCGGGCGCCGGACGAGCCGCCGATCGAGCTGTTCTGAACTGGTCTGATCAGCCGCAGGCGCCGACGAAGCCGCAGGCGGTGCAGAACTCGCAGCCGTCCTTGTGGATCATCGCGGCGTTGCCGCATTCCGGGCACGGCTTGCCGGCCATCACCCGCTCGGCGACCGGCGGCGTGGCGGCCGCCTCGCCCTCGGTCACGCTGCCCGGCGCGGCCAGCACGCCCATCTCGCTGACCGGATAGCCTTCCTCGTCAAGGATGCCCAGCATCGCGTAGCGGTGGATGACCAGCCGCGCCACATAGGCCACCGTGCTCGGCCAGACCTGCTGGCGCCGCTGGCCCGGCGGCAGGCCCGGCACCGGCGCCATGAAGTGGCCCAGCGGCTCACCGATGCTCAGCATCTTGCGCAGCTTCATGCCAATCCAGCCCGGATCGATGACGCGCATGTCCAGCGACAGCAGCCGCGCCAGCCCGTCGAAGGCGCGCGGATAGTTGCCGGCAAAACCGATCGCGCAGGGCCGCGTGACATGGCCGCCCTCGGGCGTCGGCAGCGAGACCTCCTTGAGCGTCAGCGTGAAGGCCTCGCCGCTGGCCGGGTTGTCGATGTCGACCGCCCAGGCCAGCGTGCCATCGACGCCAGTGCGCGGCTCCTCGCGGCTGAACATCGCGTCGAGCACCGGCGTCGGGCCGCCCTCCTGCAGCGCGCCGAGCTGCTCGCAGCGCCAGCGGATCACCGCGGCGGTGGCGGCGACCACGCCGGGAAAGCGCCGACGCTCGCCGGTCGGCGGGAAGGGCATGTCGAAGGCGCGCTCCTCGGCCACCGTCGCCAGCGCGTCGAGCTTGAGCCGGAGCCAGCTCGGATCGTTGGCGCGCATGTCCATCGACAGCGTCTTGGCCAGCGCCGCCAGCCCGCGCGGCTGCTCGGCGCCGTTGAACCAGACCTCGAAAGGCAGCGTCTGTCCGAACAGGCCCGCGTCCGGCCCGGCTTCGGCCGGCAACTCGCCGATGAACAGCGCGAAGTCGCCGTGCGGATGCTGGATCAGGTAGCTCCACGCCGGATTGCCGGCGGCCAGCTCCGGGCGGCCCGGCCAGCGCAGGCTGGCGAGCACCGGCTGGGGCAGGCGGTCCAGGCGCAGGCGGCGGTTGGTGCCGTCGTCGCCCGCCTCGGCCACCGTCAGCGGCTGGGGCTGGGGCGCCGCCGGCAAGGCCGGCGTCGGCGCGGCAGCCGGGGCCTCGGCCACCGGCGCGGGCGCGGCCGGAGCCGCCGGCGGATCGACGCTCAGCACCGCACCCAGCACGCTGTTGGGGCGGTAGGTCGCCAGCCCCTTCAGCCCGGACTTCCAGGCGATGAAGTACAGATCCTGGAAGTCCTCGTACGGATAGTCGGCCGGCACGTTGACCGTCTTGCTGATCGAGGTGTCGATGAAGGGCGCCACCGCCGCGACCATCGCCTCGTGCGCCTCGGCGCTCATCTCCAGCGCGGTGACGAAGGCCTCGGTCAGCGGCGCGTTGTGGCCCTTCAGGTGGCGGTAGAGCCGCCAGGCGTGGTCCTCGACCGCGTACTCGCGGAAGCTGCCGTCGGCCTCGCGCTTGCGCCGGGTGTAGGTCCAGCTGAACGGCGGCTCGATGCCATTGCTGGCGTTGTCGGCGAAGGCCAGGCTGATCGTGCCGGTCGGCGCGATCGACAACAGGTGCGAGTTGCGCAGGCCGTGGGCGCGGATGCGCTCCTTCAGGTCGGCCGGCAGCCGCGACGCGAAGCTGCCGCGGCTCAGGTACAGGTCGGCGTTGAACAGCGGGAAGGCGCCGCGCTCCTTCGCCAGCTCGACCGAAGCCCCGTAGGAGGCGTCGCGCATCACCTCGGAAATGCGCCGCGCCATCGCGCGCGCCGCCGGCGTGTCGTAGCGCAGGCCCAGCATGATCAGCGCGTCGCCCAGACCGGTGAATCCCAGGCCGATGCGGCGCTTGTTCGCGGCCTCCTCCTGCTGCTGCTGCAGCGGCCAGACCGTCTCGTCGAGCACGTTGTCGAGCATGCGCACCGCCACCGCGCAGACCTCGGAGAACGCCGTCTCGTCGAAGGAAGCGGTCGCGGCGAACGGATCGCGCACGAAGCGCGTCAGGTCCACCGAGCCCAGGCAGCAGCAGCCGTAGGACGGAAGAGGCTGCTCGGCGCACTGTCCAGTCACCAGCCCATTGAAGATGACGGTGTTGCGATCGACCTGCGTGGTGTCGTAGACCGGCGCGCTGCCCGCCGGCTCGATCGCGCTGATCCGGGCGGTGAAGCGCTGCGACTTGCGCAGCACCTTGTCGGCGGCCCAGGCCTGGTATTTGTCGTTCTTCAGCGGCAGCAGGAAGCCGATCTCGCGCATGAAGACATCGCGCGACTCGCCATCGATGATCAGCTCGTGCGAGGCCTGGCAGGCATAGGCGCGATGGCCGCCGCGACCATCCGGCAGCAGGCGCTCGCCCGCCGGGCGCCGCGCGTGGATGCGCGAGAGCACGCCGAAGTTGGCCAGCAGTTGCTGGACCTCGCGCAGCAGGGGCCGATGGACTGAGCTCAGCCGCACCGAGCAGGTGTCGGCCCCCGGCTGGGTGTTGACCGTGCCATCGGTCTGGAACAGGCCGCGCAGATAGCCGCGCACGCAGTCCTCGCTGCCCTGCCACACGACCTCAGGCACCTGCAGCTTGGTCTCCCGGGTGAAGCCCAGCGTGCGCAGCCAGCGCGCCAGCAGCGTCGAGCGGATCGACACGCTCTGGCGCTGCGGCACCGCGACCGGTGCGACCTGATAAAGCCGACCGCCCTCCTGCATGGCACCGAGCACCCGGTTGACGAAGGCGGTCACCGTATCGGCCAGCGCCCGCTCCTCGTTCCAGAGCGTGATGACCGCCGCCTCCTGACCGTGGCCGCGGTTCGTGAAATGCCCGTCTCCAGCCATCAGGCCGAGCAGGCAGCCCAGCTCCTCCGAGCCCTGCTGGCCAAACTGACCCTTGCCGGACTGGACCAGCAGCTCGTCGCCCACCTGCAGCTCGGAGAGCTTCAGACGCCCGCGGGAGGTGTGGAAGTCATGCCAGGCGGTGGCGGTGATCTCGTAGCCCTCGCGGGTGACGACCCGGAACACTTGCGCCTGCGGTGCCGTCATGAAGGCTGGAACGGCCGGACGGACCTCGGTGCCACGCGTCTGCTCGTCGAACACCCGACGATCGACCGTCACCTGCAGAGCGACGCCGCTCTGATGCAGCTGACGGATCGGGATCAGCCCGTACTGGGTCGCCAGCCGGGTTTCGCCGACGACACACGGGTTGGTCGCGGTGATCGACTCGCAATAGCCGAGGTTGTTGTCCTCGTTGATACGATCGATGAACAGGATGCCCGGCTCGGCATGGTCGTAGGTCGAGCGCATGATCTGGTCCCACAGCTCGCGCGCGCGAATGCGGCGGTAGACCCACTGGCCGTCGTCGCGCCGCCAGGCGCCGGCGGCCTTGATCTTGCGGCCCGGCTCGGCCTTGTGGATCAGCTCGATGTCGTCGTCGGCCTCGACCGCGCGCATGAACTCGTTCGTGACGCCGACCGAGATGTTGAAGTTGCGCAGGTCGCCCTGGTCCTTGGCGTGGATGAACTCCTCGATGTCGGGATGGTCGCAGCGCAGCACGCCCATCTGCGCGCCGCGCCGGCTGCCCGCCGACTCGACCGTCTCGCAGCTGCGGTCGAACACGCGCATGTAGCTCACCGGGCCGGAGGCGTGGCTGTCGGTCGAGCCGACCCAGGCCCCCTTGGGCCGGATGCGCGAGAAGTCGTAGCCGACGCCGCCGCCGCGGCGCATGGTCTCGGCCGCCTCGGTCAGCGCGGTGTAGATGCCGGGAAAACCCTCTTCCGGCTCGGCGATCGAGTCGCCCACCGGCTGCACGAAGCAGTTGATCAGCGTCGCGCCCAGCGGCGTGCCCGCCGCCGAGGCAATGCGCCCGGCCGGCACGAAGCCGCGCTCCTGGGCCTCGACGAAGCGCGCCTCCCAGTGGGCGCGCGATTCGGGCGCCTCGCCGGCCGCCAGCGCACGCGCCACGCGTCGGCGCACCTCGGCGGCGCTGCGCTCGCCCCCCTTGGCGTACTTCTCGACCAGCACCTCGGCGCTGATCGGCTGCGCGGGCAGCGGGGTCTCGTCCCGGGTCCGCTCGTCCCGGCTCACATCCGTCGTCATTGCGCGTTCTCCTGGCCGCACCGGCCGCTCTCTCCTCGGAGCCACGGACTCTGCGCCGGCCGGGCGGCGCGCGCAAGGGCAATCCCATGTGCGCCGCATCAGCTTCCAGTGAACAACTTGACGAACCTGAAGTGAGAAATCGATCGGCGTTGACCCGACGCAAGGGCACGTCACGCCGGGCTGGGGATAGTGGGCTCACCCCGGCATCACGCGCGGGTCATGCGCTGGTTGCGCTGGAACGAAAGGTGCTGCCATGAACCCATCCCAAGCTTCCGCCCCGCCGGAGCTGCTGCTGGCCGGCCCGGCCGATGCGCTGCTGCGCAGCCTCGACGCGCTGCGCGGCGTGCGTGATCCCGGCGTCGGCGCCAGCATTCTCGAGCTCGGCCTGGTCGAATCGCTGCGGCTGCGCGACGGCGAGGCCGAGCTCTGCCTGGTCACGCCCGGGGCCAGCTGCCCGTGCAGCGACCTGACCGCCGACGCGGCCTTCCGCGCCATCCAGCTGGCCCTGCCCGACACCGACATCTACCTGACCCAGGATCACGCGGTCGAATGGAGCCCGCGGCGCGCCAGCACCGCGCTGCGGCACCGCCTCGGCGGGCTGCCGGACTTCCATCCGGAAACCGAGCGGGGCCTGCCCTTGCAGCGACCTGACAACCCTGAAGATTGAGTCGGATCAAGACCGGTACCGGAATGCGACTGGCATGATGAATCCATGGCAGTCACTCGTCGTCCCATCTGGATGCGCACCGCGCCGGCGGATCTCGCGCCGCCGCCCCCCGAGCCACCGCGGCTGGGCGGCAACGCGGCGATCGCCGCCCAGGTGCTCGAGGCGCTGCGCACGGTGCGCGAGCGGGGCGACGGCCCGGACATCGTCAGCAGCGGCCGGGTGCACGCGATCGAGGTCGGGCCGGACGAGGCGGTGCTGATCCTCAGGCTCGGCGGCGGGCGCTGCGGCAGCGCGCAGGTGCTGGCCGAGCTGGCCTTCGACGTGATGCGCCAGCAGCTGGCGCCGCTCGACCTCGATCTCTATCTGCGCCACGAGCACTCGGGCGGCTGCCCGAACCACTGACGCGCCGGCCGCGCTCGCCTCAGCCGCGGCCGACAAAGGGCATCGCGCTGGCCATCACCGTCATCTGCAGCACATTGGCCGACAGCGGCAGCGCGGCCATCTGCAGCACCGCGTCGGCGGCATGCTGCACGTCCATCACCGGCTCGACCTTCAGCGAGCCGTCGGCCTGGCGAATGCCGGCGCTCATCGCCGTGGTCATGTCGGAGGCGGCGTTGCCGATGTCGATCTGGCCGACGGCGATGTTCCAGGCGCGGCCGTCGAGCGCCGCTGTCTTCGTCAGGCCGGTGATCGCATGCTTGGTCGCGGCGTAGGCCACCGAGCCGGGGCGCGGCACCTGCGCCGAGATCGAACCGTTGTGGATGATGCGCCCGCCCTGCGGCGCTTGCGCCTTCATCGTGCGGAAAGCCTCGCGGGTGCACAGGAACATGCCCGTCAGGTTGGTGTCGACCGAGCGCTGCCAGTCGGCCAGCGTCACGTCCTCGATCGAGACGCCCTGCGTGAAGATGCCGGCGTTGTTGAACAGCACGTCGACGCGACCGAAGCGCGCGGACGCGGCGGCGAACAGCGCTGCGACCGCGACCTCGTCGGTCACGTCGGTGGGCACGGCGAGCGTGCGCTCGCGCACGCCGGCCTCAGGCTGCGCGGCCTCGGCCTCGTCGATCACCGCCTGCAGCCGCTCCAGACGGCGGCCGGCCAGCACGACGGACCAGCCCGCACGCAGGAAGGTCAGCGTGCACGCGCGACCAATGCCGCTGCCCGCACCGGTGATCAGCACAGTGCGCGAGACACGGGGCGAGCCGCAGGACGAGGGGGAAGAGGACAGGACGTCGGACATGGGCGGGGACTCTCGGCCGTTCGGGTTTCTGGGGTCCCGATGATGCGCGATCCGCTCGCCACAAATAAGAACCCCGCCACGTGTGGCGGGGCCTCCCTGGATGCATATTCGACCTGTCGCCAGACCGAGTCCATGGTGCAGAAGAGCGGGGACTGCAACCCCGCATACACGAATGGAATGGAGCCGATAAGTGGAAAAACGATATGGATCCAACCATATCCGGACTTTCCCGCCCCGAAAACCCCTCGTTCCGGGGCAGCGGAAAATTGCCGTGACGAAAGTCGGAGGCAGACAGGATCCAGCACGGATCCGACGGATTCAGGTCAGCACGCAGTCGACCGGCCGCAGCGGCGCCGGCAGATCGCGGTCCCCGAGCAGTTCGCGCACCGAGGCCTCGATGTTGACGCTCATCGCATCCAGCGCCAGATCGTTGGGCGAGGTGCCGAAGGGCTCCTCGATCTCGTCGCCCAGCGCCTCGATCGCGAAGAAGGTGTAGGCGACGAAGGTCACCATCAGCGGTGTCATCACCCCGATCGAGTCCAGCAGCCCGAAGGGCAGCATCAGGCAGTAGAGGTAGACGGTCCGGTGCAGGATCACCGAGTAGGTGAAGGGCAGCGGCGTGTAGGCGATGCGCTCGCAGCCGCCGTAGGCATCGTTCAGGCCGGTCAGGCTCTGGTCGATCTGCATCGCCAGCACCGAGTCGAGCCGGCCGGCATCGCGCTGCTCGCGCACCCAGCGCGACAGCCACAGCAGCACCGCCATCGCCGCAAAGCGCCGCGACAGCACCTCATCGGCCACCTCGGCGGGCAGCAGCCGGCGCAGATCGTCCTCGCCGCTGCGGCCGCGGAACTGGTGGCGCGCCGCATGCACGAAGGCCGCCAGACCCAGCACGAAGGGCCGCGCGGTGGCGACATCGGTCATCGTCACCGCCAGGCGCGCGGCGCTGCGGGCATCGGTCAGCAAACGCCCCCAGAGCTTGCGCGCCTCCCAGTAGCGGTCATAGCTGGCGCTGTTGCGGAACCCCAGGAAGATCGCCAGCGCGACCCCGACCAGCGAGAACGGCACCGCCGTCAGCGTGATCTTGTGATGCAGCAGCTGGCCATGAAAGGCCACCACCAGCACCGACAGCAGCAGGATGCACAGCAGCTGCGGCGTGATGCGATGAAGGATCGAGCCGCGCACGACGAACAGCATGCGCAGCCAATGGGGACGGGGGCGGACAATCACGGCGATTCAGGCCTGCGACGGCAAAGGCCGCAGTCTCGCCGAAATCGCCGCCTCGACCCCACGAGGCTCTGCAGGCTCAGTGCAGGACCAGCATCGCCACCTTGGTGCGCGACATCACGTTCTTGGTGTGCGAGCCGAACAGCATCTCGCCGAACAGGCCGCGACCATGGGTGACCATCAGGATCAGATCGGCCTGGACCAGATCGGCCACCTCGGCGATGGTCGCGTCGGTCTGGTCGCTGCGACGGTACTCGCTCTCGAAGGGCACGCCGCATTCGCGGGCGCGCTGCGCAAAGCTGTCGAGCACCGCATGGGCGTGGGCTTCGGTGCGGGCCTCATGCGCCTCGATCTTGCGGGCGAAGGTGGTCGGGCTGGCGTTGACCGCCGCCAGCGGAATGTCGGGCTCGCAGACGAAGCCGGTCACGCGCGCGCCCAGCTTCAGCGCCAGCTCCAGGCTGGCATCCATCGCACGCACCGAGAGTTCGGAGCCGTCGACCGGGACAAAGATGTGCTTGAACATGGTGAATCTGCGGATCGGGTTGTAACGGTTCCACTCTAGGGTTTGCCCGCCATCCGGTCTTGATGGACATCAAGAAAAACCGCTCGCCAGGCCGAATTCGCACGGAATCCGGCGAAGTGCCGCAACACCATTCCGGTACCTTTTGGCACCAAAAGTCCGTCAATCACGGCATGGCAGCCGAGATTGTTGCGATTTCATGGCAGGCCTGCGGGTTTGCGCTAGGCTTCATCTCTTTCACATTTGCCAATGTCGTCGCCTGTTTCCTCTGTCCTGCCCGAGCTGCCCGAGCGGTCCGGTGCCGCCGTGACCGGCCGCTGGCGCGCTCCCCGGCGGCTGGCGGCGCAGGCGCTGGCGCTGCAGGGGCTCGGGCTGGGACTGACCCTGGTGGCCGCGCTTGTCGCCAGCCATCTGCAACACCGCACCCGTCTGGCCGACTTCAACGGCCACACCCGGGTGCTGTCGATCTCGCTGCAGGATCATCTGGAAATGGCGCAGCGCGATCTGGAGCGGCTGCGCGACCTGCACTACCGCATCGATCTCGGCCGGGACGAGCTGGAGATTGCCGGCGAGGCCATCCTGCGCGACAGCCCGTGGATCCGGCTGTTCTCCTGGCTGCCGCGGGTGACGCAGGCGCAGCGCAACGCCTTCGAGGAGCATCGCGACGGGCTGGACGGCCAGTCGATCCGCCAGCTCGATGCCGATGGGCTGGTGCGACCGGCGGCGCGCCGCGCCGAGCATTTTCCGGTGGCCGACACCGTGCCGGCCTCGGGCCTGGAGGCGCTGGAGGGCATCGACGAGGGCGTCGATCCGGTCCGGGCGCCGGCGCTGCATCAGGCGCTGGCCAGCGGTCGGGTCATCGCCTCGCCGCCCTTCTCCTCGCTGAGCCGCACCGCCAGCGAGGCCTGCGCCAGCGTGCTGTACGCGCCGGTGATGGAACGGGCCTGGACCCTGGCGGAGGACTATCGGCCCGAGCGCACCCGCGGCCTGGTCTCGGCCACGCTGGACCTGGGCTGGATGCTGCAGCATGTGCAGGCGCAGGCCGGCATCGACGGCACCGAGATGCTGCTGCTCGACCCCCGCCAGGAGGCGCCGGTGCTGGTGCGGCTCGATGACAGCCGGCTGGTGCGCGCGCACAGCGGCGACGAGGCGCAGGCGCTGCTGGCCAGCATGCGCAGCGGCCCGCACGCGGTGCAGTCGCTGCAGCTCGGCGGCCGGGAGTGGCAGCTGCTGGCCCGCCCGGGCTGGGCCGGCCGGGCCTGGCAGCCCGATGCGTTGGTGCTGTCGGTGCTGGCCTGCGGGCTGGTGTTCTCCGCGCTGCTGGGCGCGCTGCTGCGCAGCCGCCAGCGCCGCACGGCCGAGCTGCAGGCCGCGCATGACGACCTCGAGCGGCTGGTAGCTCAGCGCACCGCCGCGCTGGAGGCGGGCAACCGCCAGCTTGCCGCCGAGGTCGACGAGCGCCGCCGCCTCGAGGACGACCTGCGCCAGGCCAGCCGGCAGGCGCACCAGGCCAGCCAGGCCAAGACGATGTTCCTGGCCAACATGAGCCACGAGATCCGCACGCCGCTGAACGCGGTGATCGGCTACACCCAGATCCTGCTGGAAGACCGCACGCTGGCCACACCCGCCCAGCAGCGCCTGCAGACCATCCTGCAGGCCGGCCAGCGGCTGCTGCGGCTGATCAACGATGTGCTCGACCTCTCGAAGATCGAGGCCGGCGGCCTGCAGCTGCACGCCGCGCCCTTCGACCTGCGCCAGGAGATCGACGAGATCGCCCGGCTGTTCGCCGAGCGCGCCGGCGCACGCGGCCTGACGCTGGACTGCAGCATCGACCTGGACGCCCACGAGCCGGTGCGGGGCGACCGCACCAAGATCGGCCAGATCGTCATGAACCTGCTGGGCAACGCGGTCAAGTTCACCGAGCAGGGTCGCATCGGGCTCGAGGTCAGCCGCGAGGGCGATCAGGTGCAGATCCGCGTGAGCGACAGCGGCCCCGGCATCGCGCCCGAGGAACTGGCCCAGCTGTTCGCCCCCTTCCGCCAGGGCCGGGCCGGCATCGACAAGGGCGGCACCGGGCTGGGCCTGGTGCTGGCGCGCCACATGGCGACGGCGATGGGCGGCGGGCTGGAGATCTCCAGCCGGCCCGGCCAGGGCACCCAGGCCCGGCTGAGCCTGCCGCTGCCCCGGCAGGCCCACGAGGTGGCGGCCTCCCCGGTGCCTGCCGGAACCCTGCCCGGCCACGAGCGGCTCGATCCGGCCACGCCGGTGCACGCGGTGGTGGTCGAGGACGACGAGCACAGCCGCGACATCCTGGTGCATCTGCTCGAGCGCCTGGGCTGCCGGGTCGAGGCGGCGCACGACGGGCTGCAGGGCCTGCGGCTGATCGGCCAGACGCGGCCCGACATCGTCTTCACCGACATCCGCATGCCGGTGCTCGACGGCCTGCGCATGCTCGCGCAGCTGCACGCGAGTGCGGCGACGCTGCAGCAGGCGGTGCCGCCGGTGGTGGCGGTCTCGGCCTCCAGCCTCGAGCACGAACGCCGCCACTACATCGAGCAGGGCTTCAGCGACTTCGTCGGCAAGCCTTATGCCTTCGACGAGATTCACCGGATGCTGGCGCAGCATGCCGGCGCCCGCTTCATCGCGGCATCGCCCGAGCCCGAGCCCGGGCATGCCGCCACGCCGATCCCCGCGCCCTGCCCGCCCGCGCCGGCCGCGGCCCTCGAGACCGATGCGCTCGCCCTGCTCGAGGCGCTGCGCCAGGCCGCGCTCGATGGCCAGATGCGCGCGGTGCGCCACGCGCTCGACCGGATCGACGCCGCCGCCCCGCTGCCCGCCGCCACCCGCGAGCGCCTGCGCCGCGCCGCCCAGGACTACGCCTTCGACGATCTGGCGCGCCAGGTCGACGCCCTGCTGCGGCCCGGTGCCGCCAGCACCGCTGCGCAGAAACCGCACACGCCATGACCACTGCACCCGACCGCGCCATGCCGAAGATCCTCCTGGTCGACGACACGCCGCAGAACATCGCGCTGCTCGAGGACACGCTGTCCGCCTTCGAGGCCGACCTGCTGGCCGCCACCAGCGGCGAGCGCGCGATCGAGCTGGCCGGCCGCCTGCACCCGGACCTGATCCTGCTCGACGTGATGATGCCGCCCGGCATCGACGGCTTCGAGACCTGCCGCCGGCTCAAGGCCGATCCGGCCACCGCGGACATTCCGGTCATCTTCGTGACCGCCCGCAGCGACGATGTGGCCACCGGCTTCGCCGCGGGCGGCGCCGACTACATCACCAAGCCGATCGTGGCCGGCGAGGTGCGCGCCCGGGTGCACCACCAGCTCGAGCGCCGCAGCCTGCTGCAGTCGCTGCGCCGGCTCAACCGCGAGCTCGAGGACCGGGTGCGCGAGCGCACCGCGGAGCTGACCCGCACCAATCTGCAGCTGCGCCAGGAAGTGCGCGAGCGCCGCTACATGCAGGACCGGCTGAACTATCTGGCCAGCCATGACTTCGTCACCCGGCTGCACAACCGCCAGGCGCTGGACGCGCAGGTCTCGGAGCGGCTGGCGCGGCTGCAGCTCGAAGCCGCTCCGGCGAGCAGCCCGGTGCTGATGCTGATCGACATCGACCAGTTCCGCCGGGTCAACGACAGCTGCGGCTGCATCGCCGGCGACGAGCTGCTGCGCCAGTTCGCCGACCTGCTCGCCGGGCTGGTCGGGCGCGAGGACTTTCTGGCCCGGCTCGGCGCCGACCAGTTCGCGCTGCTGGCCGAGGACCGCAGCGGCGATGCCGGCGCCGGGCTGGCACGGCTGATCCTGGCCGCGATCGAGCGCTTCCTGTTCTGCTGGAACGGCCAGGACTTCCGGCTGCAGGCCACGCTGGCGATCGTGCCGCTGGAGCCGGCGCTGCCCTCCTTCGACGCGCTGATGCAGCGCGCCGACGAGACCGCGCTGCGGGTGCGCCGCGAGGGCGGCGAGCGGGGCGTGCCGCACTGGTACCGTGCCGGAGGCCTGGCCCAGGGCGGCCCGCACGAGGACGCCGGCTGGGCGCTGACGCTGATGGACGCGCTGCGCCACGACCGGCTGTGCATCCACTTCCAGCGCCTGCAGCCGCTGGCGCCGGGCGAGCGCACGCTGCGCATCGAGGCGCTGGTGCGGCTGATCGACGCCACCAGCGGCGCGCTGATCGAGCCCGGGCGCTTCATCGCGCCGGCCGAGCGCTTCCAGCTCGTCGGCCAGATCGACCGCTGGATGCTGCGCCATGTGCTGGCGCTGCTGGGTGCCGAGCCGGCGCTGCGCCAGCGCATCGACCAGGTGACGCTGAACCTGTCGGCGGTCACGCTGCGCGAGCACGGCCTGGCCGAGGAGATCATCACGCTGCTGACGCGCCACCAGGTCCGCCCCGAGCAGCTCTGCTTCGAGATCACCGAGACCGCCTCGATCGCCAGCCTGGCGCAGGCGCGCCAGTTCATGCAGCAGCTGCGGGCGCACGGCTGCCGCTTCTCGCTCGACGACTTCGGCTCCGGCTACGCCTCGTTTGCGCACCTGCGCGAGCTGCCCTTCGACACGCTGAAGATCGACGGCCTGTTCGTGCGCCACATGGACCAGGACGCCGACAGCCGCGCGATGGTGCGCTCGATGGTCGAGATGGCGCGCCAGCTCGACAAGCCGGTGGTGGCCGAGTTCGTCGAATCCGAGCCGGTGGCGCGGCTGCTGGCCGAGCTGGGCGTGCAGTGGGCGCAGGGCTACCACTTTCACCGGCCGGAGCCGCTGACGGCCGAGGCGCTGACGGCGGCCTGAGCCGGTGCCGCTGAACCGCTGATCGGCTCAGCCGCTCAGCGCGCGCGAGGCCTTCGGATCGCGGAACACCAGCGGCCGCGCCGGCACCTCGCCCGCATCGGCCGCGGCCACCGCCGCCTGCACCACGCCGTGGCGGTCGCTCTTGGGGCAGACCGGATCGGTCGCGGCCGGGTCGCCCGCAAGCAGGAAGGCCTGGCAGCGGCAGCCGCCCAGGTCCTTCTCCTTGTCCGGGCAGGTGACACAGGCGCCCTTCATCCAGCCGGTGCCGCGGTAGCGGTTGAAGCCCTCGCTCTCAAGCCAGATGTGGCGCACGTCGTGCTCGCGCACGTTCGGGAAGGCCAGGCCCGGCAGCATCCTCGCGGTGTGGCAGGGCAGCGCGGTGCCGTCCGGCGTCACGGTCAGGAAGACATTGCCCCAGCCGTTCATGCACTTCTTCGGTTTGCCCTCGTGGTAGTCCGGGGCGACGAAGAAGAGCTTCATCCGGTCGGCGACCTTCTCGCGCCATGCGTCGGTGACGGCCTCGGCGCGGCGGATCTGCGCGCTCGTGGGCAGCAGGTGATCGCGGTTCAGGTGCGCCCAGGAGTAGTACTGCGAGTTGGCCAGCTCCATGTATTCGGCGCCCAGCGCATCGGCCATCGCGATGATGCGGTCGATGTGGTCGATGTTCAGGCGGTGGATCACCACGTTCATCACCATCGGCCAGCCGTGGCTCTTGATGATCTCGCCGACCTCCTGCTTGAGCGCAAAGGTCTTGGTGTGGCTCAGGAAGTCGTTGAGCTCGCGGGTCGAGTCCTGGAAGCTGAGCTGGACGTGATCGAGGCCGGCGGCCTTCAGCGCGGTGGCGCGCTCGCGCGTCAGCCCGACGCCCGAGGTCA
Organism: Sphaerotilus natans; assembly: GCF_900156335.1. Lineage (GTDB taxonomy): Bacteria > Pseudomonadota > Gammaproteobacteria > Burkholderiales > Burkholderiaceae_C > Sphaerotilus > Sphaerotilus natans. The sequence goes on from NZ_FTMZ01000023.1 coordinate 65,880, forward strand.
GCAGGTTGGTGTAGTAGCCGAGCCGGTGCGCCTCGGCGATCAGTTCCTCGAGGTCGTCGCGCATCAGCGGCTCGCCGCCGGAGAAGCCGCACTGCACCGCGCCGAGCGCGCGGGCCTCGCGCAGCACCCGCAGCCAGTCGGCGGTGGAGAGCTCCTCGCCGCGGCCGGTCTGCGCGAAGTCCAGCGGGTTGTAGCAGAACACGCAGTGCAGCGGGCAGCGGTAGGTCACCTCCGCCAGCAGCCACAGCGGCGGGCCCGGCGGCGCGATCGCGGGGGCAACCGGCGCCACGCTCACGCCAGCTCCACCCAGCGCTGCTGGCGCGCCATGTCGAGAAAGCGCTCCACGTCGCCCTGCAGCCCGGTCGCGCCGAACGCGGCCTCCAACTCGGCGACGATCTCGGCCACGCTCGCCGTGCCGGTGCAGCGCGCCAGGATCTCGCCGGCGCTGCGGTTGAGCTTGACCATGCCTTCCGGGTAGAGCAGGACGTGGCAGCCCTGCGCTTCTTCCCATTGCAGCCGGAAGCCCCGGGCCACGCGCGGGTTCATGCGTCCGCCCCCTGCACGCCATAGCGCAGCGCCATCGCGTCGTTCATCGCCCAGAGGATGTCGAGCTTGAAGCGCAGGATCTCCAGCGCGCGCTCCTGCTGGTCGCGGCTGCGGAAGTGGTCGAGCGTGACCGCCAGGCCCTGCTCGACGTCGCGCCGCGCCTGGCTGACGCGGTTGCGGAAGTAGCTCAGGCCCTCGGCGTCGATCCAGCCGTAGTGCTCGGGCCAGGTCGCCAGGCGCTGCTTGTGGATCTCCGGCGCGAACAGCTCGGTCAGCGAGGAGCACACCGCCTCCTGCCACGGCGCATGGCGCGCGAAATTGACATAGGCATCGACCGCGAAGCGCACCGCCGGAATGACATGGCGCAGGTCGGTGATCTCCTCGCGAGTGAGGCCCACCGCCAGGCCCAGGCGGATCCAGGCCTCGATGCCGCCCTCGTCCCGGATCGTCCCGTTCACGCCACCGATCTCGAAGCCGTCGTGGTCCAGCATGCGCTGGATCCACTCGCGGCGCACCTCGCGGTCCGGGCAGTTCGCCAGCACCGCCGCGTCCTTCACCGGAATGGCGATCTGGTAGTAGAAGCGGTTGGCCACCCAGCCGCGGATCTGCTCCGGGCTCGCCTTGCCGGTGTTCAGCATGACGTTGAAGGGGTGGTGGATGTGATAGCTCCTGCCCTGCTCGCGCAGTTGCGCTTCAAACGCGACGCGGTCCCAGGCCGGCGCATCAGGGTCGCGCGGGCGGGTAGTGGCCGGCGCGTTGAAGGGCGTGCCGAAGCGGTTGCCGGTGGCGGTGCTCATGGGAAAGTCCTCGGAACGCGGTCAGTGCGCGGTCAGAACGCGATCTCCAGCCCGTCGAAGCTCACCTCGACGCCGGCGGCCTCGACCGCACGCCGCTCGGGCGAGGCCTCGTCGAGGATCGGGTTCGTGTTGTTGATGTGGATGAGCAGCTTGCGCGTCGTGGCCGGCAGGCGCCCCAGCCACTCGATCATGCCGCCCGCGCCGGACTGCGGCAGGTGGCCGATGCTGCGACCGGTCTTCGTCGAGAAGCCCAGGCGGATCATCTCGTCGTCGGTCCAGAAGGTGCCGTCGACCAACACCGCGTCGGCACGGATCATCGCCTCCCAGACCGGCGGAGTGATCTCGCCGAGCCCCGGCGCGTAGAAGACCCGCCCGCCGCTGGCGGTGTTCTCGAAGGTCAGGCCGATGTTGTCGCCCGGCACCGGGCAGTCGCGGTGCGGCGAATAGGGCGCGGGCTTGCTCTCCAGCGGCAGCGCGGTGATCTTCAGATCGGCGACGCCGGGAATCTCGAAGGACCGGCCGTCCAGGCCGATCTCGTGCCAGTCGACGCCGCAGTAGTGGCCGAGCACGCGCAGGATCGGGTTGCCCTCGCTCAGGTCCTCGAAGGCGGGGCGTGTCGTCCACAGCGGCAGCTTCGCGCCGCGCTCGCGCAGCATGTACAGGCCCGTGCTGTGATCGACCTGACCATCGCACAGCAGCACCGCGGCGATGCCGGTGTCGCGCGGGCCACGCGCCGGCTGCAGCGCCGGGCTGCGCTGGAGCTGCGTCAGGATGTCGGGCGAGGCATTGACCAGCAGCCAGTCGTCCGGACCGCCGACGGCGACGGACGACTGGGTGCGGGCGCGGTGGCTGGAAGAGCCCGACCGGACGGCCGAGCACTGCGCGCAGTTGCAGTTCCACTGGGGAAAACCGCCGCCGGCGGCCGAGCCGAGCACCCGCAGTTTCATCGGCGCGTCCTCAGCGGGCGGCCACGTACATCGTGATCTCGAAGCCGAAGCGGAAGTCGCAGGCGGAAGGGGTTTCCCAGGTCATCGCAGTCTCCTCGAACAAGGGTGGGGGTGAATGGAGATCCCAGTGTCGCGGCCGCCGGCCCGGCTGTCGTCGCCAGCCTGTTGAATCGATCCTCATGATTTTCATGAATGACGCGGACACCGCCAGATACAGCCGGTGGCTTGCCCACGCGGTACCGGCTGTGTTCACAATCCGCACATGAACGACGAGATCTCCCTGGCGATGGACGAGGACGAGGCCCGCCCGGTCGCGGTGCGCACCCGCGCGCCCCGGGGCCTGGGGCTGCGCTGGCAGATCCACCTGATCGTCGCGGCGCTGATGGGGCTGTTCGTCGCGGCGGTGATCGCGCTGCAGATCGACGCGACCCGGCGCAGCGTGCGCGAGGAGATCGTCGCGGCCAACCGGGTCGCCGGCCAGCTGCTGCAGCGCGTCGGCTGGATCTACACCAATGCCGGGCCGGAGGCGCTGGTCGGCTTCCTGCAGCAGCTCGGCCGGGTGCGCGCCAACGACATCCGGCTGGAGAGCGACGACGGCCGCAGCCTGTTCGTCTCGCCGCCGCCGACCTACAAGCAGGGCCGGGATGCGCCGGCCTGGTACACCGACCTGGTCACCCCGCCACTGCAGCGCCAGGTCATCCAGCTCCCCGGGGGGCGGCTGACGGTCGAGGCCGAGCCCTCGCGCGCCATCCTGGACGGCTGGGACGACTTCGTGCGGCTGGCCGGGGCCGGCGCCACCGTGCTGGTGCTGCTCAACATCGGCGTGTTCTGGCTGCTCGGGCGGGCGCTCAGACCGCTGCCGACCATCGTCGCCGGGCTGAGCCGGCTGGAAAAGGGCGACTACGCCGCGCGGCTGCCGGCGCTGCCCGGCCGCGATGTCGGCGTGATCGGCCAGGCGGTCAACCAGCTCGCCGAGGCGATCGAGGCCGAGATCCAGGCGCGGCTGCGCGCCTACGAGGCCGAGCGCACGCTGGAGGAAAGCCGCGAGTTCTCGCGCCGGCTCGAGGCCCACACCGAGGCCGAGCGCCGCGCCATCGCGCGCGAGCTGCATGACGAGTTCGCGCAGTCGGTCACCGCGATCCGCACGCTGGCACGCACCATTCACGCCCGGCTGGGCGAGCGCGACGCCACCGCGGCCCAGGCCGCCGGCATGATCGCCGACGAGGCCGCGCGGCTCTACGAGGCGATGCACGGCCTGATCCCGCGGCTGGCGCCGCCCGCGCTCGACGACCTGGGCCTGGCCGACGCGCTGACCGAGCTGGCCGACGCCTCGCGCAGCCGCTTCAACGACGTCGGCATCGATCTGGCGCTCAGCGGCCTGGAGCAGAGCCGCTCGCTGCCGGCCGAGCCGGCGCGCGCCGCCTACCGGGCGGCGCAGGAGGCGCTGACCAACGCACTGCGCCACAGCGGCGCCTCGCGCATCAGCCTGCGCGCCGAGGCCGACCCGCAGTCGCTGCGGCTGACGATCGATGACAATGGCCGCGGTCTGCCCGAGGACTGGGCCCGGCGCGGCCACTACGGCCTGCGCGGCCTGCGCGAGCGGGTCGCCGCGCTCGAGGGCCGGCTGACGCTGGGTGAGCGTCCGGAAGGCGGCGGCACCCGCATCGAGGCCTGGCTGCCGCTGGAGCGCGACTGGTCGCGCCGCCCGCCGGGCAGCCGCGCCGGCACGAACGACGGCACCGACGACACTGCTGCAGGACGGGAAACATCGAGATGATCCGGGTGATGCTGGTCGACGACCACGCGCTGGTGCGCATGGGATTTCGCATGCTGCTGGCCGAGAGCGGCGACATCGAGGTCGTCGGCGAGGCCGACAGCGGCGAGCAGGCGCTGGCCCGCGTCGCCGAGCTGCGGCCGGAAGTCGTCGTGCTCGACATCTCGATGCCGGGCATGGGCGGGCTGGAGGTGCTGCGCCGGCTGCATGCGCGCGGCGGTCTGCGGCTGCTGATGCTGTCGGCGCATGACGACAGCGCGCATGCGCGCCGGGCGCTCGACGCCGGCGCGGCCGGCTTCCTGTCCAAGCGCAGTGCGCCGGAAAACCTGCCCGAGGCGATCCGGGCCGTCGCGGCCGGGCGGCGCTGGCTCGATGCCGACATCGCCCGCCAGCTCGCGCTGGCGGCGATCGATGGCAGCGGTGCGCATCCGGCCGAGCGGCTGTCCTCGCGCGAGTTCGAGGTCTTCGTGCAGCTCGCGCGCGGCCGCTCGGTGCAGGACATCGCGGCCGACCTGAAGCTGTCGGCCAGCACCATCGGCACCCACCTCTATCACGTCAAGCAGAAGCTCGAGGCCGCCAACCAGGCCGAGCTGACGCTGCTGGCACTGCGCTGGGGCCTGATCGAGGCGTGACGCGCACAAGCGAGGCCGGGACCGCCGGCCGGTCGGCCAGTCGGCTCAGTTCGATGCGGCCGAGGCCGGCGCCGCTGGCGCGCTGGCCCCGTGGGCCGACGAGCTGTCATGGCTCTCGACGCCATGCTTCTCGCCGCCCATGTCGATGTCGCCCCCCTTGCTGAGCATGTACATCGCGGCGGCGGCAAAGACGATGAAGCCGAGAATCAGTTTCCACATGAGAGAAGTCTCCTGAGTGCAGGGTGCAGAGTGCGGGATGCGGGGGAAATGCCAGGTGGCGTGTGGTCGACAAGACGCCGGGGTGCCGCTTGCGCAGCCCCCGGCGTCCGTGCCCGGATGACGGAGGCCATCCGGAATCGCGGCCTCCGTGCGTGGCCTCAGTCGCCGGCGTAGATGTCGACGTCCTTGGTCTCGCGCACGAACAGCAGGCCGATCACGAAGGTGACTGCCGCGATCGTGATCGGATACCACAGGCCGTGATAGATGTTGCCGTTCTGGGCGACCATCGCGAAGGCGATCGTCGGCATCAGGCCGCCGAACCAGCCGTTGCCGATGTGATACGGCAGCGACATCGAGGTGTAGCGGATCCGGGTCGGGAACATCTCGACCAGCATCGCGGCGATCGGGCCGTAGACCATGGTCACGTACAGCACCAGCACCGACAGGATCAGCACGATCTTGACCTTGTCGATCTTGGCCGGATCGGCCTTCGGCGGGTAGCCTGCGTCCTTCAGCGCAGCGCTCACGTCCTTCTTGAACTGCGCGATCGCCTTGCCGCTGGCGTCGTCGAACTTGTGGCCACCGGCGGTCAGCACGCCGGTCGGGGGCACGATCTCCTTGTCACCGATGCGGATGACCGCACCGGAGCCCGCCGGAGCCTCCTCGTTCGAGTAGCTGGCCGAGTTCTGTGCCAGCGCACGCTTGGCGATGTCGCAGGGGTTGGTGAAGTCGACCTCGCGGGCGATCGGGCTGCCCTGGAAGGAGCAGGTCGCCGGGTCGGCCTTCACGACGATGGGCACGGTCGCCTGGGCGCGGGCCAGGTCCGGGTTGGCCGCTTCGGTCAGCGCCTTGAACAGCGGGAAGTAGGTGACGACCGCCAGCAGCATGCCCGCCAGGATGATCGGCTTGCGGCCGATCTTGTCCGACAGCGTGCCGAAGACGACGAAGAACGGCGTGCCGACGATCAGCGAAGCGGCCACCAGCATGTTGGCGGTGGAGCCGTCGACCTTGAGCACGCTGGTCAGGAAGAACAGCGCGTAGAACTGGCCCGAATACCAGACCACCGCCTGGCCGGCCACCAGACCGAACAGCGCCAGCAGCACGATCTTCAGGTTCTTCCACTGACCGAAGGACTCCGACAGCGGCGACTTCGAGGTCTTGCCCTCTTCCTTCATCTTCTTGAAGGCGGGCGATTCGTTCATCGTCATGCGGATCCACACCGAGATGGCCAGCAGCAGGATCGAGACGATGAAGGGAACGCGCCAGCCCCAGTCGGCAAAGGCTTCCTCGCCAACCGCGGTGCGGGTGCCCAGGATCACCATCAGCGACAGGAACAGGCCCAGCGTCGCGGTGGTCTGGATCCAGGCGGTGTAGGCGCCACGGCGGCCGTGCGGCGCGTGCTCGGCCACATAGGTGGCGGCGCCGCCGTACTCGCCGCCCAGGGCCAGGCCCTGCAGCATGCGCAGCACGATCAGGATGATCGGCGCAGCAATGCCGATCGACGCGTAGTTCGGCAGCACCCCGACGATGAAGGTGGCCAGACCCATGATCAGGATCGTGACCAGGAAGGTGTACTTGCGCCCGATCATGTCGCCGAGCCGGCCGAACACCAGCGCGCCGAACGGCCGCACGATGAAGCCGGCCGCAAACGCCAGCAGCGCGAAGATGAAGGCGGCCGAGGGATCCAGGCCGCTGAAGAACTGCTTGGCGATGATCGCCGCGAGCGAGCCGTACAGGTAGAAGTCGTACCACTCGAACACGGTGCCGAGCGACGAGGCGAAGATGACCTTCTTTTCCTCGGCGGTCATTGGCGGCGCGGCGCCCCGGGCGTTTGCGGGAATGCTGGACATGTCTTTGTCTCCTCAACCATGACTGGCGCCGCGACCACGGCGCAGCTCCACTGTCGAAGTGACTTCTGACCGATTCCTGACTCAATTCCAACAGAAGCTTACGGAATCAAGGGCAACCCGGACCGTTCATTCCGCCATGTGACAAATCGTAGGAATTGATCCAGCAACATAGGGATAGTCCCGAGTCATGATCAGCATCAATTTTCGTCAGGAAAAACCCCTGCACCGCGACCTGAACCGGATCGCGCCGGGAGCTGCTGCCAGACCGCCTCGCGCCGCGTCGCGTCCATCGACGACCAAGCCGCGATCTCGTCGAGGGTGCGCCGGCAGCCCTCGCACCAGCCAGTGACCGGATCCATGCGGCACAGGTTGATGCAGGGACTGGCCGGGCGGGCGGGCGCTGGAGCAGGCGCGGTCTCGGTCACCACGTCGAGCACCGGCGCCTGGTCGCTCAGACGAACCAGATCGGCCGGACTCAGCGGGAAGACCGCGTTGGGATGACCCGCGGCGGCCCAGATCAGGTCGAACCGGAACAGCTCTCGGTCGATCAGCACCACCGGCGGCTCCCGGTGCGCAACCGGCGAGACGCCGCCGATCGAGAAGCCGGTGCGCGCCTTGACGAAGGCTGCATCGGCCCGGCCGATCGGTCCGGCATGGGCAGCCACCTTGCGCTCGTCGACCCGGCGGTCGCCGGATGTCACCACCAGCACGGCCCGCTCGTCGGCTCGACGCCGGAAGATCACGCTCTTGGCGATCTGGCCGAGCTCGACGCCCAGCGCATCGGCCGCCTCCTGGGCGGTGCGGGCTGCCACGTCGAGCCAGCGTGGCAGACGGGCATGCCCGAGCTGCGCCAGTCGATCGGTCACGCGCCGGACCGGCTCGGACAGCTCGGACAGCTCGGACAGCTCGGGCCGGTCGATCGTCGAGGAAGAGGGGGCCTGGAACCGATCTGTTGTCATGAGCCGACGCGCATCCGGGAAGTGTGGAAAGAGTCGGGGATCTTCGCATGTCCGCCCGGTACCCCCGCGAACACGGGGGACGTGTCCATCCTCGCTGCTCGCGATCATCCACTCATGCCCATGACCCGCGTCAGCGATCCCGCCTCGACCCTGAACGACCCGATCCCGCCGACGGTCCAGCCTGACGGCACGCGTCCGCCCCGGGTGGTGATCGACACCGCGGTCATCGTCTCGGCCCTGGTCTTTGGCGGCAGCCAGTCGGCACGGCTGCGCCGGGCCTGGCGCCACGGCTACTGCCGGCCGATGCTGTGCCGGGCCACGCTGATCGACCTGATGCAGGCCCTGGCCCGACCGGAGTTCGGCTTCACCCCGCATGAGCAGCAGACGCTGCTGGGCGAGTTCCTGCCCCATGCGCTGAAGGTGCGGGCCCCGGGCGTGCTGCCGCCCGACGCCAGCCAGCCGCTGATGCTGCCCTTCGTGCAGCTGGCGCTGGCCGGGCGCGCCCATGTGCTGGTGAGCGCGGATGCGGCGCTGCTGACCGCGCGCGGCACCACCTTGCCCTTCGCGGTGATGGCGCTCGAGCCTTTCCTGCTGATGCTGCGCGACAGCCCGATCAACCCGCAGCCGCTGCGCTGAAGCCGCCGCGGCGCCACAGGTCGAGCAGCATCAGCCACAGCGGCGCACTCAGCATGAAGCCGGCCGTCGACAGCACGATCACCGTGCTGGCCTCGCCCTCGCGGACCTGGTAGCGCTGCGCGAACAGCATCGCGTTGCTGCCGGTGGGCAGGGCCGCGGCCAGCACCAGCACCGACAGCGCCAGCCCGTCGAGCCGGAACACCAGCACCGCCGAGGCCGCCACCAGCGCCGGCAGCAGCAGCAGCTTCATCGCCGCGATCGCGGCCGAGCGGCGCCAGTGCTCGCCCAGACCGTACTGCGCCAGCGACACCCCGATCAGCGCCAGGCACAGCGGCACGCCGGCCTGGGCCAGCAGGCCGCTGACCTCGTCGAGCAGCCGTGGCAGCGGCAGGCCCAGCGCGTTCCAGCCCAGGCCGGCGAGCACCGGCAGCGTGACCGGATGGATCAGCGACTGGCGCAGGATGGTCAGCAGCATCGTGCCGAGCGGCGGCCGGGCCGCGCCGGCCGCCCGCGCCGCGGCCCGCGCCAGCGCGATCTCGGCCAGCACCGTCTGCGCGCTCAACAGCACCAGCGCGTGCAGGCTGACGATGGCGATGTGCAGCTGCAGCCCGGCCTCGCCGAACATCGCCGCGGCAAAAGGCAGGCCGACCTGCACCGTGTTGCCGAAGCTGGCGGTCACCGCGCTGACCGCCGGTGCGGCCGGGCCGTCCTGCCGCGCACGCGGATCATCGCGGTCGCGCCGGGCGAAGCTCCACCGCGCCAGCAGGCTCCAGAGCAGCAGCGGCGCGAAGAAGGCCAGCAGCAGCGTCCACGGCAGATGCGCCAGATCCACCTTCGCCATCGACCGGAACAGCAGCGCCGGCACGAAGACCAGGAAAGCCAGGTTGGACAGCGCACGCAGGCCGACGGCGCCGCCGGTCAGCCCGGCACGGGCCGCACCGAAGCCGATGCCGCCGACGATGAACAGCGCCAGCAGCCGCAGGAAGAGATCGAGCGTCATGCCCGCACCCTCGTCATGCACGCACCCTCGTCATGCCCGCCCCCCTCCCCGTCATGCCCGCGAAGGCGGGCACCCACGACGAGCAGAAGCCGGCGGCAGGCGTGGGTCCTCGCCTTCGCGAGGATGACGGTGGCGGGAGACGACCGTGGATCGCCGGGAACACTAACTAGGCCGGCGTCTTCTTCGCGGCCACCTTGCCCGCAGCCACCTTGCCCGCCGCCTTCTTCGCCGGGAACTTGGCCGCACGCGGCTCGAACTCGAACACCACCTTGCCCTCCTTGCGGTCGTAGGTCAGGAAGGCCTTGAAGGCGCGGCGGGTCTTGTTCGAGATGAAGCCCTCGAGCAGGTCGGTCTTGCCGCTGGCCAGCAGCTTGGTCACCTGCGCCGGCTCGATGGTCTGCTGCAGGATGACCTTGCCGGTCTTGAAGTCGCAGGTCGCGGCGGTGCCGACCGAGCGCTCGCAGACATAGTTGCTGCCATGCTCGTGCACCGGGCTGCCGCACTTCGGGCAGGCGCCCAGCGAGGGCTGGCCGGACAGGTCGACCGGCTCGGCCGCCTCCTCGGCCTCCTTGCGCGCGTCGTCGCCGAAGTCGAACTCCAGCTTCCAGCGGCCGGGCACGGTGTCGTCGTTCACCAGCTTCATCTCCGCGGTGAAGGGCCAGCCGGCCTTGGAGCGGAAGCCCTCCAGCGGGCCGATGCGGTGATCGCGCAGGAAGGTCTCGGCCTCGTGCAGCTCGAAGCTGCGCCCGCCGGGAATCTTGCCGATCGAGAAGCCGCAGCCCGCGCCCTGCCCGTCCGCGCCGGTGCAGGCGAAGCGGCGGTAGTTCTCCTTGATCACGCCGCCGCAGTTCGGGCAGGGCGCGGCCAGCGTCGCGTAGTCGCCCGGAATGGTGTCGCGGTCATATTCCTTGGCCTTGACGACGATGCGCCGCGCCATGTCGGCGATGCCTTGCATGAACTGCTCGCGGCTGAGCTGGCCCCGCTCCATCTGCGCGAGCTGGTGCTCCCACTGGCCGGTCAGCTCGGGCTTGGTCAGGTCTTCCACCGCCAGGCCACGCAGCAGCGTCATCAGCTGGAAGGCCTTGGCGGTCGGCACCAGGTCGCGGCCGTCGCGCAGCAGGTACTTCTCGGTGATCAGGCCTTCGATGATGGCCGCGCGGGTGGCCGGCGTGCCCAGGCCCTTTTCCTGCAGCGCGGCCTTGAGCTCCTCGTCCTCGACCAGCTTGCCCGCGCCCTCCATCGCGCTCAGCAGCGTCGCTTCGTTGTAGCGCGCCGGCGGCTTGGTGCGCAGCGCCGACAGCGCCACCTCCTCGGCCACCACCGTCTCGCCCGGGCGCACCGCGACCAGATTGGCGTCCTCGCCGGCGGCTTCCTTGCCGTAGACCGCCATCCAGCCCGGATTGACCAGCACCTTGCCGTGGGTCTGGAAATGGTGCGTCTGGCCCGCCGCCTCGACCTGCGTCACGCGGGTGGTGACCATGAACTCGGCCGTGGGATAGAACACCGCGATGAAGCGCTTGACCACCAGGTCGTAGAGCTTGGCCTCGATCTCGGTCAGCGCCTTCGGCGTCTGCAGCGTCGGGATGATCGCGAAGTGGTCCGAGATCTTGCTGTTGTCGAAGACACGCTTGGTCGGCTTGACGTAGCCCGCGCTCAGCGCCTTGGCCGCATGGCGCGAGAGCTCCTGCAGCGGCCCCGGCATCGACTCGGCGGCGATCATCTCCAGCGTCTGCTTCGCCACGCCGACGTAGTCCTCGGGCAGCGCGCGCGCGTCGGTCCGCGGGTAGGTCAGCACCTTGTGCTTCTCGTAGAGCGCCTGCGCGATCGACAGCGTCGTCTTGGCCGAGAAGCCGAAGCGCGAGTTGGCCTCGCGCTGCAGCGTCGTCAGGTCATAGAGCAGCGGGCTGGCCTGGGTGCTGGGCTTGGCCTCCTCGCGCACCGTGCCGCTGCGCGAGCGCACCGCCTCCTGGATGGCCTGCGCCTCGGCCAGCGTCCACAGCCGGTCGGCGCGCCGCTCAGCGTCGTCGTCCTTCCTGAACTTCGGGTCGAACCACTTGCCCTCGTAGACCCCGGCCTCGGCGCCGAATTCGGCGCGCACTTCCCAGTAGTCGCGCGCGACGTGCTTGCGGATCTTCTCCTCGCGCTCGACCATGATCGAGAGCGTGGGCGTCTGCACCCGACCGACGGTGGTCAGGAAGAAGCCGCCGTCGCGCGAGTTGAACGCGGTCATCGCGCGCGTGCCGTTGATGCCCACCAGCCAGTCGGCCTCGGAGCGGCTGCGCGCGGCGTCCGCCAGGCCGCGCATGTCGGCGTCCGAGCGCAGCCGGTCGAAGCCGTCGCGGATGGCCTGCGGCGTCATGCTCTGCAGCCACAGCCGGCTCACCGGCTTCGAGCCGACCTTGGCGCCCAGCGCGTACTGTTCGATCAGCCGGAAGATCAGCTCGCCCTCGCGGCCCGCGTCGCAGGCGTTGATCAGCGCGGTGACATCCTTGCGCTTGACCAGCTTGACCACCGCGCTCAGGCGGCTCTTGGTCTTGTCGATCGGTGCCAGCTCGAAGTGCGGCGGCAGCACCGGCAGGTGCGCGAAGCTCCACTTGCCGCGCTTGACGTCGAACTCCTCGGGCGCCTTGATCTCCACCAGATGGCCGACGGCCGAGGTGACGACCATCTGGTCGTTCTCGAAATGGTCGTCGTGCTTCTCGAACTTGCCGTACACGGGTGTCAGCGCGCGCACGATGTCCTGCGCGACCGACGGCTTCTCGGCGATGACGAGTGACTTGCTCATGATGAGTTGATGCTGATCGAAACCTGTCGAAACCTGCAGCCGCGACCGATTCCCCGTCAGGCTGCTTCATACAATCGGCGCTATACGCGCACGCATGCACGCATCCGCATGCACATGCGCACACGCCCGCACGCGCCCACACATCCAATCTAACCAGAAGTCGCGCCGCCATGCCGTCGATGAAAGAACCGGCCCCCGCGCGCCCGCGCCGGCGCATCCAGGTGCGACGCTCCGGCGTGCACGGCCGCGGCGTCTTCGCCGAGGTGGCGATCGCGCAGGGCGAGATCATCCTGGAATACGCCGGCGAGGTGATCGACTGGGACGAGGCCCTGCGGCGCCACCCGCGCGATCCGTCCGACCCGAACCATACCTTCTACTTTCACCTCGAGGACGGTCGGGTCATCGACGGCGGCGTGCGCGGCAACTCCGCGCGCTGGATCAACCACGCCTGCGAGCCCAACTGCGAGAGCGAGGAGACCGCGGGCCGCATCTTCATCCGTGCGCTGCGCGACATCGCCGCGGGCGAGGAGCTGTCCTTCGACTACCGGCTCGTGATCGATGGCCGGCACACCCCGAAACTGAAGAAAGCCTACGCCTGCCACTGCGGATCGCCGAAGTGCCGCGGTACGATGCTCGGCCCGAAGCGCTGATGCCCGACGCTGAGGCCCGGCGCTGAAGCCGCTTGCCCCCGATCCCTCCCGACATCCTCATGTCCTCATGAACCGACCGCTGCACTGGGACCCCGAGACGCTGTGGCAGACGCTGGAGCCGCTGGCCCCGGGCCTGAGCGTCGAGATCCTGCCGGAAACCGGCTCGACCAGCACCGAGCTGCTCGAGCGCAGCCGGCGCGGGCTGACCGAGCCGACGCTGCTGGTGGCCGAGCGCCAGACCGCCGGCCGGGGCCGGCTCGGGCGCGGCTGGTGGTCGGACGCGGCCCCGGGCCACACGCTGACCTTCTCGCTGGGCCTGCGGCTGGCGCCGGCCGACTGGAGCGGCCTGTCGCTGGCGGTCGGCCTGACGCTGGCCGAAGCGCTGGATCCGGCCGGCGAGCATCTCGGCCTGAAGTGGCCCAACGACCTGTGGCTGCGCGGCCAGGACCGCAAGCTCGGCGGCGTGCTGATCGAGGTCGCGCCGCTGGCCGATGCGGTCAGCGCGCAGGAGCGCTGGCTGGTGATCGGCGTCGGCCTGAACATCGCGCCGCTGCCGCCCGGCGCCGCCGACCCGGCGCTGTTCCGCACCGGCCACGCCGGCCTGCAGGAGATCGACCCGCGGCTGGACGCGCCGACCGCGCTGCACCGCGTCGCCGCGCCGCTGCTGCGCGCGGTGCTGGACTTCGGCGCGCAGGGCGGCGCGGCCGCGCTGGCGCGCTTTGCCGCACGCGACGTGCTGGCCGGGCGCCGGGTGCAGGTCGGCGAGCTGACCGGCATCGCCAGCGGCATCGGCCATGACGGCGCGCTGCTGCTGCGTGACGAGGCCGGCCGGCTGCAGACGGTCCACAGCGGCGAAGCGAGCGTGCGCCCATGCTGAGGCCGCTGGTGATGCTGCTGCTGGCGGCCAACATCGGCTTCTGGGCCTGGTCGCAAGGCGCGCTCGACGGCCTGACCGGCGTGCCGCATGACAGCGACCGCGAGCCGCAGCGCCTGGCCGCGCAGATCGCGCCGGAGCGGCTGGAGATTCTGCGCACCGAACTGCCAGCCTCCGCGGCGCCCGCCGCACCGGCGGCACCGGCCAGCACCGCCTCCGCAGCGGATCTCGCGGCGGAAGCGGCATCGCCCGCATCGACGGCATCAGCCGCAACCGCAGCCGCATCGGCGCTTGCCGCGGCCTCCGCAGTGCCGGCCGAAGCCAGCGCGGCCGCGGTCACGCCGCCGCCGGCCGTGCCGGTGCCCGCAACGCCGGTGCCGACCGTCTGCCTGGAGGCCGGCCCCTTCAACGCCGCCGAATGGCGCACCGCCCAGGTCGCGCTGCGCCGGGTGCTCGACGACAGCAGCTGGACGCTGACCAGCCGCGAGAAGGCCGGCACCTGGATGGTCTATGTCGGCCCGTACAAGAGCCGCGAGATCATGGCGCGCCGCGCTGACCAGCTGCGCCAGCTCGAGATCGCCTTCGAGGAGGCGCGCGACCTGCCCGACGAGTACATTCCCGGCTTCGTCTTCGGCCGCTACGGCGTCGAGGCCGATGCCCGGGCGCTGCAGACCCGCCTGACCTCGCAGAAGATCCGCTATGTGCGGGTGGTGCCGCTGGTGCGCCCGACCGTCAGCCACACCGTGCGCATCCCGAAAGCCGATCCGGCGATGCGCGCCCGGCTGGCCGCGCTCAAGCCGCGCCTGAGCGGCAACGCCTTCGAGCCCTGCGGACGCTGAAGACGCTGCGGACATGAAAAAGGGCTCCCGAGGGAGCCCTTCGTTCATCAGCGGCGGCTGAGCGGCGGCTGATCGCCGCCGCGCCCAGCGATCAGCCGGCGATGACGCGCGCCATTTCCAGGCACTTGTTCGAGTAGCCCCACTCGTTGTCGTACCAGGACACGACCTTGACGAAGGTCTTGTCCAGCGCGATGCCGGCTTCGGCGTCGAACACCGAGGTGCACGATTCGCCACGGAAGTCGGTGGCGACGACCTTGTCCTCGGTGTAGCCCAGCACGCCCTTCATGGCGCCTTCGGAGGCGGCCTTCATGGCGGCGCAGATGTCGGCGTAGGAGGCTTCCTTGTCCAGCTCGACGGTCAGGTCGACGACCGAGACGTCCGAGGTCGGCACGCGGAAGGCCATGCCCGTCAGCTTGCCCTTGAGCACCGGCAGCACGACGCCGACGGCCTTGGCGGCACCGGTCGACGACGGGATGATGTTCTCGAGGATGCCGCGGCCGCCGCGCCAGTCCTTGTTCGACGGGCCGTCGACGGTCTTCTGGGTGGCGGTGGCGGCGTGCACGGTGGTCATCAGGCCGCGCTTGATGCCGAAGCTGTCGTTCAGGACCTTGGCGACCGGGGCCAGGCAGTTGGTCGTGCACGAAGCGTTCGAGATGATCGCCTGGCCGGCGTAGGTCTCGTGGTTGACGCCGTAGACGAACATCGGGGTGTCGTCCTTCGACGGGGCCGACAGGATGACCTTCTTCGCACCGGCCTTCAGGTGGGCTTCGGCGGTTTCCTTGGTCAGGAACAGGCCGGTCGACTCGATGACGATGTCGGCGCCGACTTCGTCCCACTTCAGCTCGGCCGGGTTCTTCACCGCGGTCAGGCGGATCGGCTTGCCGTTGACGACCAGGGTGTTGCCCTCGACGGCGACGTCACCCTTGAAGCGGCCGTGCACCGAGTCGTACTTCAGCATGTACGCCAGGTAGTCCGGCTCCAGCAGGTCGTTGATGCCGACGATCTCGATGTCGTTGGCGAAGTTCTGCACCGCAGCGCGGAACACCATGCGGCCGATGCGGCCAAAACCGTTGATACCGATCTTGATGGTCATGGAAGGACTCCTGGGTAAGAAAAACCGGAACTGGCCTGAAAAAGCCGGGCAAATCGATCGAGTGTCAGCCCGAAAGCGTCACTTGCCGAGGACTTTCCGCACGGTGGCCACGACGTTGTCCGTCGTGAAGCCGAAGTGCTGGAAGAGCACGCCGGCCGGGGCCGACTCGCCGTAGGTGTCGATGCCGATGACGGCGGCGCAGCCGTACTTCCACCAGAAGTCGGTCACGCCGGCCTCGACGGCGATGCGCGGCACGCCCGCGGGCAGCACGTCGGACTTGTACTTGACGCTCTGGCGATCGAAGACGGTGGTCGAGGGCATCGAGACCACGCGCACCGCGACGCCATCCTTGGCCAGCTCGGCCTGGGCCGCGATGGCCAGCTGCACTTCCGAGCCGGTGGCGACGATGACGGCGGCCGGGGCCTTGTCGTCCTTCTTCTTGAAGCCGACGTCCGACGGGTTGGACAGCACGTAGGCGCCCTTGGTGATCTCGTCGGCGCCGGTCTTGGCGGCGTAGGGCAGGTTCTGGCGCGACAGCAGCAGCGCGCTGGGGCGGTTGCGGTTGGCCAGCGCCATCGTCCACGCCACGGCGGTCTCGCAGGTGTCGGCCGGGCGCCAGACGTCCAGGCCCGGGATCAGGCGCAGCGAGGCGGCGTGCTCGACCGACTGGTGGGTCGGGCCGTCCTCGCCCAGGCCGATCGAGTCGTGGGTGAAGACGTGGATGACGCGCTGCTTCATCAGCGCGGCCATGCGGATGGCGTTGCGGCTGTAGTCGCTGAAGGTCAGGAAGGTGCCGCCGTAGGGGATGAAGCCGCCGTGCAGCGCCACGCCGTTCATGATCGCGGCCATGCCGAACTCGCGCACGCCGTAGTTGATGTGGCGGCCACCGACGCCGGCCTCGTTCTTCACGACCGCGCCGGTCTCGTCGAAGCGCAGGTTCGGCGTCGACTTGGTGTTGGTCAGGTTCGAGCCGGTCAGGTCGGCCGAGCCGCCCAGCAGCTCGGGCAGCTTGGCGGTGAAGTGCTCGAGCGCGATCTGGCTGGCCTTGCGGCTGGCGACCGTCTCGGCCTTCTCGTGGGCGGCCGCGACGGCCTCGACCGAGATGTCGGCGAAGTTGTCGGGCAGGTCGCCGGCCATGCGGCGCTCGAACTCGACGGCCAGCGCGGGGAAGTCGCGCACGTACAGCGAATAGCGGTCTTCCCACTCGGCCTGCGCGGCGGCGCCGGCTTCGCGGCAGTCCCAGGCGGCGGCGACGTCGGCGGGAATGGTGAACGGCTCGGCCGACCAGCCGATGGCCTCGCGGGTCAGCGCGATCTCGGCGGCGCCCAGCGGCTCGCCGTGGGCCTTGGAGGTGTTGGCGCGGTTCGGCGAGCCCTTGCCGATGTGCGTCTTGCAGACGATCAGCGTCGGCTTGTCGGCGCTCAGCTTGGCCTGGGCGATGGCGGCGTCCACCGCGTCGATGTCATGGCCGTCGACGGGGCCGACGACGTTCCAGCCGCAGGCGGCGAAGCGCTGCGGGGTGTTGTCGATGAACCAGGGCGCGACCTGGCCGTCGATCGAGATGCCGTTGTCGTCGTACAGCGCGATCAGCTTGTTCAGCTTCCAGGCGCCGGCCAGCGCGACCGCCTCGTGGCTGATGCCCTCCATCAGGCAGCCGTCGCCCAGGAAGGCGTAGGTGCGGTGGTCGACGATGACGTGACCTTCGCGGTTGAACTCCGATGCCAGCAGCTTCTCGGCCAGCGCCATGCCCACGGCGTTGGTGATGCCCTGGCCCAGCGGGCCGGTGGTGGTCTCCACGCCCGGGGTGATGCCGACTTCCGGGTGGCCCGGGGTCTTGCTGTGCATCTGGCGGAAGGCCTTGAGGTCGTCCATCGACAGCGCGTAGCCGGTCAGGTGCAGCAGCGCGTAGATCAGCATCGAGCCGTGGCCGTTCGACAGCACGAAGCGGTCGCGGTCCAGCCACAGCGGATCGGCCGGGTTGTGCTTGAGGTGACGCTTCCACAGCGCGACCGCGATGTCGGCCATGCCCATCGGGGCGCCGGGGTGGCCGGAGTTGGCCTGCTGCACGGCGTCCATGGCCAGTGCGCGGATGGCGTTGGCCATCGAGGTAGAGAGGGAAACGGTGGTGGCGGCCATGGGCACGATCTGCTGTGGGAGGAGGGATCGAGGGGAGGAATCCGCGATTTTACGGCCCGGCGCGATCGCGCCCTTTGATTTGCGCTTCGCGAGCCCGGTCATCGCGGCACGGGTGCGGCACCGGCGCGGCCGCGCATCGTGCCCGCGCGCTTGCGCTCACGTCAACGCGGATTGACCCCGGTCAAGGGCTCGCGGCCCGAGCCTGCGAATCTTGCGGACACCGTCCGCCCCCTTGTCCGGCCCCCCAGGAGACCTCCGCATGACCACCCCGCTCTCGATCCGCGTCATCCGCGACGAACACCAGGCGCTGCGCGCGATGCTCGACTCGCTGCGCCTGATGCTGCGCCGCCAGCGTGACCAGGGCAGCACGCCGCGCTTCGACGTGATCCGCGCGATGCTGTTCTACATCGACGAATTCCCCGAGCGGCTGCACCACCGCAAGGAGAGCGAGCTGCTGTTCCCGCTGATCCGCCAGCACAGCGACGCGGCCGCCGACATCCTCGACCGCCTCGACCGCGACCACGCCGCCGGCGAGCGCGCCATCCGCGACCTCGAGCGCGCGCTGCTGGCCTGGGAAATGATCGGCGAGAGCCGCCGCATCGACTTCGAGACCGCGCTCGACCGCTATCTCGACTTCTACGCCGCGCACATGCGCCTGGAGGAAGAAGTGGTGCTGCCGCTGGCGCAGCAGGTGCTCGGCGAGGCCGACTGGCGCACGCTCGACGCCGCCTTCGCCGAGAACCGCGACCCGCTGACCGGCCACCCGCCGTCGCACGAATACGAGCAGCTGTTCAGCCGCATCGTGCACACGGCGCCAGCGCCGATTGGGTTGGGCGGGGAATAAGGCGCCCGCCGCGTCCCGGAGCATGTCAAGGTAGTTGCCGCGTAAGTCATGCCGCGACTGCGCTTATTTCGGCAGCCGCGGCCACACATTCCCGCTCGGGATTGAGCGTGACCGCACCGATGGGCGACCAGTCGCGGGTCTTGCCCGACCAGCGTTTCGGGTTCGCCTGACGGGCTTGGCCGTACAGCGCATCGCGCGCCGCCAGGATCTCCCGGTCCTGCCCTGCATGGCGCTGTGCCGGACTCACAAACCGGATGCCGCTGTGACGGTGGTCGTGGTTGTACCAATGCACGAACGCGCTGGCCCACTGCCGCGCGGCCTGCAGATCCTTGAAGCCGCCGCTGGCCGGGAACTCCGGGCGG
>NZ_FTMZ01000030.1 GCF_900156335.1 Sphaerotilus natans
GCCTGGGGATAAGCCGGGAGCTGGTGGAGAGGCTGGGCGGGACGCCGGAGGCGCTGGAGGATCTGGCGACATCAATGGTGCGCTTGGCGACGGTGCGAGAGCCCGCCGACACCAGCCTGCTGTCAGAAGCGGCGACAATCTATGCTGCGCTGGTGCAGCGGTGTCCTCAGGTGACGGTCTATGCCGATCGACTCGCCTCCATGCAGAACCTGCTCGATACCGGCAAGAACGCTTTTCCCGACCCCCGTCCCGACGACTCCAAGTGAAATACATCAGCACCCGAGGCGACCAGACCCCCCGCCGTTTCTGCGAGATCCTGCTGGAGGGCCTGGCGCCCGACGGCGGCCTGTACCTGCCGGTCAGCTATCCGGTGATCGATGCGGCCAAGCTGGCGCGCTGGCGCGGCCTGTCGTATGCCGAGCTGGCCTTCGAGATCCTGTCGCTCTACATCGATGACATCCCGCCGCTGGACCTGAAGGCGCTGGTCGACAAGACCTACACGGCCGAGGTGTTCGGCACCGCCGCGATCACGCCGGTCACGCCGCTGGAGCCGGGCCTGTTCCTCGAAGGCCTGTCGAATGGCCCGACGCTCGCCTTCAAGGACATGGCGATGCAGCTGCTGGGCAACCTGTTCGAGTTTGAACTGGGCCGCCGCGGCGAGCAGCTCAACATCCTGGGCGCGACCTCGGGCGACACCGGCAGCGCGGCCGAGTACGCGATGCGCGGCAAGAAGGGCGTGCGCGTCTTCATGCTCAGCCCGCACGGCCGCATGAGCCCCTTCCAGCAGGCGCAGATGTTCAGCCTGCAGGACGAGAACATCCACAACCTGGCGGTCGAAGGCGTGTTCGACGACGCGCAGGACATCGTCAAGGCGGTCTCCAACGACCTCGAGTTCAAGCGCGCCTACCGCATCGGCACCGTCAACTCGATCAACTGGGCGCGCCTGCTGGCCCAGGTCGTCTACTACTTCGCCGGTTATTTCCAGGCCACGAAGAGCAACGACGAGCAGGTCAGCTTCACCGTGCCGTCGGGCAACTTCGGCAACGTCTGCGCCGGCCATGTGGCGCGGCAGATGGGCCTGCCGGTCAAGCACCTGGTCGTGGCCACCAACGAGAACAACGTGCTCGAGGAGTTCTTCCGCACCGGCACCTACCGCGTGCGCGCAAGCAGCGAGACCTACGAGACCTCCAGCCCGTCGATGGACATCTCGAAGGCCTCGAACTTCGAGCGCTTCATCTGCGATCTGGTCGAGCGCGACGGCGCGCGCACCCAGGCGCTGTTCGGCGCGGCGCTGTCGAAGGACGGCGTCTTCACGCTCACGGCCGAGGAATTCGCCCGCGTGCAAGGCTACGGCTTCCAGGCCGGCCGCTCGACCCACGCCGACCGCCTGGCGACGATCCGCGCCACTTACCAAGGCCAGGGCGTGCTGATCGACACCCACACCGCCGACGGCGTGAAGGTCGCGCGCGAGCTGATCGAGCCGGGCGTGCCGATGATCGTGCTGGAGACGGCGCTGCCGGCCAAGTTCGAGGGCACGATCGCCGAGGCGCTGGGCACCGAGGTCAAGGCGCCGCGCCCGGCGGCTCTGGCTGATCTGGAATCGCGCCCGAAGCGCTTCCAGGTGGTGCCGGCCGACACGCAGGTCGTCAAGCAGTACCTGCGCGACCACGTGCCGCTCTGAGCGTCCGGGCCCGGCCACGATGCAGGTCATCGGACTGTGCGGAGCCTCGAACTCCGGCAAGACCACGCTGGCCGAGAAGCTCATCCGTGCGCTGAAGGCGCGCGGCTGCCGCGTCTCGGTGGTCAAGCATGCGCACAAGCGCTTCGACATCGACCGCCCCGGCAAGGACAGCTTCCGCCACCGCGAGGCCGGCGCCTTCGAGGTGCTGGTCGCCAACGGTCAGCGGCTGGCGCTGATGCGCGAGTTCGAGGTCGAGGCCGAGCTCTCGGTGCACCAGATGCTGGCCGAGCTGAGCGATCTCTCGGCGCTGGGCCTGGAGCATTGGGTGCTGGTCGAGGGCTTCAAGCACGCCGACCTGCCCAAGATCGAGGTCTGGCGCGCCGCGCATGGTGCGCGGCCGCTCTATCCGGACGATCCGTTTGTCGTCGCGCTGGCGGTGCCTGCCGCCGACGCGCTGCCCCATCCCTGCGGCCTGCCGCGCTTCGACCTCGACGAGGCCGACGCCGGGGCGCTGGCCGATTTCCTTCGCAGCGATCCTTCCCGCCATGAGTACCACGCCCCCGATCCCGAGCTCGGCTGAGGCTCCGCGCCGCTCCGCGCTGCGCAGCCTCGACGAGGCGCTTGCGGCCCTGCTGGACGGCCTGTCGCCGGTCTGCGCCGCCGCGTCCGAGACCGTGCCGACCGCCGACGCGCTCGGCCGCGTGCTGGCCGCCGATGTCGTCTCGCTGCTGGACGTGCCGCCGGCCGACAACACCTCGATGGACGGCTACGCGATGCGCGCCGCCGACGTGCCGCGCGAGGGCACGGTGCTGCCGGTGTCGCAGCGCATTCCCGCCGGCGTGGTCGGCGAGCCGCTGCAGCCCGGCAGCGCTGCGCGCATCTTCACCGGCGCGCAGGTGCCCGCCGGCGCCGACGCGGTGGTGATGCAGGAGGTCTGCGAGGCGCTGCCCGACGGCACGGTGCGCATCAACCAGGTGCCCGCGCCGGGCCAATGGGTGCGCCGCCGCGCCGAGGATGTCGCGCGCGGCGCGGTGGTGCTGGCCGCCGGCACCCGGCTGACGCCGGCCGCGCTTGGCCTGGCCGCCTCGGTGGGCGCGGCCACGCTCGCGGTCGCGCGCCGGCCGCGCGTGGCCGTCTTCTCGACCGGCGACGAGCTGGTGATGCCGGGTGAGGTCGCGCCCGAGGCGATGCGCCCGGGCGCCATCTACAACTCCAACCGCTACACGCTGCGCGGCCTGCTGCAGGCGCTGGGCTGCGAGGTCGACGACCTCGGCATCGTGCCCGACCGCCGCGAGGCCACCCGCGCGGCGCTGCGCGAGGCGGCCGCCGGCCATGACCTGATCGTCACCTCTGGCGGCGTCTCCGCCGGCGAGGAGGATCACCTCAAGCCCGCGGTCGAGGCCGAGGGCCGCCTGTCGCTGTGGCAGGTAGCGATGAAGCCGGGCAAGCCGCTGGCCTTCGGCGCGGTGCGCCGCCCGGACGGCGCCGGCGAGGCGGCCTTCATCGGCCTGCCGGGCAATCCGGTGTCGGTCTTCGTGACCTTCCTGCTGACGGTGCGCCCGCTGCTGCTGGCGCTGCAGGGCGTGCCGGCCGTCCAGGCGGCGCGGCTGCCGGCGCTGCCGCTGCCGGCCGGCTTCGACTGGCCCCGGCCCGACCGCCGCCGCGAGTTCGTGCGTGCGCGCGTGGGCGAGGACGGCCGCGTGCAGCTCTTCCCGAACCAGAGCTCGGGCGTGCTGACCTCGGCGGTCTGGGCCGAGGGCCTGGTCGACATCGCCGCCGGTCAGGCGATCGCCGCGGGCGAGACGGTGCGCTTCATCCCGCTGGCCGCGCTGAACTGAACCCGGAGACCTGAGCGATGACGATCCAGATCCGCTATTTCGCCTCGCTGCGCGAGGCCCTGGGCGCGGGCGAGACGCTGGTGCTGGAGCCGGGGGCACCGGCGCTGACGGTCGGCGCGCTGCGCGACCGGCTGATCGCGCGCGGCGATGCGTATGCCGAGGCGCTGGCCCGTGGCCGCGCCCTGCGCGCCGCGCTGAACCAGACGATGTGCGCCGAGACCGCCGAGATCGCCGACGGCGCCGAGGTGGCCTTCTTCCCGCCGGTCACCGGAGGCTGAGGCGATGAGCACCACGCCTGCGCGCCCGCGGGTCGCCATCCAGACCGAGGACTTCGACCTCTCCGCCGAGGTCGCCGCGCTGCGGGCCGGCGACGGCGCGGTCGGCGCGGTCACCACCTTCATCGGCACGGTGCGCGACCGCCACGCCGGCCAGCCCGACCCGGACAGCGCTTCGGTCAGCGCGATGGAGCTCGAGCACTATCCCGGCATGACCGAGCGCGCCATCGAGGCGATGATCGACGAGGCGCTGCGTCGCTTCGACATCCGCGCCGCGCGGGTGGTGCACCGCGTCGGCCCGCTGGCCATCGGCGACCAGATCGTGCTGGTGGCGGTCAGCTCGATGCACCGCGGCGAATCCTTCCAGGCCTGCGAGTTCCTGATGGACTGGCTCAAGTCCGAGGCGCCGTTCTGGAAGAAGGAGACGACCGCCGAGGGCGCGCGCTGGGTCGATGCGCGCGTCAGCGACGAGCGCGCGCTGGCGCGCTGGGGCATCGCCAGCACGAACGCCTCGCCGGCCGGCACGCCGTGAGCCTGGGCGCGGTCGCGCTCCAGACCGGCGCGGTCGCGCTGGGCGCCGCGCTGGGCGCGATCCTGCGCTGGCAGGCCTCGCTGCGGCTGGGCCTGGTCGTCGCGGGCTTTCCGATGGGCACGCTGCTGGTCAACCTGGTCGGCGGCTTCTTGATCGGTCTGGCCATTGTCTGGTTTCGCCTTCATCCAGAAGAAACTAACAGCCGACTGTTGATCGTCACCGGCTTCCTGGGCGGACTGACGACCTTCTCGTCGTTCTCGGGGGAGTCCTTGCTGCTGCTGCAGGCGGGGCAGGTGCCGCTGGCGCTGCTGCACAGCGCCGCGCACCTGCTGGGCGCGCTGGCGGCGGTGGCGCTGGGCTGGCGGCTCGGGCAGGTGATCTTCGGCGGCTGATCCTCGGCGCTTCTGGCATCCGGCTCCGCGCTTTCCCTGGCCTGTCGCTCGGGTGTCAGCACCAGCGGCCGGTCTGCGCACAGACTGCGCTCCCGTCCTCCCACGCTGCCCGGAGCCTCGCCGATGTCCGCCACCATGCGCGCCTTGATCTGTCACGCCTTCGGCCCGATCGCCGACCTCCAGGTCGAGACGGTGCCGGTGCCCGAGCCCGGTCCGGGCGAGGTACGGGTCCGCGTCGAGGCCGCCTCGCTGAACTTTCCCGACGCGCTGATCGTCCAGGGCCTCTACCAGGTCCGCCCGGCGCTGCCGTTCTCGCCGGGTGCCGAACTGGCCGGCACGATCGTCGCGGTGGGCGAGGGCGTCAGCGACTGGCGGCTGGGTCAGCGGGTGCTGAGCTTCTGCGGCCACGGCGGCTTCGCCGAGCAGGCGATCGTGCCGGCCGCACAGCTGCTGCCGCTGCCCGAGGGCATGGACATGGACACCGGCGCCGCGCTGGTGCTGACCTACGGCACCTCGCTGCATGCGCTGAAGGACGTGGCGCGCCTGCAGCCGGGCGAGACGCTGCTGGTGCTGGGCGCGGCCGGCGGCGTCGGGCTGGCGGCGATCGAGATCGCGCGCGACCTCGGCGCGCGGGTGATCGCCGCCGCTTCCAGCGCCGAGCGCCTGGCGCTGTGCCGCCAGCATGGCGCGCACGAGCTGATCGACTACAGCCGCGAGGATCTGCGCCGCCGTGTCGAGGCGCTGACGGGCGGGCAGGGCGCGCAGGTGGTCTGCGACCCGGTCGGTGGTGCCCTGACCGAGGCGGCGCTGCGTGCCACTGCCTGGCGGGGGCGCTACCTGGTGGTGGGCTTCGCGTCCGGCGAGATCCCGCGCCCGCCGCTGAACCTGGCGCTGCTGAAGGAGCGCCAGATCCTCGGGGTGTTCTGGGGCGACGCGGTGCGACGCGATCCGGCGCAGCATGCGCTGAACATGCGCCAGCTCGCCGAGGGCGTCGTGCAGGGGCGGCTGAATCCCTTCATCAGCGAGCGCCTGCCGCTGCAGGGCGCGCGCGACGCGATCGCGCGCATGGCCGCGCGCCAGGTGGTCGGCAAGGTGGTGGTCCGGCCGCAGGAGCCGGCCGGGGACGGCCGGCGATAATCCGCCGGATGAACGTCTCTCCTGCCTCCACTTTTGCCCCCGAGATCGAGGTCCGCATCCTCGACGAGCGCCTGCACGCCTGGGGCCTGCCGCGCTACCAGACCGACCTGGCCGCGGGCATCGACCTGATCGCCTGCCTGGATGCGCCGCTGCGCATCGAGCCGCAGGCCGCCGCGCAGCTGGTGCCGACCGGCCTGGCGATGCACATGGACTCCGACGCCTTCTTCGCGATGATCGTGGCGCGCTCGGGCCTGGGCCACAAGAAGGGCCTGGTGCTGGGCAATGGCACCGGCATCATCGACGCCGACTACATGGCCCAGATCTACGTGAGCGTCTGGAACCGCAATCCGGCCGGCGAGGCCATCGTCATCGAGCCGGGCGACCGCATCGCGCAGCTGCTGTTCGTGCCGGTGGTGCGCCCGCGCCTGAAGGTGGTGGCCGAGTTCAGCGGCGACAGCGCGCGCGGCCAGGGCGGCTTCGGCTCGACCGGCGTGGCCGCCAAGGGCTGAGCCGGCCTGCCGATCCTGCTCAGTGCAGCGTGGCGCCGGGCGGGGCCAGATCGGTCAGGCTGACCGCGCTCTCGCCGCCGACGCCGCCGTTCTCGATCTCCTCGTCGGTGGCCTCGCGCACCGCGTGCACCTTCATCTGCAGCACCAGCGCGATGCCGGCCAGCGGATGGTTGCCGTCGAGCACCACATGCGTGTCGTAGACCTCGGTGACCGAATAGATCACGTCGGCGGGCAGGTCTGGCGTGGTGCTGCCGGGTGGCGGGCCCTCGAAGCGCATGCCGACCTCGACATGCTCCGGGAAGATCGCGCGTTCCTCGAAGAACACCAGCTGCGCGTTGTAGTCGCCAAAGGCATGTTCGGGCTCGAGATGCAGCGTCATCTCATGGCCTTCGCCCTGGCCGGCCAGGGCTTCCTCGACCTTCGGGAAAAGGTCGTCGCCGCCGACGAGGAATTCGAGCGGTTCGGCCAGGTCGTCGATGAGCTGGCCATGGGCATCTTCGAGTCGCCAGCTCAGGCTGACGACGCAGGGGGCTTGGATCTGCATGGGCGCAATCATCGCATGCCGATCGGCTCAAGGCGTGCGTCCGTCACGCACCGGCACAATGCGCGGATGAACACGAATCCTGTTTCCGCCTCCTGCCATCCCGATCCTGCGGTCGCTCCGATCGACCAGCCTGTCGCCTTGCTCGGCGGCCTGAGCGCGGCCGACTTCATGCGCACGCACTGGCAGCGCCAGCCCTTGCTGGTGCGCCAGGCGCTGCCCGGCGTGCAGCCGCCGATCAGCCGCGCCGACCTGTTCCGTCTGGCCGAGAGCGACGAGGTCGAGTCGCGCCTGGTGGTGCGCCACGGCCAGGGCGATGACGCCGACTGGTCGCTGCAGCGCGGTCCGCTCGCGCGGCGCAACCTGCCGCCGCTGAAGCAGCGCGACTGGACGGTGCTGGTGCAGGGCCTGGACCTGCATGTGCCGGCTGCGCAGGCGCTGCTGACGCGCTTTCGCTTCGTGCCGCAGGCGCGTCTGGACGACCTGATGATCTCCTGGGCGGCCGAGGGCGGCGGCGTCGGTCCGCACTTCGATTCCTACGACGTCTTCCTGATCCAGGTGGCGGGGCGGCGGCGCTGGCGCATCGGCCGCATGCCCGACGCCCGGCTGCGCGAGGGCCTGCCGGTCAAGATCATCGAGAACTTCGTCTTCGAGCAGGAATGGGTGCTCGAGCCCGGCGACATGCTCTACCTGCCGCCGGGCTGGGCGCATGACGGCGATGCGGTCGGCGGCGAATGCATGACCTGCTCGGTGGGGTTTCGCTCGCCGCACCGCAGCGAGCTCGCGCGCGAGACGCTGCTGCGGGTGGCCGACGCGATCGAGGACGAGTCGGACGCCGGCACCCGCCCGGTCGTCTACCTCGATCCGCAGCAGCCCGCCACCACCGCGCCGGGGCGCATCCCGGCCGATCTGCTGCAGTTCACCGAAACGGCGCTGCGCCGGGTGCTCGACGAGCCGGGGGCGCTGGCGCGCGCGCTGGGCGAGTACCTGAGCGAGCCGAAGGCGAACGTCAGCTTCGAGATCGCCGAGGATCCGCTGCCCGAGGACTGCGGCGTGCAGCTCGACGCGCGCAGCATCATGCTCTACGACGAGGCGCACATCTTCATGAACGGCGACTCCTGGCATGCAGCCGACGAGGATGCCGAGGTGCTGCATCGACTCGCTGATGCGCGTCATCTCGATGCCGCCGCGGTCGCCGCAGCCAGCCCGGAGCTGCGCGCGCTGCTCGAGCAGTGGTGCGATGACGGCTGGATCCATCCGCAGGCATGACGCGGAGATGGCGTCTCGATCGTGGCGTAATTGAAACAGGCGGGAGGGCTGTCAACGGCTTTTTCGCCCCAGGCGTTACGATAACGGTGCTGTGCTGCAACATGATGGTGCCCCCGGCATGAGTCCCGGCGGGCTCCGCGTCAGCGAAGCACGAGGTTTGATGTTGTATAATGGAAGGCTGGTTGCAGAAATGCTCGAGCTTTCTGTTTCCTAGATGGCGCGTGAAGACCGCGGCAGGTTTGCCGCAAGTCCGACGAGCCGAAATTACCGGTAATTTTCTGTCTCTCAGACTGAGGTAAAAAGCATGAACAAGTCGCTCCTGATGGCCGCCCTGATCGCTGCCGCTGCCCTGGCCGCCTGCGGCAAGAAGGAAGAAGCCCCGGCCGCTCCGGCCGTTGACGCTGCTGCTTCGGCTGCCGCTCCGGTCGTCGAGGCCGCTTCGGCTGCTGCTGACGCCGCTGCTTCGGCTGCTACCGACGCCGCTTCGGCCGTCGTTGAAGCCGCTTCGGCCGCTGTCGACGCTGCTGCCTCGAAGTAAGTCCTGATGCCGCACCGGATGGTGCGGCTCTGGAAAAAAGAACCGCCCCTTGGGGCGGTTTTTTCATGGGCCCATGAATTCTCATGGGCACAAGGAAAAGGGCCGAGGCCCTGGATCAGCGCAGTTCGTCAGCGCAGTTCGCCGACCAGCAGCTGCGCGATGCTGCGTGCGCCTTCGTCGGCCACCGGGCGACTCTGCTCGTCGAGCACCGCCACCTGGGTGCGCTCGCCGGTGCCGCTCAGGCGCAGGCGGTAGCGTGTGCCGCTGAGGTCATCCTTGCGGGCACCGAACATGCGCGACAGCAGGCTGGGCTCTTCCTTGCCGGCGAGTTTCGGGTCGACATAGCGCAGGGTGTAGAGACCTGTGCCGCGATCGCGTTCCTCGACGGTGAAGCTGCTGCGGTCCAGCGCCAGGCCGACGCGGCGCCAGCTGCGCTCCAGGCTGTCGTCGATCTCCAGCGCGGCACCGGGCTGACCTTCGAGCAGGCGGGCGCGCTGCGCTGCAGCCGGTGCGGCGGTGACGGTCTTCAGCGCGCTGTCGACCGCCTGGGCCGAGGGCTTCGCGTTCTCGTCCGTGCTGCCCAGGCGCACCATGAGCCGCGCCAGCATTTCCGCCTCGAGGCCGGCATCGCTGGGCCGGGCGACCCAGCGCAGCGTCTCGGTGCGCTCCTTCGGGCCGGTGGCGATCTCCTCCAGGCCGCGGTGGCTGATGTAGATCTCGGTGAACTCGCCGTTGCGCTCGACCCGGGTGCGGTAGCGGTCGCGCTCGCCGGTGTCGCGCAGGCGATCGAGCACCTTGCCGACGGTGCGGCTGACCAGATCGTCGGGCAGCTTGGCGCGGTTCTCGGCCCAGTCGGTCTCCATGACGCCGGCTTGGGGCAGATCGCTGGCCAGCGCAAAGCCGCTGTCCTGCCAGAACTGGCGCAGCACCGGCCAGAGCTGTTCGGGCGTCTGGCGAGTGACCAGCCAGCGCTGCTGGCCGGAGCGTTCGATGCGGAGATCGCCGCTGGACTGCGGTGCGATCGTGGTGGCGGACGCGCCGGCCTGCGGCTTGCCGCCGACTTCGGCTGCAGCGGACTGCAGCGCGGTGGCGCTGACACTGCCGCCCACCGGCGGCTGGTAGCGCGGATCGCCGGAGAGCTGGGTCAGGTCGGGCGGCACCTGCAGCGTCGGCGCCGGCGTGGCGGCGGCTGCACGGTAGTCGACACGGCTCGACAGGAAGGAGTCGGTCGTCGTGGTGCAACCGGCCAGCGCGAGCGTGAATGCTGCGGTGCCGAGGGCGACCGGACGCAGGAACAGCGGGGACATCGTCATCCTCGGGAAAACAGGACGGAGGCTCAGAGCAGGCCGGCTTCGCGCATCGCGGCTTCCAGGCCGGGCATCAGCGCGTCGGTCATCGGCACCATCGGCAGGCGCAGCGTGCCGCCGCACAGGCCCAGGCGCTGCATCGCCCACTTGACCGGCACCGGGTTCGGTTCGGCGAACAGCAGCTTGTTGAGCGTGGCCAGGCGGAAGTGGATGTCGCGCGCGGTCTTGACGTCGCCCTCGACGGCGGCGTGGCACAGCTGCGCCATCAGGCGCGGCGCGATGTTGGCGGTGACGCTCACGTTGCCGCGGCCGCCCAGCAGCATCAGTGCGATGGCGGTGCCGTCGTCGCCCGAGTAGACGCCGAAGCCTGCGGGCGCGTGCTTGATCAGCCAGGCGGCGCGCTCGATGTTGCCGGTCGCCTCCTTGATGCCGAAGACGCCGGGCAGCTGCGCGGCGCGCAGCGAGGTCTCGGGCAGCATGTCCGCCACCGTGCGGCCGGGCACGTTGTACAGCATCATCGGGATGTCCACCGCCTCGGCAATGGCCCGGAAATGCTGGTAGATGCCTTCCTGCGACGGCTTGTTGTAGTAGGGCACGACGCTGAGCGTGCAGTCGGCGCCGACCTGCTTGGCGAACTTCGCCAGCTCGATGGCCTCGCGGGTGGAGTTGCCACCGGCGCCGGCCATCACCGGCACGCGGCCGCCCGCCTGCTCGACGGCGACGCGGATGATCTCGCAGTGCTCCTCGACCGACACCGTCGGCGATTCGCCCGTGGTGCCGACGACGCCGATGCACGCCGTGCCTTCGGCGACGTGCCAGTCGATCAGCCGGCGCAGGCTGGGGTAGTCGACGCTGCCGTCCTCGTGCATCGGGGTGACGAGGGCGACGATGCTGCCTGTGATCGGATTCATGTGCTGAGGTCCTTGTGATCCGTGAATTCTAAACTGGCGGGAAGAGGGGGAAATTCGGCTGGCTTGCGCAGGGCCGCGATGCGCTGGACCCGTCGCGGCGGATCCGGCAGCACGCCGTCCTCGTAGGCGACCACCGTCAGGTCATGGCGCTGCGCCAGCGCGAGCAGCTCGCCCGGGCGCAGCAGGAAGTCGGGCCGGCTCGGCCGGCCGAAGCGGGCGTGGCCCTGCGCGAAGGTCTCGTGCAGCAGCACGCCGCCGGGCGCCAGCAGCGCGACCGCCTCGTCCAGGCGCGGCCGCCAGAGGTAGTTGGTGATGACGACCGCATCGAACTGCCGGCCCGCCAGCGGCCAGGGCGTGCCCTCGAGCGGCTCCAGGTCGGCCGCGAGCGGGGTGATGCCGGGCAGGCCCGAGGCTGCGAGCGTGGCCAGCGCGGCGGTGTCGCGGTCGACCGCGGTGACCTGCGCACCCTGCGCGGCCAGCCATCGTGCGTGGCGGCCGGCGCCGCAGGCCAGGTCGAGCACCCGCGCGCCGGTGGACAGTCCGGCGATCAGCGGTGCGTGGCGGGTGATCCAGGACGAGGGCGCGCCGCTGCCGTGAGGCCAGGCGGACGGGGACAGCGACGGATTCAGAAGCAGCTCCAGAGACGGTTGCCGAGCTCGACGATCATCGACGGGCGAAGATAGCTCATGAACACCAGCGCCAGCACGCCGACGGCGAGCAGGCGCAGGGCCCAGCGCTGCGGGGCGCGCATGTCAGGCCGGCTGCGCGACCGGGCGCGCGATCGGGCCCTCGCGCACCGGCAGGTTGGCCAGCGCCGCGAACACGCCCAGCGCCACCGCCAGCCACCAGACGACGTCGTAGCTGCCGGTGGCGTCATAGAGCCGCCCGCCCAGCCACACGCCCAGGAAGGAGCCGACCTGGTGGCTCAGGAAGACGAAGCCGCCCAGCATCGACAGGTACTGCACGCCGAAGATCTGCGCGATGACCGCATTGGTCGGCGGCACGGTGGACAGCCACAGCACGCCCATCACGGCCGAGAACAGGTAGACGCTGGCGGGCGTCAGCGGCGCGGCCAGGAAGGTCACGATCGCCACCGAGCGCAGCAGGTAGATGGTCGAGAGGATGTGGCGCTTGGCCAGGCGCTGGCCGAGCACGCCCGCGCCATAGGTGCCGAAGACGTTGAACAGGCCGATCAGCGCCAGCGCGGTGGTGGCCACCTCGGGCGCCAGGCCGTGGTCCTTCAGGTAGCTGGGCATGTGCACGCCGATGAAGACCACCTGGAAGCCGCAGACGAAGTAGCCCGCCATCAGCCACTGGAAGCTGCGGTAGCCGAAGGCCTCGCGCAGCGCCGCGCCGATGCTCTGCTGCGCACGTGCCGGGCCGCCCGGCGCCACCGGCTCGCGCAGGCCCAGCGCCAGCGGTGCGATCACCAGCGCCGCGCCGCCCAGCAGCATCAGCGCCTGCTGCCAGCCGAAGGAGGCGATCAGCCACTGCTCGACCGGCACCATCAGGAACTGCCCGAAGGAGCCGGCGGCCGCCGCCACGCCCATCGCCCAGGAGCGCCGCGCCGGGTCGATCTGGCGGCCGATGATGCCGTAGACCACCGCGTAGGTCGTGCCCGACTGGGCGATGCCGATCAGCAGGCCGGCGCTGGCGGTGAAGGTGGCGCCGGTGGGCGAGAGCGCCATCAGCACCAGACCGAGCGCATAGAGCAGCGCGCCGCCCGCCAGCACCCGGAAGGCGCCGAAGCGGTCGGCCAGCATGCCCGCCACCGGCCCGGCCACGCCCCAGGCGAGGTTCTGCACCGCCATCGCGAAGGCGAAGGTCTCGCGCGTCCAGCCGCGCTCCATGGTGATCGGGGTCAGCCACAGGCCGAAGCCGTGGCGGATGCCCATCGACAGCGTCACCACCAGCGCCCCGCACAGCAGGACCTGGTGCATCGACAGTCGGGCGGCCTGACCGGGCGGGGAGGGGGGGACGGCAGTGCTCATGGCCGGACACTGTAGCGAAATTCACGAACCCCGGCCGTCGCCGCCACGACGGGCGCGGCGGTCGACCTGCCTACAATCGCCCGCCATGGCCACCAAGACCACGAATTCCGCGAACTCCTCCGCGTCCACCGCCCCGTCCGCCTATGGCGAGGCCTCGATCCGGGTGCTCAAGGGCCTGGAGCCCGTCAAGCAGCGCCCGGGCATGTACACCCGCACCGACAACCCGCTGCACATCGTGCAGGAGGTGCTCGACAACGCCGCCGACGAGGCGCTGGCCGGCCACGGCCGGCGCATCGGCGTGACGCTGCATGCCGACGGCTCGGTCTCGGTCGAGGACGACGGACGCGGCATTCCCTTTGGCCTGCATCCCGAGGAGGGCGTGCCGGTCGTCGAGATCGTCTTCACCCGGCTGCATGCCGGGGGCAAGTTCGACAAGGGCTCGGGCGGCGCCTACAGCTTCTCCGGCGGCCTGCACGGCGTGGGCGTGTCGGTGACGAACGCGCTGTCCACCCGGCTGCAGGTGACGGTCTGGCGCGAGCGCCAGGTCGCCACGCTGGCCTTCTCCGGCGGCGACGTGATCGAGCCGCTGGCGGTGCGCCCGGCCGGGCCGGCGTCTTCCGGCGACCGCAGGCAGGGCACGACGGTGCGCGTCTGGCCCGACGCGAAGTACTTCGAGAGCCCGGAGCTGCCGCGCGGCGAGCTGATGCACCTGCTGCGCAGCAAGGCGGTCCTGATGCCGGGCGTCACCGTCACGCTGCACCACGAGAAGAGCGGCGAGACCCAGACCTGGTGCTATGCGGCGGGCCTGCGCGACTACCTGGCGCAGAACCTCGGCGGCGAGGTGCTGATCCCGCTGTTCGAGGGCGCGCGCCACGCCGGCGCCGGCGAGAGCGAGAGCTTCGCCGAGGGCGAGGGCGCCTCCTGGTGCGTCGCCTTCCTGGAAGAGGGCGCCAGCCTGCGCGAGAGCTACGTCAACCTGATCCCGACGGTGGCCGGTGGCACCCACGAGGCCGGCCTGAAGGACGGCCTGTTCCAGGCGGTCAAGGGCTTCATCGAGCTGCATGCGCTCTGCCCCAAGGGCGTCAAGCTGATGCCCGACGATGTCTTCGGGCGCGCCAGCTTCGTGCTGTCGGCCAAGGTGCTCGACCCGCAGTTCCAGGGCCAGACCAAGGAGCGCCTGAACAGCCGCGATGCGCTCAAGCTCGTGTCGGCCTTCGTGCGTCCGGCGCTGGAGCTGTGGCTGAACCAGCATGTCGAGCATGGCCGCAAGCTCGCCGAGCTGGTCATCCGCCAGGCGCAGGCGCGCCAGCGCGCCGGCCAGAAGGTCGAGAAGAAGAAGGGCTCGGGCGTGGCGGTGCTGCCGGGCAAGCTCACCGACTGCGAGAGCCGCGACATCGCGGTCAACGAGGTCTTCCTGGTCGAGGGCGACTCGGCCGGCGGCAGCGCCAAGATGGGCCGCGACAAGGAGACGCAGGCCATCCTGCCGCTGCGCGGCAAGGTGCTCAACGCCTGGGAGGTCGAGCGCGACCGGCTGTTCGCCAACAACGAGATCCACGACATCGCGGTGGCGGTGGGCGTCGATCCGCACGGCCCCGGCGACCAGCCCGACCTGTCGGGCCTGCGCTACGGCAAGATCTGCATCCTGTCGGACGCGGACGTCGACGGCTCGCACATCCAGGTGCTGCTGCTGACGCTGTTCTTCCGCCATTTCCCGAAGCTGATCGAGGCCGGCCATGTCTTCGTCGCGCGCCCGCCGCTCTACCGGGTGGATGCGCCGGCGCGCGGCAGGAAGCCTGCGGCCAAGCTCTACGCGCTCGACGAGGGCGAGCTGCAGGCCATTCTCGACAAGCTGCGCAAGGAAGGCGCGCGCGAGGGCGCCTGGTCAGTGAGCCGCTTCAAGGGTCTGGGCGAGATGAACGCCGAGCAGCTCTGGGAGACGACGCTCAACCCCGACACCCGCCGGCTGCTGCGCGTCGAGCTCGGGCCGGTCGATCTGGCGGACACCACCCGCTCCTTCGGCCGGCTGATGGGCAAGGGCGAGGCGGCGGCGCGGCGCGAGCTGATGGAGCTGCACGGCGACGCGGTCGAGATCGACATCTGACCCTCTTTCCTTCCTCCCTTCCTCCCTTCCGAGAGACAGAGAGCTTTGCCCATGAATGCCCCCCATGCGCGCCTGCGCATTCTCATCGTCGACGACCACCCGATGATCCGCAACGGTCTGGCCGCGATGGTCCGTGGCGAGGCCGACTTCGAGCTGGTTGGCGAGGCCGCACATGGCGCGGATGCGGTGCGCATCGCGCCGGAGCTGGCGCCCGACGTGGTGCTGATGGACCTGGTGATGCCGCAGATGGACGGCATCGAGGCGATGGCGCGGCTGCGCCCGCTCTTGCCCTCCACCCGCTTTGTCATCCTGACCAGCCTGACCGAGCCGGGCGAGGTGCAGCGCGCGCTGCAGGCCGGCGCCAGCGGCTACCTGAACAAGACGGCTTCAGCGCAGGAGCTGGTCAATGTCATCCGCGCTGCCCACGGCGGGCGCCGGGTGCTCTCGCCCGAGGCCACCGAGGCGCTGATCGCGGCCTCGCAGCCCGGCCAGCCCGGCGCCGACCTGACCCAGCGCGAGCGCGAGCTGCTGGCGCTGATGGCGCGCGGCCTGACCAACCAGGACATCGCCGAGCAGCTGCGCATCGCGCTGCCGACCGTCAAGTTCCACATCACCAACATCCTGTCCAAGCTGGGCGTGGGCAACCGCACCGAGGCGGTGCTGCTGGCGCTCAAGCACCGGCTGGTGCCGCCGGCGGGCTGATCCCCCGCAGGCTCTGCGCAGGCTCATGCGCCGGGCCATGCTTTGGGCGGGTGCGTGCGTGCGTGCCCGGTCTGAAAATTCTCCTCGCGGGCCGCATGTCCACTCCCCCGCGGACGGCCCGCAGGGAACATAACTGGCAGGGAGGAACTTTTTTTCGATATTCAGGAAATCTGCCAGATTTCCCCCTTGTTTCCGGGGCGCAGCCGTTCAGGCGTGCGAGAGATCCGGAATCGATACTCAGGCGCGACTCCTCACCCGTGCCCGTGGCATCGACTTCCATGATCTCTCGCCTGCGATCCCTTCTCCCCATTCTTCCCCCTCAGCACCGGCCGACGCTGACCGCGCTCCTGCTGGGCGTGTCTGCGCTGTGGCCCGCCGTGTCGGCATCGGCCGAGCCGGCCGCCGCGGCGCCGGTGCTGGCCGGCTGCACGATGTTCCCGCCGCAGGCGATCTTCAATCAGCGCATCGACGACGTGATGCGCTTTCCCGCCCATGCCCGCAGCGCCGAATGGATCGGCATGATCGGCGCGGGCCGGCCGCTGCATCCCGACTGGGGCCGCGAGACCGACCCGAACCAGGTCGGCAAGTACTACGGCATGCCCTGGAACGTCGTCGACGGCAGCGAGCGCAGCACCCGCTGGCCGCTGGTCAGTCATGCGATCGTCGATCCGCGCGATGGCAACGGCGCCGGTGCGCCCGACCAGAGCGACTGCGCGGTCATCGAGCAGGGCAAGG
The DNA here is from genome assembly GCF_900156335.1 of Sphaerotilus natans. GTDB lineage: Bacteria > Pseudomonadota > Gammaproteobacteria > Burkholderiales > Burkholderiaceae_C > Sphaerotilus > Sphaerotilus natans. The sequence goes on from NZ_FTMZ01000030.1 coordinate 16,460, forward strand.
TGTCGATCCGGGCCTGCGACAGCGTCATCGCGTCGCGGCGGCGCTTTCCCTTTCCGCTCGACAGCCAGATCCGCGTCGAGGGCGGCCACTGCAACGATCCGGCGCGCTGCGGCGACCGCCATGTGCTGGTGCTGGAGAAGGGCGCGGGCGGCGCCTGCCGGCTCTGGGAGAGCTATTTCAGCTACCAGGACAGCGCCGGGCGCTGGAACGCCTATGCGACCGCCGCCTGGGACCTGGGCTCGCTGGCGATGCGCCCGGACGGCTGGACCTCGGGCGACGCCGCCGGCCTGCCGATCCTGCCGCTGCTGCTGCGCGCCGAGGAGGTCGAGTCCGGCGTGATCCGCCATGCGCTGCGGGTGACCTTCCGCGATGCGGTGCTCGATCGCCGCCATGTCTGGCCGGCGCGCCATTCCGCCGGCAACACCCGCGCCGAGGGCATCCCGTTCGGCGCGCTGCTGCGCCTGCGCGCCGACTTCGAGATCCCGTTCTGGTGGAACGCGCAGGCGCGCACCATCGCGCGGGCGATGCAGAAGTACGGCCTGTATGTCGCCGACATCGGGACGGACTTCTTCGTGCAGGGCGATCCGGACGAGCGCTGGAGCCCGGTCACGCTGATGACGCTGCGCCAGCTCAAGCTCAATCAGTTCGAGTTCGTCGACACCGGGGCCATCACCCGCCATCCGCGCTTCGATCCCGACTCCTACGCCGCGAGCTGGTGAGCCTCGACCTTGGTCGGGTACCGGCCCGGCCCCGGGACCGGTGCCCCGGCCGCCTCGCCGGCCGATCATGCGCATGCCGGTGATTGTTTCCCCCCCGCAGATCGCCGGCCCACGACAAACCTTCAGGGAGGACTTTTTCCGGCGTTCGGCTGGCGTTGCCTGGCCAGCTTGTCGTCGGGTCCTGCGGATTCCCGAGGAGCTGGTGATGTTCTCGACCTTCCATGACCTGGGCCTGGGCATGATCTCGGTGCTGGTCCAGCTGCTGCTGATTCTGGTGCTTGTGGCGCTGTTCTCGGGGCGGCGCCATCTGCGCAGTCGTCAGCAGCGCTATCGCGATCAGACGACGCCGCGGCGACGGCGCGTGGTGGCGGCCAAGGCTGAGACCACGCCTGCGGAGGCGCGCGTGGCGGCATCTCGCCCCAGGCGCACTTCCGGCCTGCGCAGCGACGACCTGCTGCCGCCCAGCTTCGCCGACACCTGCGCCGACTGGACCCCGTTGGCACCGCAGCCGGTCGAGCGCGCACGCGGCTGCGCGGCCGACCCGGCCTCGAACCGCATCGACCTGGACGCGCCGCTGCGCTGCACCGCGCTGGAGCAGCCCTTCGACGAGGCGGATCGCACGCATGCACGGGTCCGGCCCGTGTTGTCCTGCACAATCGGGCGCCAGGTGCACATGCACGCCTGATGCCCGACGATGGACCAGACGACGATCGACTTCTCCTCCCTTCCTCCCGCCACCCCGGCCGATGACGCGCTGACGCTGGCGCACTATGCCGAGCGGGCCTATCTCGAATACGCGCTGAGCGTCGTCAAGGGCCGCGCGCTGCCGGATGTCGGCGACGGCCAGAAGCCGGTGCAGCGGCGCATCCTCTACGCGATGCACCGCATGGGGCTGGCGACGCAGCGCGCCAGCAACGGCGCCACTGGCGGCGCGCGGCCGGTCAAGAGCGCGCGCGTCGTGGGCGACGTGCTCGGCCGCTTCCACCCGCACGGCGACACCGCCGCCTATGACGCGCTGGTGCGCATGGCGCAGGACTTCTCGCTGCGCTATCCGCTGATCGACGGCCAGGGCAACTTCGGCAGCCGCGACGGCGACGGCGCGGCGGCGATGCGCTACACCGAGGCGCGCCTGGCGCCGATCGCGCGGCTGCTGCTCGACGAGATCGACGAGGGCACGGTCGACTTCGTGCCCAACTACGACGGCTCGACCGAGGAGCCGCGCCAGCTGCCCTCGCGCCTGCCCTTCGTGCTGCTCAACGGCGCCAGCGGCATCGCCGTGGGCCTGGCCACCGAGGTGCCCAGCCACAACCTGCGCGAGGTCGCCGCGGCGGCGGTCGCGCTGATCCGCGACGAGCACCTGAGCGACGACGCGCTGCACGCGCTGGTGCCCGGCCCCGACTATCCCGGCGGCGGCCAGATCATCAGCAGCGAGACCGAGATCCGCGAGGCCTACCGCACCGGCCGCGGCTCGCTGAAGGTGCGCGCGCGCTGGAAGATCGAGGAGCTCGCGCGCGGCCAGTGGCAGCTGGTGGTCACCGAGCTGCCGCCGGGCACCAGCAGCCAGAAGGTGCTCGAGGAGATCGAGGAGATCACCAACCCGAAGGTCAAGGCCGGCAAGAAGGCACTGACCCCGGAGCAGGTCCAGCTCAAGGGCGCGGTGCTGGCGCTGCTCGACGGCGTGCGCGACGAGTCCGGCAAGGAGGCGGCGGTGCGCCTGGTCTTCGAGCCGCGCAGCCGCACGATCGAGGTGCGCGAGCTGATCACCGCGCTGCTGGCGCACACCAGCCTGGAGAGCTCGGCGCCGATCAACATGACGATGATCGGGCTGGACGGCCGCCCGACGCCCAAGGGCCTGCGCCAGGTGCTGCGCGAGTGGACCGGCTTCCGGCTCGACACGGTGCGCCGGCGCACCGCGCACCGCCACGAGCGGGTCAGCGAGCGCATCCATGTGCTGGAGGGCCGCCAGCGGGTGCTGCTCAACCTCGACGAGGTGATCCGCATCATCCGCGAGAGCGACGAGCCCCGGGCCGCGCTGATCGCGCGCTTCCGCCTGAGCGAGCGTCAGGCCGAGGACATCCTGGAGATCCGCCTGCGCCAGCTTGCCCGGCTGGAGGCCCTCAAGATCGAGCAGGAGCTGGCCGAGCTGCGCGGCGAGCAGGCGAAGCTCGAGGACATCCTGGGCAACCCGGCCTCGCTGCGCCGGCTGGTCATCCGCGAGATCGAGGCCGATGCCAAGCAGCACGGCGACGAGCGCCGCACGCTGATCCAGGCCGAGAAGAAGGCCGTGGCCGAGGTCCGCGTGGCCGACGAGCCGGTCACCGTCGTCGTCAGCCAGAAGGGCTGGGTGCGCGCGCGCACCGGCCACGGTCATGATCCGGCCGGCTTCGCGTTCAAGGCGGGCGATGCGCTGCACGGCACCTTCGAGTGCCGCACCGTCGACACGCTGGTGGCCTGCGCGAGCAACGGCCGCGTCTATTCGGTGGCGGTCAGCGCCTTGCCGGGCGCGCGCGGCGACGGCGCGCCGATCACCTCGCTGATCGATCTGGAGCCGGGCACGCAGGTGCTGCATTACCTGACCGGGCCAGCCGACCAGATGCTGCTGATGGCGCACAGCGGCGGCACCGGCCTGCTGGCGCGCCTGGGCGACCTGTTCGCGCGCAACAAGGGCGGCAAGGCCTTCCTGACGCTGGAGCCGGGCGAGCAGTGGTTCGCGCCCGTGTCGGTGGAGGCCGCGCACACCCGCGTGGCCTGCCTGAGCGCTACCGGCCGGCTGCTGGTCTTCGGGCTGGACGAGCTCAAGCACCAGTCGGGCGGCGGCCGCGGCCTGATGCTGATGGCCGACATCGACCTGCAGGCCGATGCGCTGCTGGCGGTGACGGTGCTGGGCGAGGGCGGTCTGCGCGTCAGCGGCCTGGGCCGCGGCGCCAAGCCGCGCGACGAGGACCTGAAGCCTGCCGCGCTGGCCGGCTGGGTCGGCCGGCGCGCGCGCAAGGGGCGCGCCTTGGAGACGACGATGAAGGTGCAGGGCCTGGCCCCTCTGCTGCCCGCAGTCGCATCGCCGCGCTCCGGGGCTTAATGCAATCCAAGATTTCTCCGGTAATCTCTCGGCCAGATGAGATGATTGGTACCATTTGTAATAGCTGTGATCTGATGCACGAGACTGGTCGTCTCCGTGCATGATCAAAGACGCGCCGATGAAGATTGCCGGCGCCGGCGACGACAACCCGGATGTCGTCACAGTTCCCCCGCACCGTGCCGCTTCGGCGGCGCGGGCTTCCAGGCCCTTCCGTCGGAAGGGCCTTTTTTTTCCCCTCCCGCCGTGGCGACTAAGCCGGGATTCATCGCTCGCCGCTACGATCGGGGCCTGTCCACCGAGAAATTTTCCACATCATGCGACTGCTGCTTGCCGAAGACGATCAGCTGCTCGGCGACGGTCTGCGTGCCGGCCTGCGGGCCCTGGGCTTCCAGGTCGACTGGGTGCGTGACGGCGTGGCCGCCGAGCGCGAGCTGCTGAACCAGACCTATACCGCCGCCATTCTTGACCTGGGCCTGCCGCGGGTCGACGGCATCGACGTGCTGCAGAGCCTGCGCAACCGCGGCGTGGCCACGCCGGTGCTGGTGCTGACCGCGCGCGACGGCGTGCCCCAGCGCATCCAGGCGCTGGACATCGGCGCCGACGACTATGTCGTCAAGCCGGTCGACCTGCATGAGCTGGCCGCGCGGCTGCGCGCGCTGGTGCGCCGCTCGCACGGCCAGGCGCAGGACCGGCTCAGCAGCAACGGCGTCGATCTGCAGCCGGCCTCGCGCGAGGTCTGGGCCGACGGCGAGGCGGTCAAGCTCTCGAGCCGCGAGTTCAGCCTGCTGCATGTGCTGATGCTGCGCCCGGGCCGGGTACTGACGCGCGAGCAGCTCGAGAACCACCTCTACGGCTGGGGCGAGGAGGTCGGCAGCAACACCATCGAGGTGCATGTGCACCACCTGCGCCGCAAGCTCGGCTCGCACCGGATCCGCACGGTGCGGGGGGTCGGCTATGCCTTCGCGGCCTCGACGCCAGCCCCTCAGCCGGAAGCGGGCGCGACCGGTGCCGAGGCCGAGTCGGGCGCCGACACCGGCAGCGTGCCGCTCGCGGCCTCGTGAGCCCGGTGCGTCCGCTGCGGCGCAGCTCGCTGCGCGCGCGGCTGCTCGGCCGGGTGCTGGCCGGGGTGACGATGCTGTGGATGCTCGCGGCGGTGCTGGCCTGGGTCGATACGCGGCGCGAGCTCGACAGCCTGCTCGACGGCCATCTGGCGCAGTCGGCCGCGCTGCTGATCGCGCTGCAGCTCGAGGATGGCGGCGAGGCGGCGCTGCCGCCGGCCTCCAATCTGCATCGCTACTCGCCGCGGGTGGCCTTCCAGGTCTGGCGCGACGGCGTGCTGGAAATGCATTCCTGGAATGCGCCGGCCGAGCCGCTGGCGCCGCTGGTGCCGGGCTTTCACGCCACCCATCTGTCGGGCCGTGACTGGCGGGTCTACGCCGCGCGGCCGCGCCAGGCCTCCGACGCGATCGTGCTGATCGGCGAGCTGGGCTATTCGCGCGAGGAGATTCTCGAGGCGGTGCTGCGCAGCTCGCTGCTGCCGCTGCTGGTGGCGCTGCCGCTGCTGGGCTTGAGCGTGTGGTGGGCGGTGCGGCTCGGTCTGGTGCCGCTGGACCGGCTCGGGCGCGAGCTGGCCACGCGCGATCCGGCTGAGCTGACGCCGGTGCGCATCGACGACGCGCCGGCCGAACTGCTGCCGCTGATCCAGGCGCTCAACGAGCTGTTCGACCGCACCCATGCGCTGCTGAGCTCGGAGCGGCGCTTCACTGCCGACGCCGCGCACGAGCTGCGCACGCCGATCGCCGGCATCCGCGCGCAGGCTCAGGCCGCGCTGGCGGTGGCCGATCCGGCCGCGCGTCGCCATGCGTTGCAGGCGACGCTGGCGGGCTGCGACCGCGCCACCCGCCTGGTGCAGCAGCTGCTGACGCTGGCGCGGCTGGAGGCCGAGCCGCAGTGTCGCCAGGGCCGCGCCGACCTGGTGGTGCTGGCCCGGGACGAGGTGGTCGAGATCGCCTCCACCGCCTTCGAGGAGGGCCAGGACCTGCAGTTCGAGGCGCCGGAGGAGGAGGGCTGGCTGCAGGTGCGCGGCGAGCCCACGCTGCTGGCGGTGCTGCTGCGCAACCTGATCGACAACGCGCTGCGCTACAGCCCGTCCGGCGCGACGGTGCGGGTGACCGTGCTGCCCCCGTCTGCGGCCGAGGCCTCGACGGCGACGATGCCCGACGGCACGGAAACGCCCGCGCCCCGTGCCCGGCTGATCGTCGAGGACAGCGGCCCCGGCCTGTCGCCGGAGCATATGCAGCGTCTGGGCGAGCGCTTCTTCCGCGCGCTCGGCAATGACCGTCCGGGCAGCGGCCTGGGCTGGTCGATCGTGCGGCGCATCGCGATGGCGCTGCAGCTCGACATCCAGGTCGACCGTTCGCCCGATCTCGGCGGGCTGCGGGTCAGCGTGGCGGTGATGATGGCGCCGCAGGAGCCGGAGCCGACTGCGGCTGCTTCCGCGGCCGCGGCCGATCAGCCGGCGAGGCCGTCCGCTCCACCGCCGGAGCCGGAGCGCTCGCGCACATAGCGGCACAGGGTGCCGCTCTCGGGCAGCAGGTAGATCACCTGCGCATCGTCGGTCTCGGCGAGGCTGCCGCCGCTGCCGGTCTGTGCCCAGGTCGGGCGGCGGCTGCGCCCCTGCGGCAGGCGGGCGAAGGCCCGCACCCGGCGCTCCAGCGAGGCGCTGTCCTCGCTGTCGAAGCGCTCCCAGGCCAGATCGACCGGCTCGCCGTCGATCAGGCGCAGCAGCGTCGCGCCTTCGTCGCGCGGCAGCACCAGCACCGCGTCGGCATCGCGGATCTGGCGGCCGACCCGCTGCCATTCGGCATGCAGCAGCGGCTCGATCTGGCCGGCCCGCAGGCCGGCGTGCTGAAGCGTTTCGGTCCAGGTCGCCAGATCGGCCGCCTCGAGCGCGCTGGCGAGCCAGCGCTGGCGGCCCATCGGCAGCAGCATCAGATGGCGTGCCCCGTCGCCGAGCACCGCCCGGAAGCGCTGCTGTGCCTCCTGCCGGACCTGGGCGCGCGAGCCGTCATGGTGCAGCAGCAGGTGCAGCAGGTACTCGTCGGCCACCCGCAGCCGGGCCTGGCCCGGCAGCACGTCGACATCGGCCAGGCGCAGCGCCGACAGCGCCGCGCCCAGCGCGGCCGCGCCCCGCCCGCTGCCGCTGGCCGCGGCCAGGCTGCGCTCGCGCCAGCCCGCGCCGATGAGCCGGGCCTGGCAGCCGCGTGCACGCAGGTCGAGCCAGAGTTCAGGGCGCCAGCGGAGCGGCACGCTCGGCATCCTCCTGCGCGATCTCGCCCGCGCGCAGCCGCTGCTGAAGCCGCTCGGCCATGCCGGGGCTGCGTCGCTGCCGGGCCAGCCGGTCGAGCCGGGTGGCTGGCGCACCGATCTCGATCGCCTCGGCCAGCGCGCGGCTGGTGTCGATCCAGCTCTCGATCACGCAGCGGCCCAGCCGGCCGCTGTCTTCGCAGTCCGGGCAGCCGCTGCCTTCGCAGTGCGGGCAGATCCGCGGCAGCAGCTGCTGCACCAGCATCCCGCCGAGGCTGCGGCCGATCACCTGGCGTGGCAGGCCGGCGCGGTGCAGCCGCTCGATGGCCGACCAGGGCGAGACCGCCCGCACCGCCAGCACCAGCGCCCGGCCCTCCAGCGCCAGATCGGCCAGCCGCTCGGCAGCGCCGGGGCTCATCTCGCCGCTCTGGTCGATGAGCAGCCGGTCGGGGTCACGCCTCAGGGCGTGCTCGACCGCATCGCGGTCCGGGGCATCCAGCGTCAGCGCGAGCTGGCCTTCCTGATGGCTTTGTCCGGCCAGCGCCCGCAGCAGGGTGCTCAGGCCCTGGCCGGGAGGCGCCACCAGCAGCGTCAGCCCGTGGACCGGCTGCAGCGACCGGCGCAGCGCGGCACAGGTGGCCGGCGCCAGCCCGAGGGCCTCGAGCGAGGGCGGCGGCAGGCGCTCGTCGCGGTCCGGCAGCCGCAGCACGATGTGGCCGGGGTGCATCTCGACCGGCAGGCTCAGCGGGCGCCCGCCCTGGACGATGTCGAGCTGGCCGTCGCGCAGGATCTGCGGGCCCAGCATCGCCGCCAGCGCATGCAGCATCTCGCCGGCCGGGGCGGGGCGTTCGTCGTCCGGATGCGCCGGGCCGGCGGGCTGCAGCCGGCCGTCGATGCGCAGCCGCACCGAGGCGGCGGCCGGGTCATGGGCCGGCAGGTCCAGATGCAGATGGCTGGCGCCGCGCTCGAAGGCCAGACGCAGCAGCCGGTTGAGCGGCTCCAGCGCCGGCGTGCCGGCCGCGCCGATATCGTCATGGCGGGACGCGCGCACGCCGAAGCGGCTGACCTCATGCTCGAGCCGGGCCTGCTCGACCCGCTCGACGAAGGCCAGCAGCGCCGGCGCCGGCGCCACATACCAGCGGGTGCGCAGTCGGCCCTCCTGGCGCAGACGCGCCTCGATCCAGAGCCGCTCGGCGCGGTCGAAGGGATCGGCCAGCACCAGCGCGGTGGCCTGGTCGGGCGTGCGCAGCGCCACGCACAGCCGTCGGCGGGCCTCGCCGGTGGGAATCAGGCGGGTGTCGGCCAGGGTCGGCTCGGCGCGCTCCATCGCCGCGGGCATCATGCCGCTGGCCAGGGCCAGCCAGCGCCGGAAGGCCGGATCCTGGCTGGAGTCCGGCGCCGGGCCGCGGGTGTCTGCGCTGTAGCGGCGCATCAGACGCTGCACCACCCGCTCGGCCTGTTCCGCCGCGCCGATGCGGCTCAGCTCATGCTCGCTCATGCGGGAATTGGACCGTGTCGGCCGCCGTCAGCCAGCCCCCGCGACGCGGGGACAGGCGCCCTGACAGCAGGGATGCGGGCCGACGGAAAAAGGTCTTCATGCGAAATACGCGGCAGTTTCTGCCAAGTATTTCACATTGTCGTGGTCGAGCGCGTCAGGCCTGTCGTGCAAGACGGGCTGCGGCTGCGCCCAGCAGCACGAACAGCGCCGCGCTCCACAGCTCGAAGGGCACGCCCAGCAGCGACACCGCCGCCTCGGCGCAGGAGGCGCGCACCTCGAAGACCTCCGGCTGCCAGGCGTCCAGCCCCAGGCCGGAAATGATCCGGTCGGCCAGCGTCAGGTCGCAGGAGGGCAGCTTGGCGGCGACGAAGTGCTGGTAGAGCGCCGCTGCGGTGCCGGCCAGCGCCAGCAGCAGCATCAGCCCGCCCGAGAGCCGGCGCGACAGCCGCGCGGCGCCCGCCGCCTCGGGCAGCAGTGCCGCCAGGCCGGCGACCGTGCCGATCAGCAGGAAAAGAATGCGCTGCAGGATGCACCACGGGCAGGGCTGCATGTCCAGGTGATGCTGGGCGAACAGCGCCCCGGCCACGCTGGCGAAGCAGGCCAGCGCCATCAGCGCCAGCAGCAGGCGCGGGCGCGGATTCACTCGACCTCGGCGATCAGCTCGATCTCGACGCAGGCGCCCATCGGGATCTGCGCGACGCCGAAGGCGCTGCGGGCATGGGCGCCCACCTGGTCGCCGAAGACCTGGGCGAACAGCTCGGAGGCGCCGTTGGTGACCAGGTGCTGCTCGGTGAAGTCGGCCGTGCTGTTGACCAGGCTCATGACCTTGACGATGCGGCGCACCTTCGACAGGTCGCCGACGGCGGCCTGCAGCGTGCCCATCAGGTCGATGGCGATGGCGCGAGCGGCTTCGCGGCCGGTGGCGGTGTCCATGTCGCGGCCGAGCTGGCCGACCCAGGGCTTGCCGTCCTTCTTGGCGATGTGACCGGACAGGAAGACCAGGTTGCCGGTGCGCACGAAGGGCACATAGGCGGCGGCCGGCACGGCCACCGGCGGCAGGCTGATGCCGAGGTCCTGGAGGCGCTGGGAAATGCTCATGGCGGGAGTTCCGTGAATCGGTTCGGTTCGGGGTGAATTTTTCGTTTCCGGTGCGGTGCGTTCAGGCGCTGTCAAGCGCGGATCACCCGTGCACCGCCCGGCTGGGCGCGATCCTACACTGAGCCGAAAGGGGAGGGCGCATGGTCAGCAGCCTGCACGGGGTCTCGGCCGTGATGCAGCTGGGCGTGGCGGCCGTCGCGGTGCTGGCGGGCACGCTGCTGCAGCTCCAGCAGCCGCGCCTGCTGGCGCCGCCCGAGCGCCAGGCCCTGCTGGCGGCCGCGCTGCTGCTCCTGCTGGCCTGGGGGGGCGGGCAGACCCGGTGGATCTGGCGGGTGTGCAGCCGCTGGCCGCAGAGGCTCGGCGTCATCGCGCTGGTGCCGGCCGCGCTGCTGCTGACCGATCTGCGGGCCGAGGCCGGCCTGCGCGACCGGCTCGATCCGGCGCTGCAGGACCGGCTGGTGCAGGTCGAGGGCGTGATCGTCGGCCTGCCGGTCTGGCGCGAGGGCGCCTGGCGGGGCCAGATCGCGGTGGAGCGTGCCGGCTGGCCCGGCACCTTGAGCGGCGCGCATGCGGCGGATGCGCCCGAGCCGGCGCGGCTGGTGCTGCCGCGCCGGCTGCAGGTCTTCTGGGGCGAGAGCGGCCTGTCCGGACCGCCGCCTCGTGCCGGGGCGCCACGCGCCGGCCAGCGCTGGCGACTGGCGCTGAGACTGCGTCCGGTCGAGGCGCCGGCACCGCTGCATGGGCCGGACCTGGCGCTGCGTGCGCTCGAGGAGGGTCTGGGCGGCCAGGGCCGGGTGGTGCAGCGCAGCGGCGTCGCGGCCGACCGGCCGGTGCTGCTGGGCGAGACCGGCCAGGCCCGCATCGACCGCTGGCGCCAGGACCGGCGCGAGCATCTGTTCGCGGTGCTGGGCGAGCGGCCGGCGGCCGGGGTGATCGCCGGTCTGAGCCTGGGCGACCAGAGCGCGATCGAGCGCGAGGACTGGGCGCTGTTCCGCCTGGCCGGCCTGAGCCACCTGATGGCGATCAGCGGCCTGCATGTGACGATGTTCGCCTGGCTGGCCGGCGGGCTGATCGCGCTGCTGTGGCGGCACGGGCCCTGGCCCGGGCTGATGCTGAGGTGTCCGGCGCCGCGTGCGGCCCGGCTGGGCGGGGTGCTGGCGGCGCTCGGCTACGCGCTGCTGTCGGGCTGGGGCGTGCCGGCGCAGCGCACCGTGCTGATGCTGGCCACGGTGGCACTGCTGCGCGAAGGCGCGCGCGACTGGCCGATGCCGCGCCTGCTGGCGCTGGTGGCGGCGGTGGTGGCGCTGGCCGATCCCTGGGCCTTGCTGCAGCCGGGCTTCTGGCTGTCCTTTGTCGCGGTGGCGCTGCTGATCGCCTCGGAGCCGCCTGGCGCGCGCATGCGAACGAGGCCGGCGCAGCCGCTGGGGGGGGCGTGGCTGCGCGAGTCGCTGCGCGCCCTGCTGCGCAGCCAGTGGGTGGCCACGCTCGGGCTGGCGCCGTGGACCTTGCTGTTCTTCCAGCAGATCGCGCTGGTCGGGCTGCCGGCCAATCTGGTGGCGATTCCGCTGATCACGCTGGTGGTGACGCCGCTGGCGCTGCTGGGCCTGCTGCTCGAGCCGCTGTGGCTGCCGGCGGTCTGGGCGATCGACCTGCTGCGCCTGATGCTGGCGCCGCTGCTGGCCTGGCCGGGTGCGGCCTGGAGTCCGGCGGCGGCGCCAGTCTGGGCGCAGGCGCTGGGTCTGGCTGCGGCGGTGCTGCTGACGCTGCCCTGGCCCTGGGCGCTGCGTCTGCTGGCGGTGCCGATGCTGCTGCCGCTGCTGTGGCCGGCGCTGGTGCGGCCGCCACCCGGGCATTTCGAGCTGATCGTGCCCGATGTCGGCCAGGGCCATGCGGTGCTGGTGCGCACCGCGGGCCACGATCTGCTGCACGACACCGGACCGGCCTACGGCCGCCAGGGCGAGGCCGGCGACGCCGGCGAGCGGGTGCTGCTGCCGCTGCTGCGCCGCCTGGGCGTGCGCGAGCTCGACCATCTGGTGCTGAGCCACCGCGACAGCGACCACAGCGGCGGCGCCGCCTCGCTGCTGGCGGCGCTGCCGGTGCGGCTGATGCACAGCTCGCTCGAGCCCGGCCATGCGCTGCGTGACCGCCTGGCCGGCGTGCCGCACCAGCCTTGCCAGGCCGGCCTGCGCTGGGCGCGCGATGGCGTCGAGTTCGAGTTCCTGCATCCGACGGCGGCGGCCCTGGCCCGCACCGGGCCGGAGCGTCCCGGCTCGAACGCGCTGTCGTGCGTGCTGCGGGTGGCCGGCGGTGGTCGGGTCGCGCTGCTGACCGGCGACATCGGCCAGGCGCAGGAACTGATGCTGGTGCTGCGCCAGTCAGGGCGCCTGCGGGCCGACGTGATGCAGGTGCCGCACCACGGAAGTGCATCTTCATCGAGCTTGCAATTTGTCAATTCGGTGACTCCGGGCTGGGCTATCGTGCAGGCCGGGAGGTTCAATCCGCATGGTCATCCGGCGGTGGCGGTCGTGCAGCGTCTTCAATCACGCGGTACAGAAGTGATCCACGTGAACCGCTGTGGTGCATGGCACTGGTACGGTGCGAATGCATCGGCGTGGTGCGAGCAGGACGATCGCATCCGCTACTGGCATCTGCCACTGTCTCCGGACGACAGACCGTGACTGGCCCTGAACTTGCTAAACCCTGTGCACGCTCAACCACCACGACGAGAACAATGATGTTCGATGAAATGAATGCGAGCGGTCCGGTCGTCCGGGACCACTACCGTACCTATGAGCGCTGGCTGCAGCAGCAGCCCGGAGAGGTCATGCAGGCCCGCCGGGAGGAGGCGGAGATGATCTTCCGCCGTGTCGGCATCACCTTCGCCGTCTATGGCGACAAGGATTCCGGCGAAGGCACCGAGCGGCTGATCCCCTTCGACCTGATCCCGCGCGTGATTCCCGCCCACGAATGGCGCGAGCTGGAAGCCGGCCTGCGCCAGCGGGTCACCGCGCTGAACCGCTTCATCCACGACGTTTACCACGGCCAGGAGATCGTCAAGGCCGGCATCGTGCCGCCGGAGCAGATCCTGGCCAATGCGCAGTACCGCCCGGAAATGATCGGCGTGGACGTGCCCGGCGGCATCTACTCGCACATCGCCGGCATCGACATCGTGCGCGCGGCCAACCCCGACGGCTCGGGCACCTACTACGTGCTGGAGGACAACCTGCGCGTGCCCTCGGGCGTGAGCTACATGCTCGAGAACCGCAAGATGATGATGCGGCTCTTTCCCGAGCTGTTCGCGCAGCACCGCATCGCGCCGGTCGCGCACTACCCCGATCTGCTGCTGGAGACGCTGCGCTCGGTGGCGCCGGGCGGCATCAACGATCCGACGGTGGTGGTGCTGACGCCGGGCATGTACAACTCGGCCTACTTCGAGCACGCCTTCCTGGCGCAGCAGATGGGCGTCGAGCTGGTCGAGGGCCAGGACCTGTTCGTCAAGGACAACTTCGTCTTCATGCGCACCACGCGCGGCCCGAAGCGCGTCGACGTGATCTACCGCCGCCTCGACGACGACTTCCTCGATCCGCTGGCCTTCCGGCCGGACTCGACGCTGGGCTGCCCCGGCCTGCTGGCGGCCTACCGCGCCGGCAACGTGACGCTCTCCAACGCCATCGGCACGGGCGTGGCCGACGACAAGTCGATCTACGCCTACGTGCCGAAGATGGTCGAGTTCTACCTCGGCGAGAAGCCGATCCTGAACAACGTCCCGACCTGGCAGTGCCGCGAGACCGAGGACTTCAAGTACGTGCTCGACCACCTGCCCGAGCTGGTCGTCAAGGAGGTCCACGGCGCCGGCGGCTACGGCATGCTGGTCGGCCCGGCCGCGAGCAAGGACGAGATCGCGAAGTTCCGCGAGCACCTGATCGCCAATCCGACCAACTACATCGCGCAGCCGACGCTGAGCCTGTCGACCTGCCCGACCTTCGTGGAGAAGGGCATCGCGCCGCGTCACATCGACCTGCGTCCCTTCGTGCTGTCCGGGCGCAACGAGGTGCAGATGGTCTGCGGTGGCCTGACCCGCGTGGCGCTGAAGGAGGGCTCGCTGGTGGTCAACTCCTCGCAGGGCGGCGGCACCAAGGACACCTGGGTGCTCGAGGACTGAGCCGGGCGTGACGCCCGCACAACGACAACGAAAGACAAGGTCAAGGATTTCCGCATGCTGTCTCGAACCGCCGACCACCTGTTCTGGATGTCGCGCTACATGGAGCGCGCCGAGAACACCGCCCGGATGCTCGACGTCAACTACCAGACCGCGCTGCTGCCGCAGTCGGCGGCTGTCTCCGAGCTGGGCTGGCGCGGCCTGCTGAGCATTTCCGAGCTCAGCGGCGACTTCGCGCGCCGCTATGGCGACGTGACCGCCGCCACCGTCATGACCTACATGGTCCGCGACGAGCGCAACCCGTCGTCGATCTGGAGCTGCCTGCGCGCGGCGCGCGAGAACGCCCGCGCGGTGCGCGGCGCGCTGACCACCGAGGTCTGGGAGACCACCAACCAGACCTGGCTGGAGTTCAACCGCCTGCTGCGCGACGGCCTGCTCGAGCGCGACCCCAGCGCGCTGTTCGAGTGGGTGAAGTTCCGCTCGCACCTGTCGCGCGGCGTGCAGGTCGGCACGATGCTGCAGGACGAGGCGCTGCACTTCGTGCGCATCGGCACCTTCCTGGAGCGCGCCGACAACACCGCGCGGCTGCTCGACGTCAAGTTCCATGCGGTCGAGAGCGACTTCTACGGCGCCGCCGACGACCGCGACCAGGAGTACGACTTCTACCACTGGGCGGCGATCCTGCGTTCGGTCTCCGGCTTCGAGGTCTACCGCAAGGTCTACCGCAACGTCATCCAGTCGGACAAGGTCGCCGAGCTGCTGATCCTGCGCCCGGACATGCCGCGCTCGCTGGCCGCCTGCACGCAGGAGGTGGAGGTCAACCTGAAGCTGGTGGCCAACGACCACTCGTCGGAGACGCTGCGCCGCGCGGGTCGGCTGCACGCCGATCTGGAGTACGGCCGCATCGACGAGATCCTCGCCACCGGCCTGCATGCCTACCTGACGCAGTTCCTCGACCGCGTCAACGAGCTGGGCGCGGGCATCAGCCGCGACTTCCTCGTCGCGGTCTGACGGACGGACTGATTCCTGCCGCGGACCGGACCCGTGCCGGCCCCGCTCGCCCCGGCGAACCGTCGTGCACCGTGCGGTCATGCACGGTGACTACAGTCGCCGGGGTCGTCTTTTCATTTCAAGAAAGATCACGCCGTGTCCATCCACGTCGCTCTCCATCACGTCACCCACTACCGGTATGACCGGCCGGTGACGCTCTCGCCCCAGGTGGTGCGCCTGCGCCCGGCGCCGCACTGCCGCACGCCGGTGCTGTCGTACTCGCTGCGCGTCGAGCCCGAGACGCATTTCATCAACTGGCAGCAGGATCCGTTCTCGAACTATCTCGCCCGCCTGGTCTTCCCGGAGAAGACCACGCAGTTCAAGGTCACCATCGATCTGGTGGCCGAGATGGCGGTCTACAACCCCTTCGACTTCTTCCTCGAGCCGGGCGCCGAGAACTTCCCCTTCGTCTACGAGGACGGCCTGAAGCAGGAACTGGCCCCGTACCTGGAGCCGGCGCCGGCCACGCCCGCGCTGCAGGCCTTCCTCGACACCATCGACCGCAGCGAGGTGCGCACGATCGACTTCCTGGTCGGGCTGAACCAGCGCCTGCAGAACGAGATCCGCTACACCATCCGCCTCGAGCCGGGCGTGCAGACGCCGGAGGAGACGCTGACCAAGGCCTCGGGCTCCTGTCGCGACACCGGCTGGCTGCTGGTGGAGACGCTGCGCCACATGGGCCTGGCCGCGCGCTTCGTCTCCGGCTACCTGATCCAGCTGAAGTCCGACGTCGTCGCCCTGGATGGCCCCAGCGGCACCGAGGTCGACTTCACCGACCTGCATGCCTGGTGCGAGGTCTATCTGCCGGGCGCGGGCTGGATCGGGCTGGACCCGACCTCGGGCCTGCTGGCCGGCGAGGGCCACATCCCGCTGGCCTGCTCGCCGCAGCCCTCCAGCGCGGCGCCGATCACCGGCGCGGTCGACGAGTGCGAGGTCGAGTTCGCGCACGAGATGAAGATCACGCGCATCTGGGAATCCCCGCGCGTGACCAAGCCCTACAGCGAGGACCAGTGGTCGGCGGTGCTGGCGCTGGGCGAGCAGGTCGATGCCGAGCTGGTCGCGGGCGACGTGCGCCTGACGATGGGCGGCGAGCCGACCTTCGTCTCGGTCGACGACCGCGATGGCGCCGAGTGGAACACCGACGCGCTCGGCCCCACGAAGCGGCTCTACGCCACCGAGCTGGTACAGCGCCTGCGCGACGAGTACGGCCAGGGCGGCTTCCTGCACTTCGGCCAGGGCAAGTGGTACCCGGGCGAGCAGCTGCCGCGCTGGGCGCTGTCGGCCTACTGGCGCGCCGACGGCCAGCCGTGCTGGCACGACATGTCGCTGTTCGCCGACGAGCGCGACAACCACCAGTACACCTCGGCCGATGCCAAGCGTTTCATGCTGGGCCTGACCGCGCGCCTGGGCCTGACCGACCAGTTCGTGCAGACCGGCTATGAGGACACCTGGTACTACCTGTGGCGCGAGCGCCGCCTGCCGGTCAACGTCGACCCGTTCGACTCGCGGCTGGACGACGAGCTCGAGCGCATGCGCCTGCGCCGTGTCTTCGACCAGGGCCTGGAGCAGGAGATCGGCTACGTGCTGCCGATCAAGCCGGCCGAGGGCCCGGCGCTGGGCGGCCCGCGCTGGGTCACCGGCCCGTGGTTCTTCCGCGACGAGCGCATGTACCTGGTGCCCGGCGACTCGCCGATGGGCTACCGCCTGCCGCTGGACTCGCTGCCCTGGGTGGCGAAGAAGGACTATCCCTTCCTGATCGAGCAGGATCCGTTCGCGCCGCGCGACGCGCTGCCGGCCGCCCATGTGGTGCGCCAGCAGTACGCCGCGCATGTGGCCGGCGGCGGCTTCGCCGAAGGCGGCACGGTGGCGCTGCAGGGCGGCACCTTCGACGGCGACTACGGCTTCGGCGACATCTACGGCAATGCCGACGGCAGCACCGCCACCGGCAGCACAGCCCGTCATCCCCGCGAAGGCGGGGACCCACGCGGTCAGACGGCGCTGGATGGCGGCGTGGCCGGTGCGGCGGGCGTGGATTCCCGCCTGCGCGGCAATGACGGGAATGGGACCGGCGCGACCGGCCGCGCCGGCACCCTGTCGCCGCTCGACGGCCTGAGCGCCGAGGAACTGGCGCGCCATCCGCAGCGCTTCGAGTCGGCGCACTGGATCACCCGCACCGCGCTGTGCGTCGAGGTGCGCGACCCGCGCCGCGCCAACGGCCCGAAGGCCGAGAAGGTCGGCAGCCCGTCGGGCGTGATGTATGTCTTCATGCCGCCGCTGGCGCGCCTGGAGGACTACCTCGAACTGCTCGCCGCCATCGAGGCCACGGCGGCCGCGCAGGGCGTGAAGGTCGTGCTGGAAGGCTACCCGCCGCCGCGCGATCCGCGCCTGACGCTGCTGCAGGTCACGCCCGACCCCGGCGTCATCGAGGTCAACATCCACCCGGCGAAGAACTGGCGCCAGCTGGTCCAGCACACCGAGTTCCTCTACGACGCGGCCTGGAAGACGCGCCTGTCGACCGAGAAGTTCATGCTCGACGGCCGCCACACCGGCACCGGCGGGGGCAACCACATGGTCATGGGCGGCGCCACGCCGG
Organism: Sphaerotilus natans; assembly: GCF_900156335.1. Lineage (GTDB taxonomy): Bacteria > Pseudomonadota > Gammaproteobacteria > Burkholderiales > Burkholderiaceae_C > Sphaerotilus > Sphaerotilus natans. Next base: position 33,959 of record NZ_FTMZ01000030.1, read on the forward strand.
CGGACTCGCCCTTCCTGCGCCGGCCGGACCTGCTGGCCTCGCTCCTGGTCTACTGGCACAACCATCCCTCGCTGTCCTACCTGTTCTCGGGCCTGTTCATCGGCCCGACCAGCCAGGCCCCGCGGGTGGACGAGGCGCGCAACGACCAGGTCTACGAGCTGGAGATCGCGCTGCGCGAGATCGAGCGCAACAAGGGTGTCTACGGCGCGGACATGCCGCCCTGGCTGGTCGACCGCACGCTGCGCAACGTGCTGATCGACGTCACCGGCAACACGCACCGCAGCGAGTTCTGCATCGACAAGCTGTATTCGCCTGATTCCAGCACCGGCCGGCTGGGTCTGCTGGAGCTGCGCGCCTTCGAGATGCCGCCGCACGCGAAGATGTCGATCGTGCAGCAGCTGCTGCTGCGCACGCTGATCGCGCGCTTCTGGAACGAGCCCTACCGCGCGCCGCTGGTGCGCTGGGGCACCGAGCTGCATGACCGCTTCCTGCTGCCGAGCTTCGTGCGCATGGACTTCGAGGACGTGATGGAGGACCTGCAGCGCGCCGGCTATGGCTTCGACGCCGCCTGGTTCGCGCCGCATTTCGAGTTCCGCTTCCCGAAGGTCGGCGAGGTCTCGGCCAAGGGCGTGCATCTGACGCTGCGCAGCGCGCTCGAGCCCTGGCACGTCATGGGCGAGGAAGGCGCGATCGGCGGCACGGTGCGCTATGTGGACTCGTCGCTGGAGCGCATCGAGGTGCATGTCAGCGGTCTGGTCGAGCGCCGCCATGTGGTGACGGTCAACGGCGTGCCGCTGCCGCTGCAGCCCACCGGCCGTGTCGGCGAGTATGTGGCGGGCGTGCGCTACCGCGCCTGGCAGCCGCCCTCGGCGCTGCACCCGACCATCGGCGTGCACGCGCCGCTGACCTTCGATCTGGTCGACACCTGGAACGAGCGTTCGCTGGGCGGCTGCCAGTACCACGTCGCGCATCCGGGCGGGCGCAACCACGAGACCTTCCCGGTGAACTCCTACGAGGCCGAGAGCCGCCGCCTGGCGCGCTTCTTCGCGATGGGTCATACCCCGGGTCGCATGGTCGTCGGCGAGACCAAGCGCAGCCTGGAGTTCCCGTTCACGCTGGACCTGCGCCGGGGCTGATCGCTGCCGCGACGGCTGATCCGGAACTGCAACATCGGTACGCGTCGGGACACGATTGCGGCTCTCCCGGAGCCGCAAGTCCCGCGCTCCGGTGCATGATGCGCCGATGCAATCGAGTCTTCTTCCCGACGAGACGCCCGGGGCGGCCCTTCTGGCCGCCGCGTCGGCGCTGGCCGGAACGACCGGACACCATGACGAGCTGCGCGGGGTGCTCGTCGGATCCGGATCCCCGGCGACCCCCTCCGGCCTGGCGCCGGTGTGGGAACGCTTCTTCGAGGCCAACGGCGTGGCCGGCTGGCTGGACCTGTCCGCACGCCTGTCGCGGGTGCAGCGCCGGGTGCGCGAGGATGGTGCGACCTACAACGTCTATGCCGAAGGCGGCGAGAGCGCACGCTCCTGGCCGCTGGAGCTGCTGCCGCTGCTGATCACGCCCGACGAGTGGCGTCACATCGAGGCCGGCGTGCGCCAGCGCGCGCGCCTGCTCGACGCGACGCTTGCCGATCTCTACGGCCCGCAGGACCTGCTGCACGACGGCCTGCTGCCGCCCTCGCTGGTGCTGGCGCATCCGCAGTACCTGAGGCCGATGCACGGCGTGCGCCCGGCCGGCAACCGCTGGCTGCATGTGGTGGCCTTCGACCTGGCGCGTGCGCCCGACGGCAGCTGGCGGGTGGTCGGCCAGCGCACCCAGTCGCCCTCGGGCCTGGGCTATCTGCTGGAGAACCGGCTGATCATCGGCCAGCAGTTTCCCGAGGCCTTCCGCGCGCTGAAAGTGCAACGGGTGGCCTCGGCCTTCCGCACGATGATCGAGGGCCTGCTGCGCGACAGCCCGGCCGGCGCGCACTCGCGCATCGCGCTGCTGACGCCGGGGCCGCGCAACGAGACCTACTTCGAGCATGTCTTCCTGGCGCGCTATCTGGGCATCACGCTGGTGGAGGGCTCGGACCTGACGGTGCGCGGCAACCGGCTTTATCTCAAGACGCTCGGCGGGCTGGAGCAGGTGCATGTGCTGCTGCGCCGGGTCGACGACGAGTGGCTCGATCCGCTGGAGCTGCGCCCGGACTCGGCGCTGGGCGTGCCGGGCCTGGTGCAGGCGGTGCGCGCCGGCGAGCTGGTGCTGGCCAATGCGCCCGGCGCCGGCGTGCTGGAAAGCCCCGGCCTGAGCGCCTTCTGGCCCGGCATCGCCGACCGGCTGCTGGGCGAGCCCCTGAAGCTGCCGGCGCACACCAGCTGGTGGTGCGGCGAGGCCAGCGTCTGGGAGGCGACCCGCCCGCGGCTGCGCGACTACCTGATCGTGCCGACCTTCCCGGCCGGCGCGGTGACGCGCAGCTTCGCGCCGGTGATGACCAGCGAGCTCTCGCCGCAGGCGCTGCGCGAGTGGGAGGCACGCATCGACGCCGACCGCGCCGCGCACACGCTGGTGATGCCGGCGCGTCCCTCCGAGCTGCCGGTCTGGCATGGCGGACGGCTCGAGCCGCGCCCGGTGGTGGTGCGGGTCTACGCGATGTCGGACGGCGCCGGTGGCTGGCAGGTGCTGCCCGGCGGCCTGACCCGGGTGGCCGGGCGGCGCAGCGGCGTCGATGCCTACCTGTCGATGCAGTCCGGCTCGGCCAGCACCGACACCTGGGTGCTGACCGACGGCGAGGTCGACGCCACCACGCTGCTGCCGCGTCCGCTCGATGCTGCCGACCTGGCCGGCTGGCGACGGGTGGTCACCAGCCGGGCGGCGGAAAATCTCTTCTGGCTCGGCCGCTACACCGAGCGGGCCGAGAACTCGGTGCGGCTGGCGCGGCTGGCGCTGGAGGCGCTGCCCGCGGGCAGCGCGCCGGTGCTGCAGGTGCTGCACCGGCTGCTGGTCGGGCAGGGCATGATCGGCGCGGCGGTACCGCTGCCGGTGCAGGGCTCCTCGCAGGCCGCAAGGGTGTTCGAGCGGGCGCTGATCCATTCGCTCGGCGACACCCGCGGCAGCTTCAGCGTGGCCTACAACCTGCAGGCGCTGCGCCAGTGCGCCGAGGCGCTGCGCGAGCGGCTCTCGACCGAGCACTGGGGTCTGATCAAGCACCTGAGCGAGCTGTTCTCTCGCCAGCTCGCCGGCATCGGCGCGCGCGAGGGCCACGAGCCGCTCAGCGACGTGCTGGGCGTGCTCAACCAGGCCGCGCTGCATCTGGCGGCCATCACCGGCGCGCAGACCGACCGCATGACCCGCGACGACGGCTGGCGCCTGCTCAGCGTCGCGCGCCAGATCGAGCGGCTCGACATGCTGGCGCAGGCGCTGGAGGCCGGCTTCGAGGCCGGGCTGCACGATCTGGACGACGGCTTCGCGCTGCTGCTGGGCCTGTTCGACTCGACCATCACCTACCGCGCGCAGTTCCAGGCCCGCCGCGAGGTGCCGCCGCTGCTGCATCTGCTGGTGCAGGACACCGACAACCCGCGCTCGCTGGCCTGGGTGGCGCGCACGCTGCGCGAGCGGCTGCGCAAGCTCGCCCGCCACGATCCGGACTGGGCCGCGGCGGTCACGCTGACCCTGCCGCGCCCGTCGGACTGGTCGCTCGAGACGCTCAGCACCCGCGACGCCCACGGCCGCCACAGCGCCCTGATGAGCGCGCTGCAGGAATGCCACCAGGCCGCGCTGGGCGTCTCCGGCGAGATCAGCCGGCATCTGTTTTCCCATGTCGGCCCGGCCGACCGCACCGTCTGGCAATGACGCTTCCCGAGATCCAAGAGCCTTCCGAGCCCCTCGAAGTGGTCGATCCGCAGGCGCCGCGCCGCCTGCGGGTGCTGCACGAGACCTGCTACGACTACGACGCGCCGGTCGAGCTGGCCCATCACCTGGGCATGCTGCGCCCGCGCCACACGCCGCTGCAGCAGGTGCTGGAGTGGCAGCTGACGGTCACGCCGCAGCCCGATGTCACTGCAATGGCTGCTGGCGAGGTGGTGCTGCCGGCTGGGCTGCGCGCCGGCGACGAGACGGTGCTGGTCACGCCGGGCGTGCAGCAGAGCCTCGACCCCTGGGGCAATCACCGGGTGAGCTTCTCGCATTCGCGGGTGCATGACCGGCTGGTGGTCAGCTCCAGCTTCGTCGCCGACATCGCGCCGCTGCCGCGGCTGCAGCCCGAGGCCAGTCCGGCCTGGGAGGTGGTCGCCGAGCGGCTCGACTACCGGCCCGGCGCCGGCTTCGAGCCGGCCGTGGAGTTCACGCTGGGCTCGCTGTACGCGCCGCGCGAGGCCTCGCTGGCGCGCTTCGGCGCCGAGGTCTTCCGCCCGGGCGTGCCGCTGCTGGCCGGGGCGCTGGCGATGATGCACCTGATCCATCGCCGCTTCGAGTACCGGCCGCTGGCCACCTCGGTCAACACCCGCGCGCCCGAGGCGCTGGCGCAGCGCCAGGGCGTCTGCCAGGACTTCGCCCATGTGATGATCGGCGCGATGCGCTCGCTCGGGCTGGCGGCGCGCTATGTCAGCGGCTATCTGCTGACGCAGCCGCCGCCGGGGCAGCCGCGGCTGGTCGGCGCCGATGCCTCGCATGCCTGGGTCGCGGTCTGGTGCCCGCTGCATGGCTGGGTCGCGCTCGATCCGACCAATGCGGTGCCCGCCGGCCTCGATCATGTGACGCTGGCCTGGGGCCGCGACTATGCCGACGTGGCACCGCTGCGTGGCGTGATCCGCGGCGGCGGCCGTGCGGTGCCGCGTGTCGGCGTGACGGTGATGCCGATGGAGTGAGCGCCGATGGCGTGAGCGGGCCCCGGCTCCGGGCGCGATTCTTGCGATCGTGGTGCGGATCGTGAAACTGAAAATCCGTCACCTGACCCGCTACCGCTACGCCAGCCCGCTGCGCGCCGCGGTCCAGACCCTGTGCCTGACGCCCGGCTCCGGCGCCGGGCAGCAGGTCCACCACTGGTGCCTCGATGTCAGCGGCCGGCTGCAGCCGCACACCGACGCCTGGGGCAACCGCAGCCATCTGATGCACATCGAGGCCGGCGAGCGCGAGCTGCGCTGCGAGGCCTCCGGCGTGGTCGAGACGCACGGCCAGGCCTGGTCGCCGGAGCTGGCCGGGCCGGATCCTCGTGTCTATCTGGCGCCCTCGCCGCTGGCCGTGCTGGATGCAGCGATGCGCCATGATCTGCGCGAGGCCGGTCTGGACGCGCCGCGCGACGAAGACCAGGCGCTGGCGCTGGCCCGCCATGTGGCCGCACGGGTGCGCTATCGCTCCGGTGCCACCGATGCCACCACCACCGCGGCACAGGCCTGGCAGGGCGGAGCGGGCGTCTGCCAGGACCAGGCGCATGCCTTTGTCGCCGCCTGTCGCGGTCTGGGCGTTCCGGCCCGCTATGTCAGCGGCTATTTCCATGCGCCGGGCAGCGAGTCGCTGGCCAGCCATGCCTGGGCCGAGATCTGCCCCGATCCGGCCTCGCGCCGCTGGCTGGGTATCGACATCACCCATGTCGGGCTGGTCGACGCGCGTCATGTGCGGCTGGCGGTCGGCCCCGACTATGCGGCCTGCTCGCCGATCCGCGGCGTGCGCAGCGGCGGCGGGCGCGAGCGGCTGACGGTCGAGGTGGAGATCGTCGCGCTGCCGGGCTGAGCGGCGCGGCCGTGCCCCCTGACCGCGTGGGAAGCTGCGGAACCGGCAGAACTTCAGCCCGGTTGCGGTCTGGCCGATAAGGAGGCAGAGAAACCGCCTTCACCCGTCCACCATGTTCAAGGCCTTGCAGAAGCTGCAGAAGATGTTCGGCTCCCGTCCGGAGGACGAGCCCGACTCGCGGCTGCTTGATGGCTGGGCCCACAGCCGCGGGCATCAGCTCAAGCGGGTACGGCGCGGCGAAGGCCGGGTGATCGAGTTCGACTGCGATGACCGGCGCGGGCGCATGGAATGGGGCCCCTCGCACCGGGCCTACATCAAGGGCCGCGAGCTGCGCATCCGCATCGACGCCGGACTGCCCGGGCAGATGGAGATGATGCTCATGTCGCGCCGTCTGGCCCAGCAGCTCGGCGGCGAGGCCTACCAGACGCTGACCAGCGCCCACCAGACCGGCATCGATGCCGATCTGCCCGAGGAGGTGCGCTGGCTGTCGATGCTCGAGAAGGTGCCGGTCCCGTCATCGGCCGCCGGCTATGTGCTGATGTCGTCCTCGCCGGTGCACGCGCGGCGCTGGCTGGATGGCGATCTGCTCAGCCGCGTCAGCCGGGCCTCCAACCTCTGGCTTGGCGACACCGCGCCGCTGGTGCTGATGACGCTGCGCGGCTGCATCCACCTGCGCACTGAGGCGGGCGCGCTGGAGGAGTCGATGCTCGACGGCGCCCGTGCGCTGGCGCAGTCGGCCCTGCTGTCGGCCCGCCAGGCGCTGCTGCGCCCGGTCGACGAGCCCGATGCACCACCGCCCGCGCCGCTGCGCCCGGGCCTGTCGAGTGCGGCTGGCGGCCGGCGCATCGGCGCGATGGGGCCGCCCTCGGGCTTCGAGAATCCGTCGGTGCTGGAACTGCCGATGGACAGCGACATGATGGCGATGTCGATGCCTGCGCCCACCCAGCCGCCGCCGACGCCGCGGCGCTGAGCCTCCGCCCGGTCAGCGCGCCCCGGCACGCTGCGCGTGCCGCCAGGCCAGCTCGGCCATCGGGCGGGCGCCGGCCGCGGCCTGGCGGGCCTGCGCGCTCGAGGCGGTGCCGTCGACCACCCGGCGCGCGATGCCCTGCAGGATCGCGCCGATGCGGAACAGGTTGTAGGCGAGGTAGTAGTCCCAGTCGGCCAGCAGCGCCTCGACCGCGTCGGCCGTCATGCCGGGGCGGGTGCGCGCCAGGTAGCGGCGCACATGGTCGTCCTCGGCTGGAATGCCCAGCGCGGGCAGGTCGCAGCCGCCGATGCCGCGGAATGCGCCCGGCGGGATGTGCCAGGACATCGCGTGATAGCTGAAGTCGGCGATCGGGTGGCCCAGCGTCGACAGCTCCCAGTCCAGCACCGCCAGCACCCGCGGCTCGGTCGGATGGAAGATCAGGTTGTCGAGCCGGTAGTCGCCATGCACCACCGCGACCTGCGTGTCGTCGCGCGCGGCCGCAGGCAGATGGGCCGGCAGCCAGTCGATCAGCCGGTCCATCTCGGCGATGGGTTCGGTGACCGAGGCCTGGTACTGGCGACTCCAGCGCGCGATCTGGCGCTCGAAGTAGCTGCCCGGGCGGCCGAGGTCGCCCAGACCGACCGCCTGCGGATCGACCCGGTGCAGCGCGGCGATCACGCGGTTCATCTCGTCATAGATCGCGCCGCGCTCGGCCGGTGTCATGCCCGGCAGCGTCTGGTCCCACAGCACCCGGCCCTCGACATGCGCCATCAGGTAGAAGGCGCGGCCGATCACCGTCTCGTCCTCGCACAGCAGCAGCATGCGCGGCACCGGCACCTCGGTGGTGGCCAGCGCGCCCATCACCCGGAATTCCCGCTCGATCGCGTGTGCCGAGGGCAGCAGCTTCGCCGCCGGTCCCGGCTTGGCGCGCATCACCCATTGGCCGGAGGGCGTGCGCAGCCGGAAGGTCGGGTTGGACTGGCCGCCGCTGAACTGCTCGACCTGCAGCGGGCCGTCGAAGCCGTCGAGCCGCCCGCGCAGCCAGGTGGCCAGCGCGTCGGTGTCGAAGGCATGCTGAGGAGCGACCGGGCGGGTGGTCGGGGCGGGAGCGGTCATCGCAGGCATCTCCGGGCAGGGGAGGAATCGGGGCGGCGGCGCTTCGGTGACGGACGGTCAGCGATCAGTGGTCAGCGATCAGTGGTCATCGCTCGGCGATCGCCATGAGCTTCTCGCGCGAGAGCACCACCAGTCGCGTCGGCTCGACCCGCACCGCGCCCTCGCGCTCGAAGCTCTTGAGCTCCTGGTTGACGCGCTGGCGCGAGGCGCCCACCAGCTGCGCCAGGTCTTCCTGCGCCAGCTGCAGGCCGATGCGGATCTCCTCGCCGTGGCTGATGCCGTAGCTGCGCGACAGGTGCAGCACCTGCTTGGCCAGCCGGGCCGACAGCGGCCGGGTGTTCAAGTCCTCGAAGGAGGCGAACATCAGCCGCAGCCGGCGGCAGTTCAGCCGCAGCAGCGCCTCCGACAGCTCCGCATGGCGCGAGAGCAGGTCGAAGAAGTCATGCTTGCGCACGATCAGCAGCGTGGTCGGGCCGTGCGTGGTGGCGTCATGGGTGTGCGGCAGGCCGTCGAACAGCGAGATGTCGCCGAACCAGGTGCCGGGCTCGACATAGGTCAGCGTGATCTGCTTGCCCGACATCGACACCGAGCTGGCGCGCACCGCGCCGCTGGCCACCGCCATCCAGTCGGTGGCGGGGGCGCCGCGGGTGCCGATCTGGATGCCGTCGGGGTAGCGGCGGATGATGGTGCGGCTGATGATGTCGTGGCGCAGCGCCGGCGACAGCTTGGAGAACCAGGAGCCGGATTCGATGTTCCGGCGCTCCTCGGGGGTCAGGACAGGGGTGGTCATCGCGTCGTCAGGCCGCCGGCGTACTGCGCCAGCAGTCTTTCCATCGTGGTGGTGCGTTCGTCGGGCTGCAGCCAGTCGGTGGGCGAGAGGTTGACGGCGCGCAGCACCGCATCCTGTCCGCCGGGGCCGAGATCGACGATGTTGATGCAGGCCGGCGACTGTTCCAGCCGGCCGAGAAAGGCGCGGCCGCCGCACAGCCAGCCCGACAGCAGCGCGCGGTTGACGCCGCCGTGCAGCACCAGCAGCGCGGTCTGCCAGCCGGCGTCGTCCTGCAGCCGCGCCATCGCCGGCAGCACCCGGTCGAGCAGCGCGCCGATCGTCTCGCCGCCGAGAAAGGCGCGCTGCTCGATCCTCTGCGCCTGGGTCTCGCCGGGCGCCGGCTCGAACGCGCCGGTGAAGGCCGCGCGCAGCTGCTCCGGCGCCAGGCTGGACAGCCGGCCCGGGCGGATCTCCTCGAAGTCCGGCTCGATGTCGATCGGCCGCTCGGACTGGCCGCAGGCGGCCAGCACCCGGCGCGCGGTCTCCAGCGTGCGGGGCAGGCCGCTGACGACGACCCGGTCGAAGGCGACGCCCGCTGCAGCGAACAGCGTGCCAGCCGCATCGGCCTGAGCGCGGCCGGCGGCGTTCAGCGGCACCTCGTGCGGGGGCAGCGGCGTGCCGTCGGGCAGGAAATAGTCGACCGCCCCGTGCCGCATCAGGTAGAGGCGGCGCCGGGGCGGCGGGGTGAAGAGATCGGCGGCAATCGGCATGGGCGCCGATTCTGGCATGCAAAAAAGAACGATCGTTCGTTCTTTCTGGCGCAAACGGTTCCGATCAGATCGGGACTTTCCCTCAGGCCTGCGGACCGTGCGGGACCAGGTGCTGGCGCAGCCGCTCGAGCGCGCGCTCGAGCGTCTCGTCGCGCTTGGCGAAGCACAGCCGCGCGAACTGCTGGTCGCGCCCGTCCGGGTAGAAGGCCGACAGCGGAATGGCGGCCACGCCGACCTCGCGGGTCAGCCATTCGCAGAAGGCGACTTCTGGCAGCGCGGCGATCTCCGGCGCCAGGCCGGCGTAGCTCACGCACTGGAAATAGGTGCCTTCGCAGGGCAGCAGCGCGAGACCCGTGCCGGCCAGCCCGGCGCGGAACCGGTCGCGCTTGCCTTGGTAGAAGGCCGGCAGCTCGAGGTAGGGCGCCGCATCCGTCATGAAGGCCGCCAGCGCGTGCTGCATCGGCGTGTTGACGGTGAAGACGTTGAACTGGTGGACCTTGCGGAACTCGGCCATCAGCGCGGCCGGCGCGGCGACGAAGCCGACCTTCCAGCCGGTGACGTGGTAGGTCTTGCCGAAGCTGGAGATCAGCACCCCGCGCTCGGCCAGCGCGGGGTGGCGCGCGATGCTCTGGTGCGTCGCGCCGTCGTAGACCATGTGCTCGTAGACCTCGTCGGCCAGCACCAGGATGTCGGTGGGGGCCAGCAGCGCGGCGAGCTGCTGCATCTCGGCCTCGGTCCAGACGGTGCCGGTCGGGTTGTGCGGTGTGTTGATCAGGATGGCGCGGGTCCGGGGCGTGATCGCCGCGGCGATGGCGGCGAAGTCGGGGCGGAAGCGGCCCGGCGTCAGCGCCACATGCACCGCGCGCGCCCCCGCCAGCAGGATCGAGGGCTCGTAGCTGTCGTAGCAGGGATCGAGCACGATCACCTCGTCGCCCGGATGCACCAGCGCCAGGATGGCGGTCAGGATCGCCTGGGTGGCGCCGGCGGTGACGGTGATTTCCAGGCCGGGATCGTAGGCGCGGCCGTGCAGCGCGGCGATCTTGGCGGCGATGGCCTCGCGCAGCGCGGGCACGCCGGCCATCGGCGGGTACTGGTTGTGGCCGGCGTCGAGCGCGTCCTTGACCGCCTGCATCAGCCGCGGGTCGCCGTCGAAGTCCGGGAAGCCCTGGCCGAGGTTGACCGCGCCGTGCTGCTGCGCCAGCGCGCTCATCGTGGTGAAGATGGTCGTGCCGACAGCCGGAAGGCGGCTGGTGAGGGCGGGCGTGGGCATCGGGGGTCTCCAGGGCAAAGGCGGTGGGCGGGGCTCAGAGGCCGTCGCTGGCGGCGGGCTGGTCGAGGCTCTGGCCGAGCATCGCGCGCTCGATCAGCGGCCGGGTCAGCCGGTCCGACAGCAGCTCGGCGAAGGTGTAGACGAAGTTGCGCAGGTAGGCGCCGCGCTTGAAGGCGATGCGCGCCACGTTCGGGCCGAACAGATGGCCGACCGGCCGCGCGGTCAGGTCGCCGCCGGGGGCGCACAGCACATCGTCGAGCACCGCCATCTCGGCGACCAGCCCCACGCCCAGACCCAGCCGGACATAGGTCTTGATGACGTCCGAGTCGATCGCCTCCAGCACGAAGCTGGGCTTGAGGCCGCGCTGCTCGAAGGCCGCGTCGATCTTCGAGCGGCCGGTGAAGGACGGGTGGTAGGAGATCAGCGGCTCGGCGGCGAGCTGCTCGAGCGTCGGGCGCTCCAGCCGCGCCAGTGGATGGCCGACCGGCAGCACCGCGACATGGCGCCACTCGTAGCAGGGCAGCGTCACCAGCTCGTCGTACTGGGTCAGCCGCTCGGTGGCCATGCCGATCTCGGCCGCGTCGTCGAGAATCATCTGCGCCACGTCCTCGGGCGTGCCCTGGTGCAGGCTGACCGCGACCTTGGGGTAGCGCGAGCGCAGCGCCGCCACCGGCGTGGGCAGCACGTAGCGCGCCTGGGTGTGGGTCGCGGCGATGGAGAGCGTGCCGGCCTCCTGGCGCGAGTAGTCCTCGCCGATGCGCTTGAGATTGGCGACCTCGCGCATGATGATCTCGATCGACTGCAGCACCTGGCGGCCGGGTTCGGTCACGCGGCGCAGCCGCTTGCCGTGGCGCGCGAAGATGTCCACGCCCAGTTCCTCCTCCAGCTCGAGGATAGCCTTGGAGATGCCGGGCTGCGAGGTGTGCAGCGCGCGGGCGGTCTCGGTCAGGTTCAGGTTGCGCCGGGCGGCCTCCTGGACGAAGCGGAACTGGTGCAGGTTCATGCGGCGGGCGCTCCGGCGCGGGGGTCGTCGACCAGCGTCAGCGCGGCCTGCGCGATCGCGCGGGTGATGGCCTCGGTCTCGCCGATCGCGGCGGTGTCGCGGATCGTCACCGCCGGCAGCTGCGCGCGCAGGCGGGCCAGCAGCTCGGGCAGGTCGCGGCGCACATGGCCGCCGGCGCCCAGGAACAGCGGCACCACGGTGATCGTGGTGCAGCCCTGCGCGGCCAGCGCGTGGGCGGCCGCGTCCAGGCGCGGCTCCATCAGCTCGAGATAGGCCAGCGCGACCGGGCGGCCGCCGGCGGCCTCGCGCATGCGCGCGGCGATGGTCTCGAAGGGGCGCGCCCAGGCGGGATCGCGGGCGCCGTGGGCGAACAGCAGGATGCCTTGCATCGGGGGTCTCCGGACAGGGTGCAGGATGGGGTGGGGGGCGTCAGCGGTAGCGCACCAGCCAGCTGAAGGCCGCCAGCGACATCAGCAGGTAGACCACGCTGGGCACGCTGGCGGCCAGCCAGGGCGTCCAGTCGTGCAGCAGGCCCAGATGGCCGCTGACATTGTTGAGCAGCACGAAGCTGATGCCCAGCAGGATGCCACCGAAGACCTTCAGCGGCACGCCGCCGGCGCGGGCGTGCAGGTAGGCGAAGGGCAGGGCCAGGCCCAGCATCACCAGGCAGGCGAAGGGGTAGAGCGCCTTCTTCCAGAACTGGATCGCATGGCGCTGGGCGGTCTGCTCATGGTTGGAGAGGTGGCTCATGTAGGTCCACAGCGCCGCGGTCGACATGGTGCGCAGCGGCAGCACCGCGGCCGAGACCACCTCGCGGGTCAGCGTCGAGGGCCAGTCGAGCGTGGCGTGGCGGCGGTCGGGCTGCAGCGCCGGCGTGGCATCGGCCGCCCACTGCGACACCAGCACGCCTTCGAGCCGCCAGGTGCCGTCGGCGCCGACCCGCGCGCGCTCGGCGGTGGTGCGGGTGCGCAGCTCGCCCTTCGGGCCGAACTCGAGAATGCGCACCCGCTCGAGCTCGCCCTCGTCGGGCGCCGCGCCGATGCTGATGGTGAAGCGGTGCTCGCCGTCGGCCTCGGCACGGCTGTCGCGCAGCCACAGGCCACCGCGCCCGACCGACAGCCCGCCATGGCGGCGCGACTCGATCACGGTGGCCTGCGCGTCGCACCAGGGCGCGACATAGTCGCCGACGACGAAGGTCAGCGCTGCCATCACCAGCCCCAGCCGCGTCAGCAGCCACAGCGCGCGCCCCGGCCCCAGGCCGCCGGTGCGCAGGATGGTGAACTCGCTCGACTGCGCCAGCCGGGCCAGCGCGTAGATCGCGCCGATCAGCAGCGCGATCGGCATCAGCTCGTAGAGATGGCCGGGCAGCTGCAGCACGCACACCAGCAGCGCCTGCTCGAGGCGATAGTCGCGCCCGATCGCGTCGAGCTCGCTCACCAGGTCGATGAAGAAGAACAGGCCCAGAAAGGCCAGCGTGACGAACAGCGTCGCGCCGAGAATCTCGCGGTAAAGCAGCCGCCGGACGGTGCGCATGGTCGGTCGTTCGTTCGGGAATTCAGGAGGTCGGTGAAGGGGGGCGGTGCCAGGGCAGGCGCGGCAGGTTCGAGCCCGCCACCCGCCAGCGCAGCAGCGCCAGCGCGCCGGCCAGCATCGAGCCGTGCACCGCCAGCAGGGCGCCTGCGGCCGGCAGCCGGCCGTTGGCCACCCAGGCCTGGCTCAGCGAGACCAGGTTGAAATAGACGACGAAGCCCAGCAGCGCCACCATCAGCACCCAGTTGTTGCCGCCGCGCGGCCCGCCCGAGGCCAGGCCGATGCCCCACAGCAGCAGGTTGAAGGCGGCCAGGATCATGCCCAGGCGCCAGACCAGCTCGCCGCGGCTGCGGGCGCTGTCCGCGCGCAGCAGGGCCAGCGTGTCCTGCGCCTTCGGAGGCAGCTCGACCAGCGGGCCGGCGCTTTTCTCGCCGATGCGCACCACATAGCGCTCGAAGCGCGCGATGGTGCGGGTGCCGCCCTCGACATCGAGATCGGTGCGCGCGCCGTTCGACAGCACCAGCTCGCGCTGGCCGTCCTCGCGCGGCTCGATGCGCCCGGCCTGGGCGGTGGTCACCGACTCGCCGTCCTCGCGCTGGTCGAGAATGAAGATGTTGCGCCCGTCGCTGCTGTCGGCCGACTGCTTGTCGAGAAAGAACACCCGCCGGCCGTCGCTGGAGGTCTGGAACTGGCCCGGCGCGACCCGCGACAGGTCGGAGCGGCGCTCGTAGCGGTCGCGCAGCTCGGTGGTGTTGCGGTTGGCCCAGGGCCAGACCAGCAGCATCAGCGCCGCCACCGCCACCAGCACCGGTACGGCGAAGCGCAGCACCGGCCGCACGAAGCGCGCGATCGACACGCCGCTGCTGAACCAGACCGCCATCTCGCTGTCGCGGTACATGCGCGTGAGCACCGACACCACCGCGACGAACAGCGACAGGCTCAGCATCGTCGGCAGCTGCGCCAGCGCGATGTAGCCCAGCAGCAGCACGACATCCTGCGGCGAGACCTTGCCGCCGGCGGCCATGCCGAGGGTGCGGATCAGCATCATCGTCAGCACGATCGTCAGGATGACGATCAGCGTGCCGCCGAAACTTCGGGAAAGATCCTTGCGTAGGGTGGAATCGAATAACATCGGCGCGTCTTGGAACAGCGCGGAATTATGGACGTTCGAACTCTCGTGGCGGAATCGCCGGACTTTTCGCAACTCGACCGCGAGGCGCTGGTCGTGGTCGTGCCTCCGGATCGTGCCCAGTGGCAGCTCGACGCGGCGCTGTGTGCGCTGCTCGACGAGGCGGTGGCCGCCGGCGACCTGGCGCTCAAGCCGGGGCGCACGCTCTATGTGCATCGCCCGGCCGGCCTGAAGGCCGCGCGGCTGGCGGTCGCGGTGGCCGCCGACGGCAGCGCCCGCGCCTGGAAGAAGGCGTTGGCCGCCGGCCTGGGCCTGATCAAGGGAGGCGGCGCCAGCCGTGCCGCGCTGGTCTGGGCGGGCTCAGGCCAGCCCGACGCCGCGATGGCCGAGGCTGCGGCCTGCGTGGCCGCTGATCTGGTCTATGTCTACCGTCTGACCAAGCCGAGCGCGCCCGAGGCTTCGCGCCTGGTCACGGTCGAGCTGGTCTGTGCGCCGGCCGCCGAAGCCGAGGTGAGCACCGGTCTGGCGCGCGGCGCCGCGATCGCCGCCGGCGTCGAGCTGGCGCGCGAGGTCGCCAACCGCCCGGCCAACCACTGCACGCCTTCGCATCTGGCCGACGAGGCCCGCGCGCTGGCGAAGATGAAGGGCGTCAAGGCCGAGATCCTCGAGCGCAAGGAGATCGAGGCGCTGGGCATGGGCTCCTTCCTGGCCGTCGCCCAGGGCTCGGAAGAGCCGCCGCGCTTCATCGTGCTGAAGTACCAGGGCGCGGGCAAGAAGGACGCGCCGGTGGTGCTGGTCGGCAAGGGCATCACCTTCGACACCGGCGGCATCTCGATCAAGCCGGCCGCCGAGATGGACGAGATGAAGTTCGACATGGGCGGCGCCGCCAGCGTGCTGGGCACCTTCCGCGCGGTGGCCGCGCTGCGCCCCAAGGTCAACCTGATCGGCCTGATCCCGACCTGCGAGAACATGCCCGACGGCCGCGCGGTCAAGCCCGGCGACGTGGTCACCTCGATGTCGGGCCAGACGATCGAGATCCTCAACACCGATGCCGAAGGTCGGCTGATCCTGTGCGACGCGCTGACCTACGCCGAGCGCTTCAAGCCGGCGGCGGTGGTCGACATCGCCACGCTGACGGGCGCGTGCATCATCGCGCTGGGCCATCACCACGCCGGCCTCTTCAGCCCGGACGACGCGCTGGCCGACACGCTGCTGGCCGCGGGCCGTGCCGCGCAGGACACCGCCTGGCGCCTGCCGCTCGACGAGGAGTACGACGAGGTGCTCAAGAGCAACTTCGCCGACGTGCCCAACGTCGGCCCGCGTGCGGGCGGCGCGATCACCGCGGCCAAGTTCCTGCAGCGCTTCGCCCAGGCCTACCGCTGGGCGCACCTCGACGTGGCGGGCGTGGCCTTCCGCGGCGGTGCAGCCAAGGGCGGCACCGGCCGCCCGGTGCCGCTGCTGACGCACTTCGTGCTGTCGCAGGCCCAGTGAGCGATGCCTCCGTGAGCGCGGACGGCGTGATGCCGGCGGTCGCCTTTCACTTCAACGTGCCCGAGCGCCGTGGCTATGTCTGCCGACTGCTGCGCAAGGCCTGGCGCAGCGGTGCGCGGGTGGTGGTGACCGGCGAGGCGGCGATGCTCACCGAGATCGACCGGCTGCTGTGGACCTTCGAGCCGCTGGAATTCGTGCCGCACTGGCGCGGCGCGGATGCCGACGTGGTGCCGCAGCGGCTGCGCGAGACGCCGGTGCTGCTGCTCGAGCGCCACAGCCCGGCGCTGGGCCATGACGTGCTGGTCAACCTCGGGCACGAGGTGCCGTCCGACTGGCAACAGTACCGGCGTGTCATCGAGGTGGTCAGTCGCGACGAGTTCGATCGCGATCGCGCGCGCGCGCGCTGGCGCCGCTACGGCGCTGCCGGCGCGACCATCGAGAAGCACGAGGCGGGCGGCGCATGAGCCCGACTGGCATGCCGCCGCGCATCGCGCCGCCCGAGGTGCCGGTCCTCACCGAGGTGGTGCTGCCGGCCCGGCCCGAAGTTGCGCTGCCGGAAGCACTACCGGCTGCAGGCGGTGGCGGCGCGCTGCCCGCGGCCGAGGCGGTGGCGGTCGCGCTGGCCATCGAGTCCGGCCGCAGCCTGCTGTCCGCGGGGGCTTCGGCCGTGGCCGAAGCTGCGTCGTCGCCGACAGCGGCCGCCGCGCTGCCGGCCGATCTGCAGGAGCAGATCGTGCTGCAGGTGCTCGGCGACATGCAGCGTCAGGTCGACCGGCTGCTGGAGTTCCGGCTGCGCGAGAGCCTGGCGCCGGTGCTCGAGCGCCTGGCCGACAGCCTGGTCGACGAGGTCCGCGAGCAGCTGGTGCTCACGCTGCGTGACGTGGTGCGCCGGGCGGTGGCGCAGGAGCTGGCGCGGCATCGCTCGCGCTGAAGTCCCGGCGTCATCCGGATCGGCGGCTCCGCCGTTGTCTGAGGGCTTACCCGCGAACTTGATCCAGCCGCTGGAGAGCGGTCCGGATTTGGGTTAAGTTTTCCGCCTGTCATTCCCCATCATTCGCAACCCTGGAGTTCTGATCCATGAATCACAAGCTCAATGTCGCTCTCGCTGGCCTGGCGCTGCTGGCTGCCGCAGGCTCTGCCTCGGCCCAGGAAGTGGTCAAGATCGGCCATGTGGGCCCGACGAGCGGCGGCATCGCGCACCTGGGCAAGGACAACGAGAACGGCGCGCGCATGGCCGTGGACGAGCTCAATGCCAAGGGCGTGACGATCGGCGGCAAGAAGGTGAAGTTCGAGCTGCTGGCCGAGGACGACGGCGGTGACCCGAAGCAGGGCACGGCGGCGGCGCAGAAGCTGGTGGACTCGAAGGTCGCCGGCGTGGTGGGCCACCTGAGCTCGGGCACGTCGATCCCGGCGTCGAAGATCTACAGCGACGCGGGCATTCCGCAGGTGTCGCCGACGGCGACGAACCCGAAGTACACGCGCCAGGGCTTCAAGACGACCTTCCGCGTGGTGGCGGACGACGTGCACCTGGGCGGCACGCTGGGCAAGTACGCGGTGACGCAGCTCAAGGGCAAGTCGATCGCGGTGATCGATGACCGCACCGCCTACGGTCAGGGCGTTGCCGACGAGTTCGAGAAGGGCGTGAAGGCCGCGGGCGGCCGCACGGTGGCGCGCGAGTTCACCAACGACAAGGCGACGGACTTCACCGCGATCCTGACCAACCTGAAGGCGAAGAAGCCGGACATCGTGTTCTTCGGCGGGATGGACGCGGTGGCGGGCCCGATGATCCGGCAGATGAAGCAGCTGGGCATCAAGGCGAAGTTCATGGGCGGCGACGGCATCTGCTCGGGCGAGCTGCCCAAGCTGTCGGGCGGCGCGATGGAGGACAGCCAGGTGGTGTGCGCCGAGGCTGGCGGCGTCGAAGGCGAGCAGAAGAAGGGCATGGACGAGTTCAAGGCCCGCTTCAAGACGAAGTTCAACGCGGACGTGCAGATCTACGC
>NZ_FTMZ01000055.1 GCF_900156335.1 Sphaerotilus natans
GCGTGATGTCGGTGAGGTTGTTGAGCCCGGAGAACAGGCTGACCTTGCTGAACTTCGACACGCCCGTCAGGAAGACGAAGCGCAGGTGCTCGTCGACCGCCTTGAAGCTCTCGTAGAGCTCCTTGAGGCCCTCGCGCATGCGCTCGGCCTGGGCCGGTTCGGCGATGCGGTCCAGGATCGGCTTGTCGTACTCGTCGACCAGCACGACGGCGCGCTCGCCCCGGCTCTGATGGGCCTGGCGAATCAGGTCGGCGAAGTTGCCGGCCAAGTCCTCTTCGGGCAGTCCGACGGGCAGCGGCAGGTCGAGCGCGACGCGGTTGACCCGCAGGTTCTCGCGGATGCGCTGTGCCAGCAGTCGGCCTTGCGGGCCGGAGCCGCTGGAGAAGCTGATGCGAATCACAGGATGGCGCTTCGACCAGTCCCAGCGGGAATCAGCCGCCAGACCGGTGAACAGCGCCCGGTTGCCCTCGAAAAGCTCCTTGAGCGTGTCGATCAGCAGGCTCTTGCCGAAGCGGCGTGGACGGCTCAGGAAGTAGTACGAACCCGCCTCGGTGAGATCGATGGCCAGCCCGGTCTTGTCGACGTAATAGCAGCCCTGCTGGCGCAGCTTGGCCAGGTTTTGGATGCCCAGGGGCAGCTTGAGGCGAGAGAGCGCGGGCGTGGTCATGGCCCGAGTGTACGGAGTACATCCCTTCGGACAGGGGCTGCGTGCAGGGGTGACACACCTTGGAAGGCCCCAGGCGCGCTGCATCATCGATGCTCAAGGGGCATGTACTGGCGATGCTGTCGTGACCGATCCCAAAAACCTTAGTGCCACCTAAGCAGTTGCCGCTGCGCCAGTGCGAGCACGGATGCTTGAGCGCTCGTGCTCTGGCGACATCAGCCGCTGAGGGTCTCCACCTCGAAGCCGACGACATTGCGCTCGGCCCGGCCGAACTCGATGCCGACGAGGTGGATCGGCTCACCGCGGGCGCGGTACTTGTCCGCGTAGCCCCGGTCCTTGATCTGCCGCAGCGCCTCGCCCGTCGCCTGGCGCTCCACCACCTTGAATTCAAACAAGAACACCCGCCCGGCGTGCAGCACCGCCATGTCGATGCGCCCGTAGCTGGTGGCGTCTTCCACCCGCACGTCCAGCCCCAGCGCCGCGAAGTGGCTGTAGAAGACGCT
>NZ_FTMZ01000026.1:0-10312 GCF_900156335.1 Sphaerotilus natans
GTGTTCGCGCAGCTGCTCGCGCTCGCGCAGCGCGGCGGCGAGCTCGCGGGCCTGGGCGGCGTCGCGCTCGGCCTGGGCGGCCTGGGTGGCGGCGAGCTGCAGGCGCAGGGCGTCCAGCTCGGCGGCCTGCGCCTGGGCGAGGGCCTGCACGCGCGCGAGCTCGGCGGCCTGGGCGTCGCGCTCGGCGCGGGCAGCCTGGGCGCGGGCCTCGGCCTCGAGCGCGCGGGTCTCGGCGGCCTGGTGGGCCAGCGCCTGCGCGGTCTCCCAGAGCTGGCGGGCGAGCTCGCGCACCGGCTCGGGCGCGTCGGTCTCCGGCGCGCGGAAGGCCTGCGGATCGGCGATGCGCGCGCCCAGCCGGGCGAACCAGCTCTCCAGATGAGGGCTCACGGTGTTGGGCGAGCCGCGGCCGATCTTCATGCGCACGCGCTCGATGGTCGGGCGCGCGCCTTCGAGCAGCAGCGCGTCCGCCGCCTTCCAGACATCCTGTTCAGTGATCCCGCGACTCATGGTCAAGCGCCCTCCTTCAATGGCATGATCTACCAACGATAATTGAAGCTTATCGTTAGTTGAGTAGATGAACTGTCTGATATCATACAGCACATGGATATTTCATACGAACTGATCACGCTCGACCCGGCCGCCGGCACCCCCGTCCTGGCCACCGACGAGCTCAGCCCCAGCGCCGTGGCCGCGCTGCGCGATCTGCTCGATCAGGGCGAGTCGCCCAACACCGTGCGCAGCTACCGCTCCGCCATGCGCTACTGGGCCGCCTGGTTCAGCCTGCGCTACGGCCGCCGCCTCGAGCTGCCGCTGCCCGTCACCGTGGTGCTGCAGTTCATCGTCGACCACGGCCAGCGCCAGGACGACGCCGGCCGCCTCGTGCACGATCTGCCCGACGCGGTCGACCAGGCCCTGGTCGCCGCCGGCCACAAGGCCGCCCCAGGCGCGCCCACGCTCTCGACCCTCACGCACCGCGTCAGCGTCCTGTCCAAGATCCACCAGCTCCAGGGCCTGCAGAACCCCTGCGACGACGGCCGCGTGCGCGAACTCACCGCACGCCTGCGCCGCGCCTACGCCCGCCGCGGCGCCGCCCAGCCCCACGCCAAGCCCGCGCTCACCCGCGAACCCCTCCAGGCCCTGCTCGATACCTGCGACGATTCGCTCGCCGGCCTGCGCGACCGCGCGCTGCTGCTCTTCGCCTTCTCCAGCGGCGGGCGCCGCCGCTCCGAGGTCACCGCCGCCACCCTCGACAACACCCGCCCAGCCCCGCGCTCGCCCGGCCAGGCCCCCCAGCGCGACGAGCCCGCCTTCGTCCACCTCATGGGCGTGTCCAAGTCCAATCAGTCCGGCCGCACCCGCGCCGATTCCCACAAGCCCGTCGTCGGCCAGGCCGCACTCGCCCTCCAGGCCTGGCTCGACGCCTGGCGCGCCCACAACGCCGCCCGCAGCCTGCCCCCGCCCGAAGGCGCAATCTTTCGCCGCATCCGCAAGGGCGGCGCCATCTCCGAACCCCTCACCCCCCAGGCCGTGCGAACCATCGTCCAGGCCCGCGCCGCCCTCGCCGGCCTCGACGCCTCCGGCTTCTCCGCTCACTCCCTGCGATCGGGCTTCGTCACCGAGGCCGCCGCCCAGAACATCCCCATGCCCGAGACCATGGCCCTCACCGGCCACCGCTCTCCCTCCTCCGTCATCGGCTACTTCCGCCAGGGCGAGGTCCTGGGCTTGAAGGCGGCGAGGTTGATGGAGGACAACAACGCCGAGCCCCAAGAACCGAAGAAGCGACGCTGAACCGGGAGGTTCCAGGTCGGTTGCGGGCACAATCGCGGGTTCCCGAGCGATCACCACATGAACATCATCATCCTGGACGACTATCAGGACGCGGTGCGCAAGCTCCAGTGCGCCCAGCGTCCCGAACTGCAGAACGCCAAGGTCTTCACCAACACCGTCAAGGGCATCGGCCAGCTGGCGGTGCGCCTCAAGGACGCCGAGATCCTGGTGCTGATCCGCGAGCGCACCCATTTCCCGAAGGCGCTGCTGGAGAAGCTGCCGCGCCTGAAGCTGATCGCCCAGACCGGGCGGGTCGGCCCGCACATCGACGTGGAGACCTGCACCCGCCTGGGCATCGCGGTGGCCGAAGGCGTGGGCTCGCCGGTGGCGCCGGCCGAGCTGACCTGGTCGCTGATCATGGCCTCGATGCGCCGGCTGCCGCAGTACATCGGCAACCTCAAGCACGGCGCCTGGCAGCAGTCCGGACTGAAGGCCGGCTCGATGCCGCCCAACTTCGGCCTGGGGCTGACGCTGTCGGGCCGCACGCTCGGGCTGTGGGGCTACGGCCGCATCGGCCGGCTGGTCGCCGGCTACGGCCGCGCCTTCGGCATGAAGGTGCAGGTCTGGGGCAGCGAGAGCTCGCGCCAGCAGGCCGTGGCCGACGGCTTCGAGGCCGCCGCCTCGCGCGAGGCCTTCTTCACGGACGCCGACGTGCTGAGCCTGCACCTGCGCCTGACGCCCGAGACGCACGGTCTGGTGACGATGGACGACCTGTCGCGGATGAAGCCGACCGCCCTGCTGGTCAACACCTCGCGCGCCGAGCTGATCGGCGACAACCTGCTGGTGACCGCGCTCAACCGCGGCCGCCCCGGCATGGCCGCGGTGGATGTCTTCGAGAGCGAGCCGATCCTGCAGGGCCATCCGCTGCTGCGGCTGGAGAACGCGGTGTGCACGCCGCACATCGGCTATGTCGAGCTCGACAGCTACGAGCGCTACTTCAAGGCGGCCTTCGACAATGTCTCGGCCTATCTGGCGGGACAGCCGACGAACATCGTCAATCCGGACGCCTTCAAGCTGCATCCCGGTCTCTGAGGCCGGATGATGAGCTCGCCGTCCTCGTCGCCGCCTGCGCTGGCCTCGGCACAGAACGCGCTGCGCTTCGGCAACTTCGCCATCGGCTGCGGCGTGATGGTGGTGGGCGGCTCGCTCAACGATCTGGTGCGCTCGCTGCAGGTGTCGGTGGCGCTGGGCGGGCAGCTCATCAGCGTCGGCGCGGTCTTCATGTGCATCGGCGCGCCGCTGCTGGCGGCGCTGCTGTCCGGTCGGGACCGCCGCTGGCTGCTGCAGATGACGCTGGCCTGGTACGCGGCCGGCCATCTGCTGTGCGCGCTGGCGCCGGACTACGCCACGCTGCTGCCGCTGCGCGCGCTGACCATGCTGGGCGCGGCGGTGTTCACGCCGCAGGCGGCTGCGGCGATCGGCTGGATGGCGCCGCCCGAGCAGCGGGGCCGTGCGATCACCTCGGTGTTCCTGGGCTGGTCGCTGGCCTCGGTGCTGGGCATGCCGCTGCACAGCTACATCGGCGAGGCCTTCGGCTGGCGCTGGGCCTTCGGGCTGGTGGCGCTGCTGGCCGGGCTGGGCGCGGTCTGGGTCGGGCGAGCGCTGCCACAGGGCGTGAAACCGCCGGCGCTGTCGCTGTCGCGCTGGGCCGAGGTGCTGACGCATCCGGTGCTGATGGCCATCGTGCTGGTGACGGCGCTGGCCGGCGCCGGCCAGTTCACGCTGTTCTCGTATGTGGCGCCCTACTATCGCCAGGTGCTGGGCGCGGGGGCGCTGGAGATCAGCCTGCTGTTCATGGCCTTCGGCGTCTGGGGGCTGGCGGGCAATCTGCTGCTGAGCCGGCGCATCGACCGCATCGGCCCGGCCCGGGCGGTGCGGCTGTTCCTGGCAGGCATCGCGGTCGGCCAGCTGCTGTGGCCGATCGGACAGAGCGTGATGCTGATGCTGATCGTCATGGTGCCCTGGGCCTTCGGGACCTTCGCGACCAATTCCGCGCAGCAGGCTCGGCTGGGTGCGGCAGCGCCGGCGCTGGCGCCGGCACTGCTGGCGCTCAACACCTCGGCGATCTATCTCGGTCAGGCGATCGGCGCGGCCTCGGGCGGCGTGATCGTCGATCTGCAGGGCTTCGGGGCACTGCACGGCGTCAGTCTGGGCTGGACGCTGCTGGCCATCGCGCTGAGCGTCTGGGCCGAGCGCCGTCTGCGCCGCGATCCGGACCATGTCTGAGCGCCCGGCCTCGCCCTGGGCGCTGTTCGTGGCCTTCAGCCTGCTGGCGCTGCAGGGCTTCGGCGGCGTCATCGCGATCGCGCAGCGGGTCATCGTCGAGCAGCGCCGCTGGCTGACGAAGACCGAGTTCCTCGAGCTGCTGGCCGCCGGCCAGGTGCTGCCCGGGCCGAACGTGGTCAATCTCTCGCTGATGATCGGCGACCGCTTCTTCGGCTGGCGCGGCGCGCTGGCGGCGATGGGCGGCATGATCCTGCCGCCGATGGCGGTGGTGCTGGCGGCCACCGTGCTCTACGGCCGGCTGGCGCCGGATCTGCCTGCGCTGGCCGGCGCGCTGCGCGGCATGGGCGCGGTCTCGGCCGGCATGATCCTGGCCACCGGCCTGAAGCTGATGGGTGGGCTGGCGAAGCAGCCGCTGGGCCGGCGCATCGGCCTGGTCTATGCCGGGCTGACCGCGCTGGCGGTAGGCGCGCTGCGCTGGCCGATGGCCGCGGTGGTGCTGGGCCTGGGCAGCGTCGCGGTGCTGCACGCCGCCTGGGTGATCCGGCGCGCGGAAGGTCCGCGATGAGCCCCGCCATGCCGGTCGACCTCTGGGCGATGTTCCTGCACTTCATGGCGATGTCGCTGCTGTCGATCGGCGGCGCGGTGGCCACCGTGCCCGACATCCACCGCTTCGTCGTCGAGGAGCGCGGCTGGCTGGGCGACGCGCAGTTCACCGACTCGATCGCGCTGGCGCAGGCCGCGCCGGGGCCGAACCTGCTGTTCGTCGCGGTGATCGGCTGGAATGTCGCCGGGCCGGCGGGTGTGTTCGCATCGATGGCGGGCATGCTGCTGCCGAGCACCACGCTGGCCTGGGCCGCGACCCGCTGGGGGCTGCGCCGGCGCGATCACCTCGGGGTGCGCGCCTTCACCGGCGGCATGTCGGCGATCACCGTCGGGCTGCTGCTGTCGAGTGGCTGGATCCTGTCGCAGCCGGCGTGGCGCATGCCGGCACATCAGGCCGCGGGCAGCGCGGTGCTGATGCTGGTCACGGTGGCCGTGATGCTGCGGACGAAGCTCAGTCCGATGGGGCTGATCGCGCTGGGCGCGGTGGTCGGGGCGCTCGGTCTGGCATGAAGGTGATCGCCAGCACGCCGGCGAGCGCCCAGGCCGCCAGCAGCAGCGGGAATCCGGTCTGCGGCGACCACTGCAGCGCCATGCCGCCCAGCGCTGGCGCCATCATGCCGCCCAGCGTGTAGGACATCACCAGCACGGCCGTCGCACTGACCAGCGCGACGCCCTGGTGACGGTGGCCGATGTCGATCATCGCCACGGTGTAGAGCCCGCCGCCGGCGCCGCCCCACAGCAGCGCGATCAGCCAGGCCAGCGCGCCCGCCTCGCCCACCCACGGCAGCAGCAGCGTGGCGGCCAGATTGACCAGCGCGCAGAGCTTCCACACCGCCTGACGGCCGAAGCGGTCGACCAGCTCGCCCACCGGCACCATCATCACCGCGCTGCCCAGGCCGCTGGCCGAGACCAGCAGCGCCGCCAGCGCCGCACCCAGCCCGATCGCCAGGCCGTAGAGCGGCAGCACGCTGGACAGCCCTGCCTCGAAGAAGCCGCCGATCAGGCCGGCGGCCATCACCGCCGGCGCGGCACGCAGCGCATCCAGGATGCCGCGCAGGCCCGGCCGGGCGCCGTCATCCTCCAGATGGCTGTGCAGCGCCGGCACCCGCAGGCTCAGCAGCAGCGCCGCCGCCAGCAGGCCCACCGCCAGCCAGCGGATCCAGCCTGCATCCAGGCCCGCGCCGGTCAGCGCCGACAGGCAGGCCGGACCGACGACGAAGGTCAGCCCGACCATCGTCTCGAACAGGCCGACGATGCGCCCTCGCCGCTCGGGGGGCGCCAGCTCGGCCACCATCGTCTCGGCGACGATCCAGCGCAGCGCGCCCGCCATGCCGGCGATCAGGTAGAGCACCGCCCACAGCGGCACCGCATCGCTCAGATTGATGCCGGCATAGGCCACCAGCGGCACCGCCGCGGCCAGCAGCAGCGCGCGGCGCGCGCCGAGCCGGCGCACCCAGCCGGCGGTGAAGGGCGTGGCCAGCGCCATGCCCAGCCACTGCACCGCGCCGAACAGGCCGATCCAGGCCTCCTCCAGCCCGCGCGCCTTCAAGGTGAACAGCAGCAGCGGACCGTACATGAACAGCCCGCACAGCTCGAGAAAGGTGGCCGCGAACAGCGCGATCAGCCCGCCTCGCATGGCACCCTGAGACGATGCCGGCTTCAGAGCGGATCCAGCAGGCGGGGCAGCAGCGTCGCGGCGCTGCCGGTCAGCACGATGTGGGCCTCGTCGTCGATCTCGCTGGCCTGGGTGTTGAGGATGACCACATGCGCGCCAGCGTGTCGTGCGCGTGCCGCCAGACCGGCGGCGGGCCAGACGGTGCCGGAGGTGCCCACCACCAGCATCACGTCGCAGGCGCTGGCGGCCTCCTCGGCCGCGGTCAGGTCGCGGTAGTCGAGCGACTCGCCGAACCAGACCACGCCCGGACGCAGCCGGTTGCCGCAGTCCGGACAGCGCGGCGGATGGCCGGGCTCGGCGCGGGAGGGGTCGCACGGACGGCGCATCAGGTCCTCGTCGCGCGGGCAGGCATCAAGCCAGCGGTCGCTCAGGATCGATCCATGCAGCGCGACGATGCGTGCGCCCTCACCCGCCTGGGCGGCCGCGCGCTGGTGCAGATCGTCGACGTTCTGCGTCAGGATCGTCAGGCGGCCCGGATGGCGCGCCGCGTAGCGCGCCAGCGCGACATGGCCGGCATGGGGCGCGGCCTGCCGCACGCCGTCGCGGCGCATCTGGTACCAGTCCCAGACCCGCTGCGGATCGGCGCGAAAGCCCGCCTCGCTGGCCAGCTGCATCGGGTCGAAGTTTGCCCACAGCCCGGTCTGCGCATCGCGAAAGGTCGGGATGCCGCTCTCCGCCGACATGCCCGCCCCGCTGAGCACGCAGACCGAAGAGGCCTCGCGCAGCTTCGCCCGCAGGTCGCGGAAAGGGTGGGCATAGCGGCGGTCGCGCATCAGTCCGCCTTCGGCGCCTCGGTCGAGATGTCGGCCGAGGCGGGGGTGTCGGCGGCCGCCGGCAGCGTGGCGGTGCCCGCCTTCAGGCGCTGGCGCAGCGCCTCGTACAGGCACACCGCAGAGGCGACCGAGACATTCAGGCTCTCGACCGCGCCCATCATCGGAATCCTCACCAGCCGGTCGCAGGTCTTGCTGGTGAGGTCGCGGATGCCGCGGTCCTCGGCGCCCAGCACGAAGGCCACCGGGCCGGACAGGTCGAGGTCGTGGATCGAGTCGGTGGCCGCATCGCTGGTGCCGACGATCAGGATGTCGCGCTCCTTGAGCTCGAGCATCGTGCGCGCCAGATTCGTCACCATGAAGTACGGCACCGTCTCGGAGGCCCCGCTGGCGACCTTGGCCACTGTCGCGTTGATGCCCACCGCATGGTCGCGCGGCACGATCACGCCGTGAGCACCCACGCCGTCGGCCACCCGCAGGCAGGCGCCGAGGTTGTGCGGATCGGTCACGCCGTCGAGCAGCAGCAGCAGCGGCGGGCCCTCGACGCCGTCGAGGTGGTCGTCGATCGAGTGCGT
Organism: Sphaerotilus natans; assembly: GCF_900156335.1. Classification (GTDB taxonomy): domain Bacteria; phylum Pseudomonadota; class Gammaproteobacteria; order Burkholderiales; family Burkholderiaceae_C; genus Sphaerotilus; species Sphaerotilus natans. The sequence goes on from NZ_FTMZ01000026.1 coordinate 7,677, forward strand.
CACCGGCAGCGGCGAGACGAAGGCCATCACGCCCTGGTGGCGCGGGTTGCCGACGAGCTTGTCGATGCGCTTGGCGTCGCTCTCGACGAGGTTGCGGCCGGCCTCGCGGGCGCGGTCGAGGAACTGGCGCATCCGGCCGTCGCGGCGGGTCGGATCGAAGTGGATCTCGCGGATGGTGTCGGGCGCGGTCTTCAGGCGGACCTGGATGGCGTGGAAGCCGAAAAGGAGGGATCGGGACATGCGCGCATTATCCGCCGCTATCCGACCCGCCGGCCGGCCTCGATGCGGATCTGCCGATCGCAGCGCGCGGCGATGCCCGGATCATGGGTCACCAGCACCAGCGTCGTGCCCGCCTCGCGGTCGAGCTCGAGCATCAGCTGCATCACCGCCTCGCCGGTAGCGTGGTCGAGACTGCCGGTGGGCTCGTCAGCCAGCAGCAGCGCCGGGCGCACCACAAAGGCTCGTGCCAGCGCGACCCGCTGCTGCTCGCCGCCCGACAGCAGCTTCGGATAATGGCTGAGCCGTGCGCCGAGCCCGACCCGGCCGAGCATCTCGGTGGCCAGCGCCTTGGCCTCGCGCACGCCACGCAGCTCCAGCGGCAGCATCACGTTCTCCAGCGCGGTCAGATGCGCCATCAGCTGGAAGCTCTGGAAGACGAAGCCCACGCGCTCGCCGCGCACCGCCGCTCGTGCGTCCTCGTCGAGCGAGAACAGGTCGATGCCGTCGAGCTTCACCGTGCCGCTGCTGGGCACGTCCAGCCCGGCCAGGATCGACAGCAGCGTGCTCTTGCCCGAACCCGATGCGCCGACGATGGCCACCGATTCCCGCCGGGGCAGCACCAGATCGATCTCGTGCAGAATCGTCAGCTCGCCCGTGGCGTCGCGCACCCGCTTGCTCACGCCCGAGACCTCGATGATCGCCGTGCCTGCCGTGTCCTTCATGTCGCCCTGTCCTGGATTCGCCCCGAATTGGAAGCGCCGCCACTGTATCGCGGCGCTGCTGTCCCTGGCTGTCGTCGGGGCCGCCGCGGCCCAGGCGCCGGGCGCGGCGACGCGACGCGTGCTGATCGTCGGCGACAGCCTGTCGGCGGAGTACGGCATCGCGCGTGGCAGCGGCTGGGTGGCGCTGCTCGAGCGCCGGCTGGCGGAGCGAAAGATCGCGGCCGGCGTCATCAATGCCAGCATCAGCGGCGACACCACCTCCGGCGGCCGGGCACGGCTGGCCGCACTGCTGGCGCAGCACCGCCCCACGCATGTGGTGATCGAGCTGGGCGGCAACGACGCGCTGCGTGGCCTGCCGCTGAAGCAGACCGAAGCCAATCTGGTGGCGATGACACGCGCCGCACGCGAGGCGGGCGCGAAGGTGCTGCTGGTCGGCATGCAGGTGCCACCCAACTATGGCGCCGCCTATGCCCGCGACTTCGCGGCGCTGTTCGCCCAGGTCGCGAAGGCCGAGCAGACGGCGCTGGTGCCCTTCCTGCTGGCTGGCGTTGCCGATGATCCAGCCGACCCGCTGCGCTGGTTCCAGCCCGACCGGATTCATCCGGTCGCAGCCGCCCACCCACGCATTCTCGACAATGTCTGGCCGGTGATGCAGCGCTGGCTCAGCCCTTCGGGGGCGTGAAGCCGCTCATGCCGGGAAAGAAGCTCTCGGCCTGCTTCTGCATCTGCTCCTGCATCTGCGTCATCAGCAGGCGCGACTGGTCGAGATAGCCGCTCATCATGTTCTGGATGACCGGGTTCTGGCCCGACATGAACTGCGTCCAGGCCTCGGGCGTGAAGGCCTTGCCCTCATACAGGCCGCCGGTCTGCTCGCTCAGATTCTTGTGCATCTCGACGAAGCCCTGGAGATTCTTCTCGAGATAGGCGCCCATCAGGCCCTGCATGGTGTGGCCGTAGAAGCGGATGATCTGTGCCAGCATCTGGGTCGAGAACATCGGCATGCCGGCGCCTTCCTCTTCCAGGATGATCTGCAGCAGGATGCTGCGGGTCAGGTCCTCGCCGCTCTTGGCGTCCCGGACCTCGAAGGTCTGGGCCTCCAGCACCATCTGCTTGACGTCGCTGAGGGTGATGTAGCTGCTGGTGCGGGTGTCGTAGAGGCGGCGGTTCGGGTACTTCTTCAGCACGCGCGGCCCGTCGGTGCGACCGGGCTCGGCCTCGGTCTCGGCGGTGCGGCGATTCGATGGCATGCAAATTTCTCCTGTGTGCGTTGCACAAAGATTCTAGGCATCCGGCTGACCGGGTTCCGGTCAGGGTTTGCCCCCGAGTTCATCAGAAGCAGTGGATCGCGGGCAGACCGGAAATGCAAGACTTCGGTCCGACACGCACGCAGGAGTTCCGCGGAAATCAGCGAGAGGAACTTCCCGCGGCACCAACAAAAAAGGCGCCGGATCAACCGGCGCCTTTTTGAGTATCTGGTAGGCACAATTGGATTCGAACCAACGACCCCCACCATGTCAAGGTGGTGCTCTAACCAACTGAGCTATGTGCCTGCACGTTTTTCTGAAGAAAATCGATTTTATCCAGAAAACCTGCTCATTTGCAAACTTGTCGCAGACCAGGGTTTCTGGTAGGCGCGATTGGATTCGAACCAACGACCCCCACCATGTCAAGGTGGTGCTCTAACCAACTGAGCTA
>NZ_FTMZ01000026.1:10322-60970 GCF_900156335.1 Sphaerotilus natans
ATTGGATTCGAACCAACGACCCCCACCATGTCAAGGTGGTGCTCTAACCAACTGAGCTATGTGCCTGTCGAGCCCTCGACTATAGCACGGTTCTAATTTGCGTCAATCATTTTCTTCGCGCACTGAGCACACCGCCGATCTGCGCGACCTGCGCCAGCACATGGGCCAGCGCCGCGGAGCTGCTGACCTCGATGGTGAAGGTCATCCAGGCCGTGCCGCGCATCGACTGGGTATGCACGCCGATGACATTGGTCTTCTCGCGTGCGAAGACCTCGGAGATGTCGCGCAGCAGCCCCTGACGGTCGTGCGCCATCACCGAGACATTGACCGGATAGACCGGCGCTCGGCCCATGACGGGCGGCGCCTCGCCCCACTGGACCTCGATGATGCGTTCGGGATGGCGCGCGGCGAGCTGACGGAAGTTGGCGCAGTCCGAGCGGTGCACCGCCACACCCTTGCCGCGGGTCACGAAGCCGCCGATCGTGTCGGGCGGCGCCGGGCGGCAGCAATGCGCCAGCTGGGTCAGCAGAGATTCCACCCCCACCACCAGCACCGCGCTCTTGCCCGACAGCGCGCCGGTGGCCGGGCGCGAGACCTGGACCTCCTCCTGCGGCGTCAGCGGCACTGGCGCAGGGGGCGGACGCAGCACGCTCTCGATGTTGCGCAGCGAATACTCGTCCTTGCCGACGAGCTCGAACAGCGCCTCGGCATTGCGGAAGCCCAGCTGCGCGGCCAGATCGTCGAGCCGGATCGCGGTGCGGCCCTCGCGCTGCAGCAGCCGGTCGACCGCCTCGCGGCCGCGCGCGATCGTGTCCTGCAGCGCGCGGGCGTTGAACCAGGCGCGCGCCTTGGCCCGCGAGCGCTGGCTCTTCAGATAGCCCTGCTGCGGGTTGAGCCAGTCCAGCGACGGACCGCCCTCCTTCGCGGCGATGACCTCGATGGTCTGGCCGCTTTGCAGCGGGGTGTTGAGCGGCACCATCTGGCCGTCGACGCGCGCGCCGCGACAGCGGTGGCCCAGGTCGGTGTGCAGGTTGTAGGCGAAGTCGACCGCGGTGGCGCCGGCTGGCAGCTCGATCAGGCGCGCGGCCGGCGTGAAGACATAGATGCGGTCCTCGAAGAAGCCCTGTGCCGGCATGTTGTGGCCGACGAAGTCGCGCTCCCAGGCCAGCAGCTGCTGCAGCACCGCCCGGCGCGCCTGCGCGACCCGGTCCTCGAAGTCGCCGGCGGCGCTGACCCCTGCATAGCCCTTGGTGCCCGCCTCCTTGTAGGCCCAGTGCGCGGCCACGCCACTCTCGGCGCGGTCGTGCATCTCGCGGGTGCGGATCTGGATCTCGATCGGGCGTGCGCCGTTCTCGGGCCCGTCGACCACGACGGTGTGCAGCGACTGGTAGCCGTTGGGCTTGGGCCGGGCGATGTAGTCGTCGAACTCGTCGGGCAGCGCGCGCCAGACCTCGTGCACCCGGCTCAGCGCCGCATAGCAGTCCGGCACCGAATCGACGATGACCCGCATCGCACGCACGTCGAAGACCCGCTCGAAGGGCAGCTTCTTGCCCTGCATCTTCTTCCAGATGGAATAGATGTGCTTGGGGCGGCCGTGCACCTCGGCGGCGATGCCGGCGCCGGCCAGCTCGGCCTCGAGCCGGCGGCGTGCCGCCTCGATGCCCTGCTCGCGCTCGATGCGCTTCTCGTCGAGCAGCCGGGCGATGCGCTTGTAGTCCTCGGGCTTGAGGAAGCGAAAGGCCAGGTCCTCCAGCTCCCACTTGATCTGCCAGATGCCCAGCCGGCTGGCCAGCGGCGCGAAGACCTGCTGCGCCTCGCGCGCCAGCGCCACCGGGCACGGCAGCTTGGTCGCGGCGTAGAAGCGCAGCGTCTGCAGCCGGGACGCCAGCCGCAGCAGCACCACGCGCAGGTCGCGCGAGAAGGCCAGCAGCATCTTGCGCACCCGCTCGATCTGCTCGGCCTGCAGCTCGCGGTCGGTCTCGTCGGTCCAGGCCGCACGCGCGTTGCGCTGGATGCGCACCAGCTGCCGGGTGTGCGCGACCAGGCTGGCGTAGGACGCGCCGAAGGCCTGCTCGACCACCACTTCCGGCTCGGCGAGAAAGTCCCCGGCGTAGACCAGGTAGACGGCCGCCTGCATCGACGGCGCCGCACCGATGCCGCGCAGGATCGCCGCCACGCCGTCGGCATGCTCGAGCGCGTTCTCGCCGGTGTCGAAGCGGCTGCTGGCCAGCAGCGGCTCGGCGAAGCGGCGCGCGCGATCGAGCCGCTCATGCTCCTCGGTGACGCTGTCGATGCTGGGCCCGGCGGTGGTGGAGTCCGCGAGCTGGACGATCGCGGCGGGCGCCTCGGTCGGATCGAGGCTGAAGGTCTTCATCAAGGCAAGGGAATCACGAAGAAAGGGAAAGGGAACACACCGGAGCGGCCTCAGCCGCCGAGCAGGAAGTCGCGCACGCAGTCGACCTGGTCGGGCTGCATCAGCATCGGTGCGTGGCCGACGCCGGCGAACTCGACGCAGCGCGCCTGGCGGCCGTGCTGCACCATCGCCTGCGCGGTCTGCGCCGACAGCAGATCGGATTCGGCGCCACGCAGCAGCAGCAGCGGATCCTCGATCGAGGCCCAGGCCTGCCACAGCAGCGCCTCGCCGATGCGGCCGATCTCGGGCGTCCAGCTGCGGAAGGGCACGGCGATGGCCGGGTCGTAGTGCAGCCGCCAGCCGCCCTCGGGCGCCGGATGCAGCATCGGCCGGCCGAGCTCGGCCCACTGCGCGGGCGTGTGCGGACCGAAGCTGGCCGAAATGGTCTGCAGATAGGCGACGCCCTGCTCGACCGACTCGAAGCGCAGCGGCTGACCCAGGTACTGGCCGATGCGCGCGATGGCGGTCGGCTCCAGCGCCGGGCCGACATCGTTGACCACCATGCGGCGGATCAGCGGCGGCTGGCCGGCCGCGCGCAGCCCGGCCAGGCCCATGCCGATCAGGCCGCCCATCGAGGTGCCGACCCAGTCCACCCGCTCGACGCCCAGCCGCGCGATCAGCGTGACCATGTCGACCACGTAGGTCGGGATCTGGTAGAGCGACGGATCAGCCAGCCAGTCGGAGCGCCCGCGCCCGACCACGTCCGGGCAGATCACCCGCCGGTCGGCCGCCAGCGCGCGCGCCAGCGTGTCGAAGTCGCGGCCCTGCCGCGCCAGGCCGTGCACGCAGACGACGACGTCCGGATTGGCGGGATCGCCCCATTCGGCATAGGCCATGCGGTGCAGGCCGCCGGCATGGGCACAGGTCACATGGTGCAGTCGAGGTTCTTGCATGGCATTGACGATGAGGCTGTCAGGCGAAGGAGGAACTTCGCATTCAATAATGCATGTTAACCAACCCGCTCACTCATCCCCCACCCTTAGGAGAAAGACAGATGCTCAAAGGCAAGACCGCGCTGGTCACCGGATCGACCAGCGGCATCGGCCTGGGCGTGGCCCTGTGCCTGGCACGTCAGGGCGCCAACGTGATTCTCAACGGCTTCGGCGATGCCGAGGGCCCGAAGGCCGAGGTCGCCGCGCTGGGCGTGAAGGCCGGCTACCACGGCGCCGACATGAGCCGGCCGGCCGAGATCGAGGCGATGATGGCCTACGCCGAGGCCGAGTTCGGCGGCGTCGACATCCTGGTCAACAACGCCGGCATCCAGCATGTCGCGCCGGTCGAGGACTTTCCCGTCGATCGCTGGGATGCGGTCATCGCGATCAACCTCAGCTCGACCTTCCACACGACGCGGCTGGCGCTGCCGTCGATGAAGGCGAAGAACTGGGGCCGCATCATCAACATCGCCTCGGTGCACGGCCTGGTGGCCTCGACGCAGAAGGCCGCCTATGTCGCGGCCAAGCACGGCGTCATCGGCCTGACCAAGGTGACCGCGCTGGAGAACGCTACCACCGGCGTGACCTGCAACGCGATCTGTCCGGGCTGGGTGCTGACGCCGCTGGTGCAGAAGCAGGTCGACGCGCGCGCCGCCCGGGACGGCGTCGACAACGACGAGGCGGTGCGCCGGCTGCTGGGCGAGAAGCAGCCCTCGCTGCAGTTCACCACGCCCGAGCAGCTCGGCGAGCTGGCGGTCTTCCTGTGCTCTTCCGCGGCCAGCAATGTGCGCGGCGTGGCCTGGAACGTCGACGGCGGCTGGACCGCGCAGTAAGCGCGCAGCCGCTCAGCGCGTCATCGTGACGGTGCCCTGCACCGTCACCCCGAGCGTGGCCTGGCCGCCTTCGGTCGGCAGCGGCGCCGCCGCCTCGGCCGCAGCCATCGCCGGGGACATGCGCGCCATCACCATCGGCGGGCGCATGCCGCCGTCGACCTCGGCATCCTGCACCGTGACCTCGCGCACCGTGTAGCCGCTGTAGCCGAAATGGCGCGACATCTCGGCCGCCCGCTCGCGAAAGCGCCGGATCGCCTGCTCGGTCAGCGCTGATTCATGGCGCTCGCGGGCCTCCCGCGACAGGCTGTAGCCGGTCGAGACGATCGTCATGCCCGGCAGCCGCCCGGACAGCGCGGCGATGCGTGCGGCATCACGCCCTTCCAGCGTCAGCCCGGCATTGCCGCTCCAGCCGGAGATGCGGCCGTCACGGCCATGGCGCGGCTGGATCGAGAAGCCGCTGGTGCGCACCGTCATCTGCTGGCCGTCAGTCGCGCGGCGCGCCTCGTTCAGGGCGGTGTCGAGCACCTGCTTGAGCGCGGTCTGAACCTGGGCGGCATCGCTGCCCTCCCGGGTGACCTGCAGCATGACGGCGAGCTGGTCGCGCGCCACCTCGGTCTGCGCGCTGGCCGACAGGCTCAGCTGATGCGCCGGCGTGCCCACCAGCGGCGGCGTCTGTGCCTGGACGGCCGTGACCGCGCCCAGCAGCAGCGCGGGCAGCAGGACCCGCAGCGACGACGAGCGCGACAGGCGCGACACGGACGACGAAGCACGAAGAACAGAGGACATGCAGCTTTCCGTTCGATGAAGACGGTGAAGCCCTGTCAACGGCACAAACCACCGAGCCGCCGACAGACATCGTGAATAATTCAACGGCAACCCCCTGGAAAGCCGCATTCACAGCCGCACTACACCAGAGCGCAATAGATGTAACAGGGGGTCAGACTGGATGAAAAAGCCGGTCCGACCTGCGCAGAATCGCCACTGTTACAAATCCGGAGCCCCTGATGAACACCGCCAACGCCCAGCGCACCGACCGGATCGTCGTCGTCGACGATGACGCGCGCATCCGTGACCTGCTGCGCCGCTATCTGACCCAGGAAGGCTTCGAGGTGCTGCTGGCCGAGGATGCCAAGGCCCTCAACCGCATCCTGACCCGCGAGACCATCGACCTGATCGTGCTCGACCTGATGCTGCCCGGCGAGGACGGCCTGTCGATCTGCCGCCGCCTGCGCGCGGCCAACGACCTGACCCCGATCATCATGCTGACCGCCAAGGTCGAGGATGTGGACCGCATCGTTGGCCTGGAGGTCGGCGCCGACGACTACCTGCCCAAGCCCTTCAACCCGCGCGAGCTTCTGGCGCGCATCCACGCCGTGCTGCGCCGTCGGCCGGTCATGGAGGCCCCCGGTGCGCCCTCGCGCGAGGCCCAGACCGTCGTCTTCGGCCCCTTCGAGTTCGATCTGGCGCTGCGCCGCCTGACCCGCGACGGCGAGGTGATCTCGCTGACCACTGGCGAGTTCTCGATGCTCAAGGCCCTGGTGCGCCATCCGCGCCAGCCGCTGAGCCGCGACAAGCTCGCCCAGCTGGCACGCGGTCGCGAGTTCGAGCCCTTCGATCGCAGCCTCGACGTGCAGGTCTCGCGCCTGCGCAAGATGATCGAGCCCGACCCTTCGCAGCCGCGCTACATCCAGACGGTCTGGGGCGTCGGCTATGTCTTCGTGCCGGACGGCGCGGCATGAATTCACAATCCTGATACATTTCGTTTCATAAATCATGATCAACATCATGAGGAGATGAGATGCATCAGGGGAGTTCATCGAGCCGCAGCCTCGGGCCGTGGTGACCGACAGACGCTGCCGACCTGATTCCATGGCCTCCACCACCCCACCGTCCACCTATCCCGTGCCCGAGCGCGAACCCCTGCCTCGGGTCCTGCTGCGGGGCTTGGGCATGCTGGTCCGGCGCTACATGCCGATGAGCCTGTTCTGGCGCACCTTCCTGCTGCTGTCGCTGATGCTGGGCGCCGGCATCCTGGGCTGGGTCTACACGCTGCGCTTTCTCGAGCTCGAGCCGCGGGGCGTGCAGGCGGCGCAGCAGATCGCCAGCCTGGTGAACCTGTCGCGCTCGGCGCTGCGCTACACCGATCAGGTCAACCGGGTCGCGCTGGTCAAGAACATCGCCGAGCAGGAGGCGGTCAAGCTGCAGCCGCGCGAGCCCAACGACCGCTGGCAGCCCTTCGAGGTCGATCGCTTCACCCGGGCCATCGGCTCGGAGCTGCGCAGCCAGCTCGGACCGCAGACCATCGTGGCCAGCAGCGTCAACGGCCAGCCCGGGCTGTGGGTCGGCTTCCTGATCGAGACCGACAACTACTGGCTGCAGGCCGACCGCAACCGGGTGCAGCCGGCGGTCACTGGCAAGACCACCTTCGTGGTGATGAGCCTGACCTTCCTGCTGACGCTGGGAGGCTCGGCACTGATCGCCGGGCTGATCAACCGGCCGCTGCGCCAGCTCAGCTTCGCCGCCAGCCGCATCCGCGACGGCGAATATGCCGAGCGGCTCGACGAGGACACCACCACCCGCGAGATCCGCGAGGTCAACCGCGGCTTCAACCGCATGGCGCGCGAGCTGGCCAAGATCGAGGACGACCGCGCGGTGATGCTTGCCGGCATCAGCCATGACCTGCGCACGCCGCTGGCGCGCATCCGCCTCGAGACCGAGATGAGCGTCTACGACGAGGAGGCCAAGCGCAACATGGCCGCCGACATCGACCAGCTCGACGCGATCATCGACAAGTTCATGGACTACGCGCGTCCGACCGAGGTCAAGCTCGCGCCGATCGTGCTGGCGGTGCTGCTCGACACGGTGATCCGGCGCGTCAACGGCGAGCACCTGAAGGTGGTGGCCCGGGTGACGACCGATGTGCGGGTCATGGCCGACGAGACCGACCTGGACCGCGTCTTCGCCAACCTGTTCGAGAACGCACGTCGCTATGCGCAGGGCGAGGACGGGGTGGCGCGGGTCTCGGTCACCTTCGCGCGTGCCGGCGAATGGGTGCTGGTGAGCGTGCGCGACGAGGGCCCTGGCGTCAGCCCGGAGCAGCTCGCCCGGCTGACCACGCCCTTCTACCGTGGCGACAAGGCCCGCACCCACACCCACTCGACCGGTGCCGGCCTGGGCCTGGCCATCGTCGACAAGACGGTGACGCGCATGGGCGGCCAGCTCGAGCTGGGCAACGCGCCCGGCGGCGGCTTCGTCGCCTACGTCAAGCTGCGCCGGGCTCCTGCGGCCTGAAGACGGCTGCCGGCAGCGTCAGCACGAAGGTCGCGCCCTCGCCGGGCCGACTCTCGGCGCGCACCGTGCCGCCCATGCGCTGCATCGCCTTGCGCACCAGCGCCAGGCCGATACCGGTGCCGGGATAGTCTTCCATCCGGTGCAGGCGCTGGAAGATCTCGAAGATGCGGTCGTGATAGGCCATGTCGAAGCCCACGCCGTTGTCCGACAGCCGCAGCTCGATCGCGTCCGAGGCCTCGGGGCCGAGCCGGCGAACGGCGATATGCACCCGCGGCGGCTGGCTGGCGGCGCTGAACTTGATCGCGTTGGCCAGCAGGTTGCGCAGGGCCAGCATCAGGCCCTCCCGGTCGACCCGCACGCCCAGCGGCGCGTCCGGCACCTCGAGCTCCAGCACCACGCCGCCGCGCTCGAGGTCGGTGCGCGCGTCTTCGATCACCTGGCCCAGCACCGACGCCAGCTCCACGTCCTGCACCGAGATCGCGCGGCGCTCCATGCGCGCGTAGGCAAGCAGATCGTCGATCAGCTGGCTCATGCGCAGCGTGCCTTCCTGGATGCGCTCGGCGAACAGCCGCCCCTCCGCGCCGAGCTGCTGCGCATGCTCCTCGAGCAGCAGCCGGCCATAGCCCTCGATGCCGCGCAGCGGCGCCTTCAGGTCATGCGAGACGGTGTAGACGAAGCTCTCGAGCGACTGGTTCAGCTCGGTCAGCTCGCGAGTGCGCGCCTCGACCCGATGCTCCAGCTCGATGTTGATCCGGCGCAGCGTGGCCTCGGCCTGGCGGGTCTCGGTGACATCGAGCGTAGTGCCGACAAAGCGCTGGATGCGCCCTTCAGCACCCAGCTCGGGATAAATGGTCACGCTGAACCAGCGCGTCGGGCCGAGATCCGGATGGCGGCGGAAGAACTCGACGTTGCGCTCTGGCGTCACGCCCTGGGCGAAGCTCTGCAGCATCATTCGCACCGCCGGTCGATCGGCCTCGTGGACGCGGGCGACGAAGTCCTCGAAGCTCGGCACGCCGGCAGACGGGTCGGCGTTGAACAGCGCATACATCTGCGCCGACCACCAGCCCCGGCCGTTGCCGACGTCATAGGTCCAGCTGCCCAGCCGAGCGTGGGCTTCGGCCTCGTGCAGCCGGCGCACCTGGATGGCCAGCTCGGCACGGGCCGCATGCAGCTCGCTCACGTCGAGCAGCACGCCGTGGATGTCGACCACCTGCCCGACCGCATCCCGCGCCAGCCAGGTGCGATCCTCGACCCACATCCAGCGACCGTCGCCGTGGCGGATGCGGTATTCCTGCCGGTACTCGTCCGGCCCCTGCGCCAGATGCCGTGCCACCTCGCCGGCAATGCGAGTCAGGTCCTCCGGATGCATCAGGTCGGCGTAGCGGATGCGGCCCGACAGCAGGTCCTGGCGCCGATAGCCCCAGAGCGCGATGCTGTCGCTGACGTAGCGTGCCGGCCAGCCCTCGGCGTTGCGCCAGGTCATCACCACCACCGGCGAATGCGAGATGCGGTCGGCCAGCTGCTGCAGCTCGGTCTGGCGCTGCTGCAGGTCGGAGGCCATCAGGTCGACCGCCTGACCGATCAGGGCCAGCTCGTCGGCACCTCGCAGTCCGGCCCGGGCTGACAGGTCGCCGCGGCCGAGCTGCACCGCGGTGTGCCGCAGCTGGTCCGCCCGCCGGAACCACAGCAGATGCAGCAGCAGGCCGAACAGGCTGACGCTCAGCAGCGTCAGCAGCAGCTGCTGCAGCAGGTCGGAGCGGGCCTGGGCCTGCCGCACGGCCAGCGCATGGCTGATGTCGACGCGCACCAGCAGCAGACGCGCCGGCTCGACGCCGACCGCGCCGAGCAGCAGGCGCGCCTGCCCCGGCCCGTGGGTGGTGCGCAGCCGCAGCTCGGACGCCCCCCCCTGCTGCAGCGCCATCAGGGCATCGCGCTCGGCCGGAGGCAGCGCGATCAGCACCGTCGAGAGGCGCCGCCCGATCTCGGCACGCGAGAGCGCGGCAGCGATGCGCCCATCCTCCTCGAGCAGCCAGGCCTGCATCAGCCCCTCGTGCAGCGCCAGGCCGGCCACCAGGCGGCGTGCCTGCCCCATGTCGCCCTGACCGGTCGCCTGGGTCAGCCGGCCCTGCTCGAGGGCCAGACGCTCACGCAGTCGCTGCTGCTCGGTCTGCAGCACGCTGGCATCGAGCTCGCTGACACGCAGGCGATGGCCCAGCAGGCTGACCGCCAGCGCAAAGAGCAGCATCAGCACCGGCAGCAGCAGCCGGGCCGGCCAGCGCAGCAGCCAGCGGCCGCGTCCCAGGGATTCGACGGACTTCTTCTCGCCGTTCATGGCTGATCCTTCGTGGCCGCACCGGTCTGCCACAGGCGCAGCGCCCGGTCGTCGATCAGCGTCTTCCAGTCGACCGGCCGGCTCAGCAGCTGCAGGCGCTGCAGCGTGCGCTCCATCAGCCGGCCATGCGCGGCCAGCAGGCTGTGGCCGCGCTCGTCCTGCCGCAGCTCGCGCAGGCTGGTGTCCAGCGGCAGCAGCTTCAGCCCCTTCAGCGTCTGCAGATAGTCCTTCTCCGACAAGTCGGTGCCGACGGCCAGCAGCGCGGCCGCGGCTGCAGGATCATGCTCGAGCGCCTGGCGTCCGCGCTCCCAGGCCTGCAGCAGCGGCAGCAGCCGCTGCGGCGCGATGCCGCGGCGCACCACCAGCACGTCGATGATCTCGCCCGGCATCTGCCGGCTGTCGAAGATGCGGCGCATGCCGGCCTGCTCGATCTGGCTGGCCATCGGCTCGAAGGTGATGACCGCGTCGATGCGGCCCGCGCGCATCATGTCCGCATGCTGGGCGGCCTCGACATGCAGCGTGCTCACCTCGCTCGGGCGCAGCGATCCCTCCTGGAGCAGCTGTTCCAGCACCACCGCCCCCAGCGCGGTCTTCTCCAGGCCGATGATGCGCCCGCGCAGGTCGCTGGCGTGCAGCACATCCGGGCGGGCCAGCACCGCGTCCGCGCCTTCCGACTGATTGATCATCGCGATGATCACCACCGGCAGGCCGCCGTCGGCCAGGCGCAGCGCCTCGTCGAGCGTCAGCGCCGCGCCATCGAGCAGGCCGTTGCGCAGCGCGCGCAGGCTGTCGGTGTTGGAGAACATGTCGATGATGCGCAGCACCTGGCCATCGACACCGCCCTGGTCACGGGCCAGCACCAGCGGGTCGTAGCCAACCCAGGCATTGATGCCGATGCGCAGCGGCGCCTGCGGCATCTCGACGCATCCCCCCAGCAGCACCGCGGCCAGCGGCACGGCAGGGACTCGGAACAGGAAACTGCGTCGGTTCAGGGGCATGGCGATGAGGGCTGAAATTCATCTTAGCAGCGCCGAATCGACGTTCTTGTCCGGGCAGGCCCGCAGCTGCGGGCTTCTCCGTAGAATCCGGGCCCTTCTTTCCGTCATCCGTGATCAGTCACCGCGAGCCGCCGCCATGCCCCTGCGTCCCGACATCGAACTGCTTTCCCCCGCGCGCGACGCCGACATCGGCATCGAGGCGATCAATCACGGTGCGGACGCGGTCTACATCGGCGGCCCGGCCTTCGGCGCGCGGGCCTCGGCCGGCAACTCGGTGGCCGACATCGAGCGGCTGGTCCGACATGCGCACCGCTACGGCAGCCGCATCTTCGTCACCCTCAACACCATCCTGCGCGACGACGAGCTGGAGCCGGCACGGCAGATGATCCGGCAGGTGCATGAAGCAGGAGCGGACGCGCTGATCGTGCAGGACATGGGCCTGCTGGAGCTGGATCTGCCGCCGATCGACCTGCACGCCTCGACGCAGACCGACATCCGCACGCCCGAGAAGGCGCGCTTCCTGCAGGACGCGGGCTTCTCGCAGATCGTGCTGGCGCGTGAACTCACACTGGCGCAGATCCGCGCCGTCGCCGCGCAGGTGGACCGCTCGACGCTGGAATTCTTCGTGCACGGCGCGCTGTGCGTTGCCTATTCCGGCCAGTGCTACGTCAGCCACGCCCAGACCGGCCGCAGCGCCAACCGCGGCGACTGCTCGCAGGCCTGCCGCCTGCCCTACACCGTGACCGACACGCAGGGCCGCATCGTCGCGCACGACAAGCATGTGCTGTCGATGAAGGACAACAACCAGAGCGCCAACCTCGAGGCGCTGGTCGACGCCGGCATCCGCAGCTTCAAGATCGAGGGCCGCTACAAGGACATGGGCTACGTGAAGAACATCACCGCCCATTACCGCCAGCTGCTCGACAGCCTGTTCGAGCGCCGCCCGGAGCTGCACGCGGCGTCGGCCGGCCGCGCCCGCTTCACCTTCACGCCCGACCCGGACCGCAACTTCAACCGCGGCAGCACCGACTACTTCGTCAACGGCCGCCAGGACGACATCGGCGCCTTCGACACCCCGAAGCACGCCGGCCTGCCGCTGGGCTGGGTGGTGCGCGTGGGCGCGGACCATCTGGACGTGCAGCTCGACGCCGGGGTCGATCCGCTCAACAACAACGACGCCCTGACCTACTACACGCTGCAGAAGGAGCTGACCGGCCTGCCGATCGACACGGCCCAGCTGCTCGACGCGAAGCAGCGCCTCTGGCGCGTGGTCCCGAAGGAGCCGCTGGCGACCTACCCCGACCTGCGCCGCGACACCCCGCTCAGCCGCAACCGCGACATGAACTGGGTGCGGCTGCTGGAGAAGAAGTCGGCCGAGCGGCGCATCGGCGTGACGATGCGCCTGGACGACACGCCCGACGGCCTGGCGCTGACGGTGAGCGACGAGACCGGCGTGACGGTCTGCGCCGAGGTCGCGCTGGCGAAGAAGGAGCCCGCGCGCGACGCCGCCCGGGGCGAGGCGGCGCTGCGCGAGCACCTGGGCCGGCTGGGCGCAACGATCTTCCACGCCGAGCCCTCCGACATCGTGCTGGCGACGCGCCGGCCGTGGTTCGTGCCGCCGGGCGTGCTCAACGCGCTGCGCCGCGACGCGTTCGAGCAGCTCGACGCCGCGCGCCTGGAGGCCCATGTGCGCCAGCCGCGCTGGCCCGAGGTCACGCCGCCCGTGCCCTATCCCGACGACACGCTCAGCTATCTGGCCAACGTCTACAACGCGAAGGCACGCGACTTCTACGCCCGCCATGGCGTCAAGGTCATCGAGTCGGCCTACGAGAGCCACGAGGCGCTGGGCGACGCCAGCCTGATGATCACCAAGCACTGCGTGCGCTTCTCGCTCAGCCTGTGCCCGAAGCAGGCCAAGGGCGTCACCGGCGTGCAGGGCACGATCCGCGCCGAGCCGCTGACGATCCAGAACGGCGACGAGGTGCTGCAGCTGCGCTTCGACTGCAAGCCCTGCGAGATGCACGTCGTCGGGCGGATGAAGAAGAACGTGCTGAACCGCGCCGCGCGCGAGGAAAAGGCCAGCCTGGCGACCGGCGTGCCGATGCAGTTCTACCGGACGCGGCCGGCGGCTGCAGGGCGCTGAGATGAAGCGCCTCGTCATCCCTGCGTGAGGCGCTCCGTCATCCCCGTGCAGGCGGGGACCCACGCCGGGAACGGCGGGTTGATGTGGGTCGTGGGCCCTCGCCTTCGCGAGGGTGACGGGTCTTCGCGAGGGTGACGGGTCTTGGTGTGGGTGATGGATCAGGCGAGTGATGGATCAGGCGGGTGCGGCGCTTCGCCCCGCGCGGCTCAGCGTGCGCAGTCCAGCAGCAGCGCCACCAGCGCCTCGGGCGCGCTGATCATCGGGTCGTGACCGGTGGCCAGCTCGACCACCTGCCAGCCGGGCTCGCGGCGCACCCGCTCGCGCATCACCGCGATCGTCGGCAGGGCCGGTGCGGTGCAGTCGATGAAGGTGCGCGGCAGCGCGGCGATGCGTGCGGCGTCGAAGTCCAGCCGGTCCTGGTAGACGCCTGCGGGCTGCGGCGTCTGGCGGCGGTTGACCCAGTCGCGGTCGGCGCCGTCCAGGCCGAAGACGGCCGCATCCGGCGGCGGCATCGCGCCATCGGGTCGCTGCGCGGCGGCCTGCAGGCGCGCCCGGACCGTGTCGGGCGCGTGCTGGCTGGACCAGGATTCGCCTGGATGCGGCGTCACCGCGTCGACGTAGACCAGATGGCGCGGCTTCAGCCCGCGCGCCAGCAGCGCGTCCGCCACGCCGGTCATCACCAGGCCGCCGTAGCTGTGGCCGACCAGCACCAGATCGTCCAGCTCCTCGGCCTCGATCAGGCCGAGCACGTCGGCGATGTGGTCGCGCAGGCGCAGGTCGGGGCGAAGCAGATGCGCCCGTTCGCCCACGCCGGTGAGCGTGACCGCATGGGCCGAGTGGCCCGCGTCGCGCAGCCCCGGCAGCACCCGCCGCCAGCACCAGGCGCCGTGCCAGGCCCCGTGGATCAGCACCAGCGCGCTCATCGCGATGCTCCGGTGCCGGTGCCGGTGCGGGCCATTTCCACGCCCCGGTTCGCCAGTTCATCCGCCCGCTCGTTGCCCGGATCACCCGCATGGCCCTTGACCCAGCGCCACTCGATCTTGTGCAGCTGCGACAGCGCGTCCATGCGCTGCCAGAGTTCGACGTTCTTCACTGGCTGCTTGGCGGCCGTCTTCCAGCCGCGCGCCTTCCAGCCGTGAATCCAGGTGGTGATGCCGTTCTTGACGTACTCGCTGTCGGTGTAGAGCACCACGTCGCAGGTCCGCTTCAAGCTCGCCAGCGCCTCGATCACCGCCGTCATCTCCATGCGGTTGTTCGTCGTGCCCAGCTCGCCTCCGCACAGCTCCTTCTCGTGGCCGTCGCTGCGCAGCCAGGCGCCCCAGCCGCCCGGGCCGGGATTGCCCTTGCAGGCGCCGTCCGTGTAGATCGTGACCTGGGGCCGGCGGATCGGCGTCCGCGCCGGGGGCGCGCTGTCTTTGCTGTCGTTCATCGGTCCTCGCAACGCGGCACGGGGCGGCCGCGGGTGACGACGGCCGGGGCGGCCGCCCGGCGTCGTCGGTTGATCTTCCACTGCGGCCCGCCGAGCAGGCGCACTGCCCTCACCCGCTTGACCGCCACCATCAGGTGCACCGAGCCCAGCACCGGCCACCAGCGCTCGCCCGCCACATCGCACCAGGCGCTGCGCTCGAGCCAGCGCTGCGTGCTGAACGGTGGCCGGTAGCAGCCGAAGCGCCCCGACTCCACCTCCAGCCCCAACAGCCGCAGCCAGTCGCGCAGCCGGCGCCAGCCGATGAGCTCGCCGGTGCCATGCGCGGGCAGTCCGGTGCGGCCGCGCCAGCCCGGCACGCCGAGCCGCTCCAGGCCATGCGCGGCGCCCCACAGGCTGAGCGGATTGAAGCCGACGATGACCACCCGGCCTTCGGGCATCAGCACCCGCTCGACCTCGCGCAGCGTCTGGTGCGCGTCGCCGCTCATCTCCAGCGTATGCGGCAGCACCACCAGGTCCAGGCTGCCGGACGGGAACGGCAGCGTCTCGAAAGCGCTGAGCACGCTCACCGCCAGCGCACCGCCGCCCTCGGGCGGGCTGCCGCCTGCGCCCAGACCGCCCGGCGGCAGCAGCGCCAGGTCCGTCCCGGCCTCCAGCGTGCCGTCGTTGAGCAGCCAGCGGTGGCTGATGCGGCTGGCCCGCAGCGCCTGCACCATCGGCCACCCTAGCTGCACCGCGTGATAGCCGAAGATGTCCGCCACCACATGGTCGAGCTGGCGCTGCTCCCAGGCCAGCAGATAGCGTCCGGCTGGAGATTCCAGCCAGGGGGCCATCTCTATAATCAAAGAATCCTGTGCCATGAATCTGATCGCGCTGCCCGCCTTTGCCGACAACTACATCTGGATGCTCCACGACGGCCGGCAGGCCCTGGTGGTGGATCCGGGGGATGCCACGCCGGTGCTCGAGACGCTCGAGCGGCTGGGGCTGCATCTGAGCGGCATTCTAGTGACTCACCATCATGGCGATCATGTCGGCGGTCTGCAGGCCCTGGCCGGCTCGGTGCACGGGCGCGCAGCGCGCATCCTGGGCCCCGCCGACGAGCCGATGCCGGTGCCGGTCGAGCCGGTGCATGACGGCGATCGGCACGAGATCGGCCCCTGGACCCTCGCCGTGATCGAGGTGCCTGGCCATACCCGCGGTCATCGAGCCTTCGTGATTCGCCCGATCTGCGAAAATCATGGCATGAGTCCTGTGCTGTTCTGTGGCGACACCCTCTTCTCGGCCGGCTGTGGCCGGCTGTTCGAGGGCACGGCGGCGCAGATGCACCGCTCGCTTGCGCGGCTTTCGGCGCTGCCGGACGACACGCAGGTATGCTGTGCGCACGAATACACGCTGGCCAACCTGCGCTTCGCACGCGCGGTCGAGCCGGACAATCTGGCCGTGGTCCGCCACGAGACGCAGTGCAAGAGCCTGCGCGAACGCGGTCTCCCGACGCTGCCGAGCACGCTCGGCCTCGAGCGGGAGATCAATCCCTTCCTGCGCTGCGAGCAGCCCGGGGTGATCGAGCGTGCCGCCGTGCAAGGTGCGGCCACGCTGGATCCGGTCTCGGTCTTCGCTGCGATCCGACAGTGGAAAGACACCTACCGATGAACCGCTCTCCCCGCCGTGCCACCTTTGCCCTGTCGGCGCTGATGATGGCGCTTGCTGGCTGCGCCACCGTGGACGACGGCGTGCAGCCGCCGCCCCAGATCACCACCGTCGGCTCGCGCGATCTGCCGGCCTCGACCCGTGGCGCGGAAGGCCCTTTGGCTCCGCTGCCCGCGCAGGTCGCGGCCGTGCCGGCCGCTGCACCGGTGCTCGAGGATCCTCGCGATGCTGCCGGCATGCCGGTCGATCCGCTGTCGCCGGACGGCCAGGGCGTGGTCGACGCCGAGAAGGCGCGCAAGGACCTCTGGGTGCGCGTTCGCACCGGCTTCGGCATGCCGGATCTGGACAACGAACTGGTCCGCCAGCACGAGCGCTGGTATGCCAGCCGCCCGGACTATGTGCAGCGCATGACCGACCGCGGCTCGCGCTACCTCTATCACATCGTCGAGGAAGTCCAGCGCCGTGGCATGCCCACCGAGCTGGCGCTGCTGCCCTTCATCGAGAGCGCCTTCAATCCGCAGGCCCTGTCCACGGCCCGCGCCTCGGGCATGTGGCAGTTCATGCCGCTGACCGGCAAGGACTACGACCTCAAGCAGAACCTCTTCCGCGACGACCGCCGCGACGTGCTGGCCTCGACCCGCGCCGCGCTCGACTACCTGGGCCGGCTCAACAAGATGTTCAACGGCGACTGGCAGCTGGCGCTGGCCGCCTACAACTGGGGCGAAGGCAACGTCAAGCGCGCCATCGCCCGCAACGAGCGCGCCGGCCTGCCCACCGACTACGAGAGCCTGTCGATGCCGGCGGAGACGCGCCACTACGTGCCGAAGTTCCAGGCTGTCAAGAACATCGTGCTGGCGCCGCAGAGCTTCGGTCTGGCGCTGCCCAAGCTCGAGAATCACCCCTACTTCCTGAGCGTGCCGATCCGGCGCGACATCGACGTGGCGGTGGCGGCACGGCTGGCCGGGATGCCGCTCGAGGAGTTCAAGGCGCTCAATCCGCAGATGAACAAGCCGGTGATCCTGGCCGCCGGTACGCCGCAGATCCTGCTGCCCTACAACAGCGCCGACACTTTCGTGAAGCGCCTGGCCTCGCACCAGGGACCGCTGGCGAGCTGGACGGCCTGGGTCGCACCGAAGACGATGAAGACTGCCCAGGCTGCCGAGCTGGTCGGCATGGGCGAGGCGGAGCTGCGCGAGATCAACCGCATCCCGCCGAAGATGCTGGTCAAGGCCGGCTCCACGCTGCTGGTGCAGCGCGCCGAGACCCGTGCGGCCGATGTGCCCGAGCATGTCGCCGACAATGCCCACATGGCGCTGGCGCCGGATGTGCCGCCGCTGCGCAAGGTCGCCATCCAGGCTCGCAAGGGCGATACCGTGGCCGCGCTGGCCAAGCGCTACCGGGTGAGCGCGAACCAGATCGCCGCCTGGAACCGCATCGACGACGGCACCCGCTTCCGCAAGGCGCAGGCGCTGGTCATCTGGGTGCCGACCGGCAGCAAGATCGCGCCGGTGGCCGAGGGCCGCGCGCTGGCCAAGGCCAAGGCGGGCAAGTCGGTGCGCATGGCGGCGGCCAGCCCGAACCGGGGCGGCGCCGCCAAGGGCATGAAGATCCGCCCGACCCGTCTGGCGCGCAAGTAAGGCGCGGCCCCGGAGCGGCTCAGCGCCGCTCCGAGAACGCGTGCGCGATGGTGCCGAGATCGACGTACTCGAGCTCGCTGCCGATCGGCACGCCGCGGGCCAGGCGCGTCACGCGCACGCCCTCCAGCGGGCGCAGCGCTTCGGCCACCGCGTGGGCGGTGACCTCACCCTCGGCGGTGAAGTTGGTCGCGACGATCACCTCGCGCACCTCGCCCTCGCGCACCCGCGCCAGCAGCTCCGGCATGCCGATGTCCTGCACGCCCACGCCGTCGAGCGGGCTGAGCCGCCCCATCAGCACAAAATAGAGCCCGCGGTAGGTGCCGGTGCGCTCGACCGCCGCCTGGTCGGCCGGCGTCTCGACCACGCACAGCAGCCGCGGGTCACGCGCCGGATCGAGGCAGGTCGCGCAGACCGGCTGCTCGGTGAAGGTGTGACAGCGCTCGCAGTGGCGAATGCCGTGCACCGCGTGATCGAGCGCCTGCGACAGCCGCAGCGCGCCGTCGCGGTCATGCTGCAGCAGGTGATAGGCCATGCGCTGCGCCGACTTGACGCCCACGCCGGGCAATCGGCGCAGCGCCTCGACCAGCGCGAGCATCGCGTCGGGCGGTGCGGCGGAGCCTGTCATCGCGAAGCGCGCCGGTCGCTCGGGCTCAGAACGGCAGCTTCATGCCCGGGGGCAGCGGCATGCCGGCTGTCAGCTTGCCCATCTTTTCCTGGCTGAGTTCCTCGGCGCGGCGCACCGCGTCGTTGAAGGCTGCAGCCACCAGGTCCTCGAGCATGTCCTTGTCGTCGGCCAGCAGGCTCGGGTCGATGGTGACGCGCTTGACATCGTGCTTGCAGGTCATGACGACCTTGACCAGGCCGGCGCCGGACTGGCCCTCGACCTCGATCAGCGCGAGTTCCTCCTGGGCCTTCTTCAGGTTGTCCTGCATGGCCTGGGCCTGCTTCATCAGGCCGGCGATCTGTCCTTTGAACATGGATGTTCCTTTCTTGGAGGGAGCGAGAAAAAAGTCGGGTCAGTTGGGCCGGATCGAGCCGGGAACGATGCGTGCGCCGGGATAGCGCGCAAGCAGCTCCTGCACCATGGGGTCGTCGGTGATCGCGCCTTCGGCCTCGTGCTGGGCGCGCTCGCGGCGCTGGGTCTCGCGCCGCGAGGGGCTGTCGGTGACCGCGCCGGGCGTGATCTCCAGCGTGACCGGCTGACCGACCAGCTCGGTGATCGCCGCCTGCAGCCGGTCGCGGTGGCCGCTCTGGCGCAGCGATTCGCGCTCGACGCGCAGCACGCAGCGCAGGCTGCCCGCGCCGGGCTCGATGGCGATGCACTGCGCCTGCCAGGCCAGCTCGCGCACCAGGCCGTTGACCAGGGCACGCTCGCTCAGGCGCTGGAACAGGTCGCACCAGCGCGTCACCAGCGGATCGTCGAGCACCTCGTCCATCTGCACCGGACGCGGGCGCAGCGGCGCCGGCGTGGCCACCGGTACGGCCACCGGGCGCACGGGTTCATCCTGCGGCAGCCCTGCAGCCGGTGCGTTCTCGTCGGCGGGTGGAATCTCGTCCCAGCCGGGCGGCTCGTCTTCCCACGGCGGCACCGCGGCGCGAGCGGCCGGAGCCGGCGCGGCGGGCGGCATGGCCTGCGGCTCGACCGGCATGCGGGCGCGTGCCTCCAGCGGCCGGCGCAGCTCGCGCGAGACGCGCGGCACGTCCTGCACTGGCACCACGGGTTCAGGTGCAGGCGCTGCGACAGGCACGGCAACAGGCACGGCGGGCGCTGGCGTCACCTCGGCCGCCGGCAGCTCGACCCGGCGCGGCGCGGCGCCCTGCGGTCGGAAGGCCAGCAGGCGCAGCAGCACCATCATCAGGCCGCCGTATTCGTCCGGCGCCAGCGCAAGCTCGGCGCGGCCGTGCAGCGCGATGCTGTAGAGCAGCTGCGTCTCGTCCGGGTCGAGCAGCGGTGCCAGCGCGCGCACGGTGGCGGTCTCGGGGTCGGTCGGGTCGAGCGCGGCCGGCACCGCCTGCGCCAGCGCCATCTGCTGCGCCAGCGCGGCCAGATCCTCCAGCGTGCCGGCGGCCGACAGGCCCAGGCCGCGCAGCTCGTCGACCGCACGCACCAGGCCGGCGCCGTCAGCGGCGCCCAGCGCCTGCACGATGCGCACCACATGGCTGCGGTCGACCGAGCCCAGCATCTGCCGCACCGCCGCCTCCTGCAGCGCGCCGCCGCCGAAGGCGATGGCCTGGTCGGTCAGCGACAGCGCGTCGCGCATCGAGCCGCGCGCGGCCCGCGAGAGCTGGCGCAGCGCGCCGGCCTCGGCCTCGATGCCTTCGGCGTGCAGCACGGTGCCGAGGTGGCGCTGCACCGTCTCGGGCGCCATCGGGCGCAGGTTGAACTGCAGGCAGCGGCTCAGCACCGTGACCGGCACCTTCTGCGGGTCGGTGGTGGCCAGCACGAACTTCAGGTACTCGGGCGGCTCCTCGAGCGTCTTCAGCATCGCGTTGAAGGCGGTCGTCGAGAGCATGTGCACCTCGTCGATCATGTAGACCTTGAAGCGTCCGGCCACCGGCTTGTAGACCGCCTGGTCGAGCAGCTGGCTGATCTCGTCGACGCCCCGGTTGGAGGCGGCGTCGAGCTCGACATAGTCGACATGGCGACCGGCGTCGATGTCGCGGCAGGCGTCGCAGACGCCGCAGGGCTCGGCGGTGATGCCGCCCTGCCCGTCCGGGCCGGTGCAGTTCAGGCTCTTGGCGAGGATGCGCGAGACGGTCGTCTTGCCGACGCCGCGGGTGCCGGTGAACAGGTAGGCATGGTGCAGGCGCTGGCGGGTCAGCGCATTGCCCAGGGCCTGCACGACATGCTCCTGCCCCACCATCTCGGTGAAGCGGCGCGGCCGGTACTTGCGGGCAAGGACGATATAGGACATGGGGGCGGATTGTAGGCGGCCCGGCTGACCGATAATCCCGCCCCATGAATCAAAACGCCGCTCCCTCCCACGACCCGAACGGCACGCTCAGCTACGAGCAGGCCGGCGTCAACTACGACCTGATCGACCCGCTGAAGGTCACCGCGCAGCGCGCCGCTGCCGCCACCGCCGGCCATCTGGCGGCGCACGGCTTCACCGAAGTCGCGGCCTCGCGCGGCGAGTCGGCCTATGTGGTCGATGTCGGTCCCTTTTATCTGGCCTCGATCGTCGAGTGCCTGGGCACCAAGACCCTGGTCGCCGACGAAATGGCCCGGCTCACCGGCCGCAGCTTCTACGATGGCATCGCGCAGGACACCATCGCGATGGCGATCAACGACCTGATCACCGTCGGCGCCACGCCGCTGGTGGTGCAGGCCTACTGGGCCGCCGGCGGCTCGGACTGGTTCGGCGACAACCAGCGCGCCCAGGCCCTGGTGGCCGGCTGGAAGCGCGCCTGCGAGGTCTGCAGCGTCGCCTGGGGCGGCGGCGAGACCCCGGCGCTGGCCGGCATCGTCGAGGAGGGGCGCATCGACCTGGCCGCGTCCTGCACCGGCCTGATCAACCCGAAGGAGCGCCTGTCGGTCGGCGACCAGCTCGGCGCCGGCGACGCGATCATCCTGCTGGAGTCGAGCGGCATCCACGCCAACGGCCTGTCGCTGGCGCGCAAGCTGGTCGAGCGCCTGCCCCAGGGCTACCTCACCGAGATCGCCCCGGGCCTCACCTACGGCGAGGCGCTGCTGGCGCCGACCGTGCTGTACTCGCCCGTCACCGAGGCCCTCTGGAAGGCCGGCGTGGCGCCGCGCTACTGCGCCAACATCACCGGCCACGGCTGGCGCAAGCTGCTGCGCCACCCCAGCGAGCTGACCTACCGCATCCACACCGTGCCGCCGGTCACGCCGGTGCTGAAGTTCATCCAGGAGCAGGCCAAGCAGGACGACCGCGAGGCCTACTCGACGCTGAACATGGGTGCCGGCTTCGCGATCTTCGTCAAGGCCGAGGACGCCGAGCGCACCGTCGAGATCGCGCGCGCCCAGGGCATCGCCGCCTGGCACGCCGGCACCGTCGAGGCCGGCCCGAAGCGCCTGCTGATCGAGCCGCTGGGCATCGAGTTCGGCAACGACGACCTGCAGCTGCGCTGATCAGCCGCCGGATGCGCCGACACGCCGCACGATGATCGACTGGCTGCCCGACGACGACGACGGTAGCCTGCCGTTCCCGCCGCTGGAGCGCGCGCTCGGCGCGGGCAGCGAGGCGCCGGGCCTGCTGTGCGCGGGCGGGCGCCTGACGATCGCGCGGCTGCGCCAGGCCTACCGGCGCGGCATCTTCCCGTGGTACAGCCGCGGCGAGCCGGTGCTGTGGTGGTGCACCACGCCGCGCATGGTGCTGAAGACGGACGACTTCCGGCTGCATCGTTCGCTGAAGAAGACGCTGCGGCGCTTCATCGCCACGCCCGGCTGCGAGATCCGCATCGACTCGGCCTTCGACCGGGTGATCGCGCACTGCGCGGGCACGCCCCGGGACGGTCAGGTCGGCACCTGGATCGTGCCGGAGCTGATGCGCGCCTACCGCCAGTGGCATGCCGCCGGCGAGGTGCACTCCTTCGAGACCTGGATCGACGGCGAGCTGGTCGGCGGACTCTACGGCGTCTGCCAGGGGCGCATGTTCTACGGCGAGTCGATGTTCGCGCGCCGCACCGACGCGTCGAAGATCGCGCTGGCCGCGCTGGTGGCCTTCTGCCGGCAGGCGGGCATCGACTGGATCGACTGCCAGCAGCAGACCCGCCATCTGGCCACGATGGGAGCCGTGCCGGTCGCGCGCGATGACTTTCTCCGGCATCTGGATCAGGTGGTGGAGCTGCCATCACCCGGTCAGTGGACCTATCATCGCGAACTGTGGCGGCAGCTGCCGCTCGAGGCCGGCCCCGAGGCCGATCCACCGATGAACCGTCTGCCCGACCCCGCCGCGTGACGCACCCTCAGGATCTTCCCCTCGCCGAACTGCAGTTCTACGCCACCGCGCCGTATGCCTGCAGCTATCTGGCTGACCGCATGGCGCGGTCGCAGGTGGCGACACCGTCGCACCTGATCAACGCCGACACCTACTCCGGCCTGGTGGCCGCGGGTTTCCGCCGCAGCGGCCTGTTCACCTACCGGCCGCACTGCGACGGCTGCCGTGCCTGCCTGCCGCTGCGCATCCCGGTGAACGATTTTCGCGCCAGCCGCAGCCAGCGCCGTGCCTGGCGCGACCATGCCGACCTGCAGGTGGCGGTCACCCGGCTGCGCTTCGTGCCGGAGCATTACGCGCTCTACCTGAAATACCAGACCGCGCGCCACAGTGGCGGCGGCATGGACCAGGATTCGGTCGACCAGTACACCCAGTTCCTGCTGCAGAGCCGGGTCAACTCGCGGCTGGTGGAGTTCCGCGCGCCGCCCCAGGCCGATGGCCGGCCGGGCGCGCTGAAGATGGTCTCCATCCTGGATGTGCTCAACGACGGCCTGTCCGCCGTCTACACCTTCTACGATCCGGACGACGCAGGCGCCAGCTACGGCACCTTCAACGTCATGTGGCAGATCGAGCAGGCGCGCGGCCTGAATCTGCCCCATGTCTATCTCGGCTACTGGATCGAGAGCAGCGCCAAGATGGCCTACAAGGAGCGCTTCCGGCCGCATGAGCTGCTCAGCGCCGGACACTGGATCCGGCGCGGCTGAGGCGGGATCAGATCAGCGGCACGCCGGTCTTCGACTGGATCTCCTCGCGGGTCACGCCCGGGGCCAGCTCGACCAGCTTCAGGCCTTCGGGCGTCACGTCCATCACGCCCAGGTCGGTGATGATGCGGTCGACCACGCCCTGGCCGGTCAGCGGCAGCGTGCACTGGGGCAGGATCTTCAGGTCGGTGCTGCCGTCCTTCTTGCGGGCGACATGCTCCATCAGCACGATCACGCGCTTGACGCCGGCGACCAGGTCCATCGCGCCGCCCATGCCCTTGACCATCTTGCCGGGAATCATCCAGTTGGCGAGGTCACCCTGGGCGGTGACCTGCATCGCGCCCAGGATGGACAGGTTGATCTTGCCGCCGCGGATCATCGCGAAGCTCTCGTGGCTGCCGAAGATCGACGAGCCCTTGAGCGTGGTGACCGTCTGCTTGCCGGCGTTGATCAGGTCGGGGTCGACCTCGTCGTCGTACGGGAAGGGGCCGATGCCCAGCATGCCGTTCTCGCTCTGCAGCCACACCTCGATGTGGTCGGGCACGTGGTTGGCCACCAGCGTCGGGATGCCGATGCCGAGGTTGACGTAGAAGCCGTCCTGCAGTTCCTGCGCCGCGCGGGCGGCCATCTGGTCTTGGGTCCAGGCCATGATGAATGCTCTCCTAGGGGGCTTCGAATTACTTGCGATCGCGGATGGTGCGCTTCTCGATGCGCTTCTCGGGCGTCGGGTTGTGCACGATGCGGTGCACGTAGATGCCCGGCAGGTGCACGTCGTCCGGCTCGATCGCGCCGGTCGGCACGATGCGCTCGACCTCGACGACGCAGATCCTGCCGGCCATCGCCGCGGCCGGATTGAAATTGCGGGCGGTCTTGTTGAAGCGCAGATTGCCCGACATGTCGGCGACATCGGCCTTGACCAGCGCGACCTCGGGGTTGAGCGCACGCTCCATCACGTAGGTCTCGCCGTCGAACTGGCGCAGCTCCTTGCCCTCGGCCACCAGCGTGCCCACGCCGGTCTTCGTGAAGAAGGCCGGGATGCCGGCGCCGCCGGCGCGCAGCTTCTCGGCCAGCGTGCCCTGCGGCGTGAACTCCAGCTCCAGCTCGCCGGCCAGGTACTGACGCTCGAACTCCTTGTTCTCGCCGACATAGCTCGAGATCATCTTCCTGATCTGGCGCGTCTCGAGCAGCTTGCCCAGGCCGAAGCCGTCGACACCGGCGTTGTTCGAGATGACCGACAGGTCCTTGACGCCGCTGTCGCGCAGCGCGTCGATCAGGGCCTCGGGAATGCCGCACAGGCCGAAGCCGCCGACGGCGATCAGCTGGCCATCGCGGACGATGCCTTCCAGCGCCGCTGCGGCGCTCGGGTAAACCTTGTTCATGCGCTCTGTCTCCGGAAAATTCGGACGGGCAGACTGTAATGCGTAATGCCTTACGTAGGGGCTACGTAGAATTGAGTAATGGTTGAGCTGGATTACCGGATTGCCTTCGATCTCGCCCCCGTCGGTCTGGTGCTGTCGCGCCACCGGCTGATGGTGGACTGCAACCGCCTGGTGCTGGACATGTTCGGCGCGCGCCGCGACGAGCTGATCCATCAGAGCTTCGAGGTGCTCTACCCGAGCAGCGCCGAGTTCGAGCGCACCGGCCAGCGCATCGTCGCCAGCCTCGATGCCGAGGGCCGCTATGCCGACGACCGGGTGATGAAGCGCCTGCATGCCGCGCCCGGCCAGCAGGAGCTGTTCTGGTGCCATGTCAGCGGCCGCGCGCTCGACCCGGAGGATCCGCATGCCGCCGGCATCTGGACCTTCGAGGACCTGTCGCAGAAGCGCCGCATCCAGTCCGACCTGACCCCGCGCGAGCGCGAGATCGCCGCGCTGCTGGTCGAGGGCCTGACCAGCAAGCTGATCGGCCGGCATCTGGGCATCAGCCCGCGCACCGTCGATGTCTACCGCGCCCGGCTGATGCGCAAGTACGAGGCGGCCACCACCCCGGAGCTGGTCAATCGGCTGCTGAGCCGGTAGCGGCCGGCGCCCCCTTCGTCTCCGCCAGACCTGCCAGATCCGCCAGATGGCCGCGCGGCAGCGGCCGGCGAGGAATGCGCAGCGGCACCGCGTAGGCATCGCGGTCTGGCCGGGCCTCGCACGCTGCCGCCGAGCGCGCCATCGCGCGCGGCAGCGTCGCCATGCGGAAATCCTTGAGCACCAGACGGGCACGCTCGCTGAAGGCGATGCGCTCGGCCAGCCCGTTGAAGCCACCGTTGATGCGCCGGGTGATCTCGCGGTCGTCGAGCAGCTCGGCCAGCGCGTTCAGGCCCTGGCTGTGCCAGTACAGGCCCGCCACCGACAGGCCGACCTCGGGGGTGGCGGCGCGATCGGGCTGCGCGATCAGGTCCAGGCCCAGCAACTGGCCGTAGCGCTTGTAGTTGGCCCGACCGGTGATCTGGATCGGGCCGCGGCCGCGGTAGAGATGGCCGTCGCCCGGGCGCAGATTGCCCAGCCGCACCGACAGATCGGTGACCGGCTCATAGCGCTTCTGCTGGGCCGTCGGCCCCCAGATCTCCTCCATGTGGCGGAACTGGCCTGATTCATGCGCCAGCTGGCCCAGGAAGGCCGCCGCGCGGCGCGGGGTGTGAATGCTGTAGATCTGCAGCGTGCGGTTGATCGCCGGCAGGAAGCGGCTGCGTCGCTCGGCCGGCATCTGCGGCATGATCGCCTTCAGGTGGGCATCGGTCAGCATGGGTGTGGTCCTCCTTGGGTCGTCGGGCCTGGGGCCGTGTCATGGAAACGACGGCGACTCTGTCCCGGAGGGGGTGACACCTCAAGCGTCAATATTCACGCCTGCCGCGGCACGGGTGTACGGGCGGGTAACTTCCTGAAGAAGTGTGTCTCAGCCCGGCAGCGCGAACATCCGCGAGGCGTTGTCCCAGGTCGCGCGCGCGACCGTCTCCAGATCCAGCCCCTTGATCTCGGCGAGCTGCCGGGCCACGAAGGGCACCAGCGCCGGGGTGTTGAGCTTGCCGCGGTGCGGCGCTGGCGCCAGGTAGGGGCTGTCGGTCTCGATCAGGCAGCGCTCCAGCGGCACCAGCGCGGCGATGTCGCGCAGGTAGGCCGCATTCTTGAAGGTCAGGATGCCCGAGAAGGAGATCGAGAAGTTCAGGTCCAGCGCGGCGCGGGCGACCTCGGCCGTCTCGGTGAAGCAGTGGAAGACGCCGCCGACCTCGGCCGCGTTCTCCTCGCGCAGGATGCGCAGCGTGTCCTCGGCGGCGCTGCGGGTGTGGATGACCAGCGGGCGGCCGAGCTCGCGCGCGGCGCGCACATGGATGCGCAGACGCTCGCGCTGCCATTCCATGTCGGCCAGCGTGCGCTCGCCCAGGCGGTAGTAGTCCAGGCCGCACTCGCCCACCGCCACCACCCGGTCGCGCCGGCCCAGGCGCACCAGCTCGGCCACGTCGGGCTCGTGCACGTCCTCGTTGTCCGGATGGACGCCGACGGTGCACCAGAGAAAGTCATGCTGCGCGGCCAGCGCGTGCACGGTGTCGAACTCCTCGATCGTCGTGCAGATGACGATCGCGCGCTCCACCTGCGCCGCGCGCATCGCCGCGCGGATGTCGTCCCAGCGCTCGCGCAGCTCGGGAAAAGTCAGGTGGCAGTGGGTATCGATGAACATGGGGGCAGGAATGGAAGCGAAGTCGGATCAGGGGTCAGATGGTCTGCGTCGGCTTGGGCGAGTGGATCGCGGTGCCGAGAATTTCCTCGATGCGCACCCGCAGCACCCGGGTCTTCTCGTCGACCGGAAAGCGCACGCCCACGCCCTGGACGCGCCCGCCCGAGGCATTCGGCGGCGTGACCCAGGCGACCTTGCCGGCCACCGGATAGCGCTGGGGATCCTCGGGCAGCGTCAGCAGCAGGTAGACATCGTCGCCCAGCCGGTAGTCGCGCTGGGTCGGCACGAAGAGGCCGCCCTCGGCAAACAGCGGGATGTAGGCTGCGTAGAGCGCGCCCTTTTCCTTGAAGGCCAGCTGGATGACGCTGGGCCGCGGTGCGGGTGGCGAAGTGGCGCCAGCGGCGGGCTGAAGCGGCATCGAGCCGGACCGGGAATTGAATTCGCTGCTCATGGGGATGCTTGATCGGGGGAGTGCACAGAAGGGTAATGCATCGTTCGGCGCAACGGCGGGCCGCCTGAAGCTCAGAGCGGCCGCGACCGTGCGTCCAGCGCGCTGCGGGTGCGCTGCAGCAGCGCCTCGATCGCCAGCGGCGCGCTCCACGGGTGATCGGCCTGAGCCGCGCGGGTGCGCAGCCAGGCGGCGGTCTCGGTCAGAGCGGCGATCATGCGCTCGGTCGCCACCGGCCCCTTCGGCGGCTCGAGCTGCGGGAAGGCGCGCGCCGGCAAGCCGAGCGCCTGACGCAGCCGGTCCTCGCACAGGCGCTGCAGCGCCTCGACCAGCACCGGCAGCGGCCAGCCGGCCAGGCCGGCGCCGTCGCCCTGCAGCACCTGCGAGGGGAAGCGCCGCCAGGCCTCGGCATCGCGGCCCTCGCGGGCCTGCTCGAGCGCACGCAGCGGCTCGCCGCCACAGGCATCGAGCACGATGGCCGCATCCTGCAGCCCTTGCGCCTGCAGCCAGGCCAGCGCGGCCTCGCGGTCCGGGCGCGGCAGCACCACGCTCTGGCAGCGGCTGCGCAGGGTCGGCAGCAGCGCCTGGGGCGCGCCGCAGCCCAGCACGAAGCGCATCGGGCCGGGTGGCTCTTCCAGCGTCTTCAGCAGCGCATTGGCCGCGACCAGATTGAGCTCCTCGGCCGGATGGATGAGCAGCACCTTCAGGCCCGCCCGCGACGGGGTCAGACCGATGAACTCGAGCGCCGCGCGCACCGCGTCGACCTTGATCTCGCGGCTGGGCTTGCGGGTCTTGGCGCTGCCGCTCTCGCCGGCCTCGTCGGCGGGCAGGCCGGCGGCGGCCCGCAGCGACTCCGGCACCAGCAGGCGCAGGTCCGGGTGCGAGCGCTCGTCCACCAGATGGCAGCCGCCGCAACGGCCGCAGGCCAGGCCGCCCGGCCGCTGGCTCGCCGGGGTCTCGCACAGCCAGGCCCGGGCCAGCGCGATCGAGAAGTCCAGCGGCCCGCGGTCCTGCGCGCCCTGCACCAGCAGCGCATGGGCCTGCTGGCGCGCCAGGGCCTCGCGCAGCGGTGCGTCCAGCCAGGGATGCAGCGCCGCACTCACCACCCGCGCGCCTCCAGCGCGGCGTCGATCTGCGCGGCGACCGCCTCGGGCGTGCATTCCGCGTCGATGCGGGCGACACGCCGAGGCGCAGCGCCGAAGCGCAGCGCATAGCCCTGGCGCACCGCGGTGAAGAAGGCGATGTCCTCGCTCTCGAAGCGGTCGGGCGCGCGGGCGGCGGCGCGGCGGCGCGCGGCAATCTCGGGCGCCAGATCGAACCAGAAGGTCAGATCCGGCTGGCGGCCCTGCTGGACCCAGTGCTCGAGCTGCGCCAGCACCGTCAGGTCGAAGCCGCGCCCACCGCCCTGGTAGGCGAAGGTCGCATCGGTGAAGCGGTCGCACAGCACCACCGCGCCGCGCGCCAGCGCCGGCTCCACCACCTCGCGCAGATGATCGCGCCGCGCGGCGAAGACCAGCAGCGTCTCGGTCAGCGTGTCCATCGTGCGGTGCAGCACCAGCTCGCGCAGCGATTCGGCCAGCGGCGTGCCGCCGGGCTCGCGGGTGCGCACCACCTCCAGGCCGGCCGCACGCCAGCGCGCGGCCACCCGCTCGACCTGGGTGGACTTGCCGGCACCGTCGATGCCCTCGATGGTGATGAAGCGTCCGGCCAGCAAGGCAGGATCAGGAGCGGCACAGGACTGGGACATGAAGCGGTGAAGTCGGAGCGGTGAAGTCGACTGGAAACGACGGAAGAAGAGAGAGGCGGCCAGGCTCGGCGCGGGGCTCAGCGGGCGGTCGCGCCGCGCTGGTAGCGGTCGACGGCGCGATTATGGTCGGCCAGCGTCTCGCTGAACTGGCTGCTGCCGTCGCCACGCGCGACGAAGTAGAGCGCGCGGCTGGCTGCGGGCCAGATCGCCGCCTCCAGCGACTGCTGGCCCGGCATCGCGATCGGCGTCGGTGGCAGCCCCTTGCGGGTGTAGGTGTTGAACGGGGTGTCGGCCTGCAGGTCGCGCTTGCGCAGATTGCCGTCGAAGGACGGCCCCAGACTGTAGATCACCGTCGGATCGGTCTGCAGCGGCATGCCGATTCTCAGCCGGTTGATGAAGACGGACGCGACCAGCGGCCGGTCCTCGTGGCGGCCGGTCTCCTTCTCGATGATCGAGGCCAGCGTCAGCAGCTCGGCCGGATCGCGCAGCGGCGAGTCGGCCGGGCGCTGGGCCCAGACGGCCTGCAGCCGGCGCTCCATCGCCGCATGCGCGCGGCGCAGCACCGCCAGATCGCTGCTGCCCGGCGCATAGGCGTAGGTGTCGGGAAAGAAGCGGCCCTCGGCGGCGGTGCCGGCCGCAGCGCCGATCGCGCGCATCAGCTGCTCGTCGCTCATCGCGCTGCTGTCGGGCCGCAGCGCCGGCGCGCGTGCCAGCTCGGCGCGCAGCTGGCGCAGCGTCCAGCCCTCGATCAGCCGCACCCGCGCCAGCGTCTGGTCGCCGTCGACCAGCTTGCGCAGCAGCTCGCGCGGGCTGGTGCCGGGCTCGATCTCGTAGCTGCCGGCGCGGATCAGCCGGGCATCGCCCGACCAGCGGAACCACTGGTACAGCAGCCAGGGCGAGACCTGCAGGCCGGCCTCGACCGCGTCGGCGGCGATCTGGCGCGGCGAGCGCCCGGGCTGCACATCCAGCTCGACCGCACCGCCCGACTGGCCCGGCGGCGACGCCTGGGGCATTGGCGACAGCACCCAGCTGGCGGCGGCGGCCAGCGCCAGAACCAGGGCGATGGCGAGCGTGGCCCCGCCGATCACCCAGCGACGAAACCGTTTCATGACAGAGTGACAGCACGATGCATAGCCGCTCATCATAATGACGCGCATGGACACCTCGACCCCGAACTCTCCCCTGCCGTCCGGCGGTGCCTGCCGCCTGAGCGACCGTGGCGTCATTCGCGCCGTCGGCGCCGATGCCGCCAGCTTCCTGCACGGCCAGCTCAGCAACGATGTCAGCCGGCTCGGCAGCGCCCAGGCGCGTCTGGGCGCCTACTGCAGCCCGCAGGGCCGCATGCTCGCCAGCCTGGTCTTTGCCCGCAGCGGCCCCGAGGAGCTGTGGCTGAGCCTGAGCGCCGATGTGCTGGCGCCCACGCTCAAGCGTCTGTCGATGTTCGTGCTGCGCGCCAAGGCTAGGCTGTCGGACGCCAGCGCCGAGCTGGCAGTGGTCGGCCTGGCGGGCACCAGCGCCGCAGCCTGGCTGGGCGAAGGCGCACCGGCCACGCCCTGGGACAAGGCCGATCGCGACGGCGCGATGGTCATCCGGCTGCAGCCAGCCCGGCTGGACGGGGCCGAAGTGCCGGCCTGGCTGTGGATCGGCCCGGTCGCGCAGGCCGAGGCGCTGCTGGCCGCACTGCCGGCACTGCAGCCCGCGCAGTGGGCGCGCCTGGAGCTGGCCACCGGCGTGGCACAGGTGACGGCCGCGACCTCCGGCCAGTTCGTGCCGCAGATGCTGAACTACGAGCTGGTCGGCGGCGTCGACTTCCGCAAGGGCTGCTATCCCGGCCAGGAAGTGGTGGCGCGCAGCCAGTACCTGGGCAAGCTCAAGCGGCGCGGCTTCCTGCTCGGTGCCGCGGTGCCGATGCAGCCCGGCCAGGAGATCTTCTGGAGCGAGGATGCCGGCCAGCCCGCCGGCGTGATCGCCGCGGCGGCGCCGGAGCTGTCCGGCAGCGGCCATGCGGCGCTGGCCGAGATGAAGATCGCGGTCACGCAGTCGGGCACGCTGCACCTGGGCGCGGCCGACGGCCCGCCGCTGGCGCTGCTGCCGCTGCCCTACGCGCTGCCGCACGAGAGCGCGGCGGCGACATCGGCTTGACGCCCGCGTGGAGCTCTACATCTACTACCGCATCGCCGAGAGCGATGCCCAGGCCTTTGCCGCCGAGCTGGACGCGCTGGTACCTCGGCTGACGGCCCGCTGTCCGGGCCTGCGCAGCCGGTGGTTGAGAAGGCCGGAATCCCGTGATGGAATGCTCACCATCATGGAGATCCACCACCATCCGGACGGCCTCCCAGCGGCGATGGTGAGGGATATTGAAGATCTGCTGTCGTCGTGGCCCGCCTCGCGGGTCGGTCCGCGGCATGTCGAAGCCTTCACCGAACTGCCCCACTCCACCCACCCCGATGTGCATCGCCGTTCTTGCGATTGACCACAGCCGACGCTTTCCGCTGGTGCTTGTCTCGAACCGCGACGAGTTCTTCGACCGGCCGGCGACGCGCATGGGCTGGTGGATGCCGCCGGCCAGCGAGACCGAGGTGCTGTCGGGGCGCGACCAGTCCTCGGGCGGCACCTGGCTGGGCCTGAGCTCGGCCGGCCGGCTGGCGCTGCTGACCAATGTGCGCGACCCGTCGCGCCATGAGGACACGGCGCCCTCGCGCGGCCGCCTGGTGCCGGAATGGCTGACGACCGACAGCCCGCCCGACCGCTTCTGGGTGCGCAGCGCGCTGCGCGGCCACAACGGCTTCAACCTGATCGCCGCCGACTTCGCGCGTGGCGACTGCTGGTGGATGAGCAACCATGCCCGCTCGCCGGTGCGTCTGGAGCGCGGCCTGTTCGGCCTGTCCAATGGCGGACTCGACGAACCGTGGCCCAAGGTCTCGCGGCTGCGTGCCCAGGTCGATGCCGCGATGGCCACCGCCACCGCCGAGGCGGCCGACAGCGCCCCGACCGCGCCGGCCGCCGACCTGCTGGCCCAGCAGCTGCTGACGCTCCTGGCCGATCGCCAGATCGCGCCCGATGCGCAGCTGCCCTCGACCGGCGTGCCGCTGGCACTCGAGCGCGAGCTGTCCTCGATCTTCGTGCGCACCGCCGACGGCCGCTACGGCACCCGCTGCTCGACGGTGCTGATCACCGAGCGGGTCGGCCGCCATCTGCTGACCCAGGTCTACGAGCGCAGCCATCCGGCCGGCCCCGGCCTGGCGCTGATGCGCCGGGCCACGCTGAAGGACTGGCCGCCGCGCTACCAGACCGAACCGGTGCTGGTCGAGACGCGCATGCGCGCGCATCGCGGCAGCCTCGATTCGCCGGTGCGCGACGAGGCGCTCGACGAGCGCGACAGCGCCGAGGCCGCCGCCGCACCGGCCGCCCGGGTGGTCATGCCCCGGGTGCGCGGTCTGCTCAAGCCGGCCCGCCCGAGAGCGCCTGTCAACCCTTCCCGGCGCTGAGATCGTCCAGGCGGCGCACCATCGTCACATGCACGATGCCCGCCTCCTCGTGATGCGGCCCGGTCTCGGCGAAGCCGAAGCGGCGGTAGAACGGCACCGCCGACGCCTGGGCATGCAGTAGCACGGTGTGGTCGCCCTGATCGTGCGCGGCCTGCAGCAGCGCGCGCACCACCCGGCTGCCGACCGAGCTGCCCCGCATCGACGCCACCACCGCCATGCGCCCCATGCGCGAGACGCCCGGCTCCAGCCGGGTCAGCCGGCCGGTGGCCAGCGGCATGCCCAGGTGGTTGATGACCAGCGCGTGCACGGCGGTCTGGTCGGCCTCGTCGAGCTCCAGATCCTTCGGAATGCCCTGCTCGCGCACGAAGACTTCCTCGCGGACCTCGCGGGCTGACAGCCCGAGCTGCGGCCAGGGGCCGACCTGGATGTCGAGCATTTCGGCGCCGGCCTCGAAGTCGAGCACCAGATCGCGCAGGCTGATCGGGATCGGCCGGCTCTGCTGGGTCTGCGGATCGGCGAAGACATAGACCAGCTCGCCGCTGACCAGCAGCGTGTCGGCCCGGTAGGCCTCGCAGTGCATGCGCATCGAGGTGTTGCCGATGTGCTCGCAGCGCACATGGATGTCGAGCAGCTCGTCGTAGCGTGCGCTGGCGTGGTAGTCGAGCGTGGTCTTGCGTACATAGAGATCGCCACCGAGCCGCGCCATCGCCGATTCGTAGGGCAGACCCATCGCGCGCCAGTACTCGCCCATCGCGGTGTCGAAATACATCAGGTAGTGGCCGTTGAAGACGATGCGCTGGGCATCGACCTCGGCCCAGCGCACGCGCAGGCGGTGGGTAAAGCGGTGGTGTCGTCGCAAGGTCATCGCGGGCCTTCCATTTGTATCAGATTTGTTCGCGCTTAAGCCGATGCTGAGCATGAATGGCGATCGCCGGCGATCCGGGAAAACCTTAATTTTTGGTCTCCAGACTGCCATGAAACCGACATGCACGGAGGCTGGCTCTGAAAGATTCGCCAAACACCCCGGAGTATCGCCGAGCGGCGCCGGCCCGGCCCTTCCTGAGCGGCCTGTTCGTCATCGCCCAGGCCTTGGGCGCGGCCGGCACCGCCCAGGCCTTCGGCTTCGACGAGGTTGCGGCCGAGGCCCGCGCGCTGGCGCTGCAGCCCTGGCGCGACGCGCCGCCCAGCCGCCACCGCGCGCTGCTCGACCTGAGCTACGACGACTACCGCGACATCCGCTTCCGCCCGGATCGGGCGCTGTGGCAGGACCGGCCCTTCGAGCTGATGTTCTTCCATGCCGGACGGGGCTTCTCGCAGCCGCTGCAGATCGAGGAGATCGACGCGCAGGGCCGGGTGCAGCCGCTGCAGGTGCCGGCCGCGGCCTTCGACTACGGCCGAAACGCCGCGAAGCTGCCGGCGCTGGCCCGCCCGGGCGCGGCGGCCGAGGTCGCCGGCTTTCGGCTGCATACCGCGCTGAACCGCCCGGACTATCGCGACGAGCTGATCGTCTTCCTCGGCGCGAGCTATTTCCGCGCGCTCGGCGCCGGCCAGCAGTACGGCCTGTCGGCGCGCGGCCTGTCGGTCGACACCACCGGCGGCCAGGGCGAGGAATTTCCGCGCTTCGACCGCTTCTGGCTCGAGAAGCCGGCACCCGACGCGACGCGCATGACGCTCTACGCTCGCCTGGTCGGGCCGCGGGTGACCGGCGCCTACCGCTTCGACATCACGCCGGGCCGCCGGCCCGAAGGCACGACCCGGGTGGAGGTGCAGGCGCGGCTCTTCCTGCGCGGCCGGGTCGCCACGCTGGGGCTGGCGCCGCTGACCAGCATGTTCCTGTCCGGCGAGAACCAGCCGCGCCCCGGCGACTTCCGCCCCGAGGTGCATGACTCCGACGGCCTGCAGATCCTGACCGGCCGCGGCGAGTGGATCTGGCGGCCGCTGAACAACCCGCGCGCCGGCGCCTTCGTCACCTCCTTCCGGCTCGACGGGCCGCAGGCGCTGCGCGGCTTCGGCCTGCTGCAGCGCGACCGCCAGTTCGCCAGCTACGAGGACCTGGAGGCGCACTACGAGCGCCGCCCGAGCGCCTGGGTCGAGCCCCGCGGCGACTGGGGACCGGGCCGCGTCGAGCTGCTGCAGTTCCAGACGCCTGACGAGACGCACGACAACATCGCCGCCTACTGGGTGCCCGAGACGCTGCCGGCACCTGGCGCGCCGCTGCAGCCGATCGACCTGGCCTACACGCTGCACTGGTTCGGCGATCAGCCGCCGGTGCGCCCGGGCGGCTGGACGGTGCAGACCCGCCGCGGCCACGGTTACGACCGGGCCGAGGGCGACGAGCTGCAGTTCCATGTCGACTTCGCCGGCCCGGCGCTGGACGCGGTGCGCACCGGTGCCGGCGCCGAGCCGGTGCGCCCGCAGGTCGAGGCCGTGGCCAACGCGCGCATCCGGGAGGTCCGGGTCCAGCCCCACCCGCAGGCAGGTGCACAGGCCGGCGGACAGACGCCGGGCTGGCGCATGACGCTGCGGGTCGAGCGGCTGCAGGCGGATCGCCCGGTCGAGCTGCGCGGCTACCTGATGCAGGGCCGCGACGTGCTGACCGAGACCTGGAGCCTGGCGCTGCCACCGGAGGGAGAACAGAAACGATGAACAAGCACTTCAGGAACTTCAGGACATCCACCATGCCGTCGCCCATGCCGGCGCTGGTGCGCGGCCACATGACGCCGCAGCCGTGGCAGGGCTGGCGCCGCGGACGCAAGGCTCTGGCCAGCGCGGCGCGCGACACTGGCCCGCCGCCGGCCTGGCAGGCCGCGGCGCGGCGCCGGCGCGGTGCGCTCGGCCTGGCCATGCTGGCGGTCACGCTGCTGGCGCTGGGCCTGCAGTGGTCGCAGCGCTCGCCTGCCGAGATGGGTCTGGCCGAGCTGGCGCGCTCGGCGCTGCTGGCGCTGCTGTTCGCCTGGGTCTCGGCCGGCTTCGTGACCGCGCTGATGGGCTGGCGTCGGCTGCTGGCGGGCGATGCACAGGCGCTGTCGGTCCGCACCGACGGCGTGCCGGACCCGGCCGCTCGCACCGCCATCATCATGCCGATCTGCAACGAGGACGTGGAGGCCGTCTTCGCCGGCCTGCGCGCCACCGCCGAGTCGCTGGCGCGGACCGGCCGCGGCGCAGGCTTCGAGTTCTTCGTGCTGTCGGACACCCGTGACGCGAGACTGCTGGCCGACGAGCAGCAGGCCTGGCAGCGCCTGGCCGCGCTGGCGCGCGAGCACGGCCTGCCGCCGGTGCACTACCGCTGGCGCCGGCGCCGCAGCGGCCGCAAGGCGGGCAACGTCGCCGACTTCTGCCGCCGTTGGGGCCGCGCCTTCCGCTACATGGTGGTGCTCGACGCCGACAGCGTCATGACCGGCCGCTGCCTGACGCAGCTGGTCGACCTGATGGAGGCGAACCCGCAGGTCGGCATCGCCCAGACCGCGCCGGTGGGCTGCGGCCAGCAGAGCCTGCATGCCCGTGCGCAGCAATACGCCAGCCGGGTGCTTGGCCGGCTCTATGTGCACGGCCTGCAGTTCTGGCAGCTCGGCGACTCGCACTACTGGGGCCACAACGCCATCCTGCGCGTCGAGCCCTTCATGAAGCACTGCGCGCTGGCCCGCCTGCCCGGGCGCGGCGGCCTCTCGGGCGAGATCCTGTCACACGACTTCGTCGAGGCCGCGCTGATGCGCCGCGCCGGCTTCGAGGTCTGGCTGGTGCCCGAGCTCGACGGCAGCTACGAGCAGCTCCCCGGCGATCTGCTCGACGAATTGCAGCGCGACCGCCGCTGGTGCCAGGGCAATCTGCAGAACGCCCGCCTGATCGCCGAGCCAGGCCTGCGCCCGGTGCACCGCGCGCTCTTCGCCACCGGCGCGATGTCCTACCTGAGCGCGCCGCTGTGGCTGGCCTATGTAGGGCTCGGCCTGATCGGTGGCAACGCGCAGCCGCTGCCCGGCCCCGGCGAGGAACCCGCGATGCTCGGCCTGTGGCTGATGACGGGCGTCATGCTGCTGCTGCCGCGCCTGCTGGGCGTGCTGGCGGTCTGGCAGCGCGGCGAGACGGCCGCCTTTGGCGGTCGGCGCGCGCTGCTGGGCGGCGCGCTGCTCGAGGCGCTGCTGGCCACCTTGCAGGCGCCGGTGCGCATGGTGGCGCACTCGCTGTTCGTGCTGGTGGCGCTGGCGGGCTGGAAGCTGGAGTGGAAGTCGCCGCTGCGCCGCAGCCACCCCATCGGCTGGCACGAAGCCTGGCAGCGCCTGGGCCCGTGGACCCTGGGCGCCACCGCGCTGACCGCCGCGCTGGTGCTGATCGAGCCGGCGATGGCGCTGCGGCTGGCGCTGCTGACGGTGCCGCTGATGCTGGCGGTGCCGCTGGTGGTGGCCACCAGCCACGCGGCGCCGGGGCGCTGGCTCGGTCGCCTCGGCCTGTGGCGGGTGCCGCAGGAGCGGCGTCCTCCCCAGGTGCTGCGCCGCTCGGCCGTGCTGCAAGGGCTGCGGCTGGCGCCGGTCTCGCCAGAGCCGCTCCGTCTGGCCGCGCCACCGCAGCAGCGCACCCGCCACCGTCTGCACCGTCGCCTGAACCGGCTGCCCGCCTTGGCGCTGGGTCTGCCGATGCTGGCGCTGGCGCTGGGCACGCCGGCCACCAGCGACCTGTCCTCGGCTCCGGTCCTGGCGCCAGCCGCCGTGCCGGTCGAACTGCTGCCGACCGCGGTCGGTGCGGCCACCGCGGTGCGGCAGCTCGATGGCCTTCTGGCGCGACAGGCTGCGACGGCGACGGCGAGTGGCAAGACGCGCAAGAACCGCTCGAGCCGCAGCAGGGCCTGAGCGCCGCCGCGCTTCAGCCGCGCATTTCAGGCACCGGCGTCTTGGCGCCCTGCCCGGTCGCCAGCAGGCCGATCAGGTTGTCGGCGGCCAGATCGGCCATCGCGCGACGGGTGGGCTCGCTGGCGCTGGCGATGTGCGGCGTGAGCACGGTGTTGGGCAGGTCCAGCAGCGCCGGATGCACCGCAGGCTCGCCCTCGAACACATCCAGCCCCGCCGCGCCGACGTGGCCCGAGCGCAGCGCCATCGCCAGCGCCGCGTCGTCCACCACGCCGCCGCGCGCGATGTTGACCAGCACCGCGCCGCGCTTCATGCGCGCAAGCTCGGCCGCGCCGATCACATGGTGGGTCGCCGCGCTGTAGGGCACGACGATCATCAGGTGGTCGCTGCGCTGGAGCAGCGCGTCCAGCTCGACCCGCTCGGCGCCGCCCAGCGCGGCCTCGGTGGCCTCGGGCAGACGCGATCGGTTGTGATAGATCACCTTCATGCCGAAGCCCAGCGCGCCGCGGCGGGCGATCGCCTGGCCGATGCGGCCCATGCCGAGGATGCCCAGCGTCGCGCCATGCACGTCGGCGCCGGCCATGAAGTCGACCGACCATTTTGTCCATTCGCCGCGTCGCAAGAGCCGCTCGGCCTCGCCGACGCGGCGCGCGGCCGCCAGCAGCAGCGCGAAGCCGAAGTCGGCGGTGGTCTCGGTCAGCACGTCGGGCGCGTGGGTCACCATCACGCCGTGCGCCTGGCAGGCGGCGACATCGATGTTGTTGTAGCCCACCGCCATCGAGCAGACCGCGCGCAGATCCGGGCAGGCGGCCAGCAGCGCGGCGTCGATCGGCTCGGCGGTGGTGACGAAGACGCCCGCCTTGCCCTGCAGCCGCGCGATCAGCTCGTCGCGGCTCCAGACGGCGTCGGCCTCGTTCGTCTGCACCTCGAAATGCGCGCGCAGACGCGCGACGACCTCGGGAAAGATGCGACGGGAGATCAGGATCGCGGGGCGTTGGCTCATGGTGTGGCGATGAAGTGGCGGTGAGGTGGCGGCCCGCCAGCTCAGCGGAACCAGATGAAGGACATCAGCACGAACAGAGGCACCAGAATGCCCACACTCCAGAGCATGTAGCCGAAGAAGCTGGGCATCTTCACGCCGCGATCTTCCGCGATCGCCTTGACCATCAGATTGGGCGCGTTGCCGATGTAGCTGTTGGCGCCCATGAAGACCGAGCCGGCCGAGATCGCCGCCAGCACCGGCGCCAGCGTGGTCATCATCACCTGCGGGTCGCCGCCGGCCAGGTTGAAGAACACCAGATAGGTCGGCGCGTTGTCCAAGAAGGACGACAGCAGGCCCGAGGCCCAGAAGTACATCAGCGGCAGCGGCTGGCCGTCCGGCCCGGTGACCGCGCGCACGACGGCCGCGAACGCGCCTTGCTCGCCGGCCTTGAGCATCGCCAGCACCGGCGCGATCGTCAGGAAGATGCCGGCAAAGAGCTTGGCGACCTCCTCCATCGGCGCCCAGTTGAACTGGTTGGCCTCGCGCACCGCCTGGGTGGTGAGCTTCAGCGACAGCACCGTCAGAACCACCAGACCGAGGTCGCGAACGATCTGCTCCAGGCCCAGCCGGGCGCCCGCCACCTCCAGTCCGGTACCCGGCTTCCACAGGCCGCTCATCAGCACCAGCGCGACCACTCCGCCCAGCAGCGCCAGGTTGATGCCGCCCTCCAGGCCGAAGCGCGGATCATCCGGCGTCGGATCGGCGCGGGTCACCCCTTCGCGGCGGTAGATCACCGTGTCGATGGCCAGGAAGATCGCCAGCAGCGCGCCGACCAGGAACAGCGTTTCCGGGAAGATGTGCTGCGCGGTCCAGAAGAAGTCCACGCCCTTCAGGAAGCCCAGGAAGAGCGGCGGATCGCCCAGCGGCGTCAGCGAGCCGCCGGCATTGCTGACGATGAAGATGAAGAAGACGAAGACATGCGCGTTATGACGGCGGTTGTCGTTGGCGCGGATCAGCGGGCGGATCATCAGCATCGAGGCGCCGGTGGTGCCCATGAAGCTCGCCAGCACCGCGCCGATCACCATCAGCAGCGCATTGAAGCCGGGGCTGCCATGGAAGTTGCCCCGGATGTGGATGCCGCCGGCCACGGTGTAGAGCGTGGTCAGCAGGATGATGAAGGGGATGTACTCGGCCACCAGCGCATGCACCAGCGTGACGCCCGCCATGCCGGCGCCGAAGACCGCCGCGAACGGCAGCAGGAAGGCCAGCGCCCAGCCCGCGGCGATCTTGCCGTAATGGTGATGCCAGACCGAGGGCACGATCAGCGGACACAGCGCAATCGACAGCAGCAGCCCGGCGAAGGGCACCGCCCATGCGGCCGAGAGCGCGGCGCCGTCGATCTCGGCCGCATGGGAGAGGGTCGGCAGCGACAGCGCGGCCAGCAGGAGCAGTGCGCGCGGCAGCACACCGCGCAGGAAGGACAGGAGACGCATGGCAGGGATTCCGGTTCCGATCGGCAATGGCGCGCGATGGTAGCGGCTGGATCCCTTGGTGCCGATCGGCTCCGTCCCGTACGTGTTGTTGACGTGGCCGCCGAGGCTCAGCGGCCACGTTCAGTCGTGGAAGCGCGTGAATTCGGCCACCGGCGCGCGTTCGGTCACCAGGGTGTTCTCGATCGCGGCCGGATCGGCGCGGCCCAGCGCCATGCCGCAGACCACCATCTCGCCCGCGTCCAGGCCGAGTTCCTCGGCGATCAGGCGGTGATAGGGCGTGAAGGCGGCCTGCGCGCAGGTGTCGAGGCCGCGTCCGCGCGCGGCGATCATGATGTTCTCGAGGAACATGCCGTAGTCCAGCCACGAGCCCTGCGCCATCACCCGGTCGATGGTGAAGATCAGACCGACCGGTGCGTCGAAGAAGGCGTAGTTGCGGCCGTGCTGCGCGTGCATGCGCGCCTTGTCGGTCTTGGCGATGTCCAGCAGGCCGTAGAGATCCCAGCCAACCTTGCGGCGGCGGTCGATGTAGGGCGAGACCCACTGCGAGGGGTAATAGGCGTATTCCTCGGTGTGCGGCCCGCTGGCCTGGGGGTCGTCGTGCGCAGCCAGCAGCCGGTCGCACAGGCGCTGGCGCGCCGCGCCGGTCAGCACATGCACCTTCCACGGCTGGGTGTTGGTGCCCGACGGGGCGCGGGCGGCCACCTGCAGGATGGCCTCGATCGTCTCGCGCGGCACCGGCTCGGGCAGGAAGGCGCGGATCGAGCGGCGCGAGGTGATGGCCTGGTCGACCGCGGTGCGGCGTTCGTCGTCGTTGAGCATCAGGGCGCCCCTTTCTTTGAGCAAGACTCAGAAATTTCGGCGCCGATCATTGCCGCGCTGCAGCATCCTCGGCAACTGGGGTTTCACTTGATGCGTTTGAGGCACGCTCAATCCCGCCGGACCGGCCCGGCCTGCCAGGCCGAGATCGCCGCGCGGAAGGTGCCCATCTGCACCTCGACCGTCTCGGCGATCACATGGCCGTAGCCGCCGCCCATCGTCAGCACCACCGGAATGCCGCGCTCGCGGCAGGCCTGGAAGACGCGGCGGTCGCGCTCGGCCAGACCGGCGGCGCTGATCTTCAGGCGCCCGAGGCGGTCGCCCTCGAACGGATCGGCGCCGGCCTGATAGAGCACCAGGCCGGGCGGCGTGTCGCCATGCGCCAGCCACATCGCCTCCAGCGCACGGTCGAGCGCCTCCAGATAGGGTGCGTCGGTGCAGCCGTCAGGCAGGTCGACATCGAGGCAGGACGGCACCTTGCGGAAGGGGTAGTTCTTCTCGCCGTGCATCGACAGCGTCCAGACGCTGGCATCGCCGCGGAAGATCGCCGCGGTGCCGTTGCCCTGGTGCACGTCCAGATCGACGATCGCCACCCGCAGCGGCTGGCGCGGATGCGTGCGCAGCCACTCGGCCTGCATCAGCCGCGCGCTCACCGCCAGGTCGTTGAAGACGCAGTAGCCGCCACCGGCGTCCGCGCTGGCGTGGTGCGTGCCGCCGGCGAGGTTGGCGGCGACGCCCTCGGCGAAGGCCGCGCGGGCGGCCTGAATGGTCGCGCCGACCGAGCGCCGGGCGCGCTCGGCCATCATCGGCGTCCAGGGAAATCC
This sequence comes from Sphaerotilus natans, assembly GCF_900156335.1. Classification (GTDB taxonomy): domain Bacteria; phylum Pseudomonadota; class Gammaproteobacteria; order Burkholderiales; family Burkholderiaceae_C; genus Sphaerotilus; species Sphaerotilus natans. The sequence continues at coordinate 51,930 of NZ_FTMZ01000026.1, forward strand.
GATCTCGCGCTGCGCAGCTGCCGGCAGCGTGCCGTGGAAGACGCCGTCGATGTAAGCCGGCGCATGCGCCAGGGCCAGCTCGCCGCGGCTGGCCGGCAGCGCCTCGGCCAGCCGCACCTGCGGCAGCTCGGCGGCGATGCGGTCGCGCAGCATGCGGTACTTCTCCATCGGGAAGCGGTGCCCAGTCGGCAGGGGCAGCACGAAATGATCGGCATAGAAGGCTTGCATGCAGGAATTGTCAGCTCTGTCACGAATGATCACCCCATGAAGGCTGATGCAGGTCAGCCAGAGCGGTGGCCCGACTTGCCAGCCGGCCACTCCGGGCCTACAGTGCGCCGCATTCCGGCGATTTGCTGCATGGCAGCATGGCGCCGCCCCGTCGTGCCCTGCATGAACATCCTCAGCCGGAGTGCCTCGCCATGTTGACCCCCGAACAGCTGGCCGCCGCCAACAAGGCCGGTCTCGACGCCCTGGTCGAGCTGACCCGCAAGAGCTTCGAAGGCATCGAGAAGCTGGTCGAGCTCAATCTGCGCACCATGCGCGGCACGATCGGCAACAGCCTAGCCCCGAATGCAGCCGGTCGCATGCCGGCGATGGCCGAGACGGCTGGCGCCTACAGCCGCGAGCTCTGCGAGATCGCGCTCGGCACCCAGAAGGAAGTGCAGCGCCTGGTCCACGCCCAGCTGGCCGCGGCGCAGCAGACCATTCTGGTCATGGTCGACACCACGGTGAAGAACGCGCCCGAGGCCGGCGGCTCGACCGAGATGGTCCGCACCGCCGTCAGCGCGGCCAACGCGGCGATGGAGCGGGTGCAGCAGGCCGCGCGTCAGGCGGTCGACCGCACCGGCGCCCAGGTCGACGCGATTGTCCAGCCCCCGGCCCCGCTGAAGACCGCCCACCGGTCCGAAGCGGCCGATGCATCGATCACGTCGGTCGGGTCTTGAACTTTTTCCAACCGGGCGCATCTGTCCTGGGCATGCTCCTGAGCCGGGAGCATGTGACTGGTTGTCTCCTCGGTACCCCGGCTTCCTGTTTTCAGGTCGGCTGACCGGTACCTTGTTCCCCCGGTGGAGGTTCGCTTCCACCGGTTTTTTTTGCTCGTTTCCCGGCTCCCGGCTGCCGGTTTCTGCAGGCGCGGGTCTTGTCAGACCTCGTCGCGGGTGCGGCTGCGGGTCATGCCGCGCGGCATCTCGCCGGCCACATAGACCAGCTGCGTGCTCAGGCGCACGCGTCGGCCGGCCTCGCGGGCGATCAGACCCGTGCGGCGCATGCTCGAGATCACCCGGGAGACGGTCTCGGGCGCGATGTCGGTGAGCGCGGCCATGTCGGACAGGCGCGGCAGCTCGCAGCTCATGCGATCATCCTCGGCACTGGGGGGCTGCTGGGTCGAGCGCAGCGGGCCGTAGGTCGCCCGTCCGGCCAGCAGCAGCAGCAGCGCACGAATGCGCTCCGGCGCCGGGCCGAAGCGCAGCCGACCCAGCTGGGCCGCATGCTCCTGGCGCACGATCAGCCGGTTGACCAGCAGCTCGCGCCAGGCCGCGTCCGGCATCGGCCCCAGCGGCGCGATGATGGTGTCGACGATCGCACGGCCGAAGGTCGACTGCGGCCGGCCATGCAGCTGCTCAAGACCGAGCAGATCGCCAGGCAGCGCAAGCAGCACGGTGCTGTCGTCGGCCGTGGGATGGTCGAGCCGGATCGCGCCATCGACGATCAGGAACGGGGTGACAAAGCGGCCCGGCCGAAAGATCAGCGTGCCACGGGCATGGCGCTCATGCGCGGGCGAGTTTGTCTCGCGCAGCACACCCTCGACCGCCGACGAGGCGGGGGCCAGATCCAGAGCGTCGATCAGGTTCATCGTAGACTAGCGGAATACCCTAGGTGGCGCATTCTATCTTCTTGGTATTCAGAATTTTCTGAAATTCAAGTACACAATTGACGAACATCACCTCCTTCAAAGGCAGTTCGTGTCATGCCCGCCCCTTCCGCACCCTCTGAGCCTTCCGAACTGATGAGCCCGCTGGTGCGCAGCTTCGTCGCCCACTTCGGCGAGATGGGCAGCCGCTGGGGCATCAACCGCACGGTCGGCCAGATCTACGCGCTGATCTATGTCTCGCAGCGGCCGCTCAACGCCGACGAGATCACCGACGCGCTGCAGATCAGTCGCTCCAATGTCAGCATGAGCCTGAAGGAGCTGCAGTCCTGGCGCCTGGTGCAGATGCGCCATCAGCCCGGCGACCGACGCGACTACTTCGAGGCCCCGGCCGACACCTGGGAGATCTTCCGGCGCCTGGCCGAGGAGCGCCGCCGTCGCGAGGTCGAGCCCACGCTGACCATGCTGCGCAACGCCCTGCTGGAAGTGCCGACCTGCGAGGCCGACCGCCATGCCCAGGAACGCATGCGCGGCATGCATGAGCTGATCGACATGCTCAGCACCTGGTTCGACGATGTGCAGCATCTGGATCCACGCACGCTGTCGCAGCTGATGCGCATGGGCTCGCGGGTCGGGCGGCTGCTGGAGCTCACCTCGGCACTGCGCGGCCAGGGACAGAACCGGAGTCCGGAAACCGGACCGGGTGCATGAAATTTCAATTAGGGTTTGCAACCTAATCATGCTGCAATGCAGCATATGGTCTTGAATTCGGTGAGGTGGCTCCTATACTGTGATCCATGCTGCACTGCAGCAAAAATCTGGGATCTCGATCAGAGGCGACCTGACTCCAGTTCCGACCTGATCGTGCATTCCGCCCGGTCACCGCTCGCTTCACCATCACGACCAAGGAAACGCTCATCATGTTCAACACCGAACAATTCACCGCTGCTGGCAAGGCCAACCTGGACGCTGCTGTCGAGATCGGCCAGAAGGCCTTCGGTGGCATCGAGAAGCTGGTCGAGCTGAACCTGCAAGTCACCCGCGCCGCGCTCGACGAGTCGGCCGCCCACGCCAAGGCCCTGCTGGCCGTCAAGGATCCGCAGGAACTGCTGGCCCTGCAATCGGGCGCGCTGCAGCCGGCTGCCGAGAAGGCCACCGCCTACGGCCGTCAGGTCTATGAAATCGCCTCCAGCACCCAGGCTGACATCAGCAAGCTGCTGGAAGCCCAGGCCGCTGGCGCCCAGGAGAAGTTCCAGGGCTTCGTCGAAGCCGCTCTGAAGAACGCGCCGGCTGGCAGCGAGAACGCCGTCGCGATGATGAAGCAGGCAATGAGCGCCACCAGCGCCGCCGTCGAAAGCGCCCAGAAGGCCGCCAAGCAGGCCGTCAGCAGCGCCGAAGCCAACATCCAGTCGATCACCAAGGCTGCCAAGGCCGCCTGAGTCCACGGATTGTCTCCTCGGTACCTTGCGGGGTACCTTTCCATTGACCCGGCTCTCGCCAGAGAAGCCGGGTCTTTTCTTTCTGGCGACAGGATCCTGGCGCTTCAGCGTCGCGCCAGGCCGCGACCGACAACCGAAGCCGACACGATGCCCAGCACCATCGCCGCGGCCGCGCCAAAGAAGATCGCGCCGTCCAGATGGTGGTCGAGCAGCAGGCCGAAGACCGGTGCGGCCAGCGCGAAGCCTGTGTCCAGACCCGAGTAGACGGTGCCATAGACACGGCCGGTGGCGCCCGGGGGCGCGGCGCGCTTGATCAGCATGTCGCGCGACGGCCCGGCCAGGCCGGTGCCGAAGCCCGCCAGCGCGACGGCGGCTGCCGCCGCCAGCCCGGGCAGCCAGCCGGTGCCGGCCAGCATCAGCAGCAGTCCGGCCAGCGCCATCGCCGCGGCGATGGTGCGCTCGAGCCGCTCGACGCGCGCCACCAGGAAGCCGCCGATCACCATGCCGACCGCGCCGCACAGCATGTAGCCGGTCACCACGAAGGCGGTCAGCGATTCGGGCAGGCCGTACATCCGGTTCAGCGCCGGGCTGGCGAAGCTCTGCACCGCGCTCAGCGCCGCCGTCGTCCAGAAGAAGAACGAGAAGCACAGCCAGACCGAGGGCAGCTTCAGGAAGGCCATCGGATGCTCGTCGGCGGGCGCACCGGCCGGACGGGGCGCGGCCGGGGTTGGCGCCGCGCTGGCGCGATCATCCAGATCGGCGCGCCGCAGCCACAGCACCGCCAGCACGGCGACGGCCACCAGCGCCGAGCCCAGGTAGGCCGCGCGCCAGCTGTCGAAGGCGCCGCTCAGGCCGATCAGGAAGACCGGCGCCAGCGCCCAGCCCAGATTGCCGCTGATGCCGTGCACCGAGAAGGCATGGCCAAGCCGCTGCGGCGAGACCCGCCGGTTCAGGATGGTGAAGTCGGCCGGATGAAAAGGCGCGTTGCCCAGGCCGGCCAGCGCGGCGGCCAGCATCAGGCCGCCATAGCCTTGCGCCAGCGAGCCCGCCAGCGAAGCCAGCAGGAAGCTGACCAGCGCACCGAACAGCACCGGGCGCGCTCCAATCCGGTCGACCAGGAAGCCTGACAGCGCCTGACCCACGCCGGAGATCACGAAGAAGACCGTCACCAGCAGGCCCAGCTCCGAATAGCTCAGCCCGAAGTCGCGGATGAAGGCCGGGAACAGCGGCGGCAGCAGCAGATGGTGGAAATGCGAGGTGCCGTGGGCCAGGCCGATCAGGCCGATCGTGGTCGCGTCGCGGCGCAGCCGCTCGCGCTCCGGGTCGGGCCGGGTGGCCGCTGGCGTGGGAATCGTGGTCGTCGAGTTCATCGCCACACTGTACGGAGGCTGTGCGCGGCATACTTTCGCCAGCCAGCCAATTTCTGTCGAGATCACGCCAAACCGCAGCCGGCGTGCTGGCCCCGAATCTTCCGATGAGCCCGATCTTTCCGACCATTCCCCCGCTCGACCCGCAGCGTTTCGCGCCGCGTGCGCACTGGCCGGTGCGCGCCAAGCTGCGCCCGCTGCGCGCGAGCTCGCGGGTCGAGCCGCACCGCCATGGCTGGGCGCAGATGTCCTTCTCGCTGACCGGGGTGTCGCGCATCCTGACCAGCCAGATGACCTGCATCGTGCCGCCGACCCGCGCGGTCTGGATTCCGCCGCAGGTCGAGCACGCGGTGGCGGTGCTGCGCGATGCCGACATGCTCACGCTCTATCTGCATCAGCCGCCGGATGCGGCGCCGCACTGGCAGCGCTGCCGGGTGGTCGAGGTCTCGCCGCTGCTGGCCGAGCTGGTGCGCCAGCTCGCCCGGGATGATCCGGCCCAGGCGGGACCGGCTGCGCTGCCGGCCGCGATGCCGGCACGCGCCCGCGCGATGGCCGAGCTGATCGGCGACGAGCTGCTGCGTGCGCGCTCGCTGCCGCTGGGCATCGCGCTGCCGCAGGACAAGCGGCTGCGCACGCTGTGCGAGGCGCTGATCGAGGAGCCGACCCGCCATGCCCGGCTGGCGGACTGGGCTGCCGGCTCGGGCGCCAGCGCGCGCACGGTGGCGCGGCTGTTCCGCGACGAGCTGGGCACCAGCTTCCAGCAGTGGCGCCAGCAGGTGCTGCTGGCGCGCGCGCTGGTGCTGGCCACCGAAGGCCGGCCGATGGGCGTGATCGCCGCCGAGCTGGGCTATGCCAGCCCGAGCGCCTTCAGCGCGATGGTCACCCGCACCGTCGGCATGGCGCCGGGCCGCTTCTTCGCGCCGGGCGGTGCCCTCGCCGAGGCCGCGCTCAGCGCAGCAGCCAGCCCACGGCCGTGATCGCGCCGATCATGACCGGCTGGTGCAGCATGTACCAGGACAGCGCGTGCTGGCCCATCCAGGCCAGCGCACCGGCCGGGCGCCCGGCCGGCAGCGGCCCCTGCAGCAGCGCAGGCCAGCGCGCCAGCAGCCCCAACCCGATCGCCTGCCCCCAGGCCGCCACGCCCAGCCAGGGCAGCAGCGGCACATAGTCCTGCGTCACCGGCAGCCGCGTCACCAGTCCGATCCAGTTTGTCCAGCGACCATCGAACCCGGGATGCGCGACAAAGGCCGGCAGCAGCAGCGCCACCGTGCCCAGCAGCGCCCAGCCGACCGCGCCCAGCGGCAGCCAGCGCAGCAGCGGCAGCATCACCGCCACCGCATGCAGCACGCCGAAGCTGATCCAGCTGTTCGGGAACATCCACATCGAGCCCAGGCTGACCAGCACCGCGCAGCCGGCGATCTGCAGCCAGCGGCGCAGGAAGCGCCGCGTCGGCACCTGCGCCTGACGCGCCACCGCCTGCGACAGCCCGACGCACAGCACAAAGGTGCTGACGATCACCAGCCGCTGCCCGGTCCAGAAGGGATCGTCGGTGAAGCTCTGGCGCGGCTGCAGCCAGCCGGCCTGGTTCAGGTCGAAGCAGAAATGAAAGACGGTCATCCAGACCATCGCCAGCCCGCGCAGCGCGTCGAGCCGGAGGAATCGGGGCGATGTGCTCATCGGCGTGGTGCGTGCTCAGCCGGGTGCCAGCGCGGCCCGCAGCGCCGCGCCCAGGGCCTGCTGCGCCTGCTTGGCCTCGGGAATCGCCCGGCCCATCTTGATGAAGTCGTGCGTGACGCCACGCCAGATCTCCAGGTCGACCGGCACGCCCGCCAGCCGCAGCCGGTCGCCGTAGGCCACGCCCTCGTCGACCAGCGGATCGCACTCGGCCAGGCCGATCCAGGCCGGGGCCACGCCATCCAGATCGTCGGCCAGCAGCGGCGCGAAGCGCCAGTCGCTGCGCTGCGCGCGGTCGATGTAGTGGTCGAAGAACCAGTCGATGCCGGCCTTCTCCAGCAGAAAGCCCTCGGCGTAGACCGCGTGCGAGTCGGTATCGGCGTGGGCGGTGGTGCCCGGCGTGATCAGCGCCTGCAGCGCGAGCTTCAGGCCGGCGTCGCGCGCCAGGATCGCCGCCACCGCCGCCAGCGTGCCGCCGGCGCTGTCGCCGCCGACCGCCAGCCGCGAGCCGTCCAGGCCCAGCGCGCTCGCCCCCGGCCCAGCCAGCCATTGCAGCGCCGCCCAGGCATCCTCGACCGCGGTCGGGAAGCGGTGCTCGGGCGCGAGCCGGTAGTCCAGCGCCACCACCGCCGCGCCGCTGTGCCGCGCGATCTGGCGGCACAGGCTGTCGTGCGTCTCCAGGCTGCCCACCGTGAAGCCGCCGCCGTGCAGGTAGAGCAGCGCCGGCAGGCCGTTGTCGGTCGATGCGGCATAGAGCCGCGCCGGCCGCTCCACGCCCGGCGCCACGGGAACATGCAGGTTCTCGACCCGCGCCAGCGGCGCGCGCGGCAGGTCCAGGATCTCGGCCGAGGCGTCGTAGTGACGACGCGCGTCGGCGGCGTCCATCAGATGCATCGGCGTGCGGTTGGCGCGGCGGATGCGCTGCAGCAGGTCGCGCATCGCCGGGGTCAGGCGGTGAAAGGGCATGTCTTGTTGTTTGTCGTGTCAGGGAGAGTCGGATTCCAGCGCCTCGACCCGATCGGCCGCACAGCCATCGTCGAGCCATTGCGCGAACTCGTCGGCCAGGCGCTGGCTCTCGGCCACCGCGGTGCGCCAGGCACGCATGCGGCCGGCGACATCCGGGCCCCAGGCCTTGAAGTCCTGCCGGTCGGGCAGCTTCGCGCCGGGCAGCGTCGCGATCCAGGCGGGGTTCGGTGCCAGCACGATGACATTGTCCAGCGCCGCTGTCGGCCGGTGGCGCCAGCGCAGCGCCTTGTCCAGCCAGCCCGGCACCAGCTGCGACTGGAAATGCGGATAGAGCACCAGCCCGGCCGAGTCCGGCTGCGCGGCGATCTGCTGCCAGGGCCAGTGCAGGTGGTAGTCGGTGATGCCGCCGTCCCAGTAGGCGCCGCGCGGCGCGCCCTCGATGTCGTGCACCGCCTCGAGCCAGAACGGGATCGAGCCCGAACCGATGATGCTCGGCTGCAGATTGGTCGGCGTCAGCGCCACCCGGCGCGTGGGCAGGTCGGCCAGCGTCAGCGGCAGCGCCTCGCGCGGATCCGAGAACACCACCCGCTCCAGCCACAGCCCGAGCGCGCGCCGGTGCAGCAGATTGCAGCCGAAGGCCGCCAGATAGCCCGCATGCGTGATCCCGGGGCGCTCGCGCCGCAGCAGATGGCGGCCGCGGCTGGTCAGCACATGCAGCCGCAGTCGCGGATGCGCCAGCAGCTCGGCCTGGCGGCCGCGGAGCTGCGCCTCGAGCAGCGCCGCGAAGCGCGCACTGATGTTGCGCGCCGACTGGCGCTCGCCGGTCGGCGGCGCGTAGCTCTCGCCGATGTAGTCCTCGGCCAGCCGCGCCAGCGCCGCATCCGCATCGGGCAGACAGGCGCAGGCCAGCCGCCATGCACCGATGCTCGCCCCGGCCAGATGCACGCTCGGCCCCGGACCGCTCAGCCAGTGGCCGAACAGGAAACGGTCCAGCGGACTGAGGATCAGCCCTTTCGGACCGCCCGCCGCGGCAGGAATGGCGCGGATGTCGGCCGCGCGCAGGCCGTGACGCGCGACATGCGCCCGGGCTCTCGGGCCGGCCAGCAGTCTCAGCGCACGCATGGAACAGGATCAGATGCCAACTTGTTCACGAATCTTGAAGTGAAAAATGTGATCTATTTACATGTCGGATGTATTCGGCGGGAGCCACCTCAAGAATTTCAGAGATGTCAATTTCGGCATCGGCAATTTTCCCGGATTTCATGAGACGTCCGGAAGCAAGGGGTGGATGATGGCAACGAAGACAGGCACTGCGGGCAACGATTCGCTGGTCGGCACGACGGGCGCGGACATTTTCGACGGCTTGGGCGGCAACGACACGCTGGTGGGCGGCGCGGGCGACGACACGTACTACTTCGGCCGCGATGAGGGCAAGGACATCATTGCCCAGAGCACCGACACGCGCGCAACCCGGTCGGAAAAACTGATCTTCAAGGCCGGCGTGCTGCCGACGGACATCCAGGCCTCGTTCGTGGGCAACAACTTGGTGCTGGCCATCAAGGGCACCAGCGACTCGATCACGATCCAGGACTTCAAGTACCTTGATACGCCGGCCAATAACCGGAACCCCATCCAGCAGGTGAGCTTCACCGGCAGCACCACGGTGTGGAACACCACCCAGATGGTCACCGAGGCGCTGCGCGGCACGGCCGGTGCGGACAGCTT
>NZ_FTMZ01000022.1 GCF_900156335.1 Sphaerotilus natans
CCTCGGTGGCTTTTCGTCAGTGGTGGCAGTGACCGGGGTAGTGGTTTTCTGGAAACGAGGCCCGGCCAGCGCCGGCCCGAGCCGTCTACCTGGTCATATCGCCATGAAGACGCTTGCCCCCGCTTCGATCTCGGTCCGCAGTCTGGCGGGAGTGGTTGCCGCCCGCTCAAGGTTCGCCACACTGGTGGAGATGCGGTCAGCCGCGGCCAGCAGCCGGGCACCGCCCCGGATGTGCTCATCGAACAGGGTGCCGTTCTGATCTCGGACACGCTTCAGAGCCGCCACCAGTTCGGTGAAGTCGTCACGCACATGGCGCCAGGCATGTTCAGCCGCAGAGACTTCGCATGACAGGCGAATCGACGCATCGGCGACCAGTCGTGCAACGGCGTCGATTGCCAGTCGGGCCTGAGATACGGCGCTGCGACGCATGGCAACCGATGGGTCTGGCGCCATTTCGTCGGAGACGCCCGCCAGGTAGTCGAGACTCACGCCGGTCTCTGCCGCCAACAGGATCAGGCTCCACAGCGGCGGCATGCGAATCCCCATCTCCCACAGGGACAACTGTGTGCCGTTCGCATGGCCGATGCGCGCCGCCATCAGATGCCCGGTGAGCCCCGTTGATTCGCGGGCGATGCGGATGCGCTGCCCGATCAGCTTGCACAGGCTGTCCTTGTCGCAGACCTGGTTGCCGATCAGGGCGCGTAGTGCATCGATGTTGATGGACTCATCAGACGGGGCAACAAACGAAGACACGGGTAACTTTCAGGGTAGCTCTACCCTGGAATGATCGCACTGCTGTGTCAAATCAACAACTTACGATGCATGTTTGAACCCTGCACCGCCACCAGATCAAGCCCCGTAAGTCGTTGATTTACGGGGCTTTTTCATTTGTTGCTTGGGCGGGTCTGTTTCGAGGAGGCAGGTCGGTACGGAAAAAGTATGAAGCGGGGCTGGCTTTCAGGCTCAACGAGCGCCAAGGTTCACTTCATCGACTTGTGCTGGCTGCACGGCGTCGAGGAACCCGAGCGATGCGGATCGCTGCTGCTTCGAGCGTTGCCACTTCGCCTGGAAGTACAAGGCGTCTGGTCAGGATCTGGCGGCAAAGAAAAAGCCCGAATGACTTGCATCACTCGGGCTTTTGTCTGGCGGAGAAGGAGGGATTCGAACCCTCGATACGGGGGTACCGTATACCGGATTTCGAGTCCGGCGCATTCGACCACTCTGCCACCTCTCCTGGTAGCTTGCTGCTGAACCGTGGTCTGTTCAGCGAAGAATTCGATTATAGACGATCAGATGGCCAGCTTGTCAAGGCCCCCGAGGTAGGGCCGCAGCACTTCGGGCACGGTGATGCTGCCGTCGGCGTTCTGGAAGTTCTCCAGCACCGCCACCAGCGTGCGGCCGACCGCCAGGCCCGAGCCGTTGAGCGTGTGCACGAACTCGTTCTTGCCCTGGGCATTCTTGAAGCGTGCCTGCATGCGCCGGGCCTGGAAGGCCTCACAGTTCGAGCAGGAGCTGATCTCGCGGTAGGTGCCCTGGGCCGGCACCCAGACCTCCAGATCGTAGGTCTTGGTCGAGCCGAAGCCCATGTCGCCGGTGCACAGCAGCATGACGCGGTAGGGCAGGCCGAGCTTCTGCAGGATCGCCTCGGCGTGGCCGGTCATTTCCTCCAGCGCGGCGTTGCTGTGATCCGGGTGGGTGATCTGCACCATCTCGACCTTGTCGAACTGGTGCTGGCGGATCAGGCCACGGGTGTCACGTCCGGCCGAGCCGGCTTCCGAGCGGAAGCAGGGGCTGTGCGCGGTGAGCTTGAGCGGCAGCGCGTCGGCCGGCACGATCGTGTCGGCGGCGACGTTGGTTAGCGTCACCTCCGAGGTCGGGATCAGGTACCACTTGCTGCCGGCGGCCTCGCCGTCGCCCGAGGTGACGTGGAAGAGGTCCTGCTCGAACTTGGGCAGCTGGCCGGTGCCGCGCAGCGCATCGCCCTGCACCAGGTAGGGCGTGTAGCACTCGGTGTAGCCGTGCTCCTGGGTCTGCACGTCGAGCATGAACTGGGCGAGCGCACGGTGCAGCCGGGCGATCTGGCCCTTCATGAAGGTGAAGCGCGAGCCCGAGAGCTTGGCGCCGGTCTCGAAGTCCAGGCCCAGCGGCGCGCCCAGGTCCACATGGTCCTTGACCGCGAAGTCGAAGGCACGCGGCGTGCCCCAGCGGCGCACCTCGACGTTGCCGTGCTCGTCCGTGCCGACCGGCACGTCGGCCTGCGGCAGGTTGGGCACCGACAGCACCAGCGCCTCGAGCTGGGTCTGGATCTGGCCCAGGCGATCGGCGCAGCGCTTGAGCTCGTCGCCGATGCCGGCGACCTCGGCCATCAGCGCGCTGGTGTCCTCGCCCTTGCCGCGCAGCGCGCCGATCTGCTTCGAGAGGCGGTTGCGGGTGGCCTGCAGCTCCTCGGTGCGGGTCTGGACGGTCTTGCGCTCGGCCTCCAGCGCGCGGAAGGCGTCGGCGTCGAGGAAGGGCTGCGGGTTCTTGCGGGTCTGCAGGCGCGCGAGCACCGCGTCGAGATCGCGGCGCAGCAGGGTGATGTCAAGCATGGGGATGAGAAGACTGGATCTGGCTGGAAAGCGTGAAGGTTCAATTCTGGCGCTGCGCCGCGGCCTCGGCCATCGACTTGTCGCCCAGGCCCTTCGGCAGCGGGAATTCGATGTGTTCCTCCACGCCGGGCATCTTGCGCACCGCCAGCGCGCCGAGCTCGCGCAGCCGCGCGATCACCTGGTCGACCAGCAGTTCGGGCGCGGAGGCGCCGGCGGTCAGGCCCACGCGCGGGCGGCCCTCGAACCACTCGGCGCGCAGCTCGGCGGCGCTGTCGATCATGAAGCCGGGCGTGCCCAGGCGCTCGGCCAGCTCGCGCAGGCGGTTGCTGTTGGAGCTGGTCGGGCTGCCGACGACGATGACGATGTCGACCTCGGCCGAGAGCACCTTCACCGCGTCCTGGCGGTTCTGCGTGGCGTAGCAGATGTCCTGCTGCTTGGGCTCGCGCACCTGCGGGAAGCGGCGCTTGACGGCGGCCAGGATCTCGGCCGCGTCATCCACGCTCAGCGTGGTCTGCGTGACCACCGCCAGCCGGCTCTCGTCGGGCACGACGACCTTCGCCACGTCCTCGACGTCCTCGACCAGGTGGATGCCGCCGTCGAGCTGGCCCATCGTGCCCTCGACCTCCGGATGGCCCTTATGGCCGATCATGATGAAGTCGTAGCCCTCGCGGCGCAGCTTGGCGACCTCGACATGGACCTTGGTCACCAGCGGGCAGGTCGCGTCGAAGACCTCGAAGCCGCGCGCGGCGGCCTCGCGGCGCACCGCCTGGCTCACGCCGTGGGCGCTGAAGATCAGCGTCGCACCCGGCGGCACGTCGGCCAGATCCTCGATGAAGATCGCGCCCTTGGCCTTCAGGTCGTTGACGACGTAGGTGTTGTGCACGATCTCGTGGCGCACGTAGATCGGCGCGCCGAAGCGGGTGATCGCGCGCTCGACGATCTCGATGGCGCGGTCGACGCCGGCGCAGAAGCCGCGCGGCTGCGCCAGCACCACTTCCTGCACCCGGCCGGTCGATGTCGTTTCGGTCGTCATCACAGCACCCCGATGAGTTGCACCTCGAAGCTCACCGGCTGGCCGGCGAGCGGGTGGTTGAAGTCGAACAGCGCCCAGTCGCGGCCGGTGGGGCCGAGCTCGCGCAGCACGCCGGCGAAGGCGCCGCGGCCGTCGGGCGTGGGGAACTGCACCACGTCGCCGATGTGGTACTCCTCGTTCGGGTCGCCCATCTGGCGCAGCTCCGAGAAGGCGAGCTTCTGCACCATGTCCGGGTTGCGCGGACCGAAGGCCTCGCCGGCGGCCAGCTCGATCACGGTGCGCGTGCCTTCCTCCAGGCCGATCAGGCGCGCCTCGATGGCGGGGGCGAGCTCGCCGCTGCCGATCGTCAGCGTCGCGGGCTTGTCGTTGAAGGTGTTGACGATGTCGCCGCCGTCCGGGCCGGCGAGGCGATAGTGAAGCGTCAGGAATGAACCCGCTTGGACCTGTGGCACGTCAGTGATCCTGTTCTCGATAGACTGTCCGCGATTTTAGGTGTCCCCCGATGAAAGACCTGCCGCCCGAGCTGAGACCCCGCGAGAAGCTGCTGAGCCACGGCCCGGCCGCGCTGCAGGATGCCGAGCTGCTGGCGATCCTGCTGCGCACCGGCACGGCCGGCAACGGCGTGCTGCAGATGGCGCAGCAGCTGCTGGACCGCTTCCAGGGCCTGGGCGGGCTGCTGCGGGCCGACGGCGCGGCGCTGGCCGGCGTGAAGGGGCTGGGTCCGGCCAAGCGCGCCGAGCTGCTGGCGGTGCTGGAGCTGGCGCGGCGCACGCTGGCGGCCGAGATGGCGCGCCGGCCAGTCTTCGATTCGCCCAGCGCCGTGCGCGACTTCCTGCGCCTGGAGCTGGCCGAGCTGGGCCACGAGGTCTTCGCGGTGCTGTTCCTGGACGCGCAGCACCGGCTGATCCGCTTCGAGCCGATGTTCCGCGGCACGCTGACGCAGACCAGCGTCTACCCGCGCGAGGTGCTCAAGCGCGCGCTGGCGCTGGAGGCCGCGGCGGTCATCCTGGCGCACAACCACCCCTCCGGCGTGGCCGAGCCGTCGAAGGCGGACGAGTTCCTGACGCAGTCGCTCAAGGCCGCGCTGCAGATGATCGACGTGCGGGTGCTCGACCACTTCGTCGTCGGGCGCGGGCCGGTGGTGTCCTTTGCCGAGCGGGGGCTGCTGTGACGACGACGATGAAGGTGAATTCGCTGGACGGGCTGGCCGCGGTGCAGCGGGTGCTGCGCGAGCGCCGCCGCCAGGCCGAGGAGGAAGCCGCGCGCCGCGCCGCCGAGGAGGCCGCGCGCCGGCGCGAGCACGAGCTGTTCGAGCGCACGGTCGGGCCGGTGGTGCGGCTGCGCCCGCGCAATCTGGCCGAGATTGCCCGGCCGCGCCCGCTCCCACACCCGCGTCAGCGCGAGCTCGACGAGGCCGAGGTGATGCGGACCGCGCTGTCCGACGAGTTCGATCCCGAGTCGCTGATGGAGACCGACGACCAGCTCTCCTATCGCCAGTCCGGCATCGGCGACGACGTGCTGAAGAAGCTGCGCCGCGGCGTCTGGGTCATGCAGGGCCAGATCGACCTGCATGGCCTCAACCGCGACGCCGCGCGCGAGGCGCTGGCGGGCTTCCTGATCGATGCGGGCAAGCGTGGCTGGCGCTGCGTGCGGGTGGTGCACGGCAAGGGGCTGGGCTCGCCGGGGCGCCAGCCGGTGCTCAAGGGCAAGGTGCGCTCGTGGCTGGTGCAGCGCCAGGAGGTGCTGGCCTTCACGCAGGCGCGCGGGCCCGATGGCGGCGCCGGCGCGCTGATCGTGCTGCTGGATTCGTCGCGCAGCCCGGACGGCCGGCTGCGCTGATGACCGTGACCGGTCGGCTGCGCGCTGATCAGCGGTTGCGCATCCAGTCGGCGGTCTTCATGAAGCTTTCGGTCAGGCGCTCGATCAGCGCCGGGTCGAGCTGCACCTCGGTCATGGCCTGGTGCATGCAGGTCACCCACTGGTCGCGCTCCAGGATGCCGATCGAGAAGGGCATGTGGCGCATGCGCAGCCGCGGGTGGCCGAAGCGCTCGATGTAGAGATCGGGGCCGCCCAGCCAGCCGCTCAGGAACCAGTGCAGCTTGTCGCGCGCCTCGTCGAGCGTCGTGCCGTGGGCAGCGCGCAGCTCGCGGTAGGCGGGCTCCAGGTCCATCAGATCGTAGAAGCGGTCGACCAGTTCGCGCACCCGGGTGTCACCGCCCACCCATTCGTACGGGGTGGCAGGCTTCGGGGGCGGGGTGGGGGTGTCAGTCGTCATGCGGGCGCACTGTAGCCCAGCCCGCGCCCGCACGGGATGCGCGGGATCAGTGCGGGTCGTCGGTGGCGGTGGCGGTAGCGGTGGCGCCGGCCAGGTGGGTCTCTGCGGGAAGATCGGCGGGTGATGGTTCTGGCGCCGATGCGTCCTGCGTGGCGACCGGCTCAGGCGCCGGCAGCAGCGTCACCAGGGTGCCCGCGGGCATCGGCAGGCGGCCGGCCGGCGGATGCAGCGTGGCCAGACGCATCGCGATCGCCGACATGCCCTGGGCGGCATCGGAGCCCGGATAGGCCAGCATCACCAGCTGGCGTCGCTGCACCGCCTGGCGCACCGAGGTGTCGCTGACGACTTCCCCGAGCGGATTCAGCCGGATCGTGCCGCCCTCGGGCAGCGTGATGAAGCGGTCGATGACCGACTGCAGCTGTGCCGCCACATGGCGACCTTCGCCATGGCGATGGGTCTGGTTGACCACCAGCATCATCGAGGTGCGGCCCTGCTGCATGCCCAGCACCTTGACGGTCGCGTAGGCATCGGCCAGCGCGGTCGGCTCCGGCGTGGCGATGACGATCGCCTCGTCGGCCATCGAGATCGCGTAGAGCACCACGTCGGAGATGCCCGCGCCGGTGTCGATCAGCACCCGGTCGTAGTGCGGGCGCACCGTGTCGATCAGTCGCGCGAACTGCTCGCGCACCGTCGGCGTCAGCCGCGAGTACTCGATCAGGCCGGAGCCGGCCAGCAGCACCTGGAAGTCGCCGGGCGCGGTCAGCAGCGCCTGGTCGAGCGTGCCCTGTCCGGTGAAGACATCGTGCAGCGTGCGCCGAGGCTGCAGGTTCAGCACCACGTCGAGGTTGGCCAGACCGAGGTCGGCATCGATCACCAGCACCCGCTCGCCACGGCGAGCCAGGGCCGCGGCGAGGTTGGCGGCCAGCATCGTCTTGCCGACGCCGCCCTTGCCGCTGGTGATCGCGAAGACACGCGGACGCTCGGCGCGGCCGGTCGCGGTCGGCTCGGAGCCGGGCGAGGTCGTCAGGGTCGTCGTGCTCATCGGGTGGAATCCAGTGTGTCGGGCATGAACGCCGACATGGTGCTGAACAGCATGTCGCGTTCCTCGTTGCTGACCTCCGAGTGCGGAGGCAGCTCCATGCAGGTGCGGTTGCGGCCGGCGGCCTTGGCGCGGTAGAGCTGCTGGTCGGCGCGCTCCATCCAGAGCCGGGCCGAGGAGCGCACCCAGCGCGGCGCGAAGGCGCCGCCGACGCTGGCCGTCACGCTCAGCCGCACATGCCGGCTGACCTCGATCCGGCAGGACTCGATCGCCAGACGGATGCGGTCGGCCACCGCCTCGCCGAAGCTCGCCGGACAGTTGGGCAGCACCGCGGCGAACTCCTCGCCGCCGATGCGCGCCACCGTGTCCATCGGACGGACGCACTCCTGGAGCGTGCGTCCGATCGCGCGAATGACCTCGTCGCCGGCGCCGTGGCCGTAGCTGTCGTTGACCCGCTTGAAATGATCGATGTCGATCAGCAGCAGCATCGCCGACTCGCCCGAGCGCGCGACCCGGTCGATCTCGCTGTCGAGGCTGGCCTCGAACTGGCGACGGTTGACCAGGCCGGTCATGGGATCGCGGCTCGACAGCATGCACAGGCCGTCGATCAGCGCCTGCAGCCAGGCGGCCGAGCCGGGCTCGAGCCGCGACAGGCCGTCCACGCCCGAGCGCTCGAGCATCTGGACCGCGAGATCGACGCGCAGCGTCGCGCCGCCGATGGTCACGGTGTTCATGCGATGACGGACCTCGGGGGACGGGGTCATGAAGTGGGCTGGGCGAGTGGGGCGGCGATGATTTTGCAGTCTAAGGGGTCCGGCGGATTCGCCTCTGCCAAGATGAGCCCGGTTTGACGGGTTTCTTCCCGGGCTGCACGCTGGCCTGCGACGGCACAGTGCACCACAGTCCGGGAACCCGTCATGACCAATACCCAGAGCGCCTCCCCCTCGTCTGCCGATGCCCGCCGGCCTGCCGGAGCCCGAGCCTCCGACGCTTCCTCTGCCGAGGCGCGCGTCGTGCCCGGCCGGATGGAGCGCATGCGTGCCGAGCGGCGTGCCTCGGGCGAGGCGTCGTTCTTCTATCGCGAGGTCGCCTTCAACGCCGATGCGGTCAAGGTGATGCCGGGCGAGTATTTCGTCCACAGCGAGGACCTGGTCATTACCACGACGCTGGGATCGTGCATCGCCGCCTGCCTGTGGGATCGCCAGGCCGCGGTCGGCGGCATCAACCATTTCATGCTGCCGGGCGACGGGGCGTCCGACGATGGCGGTCGCTACGGCTCCTGCGCGATGGAGCTGCTGATCAACGCGCTGATCAAGCGCGGTGCGACCCGGCGCACGCTCGAGGCCAAGGTCTTCGGCGGCGCGGCGCTGATCGCCGGCAATGGCGCGCTCAATGTCGGCCAGCGCAACACCAGCTTCGTGCTCGACTACCTGCGCACCGAGGAGATTCCGCTGGTGTCGCAGGACGTGCTCGGACCCTATCCGCGCAAGGTCTGCTTCTTCCCCAAGACCGGGCGCGCGATGGTGCGCCGCCTGCCGCCCGCGCAGCGCGAGGCCGCCATCGCGCTCGACCAGGATGCACGCCGCCGCGCCTCGGCGTCCGCCGCCGGCAGCATCGACCTGTTCTGATCCTGTTTCGCCCGAGCGCCGAATCCATGCCTGTTTCCTTCCAGCCCTCGCGCCCGCCGGCTGCGCCGATCCGGATCGTCGTCGTCGACGACTCCGCGGTGATGCGCGGCCTGATGTCGGGCATCATCGCCCGCCAGGCCGACATGGAGTGCCTCGGCGCCGCCTGCGACGCGCTGCAGGCCCGCGAGATGATCCGCGAGCTCGATCCTGACGTGATCACGCTCGACATGGCCATGCCGAAGATGGATGGCCTGGAATTCCTCGACCGCCTGATGCGGCTGCGCCCGACCCCGGTGGTGATGGTCACCTCGGCCGCCCAGCGTCAGCCCGACATCGTGACCCGCGCGCTGGCGCTGGGCGCGGCGGCGGTGATCGACAAGGCGGCCGTCGGCGTTCCGGGGGCCTTCGAGGCGTTCGAGCGCGAGCTGCTGACGGCCCTGCGGCAGGCGGTGCAAAGCCGGCCCGCTGCACCACGGCGAAGCATGTCTGCGGCGCCCGCGATCGTGCCGGCACCTGCCCCGTCCGTGGCCTCGCCGGCGCCGCTGCAGGCCCAGACTGCCGTTCCACCGGCCATGCCGGGCGGTCCGGCGGTCGAGGTCGGCGAACGCCGCATCCGCCTGATCGCGATCGGGGCCTCCACCGGCGGGCCTGAGGCCACGCCGCATGTGATCCGCGCGCTGTCGCCACAGGTGCCGCCGGTGGTGATCGTGCAGCACATTCCCGGCGGATTCTCTGCGCGCTATGCCGCGCGGCTCGACACGCTGGGCACGCTGAGGGTCTGCGAGGCCCGCGACGAGATGGTGCTGCAGCAGGGCCACGGCTATGTGGCGCCGGGCGGGCGACACCTGTCGGTGGTCAAGGTCGGCGCCAGTCTGGTCGCGCGGGTCACCGACACCGAGCCGGTCAATCGCCACCGGCCCAGCGTCGACGTGCTGTTCCGCTCGGTCGCGCAGGTGGTGGGCGATCGCGCGCTGGGCGTGATGCTGACCGGCATGGGCGGCGACGGCGCCGAGGGCATGCGCCGCATGCGCGACGCCGGCGCCTGGAACATCGCCCAGGACGAGGCCACCAGCGCGATCTTCGGCATGCCCAAGGAAGCGATCCGCGCCGGCGCCTGCCAGGAAGTGCTGGCGCTGCAGGCCATCGGCCCGCGGCTGATGGCGCTGCTCGGCCTGGTCGGCAGCGGCGCGGCCGGTGCGCTCAGGTCAGAAACATCGACTGCAGGTCGCTGAGGAAGTCGAAGCCGCGCGCGCTCGGGCGCACGATGCCGCTGGTGCGGTCGTGCTCGAGCAGGCCGCGCCGCTCGGCCTCGGCCAGCCCGGCCGCGAGGGCCGAGGGCGGCAGCCCGGTGCGCTCGCCGAACAGCGCCAGCTCGAAGCCGTCCTTCAGCCGCAGTGTGTTGAGCATGAACTCGAAGGGCAGCGCCTTGCGGCCGACCTCCTCGTCGTTGGAGATGGCCTGGCCGGCGAGCGCACGCTCCATGTACATCGCCGGCTCGCGCCAGCGCACCTGGCGCACGACGCGGTTCGGGAAGCTCAGCTTGCTGTGCGCGCCCGCGCCGATGCCGAGGTAGTCGCCGAACTGCCAGTAGTTCAGGTTGTGCGCGCAGCGGTGGCCGGGCTTCGCGTAGGCCGAGACCTCGTAGCGTGCCATGCCGGCCTCGCCGGTCAGCGCGGTGATCTGGTCGAGCATCTCGCTGGCGAGGTCGTCGTCGGGCAGGGCCGAGGGCGGGCGGCTGGCGAAGACGGTGTTGGGCTCGATCGTCAGGTGGTAGACCGACAGGTGCGGCGGCGCCAGCGCCAGCGCGGTGCGCAGGTCGGCCTCGGCTGCGGCCAGCGTCTGGCCGGGCAGCGCATACATCAGGTCGAGGTTGAAGGTGTCGAAGGCGTCGTGGGCTTCTTCAGCGGCGGCCAGCGCCTGCGCGCGGCTGTGCACCCGGCCGAGCGTCTGCAGCCGCGCGTCGTCGAAGGTCTGCACCCCGATGGAGAGCCGGGTCACGCCGGCGGCGCGGAAGGCGCGGAAGCGCTCGCGCTCGAAGGTGCCGGGATTGGCCTCCAGCGTGATCTCGCAGCCCGGCGTGAGCGGCAGCAGCGCGCGCACGTCGGTCAGCAGCCGCTCGATGCCCTCGGGCGAGAACAGGCTGGGCGTGCCGCCGCCGATGAAGATGGTCTGGATGTGACGGCCCCAGACCATCGGCAGCGCGGCCTCCAGGTCGGCGCGCAGCGCGTCCAGATAGCGCGCTTCCGGGTGGCCGCCGGCGGCCGCCTCGTGCGAGTTGAAGTCGCAGTACGGGCACTTGCGCAGGCACCACGGCAGGTGGATGTACAGGCCCAGCGGCGGCGGCGCGCCCAGTTGCAGCGTGCCGGGGCGCAGGTAGCGCGCCAGCAGCGCCTGGTGATCGACGATGACTTCAGCCACGCTGCCAGACCTCCCGCATCAGCGCGAGCATCTGCGCGCAGGCGATCGCGCGGTGGCTGAGCCGGTTCTTCGTCTCGGCCGGCATGGCCGCGGCGGTGCAGCCCTCGGACGGGATGAACATCAGCGGGTCGTAGCCGAAGCCGCCCGAGCCTTCGGGCGCGGCGAGGATCTCGCCCTCCCAGCGGCCGAAGGCGATCAGCGGCTCGGGGTCCTGGGCCGAGCGCACCGCCACCAGCGCGCAGACGAAGCGCGCGCGCCGCGTCGCGGCGCCGTCGAGCGCGGCCAGCAGCCGGGCGTTGTTGGCCGCGTCCTGGCGGGCGCGCAGCGCCTCGCGGTCGGCGTCGGCGGCCGGCTCCAGCGCGGCGTAGTGCGCCGAATGCACGCCCGGCGCGCCGCCCAGCGCGTCCACGCACAGGCCGGAGTCGTCGGCGATCGCCGCCAGGCCGGTGGCGGCCGCGGCGTGGCGCGCCTTGGCCAGCGCGTTCTCGATGAAGGTGTGGTGCGGCTCCTCGGCCTCGGCGACGCCGAGCGCGCCTTGCGTCACCAGCTCGACGCCGGCCGGCGCCAGCAGCATGCCCAGCTCCTTGAGCTTCTTGGCGTTGTTCGACGCCAGCACCAGTCGCAGCGTGTCCATCGCTCAGGCCCCGGCGGGGGTGCCAGCCGCGGCCAGCGCCGCGCGCTGCAGCGCGATCAGCTCGCGGATGCCCTTGTCGGCCAGGCCGATCAGGCGGTCCATCTCCTCGCGGCTGAAGGGCACGCCCTCGGCGGTGCCCTGCACCTCGACGAAGCCGCCCGAGCCGGTCATCACCACGTTCATGTCGGTGTCGCAGGCCGAGTCCTCGACGTATTCGAGGTCGAGCAGCGCCGCGCCGTCGAGCAGGCCGACCGAGATCGCCGCCACATGGTCGCGGATCGGCGTCTCGGCCAGCAGGCCCTGCGCCAGCAGCTTCGACACCGCGTCATGGGCCGCGACGAAGGCGCCGGTGATCGAGGCGGTGCGGGTGCCGCCGTCGGCCTGCAGCACGTCGCAGTCGATGGTGATGGTGCGCTCGCCCAGCATCTTCAGGTCGAAGACGCTGCGCAGCGAGCGGCCGATCAGGCGCTGGATCTCCTGCGTGCGGCCGGTCTGCTTGCCCTTGGCCGCCTCGCGGCTGGAGCGGGTGTGGGTGGCGCGCGGCAGCATGCCGTACTCGGCGGTGACCCAGCCTTCGCCCGAGCCCTTCTTGTGCGGCGGCACGCGCTCCTCGACCGAGGCGGTGCACAGCACGCGGGTGTCGCCGAACTCGATCAGCACCGAGCCTTCGGCGTGCCGGGTGTAGCCGCGGGTGATGCGCACGGGGCGCAGCGCGTCGGGGGCGCGGTCGAGGGGGCGGGAGGTGGTCATGGGGTCAGTCCTGGACGGGGCGGGCGGTGCGTGGGTGCCCGCCTGCGCGGGCATGACGAACGCCGAGGGAATGAAAAGAAAGGGAGAGAAGGAAAACGGGGCAGGGGCTGGCCGCTAGCCACGCTTCTGCGCGGTGCGGCGGATCGCCTCGTTGATCTCGCGGATCGAGCGCTCGATCTCCTCGTCGTCGAGCAGGTCGGCCGCCTCCTGGCCGGGGCCGTGGCCGGCCTGGATGGTCGACTCGAACATGTCGTCGCCGAGCGCGGCGGTCTCGATGCCGGCCAGGGTGTCCTCGTCGTCGTTCTCGGAGGCTTCCCACTCGACGGCGATGACGGTGACGTTGTCGCTCTTGTCGCCGGCGGTGCGCAGCGCCAGTTCCACCAGCTCGGGCACCGACTCGCCGATCGGCGCGGCGGCCAGCTCCCGGGTGATGGTGGCGTCGTCGATCACGCCCCAGAGACCGTCCGAGCAGAGCATGACCCGGTCGCCCGGCTGCAGCGTCACCGGCCCGACGATGTCGATCACTGGCTTGCCCGGGCTGCCCAGACAGGTGAACAGCACGTTGCGGTTGACCTTGTCGCCCAGCGGCACGATGCCGGTGAGCGTCTCCTGCAGCTCGGAGTAGGAGTGGTCGCGGGTGCGCGCGATCAGCCGGCCGTCGCGCACCAGGTACAGGCGCGAGTCGCCGCAGTGTGCCCACCAGGCCTCGCGGCCTTGCAGGAGGCAGGCCACCAGCGTGGTGCGCGGGGTGTCGAGCAGCGCGCGCTCGACCGCGTAGCGCAGCAGCTGGTGGTGGCCGGCCAGGATGCCCTCGCTCAGAAAGCGCTTCGGATCCTTCAGCGTCGGCCGCGCCTCCTGCTGGAACTGGGCCGCCAGCGTCTGCAGCGACAGCTGCGAGGCGACCTCGCCTTCGGGGTGGCCGCCCATGCCGTCGGCCAGCGCGAACAGGCCCGAGTCCCGCGTGTAGCAGTAGCCCATGCGGTCCTCGTTCTTCTCGCGGCCGCCGCGGCGGCTGATCTGGTAGACGGAAAAGCGCATGGACAGGGATTCCGGGCGTCGAGCGGTGTCGTGAGGAGGGCAGCGGGAAGGGCTGTGCAGGACGGCGCGGCCGTGCTCAGGCCTTCGCGCCGGACTTGATGTTCTCGAGCTGCAGCTTGAGACGCTCGCTGAAGCTCAGCTTGGTGTAGCGCCGCTCGGTCTCGCGCGAGAGCTCCTTCTGCAGCGCGAACACGCTCTGCGGCCGCGCCAGCGGGTCGAGCGACATGCACCACTCGGTCACCTCGATCAGGTTGTCCGAGTAGACATTGCGCAGCCGCGACAGCGACAGGTTCAGCCGGTCCTTCTCGATGCGTTGCGGCGCGTCGTTGGGCGGATAGCCCTGCATGCAGGCGTAGATGCACGCGCCGATGGCGTAGATGTCGGTCCAGGGCCCGAGGCTGCCGTCGCGGCGGTACATCTCCGGCGCGGCGAAGCCCGGCGTGTACATCGGCCGGATGAAGTTGCCTTCCTTGGACAGCACCTCGCGCGCGGCACCGAAGTCCAGCATCACCGCCTTGTTGTCGTTGGTGATGAAGATGTTGGCCGGCTTGATGTCCAGGTGCAGCATCTTGTGCTGGTGCACGATGCGCAGGCCGCGCAGGATCTCGTCGAAGAGGCTGCGGATCGTGCTCTCGCGGAAGACCTTGTCACGCTTCAGGTCGCGGGCGGTGACGATGAAGTCCTGCAGCGTGTCGCCCTGCAGGTAGTTCATCACCATGTAGACCGTCTCGTTCTCGCGGAAGAAGTTCAGCACCGAGACCACGCTCGGATGGCTGATCTGCGCGAGACTGCGGCCTTCCTCGAAGAAGCTCTTCAGGCCCAGGCGATAGAGCGGCTGCTTGTCCGGCTTGACGCGCGGGATCAGCTCGCCCGGAGCACGCTCGGCGAGGGATGACGGCAGGTACTCCTTCAGTGCCACCAGCCGACGCTCGGCGTCCTCGGCCAGATAGACCACCCCGAAACCACCCGCCGCCAGCTTTCGAATGACCTGGTAGCCTCCGACCACCGTGCCAGGCGGCAGCGGGGCGGGTTTCTGAGGCTTTGACATAATCGTGTTTTGCTTGGGCGAAGTCCGCGATGCCAGTTTACAGCATGACCGGTTATGCCAGTGCCAGCGCCGGCACCGGCCCTGACACCGGGGAAAACACCGAATCCACCGCCGTCCGCGCCGGTACCGTGACGGTCGAGCTGCGCTCGGTCAACAGCCGTTTTCTCGATCTGACGCTGCGTCTGCCTGACGAGCTGCGCGCGCTCGAGCCGGGCTTGCGCGAGCAGCTCACGCAGGCCTTCAAGCGCGGCAAGATCGAGCTGCGCCTGCACGGCGAGCGCGCCGACACCGAGGTGCGCCCGCCCGCGGCCGAGCAGCTCGCCCGGCTGGGCATGCTGCAGTCGGCGGTGCTGGCGGCGCTGCCGCAGTCCGCGCCGATGAGCGTGCAGGAGGCGCTGGCCTGGTGCCGCTCGACCGCGCCGGCGCCGGTGCTCGACGAGGCCACGACCGAGGCGGCCCGGCTGTGCGTGGTGCGGCTGCGCGAGGCGCGGGCCCGCGAGGGCGAGCGCCTGGTCGCCATCCTGATGGAGCGGGTCGAGGCGCTGCGCGCCCTGGCCGCGCAGGCTGCTCCGCTGGTGCCGCAGGTGGTCGAGCGCCAGCGCCAGCGCTTCCTCGAACGCTGGAACGAGGCGCTGGCCGCTGCCGGGGCCTCGCAGGGCGTGCCGGCCGAGGCGCTGGCCGAGCGGGCGATGTCGGAGGCCGCGGCCTTCGCGATCCGCATCGACGTCGCCGAGGAGCTGGGCCGGCTGCAGTCCCACCTCGACGAGATCGCCCGGCTGCTGCGCCAGGGCGGCGAGCTGGGCAAGCGGCTCGACTTCCTGATCCAGGAGCTGCACCGCGAGGCCAACACGCTCGGCTCGAAGTCCGCCGCGCTCGAGCTCACCCGCATCTCGGTCGAGATGAAGGTCGCCATCGAGCAGATGCGCGAGCAGGTCCAGAACATCGAATGAGTGCCAACAACTCCGCCATGAACACGCCGAATCCCGCCGCCGTGCAGCCTGACTATCCGGGCAACCTGTATGTCGTCTCCGCCCCGAGCGGTGCCGGCAAGTCCAGCCTGGTCAAGGCGCTGCTCGAGCTCGACGCCCGGCTGATGGTGTCGGTCTCGCACACCACCCGCGCGCCGCGCGGCCAGGAGCAGCACGGCCGCGAGTACTGGTTCGTCGGCCAGGACGAGTTCCAGGCCATGATCGACCGCGGCGACTTCTTCGAGTGGGCGCAGGTGCACGGCAACCGCTACGGCACCTCGCGCGCCGCCATCGAGCGTCGCCTGCAGGCCGGCGAGGATGTGGTGCTGGAGATCGACTTCCAGGGCGCGCTGCAGATCAAGCAGATCTTCCCGGCCGCGGTGCTGATCTTCATCCTGCCGCCGTCGTGGGAGGAGCTGCTGCAGCGCCTGCGCCGCCGCGGCGAGGACACGTCCGAGGTCATCGAGCAGCGCATGATCAACGCCCGGCATGAGGTCGCGCAGGCGCGCCACTTCGACTACATCGTCGTCAACGCGCTGTTCGACACGGCGCTGTTCGACCTCAAGACCATCGTGCACGCCCAGCGGCTAAAATACTCGACCCAGCGTCGCAGCCGTCCGGCTGTCTTCGACGCCCTCCAACTCTCCTGAACTGCGGAAGAAAAGACCCACCATGGCACGCATCACCGTCGAAGACTGTCTGCAGAAGATCCCCAACCGCTTCCAGCTGGTGCTGGCGGCCACCTACCGCGCCCGCATGCTCAGCCAGGGCCATGCGCCGAAGGTCGAGACCAAGAACAAGCCGGGCGTGACCGCGCTGCGCGAGATCGCCGCCGGCCAGGTCGGCGTCGAGATGCTGCGCAAGGTGCCGACCTGATCGCCTGTCCGGCCTCCCGCCCGCGACGCCCGACGCGGCGCGGGACACGCTAGAGTGAGTCATGGTGTCCCGTACTGCTGATGTCCTGCGTCGCATGTTCTTCCCGTCCTGGCGACGAACGGGAAGCAAGTCCGGATCGGGCGATCCGGAGCATGCCTCCGAGACCCTTCTTCCCGATGCCGAGGCTTCGCCGATCGCCGAGCCCGTCCGGCCCGAGGTCGCCGCGCGCCAGAAGCCGCGCGATCGCGCCGGCAAGCCGGTGATCGACGCGGTGCCGGGCGCACATGGCGCCAGCGCCGCCTCCTTCGCGGTGCTGACGGCCAAGCTCGACTACCTGGACGAGGCCGACGTGCGCCGCGTGCGTGAGGCCTACCGCTTCGCCGACGAGGCGCATCTGGGCCAGTTCCGCGCCAGCGGCGAGCCCTACATCACGCACCCCATCGCAGTGGCCGGCCTGTGCGCCGACTGGAAGCTCGACGTGCAGGCCATCATGGCCGCGCTGATGCACGACACGATGGAGGACTGCGGCATCACCAAGTCGGAAATGGTCGAGCGCTTCGGCGCGGCCACCGCCGACATCGTCGACGGCCTGACCAAGCTCGACAAGCTGCAGTTCTCGACCCGCGAGGAATCGCAGGCCGAATCCTTTCGCAAGATGCTGCTGGCGATGGCGCGCGACGTGCGCGTCATCCTGATCAAGCTCGCCGACCGCATGCACAACATGCGCACGATGGAGGCGATGGCGTCGAACAAGCGCGCCCGCATCGCGCGCGAGACGCTCGAGATCTACGCGCCGATCGCGCACCGGCTCGGCCTGAACCAGTGCTATCGCGAGCTGCAGGAGACCTCGTTCCGTTTCCTGAGCCCCTGGCGCCATGCGGCGCTGTCGAAGGCGGTCGGCAAGGCCCGTGGCCACCGGCGCGACCTGGTCGAGCGGGTGCGCCAGGAGGTGGAGCTGGCGCTGACCCAGGCCGAGGTGCCCGCGCAGGTCTACGGCCGCGAAAAGACGGTTCATTCGATCTACACCAAGATGCGCGAGAAGCACCTGAGCTTCGCGCAGGTCAGCGACATCTTCGGCTTCCGGCTGGTGGTGGCGACGCTGCCCGAGTGCTATCTGGCGCTGGGCGTGCTGCACCAGCTCTACAAGCCGGTGCCGGGGCGCTTCAAGGACTACATCGCCATCCCGAAGGCCAACGGCTACCAGTCGCTGCACACCACCGTGGTCAGCCCGCTGGGCACCGCGATCGAGTTCCAGATCCGCACCGCCGCGATGCATGCGGTGGCCGAGGCCGGCATCGCCGCGCACTGGATGTACAAGACCAGCCACGGCAGCGAGGCGCCCGACACCCGGCCCGACACCAAGCATCTGGGCACGATGTGGCTGCAGTCGCTGGTCGACATCCAGAGCGAGACGCGTGACTCGGCCGAGTTCCTCGAGCATGTGAAGATCGATCTGTTCCCCGAGTCGATCTACGTCTTCACGCCCAAGAGCAAGATCCTGGCGCTGCCGCGCGGCGCCACGCCGGTGGACTTCGCCTACGCGATCCACTCGCGCGTGGGCGATCACTGCGTGGCCGCGCGCGTCAACGGCGAGCCGGTGGCGCTGCGCACCGCGCTGTCCTCGGGCGATTCGGTCGAGATCATCACCGCGCCCTCGGCCCGGCCCAATCCGGCCTGGCTGAACTTCGTGCGCACCGGCAAGGCCCGTTCGAAGATCCGCCATCACCTGAAGAACATGGAGGCCGAGGAGTCCTACGATCTCGGCCTGAAGCTGCTGGCGCAGGCGCTGCGCACCGAGGGCCTGCCGCTGCCCGGCATCGACGACAGCGATCTCAGCGAGGCCGACGCGCAGCTCTGGCAGTCGCTGGTGCGCTGGAGCGGCAACCGCAACCGCCGCGAGCTGCTGATCGACGTCGGCCTGGGCCGAAAGATCGCGGTGATCGTCGCCAAGCGGCTGGCACGCCAGATGATCGAGCAAGGGCGTCGGCCCGACGCGGTCACGCTGTCGATGGGCCGCTACGCGGTCGACCATGAGGCGCCGACCCAGGGCACGATCGTCATCGACGGCAGCGAGAACGCGACGATCCAGCTCGCCACCTGCTGCCAGCCCATTCCGGGCGACCACATCGTCGGCTACCTCGGCCGCGGCGAGGGCCTCACGGTGCACACCGCCGAGTGCTCGGTCGGCAAACGGCTCTTCGAGCGCGATCCCGAGCGCTGGCTGGGCGTGGAATGGTCGGATCAGCCGGTGCGCGCCTTCCGCACCGCGGTCGGCGTGCTGGTGCGCAACGGCACCGGGGTGCTGGCCGAGATTGCCCAGGCGGTCAGTCAGGCCGAGGCCGACATTGCCCACATCGACATGGATCCGCACCGCGCCGGCGAGACCACCGAGCTGCGGCTGATGCTGGCGGTGCGCGACCGCCAGCATCTGGCGGATGTGCTGCGTGTGGTGCGACGCAGTCCGTCGGTGATGCGGGTGGCCCGCATCCGTCCCTGAGGCGGGCCCACGGCCTCAGGCCGGCTCGCCCGGGGCGGGATAGCGCACCTCGATCACCTCGAGGCGCTGCAGCCCCGCAGGGGTCATCAGCATCACCTCGTCGCCCTCGCGCGCCTTCAGCAGCGCCCGGGCGACCGGCGAGATCCAGCTGATCTCGCCGCGCAGGCTGTCGGACTCGTCGATGCCCTTGATGGTGACGGTGTGCTCCTGACCGGTGGTGTCGGCATAGGTCACCGTCGCACCGAAGAAGACCTGGTCGCGCCCGTGGTGCGCTGACGGATCGGCCACCTCCGCGATGTCGAGCCGGCGCGTCAGGTGCCGGATGCGCCGGTCGATTTCCCTCAGCCGTTTCTTCCCGTAGAGATAGTCCCCGTTTTCCGAGCGGTCGCCGTTCTTTGCGGCCCAGGAAACGGTTTCCACCACTTTCGGGCGCTCGACATCGAGCAGATTCATCAATTCGGCGCGCATCTGGCGATGGCCTTGCGGCGTCATGTAATTTCGTGTACCCGGAGGCAGCGGGGGCAATCCTTGAAACTCCTCGTCGTCGGCTGCATCTGAAGGGGGTGTGGCCGCTGGACGGGTCATTGTTGTGGCTCCTGGTGTGATTTTTTGCACATGATCATTTTTTTCGATTCATTTGGTACGATGCGTACCCATGAATGAGGGGTTGTGTTGCAAATATTCCTCATACTGGATCTGCGCAATTCGTAATCGGGCGGCGAAATAAGTCACACTTTGAAACTTCCGGCGCTACAGCGGGGGAAGCCGCATGCCGATGACCCGGGCAAGCCGCAAATAGATGAGCTGGAGACTCGCGAACTCGGTCAGACGAGCTCGCCCGATCTGTGTTTTAGAGGGCCCCCTGCCATGTCCCGTCCCCATTTTGCTCAAGATCCTCTGGACCCGCTCCTGACCACCCGTGAGGCCGCACTGCGGCTCGGCGTGTCGCTGCGCACCGTCCAGCTGTGGGTCGAGGCCGGCACGCTGCCGGCCGGTCGCACGCCAGGTGGCCATCGCCGCATCCGGCTGTCCGCGGTCGAGGCCTTGGCCCAGCGCAGCGGTCTGCGTCCTGCGGCGCCGACCTCGCTGTCGATGGCGGCTGCCGCCAATGCACCGATCGATGTCCTGCTGATCGCCTCCAGCGTCGACCAGCTGCAGCTCTGGCAGGAGGTGCTGCAGCCTCTGGGCTCGAATGTGTCGCTGCGCGGCGCCAACAATGGCTACACCGGCCTGCTTCAGCTCGGTCGCAAGGCGCCGGACCTGCTGGTGACCGATCTGGCGATGCCTGACATCGACGGTTACGCGATGCTGCTGACGCTGTCCGGGCTGAACGAGTACGCTCCGCTCCGGGTGCTGGCGATTACCAGTCAGACGCCGCACCAGATCGCCGAACGCGGCGGTCTGCCCGACCGGGTCCGCGTGATCCACCAGCCCGCGCCTGCGATCGCGGTGCGCGCCTGGGTGGAATCGGAGATGATCCGCATGGGCCGCAGCATGCATGCCGAAGGCATGCAGTGAACCTGTCCCCGGCAGGTGAGGGTCTGTGCCGACCTGCCGGGATCCCGAGAACGGACATGATTTCCAGCCGCATCCTGATCGTCGAGGACCAGATCGACATTCGCCGCTTCATCCGGATGACGCTGGAGATGACCGAGCATGAGCTGCACGAGGCGGCCGACGGTTCCCAGGCGCTGGCGCTGGCACATGAGCTGCGACCGGCCCTGGTGGTGCTGGATGTGATGCTGCCGGGATCGATCGACGGGCTCGAGGTGTGCCGGCGCCTGCGTGCCGATCCGGCGCAGGCGGGCGTGAAGGTGCTGCTGCTCAGCGCTCGCGGCCTGCCGGCCGATCTGCAGGCGGGCCGACGGGCTGGTGCGGATGCCTGTCTGGTCAAGCCGTGCAGCCCGATCGAACTGCTCGAGCAGGTCGAGTCGATGCTGGGCTGAAGTTCTTTACAGCGCAGGCACGTGAGGCTGACGTCCGCGGTCGACGATACTTCATGCTCTCCGAGACTGCCCGTTCCTCCGACTCCCCCATGAGCGCCCGTGTTCTCCTGATCGACGACGATGCCCGTCTGACCGGCATGGTCAGCACCTACCTGGTCTCGGCCGGACTTCATGTCTCGGTGGCTGGCGACCTGGCCCAGGGGCGCGCGCGTCTGCAGCGCGAGCTCTTCGATGTGCTGGTGCTCGACCTGATGCTGCCCGATGGCGATGGCCTGGACCTGACGCGCGAGCTGCGCGCCGACCCGCGCCTGCGCAGCTTGCCGCTGCTGATGCTGACTGCACGCGGCGAGCCGATGGACCGCATCATCGGTCTGGAGCTCGGTGCCGACGACTACCTGCCCAAGCCCTTCGAGCCGCGCGAGTTGCTCGCGCGCATCAAGGCGCTGCTGCGCCGTGCCACGCCGCTGGGCGATGACGCGGTGCTGCGCTTCGGCCGGCTCGAGGTCGACGTGAACGCGCGTCAGGTGCGGGTCGACGGCCGCATCTGCGAGCTGACCAGCTACCAGTTCGACATCCTGCAGGTGATGGCGCGCAGCCCCGGCCGGGTGCTCTCGCGCGACCAGATCATGGATGCGCTCAAGGGCCACCCGATCGAGGCCTTCGACCGCAGCATCGACGTGCATGTCTCGCGCATCCGCGCTGCGATCGAGGACGACCCGAAGAATCCGCGCCGCATCCTGACGGTGCGCGGCTCGGGCTACGTCTTCGCGCGCAAGCAGGACGCCGACGCGGCCTGAGCGCGTCTTCAGGCATGCGCTGGCGTCGAGCCACCGGAGTGCGCAGCCTCTACCTGCGCATCTACCTCACCGTCGTGGTGGTGCTGCTGGTGTTCGCGCTGATCGCGGCGGTGCTGTTCCGCCGCCATGCGGCAGCCGAGGAGGCCCGCTTCGAGAGCGCGGTGCTCGAGCGCACTCGGGCGATGGCGGCGCTGATCGAGCGCAGTCTTCCACCCGCCAGCGCACCCGAGGAAACCCAGCGCGAGGTGCTGCTGGACTGGTCGCGTCAGCTCAAGCTGCCGCTGGCGCTGGATGACGCCTCGGGTCGGCGCATCGCCGAGTCCGAACCTTACCGTCGCATTCTCGAGGACCGGGCGCGCCCCGAAGCGGAGATCGCGCTGGCCTCGCGCCTGCCGGATGGCCGGGTGCTGTGGACACTGAAGATCCGCTTCAAGGGCATCAAGGGCGGCGGGCCAGGGCCCGGCCCCGGGCATGAGCATGGGCCTCGCGGTGATGGCGGGCCGCCGCGCCTGCCGCCGATCAGCGGTCCTGGGCCGCTGGATCGCATCGGCCTGGGCGGGCCGGGCCTGCTCGACGAGGCCACCGGCGTGCTGCTGCTGCTGGCGGCGCTGTTCACCGCGATCACGCTGGGCGCCTATCCGGTGGTGCGCCGGTTGACCCGGCGGCTCGAGATCCTGCAGCGCGGTGTCGAAGTCTTCGGCAGTGGCCGGTTGTCGCACCGGGTCGATGCACGCGGCGAAGACGAGGTCGCCGCGGTGGCGCGCAGCTTCAACCAGGCGGCGCAGCGCATCGAGGATCTGGTGCGCTCGAACCGCTCGCTGCTGGCCAATGCCAGCCATGAGCTGCGCTCGCCGCTGGCACGGCTGAAGATGGCGGTGTCGATGTTCGATCATGCCGACCCGGCCCAGCACGAGGGGCTGCGCCGCGAGATCGACCGCGACATCCGCGAGCTCGACGAGCTGGTCGAGGAGGTGCTGCTGGCCAGCCGGCTCGATGCGCGCTCGGACATGCAGCCCGAGCTGGTCGACCTGCTCGGCCTGCTGGTCGAGGAGGCCGCGCGGGTCGGCGCCGATGCGGGCGGCGAGGATGTCCAGGTGCTGGGCGAGGAGCGCCTGTTGCGCCGCGCGCTGCGCAACCTGCTGGAGAATGCGCGTCGCTACGGCGGCGACGATGTGTCGGCCGATGTCGCCACGCTGCCGGACGGCCGCATCGAGATCAGCATCCGCGATCGCGGCCCTGGCGTGCCGGCGGAGTTCCGCGAGCGCATCTTCGAGCCGTTCTACCGCCTGCCCGGCCATGCCGAGCGCGCCGGCGGCGTCGGCCTCGGGCTGTCGCTGGTGCGCCAGATCGCCGAGCGCCACGGCGGCACGGTGCGCTGCGAGGGCCGCGAGGGCGGCGGCACCTGCTTCGTCATCACGCTGCCGAGTCCGATGCTGGGCGACGACGCTCCGGCGCCCGGTCGGCATAGCGGTTGAAGCGCCAGGCGCTGCCCTCGGCGATGATGCGGCGCCAGATGACGCGCTTCTCCCCCGGGCTCATCGCCGGCCAGTGCCGGACCTCCTCGAAGCTGCGCCCGCAGCCCTTGCAGACTGCGTCGCCCTGGGCGGTCGAGCAGATCGCGATGCAGGGCGCGTCGGGCGTGCTGTCGTACCAGGCCAGCCAGGCCTCGCGGGCCGGCGGCGGCAGCGTGGTCTCGTCGTGCGCGGTCTGGCGGAAGTAGCTCATCCGCGCGTAGACCTCGGCCAGCGCGCGCAGCGGCGCGCCGAGCTCGACGCCGTCGGGCGAGGGGCTGCGCTGGCGCCACCAGTTGATGGCGTTCTCGATGTCGGTGATGTGGATGTCGGCCATGGCCACGCGAGCATAGCGGCCGACGCCCGTCCCCGGCATCGTCAGGGGCGGTGGAGGCTCGGTGCGCTCAGCGCGCGCCGCCGAGCAGGCCGCCGAGGATCTGCGGCAGCATCGCGCCCAGGTCGGTGCCCTGCTGGGGCAGGCGGCCGTCCGGCGTCATGGCGTCGACCACCTGCGGCAGGATCTGCGCCAGCGCGCCACCGGCTGCGCCGCTGTCCATGCCGGCGCTGCGCGCGAGTTGGCCCAGCACGTCCGGGCCGAGCACCTGGCCGATCTGCTCAGCCGAGATCGGCAGGTTCTGGCCGGTCGAGACCCAGGAGGCAGCCACGTCGCCCAGGCCGCCGCGCTGGAACTGCTCCAGCAGCCCGCCCAGGCCACCGGCCGGCGCGCTGGCCTGGGCCGCGCCGCCGCCGCCGAGGCCGCCGTTCATCAGCATGCCGATCAGCGCCTGGATCAGGGCGGCCTGGCCGCCCTGCTGCGAGCCGCCGAGCGCCTGGCTCACCACCGAGCCGACCAGAGAGTCGAGCAGTCCCATCTGTGTTCTCCTGTTGGAATCGAAAAGAAGAAAGAAGAAAGAAGTCGTGAATCGCGACAAGGTTCACGCTGCGCCGGGGCGCGGGAGCTACTGTGACCGGTTTCCAAGTCCTTGTCATGCGACCAATGGCCGGGTCATCCGCCGGGCGCCGATTACACTCCCGCACCCATGAAACGCATCGTGATCCTGATTTCCGGCCGGGGCTCCAACATGGAGGCCATCCAGAAGGCCTGCGTGGCCGAGGGCTGGCCAGCCTCCGTCGTCGCCGTCATCAGCAACCGCCCGCAGGCCGGCGGCCTGGCCTGGGCACAGGCGCAGGGCATCGCCGCGGTCGGCCTGGACCACCGCGCCCATGCCGACCGCGCCGCCTTCGACGCCGCGCTGGCCGAGGAGATCGACCGCCACCAGCCCGACCTGGTGGTGCTGGCCGGCTTCATGCGCATCCTGACGCCCGAGTTCGTCGCGCGCTACGCCGGGCGGCTGCTCAACATCCACCCGTCGCTGCTGCCGTCCTTCGGCGGCCTGCACACGCACGAGCGCGCGCTGCAGGCAGGCTGCAAGTTCGCCGGCGCCACGGTGCATTTCGTGACGCCCGAGCTCGATCACGGTCCGATCGTCATCCAGGCGGCGGTGCCGGTGCGCCAGGGCGACACGCCCGACACGCTGGCCGAGCGCATCCTGCGCTGCGAGCACGTGATCTACCCGCGCGCGGTGCGCTGGTTCGTCGAGGACCGCCTCGAGGTCGATGCGGCGGGCGTCGTGCGCCATCTTGACGGTGCCGAGCAGTGGCTGTTCGATCCGCGCTGAGCCGTCCTTTCTTGTCAGATTTTCCGATTTCGTTCCCGAGGAGCCCTCGATGACCCCCAAGGCCCTGTTCGCCCTGTGCGACGAGCTGCTGCACGAGGTGCTGCGCTTCACCACGCCCGCCGATGCGGTGGTGTCGTCCTTCTTCCGCCAGAACCGCGCGCTGGGCGCACGCGAGCGCCAGACGCTGGCCGAGACGGTCTACGAGGTGCTGCGCCGCCGCGCGAAGTACCAATATCTGGCGCGCTCGGGCCACGGCTCGATCGAGCGCCGGCTGATCCTGCTGGCCTGGCAGGGCTCAGAGGCCTACCTGAATGCCGCCATCACCGAGGGCGAGCGCACCTGGCTGGACAACTGCCGCCAGTTTGATCCGATGAAGGCGTCGAAGGGCCACAACGCCGCGCTGGTGCACAACCTGCCCGAGTGGCTGGTCGAGCCGCTGAAGGCGCAGGTCGGCGAGGAGTTCGACGCGCTGGCCCAGGCGCTGCTGCAGCCCGCCGGGCTGGACCTGCGCGTCAACGCGATCAAGGTCAAGCGCGAGGCCGCACAGGAGGCGCTGGCCGCCGAGGGCATCCGCGCGCAGCCGACGCCGTTCTCGCCGCTGGGCCTGCGCGTCGACGGCAAGCCGGCGCTCAACCGCACCGAGGTCTTCAACCGCGGCGAGGTCGAGGTGCAGGACGAGGGCAGCCAGCTGCTGGCGCTGCTGACCGAGGCCAAGCGTGGCGAGATGGTGGTGGATTTCTGTGCCGGCGCCGGCGGCAAGACGCTGGCGCTGGGCGCGATGATGCGCAACACCGGTCGGCTCTACGCCTTCGACGTGTCGGCGCACCGCCTGGCCGCGCTCAAGCCGCGCCTGGCGCGCAGCGGGCTGTCGAATGTCTACCCGGCGGGCATCACCCACGAGCGCGACGACCGCGTCAAGCGCCTGGCCGGCAAGATCGACCGGGTGCTGGTCGACGCGCCGTGCTCAGGCCTGGGCACGCTGCGCCGCAATCCCGACCTGAAGTGGCGCCAGAGCGAGAAGTCGGTCGCCGAGCTGACCGCCAAGCAGGCGTCCATCCTCGACAGCGCCGCGCGACTGGTGAAAACCGGCGGCCAGCTGGTCTACGCCACCTGCAGCGTGCTGGAGGCCGAGAACGAGGCCATCGTCCACGCC
The DNA here is from genome assembly GCF_900156335.1 of Sphaerotilus natans. Taxonomy (GTDB): domain Bacteria; phylum Pseudomonadota; class Gammaproteobacteria; order Burkholderiales; family Burkholderiaceae_C; genus Sphaerotilus; species Sphaerotilus natans. Next base: position 25,879 of record NZ_FTMZ01000022.1, read on the forward strand.
TTCTCCGAGGCGCACCCGGACTTCGAGCGGCTCGACGCCGCCGAGGTGCTCGAGCGCCAGAAGGTCGAGCAGGCCGCCTCGCTGTGCCACGACGGCATGCTGCGGCTGTGGCCGCACCGCCACGGCACCGACGGCTTCTTCGCCGCGGTCTGGCGCCGGCGCTGAGCGCGCTGGAGGCGGGCGGGCAAATCACCGCCACTCGGGTGGCTGCTCATGTCGCCGCCACCCGAGCGGGGCTAGAATCGCCCGCCCGCCTGTGACTCGGACCCCTCGCCCCGTGCGCTTTCCGAAACGCCGGCGACCTTCGCCCGCCGTGCAGCCTGCCTGCTTCCTGCGTTTCTGAAAGTCTTTCCGATGTCCGACCTCTCGACGATCTGGGCAGTCCTGCTGGACTGGCTGGCTCATGGCCTGCTGCGTGCTTCCTGGTGGCAGGTGCTGCTGTTCACGCTCGTGGTGACGCACATCACGATCGTCTCGATCACCGTTTTCCTGCACCGCAGCCAGGCACATCGCTCGCTGGACCTGGGGCCGATTCCTTCGCATTTCTTTCGTTTCTGGCTGTGGATGACCTCCGGCATGGTGACGAAGGAGTGGGTCGCGGTCCACCGCAAGCACCACGCCAAGTGCGAGACGGTCGATGATCCGCACAGCCCGGTCGCGCACGGCCTGCAGACGGTGCTGCTGCGTGGCAGCGAGCTCTATCGCGCCGAGGCCAAGGTGGCCGAGACGCTGAAGAAGTACGGCCACAACACGCCCGACGACTGGCTCGAGCGCCATTTCTACACCGGCCGCTCGGCGCTGGGCGTGGCGCTGATGCTGATCATCGACGTGGCGCTGTTCGGCGCGCTGGGCCTGACGGTCTGGGCGGTGCAGATGCTGTGGAGCCCGATCCATGCGGCCGGCATCATCAACGGCCTGGGCCACCACTGGGGCTATCGCAACTTCGAGGCGGCCGACGCCTCGACCAACATCTCGCCCTGGGGCATCTGGATCGGCGGCGAGGAACTGCACAACAACCACCACACCTTCCCGACTTCGGCCAAGCTGTCGGTCAAGCCCTTCGAGTTCGACATCGGCTGGGGCTACATCCGCCTGCTGGAAATGCTCGGCCAGGCCAAGGTGCGCAAGACCGCGCCGCAGCTCAAGCTCGGCGCCATGAAGGCGGTGGCCGACAGCCAGACGCTGGAGGCGCTGATCGCCAACCGCTACGAGATGATGGCGCAGTACGCCACCGGTCTGCGCCGCGCCTGCAACGAGGAACTCGACCGCCTGAAGCAGCAGGGGGCGCAGAACACCGAGCGCTGGGCCCAGATGCGTCTGGCGCAGCGCTGGCTGCACCGCGACGAGCAGAAGATCCCGGCCGAGTTCAAGGCCAGCATCGCGCAGGCCTGCGACCAGAGCCCGGCACTGGCCAAGCTGGTGGCCATGCGCGAGGAGCTGCGCCAGCTCTGGACCCGCACCAATGTGTCGGGCGAGCAGCTGGTCGCCGACCTGCAGGGCTGGTGCCAGCGGGCCGAGGCCAGCGGTATCGTCGCGCTGCAGGATTTCGCCCGCACGCTGCGCTCGGCGCGGGCCTGACGGGCACGGCGGGTCGCCGCAGCCACTTCAGGCGGCCAGCACCTCGAACTCCACGACATCGAGCAGCGAAGCCCGGGGCATCTGCTCTCGCCGACGCAGCAGGCCGTGCAGCGTCAGCAGTTCCTCGAAGGCGGGCAGATCGAGCTCTTCCAGCGCGGTCGGCCGCAGCAGCAGCGCGGCCAGATGCGCCTCGGCCTGCGCCTCGTTCCAGTGCTCGCAGACCTGCCTCCAGGTGAGTTCATGCTGCTCGAGTTGGCGCTGGCTGTCCTGCCGCGATGCTGCTGAGGCCGATGTCGTTGGCGACATCTGGGGCACTCGCACGTTGTAGAGCGCCTCGAGCTGAGCAGCCACCCGTTCATGGTTCCAGGGCTGTCGCAGCTGCTCGTAGAGGGCCAGCAGCCGCATCAGCAGCCAGGGGCAGCGTCCCTGGCCTTCGAGCAGGCGACGTTCGAGCACCATGACCCAGCCGAGCTGCTGCTCGGCATTGCCGGGCGGTGCGGCCTCCAGTTCCCCCAGCAGCTCCTGGCTGCCCTCGTCGTCCAGGCGGGGATGGCCGAAGTTGCTGTCCTGCCAGCAGGAGCGATCCTCGGCAGAGGTCAAGGCCGATGCGGACGAAGGTGCTGGAGGGGCTGCCGTCGAGGCCTCGTCGTCCTGCGACTGGGGCCAGTCGATCGTGATGATCCGTCCCGCTGGGCCTTGGGGTGAGGCGGGCGCCGCGTGCTCGTCGGTGCCTGGGTGATGGGGTCCGGTTGGCACGGTGCTGCTGGGGGTCGTGCGGCGCCGACCGGCCCGGCCCGATCCTGCCGGTCGATCGTGCAGCAGTCGTCCGATCATCATGCAGCTGCCCAGGCCGATCAGCGTGCCCGCCACCAGGGCTGCATCGCGCCAGGGTGGGGCAGGGGCGTCCTGTTGGGCCAGCTGCAGCTGCAGCTTCAGCTCGTCCAGGGCGGCACGGGTTTCGCGCTGCTGCTCATGCAGATGTCGCCAGGCCTCGGGGAACTCGGCCCGGACGCCGGGTTCGGCGTGCGGCAGCCGCTCCGCCACCAGACGGGCGATCAGCTCGGCGGCGCCGGCCAGCGCGGCCTCGTCGGCGCCGGTCGGGCCGCTCAGGGTCGGTGCAGGGCGGGGGGCTGCAGCCGCGGGTGTTGACGGTGCGGCGTGGGCCTGAACCGTCTGGCGCACCTGTGCTGCAGGTCTGCGAGGCAGGGGTCGGCGCGGAGGATCGGCGAGCACGGTGAACTCCCGGCTGAAGGCCGCGCCGCACAGCAGGTCCACCCGTCCGATCAGCACCGGCTCCTCGACGAGCGCAGGGCTGTGGATCTGGACCGTCACCTGCTCGTCCTGCCCGCTGGGCACGGTGCGTATCCGGATCGGTTCGAGCGCTTCGCCGCTGTCGGCATGTTGCAGTCGCACAGCGATGCAGTCCGGCCCCAGCAGTGCGGGTGGAATGTCGAAGGCCCGCACCTGCAGGCTCATCGCGACTGGCTCGCCGATGGTGGCCTTGCTGCGGCGAGTGTCGATGGATTGCGCGCCGGCCTGCTGCGGCAGCAGCAGTAGAAACAGCCAGAGCAGCCAGATCCGTTCGGGTTGCTGGCGTCGCCGGGGGCGGGAGCCGCACAGGTGCATGGAGGCCCTCCTCGAGAGTTCACCGGCTCAATGTAGGCATCGGTGACTTGAGGGCTCATCCCCCTGGAGGGGGCCCCCGCAAGGGGGTGTCGACGAAGAAAACCCGCCGGGACATGACTGTCCGGGCGGGTCTGCACGGGCACGTTCAGCAGCGGCTGCCGAGGAACGTGTCGATCATCGAGATCAGCGCAGCTTCACTTCCTTGTACAGGACGTGCTTGCGTGCCTTCGGATCGAACTTCATGAATTCCAGCTTTTGCGGCGTGGTCTTCTTGTTCTTGTCCGTGGTGTAGAAGTGGCCGGTACCCGCAGTGGATTCCAGCTTGATCTTTTCGCGTCCGCCTTTGGCTGCCATGGTGTCGGTCTCCGATTACAGTTCGCCGCGAGCACGCAGGTCCGCCAGGACCACGTCGATGCCCTTCTTGTCGATCAGGCGCAGAGCCGCGTTCGAGATGCGCAGGCGAACCCAGCGGTTCTCGCTCTCGACCCAGAAGCGGCGGTACTGCAGGTTGGGCAGCCAGCGGCGCTTGGTTTTGTTGTTGGCGTGGGAAACATTGTTCCCGGTCATCGGGCCCTTGCCCGTGACTTGACAGACGCGTGCCATGACGCTTCTCCGATCTATGGTTACAGCAACCAGCGCAGACCCGCCCGGAACTTGCAGCACTTGTGGTGCCTGGTCTGATGGTTACCCCTCCGACAGCACCATCCGGCGCCTCGGGTCTCTTTTGGCGGCAAAACGTCGATTGTAGCCTGAAAACGGCCGAGGGCCCAGGCCCGACGACTCAGCCGTGGTTCTGCTCCAGGAAACGCTGGGCATCCAGCGCGGCCATGCAGCCGGTGCCGGCGCTGGTGATGGCCTGGCGGTAGACATGGTCCTGGACATCGCCGGCGGCGAAGATGCCGGGAACGCTGGTCATCGTCGCGAAGCCGTCCAGACCGGAGCGGCTGACGATGTAGCCGTCCTTCATCTCGAGCTGGCCCTGGAAGATGTCGGTGTTCGGGTGGTGGCCGATCGCGATGAAGCAGCCCTTGACCGCCAGGTCGCGGGTGCTGCCGTCCTCGGTGCTCTTCAGGCGCACGCCGGTCACGCCGCTCTGGTCGCCCAGGACTTCATCCAGCGTCTGAAACAGGTGTAACTCCATTTTTCCTGCGGCAACCTTCTCGTGCAGCTTGTCGACCATGATCGCCTCGGCGCGGAACTTGTCACGGCGGTGGATCAGGTGGACCTTGCTGGCGATGTTGGACAGGTAGAGCGCTTCCTCGACTGCGGTGTTGCCGCCGCCGACGACGCAGACCTCGTCGCCGCGGTAGAAGAAGCCGTCGCAGGTCGCGCAGCCGCTGACGCCGCGGCCCATGAAGGTCTGCTCGGAGGGCAGGCCCAGGTACTTGGCGCTGGCACCGGTGGCGATGATCAGCGTGTCGCAGGTGTAGGTGCCGCTGTCGCCCTGGAGCGTGAAGGGGCGCTGGCTGAAGTCGACCTGGTTGATGTGGTCGTAGACGAACTGGGTGTTGAAGCGCTCGGCGTGCTTCTGGAAGCGCTCCATCAGCTCGGGACCCTGCACGCCCATCACGTCGGCCGGCCAGTTGTCCACCTCGGTGGTCGTCATCAGCTGGCCGCCCTGGGCCATGCCGGTGACCAGCATCGGCTTGAGGTTGGCGCGGGCGGCGTAGATGGCGGCGGTGTAGCCGGCCGGGCCGGAGCCGAGGATGAGGACTTGGGCGTGCTGGACAGTGCGGGTCATGGCGTTCTGTGGCAGGTTCTGGGGGCGGGCGCCGGCGGGCGGCGCACGGTTTCATTTCCGGGTCGGTTCGCTGTTCAACGACGCGACGCATCGGTTAGAGTCGCGTCGCATCGGGCGTGCGTGACGCGGTGCGATTCGAGAGCTTAGCGGTTCCCGATCGTCCCCGGTCGCCAGGGGATGCCGACTCGCGCTAGGCCTGGCCCCAACTCAACGACAGAAACCAAACAAGCACAGGAGTGACCCCCAACATGGCGATGCTCTCGAATCTCGATCTGATCCGGCGTGTGCCGCTGTTCTCGATGCTGACCGTCGAGCAGGCCCAGACGATCGCCGACGGCGTGGTCAAGCGCCGTTACCGTCGCGGCGAGATCATCGTCGAGCAGGGTCGCAAGTCGGACGCGCTGTTCATCCTGCTGAGTGGCCGCGCCCGCGTGATCACCTCGGACGCGCGTGGCCGCGAGGTCATCCTGGCGGTGCTCGAGGCGGGCGACTATCTTGGCGAGATGAGCCTGATCGACAACGAGCCGCATTCGGCCACCGTGCGCGCCGAGGTCCAGACCGACGTGCTGGTGCTGGGTCGCAACGAGTTCGCGGTCTGCCTGCCCGACAACTCCAGCCTGTCCTACGCGATCCTGCGCGGCCTGGTGGCGCGCCTGCGCAATGCCGACCGCCAGATCGAGTCGCTGGCCCTGCTCGATGTCTACGGCCGGGTGGCGCGCGCGCTGCTCGACATGGCCGAGGACGACGAGGGCCGCCGCGTCATCCGCTCCAAGGTCTCGCGCCAGGATCTGGCCAAGGTCGTCGGCGCCTCGCGCGAGATGGTCAGCCGCGTCATGAAGGATCTCGAGGAGCGCCATCTGATCGAGACCCAGGAGAACGGCTGGGTCGTGCTGACCGAGCGTCTGGCCTCGCAATAAGCGCAGACCTCGCCCGGTTGTCGTTTCAAGACCATCCTGACGGATGGCGGACAATTCGGGCATGACTTATCCGCTCGGTTCGCTGCGCGGCACGGCCTCAGGGTCGTCTGCAGCCGCGCAAACCCGTTCCTCCCTGCCTCGTCCGGTGTCACGCTGGCGCCTGCAGCTGGCCATCACGCTCGGCGGCACGCTGCTGGTGCTGTGGATGCTGGCGATGTTCAGCCATCACCCGGGCGACGCCGCCTTCTCGACCTCCGGGGACGGCCGGCCGCTGCGCAACCAGGCTGGCGTGATCGGGGCCTGGCTGTCCGATCTGTCCTTCGTGCTGTGTGGCCTGTCGGCCTGGTGGCTGCTGCTTTTTGGCCTGCGTGGCTGGCTGTCGGCGGTGGCGCGGCTGCTGCGGGTCGATCTGGCGCCGGTGGAGACGGTCGACGGCCCGGTGCACTGGCGGCCCTGGTGGCAGGCCTGGATTGGGCTGCTGCTGCTGCTGCTGTCGAGCACCTCGCTCGAGTGGACGCGGCTCTACCAGCATGAAGGCCTGGTGGCTGGAACCCATGCCGGAGGCGTGCTGGGCGCCATGCTCGGTCCGCTGAGCATGAAGCTGCTGGGCTTCGTCGGCAGTGGCGTGCTGTGGATCGTGCTGCTGCTGCTGTCGATGGCCTGGGCCTTCCGCTTCTCCTGGCTGGGTCTGGCCGAGCGCATCGGCGCGCTGTTCGACATCTGGCGCGAGCGCCGCGACGAGCGTCTGGCCGAGGCCGAGGACAAGCGCATCGGCGAGCAGGCGCAGCGCGAGCGCGGCCTGTCCGGGCAGGGTCCGGCCGATGACCTGATGGCCGCTGGACCGGCGCTCGTGCCGGCCGCGACGCCTGCGCCGGCCGCCCCGCGCCGCGCCCGCAAGGAGCGCGAGGCCGCGGCGGTGCCCGCCGTGGTGCCGGTCGAGCCGGAATTCGGCGACATCGCTGCGCTGGCTCCGGGTCGCTCGCCCGGCCACGAGCCGGATTTTGTCGACACCCTGCCGCAGATGCCGGTGCAGCCCATGCCGGCGCCGGTTCCCGCGGTGGCGGCACCGCCAGCCCGGCCTCGCGATCCGGCGCCCGCGCCGATGCCTGCCCTGGCGCGGACCTCGGCGGCCCCGTGGGACGATCCTGCCGACGACGAGGACGACCTGCCGCCACCGGCGCCAGCCGCGCCGCCGGTCTTTGTCATGCCACCGCCGGCGCCCCGTCCGGCCATGCCGGTGGTCTTCGCGGCGGGCGGCGAGGGCGGGCGTCCGTCGGTCGATCTGCTCGATGCCGCGCCGCCGCAGGCCGAATCCGCCTCGCCCGAGGAGCTGGAGAACACCAGCCGCATGATCGAGCGCCACCTGAAGAACTTCGGCGTCGAGGTGAAGGTGATCGCGGCGATGCCGGGCCCGGTGGTGACCCGCTTCGAGATCGAGCCGGCCGTCGGCGTCAAGGGCTCGCAGATCGTCAATCTGGCCAAGGATCTGGCCCGCTCGCTCAGCCTGGTGTCGATCCGCGTGGTCGAGACGATTCCGGGGCGCAACTGCATGGCGCTGGAGCTGCCCAACCGCAAGCGCCAGATGATCCGCCTGTCCGAGGTGCTGGGCGCGCCGGTCTACCGCGAGGCGGCCTCGCTGCTGACGATGGGCCTGGGCAAGAACATCGTCGGCGAGCCGATCGTGGCCGACCTGGGCAAGATGCCGCACTGTCTGGTGGCCGGCACCACCGGCTCGGGCAAGTCGGTGGGCATCAACGGCATGATCCTGTCGCTGCTCTACAAGGCCGAGCCGGAGGACGTGCGCCTGATCCTGATCGATCCGAAGATGCTCGAGATGAGCGTCTACGAGGGCATTCCGCACCTGCTCGCGCCGGTGGTCACCGACATGAAGCAGGCCTCGAACGCGCTGAACTGGTGCGTGGCCGAGATGGAGCGGCGCTACCGGATCATGAGCAAGCTGGGCGTGCGCAACCTCGCCGGCTACAACGCCAAGATCCGCGAGGCCCACGAGCGCGAGGAGCTGATTCCCAACCCCTTCAGCCTGACGCCGGAGGAGCCTGAGCCGCTCGACCGCCTGCCGCACATCGTCGTCGTCATCGACGAGCTGGCCGACCTGATGATGGTCGTCGGCAAGAAGATCGAGGAGCTCATCGCCCGCCTGGCGCAGAAGGCGCGCGCGGCCGGCATTCACCTGATCCTGGCCACGCAACGCCCGTCGGTCGACGTGATCACCGGCCTGATCAAGGCCAACATCCCGACCCGGCTGAGCTTCCAGGTCTCGAGCAAGATCGACAGCCGCACCATCCTGGACCAGATGGGCGCCGAGGCGCTGCTGGGCATGGGCGACATGCTCTACATGGCCTCCGGCACCGGACAGCCGGTGCGGGTGCACGGCGCCTTCGTCTCCGACGACGAGGTGCACCGCGTCGTCGAATACCTCAAGAGCCAGGGCGAGCCGAACTACATCGAGGGCATCCTGGAGGGCGGCACGCTCGAGGGCGAGGGCGGCGCCAACGACACCAACGCCGAGGGCGGTGGTGGCGACGCCGAGGCCGATCCGATGTACGACCAGGCGGTGGCCATCGTGCTGCAGAACCGCAAGGCCTCGATCTCGCTGGTGCAGCGCCATCTGCGCATCGGCTACAACCGCGCGGCGCGGCTGCTGGAACAAATGGAAAAAACCGGACTCGTATCGAGCATGTCCACCAACGGCAACCGCGACATCCTCGTCCCGGCCCGCAAGGAAGAATGAAGCTGCTCTCCCTCGAATCCTTCTCGAAGCGGCCTGGCCGGGTGCTGATGCTGGCGCTGGCGGCGGCCGTTGCCGCCACCGCGCTGCCGGCGCGCGCCGATGCGGTCGACACGCTGCGCGGCTTCGTGCAGACGGTGCAGTCCGGCCGCGCGGCCTTCACGCAGGTCGCCACCTCGCCCGACGGCGCGAAGAAGAAGACCTCCAGCGGCGAGTTCGAGTTCCAGCGCCCGAACCGCTTCCGCTTCGACTACGCCCGGCCCTACGAGCAGCAGATCGTCGCCGACGGCCAGAAGGTCTGGCTCTTCGACGTCGACCTGAACCAGGTGACGGTGCGGCCCTTCGACCAGGCGCTGGGCGCCACGCCCGCGGCGCTGCTGGCCGGCGGCACCCTGGAGCGCGACTTCACGCTGTCGGCCGAGCCCGACCAGGGCGGCCTGCAGTGGGCGGCCGCCCAGCCCAAGGCGAAGGAGAGCCAGATCCGCCAGCTGCGGGTGGGCTTTCGCGGCAAGGACCTGGCGGCGATCGAGCTGACCGACGCGCTGGGCCAGCGCTCGCGGCTGGACTTCTCGCGCTTCGAGGCCAATCTGAAGCTGCCGGCCGAGCGCTTCCGCTTCAGCGCGCCGGCCGGCGCCGACGTGCTGCAGCAGTGAGCGCGCCGGCGTGAACGATCTGTTCGACGAAGCGCCGACCGCACCGGAGGCCCCGCTGGCCGAGCGGCTGCGACCGCGCCACATCGACGAGGTGATCGGCCAGACGCATCTGCTGGGCGAGGGCAAGCCGCTGCGCGCCGCCTTCGTGTCACGTCGGCCGCACTCGATGATCCTGTGGGGCCCGCCGGGTGTCGGCAAGACGACGCTGGCGCGTCTCACCGCCGAGGCCTTCGACGCCGACTTCGTGCCGATCTCGGCGGTGCTGGGCGGGGTCAAGGACATCCGCGAGGCGGTCGAGCGCGCGCAGCGCTCGCGCGCGCACGGGCGGCGCTGCATCGTCTTCGTCGACGAGGTGCACCGCTTCAACAAGGCGCAGCAGGACGCCTTCCTGCCGCATGTCGAGTCGGGCCTGTTCACCTTCATCGGCGCGACGACCGAGAATCCGTCCTTCGAGGTCAACTCGGCGCTGCTGTCGCGCGCGACGGTGCATGTGCTCGAACCGCTGAGCGAGGCCGAGCTGCTGGCGCTGCTGGCCCGCGCCGGCGAGGCGCTGCCCGCGCCCGCGCCCGAGCCTGCCGCAGCGCAGCGCCTGGCCGCCTATGCCGACGGCGACGCGCGCCGGCTGCTCAACACCTTCGAGAACGTGGTGCGCATGGCCGGCACGGAGCGGCCGCTGGACGAGGCAGCGCTCGAGCGCTGCCTGGGCGCGCAGCTGCGCCGCTACGACAAGGGCGGCGACCAGTTCTTCGACGCGATCTCGGCGCTGCACAAGGCGGTGCGCGGCAGCAGCCCGGACGGCGCGCTGTACTGGTTCGCGCGCATGGTCGACGGCGGCGCCGATCCGCGCTACATCGCCCGGCGCCTGGTGCGCATGGCCAGCGAGGACATCGGCTTGGCCGATCCGCGCGCGCTGCGCATCGCGCTGGACGCCGCGGAGACCTACGAGCGGCTGGGCTCGCCCGAGGGCGAGCTGACGCTGGCGCAGGCGGTGCTCTATCTGGCGGTCGCGCCGAAGTCCAACGCCGCCTATGTCGCCTGGAAGGCCGCGCAGGCCTTCGTCAAGCAGGACGGCTCGCGTCCGGTGCCGGCGCACCTGCGCAATGCACCAACCCGGCTGATGAAGGACCTGGGGCACGGACGGAATTACCGGTACGCGCACGACGAGCCGGACGGATATCCGTCCGGCGAGAACTATTTCCCGGACGGACTGGCGCCGGCGCCGCGCTTCTACCAGCCCGTCGACCGGGGACTCGAGATCCGCATCGGCGAGAAGCTCGAGAGATTGCGCGAGCTGGACGCCCAGGCGAACAAGCTGGGCTGAACGGCGCTCTTTTCCCGATCCGATCCGGTCCGAAGGGGTGGGAGTCCGGATCTTCTGCGGTTCGTGCGCTTGTGCCGCTGTCGCGGGCGGGGCTGTGGCCGGTGCGTGGCGCTGAAATGTGGCCGATCCGGGCCGGGGCAAGGCACTGCAACGCCTGCGGCGGGAAGGATGTCACGATCCGCCGATCCCCTGGGCGAGTCAGGGTTTCCATGGGCTGGCACGGCCCTTGCGATTTCCTGAGCAAGCCACAGGAGATCTTGGAATGGACATCTTTGTACAGCAGATCATCAACGGTCTGGTGCTCGGGAGCATGTATGCCCTCGTCGCGCTGGGCTACACGATGGTCTACGGCATCATCAGCCTGATCAACTTCGCGCATGGCGAGGTGCTCATGGTCGGTGCGATGGTCAGCTGGACCGTCGCGACCTTTCTGCTGGATACCGCCTCGCCCATGCCGGGCTGGCTGATCATGCTGATCTCGGCGATCGCCGCGATCATCGTCTGCGCGGCGCTCAACTACTCCATCGAGAAGATCGCCTACCGGCCGCTGCGCAACGCGCCGCGCCTGGCGCCGCTGATCACCGCGATGGGCATGAGCCTGCTGCTGCAGACGCTGGCGATGATCATCTGGAAGCCGAACCCGAAGCCCTATCCGCAGCTGCTGCCGGTCGAGGTGTTCTTCCTGTGGGAGGACGGCCCGGTCATCACGTTGACCCAGGTGCTGATCCTGGTGATCACCGCGGTGGTGCTGACCGGCCTGCTGTGGCTGGTCAACAAGACCAAGCTCGGCCGCGCGATGCGCGCCACCGCCGAGAACCCGCGTGTCGCCGGCCTGATGGGCGTGCGTCCTGACCACATCATCAGCGCGACCTTCGTGATCGGCGCGGCCCTGGCGGCCATCGCCGGCATCATGTGGGCGGCCAACTACGGCACGCTGCAGCACAGCATGGGCTTCATGCCCGGCCTGAAGGCCTTCACCGCCGCGGTGTTCGGCGGCATCGGCAACCTGACCGGCGCGATGGTCGGCGGCGTGCTGCTCGGCCTGATCGAGGCGCTGGGCGCCGGCTACCTGGGTGACCTGACCGGCGGCCTGTTCGGCAGCCACTATGTCGAGATCTTCGCCTTCCTGGTGCTGATCCTGGTCCTGACGCTGCGCCCGAGCGGCCTGATGGGCGAGCGTGTCGCCGATCGCGCCTGACGCCGTCCGAGGAGAGACTCACATGCAACACATGGACAAGACCAAGCAGATCGTCGTCTTCCTGCTGGCGGCGGTCGCGCTGCTGGCGCTGCCGCTGGTGGTGGCGCAGTTCGGCCAGGGCTGGGTGCGCATCATGGCGCTGGCGCTGCTGTACGTGATGCTGGCCCTGGGCCTGAACATCGTCGTCGGCTACGCCGGCCTGCTCGACCTGGGCTATGTCGCCTTCTATGCGGTCGGCGCCTACCTGTACGCGCTGGTGGCCTCGCCGCACCTGATGGAGAACTTCGAGTCCATCCGGGCCGCCTATCCTGACGGGATGCATTTCCCGATCTGGGCGGTGGTGCCGATCGCCGCGGCGGTCGCGGCGGTCTGCGGCATGCTGCTGGGCGCACCGACGCTGAAGCTGCGCGGCGACTACCTGGCCATCGTCACGCTGGGCTTCGGCGAGATCATCCGGGTGTTCATGAACAACCTGGAGCATCCGGTCAACATCACCAACGGTCCGCGCGGCATCAGCCAGATCGACCCGATCAGCATCGGCGGCGTGAGCTTCGGCAAGCCGCTGGAGCTGTTCGGTCACAGCTTCCCGTCGGTGACGCTGTACTACTACCTGTTCCTGACGCTGGTGATCTTCACCGTCATCATCTGCCATCGCATCGAGACCTCCCGCATCGGTCGGGCCTGGATGGCGGTGCGCGAGGACGAGATCGCCGCCAAGGCGATGGGCCTGAACACCCGCAACCTGAAGCTGCTGGCCTTCGGCATGGGCGCCACCTTCGGCGGCGTGTCGGGCTCGATGTTCGCGGCCTTCCAGGGCTTCATCTCGCCGGAGTCGTTCACGCTGGCCGAGTCGATCATCATCGTCGCGATGGTGGTGCTGGGCGGCATCGGCCACATTCCTGGCGTGATCCTGGGCGCGGTGATGCTCGCGGCGCTGCCGGAAGTGCTGCGCTACGTCGCCGGCGACATCCAGGCGATGACCGGCGGCCGTCTCGACGCCGCCATCCTGCGCCAGCTGCTGATCGCGCTGGCGATGATCGCGATCATGCTGCTGCGTCCGCGCGGCCTGTGGCCTGCGCCCGAGCATGGCAAGGCCGCCCCGGTCGCCAAGTGATCCCCAGGAGAAGCACTTCATGAGCAACAGCACGCAATCCGAGATCGTCCTCGAGGTCAAGGGCGTCTCCAAGCGCTTCGGTGGCCTGCAGGCCCTCTCCGACGTCGGCATCACCATCCGCAAGGGTCAGGTCTATGGCCTGATCGGTCCGAACGGCGCCGGCAAGACGACCTTCTTCAACGTCATCACCGGCCTGTACACGCCCGATGGCGGCACCTTCCAGCTCGGCGGTGCGCCCTACACGCCCACCGCCGTGCACGAGGTGGCCGCCGCCGGCATCGCCCGCACCTTCCAGAACATCCGGCTCTTCCCCGAGATGACTGCGCTGGAGAACGTGATGGTCGGCCGCCATGTGCGCACCTCGTCGGGCCTGCTCGGCGCCGTCTTCCGCACGCCCAGCTTCAAGGCCGAGGAGGCCGCGATCGCCCGCCGGGCGCAGGAGCTGCTCGACTATGTCGGCATCGGCAAGTACGCCGAGTTCAAGTCGCGCACGCTGAGCTATGGCGACCAGCGTCGCCTGGAGATCGCCCGCGCGCTGGCCACCGATCCGAAGCTGATCGCGCTGGACGAGCCGGCCGCCGGCATGAACGCCACCGAGAAGGTGGTGCTGCGCGAGCTGATCGACCGCATCCGCAAGGACGGCCGCACCATCCTGATCATCGAGCACGACGTCAAGCTGATGATGGGCCTGTGCGACCGGCTGACCGTGCTCGACTACGGCAAGCAGATCGCCGAGGGCACCGCGGCCGAGGTGCAGCGCAACGAGAAGGTGATCGAGGCCTACCTCGGCACCGGCCACAAGGCCCACTGAGCCCGGCTTGATCGCACAGGAAAGCAGACCATCATGTCGAGCAACCACAAGAAGAGCGGGCAGGTCCTGCTCAGCATCGAGAACGTCAAGGTCGCCTACGGCGGCATCCAGGCCGTCAAGGGCGTGAGCCTGGAGGTGCGCGAGGGCGAGCTGGTCTCGCTGATCGGCGCCAACGGCGCGGGCAAGACCACCACGCTGAAGGCGGTCACCGGCCTGCAGCCGATCGGCGACGGCGACGTGAAGTACCTGGGCAAGAGCCTCAAGGGCCAGGGCGCCTGGGACCTGGCCAAGCAGGGCCTGGTGATGATCCCGGAAGGTCGCGGCACCTTCACCCGGATGACCATCACCGAGAACCTGCAGATGGGCGCCTACATCCGCGACGACAAGGCGGGCATCCTGGAGGACATCGACAAGGTCTTCTCCATCTTCCCGCGCCTGAAGGAGCGCCGCGACCAGCTCGCCGGCACGATGTCGGGCGGCGAGCAGCAGATGCTGGCGATGGGCCGTGCGCTCATGGCCAAACCCAAGGTGCTGCTGCTCGACGAGCCCTCGATGGGCCTGTCGCCGATCATGGTCGACAAGATCTTCGAGGTGGTGAACGACATCCACAAGCAGGGCGTGACCATGCTGCTGGTCGAGCAGAACGCCAGCCGCGCGCTGGCGGTGGCCGATCGCGGCTACGTGATGGAATCCGGCCTGATCACCATGACCGGTGCCGGCCGCCAGCTGCTCGAAGACCCGAAGGTCCGCGCCGCCTACCTGGGCGAGTGAACGGCCTGAGCGGCCTGAGCGTCCTGTCCGGCGGGGAGGGCCGGTGCCGATGAAGATCTTCCGCAACGCCCTCTACCGCCGCCACGACGCGCGCCTGGAGATGTACCGCGGCCGCCTCGTGCCCTGCCACGAGACGCCGGCGCGGCTCGACCATGTGCTGGCCGAGCTGGCGCGCCGGCCGGTCGGCACGCTGCTGGAGCCGCTGCCGCAGCCCGATCTGGGCGCCGCGCTGGCGGCGATCCATGCGCCGCGCTACCTCGATTTCCTGGCCGGCGCCTGGGACGAATGGGTCGCGCTCGATCCCGCCAACGCGCAGACCGACATCCTGCCGGCGGTCTGGCCGGTGCGGGGCTTTCGCGCCGACCTGCTGCCCGAGAGCTTCGCCGCGCGCATCGGGCTGTTCTCCTTCGACGCGGGCAGCCCGATCATGGCCGGCACCTGGGCGGCGGCCCGCGAGGGCGCGGCCTGCGCCCGCTCGGCCGCGCTGTCGGTGGCCGGCGGTGAGCGCGCCGCCTTCGCGCTGACCCGCCCGCCTGGCCACCACGCCGGGCCGGACTTCTTCGGCGGCTACTGCTTCCTCAACAACGCCGCGCTGGCGGCGCAGACGCTGCGCGAGCAGGGCGCGGCGCGCGTGGCGGTGCTCGATGTCGATTACCACCACGGCAACGGCACGCAGACGATCTTCTATGGCCGCGATGACGTGCTGACGGTGTCGCTGCACGGCGATCCGCGCACCGAATACCCCTTCTTCCTCGGCCATGCCGACGAGCGCGGCGAGGGCGCCGGCCTGGGCGCGAACCTGAACCTGCCGCTGCCGCGCGGCACGACGGTCGAGACCTGGTTCGAGGCGCTCGAAGCCGGCCTGGCCGCGGTGGCCGCCCACCGCGCCGAGGCGCTGGTGGTGGCGCTGGGCGTCGATACCTTCGAGGGCGATCCGATCTCGGGCTTCCGGCTGCGCGCCGACGACTACCTGCGCCTGGGCGAGCGCCTGGCGCGCGCCGGCCTGCCGGTGGTGCTGACGATGGAGGGCGGCTACGCGGTCGCCGAGGTTGGCATCAACGTCGTCAACGTGCTCGAAGGCTTCGAGGCGGCCGCCGGCTGAGGCCGGCCGCCTTGGGCCTGCCGGCCTCAGCCGGTGTTGCGCAGGCCCGCGGCCACCCCGTTGATCGAGATGTGGATGCCGCGCTGCAGGCGCTCGAGCGTCGCGTCGCCCGCGGTCTTCGCGTCCGCCGGGCGCTGGCGGTAGCGGCGCATCAGCTCGACCTGCAGGTGGTTGAGCGGATCGAGGTACGGGAAGCGGTGCTCGATCGAGCGCGCCAGCGTCGGGTTGGCCGCCAGGCGCTGCGTGTCGCCG
This sequence comes from Sphaerotilus natans, assembly GCF_900156335.1. Lineage (GTDB taxonomy): Bacteria > Pseudomonadota > Gammaproteobacteria > Burkholderiales > Burkholderiaceae_C > Sphaerotilus > Sphaerotilus natans. The sequence continues at coordinate 41,712 of NZ_FTMZ01000022.1, forward strand.
GTGATCTGGTTCAGCGCGTCGTTGGTGCGCTGCCATTCGGCCTCGATCGCGGCGAAGATCTTCTTGCCCAGCTTCTTGTCCTCGACCAGATCGAGGTAGCGCGCGGCGATGCGCAGGTCCGACTTGGCCAGCACCATGTCCAGGTTGGACAGCAGCGTGCGGAAGAAAGGCCATTCCTGGTACATGCGCTGCAGCAGCGCCAGGCGCTCGGCCTGGGCCTTGTCGCCCTTGGCGCCGGCCAGGTAGGCGGCGACGGCCGAGCCGAAGCCGCACCAGCCCGGCAGCGCCACGCGGCACTGGCCCCAGCTGAAGCCCCAGGGAATCGCGCGCAGGTCCTCGATCGCGCGGGTGGCCTTGCGCGAGGCCGGGCGCGAGCCGATGTTGAGCTCGGCGATCTCGCGGATCGGCGTGGCGCTGAAGAAGTAGTCGGTGAAGCCCGGGGTCTCGTAGACCAGCGCGCGGTAGGCGGCCATGCTCGCGCCCGAGATCTCGGCGGCCGCGTCCAGGAAGGCCTTCGGCGCGCTCTTGGTCGGGTGCAGCAGCGTGGCCTCCAGCGTCGCGGCCACCAGCGTCTCCAGGTTGCGCAGGCCGATCTCGGGGTTGGCGTACTTCGAGGCGATCACCTCGCCCTGCTCGGTCAGGCGGATCTGGCCGTTGACCGTGCCCGGGGGCTGGGCCAGGATGGCCTGGTAGCTCGGGCCGCCGCCCCGACCCACCGTGCCGCCGCGGCCGTGGAACAGGCGAAGCGTGATGCCGTGCGCGCGGCCGAGCTGCTCGAACAGCTCCACCAGCGCCAGTTCGGCCGCGTACAGCTCCCAGTTGCTGGTGAAGAAGCCGCCGTCCTTGTTGCTGTCGGAGTAGCCCAGCATGATGTCCTGCTCGCGGCCCGAGCGCTCGACCATGCCGGCGATGCCGGGCAGCGCATAGAACTGCGCCATGATCGGCGCGGCGTTGCGCAGGTCGCCGATGGTCTCGAACAGCGGCACGACGATCAGGTCGTTGACCGCGGCGCCGCTGTCGAGCGTGCCGCGCATCAGGCCGACTTCCTTCTGCAGCACCAGCACCTCGAGCAGGTCGCTGACGTCCTCGGTGTGGCTGATGATGTAGTGGCGCAGCGCGTGGCGGCCGAAGCGGCCCAGCATTTCGCGCGCGGTCTCGAAGATGGCCAGCTCGCTGCGGGCGTGGTCCGAATACTCGGCGCCGATCACGCGCAGCGGGCGCGCGTCATCCAGCACCTTGAGCAGCAGCGCGCGCCGGCCGGCCTCGTCCAGGCTTGAATAGTCGGCCTCGATGCGCGCCACGCGCAGCAGCTCGGCCACCACCTCCTCGTGCTTGTCCGAGCTCTGGCGCAGGTCGACCGTGGCCAGGTGGAAGCCGAAGACCTCGACCGCGCGCATCAGCGGCGCCAGGCGCGGCGCGATCAGCGCCTGCGCATGGTGGAACTTCAGCGAGGCCTCGATCACCTGCAGGTCGGCGAGGAACTCGCCGGCCGAGGCGTAGGGGTTCTGCGGCGCGACCGCGTGGCGCAGCGCCTCGGTGCCGGTCAGCGCGTGCAGCGTCGCGGCCAGGCGCGAATAGATGCCGACCAGCGCGCGGCGGTAGGGCTCGTCCTGGCGGTGGGCGTTCTGGTCGGGCGAGCGCTCGGCCAGCGCGACCATCTCGGGCGTGACCGGGCACAGCAGCAGCGACATCGACAGCTCGGCGCCGAGCTGGTGCACCTCGGTCAGGTAGTGGCGCAGCGCCGTCTCGCTCTGGCGCGACAGCGCCAGCTTCAGCGTCTCGGCGGTCACGAAGGGGTTGCCGTCGCGGTCGCCGCCGATCCAGTTGCCCATGCGGAAGAAGTTGGCGATGTCGCGGCCCGGCAGCGCGTGCTCGATCTCGCGGTACATCTTCGGGATCTGGCGCAGGAAGGTCGCGCGGTAGTAGGACAGCGCGTTCTCGATCTCGTCCGAGACGGTCAGCTTGGTGTAGCGCAGCATGCGCGTCTGCCAGAGCTGCGTCACGCGGGCGGCGAGCTGCTCCTCGTTCTCGGCGCGCTCGCGCGTGGTGTGCAGGTGGTCGCGCTGGTTGATCAGCTCGGCCACGGCGCGCTCGGCGTCGAGGATGGACTTGCGCTGCACCTCGGTCGGGTGCGCGGTCAGCACCGGCGAGATGTAGGCGCGCGCGAGCGTGCCGGCGATGTCGTCGGCGCGCACGTCGGCCTCGGCCAGGCGCTCGAAGGTCATCGCCAGCGACCCTTCCTGCAGGTGGCCCTGGCGCTCGTGCACCTCGCGGCGGCGGACGTGGTGGCGGTCCTCGGCGATGTTGGCCAGGTGCGAGAAGTAGCTGAAGGCGCGGATCACGCTGACGGTCTGCTCGACCGACAGGTTCTTCAGCAGCCGGTCGAGCGACTTGCCGGCGCCGGCATCCTGCTTCAGGCGGTAGGCGACCGAGAGCTGGCGGATCTTCTCGACCAGCTCGTAGGCGGCCTTGCCTTCCTGTTCGCGGATGACGTCGCCGAGGATGCGCCCGAGCAGGCGGATGTCCTCGACCAGCGGTCGGTTCTTCTCGGCCGCGTCGGCGGCCGACCCGGTCTCGACGACCGGGGTTTCAGGAGCGGGGGCGGAAGCGGCGTTCTTCTTGGGACGGGCAGCGCGGGGCATTGAAACCTCGATGGCGATGGAGTGGTAACCGGGTTACGCGGCGCATGTTAGCACCCGAAGTGGGGCTTCAGAGCAGCTTTCGGACCAGAACGAGTCCGTTGCCGCTTCGTGAGGCCTGTCACGCGGCCTTCAGCCGATGAAGGACAATCGCGGCATGAACACACTGTCGTCCCCGTGCATCATCGCCACCCGCGAAAGCCGCCTGGCCCTGTGGCAGGCCGAGCATGTCCAGTCCCTGCTGCGCCAGCGCTTCGGCTGGACGGTGGAGCTGCTGGGCATGACGACGAAGGGTGACCAGATCCTGGACCGCGCGCTGTCCAAGGTCGGCGGCAAGGGCCTGTTCGTCAAGGAGCTGGAGGTGGCGCTGGAGGAGGGCCGCGCCCACCTGGCGGTGCATTCGCTCAAGGACGTGCCGATGGAGATGCCCGAGGGCTTCTCGCTGTGCACCGTCATGGAGCGCGAGGATCCGCGCGACGCCTGGGTCTCGCCCCGTTTCGAGTCGGTGCAGGCGCTGCCGCAGGGCGCGCGCGTCGGCACCTCCAGCCTGCGCCGGGTGGTGCAGCTCAAGGCGATCCGGCCGGACCTGGACGTGCAGCCGCTGCGCGGCAACCTCGACACCCGGCTGCGCAAGCTCGACGAGGGCCAGTACGACGGCATCGTGCTGGCGGCGGCGGGCCTGAAGCGCCTGGGCCTGGGCGCGCGCATCCGCGCGGTGATCGATCCGCAGGTGATGCTGCCGGCGGCCGGGCAGGGCGCGCTGGGCCTGGAGGTGCGCACCGATGCGACCGCGCTGCGCGAGGCGCTGGCCTCGCTGACGCACGCGCCGACCTGGCTGGCGGTGCATGCCGAGCGCGCGGTGTCGCGCGCGCTGGGTGGCAGCTGCAGCATGCCGCTGGCGGCCTGGGCGCACTGGCAGGGCGGCACGCTGGTGCTGCAGGCGCGGCTGGGCCATCCGGTCGATGCGGCGCATCCGCTGCATGGGGTGAGCGTCTCGGCCGAAGTCGCCGACACGGCCGCCGCCGAGGCGCTGGGCCTGGAGGCCGCGCGCCAGCTGCGTGCTGCCGGCGGCCAGGTCTGCCTGGACGCGGCTGCCGCGCTGTCGGCCAGCGCATGAGGCGGGCCGCCGCGCTGCCGACGGTGCTCGTCACCCGGCCGCAGCCGCAGGCCGACGAATGGGTCGCGCGGCTGCAGGCGCTTGGCGCGCCGGCGCAGGCCCTGCCGCTGATGCGCATCGTGCGCCGCGAGGGCTTCGATGCGGCGGTGCGCGCGGCCTGGTCGGAGCTGGCGCGGCACCGGCTGGTGATGTTCGTCAGCCCGAATGCGGTGCTGGCCTTTTTCGCCGGGCGGCCCGAGGGCGCCGTCTGGCCGGCGGACACGCTGGCCGGCGCGACCGGCCCCGGCACGATCGCGGCGCTGCGTGCGCAGGGCGTCGAGGCGCGCTCGATCGCCGCGCCGCCCGAGGACGCGGCCAGCTTCGACGCCGAATCGCTGTGGCGCCACGCGCTGGCCGGGCTGGACTGGGCGGAGCAGCAGGTGCTGATCGTGCGTGGCGAGGAAGGCCGCGACTGGCTGGCTGCGACGCTGCGCCAGGCCGGCGCCCGGGTCGAGGCCCTGGCCGCCTACGCACGCGCCGAGCCCGCCTGGACCGCGGCGGAGCGTGCCGCGCTGGCGGCGGTCGGGCGCGATCCGGCCGCGCAGGTCTGGCTGTTCAGCAGCTCGCAGTGCATCGACCACCTGATGGCTGCACCGGTCGAGCCTGCGCTGCGGGCGGCCCTTCGGTCCGTGCCGGTGCTGGCGACTCATCCTCGCATCGCCGAGACCGCTCGCGCGGCCGGCTTTGCCGTCGTCATGCCGGTGCGTCCGCATCCGCTTGAGGTGCGTCAGGCGCTTGACGCCTCGCCGGAGCCGCGAGCGTGATGCGTCGCACGCAGGCGCGGTCCGCTCTATACAATCTTTCCGGAGGGAGGTTCCTCCTCCCGGACCCGCATTGCCCGTGAACGATCAATCCTCTCCTTCCAGCAGTCCGGTTCCGCCGGCCGGCGCCGCCGAGGCACCGGCCGAGGCATCCGCTCCGGCCGTTTCCGCAGCGGCGCCTGTGGCGCCGGCCGCACCGCCGGTGTTCGCGCCTCCGCCCGTGGCCGCACCTGCGAGCCTGCCGGCGTCTGCATCTGCTTCTGCGCCCGCCTTGCCCGGCTGGGTCCTGCCGACCGGCCTGGTGCTGGCGCTGCTGGCTGGCGGCGGCGCCTGGACCAGCTGGCAGACGCAGCAGCGGGTGCACTCGCTCGAGATGGAGCTGGTCAAGCGCCAGCAGGACAGCGGCGAGCAGTCCGCCGAGGCCCGGGTGCTGGCGCGCCAGTCCGACGAGATCGCGCGCGACGCGGCCGCCAAGGTCGCGCTGATGGAGGCGCGTGTCTCCGAGGTCGCGCTGCAGCGCGGCCAGATCGATGACCTGCTGCAGTCGCTGTCGCGCTCGCGCGACGAGAACGCGGTGTCCGACATCGACTCGGCCATCCGACTGGCGATCCAGCAGTCCACGCTGACCGGCTCGGCCGAGCCGCTGATGGTGGCGCTGCGCAGCGCCGACGAGCGGCTGGCGCGCATCAGCCAGCCGCGTCTGGAGCCGCTGCGCCGGGCGATCGCCCGCGACATGGACCGGGTGCGCTCGGTGGCGGTGCCCGACATCGGCTCGCTGCTGATCAAGCTCGACGAGACGGTGCGGCTGGCCGACGAGCTGCCGCTGGTCTCGCAGGCCGCCACCACCGGCCGGGCGGCGGCCCAGCAGGCGCGTGCGGTGCAGGCCGCCGCCCGGGCCTCGGCCGCGCAAGACGGAGCCTCCGGCTCGGCCTGGCCGCAATGGCTGCAGGACTGGAGCCGGCCGGTCGAGCTGGTCTGGTCGGAGATCACCGGCCTGCTGCGGGTGACCCGCATCGATCATCCCGAGGCGATGCTGCTGTCGCCCGACCAGGGCTTCTTCCTGCGCGAGAACCTGAAGCTGCGTCTGCTCAATGCCCGGCTGTCGCTGCTGTCGCGCCAGCCCGAGGCCGCGGTGGCCGACCTGCAGGCCTGCCAGCGCATGCTGGTGACCTATTTCGACATGAGCGCGCGGCGCACCCAGATCGCTGCCGACATGCTGCGCCAGGTCTCCTCGCAGAGCCGGCTGGTCGGCATTCCGCGGCCGGACGACACGCTGGCCGCCACCACGGCCGCGCTGGCCGGACGCTGAAGGAGTCACACGATGCGTCAGGTGGTGTGGCTGCTGATGATGTTCGCCATCGCGGTGCTGGCGGCGAGCACGCTGGGCGCCAATGACGGACTGGTGTCGATCTACTGGGCGCCGTGGCGGGTCGATCTGTCGATCAATGTCTTCGTGCTGCTGCTGCTGGCGGCGGGTTTTGTCGGGCATGTGCTGACGGGGGCGGTCTCGGGCCTGATCGATCTGCCGCAGCGGGCACGCCAGTGGCGCACCCAGCAGCGCGAGGCCGCGGTGCAGCGCGCGATGCGCGAGGCGGTGGCGCAGCTCTTCGCCGGCCGCTACGGCCGCGCGCACAAGGCAGCGCAGCAGGCGCTGGACATCCGCATCCAGGCGCCCGACCTGAAGCTCGATCCGGACCTGCCGGTGCTGGCGCATCTGCTGTCGGCCAGCGCGCTGCACCGGCTGCAGGATCAGGGCCGGCGCGACGAGCAGCTCTCGCGCGCCCAGGCGCTGCTGGCGGATCTGCCCGCGGGCTCCGCGATCGGCGAGGGCGCCCGCATGCTGGCCGCCGAGTGGGCGGTCGACGACCGCGATGCCGATCGGGCGCTCGACCAGCTCGGCCAGCTGCCGGCCGGCGTGGCCCGTCGCACCCATGCGTTGCGGCTGAAGCTGCAGGCCACCCGTCTTGCTCGTCAGCCGCTCGAGGCGCTGAAGACCGCACGCCTGCTGGCCAAGCATCAGGGCTTCACGCCGGCTGCCGCCCAGGGGCTGCTGCGCTCGCTGGCGGTCGAGGCGCTCGACACCGCTCGCGATGCTGACCAGCTGCGTCGCATCTGGCTGCAGCTCGACAGCGCTGATCGGCGTGACCCCTATGTGGCCGCCCGCGCTGCGCGCCGTGCGGCGGCGGTCGAGGCGCCCTCCGATGCCCGGGGCTGGCTCAAGCCTCACTGGGAGCGTCTGGCCGAGCTCGACGAGCGCGACCGCGGCGATGTGCTCGATGCCTTCGTCGAGGTGCTGCCGGGGCTGCCAGCCGACTGGCTGCCCTTGCTCGAGACCGCGGTCGATGCCTCGCCGCGCGATGCGCATCTGGCCTATGTCGCTGGCCGGGCGATGGCCGAGCGCCAGCTCTGGGGACGCGCGCATCGCTTGCTGGAGTCGGCGGCTTCCGCGACCGATGCCGCGCCGGCGCTGCGGCTGAAGGCCTGGCGCGCGCTGGCCGAGATCGCCGAGAGCGAAGGCGACGAGGCCTTGGCGCAGCGCTGCTATCGCGAGGCCGCACGCAGCCTCTGATCCGGGTGCAAAAAATAATTGTCGGAAGTGCTTGCGGAAATTTTCAGGCGCATGCCATAATTCATCTCTCAGCGAAATTTGCTTAGCGGCTGTAGCTCAGTTGGATAGAGTACTTGGCTACGAACCAAGGGGTCGTGGGTTCGAATCCTGCCAGCCGCACCATAAAGACAAATTCGCCGAGATGATCGCAAGATCAATGCGGCTGTAGCTCAGTTGGATAGAGTACTTGGCTACGAACCAAGGGGTCGTGGGTTCGAATCCTGCCAGCCGCACCAAACATCAAGGGACTGCTCAAAAAGCAGTCCCTTTTCTTTTTTCGGATCTTGGCCTGACTGCTGTTTCTCAGCTCAGCGAATGGTCTGCCGATCCAGACCGGCACGCAGCGCCAGATCCACCAGCGGCTGCTCGCGCTTGTTGGCGCGTCGGCAGTGGTCCTTCTGGAACAGGTCGGTGAGGCGGATGACCAGGCGCGCCCAGCGCTTGTGCTCGCGCACCCGCCAGGCGTGCGACGATATCGATTCCCAGGCGTGGCCGCCGAAGACGGTCGCGTTGACAAAATGGTCGAGCGCGCGCACGCCGGCGCGGCCGCGCCGGTTGGGGCCGAACAGGCCGATCCACACCAGCATCAGGTAGCCGATCACCGCCAGCGGCACGATCGCGCACATCAGCAGGATGCCTGCCGCTCGCTCCTTCATCCGGCTGGAGCCTCCGCGCGCCGGTGCAGGCGCAGGCGCACGCCGTTGGCCGAGCGGATCGTCAGCCGGCCGACCGGGCGGGGCTCATGGCCTTCGACGGCCTCCAGCCGCCAGCGGCGCACCAGCTGGGCCAGGATCAGCGTCGCTTCCTGCAGCGCGAAGGCCGCGCCCAGGCAGACGCGCGGCCCCATGCCGAAGGGCAGGTAGCCGGCGCGGCCGTGGCCTGCGCTGCCTTCCTCGTCGCGGGCATGGCGATCGGGATCGAAGGCGTCCGGGTCGCGCCAGCCGTCGCGCTGACGCTGGATCAGCCAGGGCGAGATCACCACCGTGGCGCCGGCCTGGATCTGCTTGCCGCGCATCGGGCAGCCGGTGCGCGCCTGCCGCGCCATGAAGCCCACCGGCGGGAACAGCCGCAGCGTCTCGCGGAAGACGTTGCGGGTCAGCGTCAGGCCCTTCATGTCGGCCACGCCGGGCGCGCGTGCGCCGATCTGTGTGGCGACCTCGTCATGGACGCGCTGCTGGATGTCAGGTGCACGCGCCAGCAGGTGGCAGGCCCAGGTCAGCGCGCTGGCCGAGGTCTCGTGTCCGGCCAGAAAGAGCATCGCGACCTGGTCCACCAGTTCCTCGAAGTCGAAGGCGCGGCCCTGCTCGTCGCGGGCGTCGAGGAAGGCGGCCAGGATGTCGGCCTGCGGATGCTCGGCGCCGGCGCGGCGGGCCTCGAAGCGCGGGCGGATCAGCGTCTCGAGCAGGCCGCGGATCTCGCGTGCGGCGTGGCGTGCGCGCCAGGCGTCCCAGGGCCAGACCAGCCAGCGCAGCCCGAAGATCGACGGCAGGATCAGGCGCGGCACCAGCGCCTGGTAGCGCGCGAAGGCGTCGAACACCCGCCGTGCGTCCTCGCCCTCCATCGGCACCGAGAAGATGGTGCGGAAGATGATGTCGGCGGTGACATGGGTCATCTCGACCTCGATGTCGTGCTCGGTGCCGTCGGCGAGCCGATCCAGCCGCGCCCGCATCGCCTCGGTCGCGGCGGCCATGACCGGAAAGGCCACCTGCAGCCGCGCCTGCGCGAAGGCCGGATCCATCATCGCGCGCTGGCGCTGCCATTGCTCGCCGCTGGTGGTGAAGATGCTTTCGCCCAGCAGCGGCTCGAGCGCCTGGCCGAGCAGTTCGCTCTTCGGGAAGTCCTCGGCCTGCTCGACCATCACCCGCCGCACCAGGCCGGGCTCGTTGATCATGTAGAGGTCCAGGCCGGGCAGGCGGACCTCGCCCATCTGCATCCGGTAGCTGCGCTCGTACAGCGCGTCCAGCCAGGAGTGGCGTGCGCTCAGGAACATCAGCAGGCCGGAGGCCTTGTGCCTGCGTGGGGTCGGGTAGGCGGGGCAGAAGTGCGCCATGGGGCCTCGGGGCTCAGCGTCGCCGCGTCTCGACCAGCTGCTGCTCGAAGCGGCGCGGGCCGTAGAGCATCGCGAACAGATCGAAGTTGCCGGGCCGGTCCGGCGTCATCAGATAGAGGAAATGCGCCTGCAGCTTGTCGCGACGGATCGCGGCCCAGTGCAGCGGGTCGTACATCTGGAAGAAGCTCGCGGCGCGGCGGCGCGGCAGCGGGCCGGCCTGCTCGGCCAGCTCGGTGCCGGCCAGCGGCGCGGTGCTGAAGAAGCACATCGGGTCGATGCGCGCGGTCACGTCCAGCCAGACCAGGTCCGGGTGGCGCGACAGCCGCAGCAGCGCATGGCGAAAGGACTCGGCGCCGGGCAGCAGCGCCAGGCCGGGATAGCATTGGCCGAGCGTCAGCATCGCGGTGCGCCGGCCCGCCTGCAGCGCCTGCCAGCGCGGATCGCGCAGCAGCTGGTCGACCGCCTCGACCATCACCAGCGTGCCCACGCTGTGGCCGGCCAGCACCACCTCGTCGACGGGATCGGTGCTCTGGCGCTCGATCACATGCTCGACCCATTCCTTGACCCGTTCGTCCATGCCGGCGACCTGGCCGCGGCCCATGCACAGGATGAAGTGGTAGATGCGCATCAGCCAGAACAGTCCGGCCTGCGCACCCAGCGAGAGCAGCATGCCGGTCAGGGCCAGGCCCACGCCGGTGGCCACTGCGACCAGACCGGTCTCGCCCAGGGCGGTCAGCGGCAGCGCCGACATCGCGGCGATGACGAAGCCGCCGACCAGCAGCGTCGCCACCAGCCAGAGCAGCGGCAGCAGCGCGGTCAGCAGCGCGGTGGGATGCAGTGCGTGCACCCGGCGCAGGCCGACGTCGCGCATCATCGCCACCTGCACCGCGGCGAACTCGCGCAGCAGCGCCAGCGGCTGGCGGCTCCAGTGGCGTCGGATGATGTCGTCCCAGCCCATGAAGACATGCTCGGTGCGCACCGCGGCATCGTCCGGCGCGGCGGCGGGGGTGGCCGGAGCTGGCCGCCAGTCCACCGTCCAGCGGTGGAAGAGCTCGCCGATGCGCTGGCGCGCGCCGGTGGTGATGCTGCCGCCGCCCGGCTGCGGGCGCTCGCCCTGCTGGCTGAACAGGCGGTGGTAGTGGCTGGCCCCGCGCGGGTCGAAACCGCTGAAGTAGTGGACGCGACGCCGGCGCACCGGTGTGGCGGCGATGGAGCTGGCGCAGGAGGACGGGGAGCGGGCGGACGGGCGGGTCATGGCATGCACCGGACGGCGGTCGCGGCGGATCATCTCGGGACCGGTGCATGATGCGCCGCCTGCTCCGGCCGTGATCGGCGGAACTCGAGCGGCAAAGGCGGGCAAAAGGGCGGCGCGGCGCCCCGGGCGTCAGCCCTTCTTCGGGGCGTCGGGGATCAGGCAGGCTTCCATCACCTGCAGGTCGTTGTCGCGGGCGAAGTTCATCACGAAGTCCCAGGCCATCGGCTCGATGTCCTTCAGCGCCTCGCTGACGACCACGCACTTGGTGCTGCCGATGACGGTCGGGATGCAGTAGGGCGAGTAGCCGATCGCCGAGCCGATGCCGGCAGGGCGTGCGCCGCCGGGGCGAAAGCAGGACATCGCGCCGGCCAGTCGCTCGGCCCAGTCGCTGGGACGGAAGGTGCGGCCGTCGCGGGTGATGCCCTGGATGAAGACTTCGCGGGGTTTGGGTTTCGAGTTGTTCGTCACGGGCTGCTGCCTTGTTCTGCTTGCGGTGACAAGCGCATGCGGCCGCCCGTCAGCCCGCTATTGTGCTGCAGCGCAGCAGCAATCGGCGCAGGACGGAACGGCCGCGGAGTCAGGGCAGATATCGGCCGGCACCGCAGGCGGCACCGGGTCTCTGCGTCTTGTTCTGTGCGGTTCTTGCGCGTCGGCACTGGCGCGCGGGGTGCGAGTATCGCTCAGGCATCTGTCGGCGTGCTGTCGTCGGCTTTCCTTACAATGGGCCGGGCGCCGTCATCGTGCGGCGCTTTTTGCATTTGCCTGCCTGGATTCCTAGCCTGGAGAGTACCTAGATGACCGCCGAGTCCGCGACGATCGCCGAACCCCACGTGATGACGACCTACGGCCGCCTGCCGATCGCGCTGGTGCGAGGCCGAGGCAGCCGCGTCTGGGACTCGACCGGCCGCGAGTACCTCGACGGCCTGGGCGGCATCGCGGTCAACACGCTGGGCCACGCGCACCCGAAGTTCGTCGCGGCCCTGCAGGAGCAGGTCGCGACCCTCATCCACTGCTCGAACTACTACCACATTCCCGGCCAGGAGCAGCTCGCGGCCCGGCTCGTGGAACTGTCGGGCCTGACCAACGCCTTCTTCTGCAGCACCGGCCTGGAGGCCAACGAGGCGGCGCTGAAGCTCGCGCGCAAGTTCGGCCATGACAAGGGCATCGAGCGCCCCGAGGTGATCGTGTTCGAGAAGGCCTTCCACGGTCGCTCGATCGCCACGCTGTCGGCCACCGGCAACCCGAAGGTGCAGGCCGGCTTCGGCCCGCTGGTCGAGGGCTTCGTGCGGGTGCCGTTCAACGACATCGAGGCGATCCGCGCCGCGGTCGAGTCGAACCCGAACATCACCGCGATCTTCCTGGAAACCATCCAGGGCGAGGGCGGCATCCACGCGGCGCGCTGGGACTACCTGCGCGCGGTGCGCGAGCTGTGCGACCAGCACGACCTGCTGCTGATGCTCGACGAGGTGCAGTGCGGCATCGGCCGTACCGGCAAGTGGTTCGCGCACCAGTGGGCCGACATCAAGCCGGACGTGATGCCGCTGGCCAAGGGCCTGGGCTCGGGCGTGCCGATCGGCGCGGTGGTGTGCGGCCCGCGCGCGGCCCACATCTTCAAGCCCGGCAACCACGGCACCACCTTCGGCGGCAATCCGCTGTCGATGCGCGCCGGCATCGAGACGCTGCGCATCATGGAAGAAGAGGGCCTGCTGGAGAACGCCGCAGCCGTCGGCGCGCACCTGAAGGCGGCGCTGGAGCGCGAGCTCGCCGGCGTGGCGGGCGTGGCCGAGATCCGCGGCGCCGGCCTGATGCTGGGCATCGAGCTGGACCGTCCCTGCGGCGTGGTGCTGACGCGCGCGCTCGAGGCCGGCCTGCTGCTGAGCGTGACCGCCGACAGCGTGGTGCGCCTGGTGCCGCCGCTGACGCTGAGCGTGGCCGAGGCCGACGAGATCGTCGCGCTGCTGGTGCCCGTCATCAAGACCTTCCTCGCCGAGTCTGCCGCAGCATGAAACCCGGAAACAGCCTGATGAAGCACTACCTGCAGTTCAAGGACTTCCGCGCCGAGGAGTACGCCTACCTGTTCGAGCGCGCGCGCCTGATCAAGCGCCGCTTCAAGAACTACGAGCGCTACCAGCCGCTGGCCGACCGCACGCTGGCGATGATCTTCGAGAAGGCCAGCACCCGCACCCGCGTGAGCTTCGAGGCCGGCATGTACCAGATGGGCGGCTCGGTGGTGCACCTGACCACCGGCGACAGCCAGCTCGGCCGCTCCGAGCCGATCGAGGACTCGGCGCGCGTCATCAGCCGCATGACCGACCTGGTCATGATCCGCACCTTCGAGCACACCAAGATCGAGGCCTTCGCCGCGCACAGCCGCGTGCCGGTCATCAACGGGCTGACCAACGAGTTCCACCCGTGCCAGATCATGGCCGACCTGTTCACCTACCTGGAGCACCGCGCGCCGGTCGGGGCGAACGGCTATGACCTGGGCTGCCTCAAGGGCAAGGTGGTGGCCTGGGTCGGCGACGGCAACAACATGGCCAACACCTGGCTGCAGGCGGCCGAGATCCTGGGTTTCACGGTGCATGTGAGCACGCCCAGCGGCTACGAAGTGAACCCGCAGGTCGCCGGCATTCGTTCAAGCGACTGCTACAAGGTTTTCGCCGATCCGCACGAGGCCTGTCGCGACGCCGATCTGGTCACGACCGATGTCTGGACCAGCATGGGCTTTGAAGCCGAGAACGAGGCGCGCCGCGCCGCCTTCGCCGACTGGTGCGTCGATGCCGAGATGATGGCGGTGGCCAAGCCGGACGCGCTCTTCATGCACTGCCTGCCCGCGCACCGCGGCGAGGAGGTCACCGCCGAGGTGATCGACGGCCCGCAGTCGGTGGTCTGGGACGAGGCGGAGAACCGCATGCACGTCCAGAAGGCGCTGATGGAGTACCTGCTGCTGGGTCGCATCGGCTGACGCTGGCGCAGGCCGCGCCTGGCCGGCCGGCTCAGGCCGAGGACGTGCCGAACAGGCGCCGCAGGTCCAGGCCGTCGGCGCCCGGCGCAAAGCCGTGGCGCACCATGGCCGCCTCGACGTCGATCAGCATCTCGCCGGCGGTCGCCGCTCCGAACTCGTCGACGCAGCGCTTCTCGAGCTCGCCGCGCAGCAGCAGCAGGCCGCGCAGCTCGGTGCGTGCGGCGGCCTCATGGCGCGTGCCGTGGCTGTCGCCGGCGTCCGGGCGAGGCACGGGTGCCAGCATCCGGGCCAGCTGGGCCTCGTCGTCGAGCGACACGCCCAGCATCAGGGCCAGTCGGGCGATGCGCAGGTTCAGCTCCTCGCAGAGCTTCTCGATCTGGGCGACCCAGAGCGCGTCGGGTCGATGGTGCAGATGGGGTGACATGGGCGACGGACCGTCCGAGGAGTTCGTGACCCGGCCATCATAGGCCGATCGACTCACCCATGTTGCGCTGCAGCATGATTGCGGTTCAGGTCGTGGGTGTCGCCGCACCGGGCAGCGCTCGCGCCGCGCCGCGCGCCGCGCCCGAGAAGCGGCCGCCGCCGAGCTCCTCGGCCTTCATGCCGCGATTGATGTCCAGGCCGGTGAGCTGCCAGTCGCGCACCGGCAGGTGCGGGACCGGCCGGCGCATGCGTTCGTGGAAGCGGGTCGGCCATTCGATGCCGTGAATGTTCTGGAAGTCGTGCGTGTCCAGCTCGAGGAGCGTGCCGCGCGCCGAGGCCAGGCCATCCAGCGTGAAGCGCAGGCGGCGCATCAGCCGGGTGCGCCGGTCGATGCACAGCACCAGCTGGTCTGCCGGAGACAGGCCCAGGCCCGGGCTCAGGCGCACCATCAGCCGTTCGCAGGCGTGTTCGCCGACCTGCTCCAGACCGGCCAGCCGCAGGGTGTGCGCACCGTCCACCAGCGCCAGCGGGCCGAGCAGGCTCAGCCGGCTGGTGTCGGCCGCCAGCGCGCTGGCCTGCAGCAGCGCGGCGTCGCGGGTGCTCAGGCTGTTGTAGGCCACCTCGACGCTGCCGGTGTCGCGCTCGCCGCGGCCCTGGCGGCGCAGCACATGCTTGTGGCCGCCAGGCCCGGTGTGGATCTGGGCGATCAGGCCCTCCGACGGCAGCAGGCGCTCCTCGGACGAGACCCGAAAGCGGGCATCCACCAGCTCCGGCTGCAGCCGGTCCACCAGCGTGCGCCACTCGCCTCGGCAGGAAAAGCCGAGATCGCGCACCCGGCGCCAGGCGCTCAGGCCATGGGCTGCGGCCGATTCGGCCAGCAGGGCGGTGGCGGCCGGCTGGGTGGTCTCGGTCGGGGGGATCGGCGACAGCGGCGGCGTGGTGGTGCAGCCGCCCAGCAGCGGCGTCGCAGCCAGTGGCGACAGCGCCAGAGCCCCCAGCAGCAGGCGCCGCCGGGCCTCGGGATGCGAAAGATTCGATCGGTCGTGACTCATTCGGTTTTCCTTCGCCCGGTCCGGCGGTCTTCCATGATTTCAATCTGGCCAGTGTGCCCAGGGTTCCGTGGAACCGCCAGTCACCCGGGTGAAAGCACCCGATTCGGGGCCCGCGCTTTCAGCACCGTGCATGGCCCTGGGCCTCCAGCTCGACCAGCAGGTCGGTGCGGCAGACATCGGCGTGCAGCCACAGCGCATCGCGCAGGCCGGGGGCCGCGGCACCGAGTGCCTGCGCCAGCACCGCCTCGACCGCCGCGCGGTCGCCCGGACGGCGCAGGTAGACCGTCAGGTCCATCTGGCGCAGATCGAAGCGGGCCGGGGTCTGCCGGTGCGCGGAGGCGATGACCGCCTCCAGATTGCGCAGCGTCTCGGCGGTCTGCGCGACCACGTCGCCGGCATGGCAGGTCTCGTGGCCGACGATGCTGGCGGTGCCGGAGATCAGCAGCGTCTCCTCGCCCGGCGCCAGCGAGACCAGCGCCGCGCGCGAGAAGGTCGGGCTGCGCGGCCCGTAGACCGACGGATAGTGGTAGGCGCTGACCTGGCGCGGATTCTCGACCGGGCGCGGCGCCTCGGGGCCGGCCAGCACATGCACCGTCAGCGGTCCGTCATGGTGGCCGAGCGCGCAGGCGGCCGGTGCGCCCTCGAAGGCGCTCAGGCCGGCCTCGAGAAAAGCCTGCTGGCGCCCGATGTTGAAGTGCCGGTAGACCTCCAGGCCATCGAGCTCGGCGGTGATGTGCGGCAGATAGTTCCAGATCTTCAGCGCATGCAGGCGCATGCCGCCTTCGGGGCCGCCCTGCAGGCGCAGCACCTCGAACAGGTCGGCGTAGAGCGCGCGGGTGTGCTCGCGCAGCTGGGCGCCGCTCTGCACCTCGATGCGGGCGCTGGCGTGCAGCCAGAGGCCGTCGCTGCGCCAGTTCACCCGGCCGGTGCAGCCCTGTCGCAGTCTGGCCGGGTCGACCGGGCTCAGCCAGCGTTCGGCGCAGGGTGGCTCGCCCGCGAGCAGCCGGGGCAGACCGGCGGCACGGGCCAGGGCCGCATCGCTGTCATGGCAGCGCTCGCCGAGCATGACGGCCGCGGGCGACGCGGCGGTGGCAGAGCGGGGGGCACAGGGGTCAGGGCAGGCCGCACCGGGCGGCTGTCGCTCGAATCTCAGGGTCACGGGTCGCGGCGATCTCGGGAACGCGGCGATTCTAGGCGAGCGCCGTGACGGCCCGGCTGCGGTCTACACTCGATTCCATACCGGGGCACGCCAGCGTGTCCGACCGGGGAGACCTCGACATGAAGATTGCACTGATCACCGACATCCATGCCAACCGCGAGGCCTTCGAGGCCTGTCTCGAGCAGGCCCATCTGCATGGCGCCGACCGCATCGCGCTGCTGGGCGACTTCGTCGGCTATGGCGCCGATCCGGCCTGGGTGGTGACGATGGTGCAGGACCTGGTCGCGCAGGGCGCGATCGCGGTGCGCGGCAACCATGACGACGCGGTGGCCGGCGAGCCCAATCCGAACCTGGTCGAGGACGCGCGCCCAGCTCTCGGCCGAGCAGCTGGCCTTCCTGGCCCGGCTGCCGATGCGCCGCGAGGAGTTCGGCTGCCTGTTCGTGCATGCCAATGCCTGGGCGCCGGCGAGCTGGGAGTACATCCTGGGCCGCAACGAGGCGGTGCGCAGCATGATGGCCACCGACTGCCGCCATACCTTCTGCGGCCATGTGCACCAGCCGGCGCTCTATCACCTGTCCAGCGTTGGCAAGATCGCCAATTTCTCGCCGGTGCCGGGCGTGGCGGTGCCGGTGCCGGGGCATCGCCAGTGGCTGGCGATCGCTGGCTCGGCCGGCCAGCCGCGTGACGGCAATCCGGCCGCGGCCTGGGCGATGTTCGATCTGGGCCGCCAGACGCTGACCTTCCACCGCGTGCCCTACGACCATGAGGCCACCGCCGCGAAGATCATCGCCGCCGGCCTGCCGCGCGCGCTGGGCGAGCGGCTGCTGGTCGGCGCCTGAGCGGGGAGGGCGGCGATGGACAGCGACGCGTTCGGCGTGCGCTTCGGCGTGGGCGATCTGGTCGACGGCTTCCTGCTCGAGGAGCGGCTCCATCAGGGCGGCATGGCCAGCCTGTGGCGGGTGACACATCCGGACCATCGGCTGCCGATGCTGATGAAGGTGCCGCGCATCAAGGGCGGCGAGGACCCGGCCACCATCGTCGGCTTCGAGGTCGAGATGATGATCCTGCCGATGCTGCGCGGCGTGCATGTGCCGCGCTGCATCGCCAAGGGCGACTTCGCCACGCGTCCCTACATCGTCATGGAACACATCGCCGGCGACTCGCTGCGCCCGAAGCTGGACATGGCGCCGCTGCCGGTGGCCGAGGTCGCCTCGATCGGCGCGAGGGTGGCCGCGGCGCTGCACGATCTGCATCGCCAGAACGTCATCCACCTCGACATCAAGCCGAGCAACATCCTGTTCCGCCCGGGCGGCGAGGCGGTGCTGGTCGACTACGGTCTGAGCCGGCACGACCACCTGCCCGACCTGCTCGACGAGGAGTTCAACCTGCCGATGGGCACCGGGCCCTACATGTCGCCCGAGCAGGTGCAGTTCCTGCGCAGCGAGCCGCGCTCGGACCTGTTCGCGCTGGGCGTGATGCTCTACCACCTGACCACCGGCGAGCGGCCCTTCGGCGCGCCCACCAGCGTGCGCGGCCTGCGCGAGCGGCTCTACCAGGCGCCGGTGCCGCCGCGCCGGCTGCGGCCGGACTGCCCGCCGTGGCTGCAGGAGATCATCCTGCGCTGCCTGGAGGTGAAGGCCGAGGACCGCCATCCGAGCGCGGCGCACCTGATGCACGACCTCAGCCATCCCGACCAGATGGCGCTGACCGAGCGCGCCAGCCGCGACACCACGCCGGGGCGGCTGCAGACCTGGCGGCGCTGGCTGGGTGCGCTCGGCACCGAGCCGACCGCGCGGGCCTCGGTGGGCGAGCAGCTCAAGCGCGCGCCGATCATCCTGGCCGCGGTCGATGTCAGCAACGCCACCGAGCCGCTGCTCGACCTGCAGCGCGAGACGGTGCGGCGCATCGTCGCGGCCGAGCCGGGCGCGCGCCTGGCCTGTGTGGGCGTCATGAAGACCAACCGCATCGGCATGGACGAGCTGACCGACCGCTCGGGCAACAGCCTGCACGTCAAGCAGCTCGTCGGTCTGAAGCACTGGGCGCGGCCGATCGCGCAGTCGCTGGCGCTGGGCACCGGCCGGCTGACCTTCCATGTGCTGGAGGCCCCGGACGTGGCCGAGGCGCTGCTCGAGTTCGCGCGGCGCACCCAGGTCGACCACATCATCATGGGCGCGCGGGCGCGCTCGACGCTCAGGCGCTATCTGGGCACCGTCTCGTCGAAGGTGGTGGCGGACGCCGACTGCACCGTCACCGTGGTGCGCCGGCCGGCCGCCCAGGGCGACGAGGAATCCTGATGCGGCCGCGTCAGCGAACCGGTTCGTCGTCCTGTGCCTTCTGGCGGTCCTGCAGCAGCCGCCACATCACCTTCCCCGTCCCCGACTTGGGCAGCGTCTCGACGAACTCGACCTGGCGCGGCGCCTTGTAGGCCGCCATGTGCTCGTGCGCCCAGGCGATGATCTCCGCCTCGGTCACCTGGCCACGCGCCTCGGCGCGCAGCACGATCACCGCCTTGACCGTCTCGCCGCGGTAGGCGTCGCGCGCGCCGATCACGCAGGCCTCGGCCACTGCCGGATGGCGATAGAGCAGCAGCTCCACCTCCGACGGCCAGACCTTGAAGCCGCTGGCGTTGATCATGCGCTTGAGCCGGTCGGTGAGGAAGAAGTAGCCCTCCTCGTCCATGCGGCCGAGGTCGCCGGTGCGGAAGAAGCGCCGCCCCGGCAGGCCGGGCAGCTCGACGAAGGCCGCCTCGGTCGCGGCTGGATGCTTCCAGTAGCCGGTGAACAGCATCGGCCCGCAGGTGACGATCTCGCCGACCTCGCCGGCGGGCAGCTCGGCCAGCGTGACCGGATCGACCACCCGCGCGTCGGTGCCGAACAGCGGCAGGCCCAGGCACTGCAGCTTGGCTCGCTCGGGCGGGTTGGCGTGGCTGGGCGCGGCGGTCTCGGTCAGGCCGTAGCCCTCGGCGAAGGTCAGGCCGAAGTCGCGCTGCAGCCGCTCGGCCACCGCCTGCGGCATCGCTGCGCCGCCGCCGCTGAGAAAGCGCAGGCTCGAGAGATCCAGGCTCGCCGCCTCCGGGCTGGCGAGCAGGTCGATGATCATCGTCGGGATGCAGGTCCAGTGGCTGACGCGGTGGCGCGCGATCAGCCGCCCGGCCAGCGTGCGGTCCCAGCGCGGCATCACCACCACCGTCGCGCCGCTCCAGGCCGGCGCCAGCACGCCGTAGACCATGCCGGTGATGTGGAAGAAGGGCACCACGCCCAGCGTGACCGACTCGGCGCCGACATGGCTCCACAGCGAGCCGCCGACGATGTTGGGCATCAGCGTGCGGTGGGTGTGCATGCAGCCCTTGGGCAGGCCGGTGGTGCCGGAGGTGTAGGGCAGCAGCACCAGGTCGTCGGGCCGGGCGAGGTGCGGGCCCGGCGCCAGGCCGGCGGCCAGCGCGTCCGCCCAGCGGGTGGCGCCCTCGGGCAAGAGGGGCTCGGCCTGCAGCAGCGCCTGCATCACCGGCGGCACGGCCAGGTCCGGATCGATCCGGCGCTCCGGGCCGAGCACGTCGTCCCAGCCGGTCACCAGCAGCGCGCGCAGGCGCTGCGCCTCGGGCAGGCGCGCGTCGGCCTGCTGCACCACCTCGGCCAGCTCGGCCGCGCAGATGACCACCTTCGTGTCCGGATCGACGATGTAGTGACCGAACTCGTCGGCGCGGTTCATCGGGTTGACCGGCACCACCACCGCGTCGGCGCGCACCACCGCGTACAGCGCGACGACGAACTGCGGGCAGTTCTGCATGAACAGCGCCACCCGGTCGCCGCGGCCCACGCCCTGCGCCTGCAGCCAGCCGGCCAGCGCCTCGGCCTGGCGCCGCACCTCGCGCCAGTGCCAGTCGTGGCCCAGGCAGCTCCAGGCGGGCTTGTCCGGCCAGCGCTGCGCGGCCACCTCGAGGTTGAACCACAGCGTGGTGTCGGGCACCGCCAGCTCGCGCGGCAGGCGTGCGGGCCAGTGCTTCAGGTGCGGACGGTCGGCGGGAATCGGCATCGTGAACCTCGCGCTCGGTCGGGTCGTTCCAGGGGGAGCTGGCCTGCAGCGTAGGCGCGGGCGCGGGCGGCGGGCATCGGGGCGTCCCGGAGGCGCTGTCGCGACCGGGACAGGCGTGTGCCGCCTAGAATTCACGGCTGCAATCCCGCAACGCTTTCCCCTTGCTGTCCGCCTCCCGGCGGCTTTCACGATGAGCATCACCGCACAGCTCGACGGCGTCGCCGTCTCGACCCAGGCCAATGTCTACTTCGACGGCCGCTGCGTCTCCCACACCGTGACCTTCGCCGACGGCACCCGCAAGAGCGTCGGCGTCATCCTGCCGGCCGAGCTGAACTTCGGCACCGGCGCGCCGGAGATCATGGAGACGGTGGCCGGCTCGTGCAGCGTGCGCCTGCCCGGCGCGAGCGAGTGGCAGACCTTCGGCCCCGGCGAGAAGTTCAGCGTGCCCGGCAACGCCCGCTTCGACATCCGTGTCGAGGGTGAGCCCTACCACTACATCTGCCACTTCGGTTGATCGTCGTGCGGCCGATCGACCCCGTGTCATCGGCGCGTGATACCTGAGGGTTCCTCGGGCATCATCCGCGCCGCACGTGCGTGTCGTGCGATTGCCTGGAGAGCTTCCTCATGATGCATCGTCGTCGTCTTCTGGCTGCGGCGGCTGCCGCCACCACACTGCCGTTGCTGCCGGGCGTCGTCCGCGCCGCGCTGCCGGCCCCCAAGGGCCGGGTCGTGCTGACGATCTCCGGCCGCATCGGCATCCGCAATGCCGGCGAGACCGCCCAGTTCGACATGGACATGCTGGCGGCGATGCCCCAGCACAGCTTCTCGACCAAGACGCCCTGGTACCCGGGCCCGCGCAAGTTCACCGGGCCGCTGCTGCGCGATGTGCTGGCTGCCGCC
Organism: Sphaerotilus natans; assembly: GCF_900156335.1. Lineage (GTDB taxonomy): Bacteria > Pseudomonadota > Gammaproteobacteria > Burkholderiales > Burkholderiaceae_C > Sphaerotilus > Sphaerotilus natans. The sequence goes on from NZ_FTMZ01000022.1 coordinate 62,713, forward strand.
GGCGCGCAGGGGCGCACGCTGCGGGCGATCGCGCTCAACGACTACAAGGTCGAGCTGCCGGTCGAGGACGCCTCGCGCTATTCCGTGGTGCTGGCCCGGCTGCTTGACGACAAGCCGATGCCGGTGCGCGACAAGGGGCCGCTGTTCATCATCTATCCCTTCGATGCCGACGAGACGCTGCGCAGCGAGCGCTACTACAGCCGCTCGGCCTGGCAGCTGAAGGTGATCGAGGTCGAGTGAGCGCGACGGCCGCCTCGGTGCCTGCCCCGGCCGGATCGCGGCGGGTCGGCCGCCTGCTGGCGGTCATGGCGCTGCTGCTGGCGCTGGTCTTCGGTGGCATCGCCTGGCTGCAGGCGCAGTCGCTGCGGCTGCTCAGCGCCAATGTCGTCTATCAGGGCGACAACATCGTCTGGAGCTTCTTCCAGCTCGAGACCGAGTACCTGCGCCTGGGCCAGCAGCTGCGCGACTTCGCGCGCGATGGCGCGGTCCTGCCGCCGCCGCAGCGCGATCTGGCCGAGACGGATCTTCGCGAGCGCTACGACATCTTCGTCAGCCGCATCAGCCTGGTCGATCCGCAGCGCACCCGCGAGGTCATGCCCGATCTGCCCGAGCATCACCGGGTGATGGGCCTGCTGCGCGGCATGGTCGATCGGGTCGACACCGTGCTGGGTCCGGAGGCGCCCCAGCCGCTCGACCCGGCCGCGCTGAAGGCGGTGATCGCCGACTACGAGGCTCTGGAGCCGGCGGTGCGCGATCTGTCGCTGCTGTCGAACCAGGCGGTGGGCGCGGGCATCGTCAGCCGCAACGAGGGCGTGCGCCAGCAGAACCGCATCGGCATCGCGCTGACCCTGTTCCAGTGTCTGCTGATCCTGCTGTTTGCCGGCATCGTCGTGCGGCAGATGCGTGTGCTCGAGCGCCGCCGCGAGGCGCTGCAGCAGCTCGCCACCCGGCTGGAGGAGGCCAAGACCGAGGCCGAGCAGGCCAACCGGGCCAAGAGCGCCTTCCTGGCCAACATGAGCCACGAGCTGCGCACGCCCTTCAACGGCTTGCTGGGCATGATGTCGCTGCTCGACCGCTCGTCGCTGGACGCGCAGCAGCGCGAGCATCTGCAGATCGCGCGCCAGTCCGGCGAGCACCTGCTGGCCATCCTCAACGATGTGCTGGACCTGTCCAAGCTGGAGTCGGGCCGGCTCGAGCTGTCGCCCCATCCGGTCGACCTGTCGCGCCTGCTGGCCGAGATCGAGGCCCTGATGCGTCCGCAGGCGCGCGCCAAGGGGCTGCAGTTCGAGGCGGTGCTCGATCCGGCGCTGCCGCCGCGGGTCGAGGTCGATGGCAAGCGGCTCAAGCAGGTGATCTTCAATCTGGTCGGCAACGCGATCAAGTTCACCGACCGGGGGCAGGTGCGGCTGCTGATCGACGCGCTGCCGCCCGCCGAGCCCGGCGGCATGGCGCTGACGCGGGTGCGCATCATCGACACCGGCATCGGCATGGACGCGGCCACGCTGGGCCGGCTGTTCCAGCGCTTCAGCCAGGGCGACGACAGCATCAGCCGGCGCTTCGGCGGCACCGGGCTCGGCCTGGAGATCTCGCGCGAGCTGGTGCGCATGATGGGCGGCGACATCCGGGTCGAGAGCCAGCCCGGGCAGGGCAGCACCTTCAGCGTGCTGCTGCCGCTGCTGCGGCTCGCGCCGGCCTCGGTGCCGGCCTCCGAGGTCGCGGCGGGCGAGGCGGCCGCGACCGGCCAGGGGGGAGGCCCAAGGCGTGAGGCAGGCCGTGAAGCGGACGCGCTGGAGGTGCTGGTCGCCGACGATCATCCAGTCAACCGCAAGTACATGCAGGTGCTGATGGAGCGGCTCGGGCACCGGGTCCTCCTGGCCGAGGATGGCCGCGAAGCGCTCGAGCAGGTGCGCCAGCGTGAAGGCTCGCCCTTCGATCTGGTGCTGATGGACGTGCACATGCCTCACATGGACGGTCTGGCCGCGACCCGGGCGATTCGCCAGCTGCCGCAGCCGGCCGGCGCCACCCGCGTCGTCGCGCTGACGGCCGATGCCTTCGCCGAGTCCCGGGAGCGGGCGCATGCTGCCGGCATGGATGACTTCCTGGCCAAGCCGGTCCAGGTTCACGATGTCGAGGAAATGCTGCGTCGCCACTTCGGCGCCCGCTCGGTGGGCAGCGCGGCGGTGGCCGCGGTGCGCCCGCCGCCGGGCAGCGCTGCCGCGCCCGAAACGCGACCCGCGCCGAAGTCGAGGCCCCGGCGTGGCGACGCCGGCCGGGTGCTGGATCTGGATCTGATCACCGACACCTGCGCGATGCTGGGCGTCGAGCGGCTGCGCTCGCTGCTGCAGTCCTTCTTCGCCGACGAGAGCCGCACGCTGGCGGATCTGCTCGACCGGGTCGAGCGCGAGGACGTCGAGGGCCTGGGCGCCGCGGCACACCGGGTCAAGGGCACGGCCGCGACGCTGGGGCTGCGCCAGCTGGCCGAATCAGCCCGCCAGATCGAGGAGCGCGGCCTGCCGGACGAGGCCGCGCAGCGCCAGGAGCTGACGCGACTGCTGCACCAGCAGATCGATCAGGCGCGCGAGATGTGCATCAAGCTCGGCTGGGTCGTGCCGGGCTGAGGCCGGGATCGAGCCCGGCAGGATGTCAGGCGGCTGCGGCGTTGGGCTGGCGCGAGGCGCTGGCGGCCGTGGCGGCTTCCGGCATCGCCTGCGGTGCGCTGCCGCCGTCGGTGCGGGTGGCGGCCCAGCGCTCGACGCCGCCGCGGCGGAAGGTCACGACGATCTGGTTGCCGTAGCTGTCACGCCACATCCAGTCGCCATGGGTGCCCTGGACGCGCTGGCCCAGGCTGTTGGTGATGGACAGCACGTCGGCCATGCTCATGCCGTGACCGAGCTTCGACTGCAGCGTGACCACGCTGTCGACCATGCCCTTAGGCCGGTCGGCGACATTGCGCATCTGACGGGTGGCGCGGTTGAACTGCAGCACCATCCAGAAGCCGATCACCGTGATGGCCAGCACCACGCCCTGCCAGCCGAGCATCGTCCAGCCTGCGATCAGGGCGGCCGCCACCAGGGTCGCGTTCAGCAAGCGTTGATTGGAAACTTTCATGTACCAGATCTTATCGCTGGAGGAATGGGCCGCCTCCTTGTCGGGATCCGGTCGATCGAACTGCCCCGTGAATCGGGGGGCGGATGCGTCGACAGGAGGCGGAACAACCGGAAAGTGTAGTAGCAGCGGTCCTGTCGGGAGCCTTGTGAAACAACTGGTAATGTTGATAAGAATCCGGCAACAGCCCGGTTCGGCCTCGCCGCCGGTTCGCCTCAATCGAGGCCGCGCAGCACCTCGATCGCCTGCTCGATGCGATCGACCGGGTGCACTGTCAGCCCCTCGATCGCCTTCTTCGGCGCATTGGCGCGCGGCACCAGCGCGACCGAGAAGCCGAGCTTGGCGGCCTCCTTCAGCCGGTCCTGGCCGCGCGGGGCCGGACGCACCTCGCCGGCCAGACCGACCTCGCCGAAGGCGATGAAGCCCTTGGGCAGCGCCCGGCCGCGCAAGGAGCTCTGGATCGCCAGCAGCACCGCCAGGTCGGCCGCCGGCTCGCCGATGCGCACGCCGCCGACGGCGTTGACGAACACGTCCTGATCGGCGCACGACACCCCGGCGTGGCGGTGCAGCACCGCCAGCAGCATCGCCAGCCGGTCGCGGTCCAGGCCGACGCTGAGCCGGCGCGGGCTCGGGCCGCCCGCATCGACCAGCGCCTGGATCTCCACCAGCATCGGCCGCGTGCCCTCCAGCGTCACCAGCACGCAGGCGCCGGGCACCGGCTCGCCCTGGGTCGACAGGAAGATCGCGCTCGGGTTGGTCACGCCCTTGAGGCCCTTGTCGGTCATCGCGAAGACGCCGATCTCGTTGACCGCGCCGAAGCGGTTCTTGATCGCGCGCACCAGCCGGAAGCTCGAATGCGTGTCGCCCTCGAAGTAGAGCACCGTGTCGACGATGTGCTCGAGCACGCGCGGGCCGGCCAGCGCGCCTTCCTTGGTGACATGGCCGACCAGCACGATGGTGCAGCCGCTCGACTTGGCCACGCGGGTGAGCTGCGCGGCGCACTCGCGCACCTGCGCCACCGACCCCGGCGCCGAGCTGAGCTGCTCGGAGAACAGCGTCTGGATCGAGTCGATGACGCAGAAGGCCGGCTGCTCGGCCGCCAGCGTGGCCAGGATGCGCTCCAGGCCGATCTCGGCGAGCAGGCGCAGCTGCAGCCCCTCCAGCCCGAGCCGGCGCGCGCGCAGCGCCACCTGCGCGCCGGACTCCTCGCCGGTGACGTACAGGACGTTCATCTGCCGCGACAGCGCCTCGGCCGCCTGCAGCAGCAGCGTGCTCTTGCCGATGCCGGGGTCGCCGCCGATCAGCACCACGCCGCCCTCGACGATGCCGCCGCCCAGCACCCGGTCGAGCTCCTCCAGCCCGGTGGGCGTGCGCGCGACCTCGGCGGCCTCGATGTCGGCCAGCGTGGCCACCGGCTGGTTCTTGGCCAGCGCCTGGAAGCGGGTGTTGCGCCCGGCCGCGCCGGCGGCGGCCGTGGGCTCGGGCACCGTCTCGTCGAGGGTGTTCCACGCATTGCAGTGCGGGCACTTGCCCAGCCACTTCGGGCTGGTGCCGCCGCACTCGCGGCAGGTGTAGAGCGTCTTGTCGCGGGCCATGGGGGGATTGTCGCCGTGCAGAGGGGCGGGCGGTCCGTGCTACAACCGCGCGATGGAATTCTCGACCTGGATCACCTTCTTCGCGGCCTGCTGGGCCATCAGCCTGTCTCCCGGACCCGGCGCGGTGGCGTCGATGAGCGCCGGCGTGCGTCACGGCTTCTGGCGCGGCTATGCCATCGTCATCGGACTGGTGCTGGGCATCTGGACCCAGGTGCTGGTCGTCTCGGTCGGCCTGGGCGCGCTGATGGCGACCTCGGCCTGGGCCTTCTCGATGCTGAAATGGCTGGGCGTGGCCTATCTGGTCTGGCTGGGCATCCAGCAGTGGCGGGCCGCCGAGGCGCCGCTGGTGTCGGCCGAGGACACCGGCGCCGGCACCTCGCGCCTGGCCCTGGTGCTGCGCGGCTGGATGATCAACACGGTCAATCCGAAGGGCACCGTCTTCCTGCTGGCGGTGATGCCGCAGTTCATCGATCAGGCGCAGGCCCTGGTGCCGCAGTACCTGACGATCGCGCTGACGCTGGCCTTCACCGATCTGGTGGTGATGGCCGGCTATGTCGGGCTGGCCTCGCGGGTACTGGGCGCGCTGCGCACGCCGGGCCAGCTGCGCTGGATGAACCGCAGCTTCGGCGGCCTGTTCGTGGCTGCGGGCCTGTTCCTGGCGATGTTCCGTCGCGCAGCCTGAACTGGACTGGACGGAGCCGGGCGGCGGGTCTGCCCGGACTCAAGGCGCACGCCGCGCTGCCGATGGGCCGGTGCCGGGGCTGTTCTTCTCCGGCATGAAAGGCCGTCCATGAAGCGCTCCCGTCCTGTCTCGTCCTTCTTTCCGGCCGTGTCGGCCCTGGCTGCGGCCCTGCTGCTGTCGGCCTGCGCCGGCATGCCGCCCAAGCCCCGCGCGCCGGAGGCGGTCACCGCCGAGGTGCTCCCGCCCAAGGCGCGCGAGCACCGCCTCTGGATCGTCAGCGCCGACCACCAGCTGCAGCTGGTGCGCGCAGGTCGCCCTGACCGCATCGAGCAGCAGGTGGCGCTGCGCGGACTGGCCTCGGGCGACGAGGTGGTCGGCATCGACTTCCGGGTCGCGCGCGGCGTGCTGTACCTGCTGACCCGCCAGGGCCGCCTCTACACCGTCGACACCGGCAGCGGTCAGCTCACGCCGGTGGGGACGGGGGGGGCGCTGGCCATCGCGTTGCCGTCCGGGCCGATCGGCTTCGACTTCAATCCGGCCGCCGACCGCATCCGCATCGTCGGCGCCGCGGTGAATCTGCGGGCCCATCCCGACACCGGCGCGCTGGTCGACGGCGACCCGAAGATGGAGGGCCTGCAGCCCGACGGCGCGCTGCGCTATGCCGAGGGCGATCCGGCCCACGGCCGCACGCCGCGCATCGACGCCGCCGGCTACACCTACAACAAGACCAGCGACAAGCTGACCACCAACTACGCGATCGACCAGGCGGCCGGCACGCTGGTGATGCAGGGGTCGCTGGAGGGGGCCACGCCGGCGGTCTCGCCCAACACCGGGCTGCTGAGCACCGTCGGGTCGCTGGGGGTGAAGGGCTTCTCGGATGCGGCCTTCGACATCGCCGACATCGACAACACCGCGCTGGCGGCGCTGCGCACCGACCGCACCCGGCTCTACCGGGTCGACCTGAAGAGCGGCCAGGCCCAGCGCATCGGCCCGGTCGGCGCCGGCGCGCCGATCCGCGGCCTGGCGATCGAGCCCTGACGGCGGCTCAGCTGGCCGCCGGTGCGGGCGGCTGGGTGCGAACCGCACGCAGCCGCTGCTCCATCTCGGTGCGCAGCTCGCGCCGGGCCTGGGCATTGGCCCAGCGGCGCTTTTCCTCGGCGTTGAAGGGGCGCAGCGGCGGCACCGGCACCGGCTTGCCGTCGTCGCCGACCGCCACCATCGTGAAGAAGCACGAGTTGGCGTGGCGCACGACCTGGGTGCGGATGTTCTCGGCCACGACCTTCACGCCGATCTCCATCGACGAGGTGCCGGTGTAGTTGACGCTGGCCAGGAAGGTGACCAGCTCGCCGACGTGAATCGGCTGGCGGAACATCACCTGGTCGACGCTGAGCGTGACGGTGTAGCGCCCGGCGTAGCGGCTGGCACAGGCGTAGGCGACCTGGTCGAGCAGCTTCAGGATGGTGCCGCCGTGCACGTTGCCGGAGAAGTTGGCCATGTCCGGCGTCATCAGCACCGTCATCGTCAGCTGGTGGGAGGGGAGATCCATGGAGGGGGCAGACCGTGAGGTCGGTGGTGGAGTCTCCGCCATCTTGCACCAGTCGTGCCCGGTGCCGTCAGCCTGGTGTCAGCGCGTGGACGGTTGCGGTCGTGGTCCGGCCATGCGGCGCAGCGAACTGCGGCCGTGGCGCAACGCACCCGCCACATGCAGCGCCAGCAGCGCCAGCAGCAGCTTCGAGCCCAGGTCGTGCAGGCGGCCGCTGTAGTAGTGCAGCGCCGCGTTCGCCTCGATCGGCGAGGGCACCGAGAACCAGCCCAGCACATGGACCGGCTCGCCCTCGCTCCAGTACATCAGCGGTCCGCTGAAGGCCATCACCAGCATGACGACCAGCAGGCCCGCATGCACGCCGTGCTCGAGCCAGCGCAGCGGGCCCGGTGGCGACAGCGGCGCCGGGCGACGGCCCCGCGCCAGCAGCGCCAGCGCGCTCCACTGAGCCCGCAGCAGCAGCGGCAGCAGCGCCAGCATGCCCAGGCCGACATGCCAGGCCCAGAGCTTCTTGCGCAGCGCGCCGTCAGGCAGCAGCTCCTCGGCGATCAGGCCGAGCGCCAGCAGCGCGATCGTCAGCAGCGCGCCGCCCCAGTGGGCCAGGCGGGAGACCGGTCCGTAGACCGTCGGGGAGGAGGGGGAGCGGGGGGCGAGGGCGGGCATCGGCGGAGTTCCGTCTTCGGGCGGTGGACAGGAGGGGAAAGGGGCGATCAGTCCTGCGGCGCAAGATCGACCACACGCACCGGCACGCGCGGGGCCAGCGCGCACATCAGCTCGTAGCCGATGGTGCCGGCGCCGTGCGCGACCTCGTCGATCGACAGCCGCGTGCCGCGCGGGCCGTGGCCCCAGAGCGTGACCTCGCTGCCGAAGCCGGCAGCGGGCACCGGCGTCAGATCGACCGCCAGCATGTCCATCGACACCCGGCCGACGGTGCCGGTGCGCACGCCGTCGACCAGCACCGGCGTGCCGCTGGCGGCCAGGCGCGGGTAGCCGTCGGCGTAGCCGCAGGCGACGATGCCGATGCGCATCGCGCGCTCGGCGACGAAGCGGCTGCCGTAGCCGACGCTGTCGCCGGGCTGGAGCTGCTGCACCGCGATCAGCCGCGAGCGCAGCGTCATCGCCGGCACCAGGCCCCAGTGCGCGATGTCGTGCTCGGGGAAGTCGGGCGCGCTGCCGTAGCTCAGGATGCCGCTGCGCACCCAGTCGGCGCGCACGTCGGCAGCGGCCGCATGGCGCAGGATGGCCGCGCTGTTGCTCAGCGAGCGCTCGCCCGGCAGGTCACGCGTGGCCTGGACAAAGGCCTCGACCTGGTGGCTGATGCCGCGCGGGCCGTCGGCGTCGGAGAAGTGCGTCACCAGCGAGATCTCGTCGACCTGGGGCAGCGCGTCCAGCCGCGCCCAGGCGCTGCGCAGGTGCGCCGGCGTGAAGCCCAAGCGGTTCATGCCGCTGTTCATCTTCAGGAAGACGCGGTGCGGCTGGTGCGTCTTGTGCGCGGCCAGCCAGTCGATCTGCTCGTCGCAGTGCACGACATGCCAGAGGTTCAGCCGCGAGCACAGCTCCAGGTCGCGCGGCTCGAAGCAGCCTTCGAGCAGCAGCACCGGGCCGCGCCAGCCCAGATCGCGCACCCGCTGCGCCTCGTCGAGGTCGAGCATCGCCAGGCCGTCGGCGCCGAGCAGGCCCGGCCAGACCCGTTCGATGCCATGCCCGTAGGCATTGGCCTTGATGACCGCCCACAGCCGTGCGTCGGGCGCGCGTCGGCGGGCGGTGGCGAGATTGCGGGCGAGGGCGTCGGGATGGACGAGGGCTTCGATCGGACGGGGCATGATCGTGCGATTGTGCCAGCGCGGTTCTGGCGCGGTTCTGCCGTCTCGGGGAATCGCCTTGGCAGGCGGCTTGGGCCTGCGTGCTATAACCGCGCCGCGCCGAAGCGGCGCCGCGGCCGCCCTGCGGTCTCGTCCCCTTGCCGAACCCTCAGAACCTCGAGCGCAGCGCCATCTTTCCGGATGAAAAAAGGTTTCCACACCATCATGTCGGCGCAGTTCTTCAGCTCGCTGGCCGACAACGCCCTGTTCGTCGCTGCGGTCGAGCTGCTGAGAACCTCCGGTGCGCCCGAGTGGCAGCGTGCCGCGCTGGTGCCGATGTTCGCGCTGTTCTACGTCATCCTCGCCCCCTTCGTCGGTGCCTTCGCCGACGCGGTGCCCAAGGGCCGGGTGATGTTCGTCTCCAACACCATCAAGGTGGTCGGCTGCCTGATGATGCTGTTCGGCACCCATCCGCTGGCGGCCTACGCGATCGTCGGTCTGGGCGCGGCGGCCTACTCGCCGGCCAAGTACGGCATCCTCACCGAGCTGCTGCCGCCCTCGCAGCTGGTCAAGGCCAACGGCTGGATCGAGGGGCTGACCATCGGCTCGATCATCCTGGGCGTGCTGCTGGGCGGCCAGCTGGTCGGGCCGCACATCGCGCCGCATCTGCTGGCGCTGGACCTGCCGGGCGTGTCGCTGGGCATCGACACGCCGGCGCAGGCGGCGATCGCCTCGCTGGTGCTGCTCTACATCATCGCGGCGGTGTTCAACCTCTACATTCCACGCACCGACGCGCCGCTGCAGCCGCTGCCGGCGCAGCCGCTGGCGCTGGTGCGCGACTTCTCCGAGTGCAACTCGCGTCTCTGGGCTGACAAGCTCGGCCAGATCTCGCTGGCGACGACGACGCTGTTCTGGGGCGTGTCGGGCAATCTGCGCTACATCGTGCTGGCCTGGGCGGCTGCGGCGCTGGGCTACGGCACCACGCAGGCGTCCTCGCTGGTGGGCGTCGTGGCCATCGGCACCGCGGTCGGCGCGGTGGTGGCCTCGGTGATGATGAAGCTCGACCAGGCCACCCGGGTCATTCCGCTGGGCGTGGCCATGGGGGTGCTGGTCGTGCTGATGAACGTGATCGACAACGTCTGGGTGGCGGCGCCCTTCCTGATGGTGCTGGGCGGCCTGGGTGGCTTCCTGGTGGTGCCGATGAACGCGCTGCTGCAGCACCGCGGCCACAACCTGATGGGGGCCGGCCGCTCGATCGCGGTGCAGAACTTCAACGAGCAGGCCTGCATCCTGGCGCTGGGCGCCTTCTACACCGGCATGACCCGCGGCGGCCTGTCGGCCTTCGGCGCGATCACCATCTTCGGCCTGCTGGTGGCGGGAACGATGTGGCTGATCGGTCGCTGGCACCAGCGCAACACCGTGCAGCACCGCGACGAGGTCGATCGCCTGCTGGTGATCGCCCGCAGCGACGGCCACCACTGACGCGCAGTGCGCGCCGGGTTCAGGCGCGCATCTCGAACGGCATCATCAGCTCGGTCGGCTGAAAGACCCGCTCGAAGGTGCGGTCATGGCGCGCCAGCAGGTGCAGCAGCTCGCGCTCGTCGAGCGGCGTGGTCAGGAAGGCGTCGCAGCCGGCAAAGGTGGCGCGAATGCGCTCGATCGCCGCACCGCGCGGTGCCAGCGCCACCACCACCGCAGCCGGGCCGCCGTCGACCATCTCGCGGCGGATGCGTCGGCTGACCTGGAAGCCGGCGCTGCCGCCCTGGCCCACGCCCAGGAACACGAAGCCGTAGCCCAGGCGCTCGGTCATCTGCTGAGCCTCGCTGGCGCTGCGGGTCAGATGCACCCGGTAGCCCAGCGGTGTCAGGGTGTCGCGCAGCAGCCGGCACTCGGCCGGGCTGCTGCTGACGATGAGGATGCGGTCGAGCCGCTGCTCGCCCTCGGCCAGCACGGTGTTGCTGAAGCCGCTGCTGGCCCGGAAGTCATGGATCTGCTGGTCCGCCAGCGCCGCGATGCGCTCCCGGTGCGGTCCGGGCGGCAGCTGCAGCAGGGCGCCCGGCCGCGCCGCCCGGGCCGCGCGACGCTCGCCGAGCAGATCGAGCTGGCGGCGCAGCTGGTGCGCGTCGATCGGCCGCGGCAGCTGCGCGCCGCTGCACCGCGGCACGGCGCCGGCGCCGACGAACACCGTCTCGCGCATCCGGTCGAGCCGCTCGACGCGCAGCACCGCCTCGGGCCGGTCGGCATCGGCGATCAGCCAGTCGGCCTCGTCGATCGCGTCGGTGCAGGCGTAGCGGCGTCGGCCGGCATCGAGCCGGAAGAAGCTCTCCAGCGTCCGGCGCTCGAAGGCGCCGAGGCCGACAAAGGCGACGCTCTGGCAATCGGACATCCGGTACTCCTCGGGCTATGCGGTTCGGGACGGTCCGATTCTTCGAGCCCGCGGCCCGCAGCGTCAAGGCGCCGATCCCCCCTCAATACGGCGTGGTACCTCTGCGCTGTCGCGGGGGGTGCGCAGAATTGCACGCTTGGCGCACCCGGATTTTCCTGATCGGGGCGGCGCCATAATCCGGGTTTCCGACCTCTCTTCCGCGCCGTTCCGGCAGGAGCCAACGTCCATGTTCGAACACGTCGACGCCTACGCGGGCGATCCGATCCTCACGCTCAACGAGAACTTCCAGAAGGACCCGCGCCCGGGCCGCATCAACCTGTCGATCGGCATCTACTTCGACGACGCCGGCCGGCTGCCGGTGATGCAGGCGGTGCGCGAGGCCGAGTCGGCGCTGCTGCAGTCGATCGGGCCGCGCAGCTACCTGCCGATGACCGGCCTGGCCGAGTACCGTACCCAGGTCCAGCACCTGCTGTTCGGCGCCGACCACGAGGCGGTGACGAGCGGGCGCACGGTGACGATCCAGTCGCTGGGCGGCTCGGGCGCGCTGAAGGTCGGCGCGGACTTCCTGCGCAAGTATTTTCCCGACTCGCAGGTCTGGATCAGCGACCCGACCTGGGACAACCACCGCGCGATCTTCGAGGGCGCGGGCTTCCCGGTGAACACCTACCCGTACTACGACGCGGCCACCGGCGGCCTGCGCTTCGACGCGATGCTGGAGGCCGTCCGCGCGCTGCCCGCGCGCTCGGTGGTGCTGCTGCACGCCTGCTGCCACAACCCGACCGGCGTGGACCTGAGCGAAGCGCAGTGGGCCGAGCTGATCCCGGTGATGGTCGAGCGCGGCCTGATCCCCTTCGTCGACATCGCCTACCAGGGCTTCGGCGACGGCGTGCGCGAGGACGCCTTCGCGCTGCGCATGCTGGCGGACGCGGGCCTGGCCTTCTTCGTCGCCAACAGCTTCTCGAAGAGCTTCTCGCTCTACGGCGAGCGCGTCGGCGGCCTGAGCGTGGTCTGCCCGACGCCGGCCGAGGCCGCGCTGGTGCTCGGCCAGCTGCAGGTGGCGGTGCGCAAGAACTACTCCAGCCCGCCCACGCACGGCGGGCGCATCGTCGCGCGCGTGCTGGCCGATCCGGCCCTCAACGCCGCCTGGGTCGCCGAGCTCGACGCGATGCGCCAGCGCATCCAGGCCATGCGCCAGCGCCTGCACGACGTGCTGGCCGCGCGCGTGCCCGGCCGCGACTTCAGCTATTTCCTGACCCAGCGCGGCATGTTCAGCTACACCGGCCTGAGCGCGGCGCAGGTCGACGTGCTGCGCGAGCAGCACGGCGTCTACCTGGTCCGATCGGGCCGGATGTGCGTGGCGGGCCTGAACTCGGGCAATGTCGAGCCGACCGCCGAGGCGATCGCCGCGGTGCTGGGCGGCTGATCGGCTGATCAGTCGGATCGGTTCCCGGCTCAGGCCGGACCGGCCATCGTCAGCATCTGCCGCTCGAACTGGTCGGCCGGCAGCGCCGGGCTGCAGAGGTGGCCCTGGTACTCGTCGCAGTCCTGGGTGCGCAGCCAGTCGAGCTGCGCCTCGGTCTCGACGCCTTCGGCCACCGTCTCGATGCCCAGCATCCGGCACATCGTGATCACCAGCCGCGCCAGCGGACTGACCCCATCGTCTCCGGCGATGAAGGAGCGGTCGATCTTCAGCGTGCTGATCGGGCAGCGCTGCAGGTAGGCGAGGTTGGAGTAGCCGGTGCCGAAGTCGTCGATCGCCAGCCGGAAGCCCATGTCGGCGAGCTGGTGCAGCGCTCGGTTGGTGGACTCGTCCTGGCCGAGCATCACCGACTCGGTGATCTCCAGCTCGATCTGCTGCGGGTCGCAGCCGGTGTCGCGCACGATGCGCGCGATGGTGTCGACCAGACCCGGATCGCCGAACTGGCGCGGCGACAGGTTCACCGAGATGCGCAGCCGCCGCCCCAGCGACTGCCACAGCACCTGCTGACGCGCGGCCTTCTCCAGCACCATCGCGCCGATCGAGCGGATCAGGCCGGTCTCCTCGCTCAGGCCGATGAACACATCCGGCGCGACCAGGCCGCGGCGCGGGTGGCGCCAGCGCACCAGCGCCTCGGCGCCCACCAGATGGCCGCTGCCGACCTGCACCCGCGGCTGGTAGTGCACCTCGAACTGGTGGCGCTCGACGGCCACCCGCAGATCCTGCTCGAGCTGGATGCGCTCGCGGGCGATGCGCACCAGCTCCGGGGTGAACCAGCCCACGCCGTTGCCGCCGGCCTCCTTGGCGCGGTAGAGCGCCAGGTCGGCATTGCGCAGCAGCGCGTCGATGTCATGGCCGTCGCGCGGGAAGCGGCAGATGCCCATCGAGGGCGTGACCTGCATCTGCAGTCGCCCGATCATCACGGTGCGGCCCAGCTCGGCCTGCAGCCGGCGCACCAGCTGCCGGGTGCGTCGCTCGATGTCGCCGTCGCGGTTCGAGACCAGCACCAGGAACTCGTCGCCGCCCAGCCGCGCGACCAGATCGTCGGTGTCCAGCGTGGCATACAGGCGCTGCGCGATCTCCACCAGCAGCCGGTCGCCGATGTCATGGCCGAGCGAGTCGTTGACCGCCTTGAAGCGGTCCAGGTCGATGAAGATCAGCGCCGCCTCGCCGCCGCTGGCGTGCAGGCCGTCGAGACGCTGCTGGAAGTCGCGCGAGACGAAGCTGCGGTTGGGCAGGCCGGTGAGGGTGTCACGCATCGCCAGCCAGTGCGCGCGCGACTCGGCCTGCTTGAGCTCGGTGATGTCGATCTCGCTGACCAGGAAGACCTGACGCCCCTCGACCGGATCGCGGCACAGCCGCACCGAGATGTCGTGCCAGCGTGGCCCCAGGCTGGTGCTGACCTGCGTGGTGGCGCGGGCCTGGCCGTTGCGGTGCAGCTGCTCGACGATCTGGCGCAGCTCGCGCCGGTCGAGCACCCGGCTGCGCGCGCCGGCATCCGGATGATCGACGGTGGCCCGCGCCGCCGGGTTGCGGTAGAGCGCGCGGCCGCGCACGCTGTAGAGCGTGACCATGACGGGCGTGTGCACCATCGCCTCGGCGCTGCGCAGCGTGACCGCGTCGGTCATCGATTCGCCGATGGCCTCGCACAGCATGCCCATGCGGCCATCGTCCAGCACCCAGCCGGTGCAGACGATGTCGACGGTGCGCGGCATGCCGCGCGGATAGAGCGTCCACAGCTCGGTGCTGCTGCGGTCATGCAGCCGGAAGTCCTGCTGCAGCTGGCGCAGCCGCTGCGCGATGGTCGGTGACATCTCGCGGGCCATGTCGCGCTGGCGCAGCTCCTCTAGGCTGTCGCTGCACCACAGGCCGAGCGCGGCTTCGTTGGCCCAGAGCACGCGGCCCTGGTCGATGTCATAGAGCCAGACCGGTGTGCGCAGCCGCTGCAGCGGCGTGACATGGGCGCTGGTGTGGTCCGTCACCGGACTGTCACTCGCGGCATTCCCGTCTTGACGGGATGCAGTCAGTGCGTGAAGGCTGAAATGCTGTTGAGCGGGAAGGAATGCCGCTTCCATGCCGACGATCTCCCCAAGTGGCGTGACAAATTACCGAGCAAGTTACGCCAACATAATGGGGGCAGACTGTAAATGCAAAAAATCGCCACGGTAATTTCGAGTGTCTGTCTCCTTTAGGTAACAAAACAGCCTCCACCCCTCGAACAAGGGGGTGGAGGCCGTTGTTCGGGATCGTACCGATCCCGGCGGTCTGGTCATGCTGGGTGCGGACACCGGGTCCGGGCGACCTTCTCTGCGCCTGCTCGGCGCTTCTTCAGCGCTTCTTCAGCGCGTCGCGGATCTCGCGCAGCAGCACCACGTCTTCCGGCGTCGGTGCCGGCGGGGCGGGCGGCGCCGGCGGCTCGGCCTTCTTCAGGCGGTTCATGCCCTTGACCATGATGAAGATGATCCAGGCCAGGATGATGAAGTTGATCGCGATGGTGATGAAGTTGCCGTAGGCCAGCACCGCGCCGGCCTTCTTGGCCTCGACCAGCGTCGTGGCGGTCTGGCCCGCCAGCGGGATGAAGGCGTTGCTGAAGTCCAGCCCGCCGAAGATCTTGCCGACGATCGGCATGATCACGTCGCCGACCGCCGAGTCGACGATCTTGCCGAACGCGCCGCCGATGATCACGCCGACGGCGAGGTCCATCACATTGCCCTTGAGGGCGAAGTCCTTGAATTCGCTCATCATGCCCATGTCGCTTCTCCTGATTGAGGGCGGATGTCGCCCCCGGTTGTCCCGCGGAAATGAATGTGGATGTCTGGCGCGTCTTTGTCTCGCCGCGTGAAGTATTGCCGCTGTCAGCGCCGCGTCAACCAGCATTAGGTCGGGCTTGATTCGAGGGGGTGGGCGATGGCCCGATCTGTTCCGGAGCGTGTTGTTTTTGCCTCAGCTTGGCGATGCCACAGACAGGGCTGGGTGTTGCCGAATGTGGAGAAGCCCCTTCGGGCTGGGCTAGAATTAGGGGTTGCCCCCCTCTCAGAGACCGGATCTTTTCCCGAGGAATAACATGAGTGACCAGCAAGTCGACCAGGCCAAGCGGACGTGGCTGATCGCGTCGGGCTGCGCAGGCGCCGTAGGCGGCCTGGCGACCGCCGTGCCTTTCGTCAGCACTTTCACGCCGTCGGAGCGGGCCAAGGCGGCAGGCGCCTCCGTCGAGGTCGACATCAGCGCACTCAAGCCCGGTGAGAAGCTCACGGTCGAATGGCGTGGCAAGCCGGTGTGGGTGGTGCGTCGCACGCCCGAGCAGCTCGAGGCCCTGAAGGCGCTGAGCGCCGAGATGGCCGATCCGGACTCGGTGCGCACCGCCTATCCGACGCCGGAATACGCGCGCAACACCCCGCGCTCGATCAAGCCTGAATATCTGGTCGTCATCGGCATCTGCACCCACCTGGGCTGCTCGCCGTCCGACAAGTTCCAGGCCGGTCCGCAGCCCTCGCTGCCGGACGACTGGAAGGGCGGCTTCCTGTGCCCCTGCCACGGCTCGACCTTCGATCTGGCCGGCCGGGTGTTCAAGAACAAGCCCGCGCCCGACAACCTCGAAGTGCCGCCGCACATGTACCTGTCGGACACCTCGATCCTGATCGGTGAAGACAAGAAGGCTTGAAGGAACTGAGGTCCAACATGGCTGAATTCAAAGTCGCTCCCCCGGACGCCTCCGCAGGCGAGAAGCTGCTGACCTGGGTGGACAACCGCTTCCCCGCGTCGAAGCTGTACAAGGAACACCTGTCCGAGTACTACGCTCCGAAGAACTTCAACTTCTGGTATTTCTTCGGCTCGCTGGCGCTGCTGGTGCTGGTGATCCAGATCGTCACCGGCATCTTCCTGGTGATGCACTACAAGCCGGACGCGGCCCTCGCGTTCGCCTCGGTCGAGTACATCATGCGCGATGTGCCCTGGGGCTGGCTGATCCGCTACATGCACTCCACCGGCGCCTCGGCGTTCTTCGTGGTGGTCTACCTGCACATGTACCGCGGCCTGATCTACGGCTCCTACCGCTCGCCGCGCGAGCTGGTGTGGGTCTTCGGCTGCGCGATCTTCCTGGCGCTGATGGCCGAGGCCTTCATGGGCTACCTGCTGCCCTGGGGCCAGATGTCCTTCTGGGGCGCTCAGGTGATCGTGAACCTGTTCGCCGCCGTGCCCTTCGTCGGTCCGGACCTGGCGCTGCTGATCCGCGGCGACTTCGTCGTGTCGGACGCGACGCTGAACCGCTTCTTCAGCTTCCACGTCATCGCCGTGCCGCTGATCCTGATCGGCCTGGTCGCCGCGCACATCATCGCGCTGCACGAAGTGGGCTCGAACAACCCGGACGGCGTCGAGATCAAGGCCAAGAAGGACCCGAAGACCGGCATTCCGCTCGACGGCATTCCCTTCCATCCGTACTACTCGGTGCATGACCTGCTGGGCGTGACGGTGTTCCTGATGGCCTTCACCGGCGTGATCTTCTTCGCGCCCGAGTTCGGTGGCTACTTCCTGGAATACAACAACTTCATCCCGGCCGATCCGTTCAAGACCCCGCCGCACATCGCGCCGGTCTGGTACTTCACGCCGTTCTACTCGATGCTGCGTGCCACCACCGACGTGATGATCAACGTGCTGGTGGTCATCATCGGCCTGGCCGCGGTGCTGGCGGTGCTCAAGGGCAATCTGCCGAGCAAGGCCAAGGTCGGCGTGCTGGTCGGCGCGGTGGTCGTCTGCGGTCTGCTGAAGACCTTCGACGCGAAGTTCTGGGGCGTGGTCGTCATGGGTGGCGCGGTCGTCATCCTGTTCTTCCTGCCTTGGCTGGACCGCAGCCCGGTCAAGTCGATCCGCTACCGTCCGTCCTGGAACAAGGCGCTCTACGGTGTCTTCGTCGTGTTCTTCCTGGTCCTTGGCTATCTGGGCATCCAGCCGCCGTCGGACATCGGCACGCTGATCGCCCAGGTCGGCACGCTGTTCTACTTCGGCTTCTTCCTGCTGATGCCGTGGTGGAGCCAGATCGGCGAGTTCAAGCCGGTCCCTGACCGCGTGACCTTCCAGCCGCACTGATGCCTGCCCACGACACGGAGCCCAGACAACCATGAAAAAGTTCATCGCTTCCCTGCTCGTGGCGGCGTCGGCCTGCCTGACCGCGCTGACGCCGGCTCACGCCGCCGGTGGTGCCTCGGTGCCGCTGGACAAGTTCCCGACCGAGAAGCTGCACGACACCGCCGCCCTCCAGCGTGGCGCCCAGCTGTTCGTCAACTACTGCCTGAACTGCCATGCCGCGGCGTTCATGCGCTTCAACCGGCTGAAGGACATCGGGCTGACCGAGCAGCAGATCAAGGACAACCTGCTGTTCACCACCGACAAGGTCGGTGACCTGATGAACGTCTCGCTGAACGCACGCCAGGCCAAGGACTGGCTGGGCGCGACGCCGCCGGACCTGACGGTCATCGCCCGCTCGCGCGCCAGCCATGCTGGCACCGGTGCGGACTACCTCTACACCTACCTGCGCACCTACTACCGCGACGAGACCAAGGCGACCGGCTGGAACAACCTGGCCTTCCCGAGCGTCGGCATGCCGCATGTGCTGTGGGAACTGCAGGGCGAGCGCCGCGCGATCTTCGAGGAAGTCCAGGATCCGCATGATCCGAAGAAGGTCACGCACGCCTTCAAGAGCTTCGAGCAGATCAAGCCGGGCAAGATGTCGGCGCAGGAGTTCGACTCCGCGGTCGGCGATCTGGTCGCCTACCTGCAGTGGATGGGCGAGCCCAACCAGGGCCTGCGCGTCAAGCTCGGCGTCTGGGTGCTGCTGTTCCTGGCCGTGTTCACCGTCATCGCCTGGCGTCTGAATGCAGCCTTCTGGAAGGACGTCAAGTAAGCTGACGTTCCCGGTGTCCGGCGCCGGGTCCGGGGGGCCGCCTCGTGCGGCGCCTTGGGCCGGTGTCACCGCGCAGAGTTCCCGTCGAGGTTCTCTGCGCGCTTTTGTTTTTCAGAGTTCGGTTCCAGAGCTCTGTCTTCTCTTCGAGGAGCGATCTCCGCCATGATGGTGCTTTACTCCGGCACGACCTGCCCCTACTCGCATCGCTGCCGTTTCGTGCTGTTCGAGAAGGGCATGGATTTCGAGATCCGTGACGTCGATCTCTACGCCAAGCCCGAGGACATCGCGCTGATGAATCCGTACAACGAGGTGCCGATCCTCGTCGAACGCGAGCTCATCCTGTACGAATCGCACATCATCAACGAGTACATCGACGAGCGTTTCCCGCATCCGCAGCTGATGCCGGGCGACCCGGTGGCTCGTGCACGCGTGCGCCTGTTCCTGTTCAACTTCGAGAAGGAACTGTTCACGCATGTCAACCTGCTCGAGGGCCGCGGCGGCGTCAAGGCCACCGAGAAGGATCTGGAGCGTGCGCGTTCGCAGATCCGTGACCGCCTGACGCAGCTCGCGCCGATCTTCCAGAAGAACCGCTACATGCTGGGCGAGGACTTCTCGATGCTCGACGTGGCGATCGCGCCGCTGCTGTGGCGTCTGGACTACTACGGCATCGAGCTGTCGAAGAACGCCGCGCCGCTGCTGAAGTACGCCGAGCGCATCTTCTCGCGCCCGGCCTACATCGAGGCGCTGACGCCGTCCGAGAAGGTGATGCGCAAGTAAGCCGCGCTGCCGTTCCCGCCGCCGACCCGGATCCACTTCTGCCTGAGCGCACCGCTGCATGTCCGTCGATCACGATTCCCAGGGCACCTCGACCCGTCCCTACCTGATCCGTGCGCTGCACGACTGGTGCATCGACAACGGCTTCACGCCGCTGCTCGCCGTTCATGTCGACTCCTCGGTGCGTGTGCCGATGGAGTTCGTCAAGAACAACGAGATCGTGCTGAACGTCAGCTTCGACGCCACCAGCGGCCTGCGCCTGGGCAATGACGTGATCGACTTCAAGGCCCGCTTCGGTGGCGTCGCGCGCGACATCGTCGTGCCGATCGACCATGTGATCGCGATCTACGCGCGCGAGAACGGCCAGGGCATGGCCTTTCCCATGCCCGAGGGTCCGACCGAGCTCGAGGCCCCGGCGTCGGCCGAGGTCGAGAACGACGAGAAGCCCATCCCCGGTGCCGGGCTGCGACTGGCGCCGGCCCCTGCCACCACGGCAGAGCCGCTCGCCGACCCGGACGCGGGCGACGACGAGCCGCCGCCGGCCGCACCGCCTGCGGGCGCCCGGCCGTCGCTCAAGCGCATCAAGTGAGGCTGCAAGTGAGGTGGCCGCAGGTGCAGCAGGCTCTGGCCTGACACCTCGGAGCGCTTTTTCACTACAATCCGGCTCCCCGCCGACTTAGCTCAGCTGGTAGAGCAACTGTCTTGTAAACAGTAGGTCATCCGTTCGATTCGGATAGTCGGCACCAGGGTTACGATGAAGCCCGCGTCTCCCACCGGAGGCGCGGGCTTCTTTCTTGCGGAGAGCGTTCGCGGTGAATCTGAGGACACAAGCAAGCGCGGCCGATCTGCCGCGTCGGCCCGTCTGGTGGCGGGCGCTGTGGCTGTCGGCTGGGCTGGTGGCGCTGCTGCTGGGCGTGGTGGGCATCTTCCTGCCGCTGCTGCCGACCACGCCTTTCGTGCTGCTGGCTGCCGCCTGCTTCTCGCGCGGCAGCACCCGCTGCGAGCGCTGGCTGCTTTCGCACCGCACCTTCGGGCCGATGGTGCGCGACTGGCGCCGCCACCGCGCCATCCCGCGCCGCGCGCGCTGGCTGGCCTTCGCGATGATGGCGATCGGATCGGTCGTGGCGGCCTGGTCGCTGCCGCGGCTGCAGTGGCTGCCGGCAGCCTGCTGCGCGCTGGTGGCGCTTTGGATGGCGCGGCTGCCCGCGCGCGAGGATCTGCCGCTTCAGGACGCGTCCGGAAACAGCGGCAGCGTCTGAGTCAGCGGCGCGTCTGCGGGCGCGTGCTGCTGCGGCATCGGGGGCGGGCGCTTGGGCCGCGGTCGCGGCGGCTGCACATCGGCGCGCGACAGCGTGCCCACCCGCACGCCGAGCAGGCGCAGGCGCCGGTTCAGGCTGACGCGCTTCAGGCACAGGCCGCCGACGCGGCGGATCAGCGCGGCGTCGGCCGTGGGCAGCTCGATCGTCAGGTCGCGGGTGACGGTGCGGAAATCGTCGAAGCGCAGCTTGATGCCGATGGTGCGCCCGACCCAGCCCTTGCGCTGCAGGTCGGCCGCCACCTGCTCGCACAGCCGGGTGAAGAGGGCGCCGAGCTGCTCGCGGTCGTGGCGCGGGTGCAGGTCGCGCTCGAAGGTGGTCTCGCGGCTCATCGACACCGGGTCGCTGTGCGTGACCACCGGGCGATCGTCCAGGCCGTGGGCGCTGCGGTGCATCCACAGCCCCTGCGTGCGGCCGAAGTGCTCGACCAGCCAGCCGGGCTCGCAGGCCGCCAGCTCGCCGAGGGTCTGGATGCCCAGCGCATCGAGCCGCGCGCCGGCCTTCGGGCCGATGCCGTTGAGGCGCCGCACCGGCAGCGGCCAGATCCGCAGTGGCACGTCGGCGGCGGTCAGCACCGTCAGGCCGCCGGGCTTGTCGAGATCGCTGCCGATCTTGGCCAGCAGCTTGTTCGGCGCCAGGCCGATCGAGCAGCTCAGGCCGGTGGCGGCACGCACGTTGTTGCGGATGTCCTGCGCCAGCGCGCGCGCGCCGCCCAGCGGATCGTGGCCGAGCGGCTCGTGCGCCCGCGCGATGTCGCTCAGGTCGATGTAGATCTCGTCGATGCCGCGGTCCTCGATGGCGGGCGCCAGCTCGGCCACCGCGTCCTTGAAGGCGCGGGACAGGCGCCGGTATTCGTCGAAGTCGGCCGGCAGCAGCACCGCGTCCGGCGCCAGCGCGGCGGCCTTCATCAGGCCCATGCCGGAATGGATGCCGCGGGCGCGCGCCTCGTAGGTCGCGGTGGTGACCACGCCGCGGCCGGCGTAGTCGCCCAGGCGCGGCCAGTGGCCGTCCTCGAAGCGCGCGGCACGCGCCCGGCTGCCGCCGACCACCACCGCGCGGCCGCGCAGCTCGGGCCGGCGCAGCAGCTCGACCGAGGCGTAGAAGGCGTCCATGTCGAGGTGGGCGATCAGGCGCGCGGGCGCTGATGCCGGCAGTTCCGGGGCATCGTGAGATTTCCGGGTCGGGTCGCCATCCGCATCGTGCATGGGTCGATTGTGGCGGACCTAGAATGCATCGCATGATCTCTCGCGAACCCACCCTGGAGCGGCTGGCCACCGCCCGCCGGCTGCTGCTGGACCCGTTCGGCCTGACCGAGGCCACGCTGACGCGGGCGCTCAACACCCTGTCGGCGCACCGCGTCGACGATGCGGACCTGTACTTCCAGTACACCCGCAGCGAGGGCTGGAGCCTCGAGGAGGGCATCGTCAAGAGCGGCAGCTTCTCGATCGACCAAGGCGTGGGCGTGCGCGCGGTCGCTGGCGAGAAGACGGCCTTCGCCTATTCGGACGACATCTCGGAGGCGGCGCTGCTGGATGCGGCACGCACCGTGCGCACCATCGCCGCGGCCGGCCAGAGCCGGCGCGTCAAGGTCGACACGCCGCAGGTGGTGGCGCCCAGCCGCCGGCTCTACCCGGACCTGGACCCGATCTCCACGCTCGACAGCACGCAGAAGGTGGCGCTGCTCGAGCGCATCGAGCGCATGGCCCGCGCCAAGGATCCGCGCGTGGTGCAGGTCATGGCCGGCCTGGCGGGAGAGTACGACGTGGTGCTGGTGGCGCGCGCCGACGGCACGCTGGCGGCCGACGTGCGTCCACTGGTGCGCCTGTCGGTCACGGTGATCGCCGAGCAGGGCGGGCGGCGCGAGGTGGGCTCGGCCGGCGGCGGCGGGCGCTTCGGCTTCGGCTACTTCCAGGACTCGCTGCTGCAGGACTATGTCGATCGGGCGGTGAGCTCGGCGCTGACCAACCTCGAGAGCCGCCCGGCGCCGGCCGGCGAGATGACGGTGGTGCTCGGTCCCGGCTGGCCAGGCGTGCTGCTGCACGAGGCGGTCGGCCACGGCCTGGAGGGCGACTTCAACCGCAAGGGCTCGAGCACCTTCTCGGGCCGCATCGGCGAGCGCGTCGCCGCCAAGGGCGTGACGGTGCTCGACGACGGCACGATCACCGACCGCCGCGGCTCGCTCAACATCGACGACGAGGGCCATGTCAGCCAGAAGAACGTGCTGATCGAGGACGGCATCCTCAAGGGCTACATCCAGGACTCGATGAACGCGCGGCTGATGAAGGTCGCCCCCACCGGCAACGGCCGCCGCGAGAGCTATGCCCATGTGCCGATGCCGCGCATGACCAACACCTACATGCTGGCCGGCGACAAGACGCGCGAGGAGATCATCGCCTCGATCGACCGCGGGCTCTACGCCACCAACTTCGGCGGCGGCCAGGTCGACATCACCAGCGGCAAGTTCGTCTTCTCGGCCAGCGAGGCCTACTGGGTCGAGAAGGGCCGCATCCTCTACCCGGTCAAGGGCGCGACGCTGATCGGCAACGGCCCGGAGGCGATGACGCGCGTGTCGATGATCGGCAACGACCTCGAGCTGGACTCGGGCGTGGGCACCTGCGGCAAGGACGGCCAGAGCGTACCGGTGGGCGTCGGCCAGCCGACGCTGCGCATCGATGGCCTGACCGTCGGCGGCACGGCCTGAGCCGGGCCTGACGGCAGGCTTGCATCCGCGTCGCCAGGAACCGACAGCGCCTGAGCGCCAGGGCAGGGCGATTGCATCAGCCATCGCTCGAAATTTGTGCAGGGCTGAGTGAGGCTGGAGTCAAGCCGAAGAGCGCTTGGAGGTAGTCATCGCTCCAGCCCATGCGCTTGCGCTTGGTCTTCTGGCTGCCCTTGCCGGCGTCGAGCTTGATCTGGTTCTGGGCGATGCGCCGCAGCGTGGCCATGTTGTGCGGGCCGTGGTCGCGCCGGATCAGGCAGGCATCCTCGCGGTAGTTGACGTCCAGCACCCAGTGGCAGTCGTTCTCGATGGCCCAGTGCGCCCGGATGGTGGCGTTGAAGGCCTGGGCGTCGAGCA
>NZ_FTMZ01000044.1 GCF_900156335.1 Sphaerotilus natans
TCCTCGCGAGGTCTATACCGAAATCGTGCAGGCCAAACTCGCCGAGCGGCACGCGCTTGCTGCCAAAACCGTTGCACTTCAGACTTGACTCCGCCGACGACTCGGACGAGGCGCTGGGTCTGTTGGCCCAAGACAGTTTGACCGAACATCCGCGACGAAAAGCAGAGCGATGCCCAGGCCACCGTCATCACCGCTGGACGGGCTGCCATCGCCGGCCGCTGCCAGTCCGGGTGCACAAACAACGCCAAGCATGACGGCCAAGTTTCGCTCACCCCATGCCGAGCCTATCGGGCCCCGTCCAGACGCCGCTGCGTCTCAGGTGGACGCATGCCGCGTGGCGATGTGAGTGGATGCCCGAACAGTCCTGCAGTCGGCGGTCTCAGGGCACGATCCTGCGCTTCGAGTTCAAGCTGCTGTACAGCCTCTCGGTCGAGTCGGTTTGCCCAGGCCCCGCTGCCGCGTCTCAAGCTGCCGCTGGGCATCCAGAACCTGCGCCAGATTCGCGAGGTCGGGCACGACGACGTCGCCAAGAGCGGCATGGTCGTCGACCTTATCGACGCGGGCCAGTGCTACTTCCTGAGCCGACCCCGCCGCTTTGGCAAGCGTCCGCTGGTCGACACGCTCAAGGAGCTTTTCGAGGGCAACCGGGCTCTGTTCACCGGTCTGGCCGCTCAGCGCCATTCGGTGACCCGAATCGACCTGGGCGAAGGCGAGGTACACAGCCGGGCCGAACTCGAGCGGCCTCTGAACGAGATCATCGACGACCATGTGCACCACCTCGGGCTGACGTGGCATCCCCCGTCGCCCAGTGGCCGCTTCGGCGAACCGATCCACCTCGACGGCTGATGTGGTCAGAGCGCGAGCGCTCAAGCCGCCGTGCTCGCACTGGCGCTGCATCAACTGCTAAGGTGGCACTAAGGTTTTTGGCAGCGATCTTCACTGCGGCCGAGGCGGATTGATTACCCCCATCCGACTTGATGCCGTGCCGCGCGTGATCAAGAATCTGCATGCCGTCACCCCCGGATGGTGATCGGGGGCCGGTGCGCCGCATCTGCTCGGGTGCCCCTTTTCACGATGGCGTGCAGAACCTTGGGCAGCGATAGCCCTGCGCGCCTCGGGTCGATGCCAAGGCGTCTGCGCTCCAGCCCGCAGCCCCTGTCCGAGGGGCGTACTCCGTACACTCGGGCCATGACCACGCCCGCGCTCTCCCGCCTCAAGCTGCCGCTGGGCATCCAGAACCTGCGCCAGATCCGCGAGGACGGCTACTACTACGTCGACAAGAGCGGCATGGCCGTTGACCTCATCGACGCGGGCAAGTACTACTTCCTGAGCCGTCCGCGCCGCTTCGGCAAGAGCCTGCTGGTCGACACGCTCAAGGAGCTTTTCGAGGGCAACCGGGCGCTGTTCATCGGTCTGGCGGCCGAATCCCGATGGGACTGGTCCAAGCAGCATCCGGTGATCCGCATCGACTTGGGCGCAGGTGAAGTGCACAGCCGGGCCGAGCTCGAGCTGCGCCTGCACGAGATCGTCGACGACCATGTGCGTCGTCTAGGGCTGACGCTGCACAACCAGTCGCTCAGCGGCCGATTCGGCGAGCTGATCCACGCCGCTGCACTCCAGGCGGGTCAGCGTGCGGTAGTGCTGGTCGACGAATATGACAAGCCCATCCTCGACAACCTCGCCGACCGCGAGACTGCTGCAGTGATGCGCGACACCTTGCGCAGCTTCTACTCGGTGCTGAAGTCGGCCGATGCCGATCTGTGCTTCGTGCTGCTGACTGGAGTGTCGAAGTTCAGCAAGGTCAGCCTGTTTTCCGGGCTGAACCAGCTCCAGGACATCACGCTCGACGCACGGTGGAGCGCGCTGTGCGGCTACACCGACGAGGACATCGACCGCGTCTTTGCGCCTGAGCTGCCCGGGCTGGACCGCGACGAGATCCGCCGCTGGTACAACGGCTACAACTGGCTCGGCACCGGGGTCTACAACCCCTACGACGTGCTCAACCTGTTCCAGAAGCGGGTGTTCGGCGCGTACTGGTTCGAGACGGGAACGCCGTCCTTCCTGGTCAAGCTGCTCGCCGAGCGCAAGGTCTTCCTGCCTCGGCTTCAGGTGCTGCACACCACGGCGGCGCTGCTCTCCAGCTTCGACGTCGACCGCATCACCCCGGAGGCGCTGCTGTTCCAGGCCGGCTACCTCACCATCCACGACGTGCGCCAACCGGTGCTGGGCAAGTGGATGTACACGCTGGGCTATCCGAACCGCGAGGTCGAGGCGAGTCTGAACGAGGTGCTGCTGCCCGAATACGGCGTGCAGGGTGACGCCGAGGCGCAGGAGCGGCTGACGGTGATCCTGCAGCGCGGTGCGCTCGACGAGCTGGAGGGCTTGATCCGCGCACTGTTCGCCAGCATCCCGAGCGACTGGTATCGCAGCAACCCGCTCGCCGGCTTCGAGGGCCACTACGCCAGCGTCTTCTACAGCCACTTCGCGGCGCTGGGGCTGGACGTGCGGGTGGAGGACGCCACCAGCCACGGGCGCATCGACATGGCGGTGCTGCACGCCGGGCGGGTGTTCCTGTTCGAGTTCAAGGTCGTCGACCGCCAGGCGACGGGCGAGGCGCTGCGGCAGATCAAGGACCGCGGCTACGCGGACAAGTACCGCGCCCGCGGCGAGCCGATCCACCTCGTCGGCATCGAGTTCGGGCGGGCCGAGCGCAATGTCGTCGGCTTCGAGGTGGAGACGATCACGGCGGTGTGAGCGCCTGGTGAGCGCGAACCTGTCGCTCGAAGGCGTCCAGCGGCATGGGTCGACCCAACAGATAGCCCTGGAACAGGCTGCAGCCCAGCTCGATCAGGGCGCTGCGCTGTGATTCGGTTTCGACGCCTTCGGCGATCACCGACAGCCCCAGACCTTGTCCCAGAGCAACGATGGTGCGCACGATCGAGGCGGCATGGCCGGCTCGGACGAGCTCACGGGTGAAGGACTGATCGATCTTGAGCTGATCGATGGGCAGGCGGCTCAGGTAGTTCAGCGACGAGAATCCGGTCCCGAAGTCGTCCATGGACAGACCGACACCGAGCGAGCGCAGACGGATCATGCGCTGCACCAGCCCGTCCAGATCACTGGCCAGAACCGTTTCGGTCAGCTCGAGCTTGAGGCGGCGAGGATCGGCGCCCGTGCGGCTGATCAGGTTCGCGACACGGTCCGGATAGTCTGGAAGAGCCAGCTCGTGCGCACTCACGTTGACGGCGAGCACCAGATGGCGCATCTCGGGCTGTGCGGCCCAGGACGCCAGCTGCCGGCAGGCAGACTCCAGCACCCAGCTGCCCAGGGGCACGATCAGTCCGGTCTCCTCCGCCAGAGGAATGAATCGGGCTGGGGCAATCATCCCGTGCTCCGGATGGTTCCAGCGCACCAGCGTCTCGGCGCCCAGGCAGTGCCCATCCCGGTCGATCTGGGGCTGGTAATGCAGCACCAGCGACAAGCCGCCGTGCTCGATCGCCAGACGAAGTTCGCGTTCGAGCTGAATGGCGCTGTCGAAGCGCGCCTTGAGGTCTGCACTGAAGACCACCGCCCGCGCTCCTCCCTGGCGTTTGGCTTCGCGGGCAGCGATCTCGACGTTCTTGAGCATCTCGTCGGCCGTGGCCGAGCCGGGCTGGAAGACAAGCACGCCACGGGACAGTCCGATCGGTTCGCTGCCCGCTTCGGGCGCCAGTGAGGTGCGCGATGCGCTGTCGATGCGCAGTGCCAGATCAAGGGCGACGTCGATGGCGGCAGGTGCGTCGTGGCCCAGGCCGCGGAGCAGTACCGTGAACTCACCGCCGCCCGTGCGTGCCACCAGATCTCCGGGTCGTGCCAGGCTGGAGATCTGCTGCGCCAACGCACACAGCAGCCTGTCTCCGTTCGCACGGCCTTGGCTGCTGTTGAAGATGCTGAAGTCGTCGATGTTGATAAGCACCAGAGCCGCCCAGCCCTCAGGCTGAGGCGTCAGCGCTGCCAGTTGCTCGCTCAGGTGCGTGTTGTTGGCGACTCCCGTCAGGCGATCCGTCTGGGCCAGCCTCAGCAGAGCCCGGTCCATCAGCTGGGTTTCGCTCTCTCCCTCAGCGACAGGGGCTCCAGCGTGTTGACGTGCTCTCTCCGCCAGGCGAAGAACGGGGCGCACCAGGCGTCCGGCGATGATCCAGGTCCCTGCAGCGAACAGCAGGGAAAGGACCGGTGCCAGCAGCATCATGGAATGCCGTTGTCGGTCCAGGGGCGCGAGCACGTCACTCCTGCGCTGGCGCACCAGCACCGACCAGCCCAGCGCAGTGGTCTCCTCGCTCACGCCCAGGACGACGCGATCGCTCAGCCAGCCGGGCTCTTCGGTGTCCACAGCGAGGCGCTGTGGGGAGGGGGCGCCATTCCCGGCTGCCAGGTCTTTGCCACTGCGATCAAGGATCCTGATCTCGACTGGGGTCGATTTGTGGCGATCAGCCGCTTCGGTCACCAGCGAATCCAGCCAGTGCCAGTACAGATGCATGGCAAGCACACCTGTCGTGGTCCCTTGAGAATCACGCAGTGGCATGGCAATGTCCACGAAGCGTGGTGCATCCCCGTCAGGGGCGGCAGGAAGCAGTCTTGCCAGAAGCAGCGCCGCATGAGGATCGCTGACATGGGTGCTGCGCAGACCGGCGGCGTGCCATGGGCGCTTCGAGACATCGACGCCCTCGAGCATGCCACTGCTGGCTGCCACGACCCGGCCTGCCGGATCTGCCACACCGATCCACGCGCAGGCTGGCTGATGCGACCGGAACAGGTCGACGAGCTTGCGGAGCTGAGCGCGGGACGGCAGGTCCGAAGGCGAATCGCTCACCATCATGGTCGACAACAGCGCCAGTTCCTGCGCATGCCGATGCAGGTTCTGATCCAGAACGGCGGCGACTTCACCCGCGATGGCCTGCAGCCGCCCGCGGGCTGCGGGCTCGAGTTCCTTCTCGAGCTGTCGGTCGATGACGGCGCTCATGAACGCACCGGTGGCGATGCCGAAACCCGCCATGCCCAGCGTGATGCGCACGCGCAGGCTGATTGATCGTCGCAAGACGCTCCACATGAATCTGTCCCCTGGCACGAGCAGCATCAGGGTGCTGCTTTTTTGAACGATTCCATTGTGGGGTTGCTCCAGCCTGGTCCCGAAATGTTCCTGAAAAGTCGATGTATTTGGTTGTGATTCGTGGAACTCGGAGCATGTCAAGGTAGTTGCCGCGTAAGTCATGCCGCGACTGCGCTTATTTCGGCGGCCGCGGCCACACATTCCCGCTCGGGATTGAGCGTGACCGCACCGATGGGCGACCAGTCGCGGGTCTTGCCCGACCAGCGTTTCGGGTTCGCCTGACGGGCTTGGCCGTACAGCGCATCGCGCGCCGCCAGGATCTCCCGGTCCTGCCCTGCATGGCGCTGTGCCGGACTCACAAACCGGATGCCGCTGTGACGGTGGTCGTGGTTGTACCAATGCACGAACGCGCTGGCCCACTGCCGCGCGGCCTGCAGATCCTTGAAGCCGCCGCTGGCCGGGAACTCCG
>NZ_FTMZ01000031.1 GCF_900156335.1 Sphaerotilus natans
GGGGTGCATGCGCTTGAGCCTGCCAGCGATCTGTTCGGGCGACAAGGCGCGCTGGAGTTCGTGGCGCACGAACTTGCCCAGCGGGGTGTCGAACTGGGCGCCGAGCTTGCGCACGCCGGCCTTGGCCTGCGCCCGGCGTTGACTGGCCTGCTGCTGGGCGCCAGCGGCCAGGTAGCCCCGTTTCGGGTGTTGATTGCGCGCCAGTTCCCGGCTGATGGTCGAGGCCGAGCGACCGAGTTGCAGGGCAATCTGACGCTGGGTCAGCTTCTGCGAGGCCAGCAGCCCAAGCTGCGTGCGCTCCTCGATACTCAGGCTTGAATACTCTTGTCCCATCGGCTCAACCTGTTGATTTCATTGCGGTGTTGCACTTCAGTTTAGAGCGTGCCGCGCATCCCAATAGGCTTCCGCGCTTCCGCCACTGATCCGGTGGTCGAGCGACGCGACCAGGCTTTTGGCCTTGGCCCGTATCAGCCGCGCCCGACCATGCAGGTTCACGTCATCGGCCACGGGTTTGTAGTGCCGCCACGGCCCGTGACAAGAACCGATCGGGCACACACCGCCCCACAGCTCCATGTCATTGACCGCGTACATGGCCAGCAACAGCCGCGCTGCGACATCTCCAGCGTTCTTCAGCGCCTTCAGCGGCTGATTGAATCCACCAATCCCGCCGACCAAGTTGTTACCGAACCAGACCCGACTGTCCTTTTCCTCGCAGAAGTCGGGCAGGACATACCGCACCAGGCCACGTGGGGTCGGCCCATCCGGCAAGACCTCGCCGGTCTGCTGATGCCAGGTATCACGATCAAACAGGATCGGCCCGAGATCTACTGGCTGCTCGACCATGGCGTGACTCCTGCCGCTATACCCGTTGGAAACCTGCTTCACGGTCTTGGCTCGGATCTGCTTCAGCCGCACGATGGCCCGATCCACAGGCCCGCTCTTCAGCTTGTTGGCCCCGGTGGCTTTGTTCACTGCGCTGACGCTGGCCGGCGAGTAGCGCCCGCTTTCTTCGGTGTACTTGGCCAGCGTCAGGTACGTGCAGATCTCGTAGGCGTTCGCCTGGGCGTCGAGCAGCGCCTCAACGGCGGCTTGCGGCACACAGAAAGATCCCTTCCCCTTCGGGGTGCCCTGGGCCTGCTGCTTTGTCATCTGCTTCTCTTTGGCCTTGCTGGCCCTTTGGTGATCGGTGGATTCTCTGAACGGCGGTGAATCGCCGGGACTCGTTGGGTTCAGGATGGTTGCCATGCTCTGCCTCACCGCCGTCCTCAAGGCATGTCTGCCGTGGCACGTCTATCCTCCCAGACCTCGTGACGCACCGGCAGCCGGTTCAGCCGCTCCCGCACCTGGCGCCAGTGGGGCAGGTGCTGATCCAGGACCGTGCTGAAGCGGGCGTCATGCGTGGGCACGATCAGATGGGTCAGCTCGTGCACGATGATGTACTCCAGACACTCGGGCGGCTTCCTGGCCAGATCGGTGTTCAGCCGGATGGATCCCGTGGCCGGCGTGCAGCTGCCCCACTTGGTTTTCATGCGTTGCACGAACACCCGACCCGCTTTCACGCCCAGACGCGGCTCCCAGCGCTCCAACAGCGCCGGCAGAGCCGCCCTCACCTGCTGCCGGTACCAGGCCTCCAGCACCTCGGCACACCGGGCAGGCGTCGTCCCCGGACGGATCTGAAGCTGCAGCTGTCGCGGCGTCAGGTTCACCGCAGGTGCGGCATCGGCATGGCGCACGTCGAGCAGATAGCGCTTGCCCCACAGATAGTGACTCTCCTTGCCCAGGAAATCGCGGGGCGTCTCGCGTTCCTGCGCCTGCATCTTGCGCTGTTGCGCACGGATCCAGACCAGCCTCGAAATGACGAACAGCCTCAGCGTCTCCAGGGCGGTGCCGTGTGGCGCGGCCACACGCACCCGGCCATCGGGCGGCAGCACGCTCAGGTGCACATGCCGGATCGCCTTGCGTGTCACCTCGACCTGCAGCCCCGCCAGATCCAGCGTGTCCTGCATCAGTACTCCTTCTGGGCCACGACGATGGGGAACAGCACCGTCACCGCCTTCACGTCGCGCAGCACCTCGAACATCGCCTGCTTGACCATCTGCTCCTTGGCTTTCACGCCCCGCCAGCCATCGGGTCGCCGTGCCTTGATGGTGGCGTCGAGCTGCAACGCCTTCTCCAGAGCGGCATCCGGCTCGGGTGTCAACGGTCCGGCAGGCTCGCACACGGCATTCGGATCAAGGAGCGCTTTCAGATTGCTGTACAGCGCCTGCTGCCCAGAGGTGGCGAGCTGCGCCGGCGTGTCGTCAGCCTGGCCTGTGCTGACTTGGCGGGCCACGTCGGCAATGCGCGCCAGGTAGTCCTCGTACTCGATCGCTCGCGCCTTGCGCAGACGAATGATTTCGTCGAGCAGCGCGGACATCGTCTCGAAATAGGCCGGATCGGTGAGCTGCTCCTTCAGGATCTTGCTGCGGACGTTGTTCTCGATCGTCTCGGCAATCGCCTCGCGGTGGCCCTGAAGCCCGGCAAGCCGCTCGGCGATCGCGTCGCTGATGCCGGTGCGCACGATCAGGTCCAGCAGCCCGATGCCATCGAAGGGCGAGATCTTGCGCGGCGCCTGGGCCTCGATGTAGGTGTCGATGAGGTGGCGCATGTCCGCCTCGAAGGGCTTGAGGTCCAGCGTCTCGCCCGCGGCGTGGCGGATCATCTCGCGCAGGTCCAGGTAATGCTTCTGCAGCGCCTTGATCTGCACGATCTGCGCGGGCGTGTAGCCCGCCGCCTCCAGATCATCAGCCAGGTTGGCGTAGGCGCGCACCAGCGCCACCACCGCCTTGTAAAGCGCCATGCGGTAGGGCTCACGCACCTTCAGGTCATCGGCGATCTCGGTGTTGCCACAGAAGTGGCGGATGTGCGCCAGGTCGTCCTTCGGAGGATGCACGGGCTCGCACAGCAGGGCCAGGGCCTCGATCGCATCGTCCAGCCGCTCGCGGCCGGCCTCAAGCCGGTCCTTGACCAGGATCTGCGGGTCGGTGCCGCCAGTGCCGTGGTCGACCTCGGCGGTGTAGACGGCGATCGCTTTCTCCACCTTCTTGAACAGGTCCTTGTAATCGACGATGTGGCCGAAGTCCTTGTCCTCGCCGTCGAGCCGGTTGGTGCGGCAGATGGCCTGGAACAGGCCGTGGTCCTGCATCGACTTGTCGATGTAGAGACAGGTGCAGGGGGGCGCATCGAAGCCGGTCAGCAGCTTGTCCACCACGATCAGCAGCTTCATCTGCGCCGGCGACTTGATGAAGAGGGCCTTGACCTGTTGCTCGTAGGTCTCGGTGCGGGTCATGCCCGGACTCGGGGGCACCGCCCTGAGCAGCTCGGTGTAGGTGCGGTGCACGAACTGGCGGTCGGTCTCGGTGTGGGCGCCGGTCTCCTCCTTGCTCACGTCGGACGCCTGGGGGTTGTAGGACGTCACCACCGCACAGCGGCCCCGAAACATCGTTCGGCCGAAGAGCTCGAAGTACTTGCAGGCCTCGTGGATGCTGCTGGCCACCAGGATGGCGTTGCCCCGCTCGCTCGACAGTCGCGGCCGGACCGCGAAGTCGAACACGATGTCGGCCACCACCCGATCCATGCGCGCGCGGGCGCTGAGCACCTTCTGCATCGTGCCCCAGTGCTTCTTCAGCTCGTCCTTCTGCCAGTCGTTCAGTCCCCGGGTCCGTGCCTCGAACCACTGGTCGATCTGCGCGGTGCTGAGCAGCTTCTGGTCGATGTCGCGCGCTTCGTAGACCAGATCGAGCACCACGCCGTCCTCGACGGCCTCGGCGAACTTGTAGGTGTGGATGTAGCCGCCGAACACCTCCCGGCTGGTCTGGGCATCGGCCTTGAGCAGCGGTGTGCCGGTGAAGCCGATGAACAGCGCGCCGGGCATCATGGCCTTCATCAGCCGGTGCAGCTTGCCGCCCTGCGTGCGGTGGCACTCATCGACGAAGACGATGATCTCGCCATGCACCGGCCGAGGCCGTTCGGTCAGATCCCGCAGGAAGACGTCGAGGTCGTCCACGTCGCGGCGTCCGAACTTGTGCACCAGCGAGCACAGCAGCCGCGGGTTGGGCTCGGCGAGCTGGTCCAGCAGATCGCGGCCGCTGCGACTGCGGCGGATGGTCTCGCCGGCGTCGGTGAACACGCGCTCGATCTGGCGGTCCAGTTCGTCGCGGTCGGTGATGACGACCACCCGGGCGGCCGGGCGGCTCTCCAGGATCCAGCGCGCCAGCAGCACCATCAGGATGCTCTTGCCCGCCCCTTGCGTGTGCCAGATGATGCCGCCGCGCTGCTGGCGCACATGCGCCTGGGCGGCCTTGATGCCGAAGTACTGGTGCACCCGCGGCAGCTTCTTCACCCCGCCGTCGAACAGCACGAAGTCGTGCATCAGCTCCAGCAGCCGTGCCTTGTCGCAGAGCTTGCGCAGGTACTTGTCGAGCTTGTAGCCGGCGTGGTCAGCTTCGTCTTCCTTCCAGGTCAGGAAGTGCTTTTCCGGGGTACCGAGGGTGCCGTAGCGCAGGCCCTCGGTGTCGTTGCCGGCCATCACCAGCTGCATCGTGGTGAAGAACCAGGCGTTGAACTCGGGGCTCTGGTTGGACAGGCTCTGGCGAATGCCCTCGCCCAGGCCGACGCGGCTGTTCTTCAGCTCCAGCACGCCCACGGCGATGCCGTTGAGGTAGAGCACCAGATCGGGCCGGCGCTCGTGGCCGCCGTTCCTGAGCGTCACCTCCTCGGCCAGGGCGAAGTCGTTGGCCTCGGGATGGGCCCAGTCCACCAGATGCACCGTCTCGCTGGGCTGGCCGGCGGCGACCTTGACCGCGATGCCGTAGCGCAACAGCTGATAGACCGCCTGGTTGGCGGCGTAGAGCGTGCGCCCCTCGGGCAGCAGCGTCTCGGCGCGCAGCCGGTGCAGCGCGGCGCTGATCTGTGCGGGGCGGTGGCCACGGCGCGCCAGGCTGGCCGTCAGCAGATCCTCCTCGACGCAGTGGTTGCCCGGACGCTTTGACCAGTCGCCGAGGAAGCGGTAGCCGAGCTGGCGGGTGAAGAGATCGATCACCCGGTCTTGGGTGGCCCGCTCGGGCTTGCTGATGCTGGTGTGACGGTCGTGATGCATGGCGGCTCCCTCCCTGGGCTCCTCGTGATCTTCTCGGATCGTGGTCTTCGGCCGGATCGCGTCAGTCGTCGTCCAGCGGCAGCAGGCCCTGGGGCGTGGCGGGCGGCCACTGGCGGGCCTGGCGGCGCTGCTCGAACCAGCGGTGCATCGCGGCATCCTCCACCGCGTATTCGCCCCGGGCGGATTTCCAGACCAGCGCGGGCATGCGCTGGCGCAAGGACTCCAGGGCACGCTGGGCCTTGGCCGCGGTCACCGCGTGGCCGGTCTTCTCGGCGTAGAAGCGCAGGGCCTCGGCGCCATACGGGCGATAGCGCGGGCCCTGCTCGAGCATGCGCCACAGCACCGCCTGCTCGGTCGGTTTCAGCCCCAGGTAGTCCGATTCCATCTGCGCCTCGTCCTGCTGCTGGCGCTCCTGGGCTGCTTCGAGCAGGCCGGCCTCGAAGCGCCCCTGCAGCCCCGCCAGCGGGCTGAGCACCTGCCCGAGCGCGGCCATGAAGAACTGCGGCCGGTGGCCGAAGGCGTCGAAGGCCTGTTGCAGCAGGGCCTGATCGACCGGCGCGAGCGAGGGCCGCTGGGCCTCGATCAGGCCGGCGACATGGGCGATGAAGTCCGGCCCCAGCGGGGGCATGCGCTGGATGGTCGAGCCGTAGAACGGGGCGCCGGCGGTGTTGACCAGGCGCAGCAGCTTGTCGCGGTCGGAGCCCGACATCACCAGCATCAGGTTGACCGTGCCGGGCTGGTTGAGCTGGTCGCGGGCGGACTTCAGCGCGGTCATCGCCGCCTCGCCGGCCTCGCTGGTCAGGGCGTGCTGGGCCTCGTCGATGATCAGCGCCACCGGTTGCGCGGCGTTCTCGTGCAGCAGGCGCAGCGCCTCGGTGAGCGTCAGGCCGTCGATGCGCCCGATCTTGCTGGTGTCCACCTCCAGGCCGCCCAGCTTCACCTTGTCCAGTCCGGCATTGCGCGCCAGGCGCGCCACCACGCCGAGCTGCGGATGCAGCGCCCGGGCAATGGCATCGGCGATCAGCAAACCGGGATCACGCCGGGCATCCGCCCACAGGTCCACGTAGACCACCTCGACGCCGGCGGCCTGCAGCGCCGGGCGCAGATCGCCCTGAAGAAAGGTGGACTTGCCGGTGCGGCGTGGCGCGGCCAGGAACAGGCCGTTGTGGGCATCGCCCAGCAGGCTGCGCCCCTGCAAGGCGGTCACCATCTCCTGGGCCAGGGCGGTGCGGTGGAAGGCGATCATGGCTTTTACCGTCCGTTATCACGACGGTGATAATTTATCGGTTCATCAATAAAAGTCAATGAAACGGACCGCGTCCGGTCCGTCGGCCCGATCACCATCGGGTGCCGGGGGATGCCGCGATCAAGCGCGCCGTCATGTCCGGATCGCCGTGAAAGACTGTCATCCACACGCTCCAGAAGCCCTTGGCTTTGGCGGTCTCGACAATCTGTTCGCGCATCAACTCGCGAGCCGCCTGCGGGCACGTCATGAGACGCTGCCGGGCCCGCTCGGCCATGTCCCAGGCTTCGCGGCGATTGAGCCAGCGCCGGTCGGCGGCCTCGGGGGTGTCGGGCATCTTGCGCAGCCCCACCAGGTCGATCAGCCGATCCGCCCGGACCTTGTCCTGGCCGGCGGCGCTGTCCACCTGTCCGCCGATGCGGTACTGCAAGGCGTGAAAGGTGTCATCGCGGTCCGGCCAGAGGTAGTCCGCCAGCACCACGTCGGTGTCGCCCTTGGTGGCATTGCAGTTGGTGCAGGCCAGCAGAAAGTTGTCCCAGGCCAGCGCCCGCTCGGGCAGCACGTCCGTGGCGCCGGGGGGCTTCTTGGGCCGCACATGCTCCACGGCCAGCGAGGCATCCAGGTGCATCTCGCAGTAGGAGCAGTATTCGCCCAGCCGGCGAATCAGTTCACGTCGGGCCTGCGGGTAGGCCGTGAACCGGACGGCCTGCCCCTGTTCGTCCTGCGGACAGGCCCCGCGATCAATCGGTCGCATCAGGGGTTCTCGCTGATGGCGCGGGACGGGCCCAGACCGGCGGCGAGCCGCTCCATCTCCAGGAAGGCGTGATAGGCCACTTCATCGCTGAAGGGGGCTGACAAGGCGTCCAGTCGGGCTTTCAAGGCCTCCAGCGCCTCGGGATCCGTGGGGCGAGGCTGGTTCAGCGCGAGGTAGTAGGCTTTGGCGGCCTCGTGCATCTGCGCCCGGCGTTCGCTGCGCTGCGGCAGGTCGATGCCCATGACGGTTTCGGCAATGTCCTCGATCGAGCGGTGGCTGAACGGGCCGCCGGGTCCGGGCGCCGCCAGGCCGGCCACCGGCACGGTCTCGGTCGTGGCCAGAAGAGGCTGCCGGTCCAGGTCGATCACCTCGCCGGGCAGCAAGGACTGCAGGATGAACGGGGAATGGGTGGTGGCGATGAACTGCAGGTTCGGGAAGGCGCGCTGCAGATCGGCCACCACGCGGCGCTGCCACTTGGGATGCAGGTGCAGGTCGATCTCGTCGATGAGGACGACCCCGGCGGTCCGACGGGCCGCCTCGGCGCCATGCTGCGGGTTGAGGCGCGAGGCCCGGTGGGCGATGTCGGCCACCATGCCCACCATGTTGCGGTAGCCATCGCTCAGGCTGTTGAAGGGCATCAGCCCCTCTTTGTCCAGCCGGAGGGTGAGCTCGTCGTACTCGGTGTCATGGAAGAAGTCCTGCGCCCCAGGAATGCAGGCCTGGACCGCGCCCTGAACGGCGCGCAGGGCCGGGCTGGCCTCCCCGCGCTGCAAGGCGCTGAAGGCGAGCTTCTTGAACCACCGCTCGAAGGCCTTGTGATCGGACTTCGGGTCCAGGCAGTAGCGGTAGGCGTCGAGCTGCGAGGTCGGGCCGCTGGTCTCCACGTTGTCGTGCTGGGTCCACAGGCGACCGGCGCCGTAGTAGAGCAGCAAGGGCAGATCCGGGCTGCCGCCGGCCTTGATCTGCGCGCGCCCTTCGGCGCCCAGCTGGACGAGGTTCTTCGCCTGGCCGCCCCGGTCGCCGATCTCGCGCCGCCAGGTCAACGCGGCGCCCGCCACCTCGGCCGTGGCCTCCAGCGCCACCTCGTCCATGCGTTCGCGGAAGACCTGGCCGTGCTTGTTCCGGTACACCGCCCGGGCGTCGTCGGCCTTGATCGTGCCGCCGCCGGTGGGCAGCCGGGCGCCCTGGAAGTAGGTGTTGAGCAGCATCGCCAACGCATCCAGCACCGTGGTCTTGCCGGCGCCGTTGTTGCCGATCAGCACCGTGAACCGCGGATGGAACTGGACACTCGCCCGCTCATAGCGCCGGAAATTGCGCAGCACCAACTGGTGGATTCTCATGGTCTTGAACTCCGGCTCACACCAGCCGCACCCGCCCGGTCAGCAACACCTGCGCCATCGCCTGCTTCATCGCCCGCGCCTTGGTCAGCCGGTCATCGACGGCGGCAATATCAGCGTCCATGTCGGAGAGAACTTGGGCGATAGCACTTTGCTCATCAACGCATGGAACGGTGATTTGCAGCTTTTCAATATCACCCATTCCTATATTTCCTTGGGATGATGAGTTTGTCAGCACAGCGATTTGTGTGAGGACAGATCGACTCTGCAATTGGTAGTACAAAAACTTTGAGACCACACTAGAACCAGCGCGAATCAGTGCAATCGGGGACCATATATTGAAGTCAAAGTCTTCTTCGACGATGGCCACTTTACCGACCGATGCTGCTTTTCCGAGAAGCACATCACCTCGCTGTGGCTTGCATTTCTTGGCGAATATCTGATCGTCTTCCCTCGTAATGAAACGTAGGTCCGTTAGATCAATGCGATTGCCAACAAGGTTGTTGACCGACAAGAACGGCACCCCGGAATCTACGAAGACAGGCGTTGTGTGGGGACCATCTGTCACTGGAGTTTGGACCAAGTTACGCAACTCCTCGAACGACCACGCGCCATCAAACCCCGGCAGCCGCCGCTTCCCCGTCAGCAGCTCCTGCATGGCCCCTTGCTTGATCTGGCGCTTCTTGGCCAGCAGTTGCTCCAGCGAGTCGATCAGGGCGTCGGCGTCGGTGAGGGCGTCGGCAATTGCAGACTGTTCATCCTTGCATGGAAGATCAATTTCAATTGCACCGATAAGGCCCGTGTTCAGGTTCGGCTGACCATTGCCCGTGGCAACCACCGTGCGGAGTCGATCGGTTTGACTGTTAATTTGATAGACGATGTATCGAGCATCAACATCGGAGCACAAGTCGAGAAGTGCCGCAATACCGTCGTTTGCGCAGCATCGAATACCGAGAATCTTTGCGACTCCAAGCGTCGCACCGCTGTTCGCGATAATTACCGTGCCGGGCGTCAAAGTCCTACTGAATTGAGCGCCAGCTTCAGTCAACTTCCCGGCCGTCTCGAATACGATGGTCTTGGAT
This sequence comes from Sphaerotilus natans, assembly GCF_900156335.1. Lineage (GTDB taxonomy): Bacteria > Pseudomonadota > Gammaproteobacteria > Burkholderiales > Burkholderiaceae_C > Sphaerotilus > Sphaerotilus natans. Next base: position 9,554 of record NZ_FTMZ01000031.1, read on the forward strand.
TCCGGGATGTTGGTCAGAGCCGCAACCGTTAACCAAGGTATGAAATCGCCGTTGAAATACTTTGGATCTCCTGCGGGTCGGGGTGACGCGCCACGGACAACACTGCTTAATTGCGACAATGCAGTACTGGTCCACCCAGGATTTCGCGAGGTGTCGTTGGCCTGCTGAGACATGGTCATACAAACCCCATCTTCGCCAGATGCTCCGCCACCCGGGCTTCCAGGTCGGTCACCTGCTGCGTCAGCTCGGGCATCGTGCGGCCGTAGCGCTCGGCCAGTTCCTTGACGCGGCCGGTCAGCGCCTGGCTCACCCGATCCAGCTCGCAGTGCACCGCGCGGCCCAGCGCGGCCATCCACTTGTGGTCCACCACCAGGGCCTTCACCTCGTCGGCGGTCAGCGTGGCGTAGCGCGCCAGCGCCTGGGCGTCCAGCGCCGCCTCCTGCGTCTTGAGCTTCTTCTTCAGCGCCCCCGCCTTTTCCGACAGCGTCAGCCACTGCCGCAGCACCGCCAGCTCCTCGGCCGCCTCCGGGTCGCGCCCGATCTCGCGCAGGCGCGTCTTCACTTCCTTGTCGTTGATCTTGTCGAGGCTGCCCAGCGCCGCGTCCTCGCCGCCGTGCTCCTCCTCCAGCTCCGCCTGCGCGGCCTGCGCCGCCTCCAGCTCGGCGGCCAGCCCGTCCAGCGCGGCCTGCGACGCCGCGAAGTGCTGCTGCACCAGCAGCGCCTTGGGCACCAGATCGCAGGCCCAGCCCCGGTCCACCGTCTTGCCCGGCGACCCATCCTTGGTCTTCTTGGTCTCCAGCACGCGGCGCGGCTCGGCCGTCCAGCCGGCTTCGTCGATCAGGTAGGCGTCGTCCTGCATCGTCTCGGCCCAATAGTCCATCAGGTGCTGGAAGACCGCATAGGGGTCGATCAGCGCCTGCGCGGCCGGCTGCTGGCGGTAGTGCGCCAGCAGATCCTCCGCCAGGTCGCGGATCAGCGCCTTGGGCTGGAAGCCCGGCGCCAGGTCCTTGAGCCGGGGCGCCATCGACACCCGCCAGGCCTCGAAATGGCCCGCCATCGCCTGGGTGAAGGCCTGGAACTCGGCGTGCTGGTGGATCGTCGTCTTGATCGCCGCCGGCGCCACCGTCAGGTCCAGATAGCCCGCCCGGCGCGGCCGGAACAGGGCATCGCGCAGCTGCGGACACACCGCCCAGTAGCGCCCCAGCGCCGCCACATCCGCCTCAGGAATGCCCCCGCGCAGGTGCGCGTCGATGTCCTGCGGGTCCTCGGGCGTGCTGCTGTCGATGTAGCGCGGCAGGTTCAGGTTGAAGTCGTTCTTCTCGATCTCGTCGAACCCGATCCACCGGGCATAGCGCGGATCCGACGCGTCCAGCGTCGTGAACGCATCGACGATGCGGTGGATGTCGCGCTCGCGCAGGCGGTTCTTCGGGCCGTCCTTCATGAAGCCCTGGGCGGCATCGATCATGAAGATGCCCCGGCGCTCCGTGGCCTGGGCCTTGTCGAGCACCAGAATGCACGCCGGGATGCCGGTGCCATAGAACAGGTTGGCCGGCAGTCCGATGATCGCCAGGATCAGCCCGCGCTGCACCAGGCGCTTGCGGATTTCCGCCTCGGCATGGCCCCGGAACAGCACGCCGTGCGGCAGGATGCAGGCCGCGCGCCCGGTGGACTTCAGCGAGCGCAGGATGTGCAGCAGGTAGGCGTAGTCGCCCTGCTTGTCCGGCGGCACCACGAAGCCGTCGAAGCGGCCGAAGGCGTCCTGCGACGGCGTCAGGCCGGTGCTCCAGCGCTTGTCCGAGAACGGCGGATTGGCCACCACATAGTCGAAGGTCTTGAGCTTCTCGCCGTCCAGGAACTTCGGATCGGCCAGCGTGTTGCCCTGCTCGATCACCGCACCGGGGTTGTCGTGCAGGATCATGTTCATCCGCGCCAGGCCGCTGGTGGCCTCCTCCTTCTCCTGGCCGTAGAGGCTCAGCCCGGTCGGCGCCGCCTCGGCCACCTTCAGCAGCAGCGAGCCTGAGCCGCAGGTCGGGTCGTACACCGTCGTGTCTGGGCTGGTGCGGGCGTGAGCGATGCCCAGCAGCTGCGCCATCACCCGGCTCACCTCGGCCGGCGTATAGAACTGCCCCTTGCTCTTGCCGCTCTCGGTGGCGAAGTGCCGCATCAGGTACTCGTAGGCATCGCCCAGGATGTCGTCGCCGTCGGCACGGTGCTGGCTGAAATCCAGATCACCCGACTCGAAGATGCCGATCAGGTTGGTGAGCTTGTCGACCTTCTCCTTCCCCGCCCCCAGCAGCGCGTCGTCATTGAAATCGGCCTTGATGCGCAGGCCGTTGGCCTCCTCCAGCGGACGCACGATGCGCTTGTTGATCTGGTCCCCGATGTCACTGCGGCCCTTGAGCGCCACCATGTCGGCAAAGCTGGCACCGTCCGGGATCTGGATCGGCGCGAAAGGCTCGCCGGCGTACTTGTCGCTGATGTACTTGATGAACAGCAGCACCAGCACATAGTCCTTGTACTGGCTGGCATCCATGCCCCCGCGCAGTTCATCGCAGGAGGCCCAGAGCTTGGAATAGAGGTCGGATTTCTTGATCGGCATGGGTGAGACCAGGGTCAAGGGTTGACCCTGATTCTGATTTTTGTGATTCGGACCGGCAGCAGGCCGTCAGGCGGGATCGAGCAGACGGGCCACGGCTGCCGCCAGGGCTTCCGGCGTCATCGCGCCGCCCAGGGCGCTGGCATCGATCTGGATGTACATGCGACCGTCACGGTCCTGGCTCCAGCGCCCCGTCGGTCGCCCGTCACCTCGGAGCAGCTGACCTGCTGATCGCACCTCATCCGCCGTCGTGCCGACCAGCTCGGCCACCACCGCCGCCGCCCCGAGCACGCGCTCTTGCAGACGCAGGCGCTCGGCCCGGCGCAGCACGCCCTTGGGGTCGGCATCCAGGGCCGCCGTCAGCGTCTTGGCATGCCGGTGCGTGATCGTCGTCGGCGAGGCAAAGCAATCGATCACGGCCGTCGGCAGATCGGCCACCAGCAGCACGTTCGCAACCCAGGTGTGCGACACCCCCAGCGCATCGGCCAGGCGGCGGTTCGACGGGTACAGCCCCTGATCCAGCGCACGCCGGTACATCATCCCCTGCTCGTAGGGCGACAGGTCCGCACGCTCGCGGTTCTCGCGGTCCATCATCGCGAACAGGTCCGCATCCGACAGCGCTTGCGTTTCCACGGTCGCCAGCACCGGCAGACCCAGCTCGGCGCAGGCGCGGTGACGCCGATGCCCGAAGACCAGCTCATAGCGGTTCGGCTGATCCACAAGCGGCCGGACCAGGATGGGCTGGACATTGCCGCCGGCCTGCTGGATGTCGCGCTTCAGGCTCTGGAAGGCCGGATTGGCAAAGGCGTCCGCGTGTCGGTTGGCCCAGCGGCTGGGCGCGATCTGCGCCGTGTCCAGCCGACGCGTGACCGCCGCACCGTCGTAAGCGCTCAGTTGTTCCTTGAGGCGGCTGATCTCGCTCTCGGTCGCCAGCATCTGGCCGCGGAACTGCAGCATCTGGCCCGGACCGGTGCGCGGCACGCTGCGGGGCACCACGGGCGGAAACTGAGTCCCCGCCGGGGCCGGCTGCGCAGCCGGCACGGCCGGTGCATCGTCCTGCCGCGGCCCGATGGGCGCAGCCGCAGGAAGGAGGGGAGAGTTGCCCGTGAGTGCCCGCAGGCTGTCGGTGACGGACTGCAGCTTCGACTTCGTGCTCATGTCGTTGTTCTCTTGCTAACTGACTGGCTGACTGGCAACCAGGTTGCCACAGTGGAATCAGACCGCCGTGCGGCGCGCGCGCCAGGCCTCGACCAGCGACTCCTCGACCAGATCGACGAAGCGGTCATAGGCATCGAGCGCACGCTTGTAGGTCTTGACCGCACCTTCGTACTTCTGGATGTCGTAGACCGTCGCGAACTCAGCCGCCTTGTTGCTGGTGACCGAGGTCTTCGGGATCTCGACCGGCAGCACATACTCGCCATAGGTCGCCTGGATCCACTGACGCACCGCAGGCGAGGCGGTGTCGGTGTGATCCACCCGACTCAGCAGGATGTGCAGGAAGTCGAACGCCTTGCGGGCGTCTTCCGGCTCCTGCTCGTCCAGGCTGGCGCCCAGGTCCGACAACAGCGCCCAGAACTGCGCCGAACTGGCGAAGTCGAGCCCGGACGGCGGCACCGGCACCACAACGCCGTCCGCCGCCCACAGACCGTTGATCGTCACATAGGACAGCGAGGGCGGGGTGTCGATGATGATGACGTCATACAGATCGCGGACCGACTCCAGCCCCTGGTTCAGCACATCCCAGAAACGCACGGACGAGTCGCTCATCTGGCGAGCCGGCAGCGCGAACTCGGCCGAGAAGAGAAACGGCGCAGCCGCCACCAGATCGATGCCATCCCAGTAGGTCGATCGGATCGCCGGGGTGATGTCGTCGCTGGCGCCATGGCACAGCGGCGCGATGGTCATGTCCTCGCTGACCTCGGTCTCGGGCAGGATGCCATGCAGGGTGGTCAGCGAGCCTTGCGGATCGATGTCGATGGCCAGCACCCGGTGACCCCGCATGCTCAGGCCCTGAGCCAGGATCATCGCGCTGGTGGTCTTCGAGACGCCACCCTTGAAGTTCGCCACCGCAATGCACAGCGCCGGCTGACCACGCGGCCGCATCTTGTCCTTGCGGTAGGTCCGGGCCCAGATACGGGCCTCGGTCAGAGAGAACTCCCGCTTGCCTCCGTTGGGCGTGAGCTTGCCTGACGGCAGGTCACCCTTGTTGACACGGTAGTTCACATGCGGCTTGTCCACACCGCACAGCGCCGCGACTTGAGCCGTCGAGAACACCGGCGCCACCTTGCGCGACTCCGGCGCAAGCAGCCGTCCTCGGATCTGCTCGACCATGCTCGAGGCACGCGCAGAGATCGCATGAATGCGCTGCATGTCGATCAGATGACGAGGAGACACAGGGAGGCGAGGGTCGCTGGCAACCTGGTTGCCAGCCTCTGCGGACAGGGTTCGAGCGACTTTGGGGGAGGTCATGAGGGCAGTCTTGTTGCTTCCCGGACAGTCTACTTTTTTCCACCCTCGTTTCAATGCATCAGCGCAACAAGATTTGGAAAGCGGTGAGACAATTTGGGGACCACACTTTTCCAGGAGACTTTATGGGGATCCCGGGTGAGCCAGGACGGCCGCCGGAGTGGTTCCAAACGGAAGCAAGTGACCGGCCTCACGGACCACCGCTTCGGACAACCCAGATCCCCATATCCACTCCGGAACTTCCCCAGAAGCTCTCCGCAAAGGCACCCAAGATCCCCAGAAGCTCTCAGTGAGTCTCCCACAGACTCTCCGCGAGAATCCCATATCCACTCCACAAAAGACACGTAAGTCGTTGATCTAAAACGTTTTTTGGCCCTTCAAATCTTCAAGTATTCAAATCTTGTATTTCAATCTATCAAGAGGAGTCCCCATGGGGATCCTCACGTTGTTGATGTGAACAAAAGACTCCGTCATGTGACATGGCCTTTGAACCACACCGCCGCCGCCAGGCAATGGCGAAAGAGAGATGTGAATTGACAAGCTCACAGTTCGCCGACAAGCTAGAGCGCCTACCTTTGCAACGCTCCTTTGATCTCGTGCATCAGACCGACTGTGGCAACCCAAGCTTGGCTGATGGGACTGTGCATGACGCAACCGATCCGAAAGAGAAGGCGCAGGCCGTCGCCAAGGCCAACGAAGCCATCGCTATCCGTCCTAAGCGCGGGAAGCTGACGCTGCTGTCGCGCCGCATCTACAACGTCTTCCTGTTTCACGCACAAAGGCAAGGTGTCGACAAGCCAACCTACTGTCTGCCACTGGCTGAACTCATCAAGGACGCACGCTTCAACTCGAACAACACCGAGATCCTGAAGTCGCACATTCGTGACATGCAAGCCACCACAATCGAGTGGCACACCAGTGTGGGTGGCACGCGCAGATGGACCTCGACACAGCTGCTTGGAACGGTCTCGATCGACGATCCAGGCCGCGGGCGGCCGTGTCATATTTCGTGGACCTATCCCGATCCGATCCGGGAACACCTGATCCGGCCTGCGCACTACACGCGCATCCTCCTCGAGATCAGCTCGCAGATGCGTAGCTACGCGGCTTCCGTGCTGTACGAGCTGGGCGCGCGCTACCTTTCATCGCCAACGCGACTGACGATGCGCGAGGACGTGCTGTGGTGGGCATCCGTCCTGACGGGGCGCAGCGACATCGTCAAGGTCGACTACCGTATACTTCACCGCGACACGATCAAGAAAGCGCTGGCTGAGCTGGACACCCTCAGCGAGGACTTCCGGATGGAAGTCGTTGAACACAAACGGGGGCGCAAGGTCGATGAGCTGCAGTTCAAGATCCTTCCCAAGGGAGAACAGCCTGCTGACAGCGGATCCTCCCAAGCGCCTCTGGCCTGCGTGCTGGACTTGGCACTTGTCGAACAGCTCGTGAGCCTTGGTTTCAAGCCCAGGGATGCGCAAGATTTCTACGCTGCGACGGATGAAACGCTGCTTCGTGCTGCACTCGATCACGTCACTGAACGGATGCAGAACGCGGCTCTTCCACCGCTGAAGTCGCCTGCGGCCTATCTGCGCACGGCCGTGAAGAAAAAGTATCCGGGCTTGCCAGCACGCGAGCGCACAAGCGAGGGCACGGTAAGCTCAGTATCCGCTGCAGCAGCATCTCCTGTCGCGCCTGAAACCCGTCTGCCCATCCATCCCGGTCCTGAGCTCAGCATGGAAGAGCGGTTGAGACAGCTCAGGGAGGACTGGAACCAACACCAGGCCACGATGGCACGCACACGATTTCTGGCGATGGGTGTCTCCGAGCAAGATGCCTACGTCTCTCGCTTCGAGATAGAGCGACTGCCACACGTGGCCATTCCGGTGGCCAAGGCCTGGCGAAAGGACGGCATCGACAGCCGCATTGCGGGCAGCACCTTCAATCGGTGGCTGGCAAGCGTTTTGTGGCCGGGTGACGCAACGGATGCGGAGCTGCTGAGGTTCGCTGTGTCGCTCAAGCGGGGCTGATCACGTCCATCCGCCACTGATCTGCGACAGTCGGGCTCATGCGCCGTCGTGTCCAAAAGCCTTCACCGCGAAGTCGATGAAGCTGCGCAACGCTGGGGTGATGTGCCGCCCGCCAGCGTGCACCAGATGCAGTGGCCGGGTCGGTACGCGCCAGCCTTGTAGCAGCTCCACCAGGCGTCCCTCAGCCAATGCGGGGGCGAGCAGCTCCATCGGCTGCAGCACGATGCCCAGGCCAGCCAGGGCCGCATGCAGCAGCGCCTCACCCTGGTCGAAGCGGTGGCGCGAGCTCACGGCCACCTTCACATGTGCACCGTCGGGGCCGTCGAAGCTCCAGTGCGTCAGCAGCTCGCTGTGCGCAAAGCCCAGGCAGTCGTGCAGCGCCAGATCCCAGGGCGTGTGCAGCGGGGCTCGTCCCGCCAAGTAGGCCGGTGCGGCACAGACCGCCAATCGGTAGGGTGCCAGCGCTCGTGCCACCAGACCGCTGTCGAGCAGAACGCCGACGCGGAAGGCCACATCCAGGCCTTCCTCCACCAGATCGACGGTGCGATTGGCCAGTGTCAGTTCCACAGCGACTTGTGGGTGCGTGCGCATGTACTCGGGCAGCCGGGGCGAGAGTGCATGCACGCCGAAGCTCACCGGCGCGTTGATGCGCAGCCGCCCGCTGGGCACGCCCCGGCGCTGCGCGGCCAGCTGTTCGGCATCCGCCAGCTCCGCCAGGATCAGGCGAGCGCGCTCCAGGTAGTCGTGGCCGAAGTCGGTCAGGCTCTGGCGTCGGGTGGTCCGCACCAGCAGTGGCATTCCCAGATGATGCTCGAGCGCCTGGACATGCTTGCCGACCCCTTGGGCCGACAGCCCGAGCGCGTCGGCTGCGGCGCGGAACGAGCCCAGATCGACTGCCTTCACGAAGACCTGCATGCTGGTGAATCGGTCCATTGCCCACTCTGTGTTTTGAATGTCGAACCCGATTGTCCATTTATCTCTAATAGATCGCCATTCACACTGGATTCCTGTCTCGATACCTCTTGAACATGAACGGAAACGACATGACGATCGCAGTGATTGGCAGTGGCAACATGGGCTCGGCGCTGGTGAAGGCGATGGCCGCCCAAGGCGTGGATGTGGTTCTGGGCACCCGCGATGCCGCCAAGGGCGAGGCGCTTGCCGCCGAGCTGGGCCACCGTGTGCGCAGCGCCTCGCCGGCTGAAGCCGTGCGCGTGGCCTCGGTGGTGGTGCTGGCCCTGCCCTATGACGCCATCGCCGGCACGCTTGCCAGCCTGGGCTCGCTGCAGGGCAAGGTGCTGGTGGACATCAGCAACCCGCTGACGGCCGATTTCCAGGGTCTGCAGCTGGGCACCACCACCTCGGCAGCCGAAGTCATCCAGGCGGCCGTGCCCGAGGCGCAGGTGGTCAAGGCCTTCAACACCATCTTTGCCCAGTTGCTGGCGCCCGAGGCCCGCACCGCGCACACGCTGCAGGTCTTCGTCGCGGCCGATGATGCCTCGGCCAAGGCGCAGGTCCGTGCCCTGGTCGCCACGCTCGGCTTCGAGGCGGTGGACGCCGGTGCGCTGCGCAACAGCCGCTTCCTCGAACCGGTCGGCATGATGAACATCCAGTTCGGCTTCTTCCTGGGTCGGGGTCCGGTCGTGGCACCGGCCTGGGTGCAGGTCTGATCTCTGATCCTGTCTCAGAAAGCGCTTCATGCAGACACGACGACATATGGCCCGCTGGGCTCTGGCGCTCTGGCTGGCCTCCGGCAGTGCGCTGGCTGCGCCGGCCCTCGAGGTCCTGGGCCGCGACTACACCTTCCCGAACCGGATCGAGGGCCTGCCTGAGCGTCTCTCGGAGGTCCAGGGCCTGCAGATCAACCGTTTCACCACCCGCGACGGGGCGGAACTGGCCTACTGGGAGATCGGATCGGGCCGCCCGGTGATCTTCATTCCCGGCTGGTCGGCCCATGGTGCGCAATACATCAACCTGCTGCACCTGCTCGGCAAGCACTACCGCGTGCTGGTGCTTGATCCGCGCAACCAGGGGCTGTCGCAGCACGTCGATCATGGCGTGCGCATCTCGCGCTTTGCCGCCGACCTTCAGGAATTCACCGACCATCTGGGGCTGAAGTCAGCGGACTATGTGGGCTGGTCGATGGGGGCCGCGGTGCTCTGGAGCCGCATCGACCTGTTCGGCACCCAGGGCATGCGCAAGCTGGTCTTCGTCGACGAGCCGGTCTCGATCTATGCGCATTCGGACTGGAGCGAGGCGCAGCGCCGCCAGGCCGGGGCCATGACCACCTCGGCCGAGCATCTGAAGGCGGTCTTCACGGCGGGTGCCGCGCCGGATCCGAAGATCATCGACACCAAGGTGCTCCAGCGCGCCATGGCCAACGATGCGCCGGCCTATGTCAACTCGCAGGCCTTTGCTGCGGAGTTCGTGCGCACCGATCCGGGCTTCGCGGCCAAGGTGCTGTTCGACCACGCCACGAACGACTGGCAGGATGTGCTGCGCCACAAGATCGATGTGCCCACCACGATCTTCTCGGGCGAGTACAGCAACAACCTGCCCAGCCAGCGCTGGATGGCGTCGGTCATTCCTGGGGCCTCGCTGCAGGTCTACAGCCAGGCCGAACAGGGCGATCATTTCCTGATGTTCAAGAACCCGATGCGCTTTGTCCGGGATCTGCGCGCTTTCCTGGATCGCTGAGGGCGGTCGCGTCGATCTGCCGGGCGCGCCGGTAGATCAGGCCGCGTGAGACACCGAGCCTGCGCGCGGCCTCGGACACGTTGCCGCCACAGTCCTGCAGCGTGGTGCGGATGATTTCCTGGTCGATCGTGCGCAGGCTGCGCGGTGCCAGGGTGGGGGGCGGAGGGGCGCACACCGCGGCAGGCGCCTCGCTCGGGGGTGTCCGTGTCGCAGGATCGACCTGCGGTGCCGGCACGGTGAACACCGGCCCCATGCTTTCCGAGGGCGGGGCACTGACCCGTGCCCAGACCGCCAGGCCACTGGGCAGCCTGAGCTGGAAGTGATCGGAACCGGCACGGTGCAGCAGACGTTCGACCGGCAGGCCGATGCGGCTTTCCACATCAAGGCCGAGATCCCGGATCTCGAGCGTGGGCAGTCCGAGCAGGCTGACTGCTGCGCCGTTGCACCACAGGATTCGACCTTCGCCTGAGATGCCCACCAGTCCTGCCATCGGCGAGGACAGCAACGACGGTGTGATCTGCAGCGCGATCATCAGCACTTCCTGCGCGGACTGGGTCAGGATGCGGTTCTCCAGGGCCCGGGCCAGCAGGCTCACCACCGAGGTTGCATCGAAGCCGAAGGGCAGCTCCTCGCTGGAGAGATCGAGCACGCCGGCCAGTCTGCCCAGGTGGTCGCGGATCGGAGCGGCTGCGCAGTGCATGCGGCGCACCTCTTCGAAGAAATGCTCGCCCGCGATCACGCACATGGGCTGACCGGTGCGTGCGACCACCCCAGGTGCGGTCGTGCCCACCGCCTCTTCCGACAGATCCACGCCGAGGCGGGTGGCGATCGGCATGATCCGCTCGTGCGAACGCCCGGCGCAGCTCGAGGCGATCAGCACGCCGGACGGATCGGTCAGCATCGCGGCACAGGAGGTCATGCCGATGATCGACTCGATGTGCGAGAGCTCGTGCCGCCAGGCCTCGACCAGTGCGCGGTTCTTCTGCAGCGCCAGATGCGTTCGACTGGGGGTCACCGGCTGGAACTCGACCTGTCCTGTCGGCGTGCTGTGCAGGCGCTGGCAGCGGGTCCAGGAGTGGAAGATCGCCTCGCTGACCACTCCGACGGGCGTGATGCCGTCATCGAAGTAGCGACGACGCGCCAGTTCGAGCCGATCCTCCCGGCTCGAGAAGAAGGGGCTCGCGGCGCGTGCGTTCATGGCTCAGGCCGCGTCGGGCTGTCGGGCGGGCGCTGCCTGCTGGAAGGCGTCGATGCGGGCGCAGGCCGCATCGATGCGGCTGATGAGCGGCCAGCGCGCCAGGTCGACCTGGAAGCGCCGGGCGCTCTCCACCTGAGGAATCAGGTAGACGTCGGCCAGCGTCGGGCGGTCGCCGAAGCTGAAGTCCGCGCTGCGCTGAGGGTCACCGGCCAGCAGCGCCTCGTAGGCATCGAAGCCCGCGGTGATCCAGGTGGCGCACCAGCGCTGGATCTCGTCCTCGGGCAACTTGCAGGCATGGCGCAGGTGCTCCAGGATGCGGCGGTTGTTGATCGGATGGATGTCGCAGCCGACCAGCGCTGCCAGTGCGCGCACCCGAGCGCGCCCCAGCGCGTCGGCTGGCAGCAGCGCGGGCTCGGGGTAGCGCTCTTCGAGCCATTCGAGAATGGCCGGCGACTGGGTGAGCACTTCGCCGTCGTCGAGCTGCAGCGCCGGCACCAGCCCCTGCGGGTTGATCGCGCGGTAGGCCGGCTGCAGATGCTCCTCGCGGCGCAGGTCGACGGCCACATAGTCGGGCGACAGGCTTTTCAGGCCGAGCGCGATGCGCAGCCGGTGGGAGGTGCCGCTGCGGAAGAAGCTGTAGAGCTGCATGGGAAAAGACTCAGACGGTCGGACCGATGTCGAGCACGATGTCGGCGACGCCCTCGACCGTACCGGTGATGCGCTCGCCCGGCTTCACTGCGCCGACGCCTTCGGGCGTGCCGGTGTAGATCAGGTCACCCGGCTGCAGATGGTAGAACAGCGACAGGTCCGCAATGATCTCGCGCACGTTCCAGATGAGGCGATCCACATCCGAATCCTGCTTGGTCTGGCCGTCGACGGCCAGGCTGATGCGACCGCGCTCGATCACCTGCTCGGGCATCGGCACGATGGGGCTGCACACCGAAGACTGTTCGACGTCCTTGCCGAGATCCCAGGGGCGGCCCTTGTCGCGGGCCACCAGCTGCAGATCACGCCGGGTCATGTCCAGACCGGCGGCATAGCCGTAGATGATCTGGTGCGCCTGTTCGGCCGGCACGCGAAAGCCCGGCTGGCCGATGGCGACCACCAGCTCCATCTCGAAATGGAAGTTGGCCGTCTCGGCCGGATAGGCCATGGTCTGGCCGCTGGCCAGCAGCGTGTCGCGCGACTTGGTGAAGTAGAACGGACGCTCGACGCTCTTGTCGACCGGGCGGCCCATCTCGACCGCATGGGCGTGATAGTTGCGGCCGACGAAGAAGAGCCGGCGCACCGGGAAACGCTCGTCACGGCCCTGGATCTCGAGGGACTCGATCGCGGGCGGGGCAAAGAGATAGGTCGTCATGGCAGGGTCGAGGCAGGGTTGGAAACGGGGATGATGCTCAGGCACGGTCCTGACGGATCTCGTGCACGCCGAGCTTGCGGTGCAGCGGACTTTCGTCGGCGATGAACAGGAAAGACGGGGCTTGTGCGCTGGCATTGGTCAGCGTGATGGCCGTGTAGCCCGGAATGGCGCAGGTACCGGCTTCGGCCAGGTCGATGCGCTGGTCGCTCACGCTCACTTCAGTGGCCCCATCGATCTGGTGCAGGACCTGGGCAGGCGACATGGCCGGAATGCGCAGGGTCTGGCCGGGACGCAGCATCAGCGCGTGGAAGCCCAGGATGTTTTCCGCATCCTGGCCGGTCTCCGGGTTGACATAGGTGATCTGCACGCACTCCAGGTCGGGCTGGCTGTCGGCCAGCGATTCCAGGGCGGCGCGGGCATCGCTCCAGGCGTAGCGCAGCATCGGGTAGCGGCGCTCCGAGCGCTGGAAGACGGTGGTGGGCACCACGCCACCGCGGGCGTAGGCCCGGTCGCCGGTGGCGGGCCGGGCCGGCTGGCTCGGGCCTTCCTCGTGGTAGGAGGTCTCGGTGTAGTAGATCAGCGGCAGATCAAGCACATCGAGCCAGATCACCGGATCCTGTCCGTCATGGCCGTGTTCGTGCCACAGGCCGGTGGGCGTCAGGATCAGGTCGCCGCGCTGCATCGGGCATTTCTCGCCATCGACCAGGGTCCAGGCGCCTTCGCCTTCGACCACCATGCGCACCGCATTCGGCGTGTGGCGGTGGGCCGGTGCCAGCTCGCCCGGCAGCAGCAGCTGCATGCCCAGGTACATGGCGGCGCTGGCCTGCATCTTCTCCAGGCCGTGGCCGGGGTTGGCCAGCACCAGCACGCGCCGCTCGGCCTTCTCGATCGGCGTGAGCTCGCCGGCGCGCAGCAGCAGCTTGCGCAGCGGTGCATAGGGCCAGTGCGTGACGCGGGTGCGCCGGGTGGGCACATGCGGCGGCAGCACCGCGCGCAGGCTGGGCCACAGCGGGACCAGGTTCTGGGCGGTGAGCTCGTCGCGGTAGTCCTGCGGCAGGTCTTCCAGCCGGCCCAGGGTGTCGAAGCGGTTCGAATCGTCGGCGGTCATGGGGTCGTGTTTCCGGTCAAGGGTCAGGACAGATCAGGACGGGTGGGCCGCCGAGCGCCGTGGATCGACCAGCGCGATGGTGGCGGCGGCGATCAGGGCGGGCAGGGCGATCGCCAGGAAATTGCTCTGCAGCGGCAGGTTCATGCCCACCAGGGCGCCGATCAGCACCGGGGCCAGGATGGCGCCGGTGCGGCCGATGCCCAGCGCCCAGCCCAGCCCGGTCGATCGGATCGCCATCGGGTAGAACTGGCTGACATAGGCATTGGTGACGATCTGGGTGCCGATGGTGGAGGCGCCGGCCAGGCCCACGGTCAGGAACAGGGCCCAGGACGGCAGGGCCTGGCCGAGCACGGCGATCGAGCCGGCCGCCAGCAGGTACATGATCACCAGCACGCGCTGGATCGGGAAACGATCGGACAGCCAGCCTCCGCCCACGGCACCGAGCATGGCGCCGAAGTTCAGCACCAGCACGAAGGTCAGGGCCGAGCCCAGGCTGTAGCCGGCCGAGGCCATCAGCTTGGCCAGCCAGGTGCTGAGCGCATACACCATGAACAGGCACATGAAGCAGCTGGCCCAGAACATCACCGTGCTCCGTGCGCGACCGTGCGTGAACAGGGCCGCGACTGGCGCGCGGGCCACATCCTGGCGCTCCGGCAGCACGAAGGTGTCGTCCGGACCGACGTTCAGGTCGGGGCGCAGCTTCGTCAGCACGGATCGCAGCGCCTCGGTCTGCCCGGTGCGCTGCAGGTAGGTCATGGATTCCGGCAACCCGCGCAGGATGAGCGGCGCCAGCAGGACCGGCGCCAGCGCAGCCAGGAACACCGAGGGCCAGCCCAGGCTTTCCAGCATCATCTTGCCCAGCAGCGCGGCCAGCATGCCGCCGATCGAGTAGCCGCTGAACATCACCGTCACCAGCGTGGCGCGCAGGCGGCGCGGCGCGTATTCGCTCATCTGCGCGATCACGTTGGGCATGACGCCGCCGATGCCCAGCCCCGCCAGGAAGCGCATCAGGCTGAACAGGATCGGATCGTGCGTCAGCCCGGCAGCCGCCGTGAAGACGCTGAACAGCACGATGCACAGCGCGATGACCCGGCGCCGGCCGATGCGGTCCGACAGCGTGCCCAGCACGATGGCGCCAAACATCATGCCGAACAGCGCCGAGCTGGCCATCAGTCCGGCCTGGGTGGCACTGACCCCCATGTCCTTCATGATCGCCGGCATCGCGATGCCGGCCACCGCCAGGTCATAGCCATCGAAGATGACGATCAGCGCGCACCACAGCAGGATGCGGCCGTGGAAGGCGTTGAAGCTCGCGGCATCGGCCGCCTGGTGAATGTCGATCTGGCGCATGGTTGCCTCCTCGTGGCCCGGGTTCGTTGCCCGGGCGTTCTGCGTGTGGTGAGGGAAGGGTGAGGGCGTGCGCTCAGTCCAGCCGCAGCAGGACCTGTCCGCCCTCGATGCGCACCGGGTAGATGCGCAGGTCGGCGGTCAGGGGCGCGCACAGCGCGCGGCCGGTGCAGACATCGAAGCGGCCCTGGTGCAGCGGGCATTCGATCTCGCGGCCTTCCAGGAAGCCGTCGCTCATGCGGGCCGCGCCATGGGTGCAGAGGTTGTCGGAGGCATGGATTTCTCCCTCCACCTCATAGAGGGCGATCTCTCGCCCGTCCACCCGCACGCCGATCACGTCACCTTCGGGGACATCGTCACGGGCCGCGGCCACGATCCAGTTCTCGCTCATGGTCCGGTCTCCTCAGATGGGGTAGATGATCGAGTTGGCGATCATCTCGCTGTCATAGACGCACAGCCGCGACTGCAGCTTCAGGCCCTCGGGGGTGCGCACGATCAGGTCCCGGTAGTAGCCGGCATTGAACACGGTGGACTCGCCGTCGATCTTGGTGCGGATGACGGCATAGTTGGCCTCGCTCAGGATGCGCTCGCCCCCGGCCGCGTCCCGCTCCACCGACAGCACGCGCGGCAGGCCGACGATGTGGCGCTGGTAGTACGGGTCGTGGTACATGGTCTCCTTCACGCCGTAGACCCGGTCGCGGATCATGGCGCGGCTCTCCAGGGCCAGAAGGCACAGCGGCAGGCCCTGCTCGAAGTTCTCGCGCGGCTGCAGCCGGTAGGTGCCGTCCTCGACGAAGAAGTCCGGCCAATGCTCCCAGTCGGCCGAATCGCAGGCCATGGCGTAGTCGCTGTAGAGCGACTGCAGCTCGAAGAAGGTCTTGAAGTCGATCTCGATCGTCATGATGTTCACTCCCCCATCACCTGGCGCCAGTAGGCATACATGCCGCGGATCAGCGTCTCGGTGACCATGTGGTCGCTGTCGGCGATGTCGTAGCCGCCCATCTCGAGCACGGTACGGTGGGCCGGGTTCTGCTCGAAGCCCTCCTGGGACCACTCGATCACCTCGCCGTCATCGGCGGAGACGAAGCCGGCCGGGCCGAAGAGGTTGGCCTGGATCAGGCGACGCTGCTCCATCTCGGGCGTGTCGTCCTCGAAGCCGAAGTGCGTCCAGACGAAGTCGAACGAGCCGTGGCCGTTGGGCTGGATGTGGCGGGTCGAGACGCTGTTGACCTGCTGCTGGATGATCACGCTCGGGAAGATCGTGGTCATCACGGCGGTCGGGCCGTTCCACCAGGGCTCGGGCACGATGTCGAGCAGGCGCGGGTCGTTGACCGTCATCGCCTCCTTGAAGCTGTCCACGCCCGAGACGACCTCGGCGTTCTTGCCACCTTGGCCGCGCGTCGAGATCATCGCGGCGTGGCGGAACTTGGCATCCATCTTCAGTTCCGACTTGTTGTCGGCGCGCCAGAGCCCGAAGGTCGAGAACCAGGTGTGCAACAGACCCGGGTGGTAGGGGTCCTTGATGTTCTCCTGCATCAGCTTCCAGTTGCCCGGGATGCGCTGGCGGCGGTAGCCCAGCACCTTGAGCTTGCGCCCACTGAAGACCCGGTCGAAGTAGTGCAGGATGGTCGGGCCGAGGAATTCCTCCAGCGGCTCCACGTCGTGATCGAACGAGGCGAACACCACGCCGCCGCGGGTGGCGACCTTCAGCTTGGTCAGGCCATGCTCGTCGAGCTTGAAGTCCTTGGGCATGCCGCCGTTGACCTTGCCGTCCTGCTTGACGCCACGTCGGAACGGCACACCCTGCAGGTCACCCTTGAGGCTGTAGTTCCACTGGTGGTAGGGGCAGAAGAAGTCCTTGGCATTGCCGTTGCGCTTGCGGCAGAAGCGCATGCCGCGGTGGGCGCAGACGTTCTCGACCACGTTGACGCCGCCGTCCGGGTCCCGGACCATGACGACGGAGCGCTCGCCGATCACGGTGCGCTTGAAGTCGCCCGGCTCGGGAATCTCGGCCTCCAGACCGACGTAGCACCAGTGGCCCGAGTAGAAGAGGCGCTCGAGTTCTCGCTGGTAGAGGTCTTCGCGGGTGTAGGCCCAGAAGGGCACGCGGCTGGATCCGTCCCCGGACCACTTCGGGTCCTTGGGGAACACGGTGACAGGTTGGCTCATGGGTGTGTCTCCTGCACGGGCATGTGCGGCTGAGGGCATGAAACGGAGGGAATGGCGGCCGGGTTCAGACACCGCTCGGGTAGAAGGCGTCGGCGTGGATGTGCTCGGCGGGCAGGCCCTTGCGCAGCAGCAGCATCTGCAGCGCGTCCACCATCGCGGGGGCCCCGCAGAGGTAGGCACGCCAGCCGTCGAGTTCGGGCAGATCCTGCTCGATCGCGTCGGTCACCAGACCCGAGTGCAGCCCCGGCATGTCGGTGCCGGTGGCCACGACGATGTGCAGTCGGATCTGGGGATGGGCTTCGGCCAGCGCGCGCAAGCGTTCGATGTCGTACAGATCGGCCTCGCTGCGCACGCCGAAGTACAGATGGATGGGGTTGTCCATGCCGGCCTGCAGTGCACCGCGCACGATGGACAGCACCGGCGCCAGCCCGGTGCCACCGCCGACGCACAGCATCGGTCCGGTGTGCTTGCGGCGCAGGTAGGCGGTGCCCAGCGGTCCGCTGATGCGCAGTGCCGCGCCTTCAGCGAGCTGCTCGAACACATGCTGGGTGACCCGACCGCCAGGCACGCGCCGAATGTGCAGTTCCATCTCGCCGTCCTCGGCCAGTCCCGCCATCGAGTAGGGACGGATGTGCTCCGGCGTGAACTGCACGGTCACGTACTGGCCCGGAGAGAACTCCAGCGGCTTGGCCAGGCGGATGCGCAGCCGGCGGATGTCGTGGGTGGCGTCCTCGATTGCGGTGACCGTGCCCTTGACGATGCGCGCCGGATGCACGACGACTTCGTCGACCTCGGGCAGCTCGATGGTGCAGTTGCCGGTGATCACCGCCTGGCAGGCCAGCACCTGCTCGGCGCGGTCAGGCGCCGGCCGGCCGGTCTCGGGCGAGCCCCCGAGGAACTGTCCCGAGATCACCTTGCAGTGGCAAGTGCCGCAGCGGCCTGACATGCAGCTGTACGAGACCGGCACGTCATGCGCTCGCAGCACGTCGAGCAGGTTGTCTCCATGCTTGACGGGCACGCTCTTGCCGAGCGGCTGGATGACCAGTTCCATGATGTTGCCGTGAGATTGAGCTGAATTGCCGCGAATTCTGTTCAGTGCACTGATATAAGTCGATAAACTGGAGATGATTCAATGCATCACGTTCAGTGATGCATGTGACGGAGAACCGGCCTCGTGGAACTGCGCGACATCGATCTGAACCTGCTGGTGGTGTTTCACCAGCTGCTGCGCGACCGCAGCGTCTCCGCGGCGGCCGACAAGCTGGGCCTGACCCAGCCCGGTGTCAGCAACTGCCTGAAGCGGCTGAGGCTGCTGCTGGGCGACGAGCTGTTCGTGCGCACCTCGCGCGGCATGGAGCCCACGCCGCATGCGCTGCATCTGGCCGAACCGGTGGCCTATGCGCTCAATGCGATCCAGACGGCGCTGTTCCGCCGCGAAACCTTCGACCCCCTCACCAGCACCCGCACCTTCCAGCTGGTGGTGACCGACATCGGCGAGATGTATTTCATGCCGCCGCTGATGGAGGCGCTGCTGCACCGTGCGCCCCACATCCAGATCAGCACCTTGCGTCCGAACGCCAGCAACCTGCGCGACGACATGGAGTCCGGCGCGGTCGATCTGGCTGTCGGACTGCTGCCGCAGCTGCAGGCAGGCTTCTTTCAGCGCCGGCTGTTCCGTCACCGGTACGTGTGCATGTTCCGGCGCGACCATCCGGTGGCGCGGTCGCCGATGACGCTGGAGCAGTTCCTCGCGCTCGAGCATGTGCGCGTGGTCGCGGCCAACACCGGACATGGCGAGATCGATGCGCTGATGGCGGCCGCCGGGATTCGGCGCCGCATGCGCCTGGCGGTGCCGCACTTCATCGCGGTCGGCCACATCCTGCAGAGCACCGACCTGATCGCCACCGTGCCGGCGCGCTTCGCGCAGCGCTGCGTCGAGCCCTTCGGGCTGGCGACCTCACCTCACCCGGTCGCGCTGCCCGAGATCGCCATCAACATGTTCTGGCACGCACGCTTCAACCGTGATCCCGCCAGCCTGTGGCTGCGTCAGCTGATGGTGGAGCTCTTCGCCGATGATGCGCCCACCCGCATCACGGGCGACTGATCGCGGCCGTCGAGCAGGCCGCGCTCGCCCAGCGCGACCAGCTGGTCCACGATGAAGCGCACCCGCGGGCTGCGGGTGGCCTGCCGAGCCCACAGCACATGCACGTCGACCGGCGTGCCGGTGAAGCGCTCGAGCACCGGCACCAGCTCGCCGCGGTCGATGTGCCGGTGCAGCAGCGACGAGGGCATCTGGCACAGGCCGAAGCCGGCCAGCGCGGCGTCGATCAGCGCCTCGCCGTCATTGAACTGGTGGCTGGCCAGGGGCGTGAATCGGAACTCGTTGCCATCCTCCCGCAGGATCCATGAGCCTGGCGGGCCGCCGCTGGTGCCCACGATGCAGCGATGACCCTCGAGCTCGGCGGGATGCGTGGGCCGACCGTGACGCGCCAGGTAGTCGGGCGAGGCACAGATCAGCCGGGTCTGCCGGCTGATCCGGCGTGCCACCCGCTGCATGCTGTCGTCCAGCGCTCCGAAGCGGATGGCGATGTCGACCTCGTCGCTGGGCAGGGCGACGGTGGCGTCATCCAGGCGCATGGTCAGCAGCAGCTCGGGGTGCTGCTGCGTCAGCGCGAGCAGATGAGGCAGCACGATGCGTCGGCCGAAGGCCACCGGCATGTCCAGCCGCACCCGGCCCTTGAGGGCGCGAGCGCGCGGCGAGAGTTCGGCCTCGGTGGCGGCGAGCTGCTCGAGCAGTGCCGAGCAGGTCTCGAAGTAGCTGCGTCCCTCGTCGGTCAGGTGCAGGCGCCGGCCTGCGCGCTGCAGCAGCGGCAGGCCCAGATGCGCCTCCAGCCTGGCGATGCGCTTGCCCACTGCCGACTTGGTCAGGCCCAGTCGCTCCGCGGCCAGCGTGAAGCTGCCGGCGCGCACCACCGCGACGAAGGTGGGTAGACACGACAGGGGATCGACGGGGTTCATGGCAGACATCGGGCGGGTGCAGGCCGCTCATCATCGCCGCGATCGGGCGGCTCAGGGTATCCGCAAGGGATACTCAACGTTGCCTGAAACGGGCTTCATCACGGGTGGCGGGATCCCTATGCTTCGTTCTGGCCTTTCCGCCTTTTCGCAACCCAAGGAGAATTTCATGCCCGTCGTTCGAGTGACCTGGTTTGATGGCAAGGACGCCCGCGCCAAGAAGGCAGTGGCTGCCGACATCACCGAGAGCATCCAGCGCCACACCGGCACCGACCCGAAGTGGGTCTACGTGATCTTCGAGGATGTCGCCGCCTCGGACTGGGCTGGCAGCGGTCGCCTGTTCAAGGAGGAGGCCGACGATGTCCAGCCGTCCTGACCACGCCGCACCTGAGCTGCTGATCGTCGCCACCGGCACGCTGCGCGAGGGCACGCAGGCCCAGGCGCGTGCCTTCCTGGCCGAGATGCAGGGCACCGCCCTGCAGGAGCCCGGCTGCCTGCGCTATGAGGCCCGCATCGATGCCGACCAGCTGGTGATGATCGAGCGCTGGGCCGATGCAGCGGCTTTCGAGCAGCACACCGGCACCGTCACCTTCGCCCGACTGGTGCCCGCACTCAAGGCGCTGATGGCCGAGGGCATCCTGCACGCCGACATCGTCTCGGTGCAGGATCGGCAGGCCATCGTCATCTGAGCCTGCTGCCCGGCGATCAGACCGGGTACTGCTGCACCGACGGCTCGATCGTGATCCACTTCAGTTCGGTGAACTCGTCGATCACGGCGCGGCCGTCGAAGCGGCCATAGCCGCTGTCCTTGGTGCCGCCGTAGGGGGCCTGCGCCTCGTTCTGGACGGTCGAGCCGTTGACATGGCACGCACCGGTGTCGATGCGCATGGCCACCGAGAGTGCCCGCGACACGTCGCGGCCGAACACACCCGAAGACAGACCATAGGCGGTGTCGTTGGCGACCTCGACCGCCTGCTCCACGCCGCTCACCCGCACCACGGTGGTGACCGGGCCGAAGGTCTCCTCGTCGTAGATGCGCATCTCGGGCGTCACATGATCGACGATGGTGGCCGGCATGACCGCGCCCTCGGCGCGGCCGCCGCAGGCCAGACGTGCGCCCTTGGCCAGCGCGTCGTCCAGCAGCGCGTTCAGGCGCGGGCCCGAGTCGCGCGAGACCATCGGCCCGATGACGCACGCGGGGTTGGTGCGCGGATCGCCGCAGGACAGCGCACTGGCCTTGGCGGCGAAGCGGGCCACGAACTCGTCGGCGATCGCGGCATCGACGATGATGCGCTCGGTCGACATGCAGATCTGCCCCTGGTAGAGGAAGGAGCCGAAGACGGCCGCCTTGACCGCTTCGTCGATGTCGGCATCATCGAGCACCACCAGCGGCGACTTGCCGCCGAGCTCGAGCAGGCAGCGCTTGAGCTGCGTCGCGGCCTTCTGCGCGATGATGCGACCCACCCGGGTCGAGCCGGTGAAGTTGATGCGGCGCACCGCCTTGTGGGCAATCAGCGTGTCGATCACTTCCGGGGCATCCTGAGGCGCGTTGACCAGCAGGTTGAGCGTGCCGGCGGGGAAGCCCGCCTCCACCAGCGCCTCGGCCACCAGGGCATGCGTGCGCGGGCTGGCTTCCGAAGCGCGGAAGACCACCGTGTTGCCGCACACCAGCGGATAGGCGATGGCACGCGCAGCCAGAACCACCGGACCGTTCCAGGGCACGATGCTCAGGACCACGCCCACCGGCTGGCGCACCGTCATCGACAGGGCACCGGGCTTGTCGGTCGGCAGGGTCTCGCCCTGGATCTGGGTGGCCAGGGAGGCGGCCTCGCGGAAGACGTTGGCTGCCAGCATCACGTTGAAGCCGGCCCACAGCGCCGGTGCGCCGACCTCGGCGGCCATCGCCTCGATGAACTGGGGCGTGCGAGCCTCCAGGGCGTCCGCGGCCTTCAGCAGCAGGCGACGGCGCTCGGAGGGCGCGCTCTGGCGCCAGCTGCGGTAGGCGAGGCTGGCGGATTCCACGGCCGCCAGCGCATCGGCCACGCCACCGGCGGCCACTTGGGTCACCACCTCGTCGCTGACAGGGTGACGGCGCTCGAAGGTCTTGCCGCTGAGGGCGGCGCGCTGTTCGTTGTCGATCAGGATCTGGGCTTGCATGGTGAGAATCTCTCGAGAAAAAAGCGGTGGGGGAGGGAAGCGGGGAGAGCCGTCAGGTGGCCGACGCCAGGATCTCGGCCATGCGCTCGCCGATCAGCACGCAGGTGGCCATCGTGGCCACGCGCGGGATGCTCGGAGCGATCGAGCTGTCGGCGATGCGCAGGTTCTGCACGCCGTTGACGCGCAGCCGTGCATCGACCACGGCCTGGCTGTCGCGGCCCATGCGGCAGGTGCCCGACTGGTGGAAGTAGGTGGTGGCGCCATTGCGCACGAAGTCCGCCATCTCCTGGCCTGCGAGCTTGCGGGCGGGAGCCACCTCGCGCTTGACCCAGCTCTTCATCGCCGGCGAGTT
This sequence comes from Sphaerotilus natans, assembly GCF_900156335.1. Lineage (GTDB taxonomy): Bacteria > Pseudomonadota > Gammaproteobacteria > Burkholderiales > Burkholderiaceae_C > Sphaerotilus > Sphaerotilus natans. The sequence goes on from NZ_FTMZ01000031.1 coordinate 32,046, forward strand.
GCCGATCTCGCGCGCCAGCTCGATGCCGTGGGCCAGCGCCTTGACATCGTCCGGGTGGCTGAGGAAGCGCGCATCGACGATCGGCCGGTCTGCCGGATCGGCCGAGCGCAGCCGGATCTCGCCGCGGCTCTTGGGCGCGACCAGACCGGCGCACAGGGCCCAGGAGGTCTTGGGCGGGTTGAACTGCTTGCCCACCACATCGCTGGCATAGGGCAGTTCGATCTGGACCAGGTTCACGTCAGGCGCTGCCAGCGTGGCCTGGCTCTTGACGAAACCGGCGACGTTGGCGCCGCTGTTGCGGTGCGGCACATGCTCGTGCGGCTCCCAGAGGCAGCCGCCGTGCAGCAGGTGGTCCTGGAAGTGCTGGCCGACATCGGGGGCATTCACCAGCGTGCGGATGCCGTGCTGGCGCAGCTGCGCCTCCGGACCGATGCCGCTGAGCATCAGCAGCTTGGGCGTGTTGATGCCCCCCGCGCAGACGATGACTTCCTGGCGAGCTTCGATGCGATGCGTCTCGCCCTTGCGGCGGATCTCGACCCCGGTGGTCCGGGTTCCGGCGAAGGTCAGTCGATCGACATGGGTATCGACCAGCAGCGTCACGTTCGGCTGCGACAGCACCGGATACAGGTAGGCGCGCGCCATGCTCTGCCGGCGACCCTCGCGGATGATCTGGTTCATCAGCGCAAAGCCCCCGGCGCTTTCCTCGCGGGCACCGTTCTGGTCATCGAGCACCGGCAGGCCGAGGCTGCGGCAGGCCGCGAGCATGGCTTGCGCCACCGGATGCGGATCCTTGGCCGGCTGGCACCACACCGGACCACCCTGGCCGCGGTAGCGTGCGCTGGGCGCGCCCTGCCAGTTCTCCATGCGTCGGTAGATGCCCAGGCCATGCTCGTAGCCCCAGGCGGTGTCACCGCTCTCGGCCGCCCAGTGATCGAGATCGGCCTTGAAGGGGCGAGCCCAGATGGTGGCGTTGATGCTGCTGCCCCCACCCACGACCCGGCCCATGTGCTCGGGGATGGCGCGCCCGTTCGTGCTCGGCGAGGCGATGGCCACATCCCCCCAGTCGCGCTCCGTGCCCAGGTTGGTGAACCACACCCCCGGATCCATGACCGCCGAGGCGCTGTCCCAGCCGCCAGCCTCCAGCACCAGGATGCTGGCGCCGCGACGGGCCGCGGCCAGTCGGCCCACCAGAGCCGAGCCGGCGCTGCCGGTGCCGATGACGATGTAGTCGTAGGACTTCTCGAGCCGCGCTGCACGCTCGTTCTGGTTGGCTCGGATGGTGTCGAGCTCATCGGCCAGAGCCGGCAGGCCTGCCGAGGCCAGGCCGGCGGCCATCGCCGCCCTCATGAAGCCGCGCCGGTCAAGCCGGCCGGCGATCAGGGCCTGTTCGAGGCGCTCGAGCAGACCGTCATGATCCGGTGCGGACGAATAGGGATGGAGAGGAGCGTTCATGCTGGCGGTGGAAAGGTGGACGAGGTTCGTGTCTTCCGTGATGCACCCAGGCATCACATGACCTCACGTTAGAGGTCTCCGCCGCAGCCCAAAACATCGGGTTATCCCTCCGTGCCGATCTGTTCCGAAAGAGAACAACAGGTCCTGCAGGTGGCGGGCCGCACATCGTTTTTTCCGGGCATCAGATGATGCGCGCAGGGTACTGCGCCCATGAACATCACAACGGGGTCGGGCCTTGGGCGAACATCGTCATGCCCTCCGGGGGACTGAACCAGTCCTGGGCAGAGTCGCACCACAGTGACAGCGTGGGATGAATCCCCGTCGAATCGTCGAGCGTTCCGGCCTTCAACCAGTCCAGGCCAGGGCGGGAGACGACATCGGAGAAGATGGGGGAGCCGCATCGGCCGCAAAAATGTCGATACACCGGCTGGCCACTGTGGCCGATGTCAGGGTAGACCTGCGTTGATCCTGACACCAGTTGCAGGCTGCCTTTGGGGACGCCGACGTTGACGGAAAAAGCCGATCCGGACTGGCGCTGGCAGTGCGTGCAGTGGCACAGTGCCACGACGACAGGCTCTGTCGTGCAGAGATAGCGCACGTCGCCGCACAGGCAACCCCCTTCCATGCGATTCATGAAGGACTCCTTTCGCAGAAATCAGTCGTCTTCGAGACCGAAGCGTTGCCTGCGGTCACCGTGATCAGATGACCGCGCGAGATTTCAGAATCTGCAGATCCCCATCCGTCAGGGCCGCCAGTTCCTTCAGCACCTCGTCCGTGTGCTGTCCCAGCAGCGGCGGCGCGCTGCGATAGCTCACCGGCGTGACCGACAGCTTCAGCGCGCTGGCGGCCACGCTGACCTGGCCGGCGGTCGGATGCGGCAGGTCCAGCCTCATCGCTCGGGCGATGACCTGCGGATCGGCAAAGACATCGGCCAGATCGTTGATCGGGCCGCAGGGCACGCCGACCTCCTCCAGCACCGCGATCCAGGCGTCGCGAGTGCGTTCGAGCATCATGGGTTCGAGCTGAGCCACCAGTTCCTCCCGATGACGCACGCGTGCCGGATTGGTGGCGAAGCGTGGATCGCTGGCCAGTTCGCGTCGCCCGCCTGCATCGACCAGTTTGCCGAACTGGTGGTCGTTGCCACAGGCCACGATGACCCAGCCGTCAGCGGCCTTGAAGACCTGGTAGGGCACGATGTTCGGGTGCGCATTGCCCCATCGTGCCGGCGCACGCTCGGTCGCCAGGTAATTGCTCGCCATGTTGGCCATCAACGAGACCTGCACGTCAAGCAGGCTGATGTCGAGATACTGCCCTTGGCCAGTGCGGTCGCGGTGGCGCAGCGCCGCCAGGATCGCGATGGCGGCATGGGCGCCGGTCGCCAGATCGGCGATGGCCACGCCGGCTTTCTGCGGCCCACCGCCCGGCATTCCGTCGCGCTCGCCTGTGACGCTCATGAAGCCACCCATGCCCTGCACGATGAAGTCGTAGCCCGGGCGGGGCGCGTACGGTCCGGTCTGGCCGAAGCCGGTGATCGAACAGTAGACCAGGCCGGGATGGATCTGGCGCAGGCTGTCGTAGTCCAGCCCGTAGCGAGCCATGTCGCCGACCTTGTAGTTCTCGACCAGCACGTCGCACTGCGGCACCAACTGGCGGATCAGGGCCTGGCCCTCAGGGCTGGCGATGTCCAGCGTGACCGAGCGCTTGTTGCGGTTCACGGCGAGGAAGTAGGCCGCCTCGCGCGTGTCCTGGCCGGTCGCATCCTTGGCGTAGGGCGGGCCCCAGTGGCGGGTGTCGTCGCCGGCGCCGGGGCGCTCGATCTTGATGACGTCCGCGCCCAGGTCGGCCAGGGCCTGGGTGCACCAGGGGCCGGCGAGCACGCGGGTGAGATCGAGGACGCGCAGGCCGCCGAGCGCGCCACCCGAGAGGGATGTGGAGGTGTTCGGCATCTCGGTTCAGTCCTGGCGCATCAGGTGCTTGCCGATGATGAGCTGCTGGATCTGGGTGGTGCCCTCGTACAGCCGCAGCAGGCGAACATCGCGGTAGAAACGCTCGACCTTGTACTCGTTGATGTAGCCCGCGCCGCCGTGGATCTGCACGCCACGGTCGGCCACGCGCCCGACCATCTCGGTCGTGAAGAGCTTGGTGCAGGAGGCGTGCATGCCGACGTCCGGGTCGTGGCGGCCGGCGGCCCGGTCGTCGTAGCGGCGCGCCGTGGCCTGCACCATCGCCCAGCCGGCCAGCAGCTCGGCCTGGCTGTCGGCGAGCATGGCCTGGACGAGCTGGAAGTCGCCGATGCGCTGGCCGAACTGCTTGCGCTGCTGCGCGTAGGCGATGCTTTCCTGCAGGATGCGCTGCGCCATGCCGCAGGCGAGCGCGGAGACGTGCAGGCGCCCGCGGTCCAGCACCTTCATGGCTGTCTTGAACCCGCGCCCCGGCACGCCGCCGATGATGTTGGCCGCCGGCACGCGCACGCCGTCAAGGTTGACGTCGCAGGTCTTGGTGCCGCGCTGACCCATCTTCTTGTCCGGCTTGCCCAGCGTCAGCCCCGGGCTGTCGGCCGGCACGATGAACGCAGAGATGCCGCCTGCACCGGGGCCGTCGGTGCGGACCATCAGCGTGAAGGCTCCGGCGCGGGTGGCGTTGGTGATGTAGCGCTTGCTGCCGGTGAGCACATAGTCGTCGCCGTCGCGCACGCCGCGGGTCTTCAGCGAAGCGGCGTCGGAGCCCGCATCGGGTTCGGTCAGCGCGAACGAGATGATCAGCTCGCCGCTGGCGATGCGCGGCAGATAGGCGTCCTTCTGCGCGTCGGTGCCATCCATCAGGATGCCTTGCGAGCCGATCCCGATGTTAGTGCCCACGACGGAACGGAACGCCAGCGCGGTCTGCCCCAGCGCGTAGGCCACCTCGCATTCCTGCGCCATCGACAGACCGATGCCGCCGTACTCCTCGGGAATCGAGATGCCGAACAGCCCCAGATCCTTCATGTCGTCGACGATGTCGGCGGGTACCTCGTCGTGTTCCTCGACGTGGTTCTCGGCGGGCACCAGCCGGTCGCGGATGAAGCGTTGAACGCTGTCCTTCAGCAGGGTGAATGTCTGATCGTCCAGTGGCATCGTTCTACCTTGTGGCCTTCTTGCGTGCTGTTCTTGCGTGCTGTTTCAGGGGGCCGGCTGCCGCGACAGGTGCTGCAGATAGGCCACCAGCTCCCAGATCTGCTCGGGTGTGTAGACCTTGCCCCAGGGAGGCATGACACCTTGCCCGCGCCGGCCCTCGCTGATGATCTGGTAGGCCTCATCGGGCAGGAAGCGCGTGTTGCCCTTGAAGCCGGGCGCCCGGCCGCCCACGCCCTCCGAGCCGTGGCAGTAAGCCGCGCAGGTGCTGCCAAAGCGGCGCTTGCCGGCGTCGATGCGCCCGACGTCGTCCAGGTCGAAGGGCGCGGCGGCATGGGCGGCTGCCCCTGCCGCCGCCAGCAACAGCGTCGCCAAGCTCTGGCGGAGAGTCGCTGCGCGCATCACTCAATCCACCGTGAAGACCATCAGCGCCGAGCCGCCCGGCAGATCGCGGATCTGCGGGAAGGCGCCGGTCAGGAAGCCGGGGGCGTGCGAGCCCAGGCCGGTCGGAATGGCGATGTACTGCTTGCCGTTGACTGCGTAGCTGATCGGGCCGCCGCGGGCGCCGGAGCCCGCGTTGAAGCGCCACAGTTCCTTGCCGTTGTCGGCGTCGAAGGCGTAGAGCACGCCGCGCATGTCGCCGGTGATGACCAGGCCGCCACCCGTGGCCAGCACCGAGCTGAGCGGCGGCATCTCGAAGCGCACCTTCCAGGCCTGCTTGCCGGTGAGCGGATCGAAGGCGCCCAGCCAGCCATCGGCCTTCTTGCCGGGTGGGTCCACCAGACGGATGTCGGACAAGCCGAGCGTCAGGGCGCTGATGCCCGCCACCGGCTCCTGCTTGGCGCTGGTGACGTGGTTGCAGACCTCCATGCCGTGCGAATACCACAGCCGGGTGCCGGGGTTGTAGGCGCCGTGGTTCCAGCTCCGTGCGCCCAGCAGGTTCGGGCAGTGCAGCTTGGTCTTGCCCGTCTCGGGATAGTTGGGCTCGATCGGCAGGCCGGTCTTGACGTCCACCCCCTTGGCCCAGTTCATGTTCTCGGTGTACTGCCAAGCGTTCACCATCGCGCCGTCGTCCTTGTCCATGACGTAGACGAAGCCGTTCTTGTTCAGGTGGACGAGCGCGGTCTTGCCGCTGCCGCGCGGCACCAGCAGCGCTTCATAGGCCGCGTCGAAGTCCCAGGTGTCGTTGGGCACTTCCTGGCGGTGCCACTTGATGCGGCCGGTCTTCGGGTCCAGGGCCAGCAGCGTGGCGGTGTAGAGGTTGTCGCCCAGGCGGTCTTCGCGGTTGAAGTCGGGCGCGGCGTTGCTGGTGCCGATGTAGATGGTGTCGGTCGAGGGGTCGTAGGTGCCCGGCAGCCAGGCCGAGCCGCCGCCGCGCTGGCGGCTGTCGCCGGGCCAGCTCTTCGGGTCGTCGCGCGGGATCTCGAAGGTCCAGGTCCGCTCCCCGGTGTCGGCGTTGACGGCGTAGATCTTGCCGATGATGGGCTGGTCACCGCCGGTCGTTCCACCGAACAGGACGTTGCCGGCGAGCTGCGGCGGCGAGGAGAACAGCGCGCCGCCCTCGGCGCGCATGTTGGTGAGCTGGGTGCTCCACAACTCCTTGCCGGTCTTCTGGTCAAGCGCGATGAAACGGCCGTCGAGCGATCCGATGTAGACCTTGCCGCGCCCGACGGTCACGCCGCGGCTGGCCGATGCGTAGAAGACTTCCTTGACGACCGGGTCGAGCTTGGGCGTATAGCGCCACAGCACCTCACCGGTGGCGGCGTTCAGGGCGAAGACGTTGTTGTCGGCGGCAATGGTGTACATCACGCCATCGACCACGATGGGCGTGGCCTGCAGACCCTGGGTGATGGCGCCGGGCTGGTGCACCCAGGCCATGCGCATGCGCTGGACGTTGCGCTTGTTGATCTGGTCGAGCGGGCTGAAGCGCCAGGCGTTGTGGCTGCGGTGGTACTGGGGCCAGTTGGTCGGGTCGTCGTAGCCGGGGCCGGTGGCGGCCGAGGCCGGCAGGCTGGTGGTCAGGCTGGCGGCGAGGGTGAGGGCGCCGATCGCGCCGAAGTGGCGTGATCGGACCATGGTGCTTGCGGACATGTCCGTTGTCTCCTGCATGGTGTCCGCTGCGGGCGTGATTACCCGCTGCGGCACGGTGTTCTTGGTCAGGTCGTCGTCCGGGCCGGCGACCTCAGCGGGCCAGTGCCTCGCGAATCCTGGGCATCACCTCGCGGGCCAGCAGCGTCATGCTTTCCCATTCACGGGCGCGGTTGACGCCGGCTCCATCCATCGAGGCCATCAGCAAGCCGCCGAACGGTCCGGTGCGCTCGCGGAAGGCCAACAGCTTCTCCGTGACGGTCTCGGGCGATCCGTAGATCACCATGCTGTCGATGAGCTGCTCGATCGTGACGTCGGCGTCCGGCTGCTTTGGGTCATCCTTCATCACGGCGGTGTAGTTCACCGCCAGCAGAACCTTCCACAGGTATTCGAAGTAGTAGTAGTTGCTGCCTTCGGGGTCCATCACCCGGTCGCGCGCTTCTGCGTCGCTGCGGGCAATCACGATGTTGCGGGCCACGCGCCAGTTGTCGCCATCGGGCTGGCGCCGGGCCAGTTCACAGCCTTCCTGGTACTTCTTCCAGTGGCTGGCGATCACATACTCCGGACAGAAGTTGGCGCTCATCGGCCCCCATCCGCGCATGCCGGCCGTCTTGACGCTGTCCGAGAACGGCGACATCGCCGTCATCATGATGGGCGGGTGCGGCAGTTGGTAGGGCTTGGGGATGTAGCCCACGCCGAGTTCCGGCATCACGGTCTGCGACAACTTTATCTTCCAGTGTTTGCCCTCGATGTTGTAGGGCGGGTCCTGGCGCCACAGCCGGATGATCGTGTCGATCGACTCCATCATCCGTTCGGTGCGGTAGGCGTTGTCGAGAACATCGAACAACTCCATGTCACTGGCCAGACCGCCCGGGCCGATGCCAAACATCAGGCGGCCTTGACTCATGTGATCGAACTGGGCCACTTCAGCCGCCACCACCGCCGGATGATGGTTGGGCAGCGCGATGACGCCGGTGCCGAAGCGGATCTGGCGAGTGCGCTGGATCAGCGAGGCCATGAACATCAGCGGCGAGGCGATGGGCTCGGTCGTGCACGACATGTGCTCGCCGAACCAGACCTCGTCGAAGCCGAGTTCATCCGCATGGATCACCTTGTCCGCGTCTTCCGCATAAGTCTCTGCGGCAGGACGGCTGGGCGGATGCAGGGGCATGCCAAACAGACCAAGTTTCATGATCAGTGTCTCCTCGAGGGGTGAGCGCGCCTGTGCCGGCGCAGGTGGATGAATCGGGAATCGGAGCCGGTGATGTGAGACGTGCTCAGCTGCTGTGCAGGTCCAGCCGGGCACGGTGTCCAGCCAGCCAGACCAGGGGCGGATGCAGCTCGACCGGCGCCGGATCGACGCGCACGTCGGTGACTCGTCCGATGAAGAGCGTGTGCGATCCGTAGTCCACCGCCTGATCGACGATGCACGCGATCACCGCACTCGCACCTTCCAGCCAGGGCAGGGGCGAGGCACGCTCTGACCAGGCGTCGCGCCACGGCCCCGAACGGAAACGCTGGGCGCGCAGCGTGCTCTGGGAAAAGGGCTCGAGCAGTGCATGCTGGTCATCGGCCAGCAGATTGATGCAGTAGCGCCCGCTGTGCTGCAGCACGGCATGCAGTCCGGCACTGCGATTGACCGCAACCAGCATGGAAGGAGGATCTATCGACACCGGCATCACGGCCGATGCCGCCATGCCATGAGGCTGACCCTCCTCGTCGCGGCTGGTGACGATGGACACGGACCCTGCCAGGCGGCGCATCGCCGTCTTCAGGTCGGCGCCGAGGTCGAGGCGTGACGCCTCCTCTGCAAGGGGTGTGCACATGTTTCTGTCTCCTTGTCGCAGCACAGGTCTGATGTGCTGGAACTTGTTGATCTGCTGGTTCCTGCCTTCATCACGCCAAGACCATGCCAACGACAAGAAACCTTGTGAATCAACAACTTGTGCTGGATTCGGTCTGTCTCATGCCCGTGTCTTGCGACACAGGGGTGTCGCATTCGTGCCGGCCCGTGCGACACCTCGGTCCAGCGGCGAGTGCCTGTCATGCCGGGTTGTCACCATAGGCAGGTCTTCGGCGCTGCTCTTACCCTGCGCTTCGTTGTGCTGTCATGGAAAAAGGAGTGTCAGCAGTGGTGAAGGACAGTCACGCGCATGCTGTCATGGCGGCGCTGGAAGGACGCCGATCGGTCGCCGTTCCTCCGCTGGACGCCGGACTGCGTGCTTCCTGGATGCGCAGCGTCGTTGATCACGGACTGGATCCGGATCGGATTCCCGATCCGGACGTGCTCACGCACGCAGAGCTGCAGGAGCGCCGTGAACGGATCGACGAAATGGGGGAGGTGTCGTCCGCCGAAATCGATCGCCTCTATCTGAACTTGAGCGATCACGCCCAGGTGGTGATGCTGTCGGATGCCCAGGGCACCGTGATGAACTTTCGCAGCAGCTCCACGGTGATCGACACCTGCACGTCTCTCAGGGTACTGCCCGGATCCATCTGGAGCGAGGAGAAGCAGGGCACGACGGGAGTCGGGCTCTGCCTGCGTGAGCGAAAGCCGTTGTCGATCGTGATGGGGGAGCATTTCGCCTCTCGGCTGGCAGGCTTGAGCTGCACCGTGGCCCCCATCTTTGGCGCTCAGGGACATCTCCTCGGGGTCCTGAACGTGACCGCGATGCGCAGCACCGACCACGCCTTGCAGGGCATCATTCGCCAGATGGTGGCCAGCTCGGCACGCCGCATCGAGAATGTCCTGTTCGATCGGCGCCACGCGCGAGTTCGGATCCTGAGGCTGTCGCGCCATGACGATTTCTGCGACACCGCCACGGAAGCGCGCCTCGCCATCGATGAGCGTGGCTGCATCATCGACGGAACCCCACTTGCGTCCCAGCTGCTGGGCTGTGCCGGGCATGATGATGTTTCCCGCAGCCTGCTGGGCAGGCGCCTGACCTCGGTCATCGATGTGGGCGACATCGACCGGCTCTTGCATGAGGTGGCGCCGCTGCGCGACCGGCAGGGCGGTCGGTTTCATGCGCGCCTGATGGAGCCTGTCCGTCGCTGGTCTGCCAAGCGGATGGCCAGCGAGCCGCTGCCGTCCCGGACACCGCGCGCGCCGGTGTCCGCACAGGATCGTGCAGACGATGGCCAGTCCCCGTCGCTGCAGGACCTGGTCGGCCTCGACGAGACGGTCCGCGAGCGTCTTCGCATCGCGCAGCGGCTGCACGCACGCTCTCTGCCTCTGCTGCTTCAGGGCGAGAGTGGCAGCGGCAAGACCCAGCTGGCTCGCACCCTGCACCAGGCCGGTCCGCATCGGTCTGGACATTTCGTGACCGTCAATTGCGCTGCATTGCCGCCTGATCTGATCGAAAGCGAACTTTTCGGACATCGGGCGGGCGCCTTCACGGGCGCCTCCCGGCAGGGTTCGCCAGGACGCCTGCTGGGCGCCCACGGCGGTACCCTGTTCCTCGATGAAATCGGAGACATGCCACTGAGCCTGCAAGGGCGACTGCTGCAGGTCCTGTCGGAAGGCGAGTTCGTTCCTGTCGGCGCGACCGAGCCGGTCAAGGTTCGCTTTGCCCTGATTTCCGCGACACTGCATGATCTGAAGTCGCTGGTACAGGCCGGACAGTTTCGCGAGGATCTCTACTACCGGCTGAGCGGTGCCACGCTCACCCTGCCAGCGCTGCGTGCTCGCACGGATCTGGAGGCACTCATCGACAGCACGTTCACCCAGGCCGCAGCCGATGCTGGCGTCGAGTGCAGGCCCTTGTCGATGGCCGCGCTGGACGTTCTGACCCGACATCACTGGCCCGGCAACATGCGCGAACTTCAGCATGTCGCCAAGTTCATGGTGGCCCTCAATGAGGCATCAGTGATCGGCACGGAGTCCTTGCCTGCATCCCTTCTCGAGTTCACGCCGGATCGCCAATCGTCGCCCATGAAGGCGAAACCTGCCGCTGCACGGCAGGTTTCCGATGGAACGTCTCTTCTGGCGTTGATGGAGCAGACCGGCTGGAATGTGTCGGCTGCCGCGCTGCGCCTGGGCGTGTCGCGGGCGACGCTGCATCGGCGTCTCAACCAGTTCAGCATGCATCGGCCGGATCGATCGCATTGAGCCTGTGTCGCAATGGACAGTGCTGCTGCGACACCCCAGGTGTCGCAGAAATGTCTGGCATGGCGAACGGATTGATTTCAAGTACTTGATTCATATTGATTTTATTTTTCACGTCCCGTTGGCATGACACTCGCTAGATCCTGACGACAGCAGCCACAGCAGGACTGCTCAACTCAGGAGACAGACAATGACCTTGCACCGTATCGAAGATGCACTGGCTGCACTTTCACGCGGCGAGATGGTGGTGGTGGTCGACGATGAAGGCCGCGAGAACGAAGGGGATCTGATCCTCGCCGCGGAATATGCGACCCCGCAGTCCATCGCCTTCATGGTCCGCTACACCAGCGGGATGCTGTGCGTCGGTCTGCCGGGTGCTCGGCTCGATCACCTGGGATTGCCGTTGATGGTCGAGCACAACACCGACTTGATGCGCACGGCCTATACCATCACGGTCGATTACCGGCATGGCACCACGACCGGCATTTCGGCGGCAGATCGCGCGGCGACCATCCGCGCACTGGTGGATCCGTCGGCGCAGCCCTCCGACTTCAGCCGACCGGGCCATGTCTTTCCGCTGAGATCCGTGCCGGGCGGCGTGCTGCACCGTCCCGGTCATACCGAGGCGTCGGTCGATCTGACCCGGCTGGCCGGGTTGCGACCTGGAGGGGTGCTGGCTGAGATTGTCAATGACGATGGCACGATGGCTCGCCGGCCTGAGCTCGAGCTTTTTGCCAGCCTGCACGGCCTGGTGATGATCTCGATCGCGGACCTCGTGACCTATCGAAGTCAGCGCGTGAACCATGACTGGAAGAGGGCAGTCGCGCAGTCCGGGCGAACCGGCCTGTTCAGCGACTGTCTGGCCTCCGCCGACCTGTCGGCATCCTGACTGACCGCCATGCCCTCTTCAGGAGAGCCCGACATGCGTGATCACGACATTCGACATTTCATTCTGGGCCAGTGGCGCGAGGGTGCACTGGGCCGGACCCGCCCCGTTCTGGATCCTGCAACAGGTCAGGGCATCGGGCAGGTGGCCTGTGCCGAGAAATCCGATCTGGACGAAGCGGTTGCCGCTGCGCAGATCGGCTTCGAGCATTGGCGCCACATGACGCCGATTGCGCGCGCGGGCATCATGCACCGGGCTGCGGCCTTGCTGCGCGAGCGTGCTGAATTCATCAGCACGCTGATGACCCGGGAGCAAGGCAAGCCACTGACCGAGGCCAAGGCCGAGACGGCTGCCGCAGCTGACATCATCGACTGGTTCGCCGACGAGGGACTTCGAATCTACGGCCGGCTGGTGCCCTCTCGACACAACCTGGCGATCCGTCAGATGGTCATCAAGGATCCTGTCGGGCCGGTGGTGGCTTTCACGCCCTGGAACTTTCCGATCAACCAGGTGGTTCGCAAGGTGAGTGCCGCCTTGGCGGCTGGATGCTCTGTTCTGGTCAAAGGGCCCGAGGAAACGCCAGCCAGTCCGGCGGCGCTGATCCGGGCTTTCGCGGATGCAGGCCTTCCTGCCGGGGTGCTGGGACTGGTCTATGGCGATCCTGCCGAGATTTCCGGGTATCTGATTCCTCATCCTGTCATTCGCAAGATCACGTTCACAGGATCGACGGCGGTGGGCAAGCATCTGGCGGCGCTCGCGGGGCAGCACATGAAGCGCACGACCATGGAGTTGGGTGGCCATGCCCCTGTGATCGTCTGCGATGACGCCGATCTTGATCTGGCCGTGCGGACCTCGGTGCAGAACAAGTTCCGCAATGCGGGGCAGGTCTGCATCTCCCCGACACGCTTCCTGGTGCATCGGCGTGTGGTCGATGATTTCGCGGCCGAGATGGCCCGGCAGGCAAGCCAGTTGCGTGTGGGCGCAGGAATGGCCCCTGACACCCAGATGGGACCGCTTGCCAACGTGCGTCGGCAACAGGCCATGGCCGAACTCACCCGCGATGCCGTGACGCGAGGTGCGCGCCTGCTCACCGGCGGAGATCGCCTCGGTGAACAGGGCAATTTCTGGTTGCCTACGGTCCTGGCTGACGTGCCTGGAGACGCCCGCGCGTTCAACGAGGAGCCTTTCGGTCCCCTCGCTTTGATCCAGTCGTTTGATGACTTGCAGGACGCGATCACTGAAGCCAATCGATTGCCTTATGGCCTGGCAGGCTACGCATTTACCCGCAGCCTGAGAAACGCCGATCTGCTGACCCGGCATGTCGAGGTGGGCATGCTGTGGATCAACATGGGCGCACAGGCCTCGGCGGAAATGCCCTTTGGTGGCATCAAGGAATCCGGGTACGGCACGGAAGGCGGTCCGGAAGCCATGGATGCCTATCTGAACACCCGCGCGGTCAGCATCCTGAACGCCTGATCCGGCGTTTCCCCTCACTCGATCTCGAGACAGCTCATGAAAGCATTGGTTCCTGTGAAGCGGGTCGTTGACTACAACGTCAAGGTCCGCGTGAAGAGTGATGGCACCGGCGTGGACATCGCCAACGTGAAGATGAGCATGAACCCGTTCGACGAGATTGCCGTCGAGGAAGCGGTGCGGCTGAAGGAGAAGGGCATCGTCACGGAGATCGTGGCGGTGTCGTGCGGCGTGAGCCAGTGCCAGGAGACGCTGCGCACGGCGATGGCGATCGGTGCCGACCGCGGCATCCTGGTCGAGACGGACGCCGAGCTGCAGCCGCTGGCGGTGGCCAAGCTGCTGAAGGCGCTGGTCGACAAGGAGCAGCCGGGCCTGGTGATTCTGGGCAAGCAGGCGATCGACGACGACTGCAACCAGACCGGGCAGATGCTGGCGGCGCTGGCGGACCTGCCGCAGGCGACGTTTGCGTCGAAGGTCGAGGTGGCGGATAGCCGCGCCGTGGTGACGCGCGAGGTGGACGGCGGTCTGGAGACGGTGTCGGTGGCGCTGCCGGCGATCCTGACGACCGACCTGCGCCTGAACGAGCCGCGGTACGTGACGCTGCCGAACATCATGAAGGCGAAGAAGAAGCCGCTGGAGACGGTCAAGCCGGAGGCGCTGGGCGTGGACGTGGCGCCGCGCATCAAGACGCTGCAGGTGGCCGAGCCGGCCAAGCGCAGCGCGGGCATCAAGGTGGCGGATGTGGCGACGCTGGTCGCCAAGCTGAAGAACGAAGCGAAGGTGATCTGAGATGGCTGCACTCGTCATTGCCGAACACGACAACGCGTCCATCAAGGGCGCGACGCTGAACACCGTGACTGCGGCGGCGCAGCTCGGTGAAGTGCATGTGCTGGT
>NZ_FTMZ01000027.1 GCF_900156335.1 Sphaerotilus natans
CGGGTACTGGAAGCGGCCGGTCTGCCGGCGCGGATCGGCCAGGTCTTCAAAGTGCTGCATCAGCTCATCGCCGGGGGCCGTCGGGTGGTCTTGCATCGTGTCTGGGGCTGCGAGGTCGGGCTGGATTGTTACCACTCAATCGGGGCGGTGGCTAATGCAATCGCCCTGATCGAACGACTGGCCATCCAGGTCCACGAATCCGGCTGGGAATTCGACCAGATCCTGTGTCTGGCCCGCGGCGGCCTGCGTCCCGGCGACGTGATGTCGCGCGTGTTCGACAAGCCGCTGGCCATCATGGCCACCAGCTCCTATCGTGCTGAGGCGGGCACGATCCAGGGTCGTCTGGACATGGCCAAGTACATCACCATGCCCAAGGGCGAGCTGGCGGGTCGTGTCCTGCTGGTCGATGATCTGGCCGATTCCGGCGTGACGCTGCAGGCGGTGGTCGAGCGCCTGCGCGGCATGCCCTCGATCCGCGAGCTGCGCTCGGCGGTGCTGTGGGTCAAGGGCGTGTCCTGCTACACGCCGGACTATTTCGTCGAGATGCTGCCCACCAGCCCGTGGATTCATCAGCCCTTCGAGGAATACGATTCGCTGCGTCCGGACGGCCTGCTGCGCAAGACCAGCGTCTGATGGTCTGATCCTCCAGTCGAATGAAAAGGCCCGCTCACCGAGAGGTGAGCGGGCCTTTTTCATGGTGGCAGCCATCATCGTGTTCTGGATGGTCTGTTTGGTCTGTTGCGCACCAATGAAAAAAGCCGGCATGAAGCCGGCTTTTTGTCTGTCTGGTGCCCAGGAGAGGACTCGAACCTCCACGGAGTTACCCGCTAGTACCTGAAACTAGTGCGTCTACCAATTCCGCCACCTGGGCCATGAAATCCTGAATACGAGCTCAGACCGGGATTTCAAAGGTCTGTGCAAGTTGTCGAATCTGGCGTATGCTGGATTCGTTGGTGGTGCCCAGGAGAGGACTCGAACCTCCACGGAGTTACCCGCTAGTACCTGAAACTAGTGCGTCTACCAATTCCGCCACCTGGGCTCTTGCGCTGTTTCGAAATTTTGTTCCGATCAGCGAAGAACGCCAGTGTAGCATGAGAGAAATTCGATCCGCAAGTGTTTGAGAAGGAATTTCGTTGAACAGCACGCTGATGAGTGAAGTGGAAGGCACGGTGCAGGGTCACCGTGACGGTCACGGCTTCGTGGTGGTGGAGGGCGGCGAGGCCGACATCTATCTGGCACCGCAGGAAATGAGGGCGGTGCTGCATCGCGATCGGGTCCGGGTGCGCATCGTGCGCTACGACCGCAAGGGCCGCCCGGAGGGGCGGGTGCTCGAGATCCTGGAGCGGCGGCGCGCGCCGATCATCGGCCGGCTGCTGCTGGAGAACGGCGTCTGGATCGTCGCGCCGGAGGACAAGCGCTATGGCCAGGACATCCTGATCCCGAAGAACGCCACCGCACAGGCCGAGTCCGGCCAGGTGGTCGCGGTCGAGCTGACCGAGCCGCCGTCGCTGCATTCGCAGCCGGTCGGGCGCATCACTGAAGTGCTCGGCGACATCGACGATCCCGGCATGGAGATCGAGATCGCGGTGCGCAAGTACGAGGTGCCGCACCGCTTCTCGCCGGAGACGCTGGCGCAGACCGGCAAGCTGCCCGACCGGGTGCGCGCGGTCGACGCGAAGCAGCGCATCAACCTGACCGACGTGCCGCTGGTGACGATCGACGGCGAGGACGCGCGCGACTTCGACGACGCGGTCTACTGCGAGCCGGCCAAGGTCGGGCGGCGCAAGGGCTGGCGCCTGGTGGTGGCCATCGCCGACGTCAGCCACTATGTAAAGCCGGGCGATCCGCTCGATGACGATGCCTACGAGCGCGCGACCTCGGTCTATTTCCCGCGCCGCGTCATCCCGATGCTGCCGGAGAAGCTCTCCAACGGCCTGTGCTCGCTCAACCCCGAGCAGAACCGGCTCTCGATGGTCTGCGACATGCTGGTCGATGCCGGCGGCGAGGTCGCGGCCTACCAGTTCTATCCGGCGGTGATCTGCTCGCATGCGCGACTGACCTACACCGAGGTCGCGGCGGTGCTGTCGAACACCCGCGGCCCGGAGGCGCAGCGCCGCGCCGACCTGGTGCCGCACCTGCTGCACCTGCACGAGGTCTACCGCGTGCTGCTCAGGCAGCGCGCCACACGCGGTGCGATCGACTTCGAGACCACCGAGACGCAGATCGTCTGCGACGACAACGGCCGCATCGAGAAGATCGTGCCGCGGGTTCGCACCGAGGCGCACCGGCTGATCGAGGAGGCGATGCTGGCGGCCAACGTCTGCGCCGCCGACTTCATCCAGGCGGGCAAGCACCCGAGCCTGTACCGCGTGCACGAGGGGCCGACGCCCGAGAAGCGCGTGGCGCTGCAGGCCTATCTGCGCAGCCTGGGCCTGAACCTGTCGGTCAGCGACGAGCCCAAGCCTGCCGAGCTGCAGGCACTGGCGCAGCAGACGCGCGACCGGCCGGACGCGGCGCAGATCCATGCGATGCTGCTGCGCTCGATGCAGCAGGCGATCTACACGCCTTTCAACAGCGGCCACTTCGGTCTGGCCTACGACGCCTACACGCACTTCACCAGCCCGATCCGGCGCTACCCGGACCTGCTGGTGCACCGTGTGATCAAGGCGATCCTGGGCAAGCGCAAGTACGCGCTGGTGGTGAAGTCCTCGATTCCGGGGGCGGCGCAGCCGCTGCGCCGGCGCCCCGGTGGGGCCGCCGCCAAGCCGATGCCCCGGATGGAGGGCATCGCGCCGCGCGACCTAGAGGCCTGGGAGGCCGCCGGCGCGCATTGCAGCGCCAACGAGCGCCGCGCCGACGAGGCCTCGCGCGACGTCGAGGCCTGGCTGAAGTGCAAGTTCATGCGCGATCGCCTGGGCGAGGAGTATTCCGGCACGGTCAGCGCGGCGACCAGCTTCGGCCTGTTCGTGCAGCTCGACGAGCTGTATGTCGAGGGTCTGGTGCACATCACCGAGCTGGGCGGCGAGTATTTCCGCTACGACGAGGTGCGCCAGGAGCTGCGTGGCGAGCGCACCGGCGTGCGCTACGCGGTGGGCGTGCGCATCCGGGTGCAGGTCAGCCGGGTCGATCTGGACGGGCGGCGCATCGACTTCCGTCTGGTGCGCGATCCGCTGGCACCGGCGCTGCCGCCGGCGGCACCGGCTGGCAAGGGCGGGCGGGAGCGCTCGCCCGCGCGGGCCCAGGACGAGCTGCAGTCGGTGACCGAGGCGGATCGGGCGGTGCGCCGTGCCGCGTCGCGCGAGCGGGACCGCACGAACAGTGCGCGGCCTCCACGCAAGGCCGCCAAGCGTGTGGCGAAATCCGCCGGCAAGACGGCCACCAAGAACAGCGCGGCCAAGCGTCGGCGCTGATGAAGGCCAAGGCGGGCGACGGCGGTCTCAGCGGTCCTGTCCGTCCGGCACGATGCGGCTGGCCACCAGCGCCTGACCGCCCGGGGCCAGGCGCTCTGCGCGGCGGCCGTGCAGCCAGACGCCGTGGCGGGCCGCCAGTTCGGCCCGGTCCAGCGCGGTCTCGCCGCTGATCGCGCGGTCGCCTGAGATCTGGCTCCACAGGCCGGCGATCCAGCCGGCCAGCACGTCGCCGCTGCCGGGCGTGGCCAGCGCGGCATGGCCGCTGGCGTTGATCCAGGGCAGGGCGCCCGGTCGACTGATCAGCGTGCCCGAGCCCTTCAGCACCACCACCGCGCCGCTGCGCGCGGCCAGCTCGCGCACCGCGCGCAGCCGGTCGGCCTGCACCTCGGCGGCGCTGCAGCCGAGCAGGCGCGCGGCCTCCAGCGGATGTGGCGTCAGCAGCGTCGGTCGGCCCTCGGCGCCGCGCTCGCGCAGCGCCTGCATCAGCGCCGGATCCCGGGCCAGCGCATTGAGCGCGTCGGCATCGAGCAGCAGCCGACCGGCCTGTGCCAGCAGCCCCGGCAGCCGCGCCGCCACCGCCTCGCCGCCGCCGCAGCCCGCGACCACGGTGCTCGTCGCCAGCCGCTCGTCCTGCGGGGTCGGGGCGAACATCAGTTCCGGGTGGACCGGATCGAGCCGGGGCGCGTCGTCGTCCAGCAGATCGACCCAGACGCGGCCTGCGCCGGCACCCAGCGCCGCGCGCCCGGCCAGCAGCGCCGCGCCGCCCATCGAGTCGGCGCCGCCGACGATGCGCACATCGCCGAAGCTGCCTTTGTGCTGCGCATGGCGCCGTGCCGGCCACAGCGTCTGCAGTCCGGCCGCGCCTTGCAGCCGGGCCGCCGGAACAGGAAAGTCCGGGTGCGCGAGCTGCACGCCCAGGTCGTCCCACCAGATCTCGCCGGCCGGGTCGCGGCCGTGCGCGGTCAGCAGGCCCGGCGCCAGCGACAGCAGTGCCAGGGTCCAGCGCGCCTGCACGCAGGCGGCGTCGATCTCGAGCGCGCCGGTGTCGCCGGGCAGGCCGGAGGGCAGATCGACCGCCAGCACCGGCACGCCCGAGCCGTTGCACAGCCGGATCGCATCGGCCACCGCGCCGCTGGCTGGGCGCGTCAGGCCGCGTCCGAGCAGCGCGTCGATCACCAGCTCGGCGCCGTCGAGCGCCTGCGGTGCCAGCCCGGCGATGATGGGCACGCCGCCGAGCTCGGCCTGCCGGCGCGAGGCGGCGGCATCCGGCGGCCAGGCTGGCGCGCGTCCGTCGGCGCTGTCGCGGCCGATCACATGCAGCCGCACCTCGCGGCCGGCGCGGTGCAGGTGCAGTGCGGCCTCGAAGCCGTCGCCGCCGTTGTTGCCATGGCCGGCCAGCACATGGATGCGGCGCGCATGCGGCGCCAGCGCCATCGCCAGCCGCGCCACCGCCCGGCCGGCGCGCTGCATCAGCGTGTGTGCCGGCAGCGCCTTGGCCGCCAGCGCGTCCAGCGTGCGCGAGGCGGCGGCGTCATGCAGCGGCCACGGGCCCGGCGCCCGCGCGAGCAGATCGGCCAGCCGCACCGGCCGGTGGTCCGCAGGCAGGACGGGCAGGGCGCGGGCAGCGGGCGCGGTCATGCCGCGGTGTCCTGGGCGGCGGCCCAGCCTTCCGGCGTGACCACCGCGACGCCGAAGGCGCGCGCGCGTCGTGCCAGCCGCCGCAGCGCATGGTCGCGGGTGATCAGCCAGGGCGTGCGCCGCGACACCGCCAGGTCGATGAAGCACTGGTCGTCCGGATCGGTGCAGCGCAGGCGCTCGGGGTAGGGCAGCGCAGCCGGGGCGGCGACCGGCTGCGCCAGCCGCGCGACCTCCTGACTGGCCGGCGCGTGCCGCTCGGCCCAGCGCATCAGCGTGGGCAGGTGCAGCAGGCGGCCGAGCACGTCGGTCAGCTCCTCCTGCATCGCCGGGCTGACGATCCAGCGCAGCCGTCCGGCCTCGATGGCTTCGCCGATCGCCAGGCCGCTGGCGTGGCGGAAGACCAGCCAGTCGAGCACGACATTGGTGTCGAGGATGACGTCGACCGCGTCGTTCGTCGGGGCCTTCATTGCAGGGCCTCGATCTGCAGCGCCAGCGACAGCAGCCGGTCGTCGCGTCCGCCCAGGCTCCAGGCCATCAGGCCCACGGGTGCGCTGCCGGGCGCGTGGCAGGGCAGACTGATCGCGCAGCCGTCGAGCAGGTTGACCACCGAGGGGTTGCGCAGCAGCCGCGCGTTGACCTCGAAGAAGGCGGCGTCGTCGTCCAGCAGCGGCGCCAGCGGCGGCGGGGTCATCGGCACCGTCGGCGACAGCACCGCGTCGAAGCCGCCCAGTGCCGCTGACATGCGCCCGATCCAGTCGGCGCGAGCGGCGTGCAGCGCGGCCAGCGCCGCTGGCGTGATCGCCGCGCCGCGGCGGATGCGCGCGGCCACCCGCGGGTCGTAGCGATCGCCCTCGCGCGCCAGCAGCTCGCGGTGCCAGGCCCAGCTCTCGGCGGCGGGCAGGCCGCCGTCCTGCGTCAGGCGCGGCAGCTCGTCCAGCAGCGGCAGGTCGATGAACTCGACGTGCGCGCCGGCGCGGGCCAGGGCCTGCAGCGTGCGCTCGAAGGCGGCTGCGACCGGCGCCTCCAGCGCGTCGAGCATCAGCGTGCGCACCACCGCGAGCCGGCGCGCGGCCAGCGGCACGGCGTCCAGGCGCACGACGCGCTCGGCCAGGATCTCGTGCAGCACGACGGCGTCGCGCACGCTGCGGGTGATCGCGCAGACGGTGTCGAGGCTGGGCGCCAGCGGGATGCTGCCGGCCGCGGGCGTCAGCGCCTGCGTGTTCTTGAAGCCCACCAGGCCGTGCAGCGCCGCGGGGATGCGGATCGAGCCGCCGGTGTCGCTGCCCAGTGCCGCCACCGCCGCGCCGCAGGCCACCGAGACCGCGCCGCCCGAGGTCGAGCCGCCGGGCACGCAGGCGGGCGCTGCCGGATCGAGCACGGCCATCGCCGCATTGGCCGGCGTGCCGTGGTGTGGATTGATGCCGACGCCGGAGAAGGCGAACTCGGTCATCTGCGTGCGCCCGATCAGCGCCGCGCCGGCCGCACGCAGCCGCGCCACCGCGGGCGCATCCGCCGTGGCCGGGGGGCGGTCCGCCAGCACGACCGAGCCCGCGCTCGTCACCTGGCCGGCGATGTCGTAGAGATCCTTGACGCTGACCGGCAGCCCGGCGAGCGCGCCTGTGGGCGCAGCGGCCGCGGCGCGTGCGCCCTGTTTGTCGAGCGTGACGAAGGCATGCGCACAGCGCGGCGAGCGGGCTGCGGCCAGGGCCTGGTCGAGCAGCGTCAGGGCATCGGTGGCGCCTTCGTCGAGCTGCTTGCGCAGCGTGTGCAGGTCGGGGGTGTGCAAGGCTTGCTATACTCTCGGGGTTTGTCCGGTGCCGCGTCGAGTCGCGGCGTCTTCCCGGCGCGCGGTGCGCCGAGAGCCGACCCCGGTGTTCGGGACGGATGAATCAATCCCGGATCCGACTGGCTGAAGGTGTTGCAGCGAGCTGCGCCCGTGCGGTGCGTCTCTCGCCTGCGATCCGAGTCGGATTCTAGATCCAACCTTTCAGGAGTGATCTCATGTCCTTCACGATGCGCGACATGCTCGAAGCAGGCGTCCACTTCGGCCACCAGACCCGTTTCTGGAACCCGAAGATGGCTCCGTACATCTTCGGCCATCGCAACAAGATCCACATCATCAACCTCGAGAAGACCGTTCCGCTCTTCGAGGAAGCCACCAAGTTCGCCCGCCAGCTGGCGGCCAAGCGCGGCACCATCCTGTTCGTCGGCACCAAGCGCCAGGCGCGCGAGATCGTCGCCGAGGAAGCTGCCCGTGCCGGCATGCCCTTCGTCGACCAGCGCTGGCTGGGCGGCATGCTGACCAACTTCAAGACCGTCAAGGGTTCGCTGAAGAAGCTCAAGGACATGCAGGCCCAGGTGGAAGCCGGCCTGGAGTCGATGAACAAGAAGGAAGGCCTGCTGTTCCAGCGCGAGCTGGCCAAGCTGGAAAAGGACATCGGTGGCATCCAGGACATGGCTGCTCTGCCTGACGCGCTGTTCGTGATCGACGTGGGCTTCCACAAGATCGCCATCGCCGAAGCCAAGAAGCTGGGCATCCCGGTCATCGGCGTGGTCGACACCAACCACAACCCGGTCGGCATCGACTATGTCATCCCCGGCAACGACGACTCGGCCAAGGCCGTGGCGCTGTACGCCCGCGTGATGGCTGACGCCGTCCTGGAAGGCAAGAACAACGCCGTCAACGAAGTCGTCGAGGCCGTCGCCGGCGCCGATGAATTCGTCGAGGTGAGCGACGCCGCCTGAGTCCCCCCGACTCGGCTTGCAAGGGGCTGATTCAGCCCCTTTTTTTCAGTTTCACGTATTCAGGTTTAGGAGAGTTCCCATGGCTGCGATTACCGCCAAGATGGTTGCTGATCTGCGCGCGAAGACCGACGCGCCGATGATGGAGTGCAAGAAGGCCCTGACCGAAGCCGACGGCGACATGGTCCGCGCGGAAGAGATCCTGCGCGTCAAGCTGGGCAACAAGGCCGGCAAGGCCGCCTCGCGCGTGACCGCCGAAGGCGTGATTGCCGCGGCCGTCAACGGCTCGACCGGCGCGATGGTGGAAGTCAACTGCGAGACCGACTTCGTCTCGAAGAACGAGATCTTCCTGTCCTTCGTGCAGTCCTGCGCCAACCTGGTGGCCGAGCACAACCCGGCCGACGTCGAGGCCCTGTCGGCCCTGCCGCTGGCGATGGAAGACTTCGGCCCGACGGTCGAGGACGTGCGCAAGGGCCTGATCGGCAAGATCGGCGAGAACATGACCATCCGCCGCTTCAAGCGCTACGAGGGTGGCGGCGCGCTGGCCCACTACCTGCACGGCGTGCGCATCGGCGTGGTCGTCGAGTACACCGGTGACGCCGTCGCCGCCAAGGACGCCGCGATGCACATCGCCGCGATGAAGCCGGCGGCGCTGTCGTCGGCCGAGGTCTCGGCCGAGCTGGTCGAGAAGGAGCGCAAGATCGCTGCCGAGAAGGCTGCCGAGTCGGGCAAGCCGGCCGAGATCGTCGCCAAGATGGTCGAAGGTTCGGTGCAGAAGTTCCTGAAGGAAGTCTCGCTGCTGGACCAGGTCTTCGTGAAGGCCGCCGACGGCAAGCAGACCGTGGGTGCCTACCTGAAGAGCGCCGGCACCTCGCTGGCCGGCTTCACGATGTTCGTCGTCGGCGAAGGCATCGAGAAGAAGCAGGACGACTTCGCTGCCGAAGTGGCTGCGCAGGTCGCCGCTGCCAGCAAGTCGGCCTGATTCCGGCCTGACTCCGGTCGAGGCGCGTGGTGCGATGGCGTCCCGCGCCTCGGCTGGCCTAAACTCGCGAGATCGTTTTTTCCGCTTATATCGAGGTCACTGCATGCCCGCATACAAACGCATCCTTCTGAAGCTCTCCGGCGAGGCCCTGATGGGCGATGACGCCTATGGCATCAACCGCGCGACCATCGTGCGCATGGTGCGCGAGGTCCAGGAAGTGACGGCGCTCGGCTGCGAGGTGGCGGTGGTGATCGGCGGCGGAAACATCTTCCGCGGCGTGGCCGGCGGGGCGGTGGGCATGGACCGCGCCACCGCCGACTACATGGGCATGCTCGCCACCGTGATGAACTCGCTCGCGCTGGCCGACACGATGCGCCAGGAAGGCATGACCGCGCGTGTCATGTCGGCGCTGAGCATCGACCAGGTGGTCGAGCCCTATGTGCGCCCGAAGGCGCTGCAATACCTCGAAGAAGGCAAGGTGGTCGTCTTCGCCGGCGGCACCGGCAACCCCTTCTTCACCACCGACACGGCCGCCGCGCTGCGCGGCGCCGAGATCGGCGCGCAGATCATGCTGAAGGCGACCAAGGTCGACGGCGTCTACACCGCCGATCCGAAGAAGGATCCGACGGCGACCCGCTACGCGACGCTGACCTTCGACGAGGCGATCGGCCGCAACCTGGCCGTCCTGGACGCGACCGCGTTCGCGCTGTGCCGCGACCAGAAGCTGCCGATCAAGGTCTTCTCGATCTTCAAGCCGGGCGCCCTGAAGCGGGTCGTGCTGGGCGAGGACGAGGGCACCCTGGTCCACGTCTGATCCTGGGCCGCCATCCGGGTCCGCCGTCCAGAGTCTCAGGAGCAAAACGATGAGCATTGCCGACATCAAGAAGAACGCCGACGCCAAGATGGCCAAGTCCATCGAGGCCTTCAAGAACGAACTGCAGAAGATCCGCACCGGCCGCGCCCACCCGGGCATCCTGGACCAGGTGCAGGTCGAGTACTACGGCTCGATGCTGCCGATCAGCCAGGTCGCCAACGTCTCGCTGATCGACGCGCGCACCATCAGCGTGCAGCCCTGGGAAAAGGGCATGGGCGCCAAGATCGAGAAGGCGATCCGCGAGTCCGATCTGGGCCTGAACCCGTCCTCGCTGGGCGACCTGATCCGCGTGCCGCTGCCCGCGCTGACCGAGGAGCGCCGCAAGGAGCTGACCAAGGTGGTGCGCAACGCCGGTGAAGATGCCCGCGTGGCGGTGCGCAACCTGCGCCGCGATGCCAACGACCAGGCCAAGAAGCTGCTGAAGGACAAGCTGATCTCCGAGGACGACGAGCGCCGCTCCAACGACGACATCCAGAAGCTGACCGACCGCACGATCGCCGAGATCGACAAGCTGGTCCAGGCCAAGGAAGCCGAGGTCATGGCGGTCTGACGCGATGGCAGCCGCTCCGAAGTCCGCCAAGCCGGCCATCCCGCGCCACATCGCCATCGTCATGGATGGCAACGGGCGCTGGGCCAACAAGCGCTTCATGCCGCGCATCGTCGGGCACAAGTACGGCGTCGATTCGTTGATCCGCGCGATCAATGCCTGCGCCGACCGCGGCGTCGAGTACCTGACGGTCTTCGCCTTCTCCTCGGAGAACTGGAAGCGTCCCGACGAGGAGGTCTCCGGCCTGATGAACCTGGTGCTGACCGCGGTGGCGACCTATCTGACGCGGCTGTCCGACCTGGGGGTGCGCATCCGCATCATCGGCGACCGGGCTGCGGTGTCGGAGAAGGTGCGCGCGGCCTGGGAGCATGCCGAGCGCAGCACCGAGGCCAACACCCGCATCACGCTGTCGGTGGCCTTCAACTACGGCGGCCGCTGGGACATCGTGCAGGCGGTGCGCCAGGCGGTGGCCTCCGGCGTGCAGGCCGAGCAGGTCGACGAGGCGCTGCTGTCGCGCCACATGGCGATGGCCTATGCGCCGGACCCGGACCTGTTTATCCGCACCGGCGGCGAGGTGCGCATCTCGAACTTCCTGCTCTGGCAGATCGCCTACTCGGAGTTCCACTTCACCGACTGCCTCTGGCCGGACTTCGACGAGCGCGAGATCGACCGCGCCATCGCGGCCTTTGCCTCGCGTGACCGTCGCTACGGCGGCGTGAAGACCGACATCTCCGCCTCCGGCGAGAAGATCACGCTGGCCCCCGACGCCTGAGTCCCGGCGCCTGTCCCGACCCTCCGACACTGTCGCTTCCCGCATGCTCAAGCAGCGCATCATCACCGCAGTCCTCATGCTGCTGGTGCTTCTCCCGGCGCTGTTCGCGCAGGCTCCATGGCCCTTCGCGCTGCTGACGCTGGTGATGATCGCCGCCGCCGGCTGGGAGTGGTTCCGGCTCAATGGCGCGCCCGGCGTCTCGGCGCTGGCCGGCGGCGCGGTGGTCGCGGCCGGCTCGGCCGCGATGTGGCAGATCGGCTGGATCGGCCACAGTCCTGGCGTGCTCTGGCAGCTCGCGCTGCTGCTGTGGGTGCTGGGCGGCGCCTGGGTGCTGCGCCGCGGCGTGGCGTCCTGGCCGCAGGCGCCGTCGCTGCTGCGTCTGGCCGGTGGCGTGCTGCTGCTGTGGCTGGCCTGGCTGGCGATCGCCGAAGGGCGCGCACGCGGCCTGAACTTCCTGCTGTCGGTCTTCTGCCTGGTCTGGATGGCCGACATCGCCGCCTATTTCAGCGGCCGGGCCTTCGGCCGGCGCAAGCTCGCGCCCGCGATCAGTCCCGGCAAGAGCTGGGAGGGCGTCTGGGGCGGCATGGTCGGCGTGCTGGCGCTGGCGCTGGCCTGGATCGCCTTCGACCATCAGGGTCTGGCCGACGGGCCGAGCCTGTACACGCTGCTGCTGCAGCGCGGCGGCCCGCTGGGCCTGATCGTCTCCTGCCTGTTCCTGGCTGCGCTGAGCGTGGTCGGCGACCTGTTCGAATCCCTGGTCAAGCGCAGCGCCGGCGCCAAGGACAGCAGCGCGCTGCTGCCCGGCCACGGCGGCGTGCTCGACCGCATCGATGCCCTGCTGCCGGTGTGCCCGCTGGCGCTTGCCCTGATCTCCGCATGACCGCATCCCTGAAGACTCCGGGTGGCGCGCCGCGCCACCGCGTCACCGTGCTTGGCTCGACCGGCTCGATCGGCACGAACACGCTCGACGTGCTGGCCCGCCATCCCGACCGCTACGAGGTCTTCGCGCTGAGCGCGCACAGCCGCGTGGACGAGCTGGCGGCGCAGTGCGCGCGCTGGCGTCCGCGCTTCGCGGTGCTGCCCACGCCCGAGCTGGGCCGTGCGCTTTCCGAGCGCCTGCGCGCCGAGGGCCTGGCCACCGAGGTGCTGACCGGCGCGGCCGCGCTCGAGCAGGTGGCGGCGCACCCGGAGGTCGACAGCGTGATGGCGGCCATCGTCGGCGCGGCCGGCCTGCCGCCGTGCCTGGCGGCGGCGCGCGCGGGCAAGCGCCTGCTGCTGGCCAACAAGGAGGCGCTGGTCGTCGGCGGCCAGCTCTTCATGGACGCGGTGCGCGAGGGCGGCGCCACGCTGCTGCCGATCGACAGCGAGCATTCCGCCATCTTCCAGTGCCTGCCCGAGGACCGCACCACCTGGGCGCAGCGCATCGACCACATCGTGCTGACCGCCTCGGGCGGGCCGTTCCGCCAGCGCGACCCGGCGAGCCTGCGCGAGGTCACGCCCGAGCAGGCCTGCGCGCATCCGAACTGGGTCATGGGCCGCAAGATCTCGGTCGACTCGGCCACGATGATGAACAAGGCGCTCGAGGTGATCGAAGCGCGCTGGCTGTTCGACCTGGCGCCGCGCGACGTGCGCGTCGTCATCCATCCGCAGAGCATCATCCACTCGATGGTGGTCTGCCGCGACCGCTCGGTGCTGGCGCAGCTGGGCACGCCCGACATGCGCGTGCCGATCGCCTACGGCCTGGCCTGGCCGGAGCGCATCGAGTCCGGCGCCGAGCAGCTCGACTTCCTCTCGCTCAAGGCGCTGACCTTCGAGGAGGCCGACGCGGCGCGATTCCCCGGCCTGCAGCTGGCCTGGACGGCGCTGGAGGCCGCACCCGGCAGCACCGCGGTGCTCAACGCCGCCAACGAGATCGCGGTCGAGGCCTTCCTGGCCGGGCGGCTGCGCTTCGACCGCATTCCCGCGGTCAATGCCGGCACGCTGGAGTCGCTGTCGATTCCCGCCGGCGCGGCCGGCTCGCTCGAGGGGCTGCTCGAGCTGGATGCGATGGCGCGGCGCCATGCGACTGAACTCGTCGCCCGTCTGGGCGTCTGAGCTCGCATGAACACCCTGATCGCCTTTCTCGTCACGCTCGGCGTGCTGATCGTCGTCCATGAATGGGGCCACTACCGGGTGGCGCGTGCGTGCGGCGTCAAGGTCCTGCGCTTCTCGATCGGCTTCGGCAAGACGATCTGGACGCGCCGCATCGGCGAGACCGAATGGGCGGTGAGCCTGCTGCCGCTGGGCGGCTACGTGCGCATGCTCGACGAGCGCGAGGGCCCGGTGGCGCCGCATGAGCTGGGCCGCGCCTTCAACCGCAAGTCGCTGCGCCAGCGTGCGGCCATCGTCGCCGCCGGCCCGGTGGCCAATCTGGTGCTGGCGGTGCTGCTGTATGCGGCCTCGTCATGGATCGGCACCCAGGAGCCGCGTGCGGTGCTGGGCACGCCGCCATCGGGCAGCGTGGCCGCACAGGCCGGACTGCAGGCGGGTGACTGGGCCCGGCGCTGGTCGCTGGAGGGCAGCGGAGAGTGGCAGGAGGTGGATTCGCTGATCGACCTGCGCTGGCAGGCCACCCGCGCCGCGCTCGACGGCCACGACCTGCGTCTGGAGCTGACCCGCGCCGACGGCGGCGGTCGCCATGAGCGCCTGCTGCCGCTGGCCGCGCTGGAGGCCGGCGAGGCCGATGCCGCGCTGGCCCGGCGCATCGGCATCGGCGCGGCCTATGCCGAGCCGGTCATCGGCGAGCTGGTGGCTGCTGGCCCGGCCGAGCGGGCCGGACTGCGGCCGGGTGACCGGGTGCTGCGCGTCGATGCGCAGGAGATCGTCGACGCCGCCGCGCTGCGCGCGCTGATCCGCGAATCCGGCAGCCGGGGCGAGCCCGCGCCCCAGCAGTGGTGGATCGAGCGCGAGGGCAGGCGCCTCGAGCTGACGGTGCAGCCGGCCCGGGTCGAGGAGCGCGGCCAGGCCATCGGCCGCATCGAGGCGGTGGTCGGTGCCCGGCCGCAGACCAATCTGGTGCGGCTCGACCTGGTCGACGGCCTGCTGCGCGGCGTCGAGCGCACCTGGGACATGGCGACGATGTCGCTGACCATGTTCGGCCGCATGATCACCGGCGACGCCTCGCTGAAGAACCTGAGCGGTCCGCTGACGATCGCCGACTATGCCGGCCAGTCGGCCGAGCTGGGGCTGGCCTACTACCTGGGCTTCCTGGCGGTGGTCAGCGTCAGTCTCGGGGTCCTGAACCTGCTGCCGCTGCCCATGCTCGACGGCGGGCACCTCCTGTATTATCTGATCGAGGGTGCCATCGGCCGCCCGATCCCCGAGGTGTGGATCGCGCGGCTGCAGCGCGGGGGCCTGATGGTGATCCTGCTGATGATGTCGCTCGCCCTGTACAACGACGTGGCCCGCTACCTGGGCCTGCACTGACCGCATGCGCGTACCCGCCTTCCTCCCCGTTTCCTCTCCCCGAGCCTGCGCCGTCGCGCTGATGGTGGCCGCAGCCTCGCTGCCGGCGCTGGCGGTGACGCCCTTCACGCTGAAGGACATCCGCGTCGAGGGCCTGCAGCGCACCGAGGCGGGCACGGTGTTCGCGTCGCTGCCCTTTCGCGTCGGCGACACCTACAGCGACGAGAAGGGCGCGGCGGCGCTGCGCGCGCTGTTCGCCACCGGCCTGTTCAAGGACGTGCGCATCGAGATCGAGGGCCAGGTCGCGGTCGTCGTCGTCGAGGAGCGCTCGGTCATCGGCAAGGTCGACTTCACCGGCACCAGCGAGTTCGATCGCGACACGCTGATCAAGGCGCTCAAGGACATCGGCGTCGGCGAGGGCCAGCCCTTCGACAAGGCGCTGGCCGACCGCGCCGAGCAGGAGCTCAAGCGCCAGTACCTGACCCGCAGCCTCTACGGCGCCGAGGTGGTCACCACCATCACCCCGGTCGACCGCAACCGGGTCAACGTGACCTTCGCGGTGTCCGAGGGCGGCGTGGCGCGCATCCGCGAGATCCGCATCACCGGCAACGAGGCCTTCTCCGAGAGCACGCTGCTCGGTCAGCTCGACCTGACCACCGGCGGCATGATGACCTGGTACACCAAGAGCGACCGCTACTCGCGCACCAAGCTCAATGCCGACCTGGAGACCCTGCGCGCCTGGTACCTGAACCGCGGCTACCTCGAGTTCAACGTCGACTCGACCCAGGTCGCGATCTCGCCGGACAAGCAGGACATCTCGATCACCATCAACATCCGCGAGGGCCGGCGCTACATCGTCACCGGCGTCAAGCTCTCGGGCGACTATCTGGGCAAGGACGAGGAGTTCCGCTCGCTGGTGTCGATCCGCCCGGGCGAGCCCTACAAGGCCGAGGAGGTCGCCGCCACGCAGAAGGCCTTCTCGGACCGCTTCGGCCTGTTCGGCCATGCCTTCGCGCGGGTCGAGCTGGTGCCGCGCATCGATCGCGACACTGGCCGGGTCGAGGTCCAGCTCAATGCCGATCCGGGCCGGCGCGTCTATGTCCGGCGCATCAACGTCTCGGGCAACACCAAGACCCGCGACGAGGTCATCCGGCGCGAGTTCCGCCAGTTCGAGTCGGCCTGGTATGACGGCCAGCGCATCAAGCTCTCGCGCGACCGGGTCGACCGCCTGGGCTATTTCAGCGAGGTCGACATCGAGACGCAGGAGGTGCCCGGCACCGCCGACCAGGTCGACCTGACGATCAACGTCAAGGAAAAGCCCACCGGCAGCCTGATGGTCGGCGCGAACTTCTCCAGCGCCGACAAGCTCTCGCTGAGCGGCTCGATCAAGCAGGACAATGTCTTCGGCTCGGGCAACTACCTGGGCGTGGAGCTCAACACCAGCAAGTCCTCGCGCACCCTGGTGCTGTCCAGCGTCGATCCCTACTTCACCCGCGACGGCATCTCGCGCTCGCTTGATGTCTACTACCGCACCAACAAGCCGGTCAACAGCCAGGGCGAGTCCTACGAGCTGGTGACGCCGGGCGCCTCGGTGCGCTTCGGCGTGCCGTTCTCCGACTACGACACGGTGTTCTTCGGCATCGGTGCCGAGCGCACCACGATGCGCTCGGCCACCGCGCTGCCGGAGGCCTTCTACCGCTACCGCGCCACCTACGGCCGCTCCAGCACCTCCTATCCGCTGACGCTGGGCTGGCAGCGCGACGGCCGCGACAGCGCGCTGGTGCCCAACGAGGGCCGCTACCAGCGCGTCAACATCGAGTGGGCCGCCTTCGGCGACACCCGCTACCTGCGCAACAACTACCAGATCCAGCAGTACTTCCCGCTGAGCAAGAAGCTCACGCTGGGCCTGAACGCCGAGCTCGGCTATGCCAAGGGCCTGGGCGGACGCGACTATCCGGTGTTCAAGAGCTTCTACGGCGGCGGCCTGGGCACGGTACGCGCCTTCGACCAGAACTCGCTCGGCCCGGTCGACGTGACCGGCGCCTATCTGGGCGGCACCCAGCGCGTCAACCTCAACGGCGAGCTGTATTTCCCCTTCCCCGGCGTCGGCAACGACCGCACGCTGCGGATCTTCGGCTACTTCGACGCCGGCAATGTCTGGGGCGAGGACGAGACGCCGACGCTGGCCTCGTTCCGCGCGTCGGCCGGCCTCGGCCTGTCGTGGATCTCGCCGGTCGGCCCGCTCAAGCTCAGCTGGGGCCAGCCGGTGCGGAAGTTTCCGCAGGATAGAATCCAGCGCTTCCAGTTCCAGATCGGTACCGCATTCTGATGATGAATTCACACTTCCGCCCGATGATCGCCCGCCTGTCCGCCGCCGCAGCCGCTGCGGCTGCCGCGACGGCCCTGCTTGCGGCGCCGGCCGGTGCGGTCGCTCAGGAGCTCAAGATCGGCTATGTCAACAGCGACCGCATGCTGCGCGACGCCGCGCCGGCCAAGGCCGCGCAGGCCAAGCTGGAGACCGAGTTCGGTCGCCGCGAGAAGGAGCTCAACGATGCCGCCGCGCGTCTGAAGGCCGCCGCCGACAAGTTCGAGAAGGACCAGGTCACGCTGGCCGAGGCCGAGCGTGCACGCCGCCAGCGCGATCTGGTCGAGCAGGAGCGCGACCTGCAGCGCAAGCGCCGCGAGTTCCAGGAAGACCTGAACCAGCGCAAGAACGAGGAGCTGGCCTCGGTGGTCGATCGCGCCAACAAGGTCATCAAGCAGATCTTCGACAGCGAGAAGTACGACCTGATCCTGCAGGATCCGGTGGTCTTCGCCGGTCCGCGCGTGGACATCACCGACAAGGTGATCAAGGCCCTGAACGCCGCGCCGGCCAAGTGAGGCCCGACTTCTCCGTGCGCCTGCACGAGCTGCAGGCCGGGCTCGGGGGAGAACTCGTCGCCGATGCTTCGGTGCCCGCGCCGGGCGAGCGGCTGATTCGCCGCATCGGTCCGCTGCAGGGCGCCGACGCCGGCACGATCAGCTTTCTCGCCAATCCGCGCTATCGCGCCCAGCTGGCCGAGACCGACGCCGGCTGCGTCATCGTGTCCGCGGCGGCGCGTGATGCGGTGCGCCCGGGCTGCGTCGCGCTGGTCGTGCCCGACCCTTATCTGCACTTTGCGCGGCTCACCCAGTGGTGGGCGGCGCGCACCCGTCCGGTCGCGCCGGTCGGCATTCACCCGAGCGCGGTGGTCGCGCCGGATGTGGTGCTGGGCGAGGGCGTCTCGGTGGGGGCGCAGGCGGTGATCGAGTCCGGTGCCGTCATCGGCGATGGGGCGGTGATCGGGCCGCTGGGCTTCGTCGGCGCCGGCGTGGTGGTGGGCGAGCGCACCCGGCTGGCGCCGCGGGTCACGCTGATGCCAGGCACCCGCGTCGGCGCGCGCTGCCTGCTGCACAGCGGCGTGGTGCTGGGCGCCGACGGCTTCGGCTTCGCGCCGGACCAGGGGCGCTGGGAGAAGATCGAGCAGCTCGGCGGCGTCGTCATCGGCGACGATGTCGAGATCGGCGCCAACACCTGCATCGACCGCGGCGCGCTCGACGACACCGTCATCGGCGCGGGCGTCAAGCTCGACAACCTGATCCAGATCGGCCACAACGTGCGCATCGGCGAGCACACCGCGATGGCCGGCTGCACCGGTGTGGCCGGCAGCACCCGCATCGGGCGCGGCTGCGCGATCGGCGGCGGCGCCAACATCCTGGGCCATCTGGAGATCGCCGACGGCGTGACCGTCTCGGCCACCAGCGTGGTCACGCACAGCCTGCGCAAGCCCGGCCACTACAGCGGGATCTTCCCGATCGACGACAACGCCTCCTGGGAGCGCAATGCCGCCACGCTGAGGCAGCTGCACACCCTGCGCGACCGCATCCGCGCCCTCGAGAAGCAAAGCAAGACATCATGAGCACGACGAACCCGTCCGACGAGACCTCCGCCACGCCGCAGCGCACCCCGATCACGATGGACATCCATCAGATCATGAAGAAGCTGCCGCACCGCTACCCGATCCTGCTGGTGGACCGGGTGCTCGACATCGAGCTGCACAAGAGCATCCGGGCGATCAAGAACATCACCTTCAACGAGCCGATCTTCACCGGCCACTTCCCGCGCCGGCCGGTCTTCCCCGGCGTGCTGATCCTGGAGGCGCTGGCGCAGACCTCGGCGCTGCTGTCCTTCACCTCGATGGGCGAGCAGCTGACCGACGACATGGTGGTCTACTTCGCCGGCATCGACGGCGCGCGCTTCAAGCGCCCGGTCGAGCCGGGTGACCAGCTCATCCTGGAGTCGACGGTCGACCGGGTGCGCGCAGGCATCTACAAGTACAGCGCCCGCGCCACCGTCGACGGCATGCTCGCCGCCGAGGCCGAGCTGATGTGCACGATGCGCCGCGTCGGCTGAAGTCCGCGACTGTTTCGTTCATGACGCAGATCCATCCCACCGCGGTGGTCGATCCGGCGGCCCGGCTGCACGAGTCGGTCGTCGTCGGCCCCTACAGCATCATCGGCGCGCAGGTCGAGATCGGCGCGGGCACGCGCATCGGTCCGCATTGCGTGATCGAGGGCCACACCACGATCGGGCGCGACAACCGCATCTGGCAGTTCTGCTCGCTGGGCTCGGACCCGCAGGACAAGAAGTACGCCGGCGAGCCCACGCGGCTGGAAATCGGCGACGGCAACACGCTGCGCGAGTTCTGCACCGTCTCGACCGGCACCGTCCAGGACGAGGGCGTCACCCGCATCGGCGACGACAACTGGATCATGGCCTATGTGCATGTCGCGCACGACTGCCGCATCGGCAGCCACACCATCATGGCCAATGTCACCACGCTGGCTGGGCATGTGCGGGTGGGCGACTGGGCGATCCTCGGCGGGCTGACCGGCGTGCACCAGTTCAGCCGCGTCGGCGCGCACGCGATGGCGGGATTCGCCTCGCGCATCGCCCAGGACGTGCCGCCCTTCGTGATGGTGGCCGGCAATCCCTGCGAGGCCCACGGCTTCAACCAGGAAGGCTTGAAGCGCCGCGGCTTCGGCCCGGAGCGCATCCTGGCCATCAAGCAGATGTACCGCGCGCTCTACCGCAAGGGCCTGACGCTGGAGGCTGCCCGCGCCGAGATCGAGGCGCTGCGCGCCGAGCATCCCGAGGCCGAGGCCGACATCACGATGATGCTCGACTTCCTCGCCTCGGCCGGCCGGGGCATCGTGCGCTGACGGACCGACAGGCTGACGATGACGACGAGCGATCCGCGCCTGGGCATGGTGGCCGGCGAGCCCTCCGGCGATCTGCTGGCCCAGCTGCTGCTGGGGGGGCTGAAGCAGCGCTGGCCGGCGCTGCAGTCCTTCGGGCTGGGCGGCCCGCAGATGCAGACCCAGGGCTTCGACGCCTGGTGGAACTACGACCTGCTGGCGGTGCATGGCTACAGCCTGGAGCTGCTGCTGCGGCTGCGCCGGCTGTTCGCGCTGCGCGCCGAGCTGGGCGACCGGCTGCTGAAGGCGCGCCCCGACGCCTTCATCGGGGTCGATGCGCCCGACTTCAACCTCGGCCTGGAGGCCCGGCTGAAGAAGGCCGGCACCAAGACCATCCACTTCGTCAGCCCGTCGATCTGGGCTTGGCGGGGCGGGCGGATCCACAAGATCCGCGAGGCGGTCGACCATGTGCTGTGCCTGTTCCCCTTCGAGCCGGAGATCTACCAGCGCGCCGGCATCGCCGCGAGCTATGTCGGCCATCCGCTGGCCGACGCGATCCCGCTGGAGGTGCCGCGCGAGGCGGCGCGCACCGCGCTGGGCCTGCCGCTCGACGCCCGCGTGATCGCGCTGCTGCCGGGCAGCCGGCGCGGCGAGGTGCGCCACATCGCGCCGGCCCTGCTGGGTGCGGCGGCGCGGCTGGCGAAGCAGAACCCGGGCCTGCGCTTCGTGCTGCCGGCCATGCGCGGCGTGCGCGACCTGCTCGATCCGATGGTGGCGAAGTTCGCCGGCCAGTTCGAGCTGCAGGTGCTCGACGGCCGCTCGCACGAGGCGCTGGCCGCCTGCGACCTGACGCTGATCGCCAGCGGCACCGCCACGCTGGAGGCGGCGCTGTTCAAGCGGCCGATGGTCATCACCTACAACATGCACTGGCTGTCGTGGATCCGGATGCAGGGCATGGCCTACCAGCCCTGGGTCGGTCTGCCCAACATCCTGCTGCGCGGCTTCGTCGTGCCGGAGTTGCTGCAGGACTCCTGCACGCCCGAGGCGGTCGCACAGGCTGCGCAGCAGTGGCTTGACAGCCCCTCGCGCTGCGAGGGCGTCGGCCAGCGCTTCGCCGAACTCCATCATCTGCTGCGCCAGGACACGGCGCGCCGGGCCAGCGATGCGGTCGCGCAGGTCCTCGGCCGCTGATGGCGTGGCGGCTGTGCCTGAGCCTGCGCAGTTCGCCTTCGTCTTCGATCGTCCCGGCCTGGTGGCCGGCGTGGACGAGGCCGGGCGCGGCCCGCTGGCCGGGCCGGTGGTGGCTGCGGCGGTCATTCTCGACGAGCTGCAGCCGATCGACGGCCTGGGCGATTCCAAGGCGCTGACCGCGCGCCGGCGCGAGCGGCTGTTCGACGAGATCCGCGCCAAGGCGCTGGCCTGCTGCATCGCCGAGGCCAGCGTCGAGGAGATCGACCGCCTCAACATCCTGCACGCGACGATGCTGGCGATGCGTCGCGCGGTCGAGGGCCTGCGCCTGCGTCCGGCCAAGGTGCTGGTCGACGGCAACCGCATCCCGACGCTGCGCATCCCGGCCGAGGCCATCGTCAAGGGCGACGCGAAGGTCGCCGCGATCTCCGCGGCCTCCATCCTGGCCAAGGTCCACCGCGACCGGCTCTGCGCCGAACTGCACACCCTCCACCCGGGCTACGGCTTCGATGTCCACAAGGGCTATCCGACCGCCGCCCATCTCGACGCGCTGAATCGCCTCGGGCCCTGCGAGCAGCATCGCCGCTCCTACGCCCCGGTGCGCCGCGCCGAGCTCGAACACGCCTGCCGAAGCCCCCGATGAGAGAACCCCGCCACATCAGCTCGCGCGCGCATGCGCTGGTCAAGACGCTGCACCGGCTGGCCAACGAGCCGGCCGCCTCCCGGCGCCTCGGCCAGGTCTGGCTCGAGGGCGACCATCTGGCGCGGGCTTTCCTGGCGCGGGGCGGACAGGCGGCGCTGGCGGTGGTCGGCGCCTCGGCCTGGCTGCAGCCGGGGCCGCGCGCGCTGGCGCTGCAGGCCGCCGAGATCGTCGTGATCGACGACGCGCTGCTGCCCGAGATCAGCTCGCTGGAGTCGCCGGTGTCGATCGGCTTCCTGATCGATCTGCCCTCAGGCGGCCAGCCGCCGCTGCCCGGCGTGGCCACTGTGGTGCTCGACCGGCTGCAGGATCCCGGCAACGTCGGCACCATCCTGCGCAGCGCCGCGGCGCTGGGCGTGCGCCAGGTGCTGGCGATGAAGGGCAGCGCGGCGCTGTGGTCGCCGAAGGTGCTGCGTGCCGGCATGGGCGCGCATTTTGCGTTGCACCTGGTCGAGAGCCTGGCGCCAGCCGACCTGGACGCGCTGGCGGTGCCGCTGGTGGCCACCAGCTCGCATGCCGAGGCCGCGATCGACCGGCTGGCGCTGCCCGCGCCCTGCGCCTGGGTCTTCGGCCACGAAGGGCAGGGCGTCGGCCCGGAGCTGATGGCGCGCTGCGCGCTGACGGTGACCATCCCGCAGCCTGGTGGCGAGGAGTCGCTCAACGTGGCGGCTGCCACCGCGATCTGCCTGTACGAATCGGCGCGCCAGGCGCGCCGCTGAGCATCAGCAGAGCGTCAGTAGATCAGCCGGTCCGGGCGCAGGTCGCGCAGGATGGTGGTGGCGATCTCCTCGATCGACTTGTGCGTCGACGACAGCCAGGAGATGCCCTCGCGCTTCATCATCGCCTCGGCCTCGTTGATCTCGTAGCGGCAGTTCTCCAGCGCGGCGTACTTGCTGCCCGGACGACGCTCGTTGCGGATCTGGCTGAGCCGGTCGGCGTCGATGGTCAGGCCGAAGCACTTGTGGCGGTGCGGCAGCAGCATCGAGGGCAGCTTGCCGCGCTCGAAGTCCTCGGGAATCAGCGGGCAGTTGGCGGCCTTGATGCCGTGCTGCATCGCCAGATAGAGCGAGGTCGGCGTCTTGCCGCAGCGGCTCACGCCCACCAGGATCACGTCGGACTCGGCCAGGTTGCGCGCCGACTGGCCGTCGTCATGCGCCAGCGAGAAGTTGATCGCCTCGATGCGGTCGTGGTATTCCTGACTCTTGGCGACATCGGAGAAGCGCCCGACGCGGTGGTTGCTCTTCATGCCCAGCTCGGCCTCGATCGGCTCGACGAAGGTGCGGAACATGTCGAGCACCAGCGCGTTGGCGTCCGCGGTCAGCCGCTCGCGCACCAGCTCGTTGGCCAGCGTGATGAACACGATCGGGCGCACGCCTTCCTGCGCGGCCGTCATGTTGATCTCCCGCACCACCTGCTCGGCCTTGTCCTCGGTGTCGATGAAGGGGCGCCGGACATGGCGCGGCTTGGTGGCGAACTGTGCGAGGATCGACTTGCCGAAGGTCTCGGCGGTGATGCCGGTGCCGTCAGAGACGAAGAAGACTGTGCGGTTGGGCATGAGCAGCTGCGTATTGATGCTTAAGGGTACATGTCGGGTACATGATAGGCCGGGATGACCCTAGAATGGCCGGCAATTCGCTTCCACTGCCGATGCCGCGCCGCCCCGCCCACGCCCACCCAGAACGACGACAAGCGCGTCGGGTGACAGGTCGCGCCGCCACCGTTCTCGTCTGCCCTGGCTGCCTTCTGCGCCGCGGGGACCGGTCCGGCCCGGAAGCTCCGGTTTTTCTACATCATGGAGCTTTGTCATGTCTTCAACCCATCTGGAAACCGCCCTGGTCGTCCCGTTCGAGCAGCTGCGGATGACCGACGTCGACACGGTCGGCGGCAAGAATTCCTCTCTCGGTGAAATGATCAGCCAGCTGGCGGCCTCGGGCGTTCGTGTGCCTGGCGGCTTCGCCACGACCGCTCATGCCTTTCGCGAGTTCCTGGCGGCCAGCGACCTGACCGGCAAGATCAACGCCCGTTTGGACAACCTGGACACCGACGATGTGCGCGCGCTGGCCGAAGCCGGCGCCGAGATCCGTCGCTGGGTCGAGGACGCGCCGTTCCCCGCCGACCTCGAAGCGGCGATCCGCACCGAGTTCGCACGTCTGACCGAAGGCAACCCGGAAGCCTCCTTCGCGGTGCGCTCGTCGGCCACCGCCGAGGATCTGCCCGACGCTTCCTTCGCCGGTCAGCAGGAGACCTTCCTGAACGTCGTCGGCATCGAGGACGTGCTGCACAAGATCAAGGAAGTGTTCGCGTCGCTCTACAACGACCGCGCGATCTCCTACCGCGTCCACAAGGGCTTCGCGCACGCCGACGTCGCGCTGTCGGCCGGCATCCAGCGCATGGTGCGCTCGGACCTGGGTGCGGCCGGCGTGATGTTCACGATGGACACCGAGTCGGGCTTCCAGGACGTGGTCTTCATCACCTCCAGCTACGGCCTGGGCGAGACGGTGGTGCAGGGCGCGGTCAACCCGGACGAGTTCTACGTGCACAAGCCGGCGCTGAAGAACGGCAAGTTCGCCGTCATCCGCCGCAACCTCGGCTCCAAGCTGATCCGCATGGAGTTCGCCACGCCCGAGGAGAAGGCCGCCTCGAAGAAGCTGGTCAAGACCACCGACACGCCCACCGAGCTGCGCAACCGCTACTCGCTGACCGATGAGGACATCACGCAGCTGGGCCACTACGCGCTGATCATCGAGCAGCACTATGGCCGCCCGATGGACATCGAGTGGGGCAAGGACGGCGTCGACGGCCAGCTCTACATCCTGCAGGCCCGTCCCGAGACGGTGAAGAGCCAGGCCGCCGGCAAGGTCGAGCACCGCTACAAGCTCACCACCGGGGGTGACCGCGTCGTGCTGGCCGAAGGCCGCGCGATCGGCCAGAAGATCGGCACCGGCCCGGTCCGCCTGGTCCACTCGATCGCCGAGATGGAGCGGGTGCAGCCCGGCGACGTGCTGGTCACCGACATGACCGACCCGAACTGGGAGCCGGTGATGAAGCGCGCCGCCGCCATCGTCACCAACCGCGGCGGCCGGACCTGCCACGCGGCGATCATCGCCCGCGAGCTGGGCATCCCGGCGGTGGTCGGCTGCGGCGACGCCACCGAGCTGCTGAAGGACGGCCAGCTGGTCACGGTCGCCTGCTCGGAAGGCGACACCGGCTACATCTACGACGGCCTGCTCGAGATGGAGGTCAGCGAGGTCCAGCGCGGCGAGCTGCCGTACTCGCCGGTCAAGATCATGATGAACGTCGGCAACCCGCAGCTGGCTTTCGACTTCTGCCAGATGCCGAATTCCGGCGTCGGTCTGGCCCGCCTCGAGTTCATCATCAACAACAACATCGGCGTGCACCCGAAGGCGATCCTCGACTATCCGAACATCGACTCCGACCTCAAGAAGGCGGTCGAGTCGGTGGCGCGTGGTCATGCCAGCCCGCGTGCGTTCTACGTCGACAAGCTGGTGGAGGGCATCGCCACCATCGCTGCGGCCTTCTGGCCCAAGCCGGTGATCGTGCGTCTGTCGGACTTCAAGTCCAACGAGTACCGCAAGCTGATCGGCGGCAGCCGCTACGAGCCGGAAGAAGAGAACCCGATGCTGGGCTTCCGCGGCGCGGCGCGCTATGTCAGCAAGGAGTTCGGCGAGGCCTTCGCGATGGAGTGCGAGGCGCTCAAGCGCGTGCGCAACGACATGGGCCTGACCAACGTCGAGATCATGGTGCCCTTCGTGCGCACGCTGAAGCAGGCCGAGCGCGTCGTGGACATGCTGGCCGAGCAGGGCCTCAAGCGCGGCCAGAACGAGCTGCGCCTGATCATGATGTGCGAGATCCCGAGCAACGCCATCCTGGCCGAGCACTACCTCGAGTTCTTCGACGGCATGTCGATCGGCTCGAACGACCTGACGCAGCTGACGCTGGGTCTGGACCGCGACTCCGGCCTGGAACTGCTGGCGGCTGACTTCGACGAGCGTGACCCGGCCGTCAAGGCGCTGATCGCGCGCGCCATCGCCGCCTGCCGCGCCCGCGGCAAGTACATCGGCATCTGCGGCCAGGGCCCCAGCGACCACCCGGACTTCGCCGACTGGCTGGCCCAGGAAGGCATCGTGTCGATCTCGCTGAACCCCGACACGGTCGTCGACACCTGGCAGCGCCTGGCCAAGCGTTGATCCCGCGCTGATCCAGCGCTGATCCGGCCTCATCGAGGGCTCGTCCGGTAGGGCGGGCCCTTTTTCTTTTCTTTCCTGGCTGCTGTGTCGGCCTCTTGGTGTCAGTCCCGTGGTACCGGGGGACGCATGCGCGCACAATTCACGCCGAGGTGACAAGCATGCAAGGCGAGAAAGTGGGCGAATCTGCCATGAGGGCAAGGGTGTACTGGCGCAGGGTGCGCCTCTGGACCGTGCTGGGGCTGGCGCTGTGGTTCGGTGTCACCCTGGGCGTGTCGTGGTGGTCCTCGGCGCTGGATGCCTGGCGGGTCGGCCGCATGCCGGCGGGCTACTGGTGGGCGACCCAGGGTGCGATCGCCGTCTATCTGCTGATCATCGTCGGCCATGGCTGGGTGATGGATCGCCTCGAGCGGCGTTGCGCGCAGGCCGAGTCCGGCATGCGCGCCTCATGACGAGGCCGGATCTGTCGACCTCCGAGGAAACGCGGGTCTTCACCCGCACGCTCAACCGCCGCTACGCTCTCTACACCCTGTGCGTGCTGGTGTTCGTCGGCCTGCTGGCGGCGCTCGAGCATGCAGGCTGGCCGCGCAGCTGGATTGGCGGCACCTTCCTGATCGCCACCGTCGCGGTCTATGCGGCCATCGGCCTGATGTCGCGCACCACCGACGAGGCCGAGTACTACGTCGCCGGCCGCCGGGTGCCGGCGGTCTACAACGGCATGGCCACCGCGGCCGACTGGATGTCGGCCGCCTCCTTCATCGGCACCGCCGGCGTGCTCTATTTGCAGGGCTTCGCCGGTCTGGCCTACATCCTGGGCTGGACCGGGGGCTACTGCCTGGTCGCGCTGCTGCTGGCGCCCTATCTGCGCCGGCTCGGCTGCTTCACCATTCCCGAGTTCCTGGGCGCGCGCTATGGCGGCACCTGGCCTCGGCTGGTCGGGGTGATCGCGGTGACGCTGGTGTCCTTCGTCTACGTGGTGGTGCAGATCTATGGCGTCGGGCTGATCACCTCGCACCTGA
Source organism: Sphaerotilus natans (assembly GCF_900156335.1). GTDB lineage: Bacteria > Pseudomonadota > Gammaproteobacteria > Burkholderiales > Burkholderiaceae_C > Sphaerotilus > Sphaerotilus natans. The sequence goes on from NZ_FTMZ01000027.1 coordinate 26,739, forward strand.
CCGGCTTCAGCTTCGAGATCGGCATCTTCGTCGGGCTGGGCGGGGTGCTGGTGTGTTCCTTCCTGGGCGGCATGCGTGCGGTCACCTGGACGCAGGTGGCGCAGTACATCGTGCTGATCATCGCCTACCTGACGCCGGTGGTCTGGCTGTCGCTGAACCAGACGGGCAGCCCTTTCCCGCTGTTCTCCTACGGACAGCAGCTCGAGCATGTCTCGCTGCGCGAGCAGATGCTCAAGGACGATCCGGCCGAGCTGGCGGTGATCCGCCAGCTCGAGGTGCGTGCGGCCGACGCCCGCCACAAGCTCGACGATGTGCGCCAGGCCATGGCCGACGATGTCGAGACGCTGACCGCCCAGGCCCGGGCGCTGCAGGCGGCCGACGCCGCGCCCTCGCGCATCCAGCAGGTCGAGCGCCGCCTGCTGACCCGGCCGCAGACCGAGGAGGAGGCGCGCCAGGTCTATCAGCGCGAGTACGAGGAGGCGCTGCAGCGCGCCCGGCCGCTGGGCGGGCTGCCGCCCCAGGCCCAGCCGCTGGTGGCCGGCGACCCGCGTGGCGACGCCCAGCAGCGGCGCGACTACGAGGAGGGCCGGCGCAATTTCCTGGCCCTGGTGCTGTGCCTGATGCTGGGCACCGCGGCGATGCCGCATGTGCTGACGCGCTACTACACCACGCCCTCGGTCAGCGAGGCGCGCCGCTCGGTCGGCTGGTCGCTGTTCTTCATCGCGCTGCTGTATCTGGCCGCGCCGGCCTTGGCGGTGATGGTCAAGTACGAAGTCTTCACCAATCTGATCGGTCTGCCTTTCGACCAGCTGCCAGGCTGGATCCGGCGCTGGGCCAAGCTCGACCCCTCGCTGGTCTCGGTCGAGGACATCAACGGCGACGGCCTGCTGCAGCTCGCCGAGCTGCACCTGGGCGGCGACGTGATCGTGCTGGCCGCACCCGAGATCGGCGGGCTGCCGCTGGTGGTGACCTATCTGGTGGCCGCCGGCGGCCTGGCCGCGGCGCTGTCGACCGCCGACGGCCTGCTGCTGACCATCTCCAACGCGCTGTCGCATGACCTGTACTTCCGCTTCGTCAACCCGCGCGCGCCGGCGATGCGCCGGGTGATGCTGTCGAAGTTCCTGGTGCTGGTGGTGGCGCTGATGGCAGCCTTCCTGGCCTCGATGCGCTTTGCCGACATCCTGCAGTTCGTCTCGGCAGCCTTCTCGCTGGCGGCGGCGGCCTTCTTCCCGGCGCTGGTGCTGGGCATCTTCTGGCAGCGCGCCAACCGCACCGGCGCGGTGCTGGGCATGCTGACCGGGCTGCTGGTGTGCGTCTTCTACATGGTGACCAACCATGAGGTGCTGCGGCGCATGTTTGGCATCACCTGGCCGCTGGCCGACTGCCGCTGGTGGGGCATCGATCCGGTGGCCGCGGGCGTCTTCGGCGTGCCCGCCGGTGCGCTGGTGCTGGTGCTGGTCAGCCTGCTGACCGCCCGGCCCGGCCCGGAGCAGCTGGCGGTGGTGGCGCGTCTGCGCGATCCTCTTTCCGGCAAGGGTTGATTCGCGCTATACTCGCAGGCTTTTCTTCCCTTGCTGCACCCGTGACAGACGCTGCGGGGCGGCTTCCGCAACAGGAATCCCCAAGGAGTTTCGATGCGTCATTATGAAATCGTGCTGCTGGTCCACCCGGACCAGAGCGAGCAGGTTCCGGCCATGCTGGAGCGCTACAAGGCCCTGGTGACCGCTTCGGGCGGCCAGGTCCACCGTGTCGAGGACTGGGGTCGCTTCCAGCTCGCCTACCTGATCAACAAGCTGGCCAAGGCGCACTACCTGTGCCTGAACATCGAGTGCAGCAAGGAAACCCTGGCTGAGATCGAGACCGGCTTCCGCTTCAACGATGCCGTGCTGCGTCACCTGACGGTGCGTCGCGACAAGGCCGAGACCGGCCCGTCGTCGATGATGAAGCGCGTCGAGAAGGAAGAAGCGCGCAAGTCCCAGCAGGAGGCGAGCGCCTGATATCCGGTTCCTGACGCCGCACGCGACCCTGCGACCGACCGCGATGAACCAGCTTGTCCTTCAAGCCACCGTCGTCGAGCGCGCCGCGCTGCGCCACACCCCGGCCGGTCTGCCGGCGCTCGATGTCCGCCTGGCGCATGCCTCGCAGGTCGAGCATGCCGGAATGCCTCGGCAGGTCGCGCTGGAGATCCATGCGACCGCCATCGGCGAGACCGCCGGGCGCCTGCAGCAGCTGCAGGTCGGCCAGGAAGCCCTGTTCCAGGGTTTTCTCGGCAAGCAGCGCAGTGGCCGTGGCGTCATGTTCCATATCAGTTCGTTCCAATCCGTTCCTCACACATCCGCACCGTAATCAGGAGGTCTTCATGCCCCCGCCGCGCAGCAAGTTTTCCAAGGGCCGCAAGGTCAAGCGCAACCAGCAGTCGCTGCTGTTCAAGCGCAAGCGTTTCTGCCGCTTCACCGTCGCCGGTGTCGAATCGATCGACTACAAGGATCTCGACATCCTGCGCGACTTCGTCGGCGAGAACGGCAAGATCACGCCGGCCCGTCTGACCGGCACCCGCGCGATCTACCAGCGTCAGCTGACCACCTCGATCAAGCGCGCCCGTTTCCTGGCGCTGCTGCCGTACAGCGACCAGCACAAGGTCTGAGAGGAGAAACGCGATGCAAGTGATCCTGCTCGAAAAGGTCGCCAATCTGGGCGTGCTGGGTGATGTCGTCAAGGTCAAGGACGGCTATGCCCGCAACTTCCTGATCCCGACCGGTGCCGCACGCCGTGCCACCGAGAAGGCCATCAAGGAATTCGAAGCGCGCCGCGCCGAACTGGAAAAGGCCCAGGCTGAGAAGCTGGCCGCCGCTCAGGCCCAAGGCGAGAAGCTGGCTGGCAAGACCGTCACCATCAGCCAGAAGGCTGGCGTCGACGGCCGTCTGTTCGGTTCGGTGACCAACGCCGACATCGCCGAAGCGCTGAAGTCGCAAGGCGTCGAGATCGTCAAGGCGCAGGTGCGTCTGCCCAACGGCCCGCTGAAGGTCGTCGGCGAGCAGACCGTCGCGATCGCGCTGCACCACGATGTCGTGGTCGACGTGACCGTGGCCGTCGTCGGCGAGACCGACTGATCAGCCTGATTCCGGTGCGCCGGAGTCATCTGCAAGAGGCCGGCATCCGCCGGCCTTTTTTCGTTTCCGCTGACTGCGTTGCTGCTGACCCGCTCTGACCATGTCCACGCTGCTGTTCCGACCTGATGGCGCGCCAGTCTGGCGCACCACCCGCCATGTGCTGGCCCTCGACCGGGTGCGCATCATGGGCATCGTCAATGCCACGCCGGATTCCTTCTCGGATGGCGGGCGCGATCCGGCGGCCTCGCTGCGGCATTGCGAGACGCTGATCGGGCAGGGCGCCGACATTCTCGACATCGGCGGCGAGTCGACCCGGCCCGGGGCCGAGCCGGTGCCGGCCGACGAGGAGTGGCGGCGCATCGCGCCGGTGCTGCGCCATGCGCTGACCTTGGGCGTGGCGGTGTCGGTCGATACCTGCAAGCCCGAGGTGATGCGCCGCGCGCTCGATCTGGGTGTCGACATCGTCAACGATATTGCCGCGCTGCGCGCACCCGGCGCGGTCGATGCAGTTGCGGCCCACCCGTCCTGCGGTCTGTGCCTGATGCACATGACGGGCGAGCCGCGCACGATGCAGCTGGCGCCGCACCATGACGATGTCGTCGCCGAGGTGGCCGCGCATCTGGCCGGCCGGGTGGCCGAGCTGGCGGCGCGTGGCGTGGCGCGCGAGCGCATCGTGCTCGATCCGGGCATCGGCTTCGGCAAGCGGGTCGAGGACAACTTCGCGCTGATCCGCGGCCAGCAGGCGCTGCTCGCGCTGGGGCTGCCGGTGCTGGCGGGCTGGTCGCGCAAGTCCTCGCTCGGTGCGGTCACCGGCGGCCGGCCGGTGGGCGAGCGCATGGTCGCCAGCGTGGCTGCTGCCTTGGCTGCGGCGCACTGCGGCGCTCGCATCGTGCGGGTGCATGATGTGGCCGAGACCGCCGATGCGCTGAAGGTCTGGCAGGCGGCAGATCTGCTGCCGCGTGCCGAAACCTGATCCATCCCATGCCCACGGCATGCAAAGGCTGTTAATTAAGGAAAGAGTCGCGCGGGCTTCATCCGCCAGCAGCGACAATCGGTGACCCGCCTGTGTAATGAAATGTTTCTGTAAGGGCATTTCCTTGCCGGCGGCAGGAGAGGCACTCGACCCCAGGACTGAAACGAGATGAGCAGACAGTATTTCGGCACCGACGGCATTCGCGGCACCGTCGGCACCTATCCGATCACGCCGGACTTCGCGCTGCGTCTGGGCAATGCGGTGGGGCGCGTGCTGCGCGCTGGCCGCCCCGATGGCGAGCGCCCGGTGGTGCTGATCGGCAAGGACACCCGCATTTCCGGCTACATGCTGGAGTCCTCGCTGGAGGCCGGGCTGAACTCGGCCGGCGTCGACGTGATGCTGACCGGGCCGCTGCCCACGCCGGGCGTGGCCTACCTGACGCGTGCGCTGCGGCTGGACCTGGGCGTGGTGATCAGCGCCTCGCACAACCCCTTCGGCGACAACGGCATCAAGTTCTTCTCGGCCAAGGGCGAGAAGCTGCCTGACGCCTGGGAGATCCAGGTCGAGGCCGAGCTCGAGCGCGAGCCGGTCTGGGTCGACTCGGTGGCGCTGGGGCGCGCGCGCCGGCTGCAGGATGCCTCCGGCCGCTACATCGAGTTCTGCAAGTCGACCTTCTCCAACGAGCTGTCGCTCAAGGGCCTGAAGATCGTCGTCGACGGCGCGCACGGCGCGGCCTACCAGATCGCGCCGGACGTGTTCCACGAGCTTGGCGCCGAGGTGGTGCGCATCGGCTGCGAGCCCGACGGCTACAACATCAACGAGGGCGTCGGCGCGACGCATCCGCGCACGCTGCTGGCGGCGGTGCGCGCGCACAGCGCCGACTACGGCATCGCGCTCGACGGCGATGCCGACCGGCTGCAGATGGTCGACAGCGACGGCCGCATCTACAACGGCGACGAGCTGCTGTACGTGATGGTGGCCGACCGGCTGGCGCAGGGCGAGCGCGTGCCCGGCGTGGTCGGCACCCTGATGACCAACATGGCCGTCGAGCTGGCGATCCGCGGCCAGGGCATCGAGTTCATCCGTGCCAAGGTGGGCGATCGCTACATCCTGGAGGAACTCTCGCGCCGTGGCTGGCAGCTCGGCGGCGAGGGCTCGGGCCATCTGCTGGCGCTGGACCGCCACACCACCGGCGACGGCATCGTCAGCGCGTTGCAGGTGCTGCAGGCGCTGCAGCGCGGCCGCAGGTCGCTGGCCGACATGCTCGAGGGCGTCGAGCTGTTCCCGCAGACGCTGATCAACGTGCGCCTGAAGCCCGGCCAGGACTGGAAGGCCAACCGCGCGCTGGCCGAGATGCAGTCGGTCATCACGGCAGAGCTCGGCGACAGCGGCCGCATCCTGATCCGCGCCTCCGGCACCGAGCCGCTGGTGCGGGTGATGGTCGAGGCGCGCGATGCCGAGGTCGCGCGCTCCAGCGCCGAGCGCCTGGCCGCGACGCTGCGCGACTGATCCGCGAGGCAGAAAGACCCAGAAGCAGCAAGGGGGCGGATCCGCCAGGATCCGCCCCCTTGGCTTTGCTCGGCCCCGGCTTACTTCTTGACCGGCGGCATCAGCACGCGGTCGATGACATGCACGGTGCCGTTGCGGACCGGCAGGTCGGCCTGCACGATCATCGCTTCTTCCAGCGTCACGAAGTCGCCGGCGCGCGAGGTGGTGATCTCGGTGCCGGTACTGGTGCGCACCTTGGCCGGCATCTCGCGTGCGCTCACCCGACCCGCGACCACATGGTGGCCGAGCACGGCCTTGAGCCGAGCCGGGTCGGCAGCCAGTGCGTCCAGCGTGGCCTTGGGCACCGCCTTGAAGGCCTCGTCGTTCGGGGCCAGCACCGTCAGCGCCGCCTCGCCGCGCAGGGTGTCCTGCAGACCGGCCTGAGTCACCAGACGGTTCAGCGTCGACAGCTCCGGCCGGGCGGCCAGGGTGTCGGCCAGCGTCGGGGCCGGGTTCAGGCTGGCGCAGCCCGACATCAGCAGGGCGCAGGCGATGGCGCCGACGCTGCCCAGGAAAAGGCGCTTGGGTTGTGGCATGGAGTCGCTCCTCGAGATCTGATCGCTATGGATCGCTACAAACTGCAGAAGTGTCTCGACGAGCCGTGACCCTCTCATGACAATGCCGAGCGGCTGGAGGGGTCACGGAAGTGTCACAAACCGACCCTAGCATGCAGCCTGTCACGGCCCTGGCGCCGGTTTTGCAACAAGTCACCAAGGACACGTCATGAATTCCAGCGCTTTCGGTCGCGGTCTCCTTTCCTTCACCCTGCTGGCTGCGGCCTCGCTGGCCTCTGCTCAGGACGTGACCGGTGCAGGCGCGACCTTCCCGGCTCCGGTCTACGCGAAGTGGGCCGATGCCTACAACAAGGCCACCGGCGCCAAGGTGAACTACCAGTCGGTCGGCTCGGGCGCCGGCCTGAAGCAGATCAAGTCGAAGACGGTCGACTTCGGTGCCTCCGACATGCCGCTGAAGGATGAGGAACTGGCGGCCGACGGCCTGATGCAGTTCCCCACCGTGATCGGCGGCGTGGTGCCGGTGGTCAACATCAAGGGCATTCAGCCGGGTCAGATCAAGCTGACCGGCCAGCTGCTGGGCGACATCTACCTGGGCAAGATCACCAAGTGGAACGATCCGGCGCTGGTCGCGCAGAACCCGGGCGTGCCGCTGCCGGACGCGGCCATCTCGGTCGTGCGTCGTGCCGACGGCTCGGGCACCACCTTCATCTTCACCAACTACCTGTCGAAGGTGAACGCCGAGTGGAAGGCCAAGGCGGGCGAGGGAACCGCGGTCAACTGGCCGACCGGTGCCGGCGGCAAGGGCAACGAAGGCGTGTCGGCCTTCGTGATGCGTCTGCCCAACTCGATCGGCTATGTCGAGTACGCCTACGCCAAGCAGAACAAGATGTCGCACGTGCTGATGAAGAACAAGGACGGCAACTTCGTCGCGCCGGATGACGCCAACTTCAAGGCCGCGGCGGCCGGTGCGGACTGGAGCAAGTCCTTCTACCAGGTGCTGACCGAGCAGGCGGGCAAGGACGCCTGGCCGCTGACGGGCGCCACCTTCATCCTGATGCACAAGGCGCAGGACAAGCCGGCCTCGGCGGTGGGTTCGCTGAAGTTCTTCGACTGGGCCTATGCCAACGGCGACAAGATGGCGGCCGACCTCGAGTACGTCTCGCTGCCGGACTCGGTCAAGGCGCTGGTGCGCAAGCAGTGGGCCGAGATCAAGGACGGCTCCGGCAAGGCGATTGCCTACAAGTGATCTGAACGGGCCTGATCCGGGCTGATCTGATCGGATCGGGTCTGTTCCCACCGAAGGCGAGCCGGTGCGCCCCTTGCGCTGCCGACTCGCCTTTGCCATGAAGAACCCCCCAGAAGGAGTGGCCATGGCCGCTACACTGCCGGCTGACAGTTCACCGACTGCAGCCAAGAACATGATCAAGACTTCCGGCTCCGGCCAGCCCCGCAGTGCACGCAAGCCCTGGGCCGACACCTTGTTCGCGCTGCTGGCGCGTGCCAGCGCGCTGCTGACGCTGGCACTGCTGATCGGCATCATCGTGTCGCTGATCGACGGCGCGATGCCGGCGATCCGCGAGTACGGCCTGTCCTTCCTGTGGCGCAGCGAATGGGATCCGGTCCAGGACCAGTACGGCGGCCTGGTGATGATCTACGGCACGCTGATGACCTCGATCATCGCGCTGCTGATCGCAGTGCCGGTGAGCTTCGGCATCGCGCTGTTCCTGACCGAGCTGTCGCCGGCCTGGCTGAAGCGCCCGCTGGGCATCGCCGTCGAGCTGCTGGCGGCCGTGCCGTCGATCGTCTATGGCATGTGGGGCCTGATGGTCTTCGGCCCGCTGCTGTCCGAACATGTGCAGATGCCGCTGCAGGGCCTGTTCCAGGGCGTGCCGGTGCTGGGCGAGCTGTTTTCGGGTCCGCCGGTGGGCATCGGTCTGATGTCGGCCGGCATCATCCTGGCGATCATGATCATCCCGTTCATCGCCTCGGTGATGCGCGATGTCTTCGAGGTCACGCCGCCGATGCTGAAGGAGTCCGCCTATGGCCTGGGCTCGACCACCTGGGAGGTGGTCTGGAAGGTGGTGCTGCCCTACACCAAGACCGGCGTGGTCGGTGGTGTGATGCTGGGTCTGGGCCGTGCGCTGGGCGAGACGATGGCGGTCACCTTCGTGATCGGCAACATGAACCAGCTCAACTCGCTGTCGCTGTTCGAGGCGGCCAACAGCATCACCTCTGCGCTGGCCAACGAGTTCGCCGAGGCCAACGAGGGTCTGCATCAGGCCTCGCTGATCTATCTGGGCCTGGTGCTGTTCTTCATCACCTTCGTGGTGCTGTCGTTCTCGAAGGTGCTGCTGGCGCAGCTGAAGAAGAACGAGGGCCGCTGACATGAACACCTCCTCCATGAGCACTGCCTCGAGCACCGCAGCCACCTCCGCGCTGCATGCCTCGCGCGCGGCGATGCATCGCCGCCGCAAGTGGGTCAACAACGTCGCGCTGCTGCTGTCGCTGGCGGCGATGGCCTTCGGTCTGGTCTGGCTGGTCTGGATCCTGTTCGAGACCATTCGCCTCGGCCTCGGCGGCCTGTCGCTGATGACCTTCACCGAGATGACGCCGCCGCCCCAGGAAGAGATCGGTGGCCTGGCCAACGCGATCATGGGCTCGCTGATGATGGTGACGCTGGCCACGCTGATCGGCACGCCGGTCGGCGTGATGGCCGGTGTCTACCTGGCCGAGTACGGCCGCACCGGCTGGCTGGGCAGCGTGACCCGCTTCATCAACGACATCCTGCTGTCGGCACCCTCGATCGTGATCGGCCTGTTCATCTATGCCGTCTGGGTCGACCGCTTCAAGTCCTTCTCGGGCTTTGCCGGCGTGCTGGCGCTGGCGCTGATCGTCATTCCGGTGGTGATCCGCACCACCGAGAACATGCTCAGCCTGATCCCGAACGCGATGCGCGAGGCCGCCTACGCGCTGGGCACGCCGAAGTGGAAGGTGATCCTGTCGATCACGCTGAAGTCGGCCCGCGCCGGCGTCATCACCGGCGTGCTGCTGGCGATCGCTCGCATCTCGGGTGAAACCGCGCCGCTGCTGTTCACCGCGCTGTCGAACCAGTTCTGGACCACCAACCTGAACGAGCCGATGGCCAGCCTGCCGGTGACCATCTTCAAGTTCGCGATGAGCCCCTACGAGAACTGGCAGAAGCTGGCCTGGGCCGGCGTATTCCTGATCACCATCGGTGTCCTGGCGCTCAACATCATCGCCCGCACCTTCCTGCGCAACAAGCACTGAGCATTGAGCACTGAGTCACCCATCATGGATACCCAAGTCAATCTGCCGACGACCGAGAAGGTCAAGCTGTCGGTGCGCAACCTGAACTTCTACTACGGCGCCTTCCACGCGCTGAAGAACATCAACATGGATCTGCCCGAGAAGAAGGTCACCGCCTTCATCGGGCCCTCGGGCTGCGGCAAGTCGACGCTGCTGCGCACCTTCAACCGCATGTTCGAGCTCTACCCCGAGCAGCGCGCCGAAGGCCAGATCCTGCTCGACGGCCAGGACATCCTGACCAGCAAGGAAGACGTCTCGCTGATCCGTGCCCGCGTCGGCATGGTGTTCCAGAAGCCGACGCCCTTCCCGATGTCGATCTACGACAACATCGCCTTCGGCGTGCGCCTGTTCGAGAACCTCTCGCGCGTCGAGATGGACGAGCGCGTCGAGTGGGCGTTGAAGAAGGCCGCGCTGTGGACCGAGGTCAAGGACAAGCTCGACCAGAGCGGCTCGGGCCTGTCGGGCGGCCAGCAGCAGCGTCTGTGCATCGCACGCGGCATCGCGATCAAGCCGGAAGTGCTGCTGCTCGACGAGCCGTGCTCGGCGCTGGACCCGATCTCGACCGGCAAGATCGAGGAGCTGATCGACGAGCTGAAGTCCGACTACACCGTGCTGATCGTCACCCACAACATGCAGCAGGCCGCGCGCAGCTCGGACTACACCGCCTACATGTACCTGGGCGACCTGATCGAGTTCGGCCCCACCTCCGACATCTTCATGAAGCCGAAGAAGAAGGAGACCGAGGACTACATCACCGGTCGCTTCGGCTGATCGCGGTCCCGGAACCAGGACCACAGGACACAGGACACAGGAGTCTCTCGATGGACAAGCATCTCTCCAGCCAGTTCGACGCCGAGCTCAGCGGCATTTCCACCCGCGTGCTCGAGATGGGCGGCCTGGTCGAGGCCCAGGTGGCCCAGGCGGTCCAGGCGCTGACGCTGTTCAGCACCGACATCGCCACCCAGGTGATCCGCATCGAGGAGCGGGTCAACCAGATGGAGATGGAGATCGACCGTGACCTGTCGTCGATCATCGCGCGCCGCCAGCCGACCGCACGCGATCTGCGCCTGCTGATCGCCATCTCCAAGACCATCGGCAACCTCGAGCGCGTCGGCGACGAGGCCGCGCGCATCGCCCGCACCGTGCAGGGGCTGGTGAGCACCGGGGTGTCGAGCCGGCTGCGTTTCCCGGTGGGCGATGTCTCGCACGAGGCCAGCCTGGCGACCAACCTGCTGCGCAAGTCGCTGGACGCCTTCGCGCGTCTGGACACCAACCAGGCGCTCGAGGTGATCCGTCAGGACAACGAGATCGACCGCGAGTTCGACGGCCTGATGCGCAAGCTCATCACCTACATGATGGAAGACCCGCGCACCATCTCGGCGGCGATCGATCTGGTCTTCGTCGCCAAGGCGATCGAGCGGGTCGGCGATCACGCGAAGAACCTGGCCGAGCAGATCATCTACATCGTCAAGGGCACCGACGTGCGGCACAACCCGCCCGACGCGGTCGCCGACATGGTCAAGTGACGTGACCCGCACGCTGATCGTCGAGGACGAGCCGGCGATCGCCGAGCTGATCGCGATCCATCTGCGCCATGCCGGCCATGAGGTGACGCAGGCCGGCACGGTGCCGCAGGCGCGCGCGGCGGTCGACGCGGTGCTGCCCGATCTGGTGGTGCTGGACTGGATGCTGCCCGGGGGCTCCGGCCTGGAGCTGGCGCGCCACTGGCGCGCGGCCGCGCGCACCCGCGAACTGCCGATCCTGATGCTCACCGCACGCGGCGACGAGGCCGACATGATCGCCGGGCTCGATGCCGGCGCCGACGACTATCTGGTCAAGCCCTTCTCGCCGGGCGAGCTGATGGCGCGCATCCGCGCGGTGCTGCGCCGGCGTGCGCCGGCCGCGCTGGCCGAGGGGCAGCTGCAGGTCGGGCCGCTGCGGCTCGACCAGGCAGCCCATCGGCTCGAGGTCGATGGCCGGCCGGTCAAGCTCGGTCCGACCGAGTTCCGGCTGATCCAGCACCTGATGAGCCATCCGGAGCGGGTCCACAGCCGCTCGCAGCTGCTCGACCGGGTCTGGGGCGACCATGTCTTCATCGAGGAGCGCACCGTCGATGTCCACATCAAGCGGCTGCGCGAGTCGCTGATGCCGGTCGATGCCGGGCGCATGATCGAGACGGTGCGGGGCGCCGGCTACCGCTTGCTGAAGGATCGTCCCGCCGCCGGCTGAGCCGGGCTGCGCGAGAGACGACAGGACAGGGAAGGTTCCACATCATGAGTCTGGCGCTCAAGCGCCTGCTGTCGCTGCTGCTGAGCCTGAGCCTGCTGGCGCTGGTCGGCGGGGTGGTCGGGCTGAAGCTGGGTGCGCCAGTGCTGGGCACCTGGGCCGGCGCGCTGCTGGGTGCGGCCTGGGCCGGCTGGCGCGATGCCCGCCGTGCCGGACGGCTGATGCGCTGGATGCGCGGCAACATGGAGGCCGAGGCCCCGCGCGACGGCGAACTCTGGGGCGAGCTGGCCTACCGGACCGAGCGCGCGCTGCTGCAGCGCGAGCAGCGCATGCAGCTCGAGCGGCGTCGGCGCGAGGAGTTCCTCAGCGCGATCGAGGCCTCGCCCAACGGCGTGCTGCTGCTCGACGCCGACGAGCAGATCGTCTGGGTCAGCCAGGTGGCCGCCGTTCATCTGGGGCTGGATCCCGAGCGTGACATCGGCCAGCGCATCACCAATCTGGTGCGAACACCGGCCTTTGTCGCGGCGCTGCAGTCGGGCAGCACCGAGCCGCTGCTGATGGCGGGCAGCCAGCCCGCGCAGCTTCTGCTGTCGGTGCTGGTGCGCCGCTACGGCAGCGTCGGCCAGCGGCTGGTGCTGACGCAGGATGTGACCGAGCGCCAGCGCAACGAGGCGATGCGGCGCGACTTCGTCGCCAATGTCTCGCACGAGATCCGCACGCCGCTGACGGTGCTGGCCGGCTTCGTCGAGACGATGGCCACGCTGCCGCTCGGACCCGATGACCGCGAGCGCATGCTGCAGCTGATGACCCAGCAGACCCGGCGCATGCAGACCCTGGTGACGGACCTGCTGACGCTGGCGCGCCTGGAGGGCAGTCCGCAGCCCGCGCCCGACGACTGGCATCCGGTGGCCGACCTGATCGAGCAGATCGGCGTCGAGACGCAAGGGCTGTCGCGCGGTCGGCACCTGATCCGCCTGCCCGAGACCGGCGACGCCGATCTGGCGGGCGTGGAGCTGGCGGGCAATCTCAGCGAGCTGCTGTCGGCGATGACCAATCTGGCCAGCAACGCGGTGCGCTACACGCCCGACGAGGGCCGGATCTCGATCGGCTGGCAGCTTCGCCCGGGCGGCGGCGCGGTGTTCGAGGTCAAGGACAGCGGCATCGGCATCGCGCGCGACCATCTGCCGCGACTGACCGAGCGCTTCTACCGGATCGACGGCAGCCGCTCGCGCGAGACCGGCGGCACTGGCCTGGGCCTGTCCATCGTCAAGCATGTGGTGCAGCGCCATGGCGCCGAGCTGACGATCGACAGCCAGATCGGCGAGGGCTCGACCTTCCGCATCCTGTTCCCGGCCTCCCGGGTCCGGGTGCACCGGGCGGTGGCCGAGGCCGCGCAGGCTCAGGAGCTGCGCCGGTAGATCAGGATCACTTCGTCGCGGTCGGTCGGGCGGCGCACCCGGGTCTGCAGCTGCCAGCCCGCCAGCACCGGACTGCGCTGGCGCTGCGGCTCGGTGCCGATGCGCTCGCCTTGCGCCAGCACCAGCCAGCGGCAGTCGGTGCGGCGCGGGTCGCGGGTCAGCGTCCAGCGGCCGTGCACCTCCAGCGCGGCCAGCTGGCCGCGGCTGAACTCGGGCGCGACCAGGCAGGCACCCGCCGGCACCTGCTGCGCGATCTGGCGCACCATCGGCCGATAGCTGCGTGCGTAGTCGAGCACCGGCAGCAGCAGCGTCATCGTCAGCAGCCAGCTCAGCGCCACGCCGCCGGCCGGCAGCACCAGGGTCTTCCACAGCGCCTGGCGGTGGCGCCCGGTGCGCCAGCGCACCAGGGCCAGCCAGGCCAGCGTGCCCGCCAGGGCCGCCAGCAGCGCCAGCGGCTGGAACACCGGCTCGAAGCCGGGGGCGAGCTTCATGATGTTGCCGGCCGGCCGCGCCGGGATGCCGGCATGCATCGACAGGTAGAGCACCCACACCGTCAGCGCGCAGGCGCTGAAGAAGAAGACCGAGAACCAGTCGATCGCCGCGCCGACGCTGCGCCTGAGCGTGGGCAGCGCGAAGGCGGCCATGATCGCCAGTGCCGGCAGCGCCAGCATCAGCGCACGGTCCGATCCGCCCATGCCGATGCTCGCCGCCAGCGCGATCAGCAGCACCGCCAGCGGCACCGACAGATGGCGCTTGAGCAGATGACGGCGCCAGTGCCACAGCGTCCATCCGGCCAGCGGCCAGACCGGCCAGGTGAACCAGATCAGCAGCCGCGCCAGGCTGGCCGGATCGCGCAGCGGCGCCAGTCGCCAGGCCCAGGCCTGCAGCAGCGTCGCGACGATGCCGGCCAGCAGGGCGCCGGCCAGCAGCCAGGGAACCTGGCGGCGAGCATCTGCATAGCTCGAGCGCCGACTGATCAGCATGCCGGCCAGGGCCAGCAGCAGGCCGGTGGTGGCTGCGCCGCTGGCCGCCAGCAGGGCCGGCGCCAGCAGTACCGCGATCCGGCCATGCCAGGTCTTGTACGGACTGACCGCCAGGCCATAGAGCAGCAGGGCGGTGGCGGCCAGCTGCACCAGCTCCGGCGTGGTCTCGTGACCGAGCTGCAGCAGGCCGAGCGAGGCGATCAGGGCCAGCAGCGCGCCATCGGCGATCGCGCGCGCATAGTCGACCGGATGGGCTTCGCCGCCGAAGGCGAAGGCCAGCGGCTGTGCGGCTTCGGTCCGGGCCAGATGCAGCGTGGCATACCAGACCAGCGCCATCGTCGCGGCCAGCAGCAGCGCGAAGGGCAGGCGCGCCGCCAGTGCCGGATCCAGTCCCAGCGGTGTCAGCAGCGCCATCGAGGCCGCGCCGAGCCAGTAGGGCAGCACGCCGCCCTCGGCCACCAGCCCGGCGATCGCGGGCTGCAGCCAGCTTGACTCGCCGCGCAGCAGGCTGGTCATGTAGCCGTAGGCGGCGATGTCGGCATTCTTCCAGGGGTCGCGGCCGAAGACGCCGGGCAGCAGATAGGCCGCGCAGAACAGCAGCAGCGCCAGCCGGGGCAGCCGCACGACGGCGCGCTGCGAGACCAGGGCAGGGGTGGGGCGGGTATCGGTCACGGCGACGGGCGCGTCAGGCAACAAAAAAGGCAGCCATGTCGGGCTGCCTTCGTGGCGCGCACCCTCGGTGGACGGGTGCGCATCGATTCCGGTGGCCCGGAGATCGATCGATCAGCGCTTGATGCCGACCTTGAACTTGTTGCGGAACTTCTCGACGCGACCGCCCAGGTTGTCGACGCTCTTTTGCTGGCCGGTGTAGAACGGGTGCGTCTCGCTGGTGGTTTCCAGCTTGAACAGCGGCAGCTCGCGGCCGTCTTCCAGCGTGATCTTTTCCCGGGTCGGAGCGCAGGAACGCGTCACGAACTGGAAGCCGTTGGACAGGTCGACGAAGCAGACGTCGCGGTAGTTCGGGTGGATGCCGTCTTTCATGGGAATGCTCGCTGTGGTGCCGGGAGCCACCGCCCGCACCATGCGTAGCAGCACTTTCCGACAGCGGAAAAACCTCGATTATAGCCCGTGCAGGCCCTGCACGGGAAGGGCGCGCATCAGTGCGGTGGCTTCAGCCGCCGCGGCGCATCATGTCGAAGAAGTCGAGGTTGCTCTTCGTGGCCTTCATCTTGTTGAGGATGAACTCCATCGCCTCGATCTCGTCCATCGGGTAGAGCAGCTTGCGCAGGATCCAGGTCTTCTGCAGGATCTCGGGCTTGAGCAGCAGCTCCTCGCGCCGCGTGCCGGACTTGTTCAGCAGGATCGACGGGTAGACGCGCTTCTCGGCCATGCGGCGGTCCAGATGGATCTCGCAGTTGCCGGTGCCCTTGAATTCCTCGTAGATCACCTCGTCCATGCGGCTGCCGGTGTCGACCAGCGCGGTGCCGATGATGGTCAGCGAGCCGCCTTCCTCGACGTTGCGGGCGGCGCCGAAGAAGCGCTTGGGGCGCTGCAGCGCGCCCGCGTCGACGCCGCCGGTCAGCACCTTGCCAGAGGAGGGCAGGACGTTGTTGTAGGCGCGTGCCAGGCGGGTGATCGAGTCCAGCAGGATGATCACGTCCTTGCGCAGCTCGACCAGGCGCTTGGCGCGCTCGATCACCATCTCGGCGACCTGCACGTGGCGGGCGGCCGGCTCGTCGAAGGTCGAGCTGATGACCTCGCCGCGCACGGTGCGCTGCATCTCGGTCACTTCCTCGGGGCGCTCGTCGACCAGCAGGACGATCAGGTGCACGTCGGGATTGTTGGCCACCAGCGCGTGCGCGAGGTGCTGCATCATCACCGTCTTGCCGCTCTTCGGGGGCGCGACTAGCAGCGCGCGCTGGCCTTTGCCGATCGGCGCGATCAGGTCGATGATGCGGCTGGTGATGTTCTCCTCGCCGCGGATGTCACGCTCGAGCCTGAACTGTTCCTTGGGAAACAGCGGGGTCAGGTTCTCGAACATGATCTTGTTCTTCGACTCCTCCGGCGTCAGGTTGTTGACGCGGTCGACCTTGACCAGCGCGAAGTAGCGCTCGCCGTCCTTCGGCACGCGCACCTCGCCCTCGATCATGTCGCCGGTGTGGAGGTTGAAGCGGCGGATCTGGCTGGGCGACAGGTAGATGTCGTCGGTCGACGCCAGGAAGCTGGTGTCGGGCGAGCGCAGGAAGCCGAAGCCGTCGGGCAGCACTTCGAGCACGCCGTCGCCGAAGATCTGCTCGCCCTGCTTGGCGCGCTTCTTCATGATCGCGAACATCAGCTCCTGCTTGCGCAGGCGGCTGGCATTCTCGATCTCGAGCGTCTCCGCCATCCGGACGAGCGCCGAGATGTGTTGAGCCTTGAGTTCGGAAAGGTGCATAGGGTCGGGCCCTGAAATCAGGCCTTGCCGGTGCCAGCCGGACAGGCCGAAGGGGTCGGACTCCCTGTCCTGCACGTCTGCCGGTTCTCGCCGTTGCGCTGCGCACGGCAGCCCACCAGTGGGATCAGGAAAATGCGGGAGGAGGGAGCCGACGCTGCGCGCTCCAGCATCTGCGTCAGGAGCTGCAAATCCGGCTGGAATGACCGGCGCGCAGTGGCATTCGTCATGGCTGCAGCGACGGGCGCCGCTGCAGGTGGAACGAATTATAGGTTGGACTTGATGAAATCGGTCAACTGCGCCTTGTTCAGCGCGCCGACCTTGGTGGCGGCCAGGTCGCCGCCCTTGAAGATCATCAGCGTCGGGATGCCGCGGATGCCGAAGCGGGCCGGCACGTCGCGGTTGTCGTCGACGTTCATTTTCGTGATGAGCACCTGGCCGTTGAGCTCGCCGGCCAGCGCGTCCAGGGCCGGAGCGATCATCTTGCAGGGACCGCACCATTCAGCCCAGAAATCGACCAAGACGGGCAGATTGGCGTTGAGCACGTCGGCTTCGAAGGAGGCATCGGAGATGTGTTTGATGAGATCGCTGCTCATGGAGGGTCCGTCGCTGATGACAGGGGGAAAAGATGTCTGTGATTTTGGCATGAACCAGCCGATACCCGTGGCAGACCCTGCGGAGTCCGCTCTGCGGTCGTGGTCCGTGTGCCTGCACTGATGCCCAGGGCACGCGGGCCGAGCTGTTTTCGCCGCGGCATCTCCATCAGAAGAACGTCGACATGAACCAGGAAGTCTCCACCGCCTCGGGCCCGCCTGCCGCAGCGCCTGCCGCCGCACCTGCCGCTGCAGCCGCCCGCAATTTCGGCCACTACACCCTGATGCGACCGATCGGTGGCAGCACGCTGACGATCGCCTGGCTGGCACGAGACAACCGCACGGGGGCCCCCGTGCGCCTGTTGGCTGCGCGCCATCCGGTCAACTCGGATGCGCTGCGGGCGCGCTGTGTCGACGATGCCAAGCGCGCATCGCAGCTGAGTCATCCGCGCTTGCTGCCGGTGCACGACGTGGGTTGCGTTGATCGATTCCCGTATGTCAGCTGCCTGTGCGACCCGGCGCTGCTGCCGTCGCGGGTCGAGGAGAACTTCACGCCGTCGGCGTTGCGCTCGCTGGTGCGCAATGGCTGCGAGCTACTCGAGGGGCTGTCCTACGCCCATGAGGGCAGCATCTCGCACGGTGACCTGGGGCTGCACACCCTGTCCTTCGATGCCAATGACCGGATTTCACTGTGGGGCCTGGGCTTGGGGGTGGCCATTGCCGGGGCCCGTTCTCAGGGCATTCCCACGGCCGGGGGTCTGGGCGGCGGCCTGTTTGGGCGCGAGGTGGCAGCGGCCTGCCTGCTCATCCAGCATTGGATCCAAGGGGCCCCTCCGCATGGCGAGGCTGACCTGCCCACCTTGCTCGACCGCTGGCCCACCAGCGACCTGCGCCTGCCGCAAGAGTTGCCGATGCCGATCGCCGACTCGCTGCGCCTGATGCTTGACCGCGCCGTCGAGATCAACCCGCAGCGACGGTTCATCCATGCGCGCAGCTTCCACCGGGCGATCAGTGGCTGGCGTGCGACCGAGTACCCGGAGGACGGCGGCTTCGACGAGATGCTGCAGGCCCAGCTCAAGCGCAACGGCCACCTGCCCGCGATGGAAGGCCTGAGCAAGCGGGTGACGCACATCGTCGGCATGGACAAGGGCCGGCTCGACGAGATGGTCGAGGTGCTGCGCCAGGACCTGGCCCTGACCCTGTCGATGCTGCGTGCGGCCAATGCCAGCGAGATGGCGGTGGCGGGCGAGGGGGCGGCGGTCACCAGCGTCAAGCGGGCGATGGCGCTGCTGGGCACCGACGGACTGCGCCGGGTGGCCGGCAGCCAGAAGCAGTGGCCCGGCACCGCCAAGCAGCACCATGCGCCCTTGCTGGTCCAGGCGATGGACCGCGCGCATCTGGCCGGCCATCTGGCCGTCGAGATTGCGCCGGGGGGGGCGGATGCGGAGAACGCCTCGCTGGCGGCCATCTTCCAGAACTTCGGCATGGTGCTGGGGCTGTACCACTTTCCCGACGAGATTGCCCAGATCCAGCGACTGGTGCTCTCCAGCCAGGGCACGGACAAGCCGGTTACGCCGGATCTGGCCGCGATGTCGGTGCTGGGGGTGGACCTGCAGACGCTGGCGGTGGCTTTCATCCGGCTGCTGGGGCTGGCCGAGCCCTTGCGGCTGCTGGTGCGGCCGCTCAGCGAGGAGGCGGTGGTGCGCACGCCCGAGACGGTCGAGGGCTGGTCGCGGCTGATCGGCACCTTTGCCAACGCGGTCCTGAAGATCACCGATCTGCCGCCGCCCAACCAGCCCTCAGCGCTGGCCGAGCTGCTCGGGCGCTACCATTCGACGCTCGGCCTCGACGAAGGCCAGGTGCGCGGCGCGATGCGTCGTGCCCGCGAAAAGCTCTCGCGCCACATGCGCTGACCCTGCCGGGCTGATGCCACTCTGGATCGATACCCACTGTCACCTCGACGCTCCCGAGTTCGACGCCGACCGCGAGGCGGTGCGGGCCCGCGCGCACTCGGCGGGCGTGTCCTGCCTGGTGCTGCCGGCGGTCACCGCCGACCATTTCGAGCCGCTGCGGCGTCTGGCCGAGCGCACCGGCCAGCCCTATGCGCTCGGCCTGCATCCGCTGTGGACCGGCGCGGCCGAGCCTGAGGATTCGCTGGTGCGGCTGGACGCGATGCTGGCGGCCACGCAGGCCGACCCCCGGCGGGTGGCGGTGGGCGAGATCGGCATCGATGGCTTCGAGCCCGGCCTGGACGCGGCGCGCCAGCGCCATTTCCTGGCCGAGCAGCTGAAGCTGGCCCGCCGCCATGACCTGCCGGTCATCCTGCATGTGCGCCGCTCGGCCGATGCGGTGCTGGCGCTGCTGCGCCGCCATCCGGTGCGCGGGGGCATCGCGCACGCGTTCAACGGCAGCGAGCAGCAGGCGCGCGCCTTCGTCGACCTGGGCCTGAAGCTGGGCTTCGGCGGCGCGATGACCTTCGACCGGGCGCTGCAGATCCGGCGCCTGGCCGCGACGCTGCCGGCCGAGGCGATCGTGCTGGAGACGGACGCGCCCGACATCCCGCCGCACTGGCTCTACCGCACCGCCGCCGAGCGTGCGGCCGGCGCGAGCAGCCGCAACGAGCCCGCCGAGCTGCCGCACATCGCCGAGACGCTGGCGGCGCTGCGCGGCTGGAGCCTGACGGAGACGGCCGCGATCACCCGCGCCAATGCCTGCGCCGCGCTGCCGGGGCTGGCGGCGCTGATCGGGCCGGACGCATGAACACCGCCCTCCGGGCCGACGAGGCCCTGCCACTGGCCGGCTTCGGGCCGGTCGTGGGGCCGCGCACCCGGCTGATGGTGCTGGGCAGCTTTCCCGGCGTGGCCTCGCTGGCGCAGCAGCAGTACTACGCCCATCCGCGCAACCAGTTCTGGCCGATCCTGTCGGCGCTGTGGGGGCAGGAGCTGCGAGCCTTGCCGTATTCCGAGCGGCTTGAGGTGCTGCGCGAGCGCGGGCTGGGGCTGTGGGATGTCTACGCCCGGGTGCGGCGCGAGGGCAGCCTGGACAGCGCGATCGAGGCGGCCGAGCTCAACGACCTGGCCGGCCTGCGCCGCATCGCGCCGGTGCTGGAGGCGGTGGCGCACAACGGCGCGGAGTCGGCGCGCACGATGCGCCGGCTGCAGGCCATGGGCTTCGCGGTGCATCGCCTGCCCTCGACCAGTCCGGCCAACGCCGGCTGGTCCTTCGAGCGCAAGCTCGCGGCCTGGCGGGAAACATTCGCGCGCTACGATCTGGCATGACTTCCGCTTCCCGTTCCCGCCGCCGTGACGGCGAGCTGCCTTCCGCGACGATTTCCGAGTTCGATGGCGTGCGCTACCTGCACCTGGGCGACACGCCGTGGGTGCAGGGCGCGATGCGGCTGCGCAAGCCGCGGGCGCTCGAGCTCGACTATGTGCAGCGCATGATGGCCTGGCTGCTGCTGCGCGATCCGGCCGCGCTCGACGACACCCGCGTGGTGCAGCTCGGCCTGGGCGCGGCGGCGTTGACGCGCTTCTGCCACGGCGAGCTGGGGCTGAAGACCACCGCGGTCGAGCTCAACGCGCAGGTGGTGGCGGCGTGCCGGCAGTGGTTCCGGCTGCCGGCCGACGACGAGCGCCTGTCGGTGCAGGTGGCCGACGCCGGCGCCTGGGTGCAGGATCCGGCTCACCACGGCAGCGCCGACGTGCTGAGCGTCGACCTCTACGACCACGAGGCGGCCGCACCGGTGCTCGACGACGACGCGTTCTACCGCGGCTGCCACGACCTGCTGACGGAGGGCGGCGTGATGACGGTCAACCTGTTCGGCCGCAACGCCAGTTTCTCACGCAGCGCGCGGCGCATTGAGGCGGCGTTTGCCGCGTCGGGTGGCACGGTGCGCATGCTCGCGCCCACGCCCGAGGGCAACACCATCGTGCTGGCGGTGCGCGCCGGCACAATCCCCGACGAGGCGGTGCTGCGCGAGCGCGCCGAGGCCGTCACCGCGCGCTGCGGCCTGAAGGCGGTGCGCTGGCTGGGGCTGATCCAGCCGCTGCCGCCGGTGCGCGCGCCCCGCAAGCCCAAGGTTGCGCCGTCCGTGGCGGAGCCGTCCGAATGAGCGGCCCGGCGCGGGTGCCACCCCCGGCGGCGGGGCGGCGCGCGGTGCCGGCGGCCACCGAGCCGGGCGGGCCGCTGAGCTGGCGTCCGATGCTGGGCTGGCTGGTCGAGGACGGCCGGGTGCGCCCGGACGAGGCGGTGCAGCTCGCGCAGCGCCTCGGCGCGGGCGACAGCGCTCAGCATCCGCTGGTGCGCCTGGCCGGGGCCAGCCTGGTCGATGCGCGCGACGGCCGGCCGCTCGATCTGGAGGCGCTGACGCGCTGGCTGGCGCAGCGCGCCGGGCTGCCCTATCTGCGCATCGATCCGCTGAAGGTCGATGTCGCGCGGGTCACCGAGGTGATGTCGGCCGGCTACGCCGAGCGCCGCGGGGTGCTGCCGGTGCAGGTCGGCGCCACCGAGGTGGTGATCGCCACCGCCGAGCCCTTCGTCACCGACTGGGTCGAGGAGATCGCCCGCCACACCCGGCGCAAGATCCGTCGGGTGGTCTGCAGTCCGCTGGAGCTGGCGCGCTACACGGCCGAGTTCTACCGGCTGGCCCAGTCGGTCAAGGTGGCGCGCAAGACCGGCGAGGCCAGCCTGGGCGGGGTCAACTTCGAGCAGCTGGTCGAGCTGGGCAAGCACCGCCCGCTCGACGCCAACGACCAGGGCGTGGTGCAGCTGGTCGACTGGCTGTGGACCTACGCCTTCGAGCAGCGCGCCAGCGACATCCACCTCGAGCCCCGGCGCGAGCAGTGCCTGATCCGACTGCGCATCGACGGCGTGCTGCACACCGCCTACCAGCTGCCGCAAAGCGTGATGGCCGCGGTGACCGCGCGCATCAAGCTGCTCGCGCGCATGGACGTGATCGAGCGTCGCCGGCCCCAGGACGGCCGCATCAAGACCCGCAGCCCGCGCGGCGACGAGATCGAGATGCGCCTGTCGACCCTGCCCACCGCCTTCGGCGAGAAGCTGGTGATGCGCATCTTCGACCCGGAGACGGCGGTGCAGCCGGTCGAGGCGCTGGGCTTCGGCGCGCAGGACGCCGCGCGCTGGCAGCGCCTGGTGGCGCTGCCGCACGGCATCGTGCTGGTCACCGGGCCGACGGGCAGCGGCAAGACCACCACGCTCTACGCCACGCTGCGCGCGCTGGCCACCGACGAGGTCAACATCTGCACCATCGAGGACCCGATCGAGATGATCGAGCCGGCCTTCAACCAGACGCAGGTGCACTCGGCCGTCGAGCTCGACTTCGCCAGCGGCCTGCGCACGCTGATGCGCCAGGACCCGGACATCATCATGGTCGGCGAGATCCGCGACCTGGCCACCGCCGAGATGGCGGTGCAGGCGGCGCTGACCGGCCACCTGGTGTTCTCGACGCTGCATACCAACGACGCTGCCAGCGCGGTGACGCGGCTGCTCGACCTGGGCGTGCCGGCCTACCTGATCGGCGCGACGCTCTCGGGCGTGCTGGCGCAGCGGCTGGTGCGCCGGCTGTGCCCGGACTGCCGCGCGCCCGACGAGACGCTGACGCTGCACACCCTGCAGCAGGCCCTGGGCCGGCTGCCGCTGCTCGCGCCCGACGAGGTGCCGCAGCCGATGCGCCCGGTCGGCTGCCCGGCCTGCCGCCACACCGGCTACCGCGGCCGGCTCGGCCTGTTCGAGCTGCTCGAGGTCGATCCGGCGGTGCGCGAGCATCTGCAGGCCGAGCCCGACCTGAAGCGGCTGCGCCAGGCGGCGCTGGCCGGCGGCCTGCAGCCGCTGCGCCGCGCCGGTCTGCGCTTGGTCGCGCAGGGCCAGACCACGCTTGACGAGGTGCTGCGCTCGACGCCGGCGTGGGAGGATGACGTGCGATCCGCGCCAGCCGCACGCTGAGCGGGGGAGGGCTGTCCCCGTCGCTTTGTCACGGTTGGCGTGAATTTCTGCCGTCAGACGGGGGTGCGCCGGTGCCGAGTCAGGAAAGTGCAGGCCGAAAGTGAAAAAACGCAAACCATGCGTCTACAAACTTCACTTCATCGCCGTGCCGGTGCCAGTCTGCTGGCCCTGGGTCTTGTGTCCTGTGGCGGCGGCGAGGGTCCGCCTGCCGCCACGATCGATGCCTCGGCGCCTGATGCGCGCGCTGCGGTGGCCGTGCCTTCCCGCGTCGATGTCGACAGCAGCTGGCCCTATCTGGGCATCGGCATCAATGCCCTGAACTACTACAGCGGTGCCTTCGCGACAGCCGACGTGGTGCGCGAGAGCCAGTTCCGGTCCACCAGCTGGGGCGATGCGCCGGTCGATGCCGACGGCGCGCCGACGCGCGACGCGCTGATGATCTTCACCTCGACCCGCATGGGGCCGGGCACCTACAAGCTGATCTTCAAGGGGCAGGCGGTGCTGGGTGTGTCCGGCACGCCGGCCGATGGCTCGGACCAGCGTCCGTTCATCCAGAACGCGGTCTACACCGCAGCGACCAACACCACCACCGCGGATGTGGTGATCCCGGTGGCGATCCGCGACAACGCCTGGCTCACCTTCGGCAGCACCCGTCGCACGGCCAGCTCGGCGCTCGACACGGGTGTGACCGAGGTCCGGCTCTGGCGCCCGGGCTATCCGACCGATGGCTCGGTGCTGTTCACGAACGAATTCCTGGCCGCGATGAAGAAGTTCCATGTCATTCGCGGCATGGATTTCGTCGCGGCCAACAGCAATGCCGACATCACCTGGGCCAGCCGCACCAACGCCCGGCACATCGGCGCCGTGGCCGCTGGCAAGGGGCAGCCCTGGGAGCTGCTGGTGCAGCTGGCCAACGCCACCGGCAACGATCTGTGGATCAATGTGCCGACCCGCGCCGACGACGCCTACCTGACCCGGCTGGCCCAGCTGCTGCGCTACGGCTCCGATGGGGTCAATCCCTACACCACGGCCCGGGCCAATCCGGTCTGGCCGCCGCTCAAGGCCGGACTGAAGGTCTATGTCGAGCTGGGCAACGAGCTGTGGAACTGGAGCCCGGGCTTCTTCGGCTACGGCTGGTCGCTGGGGCTGGCCGATGCTGCGCGCAAGACACGCGCCCATCCGATCAACCATGATGGGGCGGTCGATCCGACCTCCCAGGACGGCCTCTACACCGCCCACCGCCGCTGGATCGCCTGGCGCTCCTCGCAGGTCAGCCTGGCCTTCCGCAAGATCCATGGCGATGCGGCCATGATGAGCACGGTCCGGCCGATCCTGGCCACCCAGGTGGCCGATGGCAACGCCTACATGAGCGAGGCGCTGCGCTGGGCCGAGGGCTACTACAGCATGATGCGCACCGTCAACGGTCAGACGGTGCGCATCGTCAGTTCGGTGGCACCTCGCAAGGTCAGCGAGCTGTGGTGGGGCGGTGGCGGGGCCGCCTACTACGAATCTTCGGCCGAGCCGACCGATCCGGCCGATCCGGCGCAGATGACGGCCTTCTTCGAGGGTCTGCCCGGTCCGCAGTTCGCCACGCGCACGGCGGTCGACGCGACCTGGATGCGGGGCTACGGCCTGAAGTCGGTCGCCTACGAGGGCGGACCGGGTCCGGGCGGCAGTCCGCTGGGCTCGGCGAGCTGGCCGGGATCGGTGTCTGCCGCCTACAACGCCGATCCGCGCATGCTCGAGCGCATGCACGCCGCCCATCAGGTCTATCAGGCCAATGGGGGGCAGATGCTGAACTATTACGTCTACAGCGGCGCAGGTCCGTGGGACTTTGTCAACGGGCTGCCGGGTGCCACCAGCACGGTGTCGGACACCGACACCGTCAAGCTGCAGGCCATCGACGCGATCCGTCTGACACGCAAGAACAGCGCGACGCTGGGCGCGACGGTGCCGGGCACGGTGTGGCTGCAGGATCCCCAGATCTTCCGCCAGCTCTATGGCGGCGCGAGCGGCTCCTGGGGCTATGACGGCCAGGCGATCCGCTTCGGACCGGGCACCCGAGGGGCGGCCTTTGCCGAATCGATCCTGCTGCCGGTGCGCACCGCTGCGGCTGGCACCTACCAGTTTTCCCTGCGCACCTACGACGCGTCGGCCGGCGCGAAGGTGGAGATGCTGATCAACGGCCAGACCGCGGGCACCTGGACGCTGCCTGCGAGCACATCGGGTCAGCCGGTGGCCAGCAGCGCACTGAGCGCTGCTCTGCCGGCGGGTCTAAGCGTCGTGCGCCTGCGCTCGCTCAACAGTTCCATCTGGATCCGCGACCTGGTGGTCCAGTAAGTGCACGGGCCAGGGCTCGCCACGCCCTGGCCCGCCCCGCATTTCTTGTGGAACCCGCGTGGACATGCGGCAATCGAGGGTTTTCCCTCATCATTTGCGCGCATCCTGCTAAGTGGTCCCCACAGCTGCGCGTCATCAGCTGCTTCCTAGAATCGCGGCATCCGATTTCCAACATTGAGGAGATGACGCGTGAAGATAGGAAACCAGAGAGACTTCTGGTCGGGGCTGATGTTCGTCGGGGTCGGCACGGCCTTCGCTGTCGGCTCGCTCGACTACAGCTTCGGCAACTCGGCCCGGCCCGGCCCGGCCTACTTCCCGTTCGGTCTGGGCGTGCTGATGGCCATCCTGGGTGCGCTGGTGCTGCTGGGCTCGCTCAAGGCCAAGACGAGCGACGGCAATCCGGTCGGCGCCTTTGCCTGGAAGCAGCTGGTGATCATTCTGGGGTCCATCGCGCTGTTCGGCTTCCTGCTGCCGCGCGCCGGTCTGTTCGTCACGCTGCCGCTGCTGGTGATCGGCTCCTCGATGGCCAGTGACGAGTTCAAGCTGAAGGAGGCGCTGTTCAACGCCACCTTGCTCACGGTCATGTCCTGGGCGGTTTTCTCGAAGGGCCTGGGCCTGACGATCCCGCTGCTGCCGACCTTCCTCGGCGCCTGATCGGGTCCGAAGCCCCAAGAACACGGAGAACGACCCGATGGATCTGATCAACAACCTCGCGCTCGGCTTCCAGGCCGCCGCGACCTTCCAGAACATGTTCTACGCGCTGATGGGCGCGGTGCTGGGCACGCTGATCGGCGTGCTGCCGGGCCTCGGTCCGGTGGCGACGATCGCGATGCTGCTGCCGTCGATCTACGCGCTCGACGCCACGCCGGCGCTGATCATGCTCGCCGGCATCTACTACGGCGCGCAGTACGGCGGCTCGACCACCGCGATCCTGATCAACGTGCCCGGCGAGGCCTCCTCGGTGGTCACGGCGCTGGACGGCTACCAGATGGCCCGCCGCGGCCGTGCAGGTGCGGCGCTGGCCGCCGCCGGCCTGGGCTCCTTCTTCGCCGGCTGCGTGGGCACGCTGGTGATCGCCGCCTTCGC
This sequence comes from Sphaerotilus natans, assembly GCF_900156335.1. Classification (GTDB taxonomy): domain Bacteria; phylum Pseudomonadota; class Gammaproteobacteria; order Burkholderiales; family Burkholderiaceae_C; genus Sphaerotilus; species Sphaerotilus natans. The sequence goes on from NZ_FTMZ01000027.1 coordinate 53,250, forward strand.
GCCGCCGCTGACCGAGCTGGCCTTCCAGTTCGGCCCGGCCGAGTACTTCTCGCTGATGGTGCTGGGCCTGATCGGCGCGGTGGTGCTGGCCTCGGGCTCGCTGCTCAAGGCGATCTCGATGATCATCCTGGGCCTGCTGCTCGGTCAGATCAACACCGACGTGATCTCGGGCGTGCCGCGCTTCAGCTTCGACATCCCTGAGCTGACCGACGGCATCGGCTTCGTGACCATCGCGATGGGCGTGTTCGGCTTCGGCGAGATCATCTCCAACCTGAGCCGCCCGGCCGAGCAGCGCGAGGTCTTCACCAAGGACGTCAAGGGCCTGATGCCGACCAAGCAGGACGTGAAGGACGCCTTCCCGGCCGTGCTGCGCGGCACGGCGCTGGGCTCGATCCTGGGCGTGCTGCCCGGTGGCGGCGCGCTGCTGGCCTCGTTCGCGGCCTACACCGTCGAGAAGAAGTCCAAGGGCCGTGCCGGCGAAGTGCCGTTCGGCCAGGGCAACATCCGCGGTGTGGCCGGCCCCGAGGCGGCCAACAACGCCGGCGCGCAGACCAGCTTCATCCCGATGCTGACGCTGGGCATTCCGCCCAACGCGGTGATGGCGCTGATGGTGGGCGCGATGACCATCAAGGGCATTCAGCCCGGCCCGCAGGTGATGTCGAGCAACCCCGAGCTGTTCTGGGGCCTGATCGCGTCGATGTGGATCGGCAACCTGCTGCTGGTGATCCTGAACCTGCCGATGATCGGCATCTGGATCCGCCTGCTGACGGTGCCCTACCGCTTCCTGTTCCCGGCCATCCTGACCTTCTGCTGCATCGGCCTGTACACGCTGAACAACAACAACTTCGACGTGTACATGGCGGTGATCTTCGGCTTCATCGGCTACCTGTTCTACAAGCTCGACTGTGAGCCCGCGCCGCTGCTGCTGGGCTTCATCCTGGGCCCGATGATGGAAGAGAACCTGCGCCGCGCCCTGCTGCTGTCGCGTGGCGACTGGACGACCTTCATGAGCCGTCCGCTGTCGGCCGGCCTGCTGATCGCCGCCGCGCTGATGATCGTGGTGGTGATGCTGCCCTCGATCAAGAACAAGCGCGAGGAAGCGTTCCAGGACGCCGACTGATGCCTGCCTGATCGCAGAGCCTGCCAAGGCCCCACCTCCGCGTGGGGCCTTTTTCATTTGCATGATGCCCGGATGTCGCGCATGACCCCGACGCTGAAGACGATGCTCGATCCCGAGCGCCTGCCGCAGGCCCTGCAGCCGCTGCGCCTGCCGGTGTTCCGGATGCTGTGGCTGGCCTGGCTGGCGGCCAACCTGACGATGTGGATGAACGACGTCGCCGCCGCCTGGCTGATGACGCAGCTCACCGACAGCGCGGTGATGGTGGCGCTGGTCTCGGCCGCCTCGACCCTGCCGGTCTTCCTGCTGGGCCTGCCCAGCGGCGCGCTGGCCGACATCGTCGATCGACGGCGCTGGTTCGCCTCGACCCAGCTGTGGGTGGCGCTGGTGGCCACGCTGCTGGCGCTGCTGGCGCTGGCCGAGGGCATCACGCCGCACCTGCTGCTGCTGCTGACCTTCGCCAACGGCATCGGGCTGGCGGCGCGCTGGCCGGTGTTCGCGGCCATCGTGCCTGAGATCGTGCCGACGGCCTCGCTGTCGGGGGCGCTGGCGCTGCAGGCGATGGCGATGAACCTCTCGCGCATCCTCGGACCGATCGGGGCCGGCGCGTTGCTGGCGGCCTCGGGCAGCGCGGCGGTGTTCGTGCTCAATGCGGTGCTGTCGCTGCTGGCCTTCGTGCAGATCCTGCGCTGGAAGAGCAGCCCGCGCATCAGCGCGCTGCCGGGCGAGCGCTTCGTCGGTGCGATGCGGGTGGGCGTGCAGCATGTGATGCAGAACCCGCGCATGCGCGCGGTGCTGCTGCGGGTGTTCGTCTTCTTCTTCCTGAGCACGGCGCTCACGGCGATGCTGCCGCTGGTGGCGCGCCGGCTCGGCGGCGGTGCTGGGGGCTTCACGCTGCTGATGGCCTGCATGGGGGGCGGGGCGATGACGGCGGTGCTGGCGCTGCCGCGCCTGCGCGAGCGCCACAGCCGCGACCGCATCGTCGCCATCGGCTCGCTGATCGTGGCGGGGATGACGCTGGTGGTGGCGCTGGCGCCGTGGCTGTGGCTGGCGGCGCTGGGCATGGCGCTGGCCGGCATGGCGTGGATCGCCACCGCCAACACGCTGACGATGTCGGCGCAGCTGGCCCTGCCCAACTGGGTGCGCGCGCGCGGGATGTCGACCTACCAGATGGCCTTGATGGGCGGATCGGCCGCCGGGGCGGCCGTCTGGGGCCAGGTGGCGGGCTGGACTTCGGTGCCGACCGCGCTGATGGTGTCGGCAGCCTGCGGGCCGCTGGTGCTGCTGGCGGTGCGCCGCTTCACCGTTTCCGGCCAGGAGGCGGACCTGCGCCCGGCGCTGCCGGCCTCGCCGCCGAATCCGGCCACCGACATCGGCCCGGACGAGGGGCCGGTGATGGTGACGGTGGAATACCTGATCGATCCGGCGCGCGCGGCCGAGTTCGCCGAGGTGATGCGGCTGACGCGGCGCGCGCGGCTGCGCCAGGGGGCGCTGTCGTGGGGGCTGTTCCGGGATACCGAGCGGCCGGGGCGGTATGTCGAGTATTTCGTCGACGAGACCTGGGTCGAGCACCTGCGCCGGCTGGAGCGCTTCACGGCCGACGACGTGCAGCTGCGCGGGCGGCGGCTGGCGTTTCACCTGGGGGCGGAGGCGCCGAAGGTACGGCGGTATGTGGGGGAGGCGCTGGAGGGGGTGGGGCGATGATTCAGGCGCAGGCCGCCAGCAGTGCATCCAGCGATAGAGGAACAGCCGTGCCGACAGCGCCTGTTTGTGGGTCGAGACGGGGACAGGCGTGCTTTGATAGACGAAAAACGTGCTGGTGGCTATGCTGATCGGCCATGTGCAGGCGGCTTGACTGGCTGTGCTCGGTGCAGGGTTTCACGGTCCATTTAGGGAGAGCTTATGCGTCAAGCTGCGGAAAAATTTCAATGTCGACAACAACTTGCGTGCCGTTCCGGCACCAAGTTAGATGGCGGCGACGGCGTTAGACAGCAGGGCCGTGAGGTCTAAATTACTACAAGGGCATCCCCGCGAAGTCAACAAAACCTTCCCGAGCGGATTCCATTGAAACCCGCCTGAGCAGCGTTCGAACGATCTGGCCAACACACACACACGAAACCAGCGATCGACAGGGAGAACAAGGTGCGGACTGCAAAACTACAACCGGTCTTTACTGCGGCTTCTGTTGCCGCTGACCCTGATGAAAGACGCGCGTGGGGGCTCCATTCGTTAGCCGAGGTTGCTCTTGCGAGCGCCTCCAAAAGTTAAACGAGCACTCCCCACGCAGGTCTGACCTTGTTCCATCAACGCAGGCATCACGCGGTGGCAGATTCTTCCTTCACGGTGTCGGATGAGAGATTCGAAATCGGTTCGACTGGCCGGATCGGCTCACGTCACGGGTTTGAACGCCTCGCCCTTGGCCAGCATCGCCCAGGCC
>NZ_FTMZ01000029.1 GCF_900156335.1 Sphaerotilus natans
CTACAACCGGTCTTTACTGCGGCTTCTGTTGCCGCTGACCCTGATGAAAGACGCGCGTGGGGGCTCCATTCGTTAGCCGAGGTTGCTCTTGCGAGCGCCTCCAAAAGTTAAACGAGCACTCCCCACGCAGGTCTGACCTTGTTCCATCAACGCAGGCATCACGCGGTGGCAGATTCTTCCTTCACGGTGTCGGATGAGAGATTCGAAATCGGTTCGACTGGCCGGATCGGCTCACGTCACGGGCTTGAACGCCTCGCCCTTGGCCAGCATCGCCCAGGCCATGCGGGCATTCTTGGCCGCGATGGCCACGACGGCCTTCCAGTAACCACGCCGCTCGGACAGCGCCACCGCCCAGCGGCTGAGTCGGTCCTTCTTCTTGGCCGCAGCGGCCAGCGTGGCCCGCGCACCCAGGATCAGCAGCGCTCGCAGATAACTGTCACCGGCCTTGGTGATGCGACCCAGCCGCTGTTTGCCGCCAGAGCTGTATTGCCCGGGCACCAGCCCGAGCCAGGCGGCGAGTTGACGACCATTGGCGAAGTCGTGGCCGTGACCGATGCTGGCCAGCAGCGCGCTGGCGGTGGTCGCGCCGATGCCGGGCACCTGCATCAGCGTCTTCGATCGATCGTCGGCCTGCGCCATCACGCGGATGTGCTCGTCGTACTCGGCCACCCGTTCATCGAGTCGGCGCAATTCGTCGAGCAGGTCAAGGCAGGCAGTCTTCATCCAGCCGGGGAGTTTGTCGGCGTGCTCGGCGGTTTGCCGACGCACGGTCTGAGCCTTCAGCGGCAGCACGATGCCGAACTCGCTCATCAGGCCGCGCAGGCGGTTGATGGTGGCGGTGCGAGCCTTGACCCAGCCTTGGCGGACGGTGTGAATAGCGAGTCGACACTGAGAGAGTTCGGACTTGATCGGCACGAAGCGCATGGTCGGGCGCTGTACCGCCTCGCAGATGGCTGCGGCGTCGGCGGCGTCGTTCTTGCCGCGCCGACCGCTCATGCGGTAGGGGGCGACGAACTTCGGCGCCATCAGCCGCACGGTATGGCCGAAGCCGGCGAACTGGCGCGCCCAGTGGTGCGCACCCGAACACGCTTCCATGCCGATGGTGCAGGGCGGCAGTTTGGCCACCGACTCCAGCAACTGATCGCGCCGCACGCACGGGCGCACCAGACACGCCCGGCCGGTGGCATCGACACCGTGAAGGGCAAATACGTTCTTGGCGAGATCGATGCCGAGAAAGACAATGGTCATGGACATCTCCTTGCGTCAGTTGGATCGGGATCGAGATTGAGCAACCCCATCGTCGATCCGGCTCCCCGTCAGCGCATGAGGAAAAACCTCGGGTGGCTGGCGGGGCGGCTTGGGGATGTCCCTTTCATTCGTTAGGCGGCACTACAAACGTCGCTCTCATTTGCACGAAAGTCAACATGCGGCCCCTCTCACAGTTCATAGTACTCGCACTTATCTGCAACTTATCGGGCTACGCAGTCGCGGCCGAGCCCATTCAGCGCGGTGTCGCAGCTCCGTTCGGAGTTCAGGTCGGAGCCAATGGTTCATGCGATGCACTCCTCAAGCGTCTCGGGTCACCACCAGTCAATCGCCTGAGTGAAGATGACCCCTCAAACATTTCGTTCGAGGCAAAGTCGCCTGATGTGCTGTTCCCAAACGCTAGGTCAATCTCGGTGTTCTGCAACGGTGGTTTGGCCTGGACTGTGACTCTTGTAGTGAATCGGTCGCGCCCTGCTGACCAAGAGCTAGCAGATGTGTTGCAGGGAATGACAGAGAAGTACGGCGGAAGCCCGGAGATCGATGCCAAGGGGTATGGCTTCTTCAAAGCCCGCAATGCGCGAATCGCAATTGTCGCCGGGCCAAACTGGTTTGTCGTTCAATATGAATACCACGCGGACGAAAAACGAGAGAAGAGCGAGGCTGTCGATAAATCAAAAAAGCGCCGCGACGCGTTGTAAAGCAGGCGCAGATGCGCGGTGACGCCCAACTCAAACGTGAGGCATCACAATCCGCAGTTTTTTGCACTCAACATTCTGAAAATACAGAAGACAGCACACGGAGCCAACGTGAACGGATCAAGTATTTACAACTCCTGGAATTTCACAGACAACCCCTTTTCTGCTATGCCCCTGCTGGCTGATTCCTTGGGCGATCAGTTATTCATCGGGCGAGACGAGGAACTCCGACGCGTAGGCATCAGACTTACGTCATCAGCAAGCGCTGTCTGTCTGGATGGAATGGTCGGAGTCGGAAAGACCAGTCTCGCAAACATTGCTGCTTTTCGTGCTCTACGCAGCTATCGTGCAAACTCGAGAACCTCGCCACTCATAATTCCTTGCCGAAGACCCTTCCAGGTATCACCAACCGAAACGCCAGACGATTTTCGTATGCGCGTCTTGACTGAGGTGGCGCAGACGCTACTTGAGCGATCATCAGAGTTCCGCCTCGGCCTGAATATGGAGGGAAGCGTCGGACTCAACGCGTGGCTCAATAGTCCTCTGCTCCGCCAATGGAGTCTTGGTGTACCAATATTCTCCGCAGGTGGTGGAGCCCAGTCCAACGAGTCAGCCGGCTTCACCAGTAGTGGCTTTTCTCGGACAGTCATAAGCTGGCTAGAAGCAATATTCCCGGACAACCAAAATGGTGGCGTTGTATGCGTACTTGATAACCTGGAACTGCTCGAGACTTCCGCGATTGCCAGAAAGAAGATTGAAGCTTTGCGGGACACACTCTTCACAGTAAAGGGTCTGCGCTGGGTTCTTTGTGGCGCCCATGGAATTCTTCAGGGCGTAGTCGCCTCCCAGCGCCTAGTTGGCCATATGCAAGAGCCTGTGTACGTACCGCCTCTAGCTCTGGCTCACGCTCAGGCAGTATTCGATGCACGCGTACAAACCTTCAATGCGCAGAATGGGAGTGCGCCATATTTACCCTTTGATGCCGATGACTTTCACCGCATGTACTTGATTGTTCATCGCAGCCTCCGCAACGCTCTCGCCTACGCAAATGACTACTGCCTTCACATCGCAGAGAGCGGTACTGAGCCTCGCACAAAAGAAGAGAAGAGGCAGCGTTTCGATAGCTGGTTGAAGCGAATGGCCGAATCCATTCGAGACGCGGTGAAAGCCCAAACGGGACCGCGAGCGATGAAGCTGTTTCAAGATGCGATAACTCAATTCGATGGCGAGTTCGGTCCCGGCGACTTCACCACCTTGGGCTTCAAGAGTGTTCAAGCAATGCGGCCCCAAGTGAAGGCGCTCGAAGAGGTCGGCTTGGTAGAAGCGCAGAAAGACGATGTAGATCAGCGTCGAAAGTCCATCTCAGTAACCGGTAAGGGATGGTTAGTGCACTGGTGCATTCTGACTCATGGCAGCTGAAAGCTAGTGACACCCAATCCCCCGCTCAAGCGGAGCGCCAACGGCAGGCCGTGCCGGCCATCAAGCGCAGGGGCTTTCTGTCCAGCGCGGCCTGCAGTCGTTGCCCGCTTAGCTCGAACGTCAAAAATTACTGCAGCCTCCCATCCTCACAAAACCGAGGATGCCTTCGGCGCCTCAAAACGCGGCCAATCCATCCCCTCACCGCATCGCAACCAGCGGCGCGGCCATATCGGCCTCTCGGCGCGTCGGGGTGGGCGCGGGGCTGCTGACCAGCACGCTCTCGTTAGGGAACAGCGAGCTGCCATGAAGACGCCGAAGCCCGCGCCCGGGCGGATGCCCCCCGCACCAACGCCGTATCACCCGATCTGGCCGAGCTGTGCGCCGTCGTGCGCGAGGCGATGTCAGCCCGCGGCGGCTGACTCGACGCGGTTCAATTCGCTGTGCCGCTGCCATTGCCGCGCCAGCGCCTGCAGAGCCGGTGCAAGCTGGAGGTCGGCGGTCGGAAGGACTGGCGGTGCGGCCGGGGCGTGTGGTGACGCCGGCCAGTGCGCCAGCATCCAGGCGCCGCGTGCGGTGCCCTCCAGCGGGTCCGTCGAGACCTGCAGCGGTCGTGGCGCCAGCAGGGCGGCCAGCGCCGCGACATGCGCTGGATTGGTCGCCAGCGGACCTTCCAGCAGCACCGGGGTTTCCGCCCGCGCACCTGCGGCCAGATGCTCGACCATCCACGCCAGCATCAGCGCGCAGTACAGCGCCGCCAGCGCCGGGCGCAGCGCCGCCGGCACCGCCGCCAGCCCGGCCTCGACCGGCTGGCCGTGGCGCAGCACCCGGCCGCGCTGCCCGACGAAGGGGCCGCCCGCCTCGGCAAAGGCCGGCAGCGCCGTCCAGCCCTGCGCCAGCACCTCGCGCAGCGCCGGCACGGTGGCCCACGCCGGATCGCTGTCGCCGCAGATCGCGGCGAACTCGCGCCCGCCCATGAAGCGCCCGGTCGGCACCGGCCGGCCGTCGACCGCGATGTTGACGAGCTGGTCGCGCGCGGCGTCGAGCCCGTCGATCGGCGCGCCCGGCGCCATCACGATGCACCAGGTGCCGGTGGAGACGACGGTGGCGTCGGCCGCGGTGGCCAGATGCCGCGCCAGGCAGGCGTTGCTGTCGTGCGAGCCGGCCAGCACGCGCACGCCCTCGGGCAGGCCCAGCGCGGCGGCCAGCGCCGGGCGCACGCGGCCGACTGTCTCCCAGGCCGCGCGCAGCGGCGCCAGCCGCTCGGCCAGGCCGGTGCGGCGCGCCCAGGCGCTGGGGCCGCGCTCGACCGGCGACCACAGCCCGGTGTGGCAGCCCAGCGAGGAGACCTCGCTGCAGGCCACGCCGCTGAACCACCAGGCCCAGTACTGCGCATAGGGCAGCCAGACGCGCGCCCGCTCCCAGAGCGCGGGATGGCGCGTCTGCACCCAGCGCAGCGGGCGGCCGGCGTTCAGGCCCATCGGCAGCGCGGGCGAGCCGGTGTGATCGAACGGGTCGGCCTCGGCGCGCTCGGCGGCAAGGAACTCGGCGTCGTAGCCGTCCCATTCATAGTCGATGGGGGCCAGCGCGAGCTGCGCGTCGGGCCCGTCGCCGCTCAGGCCGCAGAAGGCTGCGCCGTGGGTGGTGATGGAGAGGCGGTCGATGCGGGCGCGCTGTGGGGCCGGCAGGCCGGCGATGTCGCGGCGCAGCCAGGCCTGCAGCTGCTCCACGTCCAGCACCGTGGCGTCCAGCGTCGCGTCGTGGCGGCCGGCGCTGGCCTGGCTGCGGCGCGCCACCACCTCGCCCGCGGCATCGATCAGCACCAGGCGGGCGTTGCTCTTGCCGATGTCGAGCACCAGCGTGCAGCGGTCGTCGGTCGTCGTCGTCATGGGAATCGGATCAGTCGAGGTGGAACAGACCCGGCAGCGGCTCGGCCACCGGCGCGCCGTCGGGATGGGTGCGCATCAGGTCCTTCATGTGCTGCCACCAGCGCTGCATCACCGGGTGCGCGGGCAGCGCGTCCATCGTGTGCTCGGCCGGCCGGCGCAGCACCGCGAACAGCACGCCGCCGCCGCTCTCGCCCTCCTCGTGCAGGAAGATGCTGTAGTCGCGGATGCCCGCGCCGTGCAGCAGCGCGACCAGCTCGGGCCAGATCGCGTCATGGCGGCGGCGGTATTCGTCGGCGCAGCCCGGGTTCAGGAACATGCGGAAGGCGATCTTCTCGGTCACGGCGGAGCTCATGCGGTCACGCTCCGGGCGGGCGAGGTCCTGGGCTGGGCCGACGGCCGGCGGCGCAGGAAGCGCGGCAGCACCATCGCCACGATCAGCAGGGCGCCGACGATCATCGACATCACGATGCCCGAGACGTTGAGCATGCCCAGCGCGAAGGTGAAGCTGCCCAGCAGCACGGCGGCCAGCACCGTGCCGACGATGCTGCCGCGCCCGCCCTCGATGGCCACGCCGCCGAGGATGACGATGGTGATGGCCTCCAGCTCCCAGCCCATGGCCAGGTTCGGGCGGGTGCTGCCGATGCGCCCGGTCAGCGCGATGGCCGCCAGCGCCGCCATCAGCCCGGCGAACAGGAACAGGCCCAGGCGCCAGCGGTCCACCGCGATGCCCGAGAAGCGCGCGGCCACCGGGTTGGCCCCGATCGCGTAGAGGCGCCGCCCGCCCACGCTGGCGTGCAGGAAGATGCCCACCGCGACCGCCGCCACCGCCATCAGCGCGAACTCGATCGGCACGATCAGGCCCTCGATGCCCAGCAGGTCGCCCAGCGTGCCGTTGCCCAGCACGCTCAGCGGCTCGGGGTAGCCGGTGATGGCCTGGTCGCCCAGGATGACCTGCGCCAGCCCGCGGTAGAGCGACAGCGTGCCGATGGTCACCACGATCGAGGGCAGGCGCCAGCGCGTGACCAGCCAGCCGTTGAGCGCGCCGCAGGCCAGGCCGGTGGCCAGCGCGGCGGCGATCATCAGCGGCAGGCCGGCGCCGGCCTGCATCGCCAGCCCCATCGCCAGCGAGCACAGCGCCATGGTCGCGGCGATCGACAGATCGATCTCGCCGGCGATGATCAGCAGCGCCATCGCCAGCGCGATCAGGCATTTCTCGGAGATGTTGTAGGTGCTGTCGGCCAGCGCATACGGCGAGAGAAAGCCGTCGATGCCCAGACCGAAGGCGAGAAAGACGAGCGCGATCAGGCCGATCAGCACGCGCTCCCAGGTGTCGAGGGCCTTCATGCGGGAACTCCGGAGGTGTCGAGGATCTGGCGGCCGGCCTGGCGCTGCGCGCGGGCGTTCAGCGCGACCGAGGCGAGGATGACGGCGCCGGCGATGGCCTGCTGCCAGAACGGCGAGACCTGGATCACCGGCAGCGCCGCGTTGATGACGCCGATGAAGAGCACGCCCAGCAGCGCGCCGCCCACCGTGCCGACGCCCCCGCCGATGCTCACGCCGCCGATCACGCAGGCGGCGATCACCGTCAGCTCGAAGCCGGAGGCCAGCTCTGTGAAGGCGATCGCGTAGCGCCCGACCCACAGCAGCCCGGCCAGCCCGGCCAGCAGGCCCGACAGCGTGTAGGCCATCATCAGCCGGCGCTGCACCGGGATGCCGGCGTAGACCGCCGCCACCGGGTGGCCGCCGAAGGCGTAGAGCTCGCGGCCCTCGCGGCGCCAGTGCAGCAGCCACAGCGTGAACAGCGCGGCGGCGGCGGCGAACCACAGCAGCATCGGCAGCCCCAGCAGCGTCTCGCGCGGCAGGCCCTTGATCAGCGGATGGATCTGGTGGTCATTGACCCAGGTGCCGCCGCTGGCGACGAAGATCGCACCGCGGTAGGCCGACATCGTGCCCAGCGTGACGACGATGGCCGGCAGGTTGAAGCGCATGATCAGCCAGCCGTTGAGCGCACCCAGCAGCGCGCCGATGGCGCCGGCCAGCAGCAGCAGCGCCGGCAGCGGCAGGCCCGGCCAGGCCTGGCCGGCCAGCGCGCACAGCATGCCCGTCAGCGCCAGGTTGGAGGCCACCGACAGGTCGACGCCGCGGGTGAGCAGCACCAGCATCTGGCCCATCACCAGGATGGCGAGGATGGCCGAGTCGTTGCCGATGTCGAGCAGCGTGCGCAGGCTCAGGAAGACCGGCGCGCGCGCGCCGACCGCCAGCGCGATCGCGGCGATGATCGCCAGCAGGATCCACTCGCGGCGCAAGGAGAAGGAAGCGGGTTTCATGGGCAGGCGAAGGAAGACAGGTCCTCGGGATCCGCAGGCACGGCAGCCGACGTCGTGGGCAGGGCAGGGCGCGTCGCCTCCAGCCCGGAGGCGGCCGCGACGATCGCCTCGGCGTCCAGCGGCCGGCCGGGCTCGCGCTCGAACTCGGCCACCAGGCGGCCGCGGCGCATCACCATCACCCGGTGGGCGAGGTGGCTGACCTCGGGCAGCTCGGACGACACCAGGATCACCGCCAGCCCCTGCGCGACCATCTCGGCCACGAGCTGGTAGACCGCCTGCTTGGCGCCCACGTCGATGCCCTTGGTCGGCTCGTCGAGGATGACGATGCGCGGGTTCAGGCCCAGCCACTTGGCGATGACCACCTTCTGCTGGTTGCCGCCGGAGAGGCCCGAGAGCGGCGTGTCCTGGCTGGCGGTCTTGATGCGCAGCCGCTCGATCATGCCGGCGGCCAGCGTCTGCTCGCGCGCCGCCGACAGCCACGGCCCGCGCGAGACGGCGGCCTCCATGCGGTTGCGCGGCCCGGCCAGCGCCGCCAGGCTGATGTTGTCGCGCACCGAGAAGGCCAGGATGGCGCCCTGGCGCTGGCGCTCCTCCGGCACGAAGGACAGGCCGGCGGCGATGGCGTCGGCCGGCTCGCGGATCGTGACGGCGCGGCCGTCGATGCGGATCTCGCCGCGCGCCTGCGGGTTCAGGCCGGTCAGCGCCTGCATCAGCTCGCTGCGGCCGGCGCCCACCAGGCCGTAGAAGCCCAGGATCTCGCCGCGGCGCAGCGTGAAGGCGATGTCGGCGAACTCGCTCGGGTGCGACAGGCCGCGCACCTCCAGCACCGTCTCGCCGCGCCGGTCTTCGACGGGCGGGTAGATCTGGTCGATCTCGCGCCCGGCCATCAGCCGGACCAGCGTGGGCTCGTCGGCCTCGGCCATGCGGCCGTGCCCGACCGAGGCGCCGTCGCGCAGCACGACATAGCGGTCGCAGACCGCGAACAGCTCGTCGAACTTGTGCGTGATGAACAGCACCGCCACGCCGCGGGCCTTCAGCCCGCGCACGATGCCGTAGAAGTCGCGGATCTCGGCCTGCGACAGCGCAGCGGTCGGCTCGTCGAGGATGACCACGCGCGCCTGCTGCGACAGGGCGCGGGCGATCTCGATCAGGTGGCGCTGCGCGAGACTCAGGTCGCGCACCAGGGTGGTGGCGGCAAATCCCGCGCCCACCTGGTCGAGCACCGCCTGCGCCTCGCGGTTCATGCGCGCCCAGTCGACCACCTGCAGCGCCGGCCAGCGCGCCGGGCCCTTCATCGGCGGTCGGCCGATGAAGATGTTCTCGGCAGCGCTGAGCGCTTCGAACATCACCGTCTCCTGGTGCACCGCGACGATGCCGGCGGCCTGCGCGTCCTGGGCGCAGGACAGGCGCAGCGGCTGGCCGTCGATCAGGATCTCGCCCTCGTCGGGCCGATGCACGCCGGTCAGCGTCTTGACCAGCGTGGACTTGCCGGCGCCGTTCTCGCCGATCAGCGCCAGGGCCTCGCCTGGCACCAGCTCGAGATCGACGCCGCGCAGGGCGTGCGTCGGTCCGAAGCGCTTGTGAAGACCGCGCAGCGTGAGCATCAGAAGATCTTCGCGAACTGCTCGACGTTGCTGGCGTCGTAGGTGAAGGGCTCGGCCATCGCGGCCTCGTTGTCCTTGTCCAGCGTCGCGGTGCCGACCCGGCCCATGCCGATCTTCTCGCCCGGCTGTGCCTTGGCCTGGCCCTTGACCAGCGCATGCGCGATGCGCACCGAGGCGTAGCCCAGGTCGATCGGGTTCCAGATCGCGAAGGACTTGACCGCGCCGCTCTTGACATGGCCGGCCATCTCCGAGGGCAGGCCCAGGCCGGTGACGAAGACCGCGCCGGTCTTCTTCTCGTCCTGCACCGCCTTGGCGGCCGCGGCCACGCCGACGGTGGTGGGCGCCACGATGGCCTTCAGGTTCGGGTGGCTCTTGAACAGGCCCTGCGCCTCGCGGTAGCTCTTGTCGGTCTGGTCGTCGCCGTAGACGACGCTCACCAGCTTCAGGCCCGAATAGGCCGGCTGGGCCAGCACCTTCTTCATCTCGCCGATCCAGATGTTCTGGTTGGTGGCCTGCGCGGTGGCCGAGAGCACCGCGATCTCGCCGCTCTTGCCCGCCACCTGCTCGGCCATCTTCACCAGCTTCTCGCCGATCAGCGCGTTGTTCGACGGCGCCAGGTGCATCAGGCGGCCGTCCTTGCGGATGCCCGAGTCGAAGGAGATGACCTTGATGCCGCGCTGCATCGCCTTCTTCGTCACCGGCACCAGCGCGTCAGGATCGTTGGCCGAGACGATGATGGCCTTGACGTTCTGCGCGATCAGCGTGTTGATGATCTCGATCTGGCCCTCGGCGGTGGCCTTGGCCGGGCCGGTGTAGATGATCTCGACGTCCTTGAGCTCCTTGGCGGCTTCCTGCGCGCCCTGGTGGGCGGCGTCGAAGAAGCCGATGCCCAGGCTCTTGACGACCAGGGCGATCTTGTCGGCGGCCAGCGCGGGCTGGGCGCAGCCCAGGCCCAGGACGAGGGCGGCGGCGATGGTGGACAGGCGATGGTTCATGGGGATGTCTCCTCTCGGTCTCTCTTGGGGGAATCTTTGGGGGAAAGCGCGCGGGGCAGGGCTCAGACGATGCCGCCGCCGCCACCGGCCACCGCCGGTCGGGCTTCGGCCATGCGGGCGCGGTAGCCGCTGGCGCGGTAGGCGGCCACCGGGTCGACCGCGCCGCCCGCGTCCAGCCGCACGCGCTGCAGCAGCGGCGTGACATCGGTCTGGAAGGCGGCCTTCAGCAGGTGGGTGGCGGTCATCGCGTCGTTGGCCTCCTGCGCGGCGTCGAGCGCGGCGCGGTCGACCAGCAGCGCCTGCGCAAAGCTGCGCTGCACCTGCACCGCGCTGGTCATCAGGCTCTCGATCGGATCGGTGACGTTGTGGCTCTGGTCGAGCATGTAGGCCGGGTCGAAGGCCACGCCTTCGTGGGCAGCGGCCACCAGCTCGTTGAAGACCAGGAACAGCCGGTAGGGCGAGACCGAGCCGGCGTCCAGGTCGTCGTCGCCGTACTTGCTGTCGTTGAAGTGGAAGCCGGCGAGCTTGCCCGCGGCGATCAGGCGCGCCACGATCAGCTCGATGTTGACGTTGGGCGCGTGGTGGCCCAGATCGACCAGGCACTGCGCCTTCGGGCCCAGCAGGCTGGCGGCCATGAAGCTCGAACCCCAGTCCTGGATCACCGTGCTGTAGAAGGCCGGCTCGCAGATCTTGTGCTCGAGCATCATGCGCCAGTCGTCGGGCAGCGCGGCGTAGATCTGGCGGCTGCTGTCCAGATAGCGCTCGAAGGCGCGGCGGAAGTGCTGCTGGCCGGGGAAGTTGCTGCCGTCGCCGATCCAGACCGTCAGCGCCTTCGAACCGATCGCCTGGCCGATCTCGATGCACTCGAGGTTGTGCTCGACCGCCTGGGCGCGGGTGGCCGCGTCGGTGTGCGTGAGACTGCCGAACTTGTAGCTGTGCGCCTGGCCCTTCTGGTCGGAGAAGGTGTTGGAGTTGATCGCGTCGAAGCCCAGGCCGAGCGCACCGGCCGCGCCGCGCAGCTCGCTCCAGTCGCTGCACTGGTCCCAGGGAATGTGCAGCGAGACGGTCGGCGTGGCGCGGGCGAGCTGCTGGATCACGCCGCAGTCCTGCAGCTTGTCGAAGACATGGCGCGGCTCGCCAGGGCCGGGGAAGCGGGCGAAGCGCGTGCCGCCGGTGCCCACGCCCCAGCTCGGGATGGCCACGCCGAAGGCGGCGACCTGCGCGCGCACCCGCTCCAGGTCGATGCCGCGGCGGGCGAGCTGCGCGCCCAGGTGGTCGTAGTCGGCCTGGACCTCGCGGCGCAGGCGCTCGTTGTGCGCGGCCAGCAGGCCGGCATCGATCGGGAGGGACATCGGGATCTCCGGGACGTCGTGGGGTTTCAGCGCGTGAAGGCGGCCAGGTTGCCGGCGTCCACGTTCAGGATGTTGCCGGTGCTCTTGGCGCTCAGGTGCTCGGCGGCGAAGAAGTAGGTGGCCTCGGCGATGTCCTCGGGGAAGACGCTGCGCTTGAGCATCGAGCGCTCGCGGTAGAAGGCCTCCAGGTCGCCCTCGTCGACCTTGTTGGCGGCGGCGCGCTCGGCGCTCCACTGGCCGGTCCAGATCTTCGAGCCGCGGATCACCGCGTCCGGGTTGACCACATTGCTGCGGATGCCCAGCGGCGCGCCTTCGAGCGCGAAGCTGCGGCTGAGCTGGATCTCGGCGGCCTTGGCGGCGCAGTAGGCGCTGGCCTGCGCACTGGCGACCATGCCGTTCTTGCTGGCGATCATCACGATCGAGCCGCCGCTGCCCTGCGCCTTCATCACCTTGAAGGCCTCGCGGCCGACCAGGAAGTAGCCGGTGGCCAGGATGCTCTGGTTCTTGTTCCACAGCGCCAGGCTGGTCTCGTCGATCGGCGCGGCCGAGGCGATGCCGGCGTTGCTCACCAGGATGTCGACGCCGCCGAACTCCAGCGCCGCCCGGTCGAAGGCCGCGATCACGCTGGCCTCGTCGGTGACGTTGCAGACCGCGCCGCGCACATGGTCCTTGCCGTGCGCCTTGGCCAGCTCGGCCTCGACGCCCTGCAGCGCCTCGGCGTCGATGTCGGCCAGCACCACGCAGGCGCCTTCCGACAGGAAGCGCCGCGCGATCGCCTGGCCGATGCCGCCGGCGCCGCCGGTGATCAGCGCCACCTTGCCGACCAGCGGCTTCGGTTTGGGCATGCGCTGCAGCTTGGCTTCTTCCAGCAGCCAGTATTCGATGTCGAAGGCCTCCTGCTCGGGCAGGCCGACGTAGCGGTCCACCGCATTGGCCTCGCGCATCACGTTGATGGCGTTGACGTAGAACTCGCCGGCGATGCGCGCGGTGGCCTTGTCCTTGGCGATCGTCACCATGCCGATGCGCGGCAGCAGGATCACCACCGGATTCGGGTCGCGCAGCGCCGGGCTGTTGGCGCGCTTGCAGCGCTCGTAATAAGCCGCGTAGTCGGCGCGGTAGGCGGCCAGCAGCCCGCCCAGCGCGGCGCGCAGCTCGGCGCCGGCCAGCGTGTAGACGGCTTCCGGCACGATCAGCGGACGGATCTTGGTGCGCAGGAAATGGTCCGGGCACGAGGTGCCGAGCGCCGCCAGCGGCGCCAGATCGGCCGAGTTGACGAACTCCATCACCTCGGCCGAGGTGTTCAGGTGCAGCAGCTTCGGTGCGCCCTCATTGGACAGGCCGCGCAGCACCGGCAGCAGCCGCGCCAGCGTGGCGTCGCGCTCAGGTTCGGGCAGGGCCTGCACGGCCGGGCCGCCGAAGACGGCTACCTTCTTCGCCTCGCGCTGCTGCGCCAGCCAGCCCTGGGCGCGCTCGATCAGGTCCACCGTGTTCTCGTAGCAGCTCTTGGCGGTGTCGCCCCAGCTGAACAGACCGTGGCCGGCCAGCACGATGCCGCGCAGGCCCGGGTGCGCCGCGTCGTATTCGGCCAGTCGCTGGCCCAGCTCGTAGCCCGGGCGCAGCCACGGCAGCCAGCCCACGGTGCCCTCGAAGACCTGGCGCGTGATGGCCTCGGAATGCGCCATCGCGGCGATGGCGATCACCGCATCCGGGTGCATGTGGTCGACATGCGCGTAGGGCAGCGACGAGTGCAGCGGCGTGTCGATCGAGGCGGCGCGGCTGTTCAGGTTGAAGGTGCAGTGCGGCAGGTAACCGACCATCTCGTCTTCGTGCGCCAGGCCGCGGTAGAGCTTCTTCAGGTCGCGCAGCTTGTCCATGTAGAGCGTCGAGAAGCCGTCGAGCTTCATCGAGCCGACATCGCCGCCCGAGCCCTTGACCCACAGCACCTCGACCGTCTCGCCGCTGAGCGGGTCGGTCTGGCGGATCTTGGCCGAGGTGTTGCCCCCGCCGTAGTTGGTGATGCGCAGGTCCGAGCCGAGCAGGTTGGAGCGGTACAGCAGCAGGCCGGGCTCGTCGAGCGTGGCGGCGCGGGCATCGTCCCAGCGCGGGAAGGGGCGGATGGAAGTCGGGGTCATGGCAGCGTGTGGGTTCGAAAGTTGTCTGACGACAGTGCGATGGGGACAGAGCTTAGGAGCGCTGACCTGCTGCCACAATCAATGACTTCTGATGCTTGGTATAAGCAAAATGATATGGTTTCCGCCGGACCCCAGCCGAAAGAGCGGGATGCTGCCATTTTTGCGGGTTGTCCCGGAGCCCTGAGGGCTGCCGAGATCCGATGACCGGGCTGTCGTTCGGGGAAAGTCCCGAGACGCACCGAGATGTTCCAGGAAGGATGGACCCATGAAGGACCTGCAGCTGCGCGCGCTGCGACTGTTCGAGACGGTGGCGACCACCGGCAGCTTCTCGCGGGCGGCCGAGCTGCTCGACATGAGCCAGCCGGCGGTGTCGATGCAGGTGCGCCAGCTCGAAGGCGACCTGGGGGTGGCGCTGTTCGAACGGCTGCCGCGCCCGCGCCTGACCGACGCCGGCCACGAGCTGCTGCAGCACGCGCGGCTGATGCTGGCGCAGGCCCGTGCCGCGCAGGAGGCGATGCAGGCCCACCGCGACGAGGCGCGCGGCCCGCGCGGCCTGCTGCATTTCGGGGTGGTGTCGACGGCGCATTACTTCGCGCCGCGGCTGCTGCGCGAGTTCATCGGCCTGCACCCGGAGGTGCGTCCGAAGCTCACGGTGGCGCGCCGCGCCGAGGTGCTGGAGATGCTGCAGGAGCACCGCCTGGACCTGGCGATCATGGGCTATCCGCCCTCCGAGGGCGATCTGGAGGCGACCAGCTTCGCGCGCCATCCGCACTGCATCGTCGCCGCGGCCGACCACCCGCTGGCTGGCCGCGCCGGGCTGCGCTGGAGCGACCTGCGCGACGAGCACTTCATCTTCCGCGAGCCCGGCTCGGCCACCCGGCAGTTCCTGGAGCACCTGCTGCAGTCGCAGTCGATCCAGGTGCGCGCCGGGCTGGAGCTGGCTGGCAACGAGACGATCAAGCAGGCGGTGATGTGCGGCCTGGGCATCAGTTTTCTGTCGGCGCACACCTTCCAGGTCGAGCTGGAGGCCGGCCGGCTGGCGGTGCTCGACGTCGAGGGCCTGCCCAAGCACATCGACTGGTGCTTCGTGCAGCGCCGCGACACGGTGCTGGGCGGCGTCGGCGCGGCCTTCCGCGAGTTCGTGTTCGAGCGCGGGGCGGCGGTGGCGGCCTGCCGGGTGCGCTGAGCGGCGCCCCCGCGCGTCTCAGGTCGGCTTGTCCTGCCGCGACCAGCATGGCTCGCGCCGCTCCAGCCGCGCCGCGATGCCCTCGCTCCGGTCCGGCCAGGCGAAAGCCAGCGCAAAGGCGCGCCGCTCCAGCTCCAGCCCCTGCTGCAGCGGCAGGTTCATGCCGGCAATCACCGTCTCCTTGATGAGCGTCTGCACGGCGGACGGACCGTTGGCCAGTCTGGCCGCCAGCGCCAGTGCGCGCGGTTCGACCTGAGTGTCGTCGACCACCTCCGACACCAGCCCGAGGCGCAACGCTTCGTCGGCGCCGATCGGCTCGCCGAGCAGCAGCAGCCGCATCGCCTGGAACTTGCCCACCGCGCGGGTCAGGCGCTGGGTGGCGCCGCCGCCCGGCATCAGGCCGATCCGGACCTCGGGCTGGCCGAAGCGCGCTCCGGTGCCGGCGATGATCAGATCGGCATGCAGGGCCAGCTCGCAGCCCCCGCCCAGCGCGTGGCCCCGCACCGCCGCGATCACCGGCTTGCGGCACTGTGCGATGGCGTCCCACAGACGGCCCATGCCGCGCTTGACGATCTCGGCGGGCGTGGCCGTGCGGTACTCGTTCAGGTCGGCGCCGGCGCAGAAGGCCCGCGGGCTGCCCGCCAGCACCACGGCGCGCACGTCGTCGTCGGCATCGGCCTGGATGAAGGCCTCGGCCAGGGCGTGGCGCAGCCGCAAATTCAGGGCGTTGAGCACCTCGGGCCGGTTCAGGCGGATGACGCGCACGCCCGGGTGAGGCTGCTCGATCAGCAGCACCGGCGGCGGCGTGGACGTCTTGGCCGGGACGGGGAATCCGGTCGTTTCGGTCATGAGCTGTCTTCCTTGGGGGGCTGGCGATCAGACGCGCTCGATGGCCAGCGCAATGCCCTGCCCCACGCCCACGCACATGGTGCACAGCGCGCGTCGGGCACCGGTGCGCTCGAGCTGGTGCAGCGCGGTGAGCACCAGGCGCACGCCGCTCATGCCCAGCGGGTGGCCGAAGGCGATGGCGCCGCCCTGCGGGTTGATGAAGTCGCCGTCGTCGGGCAGGCCCAGGCCGCGCAGCACGGCCAGGCCCTGGGCGGCAAAGGCCTCGTTGAGCTCGATCAGGTCGAAGTCGCCCAGGGACAGGCCGGTCTGCGCCAGCAGCTTGCGCACCGCAGGCACCGGCCCGATGCCCATGACGCGCGGCGCCACGCCGGCGGTGGCCAGGCCCAGCACGCGGGCGCGTGGCGTGAGGCCGTGGCGGGTGGCGCCGGCCTCGCTGGCCAGCAGCAGCGCGGCGGCGCCATCGTTCACGCCCGAGCTGTTGCCGGCGGTGACGCTGCCGCCATCGCGGAAGGCGGGCTTCAGCCGCGCCAGCTCCTCGGCGCTGGTCTGCGGGCGCGGGTGCTCGTCCACGCTGACCCAGGTGATGTCGCCCCGGCGGCCGGGCACGGGTACCGGGGTGATCTCGGCGGCCAGCCAGCCGGCGGCCTGCGCGGCGGCAGCGCGCTGCTGGCTGCGCAGCGCAAACGCATCCTGGTCGGCGCGTTGGATGCCATGCTCCTGGGCCACGTTCTCGGCGGTTTCGCCCATGCTGTCCACGCCGTGCAGGGCCAGCATGCGCGGGTTGACGAATCGCCAGCCGATGGTGCTGTCAGCCACCTCCGCCTGGCGGGAGAAGGCGCTGGTGGCCTTGGGCAGGATCAGCGGGGCCCGGCTCATGCTCTCCACCCCGCCGGCCACCGCCAGGTCGAGCGCGCCGCAGGCGATGGCGCGGGCGATGCCGCCCACCGCGTCCAGCCCGGAGCCGCACAGGCGATTGACGGTGCTGGCCGCCACGCTCACCGGCAGGCCGGCCAGCAGCGTGGCCATGCGCGCGACGTTGCGGTTGTCCTCGCCGGCCTGGTTGACGCAGCCGTAGCTCACCTCCTCCAGCGCTGCCCAGTCCAGACCCGGGTGGCGCGCCATCAAGGCCTGCAGGGGCACGGCGGCCAGGTCGTCGGTGCGCATGCCGCTGAGGGCGCCGGCGTAGCGGCCGATGGGCGTGCGCAGGCCGTCGCACAGGTAGACGTTTTGCATGGTGCAGACGCTTTCTCGTTCAGAAGGGCAGGCCCCGCCCGAGCGTGGCCGTGTAGTAGCGGTCCCAGAAGGCCAGCTTGTCCTGGAAGGGCACGGCCACCGGGGCGATGGTGTCGCCGATCTCCATCGTGGCGCTGGCCGGGCCGGTGAAGCGAGGCCATGCGGGCAGCCCGCTGCCGTTGGGATCGCCCGTGCGGGCGAAGTTCACCAGGTAGCTCGAGGCGGTGCTGGCGATGTGCCGGTCCACCGCCGTGTAGGCGCGTGTCGGTGCACTCACGTCGAGGTTGTCGTAGAAGTACACCTGCTCGAGCGAGTGGTAGGCGCCAAACCGTTCGGCCGGGCTCTGGCCGGTGAAGGCCTGGTCGGCGTGGTAGGCCGGGCGCCGGGTGAAGAAGTACAAATAGGCCGGTGCCTGGGCTCGTGCGGCGTGGGCGCGTGCGAAGGTCCAGACATTCCACGCGAAGGTGCCGTCACGCATCGGCTGGTAGGCCATGGCCTGGACTTCGGCGTCGCTGGTGGCCGGGTAGGCGGCCTTGAAATCCGCGGCCAGGCTGCCGAAGCGCGCGGCCGCCGTGCTCTCATAGCCCGCCAGCGTGGTCGCGAAGGGCGGGTAAGGCGTGCCTTCATCGGCGTTCCAGCCGGCCAGCAGCGGCACGGCGTTGACGGTGCCGGACTTCAGCAGCAGGTCGAGCTGATCGGGCAGCAGCACGCCATCGACGATGGGCGCGGTGATGGCGCCGGCACCGGCCATGATCGCCGCCGCGGGCCTGGCGCGCAGCGCGGCCAGGTCAGAGGCGCCGAGGTTGGCCGCGAAAGCCGTGCCGGCGGCCTGAGCCTGCGCCAGCGTGGGCAGGGCGGCGCCTGCGGGCAAGGCAGCCAGGCTTTCCAGCACCAGCTTGTGGAACAGCCCCGCGGCCAGCGGCGAGGCATAGAGCACGCTGGCCAGCGCACTGCCCGCCGATTCGCTGTACACGGTGACATTGCCGGGGTCGCCGCCGAAGGCCGCGATGTGGTCGCGCACCCATTTCAGGGCGGCCACCGCGTCGTGCAGGGCGTAGTTGCCCGAGCTGCCGGCTTCGGCCGTGAGTTCCGGATGTGCCAGGAAACCCAGCGGGCCCAGGCGGTAGTTCAGCGTCACCACGACGGCACCCTTGGCGGCCAGCCCTTTGCCGTTGTAGTTGGGCTGGGAGCCGGCCCCCAGCTGGTAGGCCCCGCCGTGCAGCAGCACCATCACCGGTCGCCTCTCGGCGGCGGACGCCGCGCCGGTCCAGACGTTGAGATACAGGCAGTCCTCGCTCTGCGACTCGGTCTGCTGATAGAGGATCGAGCCGACGCGACCGGCCGGTCGGTCCCCCATCAGGCAGGCCGCGGAAAAGTTGTCGCTGCGTCGCACACCGGTCCAGGCCGGGACCGGTTGAGGCACTCGCCAGCGCAGGTCGCCCACGGGCGGCGCCGCGAAGGGAATCGCACGAAAGATGCGCAGCGCGCTGGACGAGTCGACCGCCGCAGCCACCGTTCCCCCCGCGACGGTCACCGTGTCCCGTGACGCGACGTAGGGCGTCGCGGTGGCCGGCTCAGGCGCCGGTTCAGATTCACTGCCCCCGCATGCCGACAAGAGCACGGACGCCAGCATGATCGACGAGGTCGCCTTCACGTTCACAGCCCCAGCACGCGTTCGGCGTTGCCGTGCATGACCTTCTCCATCACGCTGTCGCTGTAGCCCAGCTCCTGCCACTCGCGGAAGATGCGCTCGTAGGGCAGGCTGGGGTAGTCGCTGCCGAACATGATCTTGTCCTGCAGGCGGCCGCGGATGTCGGTCTTCAGGTTGCCCGGAAAGTGCTTGGGAGCCCACCCCGACATCTCCCAGAACACATTGCCCTTGTGCAGCGCCACGGCGGTGGTCTCCTCCACCCAGGGCCAGCCGGGGTGGGCCATGATGATCTTGAGGTGGGGGAAGTCGGCCGCCAGGTCGTCGATGGCGCCGGGGTGGGCGTGGCGGATGCGGGCGCCGTGGCCGCCGGGCATGCCCGCGCCCATGCCGGTGGTGCCCACGTCGATCATCACGGCCGCGCCCAGCGCATCGATCTCCTCGAACAGCGGGTAGAAGCGCCGATCATTGACGGCAAAGTGCTGCATGATCGGGTGGAAATGGAAGCCGATGAAGCCGAGTTCCTGCACCGCGTGCTTGACCTGGCGGATCGCGATCTCGCCCTTGGCGGGCTCCACCGCACCCCAGCACTGCAGGATGCGGTCGGGGTGGCGCTTCCAGATGCCGTGCACATGGTCGTTGTCGCACGGCGGGGTGGCGACGGTGGTCTCCAGGTCCAGCGCGACCAGGCAGGCCTGCACGTCGTGCTGGGTGAACTCGGCGATCACGTCCTCTTCGGACTTGGCCACCCATTCCCGCTTCCAGTAGCGGGCCAGTTCGGCGGGGTAAGGGCCCTGGGCGTCGATCCAGCGTTGGGTGCCGGGATAGCAGTGCAGGTCGATGATGCGCATGATTCACTCCTTGACGGGATGCGGGACGCCGGGGGCGGCGGCCTCTTCGGCCAGGACGCGGGCGATGTGCTCGCCCAGCGCCTTCTTCGACACCTTGCCGAAGGTGGAGACGGGAAAGTCGGGCAGCAGCTCCAGCCGCTCGGGCAGCTTGAAGCGCGCGATCTCGCGCGCCTGCAGGAAGCCGGTCAGCTCGGGCAGCGTCAGGCGCTGGCCGGCGCGGGCGATGACGAAGGCGCACATGCGCTCGCCCAGCATCGCGTCGGGCATGGGCACGCAGGCGACGTTCTGCACCGCCGGGTGCTGCAGGATCAGGTTCTCGACTTCCTCGGCGCTGATCTTCTCGCCGCCGCGGTTGATCAGGTCCTTCTTGCGGCCCTCGACGATGTAGTTGCCCGAGGGGTGGCGGCGCATCAGGTCGCCCGAGCGGTAGAAGCCGTCCGGCGTGAACTGGCGCGCGTTGTATTCGGGCACGCCGAAGTAGCCACGCAGCGTGTAGGGGCCGCGGCAGGCCAGCTCGCCCACCTCGCCGTCGGGCACCTCGGCGCCCTCGTCGTCGATCAGCCGCACCTCGTCGTCCGGGCAGACCGGTCGGCCGCAGGTTTCCAGCAGCACCTCCTCGGGGTCGCCCTGGCGCACGAACATCAGCAGGCCTTCGCTCATGCCGAAGTTCTCCTGCACGAAGGCGTTGCGGAAGAGCTGGCGGGTGCGGATGCGCACCTCGGGCTGCATGCGCTGGCCGCCGCTCTGGATCTGCAGCACCGAGCTCAGGTCGTGGTCGCCGATGGCGGGGTCGTTGATCAGGCGGATCAAGAGGGCCGGCACCACCTTGAGGTGCGTCACGCCGTGGCGCGCGATGAGCTGGAACATCGGCTCGGGCCGGGTGCTGGCGTGCAGCACCACGGTGGCGCCGTTGAACAGAAAGCCCTGGATGCCCGGACAGGCCAGCGGCAGGTTGTGCGCGATGGGCAGCACCAGCAGCAGCACCGAGTCCTGGGTGACGCCGGCCACCTCGGCGGCCACCTTCGAGTTGTAGGCGTAGTCGTTGCCGGTGCGCGGGATCAGCTTCGGGATGCCGGTGGTGCCGCCCGAGAGCTGGAAGATGCAGGGATCGGCCGGATCGATGCGGATCTCGGCCAGCGTGCTGCGCGGCCGGGTCGCGGGCCGGGCGATCAGCTCGGCCAGCGCATGCTCGCCCGGGCCGGCCTCGCCCAGCACCAGGCGGATCTGCAGGCAGGCGTTCTCGGCCTGCACCCGCTCGATGACCGGCGCGAAGCGGAACTCCGCGCCGCCCTCGCGCACCGAGGCCGGATAGACCGCGCAGCGCGCCTGCGCCAGCCGGGTGAACTGGTTGATCTCCGCGAAGCGGTGCGTCACCAGCGCGGCGATCGGAATGCAGCCGATCTTCTGCAGCGCGAAGTACAGGATCACGAACTCCGCCACATTGGGCAGCGTCGGCACCACCCGGTCGAGCGGACGCAGGCCCAGGTCGAGCAGGTTCAGCGCCAGGTTGTCGCTGGCGGCGTCGAGCTCGGCATAGGTCCAGCGGCGCTCGCCGTCGATCAGCGCGGTGCGCGTCGAGAAGCGCCGGAACATGTCGGCGAACTCCTGCGCCAGGCTCTGGTCGCGCCAGTAGCCCTTCGCGCGGTAACGCTCGGCGAACTCGGGGGGAAAGGGAACGAAGCCTTCGAGCATGGCGCGCGCCTCAGGTGCTGGCGGTGAAGCCGCCGTCGATGACCACCACCTCGCCGGTGACGAAGCGGTTGGCGGTGATCAGGTTCAGCATCACCTCGGCCACGTCCTCGGCCGTCACGCAGCGCTTCAGCGGCGTGGCCCGGGCACGGTTGCCCATCAGCTCGTCGTACCGGTCGCCCAGCATGCGCTCCATCCACTCGCCCTCCATCCAGCCCGGGGCCACCGCGTTGACGCGGATGTGCGGCCCCAGGTTCCAGGCCAGGGTCTTGGTGAGGTTGACCACCGCGGCCTTGCTGGCGGCATAGGGCAGCGGCTGGGGGCCGGGCCGCAGGCCGACGATGCTGGCGGTGTTGACGATGGCCGGCGAGCCCCCCGCCTGCCGGCTTTTCTTCAGCCACGGCACCGCGGCGCGCGCCACCTGGAAGGTGCCCTTGACGTTGACGGCGAAGGTGCGATCCCACTCGGCCATGTCCAGGCTCTCGAGGTCGCGCATCGTCCAGTTCGCGGTGGTGCCGGCGTTGTTGACCAGCGCATCGAGATGGCCGAAGACCTCGCCGACGGCGGCCAGCGTGCGGCGCACCGCCTCGTCGTCGGCGACGTCGCATTGAAGGGTGAGCACCTGCGCGCCCAGCGCACGCGCCTCGGCGGCGGTGGCCTCGGCGGCGGTGGCGCTGCTGCCGTAGACCAGCGCCACGTCGAAGCCGTGGCGGGCCAGCTCCAGCACCGCAGCGCGGCCGATGCCGGTGGCGCCTCCGGTGACAAGCGCCTTGCGGCGGGCCGGGGTCGGGGTGTCGGATCCGGTTCGGTTCATCAGGGGTCTCCTCGGATAAGTCTTGGAATCGCGGACAGGGAAAAGGGCGCCAGGCCGAAGAGGCCGGCGTTACTGCGGCTTCAGGCCCAGCTCGGCGACGAAGCGCTTCATCACCTGGCGTTGGGCGGTGACGAACTCGCCGGTCTCGGCGGTGCTGCCGGTGCGCGGATAGATGCCCATCTCGGCCAGGCGCGCGATCAGGTCGGGCGTCTGCATCACCCGGGCGGCGTCTCGGTTGACTTTCTGGACGATCTCGTCGGGCGTGCCGGTCGGCGCGAACAGCGAGAACCAGCCGATCGCCTCGAAGCCGGGATAGGTCTCGGCGACGGTCGGGATGTCCTCGAAGCCCGGCAGGCGCTGCGCCGAGGTCACCGCCAGCGCGCGCAGCCGGCCTGAGCGGATGTGCGGCAGCAGGCCCGGCACGCCGTCGGCGGTCAGCTCCGCGTCGCCCGACAGGACCGCGCTGACCGCGGCCGGCGGCGCCGGATAGGGCACGGTGAACAGGTTCATGCGGCCCAGCCTGTTGACCATCTCGCCGGCCAGATGCGGCAGCGAGCCGGTCTGCGGCGCAGCGAAGTTGGCCCGTCCGCCCTTGGCCTGGCTGGCCTTGGCGAATTCGCTCAGCGTGCGTGCGCCGCCAGCGGCGGGCGTGACCAGCAGCAACGGGCTGGTGGCCAGCGTGGCCACCGGTACCAGGTCGCTGTCGAGGCTGAACTGCGGCTGGCGAAACAGCAGCGGCGTGATGACGGCCATCGCCGCCGGCACGAAGCCGAGCGTGTAGCCGTCGGGCGTGCTGCGCGCCAGCGCCGACATGCCCGGAATGCCGCCGGCGCCGGGCCGGTTGTCGACGATCAGCACCCGGCCCCACAGCGCGCCGAGCCGCTCGGCCACCAGCCGCGCCACCACGTCCGGCGCCGAGCCGGGCCCGGCCGGCACGATCAGCCGCACCGGCCGGTTGGGATAGTCGGCCTGCGCCCGGGCGGCCGGGCTGCAGATCGCCGCGCCCAGCGCCGCGGCCTGCAGCAGCATCCTGCGTCTTTGCACCATGTCTGTCTCCTGAGTCGCCCGGTCCGTCGGCCGGGTCATGGGGGTGGCACCTCGGCGGGTGCCTGACAGGCATGTTCGGTCGCTCAGGGATAACCGGGAAGATCGCAGAAAAATCCGAGCGATACATTCCAGGCATCACTGCAGACAAGACGGACGAGACACCGGATGAAGCTGGCCCAGCTGCGCGACCTGATCGCGATCGTCGACCACGGCAGCCTGAGGGCGGCCGCCCGCCATCTCGGCATGGCCCAGCCGCTGCTGACCCGCAGCGTGCGGGCGCTGGAGCAGGAGCTGGGCGCGCCGCTGTTCGAGCGCGGGCCGCGCGGCATGACGCTGACTCTGGCCGGACAGGCCTTCCACCGCCGGGTGCACCAGATCGTGCGCGACCTGGAGCGCGCCCGCGACGAGCTGCGCCAGGCGCATGGCGATGGCGGCGGCACGGTGGTGGCGGCGCTGTCGATCATGCCGCATGTGGGCATGCTGCCCGCGGCGCTGCCGGCCTTCCGGCGCCGCCATCCGGGCGTGCGGCTGCAGCTGATCGAAGGTCTGTTCCCGGCGCTCGAGGGGGCGCTGCGGGAGGGCCGGATCGACTTCTACCTGGGGGCCTCGCCCCAGAAGCCGCCCGGTCCGGGGCTGACGGTGCGCACGCTGTTCCAGAACCAGCGTGCGGTGGTGGCGCGGCGCGGTCATCCGCATCGTCACGCGCGCTCGCTGGCCGAGCTGGCGGCGCTGGACTGGGCCACGCCCTCGATCGACTACCGTGCCGAGGATGATCTGGCGGCGCTGTTCGCCCGTCACGGCCTGCCGGCGCCACGCATCCAGCTGCAGGCTGGCAGCGCGCTGTCGCTGATGGTCGCGCTGGCCGGCAGCGACCTGCTGGCGATGCTGCCGCGGCAGTGGCGCGACTACTCGCCGGTCGGCGAGGCGCTGCAGGTCATCGAGGTCGCCGAGGACCTGCCCGCGCCCGACATCGTGCTGGTGCGTCGCACCGACCTGCCGCTGACGCCTGCGGCGGAGCATCTGGTGGATCTGATGCTGAGGGCAGCGCCCGGGTCAGTCGCTGGCTGAGGGCATGGCTCATCAGGAGCAGCGTGGGCTGTGTTCGCCAAGGCAGAGCCCACGCGCGTCTCTGTTCAGTGTATCAATATGTTAACCCATGCCCGAACGGGTAGAGCGTGTCTGCTGCCGCATAGCCGGGGGCATCAGGGTCTTGCGCCGCCACGGCTGAAGCCTTGTTGGCCAGCGCCCAGGGCAACTTGCCCTGCGGCTTCGCCTTGCCGGTCAAGACATCCATCAACGCCGTGTCGCTCACACCGTAGTTGGCAATGATCGCATCTGCTTGGCGCAGCCCGCTGGCACTATCAAGCACATACGGCTGGCGAAAGTAGATGCTGAGAATAACCTTGGCGCCAACGGCCTGGGCCTCTGAAAGCGTGGCCTGGATGTCAGGCAGAGAGGGCGAAATCCTCCACGACTGCGCAGTAGCCATCCTCGAAAAGTCAAGGAAATCAACTTCCCACGGGTACGCTCCGCCGAAGCTGAGTCCGTTGTCGATGCCGGCGGTGTCTTGAGCACCCCAGGTTTGGCCCGTGCGTGGATTGAGATAGTTCGGATTGGCTCCGGTAAGAGGGTCGCTGCTCTTGTAGGCGCTCGAGGTGTTTGAGACTTCCACACGGATCAGTGCGTAGTCCGTGCCTGCCGGCACAGCCGTGCGGCTGTTGCTGTTGGCGGTGGTGCGGTCGCCCGTGGTCACCTGGTAGCCACCGTAGGTCGTGCTTCCGACGACGTCGCTGTTGAGGTTGATCGTGTAGAGCCGCACTGGGTTGGTCGCCGTGGGCGTGCGCATGGGCAAAGCAGCGTCGTTCTTCAGCAGTGTCAGCGAGCGGCGCTGGGCATCCAGTGCCTTGGCCAGGAACGCCGGTTTGCCAACAATGCTGTTGGCTGCCGCCGCGTCCACGTACGGATTCTCGAAGAGGCCGAGCGAGAACTGCTCCTTCAGCAGCGATGTCACTGCCTCGTCGAGCCGTGCCGTGGTCACGAGGCCTGCGTTCAGCACATCGATCACGGTCTGCTTGCTGCTGAAACCAGACAGCACATCGGTGCCCGCGTTGATCGCAGCAGCGATGCGCTCTTGCGTGGTTTTGTTCTCAAGTCCCCAAGCGCGCTGCGTGACGATGCCGGTATCGGAGTTGACGTAGCCCTTGAAGCCCAGTTGAGTCTTCATCAAATCTGTTACCGCCTGGCGGTTGAAGGCGAAGCCCACTTCCTCAAAAGTGATGCCTCCGTACGAGAGTGCCTGTGGCACGCTGTAGTAAGGCATGATCGCCGACACGCCCGCATCGATAGCCGCCTTGAATGGCTTGAGGTGATCACCGAAGCGGCCTCCTGAGTAACTGGCGTACTTGCCGAAGGTGTAGTGCGCGTCGAGGCCACCCGCAGCAGTCGCGCCACCAGGGAAGTGCTTGATCGTCATCGCCACCTTGGTCGCTGGCGTCACCGGTCCGCCTTGCATGCCACTGACCAGGTTCGTCATGATGCTGGCGTTCAGGTCAGCATCCTCGCTGAAAACTTCGTGCACGCGAAACCAACGCGGCTCCGTCGCGGTGTCGGCCATGTAAGCATAGGCGCCACGCAGTCCGATGGCGGCCCACTCCGAGCCGATGGTCTCACCAAAATCGCGGATGAGATCCATGTCGCGTATGGCGGCAAGCCCCGGCTCCTTGGGCCACTGCGAGAATGATCCCGCTGGCTCGTTGATACCTTGTCGAGCCGTGCGGTCGTAGTGGTTGCGGGCGTTGGACTTGAAAATGACCGGAATGCCGAGAGTGGTGGCCTCTGCCAGTGCCTGGACGGCATTTGTGAATTCTGCAGCGGCCTGCGGACTGACCAACGTGGTGGAGTCCAACTGAACCGCGTTGCGGAAGATGAAGCGTGTCATCTTCTCGGTGTTAATGAAGCGTTCAGCGTTGGTGCTGGAGATCGTGTTGGGCGCTACGGGTGCGTTGAGTGTGTCGATCAACAGCATGCCGGCCTTTTCGTCGACCGTCATGCGAGCGACAAGATCCTGTGCACGTTGGTCCACACTCAGCCGCCAGTCTTCGTAGGGCTCCAAGGTACCACTGCCGTTGGCATCGCGGAACTGGTAGCCTCCAACGGTGATGATGGCCTTGGTTCGCACGCCTAGGGTGGGCTGGATCATGCCTGTAGCAGAAGGCTCATCGGCTGAGCCTCCGCAGCTTGCGACAGTCAAAGCGCTCAGCGCGAGGCATGTCGCAGCTATCGCGCTGCGGTTGGGAGTCCGTTCGAAATTCATGTTGTCTCCTCTGGATCCTGATGTGCTGTCTGACATGGTGAGCTTGCGCTGGATCGTCGAGCGCAGCTTCGCCTGGGGGGATGAGAACCGGCGCCTGTGAAAGAACTGCGAGCACTGGCTCGGCACGCGCCTGCAGCCCTTCCACCGATTTTTTGGTACTGGTGCAGATACTCAAAAAATCGTAGACATGCTCTTAAAAATGGTATTGCGCGAGCAACATCACGGCATCCTGGCTGCTACCAACGACCTGCGATGAGTCGTTGCCGTACTTGTTGCGCCATCCCTCGTAGCCGAATCCGGCCTGCAGCGCGCGGCTGCCGATGTCGAACATCAGCGTGGCCCGCGCCAGCAGCTCAGGGCGGGTCGCGGCACCGAAGCCGTCCCGTCCCTTCGCCCCCGTCAGGTCCAGCAGACCGCCGAAGGTGATGCCGGAACCGACTGGAATCGCCCAAGTGCTCGACGCCGACCAGGTACGGTCAAAATGCACGCGACGCCCGACGATGCCGTTGTTGTTGCGCTCGTCGTAGAGGTGCACACCGACGTTCCAAAAACCGGCGCTGATCGGCAGCGCTGCTTCCAGGCCTAGACGCAGCTTGCGCACCTGCGGCGCGAAGGGCACGTTCTTGGTGTTGAGGTCCAACCGTGACACCAGCGACAGATCCTTGAACGGACCGGCGCTGATAGCCTGGCCACTGATCGCCGGCAACGACAGCGTGCGCTGGACGATGGCATAGGCTTCCTGCGCGCCGCCCCCTCCGCCAGTGGCAGGGTCGTTTGCATCCGACTTGAGCACGTCGGCCAGTAGCAGGTTGGCACCCAGTCGGTCGCCGCTGACATGGGTCAGGTTAAGCACCGTCTTGGCGATCGGCTCGGGGTTGCCAGGCTCGGTGAAGCGCCGACCCTGGCGCAGCTGTACGCTGGTATCGCTCCAGTCAGCAGCGTATGCAGGCAGCAGCGGCAGCATCGTCAGGGCGAGCGCAAGCGCCCGCAGGTCGTGACCTCGGTTCATGGGAATGTCTCCTCGTTCTCTCTGGGGAATCTTGTGGACAGCGGCGTCCGGGCCCGGGACGCCAGCGGGGCCGGGATTCAGCGCCCGGCGGCCGCGGCGCATCGCCGCACGAAATCGGCCAGCGGCGCGCTCACCGTCTCGTCGGCGGTGTTGAAGCTGTGGCCGGCCGAGAAATGGTTGTGCTCGCGCAGCAGGCGCAGCTCTGGCGCGAAGCCGTGGCGCGAGACCAGCCGGGCGAACAGCTCGCCGGCCTGCACTTGCATCTGCAGCAGATCGCGCTCGGCGACGCTGATCCACAGCGGCAGCGGCGCGGCATCGATGTGGTCGACCAGGCTGGCGGCGTCCCAGTCGGCCGGATCGCTGCCGAAGTAGGCCTCGTTGCGCGGGTCGGGCGTGGCGATGCCGAACTGCGGGCGGGCCAGCCCCTCCAGCCGCGCGTTGTAGGGGCCCGAGAACAGCGCCGCCCCGGCGGGGCGCCAGCCCTCGGGCTGGAAGCGCCGCCCCAGCGTGGCCGCAGCCACATGGGCGGCACCGGCCGACTCGCCCGCCAGCACGATGGCCTCAGGGTCGCCGCCCAGGGCCTCAGCCTGCGCCTGCAGCCAGGCCCAGACCGCCGCCACATCCTGCGGTCCGCTGGGCCAGCGGCTCTCGGGCGCCAGCCGGTAGTCGGGCAGCACGGTGACGAAGCCCTGGCGCGCGCCCCACCAGCCGACGTTGGCGCGGGCCTGGCGGCTGCCGCGGATGAAGCCGCCGCCGTGGAACCACACCAGCACCGGGCACCGCGCCCCAGCCCCGTCCCCGGCCGGCACGAAGACATCGAGCTGATGGCGCTCGTGCCCGCCGTAGCGCAGGCCCTCGTGCCGCACGACGCCCTCGCGGGGCTGATCGCGCAGCAGCGGCGCATACAGCGCCTGCACCTCGGGCAGGTTGAAGCCGGGGCCCAGTTCGCGCAGCCGCGCCGCGATGGCCTCGGGCACGGCACCGGGCGGATGGATCAAAGAGCGGGTCATGCGATCACTCCGGTCTGCAGGGCCTGCGGCGAGCGGGCCGCGCGGTCCATGCACAGGGCCGCGACCAGGCCGATGCCCAGCGCCGCCAGTCCAAGGGCCTCGAAACCGAGGAAGTTCACCAGCGAGCCCCCCAGCACCGGGCCCAGCGCGGAGCCGGTCATCAGCATCGCCGGGGTGGCGGCGGTCGCCCGTCCCGAGGGATCGAGCCGTGCCAGCAGGCCGAAGGCGAAGGTGTGGGTGAAGATCATCACCGCCGCCAGCACCGAGGCCGCCGCCGCCCAGGGCAGGAAGTGCGCGCTCCACATCAGCGTCAGGGCCAGCAGCGCCTGCACCAGTGGCCCGAGCCGCAGCACCCAGGCCGGCGCCAGACGCCGCTCCAGCCAGGCCGCCAGCGGCGCGGGCACCAGGTTCACCAGGCCCAGCGTCACCAGCACGCCGGCCAGGGCATCGACCCCGAAGCCACGGTGCATGCCGACACGCTCCAGGAAACTGAAGCTCATGGCCTGCACCAGGGCCATCGCGCTGATGCCGGCCACGCAGCTGCCGATCCACGGCCCCGGCGCTTCGGCTCGGGCCGTCTCCTGCGGCAGATCGGCCTGTTCGTCCTGCGGAAAGGCACCGGCGCAGGCCAGTGCGGCCAGCACCATCACCAGCGCGAACAGACCGAACAGCACCGGGCTGCCATGGCGCTCGACCAGCGTCGGTGCACTCGCCAGAAACAGCACCGCAAAGACCCCCAGCCCCATGCCCGCCAGCGCAAAGACCCGATGCGGCCGCGGGCTGCGACCGATCGTGGCATGCGTGGTGCTCAGCGACACGCCCACGCTCAGCCCGGCCAGCAGGTGCCCGACGCCCAGCGCAGCGGCGCTGGCGGGTGCGGCCATCAGGCCGAAGACGAGTGCGGCCAGCGCATAGCCCATCGCCGCCCGCCGCCCGGCGGGCCCGCGTGGCGCACGCCGGGCCAGCAGCACGCTGGCCACGACCGCCCCGCCCAGGAACAGCGACACCAGCAGCCCGGCCTGCTGCGCGTCGAAGCCCCGGTGGCGCACCAGGGTGCCCACCCAGATCGGCAAGGCGATCAGGTCGATCATGCCGGCGCAGTGCGCCACCACCAGGGTCGCCACGCCGACCCGGTCCCTGAAGATGCTCATGGTTGGCTCCTTCGCGTCAGGACTCAGGACCACGAGGCGTCGAGCGTGGCGGGCGCCTTGTGGAAGCGTCCGTCCTTCATGATCGCGCGCAGGCGGTGGCGGTCCTGCAGGATCGACACATCGACCGTCGGGTCGCCATCGACCAGCAGCAGGTCGGCCAGGAAGCCCTCGCGCACCTGGCCGAGTTCCTCGCCCTGGCCCATGAGCTCGCCGCCCAGCGCGGTGGCGGCGTGCAGGGCCTCGGCGGGCGTGTAGCCGAAATGCTCGACCCACAGCGCCAGGTCGCGGGCATTGCGGCCGTTGGGGTTGAAGGGGAAGCCGTAGTCGCCGCCGGGCAGCAGCCGCACGCCGCGCCGGCGCAGCGCCGGCACCAGGCGCTTCTGCGCCGCCAGGACCAGCGCGGCGTCCGCCTTCATGTGCGTCATGTCGATGTGCGGCGGGGGCGTGGCGTCCAGTGTGGCCTGCACGATGCCGATGCTGGGCGCGACGAAGAGGCGATCCTTGGCCGACTCCAGCAGGTCCAGCGCCGCCTCGTCGGCGTAGGTGCAGTGGTAGAGCACCCGGAAGCCCGCCTTCACGCCCAGGCGCACCGCCTCGGCCGCGTGGGCATGGCCGGTCAGCCAGACGTCGTGCTCGCGTGCGGCCTGGCCGGCGGCCATCAGCTCCTCCTCGGTGTAGAGCAGCTCGTGGCTGGCGCCCGGCTTCAGGGCGCTTTCGCCCGAGATGAGGAACTTGACCGCCTTGGCGCCGATCGTCTTGCAGTCGGCCACGAAGGCCGCCACGCTGGCCGGGCCGCGACCGTGCGCATCGACCTGCCCCGGATCGAGCACACCGTCGTTGGGCGGCTCGCGCTCGACCGAGGAGGCGATCAGGCGCGGTCCCGGCAGGCCGCCCGAATCGATCTGCTCCTTCAGGAACACCTCCAGCTGCTTGCTCAGCGCGCCGGCCGAGTAGGCGCTGGTGAAGCCGTGGTCGAGCAGAATGCGGGCATTGCGCGCCGCGGTGAGCGCGAGCTGCTCGGGCGGCAGCCACATGCCAGGCACGAACTTCTCGACCGAGCTCGGCCAGGTCAGGTGCGCGTGGGCCTCGGTGAGTCCGGGCATCAGCACGCCGCCGCGGCCATCGATGACGCGGGCGCGGTCACGCGGCACCTGCGCGCCGTCGCGGGCCACCGCGGTGATGCGCTGGCCTTCGATGCGGACCTCGCCGGCAAAGGGCGCGCTGCCGCTGCCGTCGAAGATGCGCACCTGGGTGAAGATGAGGGCGGGGGATGTCATGTCTTGTCTTGTCTCCTGGGTTGTCGTTTCTGTCTGCCGGGATCGCCGCACGCCGGCTGGTCGGAATTCAGCCCGGCTGCGGCACGCGTGCGTCCTGCAGCAGGGCCAGTACGCCGGCCGTGTCCGCGGCGGTGCCGAAGACGTGGTGATCGGGCCGGAGCACCACCGCGTGGGCCTGGTGGCGCGCCATCCAGGCCGCCGCCACCCCGTCGTGCTCGAGCTCGCGGCGCAGGTCGACGAGCGTGAAGCCCGCCGGCAAGGCCGGCACGGGCAGCGAGCCGTCGCTCACCAGGCGCCAGCCGCAGCCGTGGCGGGTGTCCATCAGCACGCCCTGAGGCCCGTGTGCGTCGTGCAGTCGCGGCTGCGGGAACAGCGCCCCGGCGCCCGGCGTCGCGGTGATCAGCCCGGCCGACAGCGGCGGCAGCACGTCCTGGCGCGGGGTGTCGCGCACCACGCCGCCGCATTCGGCCAGCAGCTGGGCATCGCGCTGGCGGGCGCGGTCGACATCGCGCTCGCAGATCACCGCGCCGATGGCCTTGATGCGGCGGGTGAGCTCGCGCACATGGGTCGCGCGCTCCTGACCGTAGCTGTCGAGCAGGCGCTCGGCCGCCTCGCCCGTGACCTCGCCGCGCTGCACCGCGACCAGCTTCCAGCAGAGATTGGCCGCGTCGCGCACGCCCTGGCACATGCCCTGGCCCAGGAAAGGCGGCTGCATGTGGGCCGCGTCGCCCGCGACGAAGGCGCGGCCGACCCGCCAGCGCTCGGCCACCAGCGCGTGAAAGCGGTAGCTCGACTGGCGCCAGAGCTCGCCGTCGTGCGGCGTGATCCAGCGCGACAGCAGCGCCCAGGTGCCCTCGGGGGTCGCGGCCTCGCGTGGGTCCTCGCCCGCCTTCAATGAGATCTCCCAGCGGCGATGGTTGCCGGGGCCGATGACATACGTGCAGGGCCGCTCGGGCTCGCAGTACTGCACGCTGGTGGCGGGCAGCTTCGCCAGGCCCTGAGGGTTGACGCACACATCCACCACCAGCCAGGGCTCGTCGAAATCGAGGTCCTCCAGCGCGATGCCGAGCTGGCCGCGCAGCCGGCTGGAGCCGCCGTCGCAGGCCAGCAGCCAGCGCGCGCGCACCCGGCCCGAGCCGCCCTCGGCGGTGGTGAGCTCCAGCGTCACGCCCGCCTCGTCCTGGCGCACCGATTCGACTTCGGTCGACAGCGCCACCGTCACCGTCGGCAGGGCCGCGACCCGCGCGCGCAGCTCCCGCTCCACCGGTGGCTGGGTGAAGACCAGCGAGGGCACGTAACCCTGCGGATGGGGCGGCTCGACCATGGTCATGCGCCGGATCAGCTGGCCGTCCACGCCGAAGTATTCCGACGGCGTGAAGGGCTCGCAGAAGGGGGCGACCGCCTCGGCCACGCCGATCTGCTGGAACACCCGCATGATCTCGTGGTCGAGCGCGATCGCGCGCGGGATCTCGTGCACGCCGGGCAGGCGGTCGCCGACCCACACGCGCAGGCCTGCCTGGCCGAGCAGCGCGGCCGCCACCGCGCCGACCGGGCCGAAGCCGACGATGGCCACGTCGTAGGGCGCCTGCGGGACAAGGAAGTCACTCATCGTCAGGCCTCCGCGCGGATCGGGTTGACCAGGGTGCCGATGCCCTCGATCTCGATCTCGATGGTGTCGCCCGGCTTCATCCACACCGGCGGCGTGCGCGCCTGGCCGACGCCGGCGGGCGTGCCCATCACCAGCACGTCGCCGGGCTCCAGCGTCATGCACTCCGACAGCAGCGCGATCGTCTCGGCCACGCTCCAGATCATGTCGGCGGTGTTGGCGTCCTGCATCACCTGGCCGTTCAGACGGCTCTGGATACGCAGGCCGGCGGCGCCCGCGGGCAGCGCATCGGCGCTCACCAGCACCGGCCCGAAGGCGCCGGTGGCGTCGAAGTTCTTGCCGATCGACCACTGCGGCGTGCGCTTCTGGTAATCACGCACCGACATGTCGTTGAAGACGCTGTAGCCGAAGACATGCGAGAGCGCCGCGTCCTGCGACACATGGCGGGGCACGCGCGAGCCGATCACCACCGCCAGCTCGGCCTCGTAGTCGAAGCGCTCGGACACCTTCGGACGCACGCCCGGCGCGCCGTGCCCGATCAGCGAGCTCTTGCCGCGCAGGAACAGCCATGGGTACTCGGGCTTCTCGCGCCCGCCCTCCTTGGCGTGGTCGAAATAGTTCAGGCCCAGGCAGACGGTCTTGCCCGGCTCGGGCAGCAGCGGCGCCAGCGTCAGCTCGGCCAGCGCCCGGCGTGGCGCGGCGCTGCCGAGCGCCGCCCGTGCGGCCGCGGCCAGATCGATGCCCTGCGCCAGTGCGGCGCGCAGGTCGGCGGGCACCTGCGGCTGCGCCGCGTTCAGGTCGATGACCTGATTGCCGTCGAGCAGGCCCAGGCGCGGCTG
This sequence comes from Sphaerotilus natans, assembly GCF_900156335.1. Lineage (GTDB taxonomy): Bacteria > Pseudomonadota > Gammaproteobacteria > Burkholderiales > Burkholderiaceae_C > Sphaerotilus > Sphaerotilus natans. The sequence continues at coordinate 33,199 of NZ_FTMZ01000029.1, forward strand.
GCCGTCCAGCAGGAAGGTGGTGAATTTCATGGTGGATGTCGCTCTGCGAAGAAGGAAAGGAATCGGTGGAACCGTTGGACGCGGCGGGCCCTGCGGATCAGACTCAGACCGGCACGAACAGCACGTTGCGCTGCGCGACCTTCAGCTCGGGCCGCGCCGGCCCGATGCCCCACTGGTCGGTGCGCCCCGGCGGCCAGGTCCAGTCGGCAGGGGCGCCGGCGCGGTAGGTCTCGTCGATCTGCTCGACCTCGGCCGTGTACTCGATGACCTCGCCGAAGGGCCCGACGAAATAGTTGAAGACGTTGTCGCCGGGACCGTGGCGCCCGGGGCCCCAGACGATGGGAAATCCCGCATCGCTCATGCGCCCGCCTCCGCGCATGACGTCGTCGAGCGCCGGCATCAGGAAGGCGATATGGTTGAGCGCGTCGTTGTCGGTGTCGCCGATCGCCAGCGTGTGGTGATCGCGGTCGCAGTTCATGAAGGCCATGATCCGGGTGCGGTCCGACAGCCCGAAGCCCAGCGCCTGTTCCATGAAGCGCTGCGTGGCAGCCACGTCGTGGCTGTTGAAGACGGCATGAGCCAGGCGCACCGGCTGGTCGGCCGGCACCGGCTGCCCGGCCTCGCTCGGGTGCAGCCGGTCGCCGTGGACGATGTGGAAGACACGGCCATGCGGGTCGGCGATGCGCAGCGCCAGGCCTCCGGCCGGGTCCTTCGAGGCGCGGGGCGCATGCAGCACCCGGCCGCCTGCGGCCAGCGTCGCGGCGGCCACGGCTTCCAGCGCTTCGACCGAGCGGGCGCGCAGGCTGGCGTGCCGCACCGCCAGGCACGGGCCGGCGTGGAGCGACAGCAGGTGGTGGTCGGGGCCGCTGCCGCGCAGGTAGAGCGCGTCCTCGGTGCGCGCAGACACGGTCAAGCGCCAGACCTCGGTATAGAACGCCTCGGCACGGGCGAGGTCGGGCACGTCTAGCGCGACGCTGCGCAGCGCACGGATCCAGGGGGAAGCCATCACGGGGCTCCTGTCAGTGAGAAGGTGGAAGGGGGCGGCGCGGCGCTCAGTCAGCGCGCAGGCCGGCAGCCTGCACGCCGGCCAGGCAGATCGCCTCGTCGTCGTCGCCAGGCGCCCCGGAGGCGCCGACCGCGCCGAGCAGGCGGCCATCGGCGGCGCGGATCGGCACCGCGCCCGTCTGGGCGATGAAGCGGCCCTGCGAGGTCGCTGACAGCGCCTGGAAGAAGTGAGGGTTGCCGCGGGCGCGCTCGGCCAGCACCCGGCTGCTGGCGCCCAGGCCCACCACCGCCCAGGCCTTGCCGGTGGCGATGTCGGTACGCAGCATGCTGGCGCCATCCTCGCGCGCCGCGGCCTTCAGGTGGCCGGCCTCGTCGAGTACCACCACCGCCATCGGCGGATGAGCGCCCTGGCGGGCGGCCGTCAGCGCGGCCTGCAGAATCAGGCTGGCCTGCGCCAGCGTCAGCGGGGTCTTCATCGGGATGTCTCCTCGGTCTCTTGGTCTTGTCTGGAATCAAGTCTAGGAAGACCCGAGCCATCCATCCATAGCATGTGATCGATAGTGATAATCCATGCTGTGGATGAGACTGCCTGACGGAGACACCCGATGGAAATGCGCGATGTCGACCTGAACCTGCTGCTGGCCTTCGAGGCGATGCTGGACCACTGCCATGTGACCCGCGCCGGCGAGGCGATCGGTCTGAGCCAGCCGGCGATGAGCGCGGCGCTGTCGCGGCTGCGCACACTGCTGGGCGATCCGCTGTTCGTGAAGGTGGGCACGCGCATGCAGCCCACGGCGCGCGCGCAGGCCCTGGCCGGGCCGGTGCGGCGGGTGACCGCCACCATCCGCGCGGAGATCCTGCCCTCGGACGGCTTCGACGCGGCCACCAGCGAGCGGGTCTTCACCCTGATCACGCCCGACATCGGCGAGATGATCTTCGTGCCGCCGCTGATGGCGCACCTGTCGCGCCAGGCCCCGCGGGTGCGACTGAACGTGGTGTCGCGCCCGCGCCTGGCCGCCGCCGAGGCGCTCTCGGGCGGCACGGCCGATCTGGCCCTGGGCTACTTTCCCGATCTGGACGGCGCCGGCTTCTTTCGCCAGCAGCTGTTCGAGAACCGCCACATCTGCCTGCTGCGACAGGGCCATCCCGCGGTGCGCGACGGCCGCCTGACACTCGACGACTTCCTCGCCTGCCAGCATGTGGTCGTGCACCCGGACGGCCGCGAGCATGTCTTCGAGCAGCACCTGCAGCAGCTTGGCGTGCAGCGCCAGGTGGTGCTGGAGCTGTCGCACTTCATGAGCCTGATGCCGATCGTCGACAGCAGCGATCTGGTGGCCACCGTGCCGCGCGATCTGGCCGAGCTGTGCCAGCGCTATGCAGCGGTGCAGATCGTCGAGGCGCCGGTGAGCTCGCCCGTCATCCCGGTGTGCCAGTTCTGGCACCGCTACGCGCACCGCGATGCGGCTCATGTCTGGCTGCGCGCCCAGGTGCAATCGATCCTCGCCCGCCCCTCCTGCCCGGAAGCCGCCCGATGACTCCCCCCCGCATCCCGCCGATCCAGTGCCTGGTCACCTTCGAGGCGCTGGCGCGGCTGCGCAGTGCCAGCCGCGTGGCCGAGACGCTGTGCGTGACCGTCAGCGCGGTGAGCCACCGCATCCGCCAGCTCGAGGACCATCTCGGCATGAAGCTCTTCGCCCGGGGCGACTTCACGCTGACGGCCGACGGCGCGGCCTACCTGGGTCATGTGCGCGCCGGGCTGGCCTCGCTGCAGCAGATGATGCCGCGCGACACACCGCGCCCGCGGCTGCGGGTGCGGGTGGCCGCGCCGCCCACCTTCTGCCGCCAGCTGCTGATGCCGCGGCTGGAGCTGTTTCGCAACGCCTGCCCCGACATCGACCTGATCCTGCAGGTCTCGATCCCGCTGCTCGACGTCAAGGCCGAGCCGACCGACCTGGAGGTGCGCTATGGCCCCGGCCGCTACAGCGACTGCGAGCACCGTCTGCTGCAGGCCGATGACCTGGCCCCGGCCTGCAGCCCGGCGTTTCTTGGCGAATTCGGCCCCTTCCAGGGCTTCGCCACCCGCGAGGAGATGGCGCCCACCCGGCTGATACGCACGCCGCTGGAGCCGTGGTCGCCCTGGTTCCGGCACTGCGGCGTCGATCTGGCCGAGCCGCAGGAAGGCTCGCAGTTCAACGACATCGGCCTGGCCTACGACGCGGCGGCCAGCGGCTTCGGCGTGGTGCTGCTGCGCCTGCGCATCGGCGCGTCCTGGCTGGAGTCGGGCCGGCTGGTGCGGCTGTCGCCGCAGGCGGTGCCCTCGGCGCACGGCTACCACCTGTGCTGGACGCCGGGCGCGCTGCAGCGCTGGGAATGCGCGGCCTTCGCCGACTGGCTGGTGCAGGCGCTGCAGCAGCCGGCCTGAGGATCAGTCGTCTTCTGACTCGGCGCCCCGGACCCGCCAGCGCTGGCGCAGTTCACGCGGCGTGCAGCCATGCAGCGTCCGAAACTTCAGGTTGAACTGCGCCAGACTGGCATAGCCCACCTCGGCGGCAATCAGACGGATCGGCCGGTCGGTCTCGATCAGCTGGCGACAGGCCTGGCTCATGCGCAGCTGGGTGGTGTACTGGCCGACAGTGCATCCGACATGGCGTCGAAAGAAGCGGTGCAACGCACCCACGGACAGGGCGGCCTGTTTGGCCAGCTCGCTCATCGAGGGGGGCGCTTGCCACTGCGCGTGCAGCAGGTCGAGTACCCGCATCAGCCGCTGACGCGAGACGTCGCTGTCAGGGCGCAGCAGCGTGCGTATGCGTGCGCGAGCAGCCTCGTCACGGGCCAGCCGCAGCAGCACGCCGATCAGCAGCGGTACCCGATCCGCCGGCGGGCACTGCTGCAGCGCGAGCAGCTCAGGCGCGACCGCGGCGGCCACCTCGGCGGAGAACTGCAGCGCGCCGGCTGCGCGGCGCGCCAGCTCGCGCAACATCACCAGTTCGGGCATGGCCTCGACGAGCCGGTCGATCCAATCCTGGGTGAACCAGGTGACGGCTACCTGCATCGGCTGGTCAGGCTCGGGCCGAGCCTGGGCCGACCAGGTGTGCGGCTGATCCGGGCCAATCAGCACCAGATCGCCCGGCTCGAAGCACGACAGATCCGCGCCGATGTAGCGCTGGCCCCGTGCATTGAGTGTCAGCGTCAGCTCGAATTCCGGGTGGTAGTGCCAGACAAAGGGAATTTCCTGCAGCTCGCGCCACAGCACGGTGCAGGCCCGTGCCCCCTCGCGGGGGACATGCTCGTAAAGCGGTTTCATCGGCGCACGATTGTCGACGATCCCCCAAAGACTCACGTCTCGCGATGACCGATCGGTCAGGATCACATCAGTTCGGATCAGGAACGTGCCAGATCAGCGCGACGGTGGCGCCCACACTGAGGGCTCACCGGCTCTTCCCACCGACCGACCATGAACGACCGCTACCGCTACGGGGACCAGCGCCCCGGCAACCCTTCCGTCGCCTACGCCGAGCTGCCGCAGCTGCGTGAGCTGCGCAAGCGCCTGCCCCTGAGGGTGCTTTCCGAGGACGACTTCCATCATTGGCAGACCCGCGGCTTCGTCATCGTGCGCCAGGCCATCTCGGCCGAGCAGGTGCGCCGCACGGTCGAGCATCTGTGGCGCTTTCAGGAACTCGATCCCGATCGCCCCGAGACCTGGGATGCCCCCGAGCGGCGCAGCCATGCGATGGCCGAGCTCAACGGCTCAGGCATGGTCGAGACCTACCATCACCAGACGCTGTGGGACAACCGTCAGACCCCGCGCGTGTACGACGCCTTCGTCGACCTCTGGGACCGCGAGGACCTGTGGGTCACGATCGACCGAGCCAACCTCAACACGCCCAACCGCGGTCAGCGGGCCTTCGCAGGCTTCATCCACTGGGATGCTGACACCACGCTCGATCCGCTGCCGGTCAACATGCAGGGCGTGCTTGCGCTGTCGGACACCAACGAGCGCGTGGGGGGCTTCCAGTGCGTGCCCGACCTGTTCGAGCACTTCGAGACCTGGCGTCGCCAGGCGCCGCTTGATCGCCATCCGTGGCGGCCTGACATGGCGGCGCTGCCCTGGACGACACAGTTCGTGCCGCTGCAGGCTGGCGACTTGCTGATCTTCAATAGCCTGCTCGCACACGGCATCCGCCCCAACACCTCGGAGCGAGATGTGCGCCTGGCGCAGTACATTGCCTTCACGCCGGCCGACGAATCCCAGACCGAGTTGCGTGAACAGCGCGTGCGCTCCTGGCACGAGCGGGAGTCTCCTGTCGGGCATGCTTTCCCTGGTGACCCGCGGCGCCAGGAGCAGCTACAAGGCCAGACGGCCGTGCTGACCCCTCTGGGCGAGCGCATCCTCGGGGCCCGCAGCTGGCAGCCGGACTGAAGCGGCGCGGCTGCCCAGGTTTCTTCAAACTGCTCGCCAAGAATCCTCAACCCGGACTCAGCGAATTTGATCTAAAGTGCATGCACTTTTGCTTTTGCCTGACAAGGACTGCCGTGATCCAGCGCCCTGCACTGACCCGCGACGACGCGATGACCCTTCTGCTGGCCGCCGAGGCCGAAGCCGCCCGCAACGACTGGGCGGTCTCCTTGGCCGTCTGCGACGACGGCGGCCACCTGATGGCCTTCGTGCGCCGCCCCGGCGCCACGCCGGCCTCGGCCCAGATCGCGCAGGCCAAGGCGCGTACCGCCGCGCTGATGCGCCGCGAGACGCTCGGCGTCGAGCAGATGATCAACCAGGGCCGCACCGCCTTCCTGTCGGTCCCGGGCCTGGACGGCCTGCTCGAGGGCGGCGTGCCGGTGCTGGTGGACGGCCACTGCGTCGGCGCCGTCGGCGTGAGCGGCGTCAAGTCGACTGAAGACGCACAGATCGCGCGCGCAGGGATCGCCGCGCTGCTGCCGGCGGCCTGACGGGCGCGTACAGTGGCGCCCCATGCGCCACGACCTCGTCAGCCTCGATCTGTTCGTCTGCGTCGCCGAGTGCGGCAACCTGACCCGTGCGGCCGAGCGCCGCCATCTGGCGGTCTCGGCCGTGAGCAAGCGCATCTCCGAGCTGGAGGCGCTGATCGGCACGCCGCTGCTGGTGCGCCAGCCCCGGGGTGTGCGCCTGACGCCGGCGGGGCAGTCGCTGCTGCACCACGCCCGCCAGATGCTGCAGCTGGTCGCGCGCATGGACGAGGAACTCGGCGCCTACGCCGGCGGCCTGAAGGGCCATGTGCGCATGCAGGCGGTGGCCTCGGCGCTGACGCAGTTCCTGCCGGAGGAACTGCGCGACTTCCTGGTCGCGCATCCGGGCGTACAGGTCTCGGTCGAGGAGCGCACCGGCCGCGACATCGTGCGCGCGGTGCAGGGCGGCGCGGCCGATCTGGGCCTCGTCGCCGCGACCACGCCCATCGAGGGCCTGAGCGCGCAGGCCTATCACGTCGATCGGCTGATGCTGGGCGTGCCCCGGCGCCATGCGCTGGCGCGGCGGCGCTCGGTGCGCTTCGCCGAGGCGCTGGCCCATCCCTTCGTCGGGCCGCAGCCCGAGAGCTCGCTGGCGCAGCTGATGGAGCAGGGCGCGCGCGCGGCCGGCCTCGCGCTGCAGCAGCGCATCCAGGCCAGCAGCTTCGACGCGATGTGCCGCCTGGTCGAGACCGGGCTGGGCGTGACGCTGCTGCCCGAGCGGGTGCTGAGCGCGCCAGTCGCGGCCGGACGGCTGGTCGCGGTGGCGCTGCGCGAGGACTGGGCCTGCCGCCAGATGCTGATCGTCTCGCGCGGTGAGCGCGAGCTCGGGCCGGTCACCCGCACGCTGATCGACCATCTCCAGCGGGCCGTCGCGTTCGCCGATGGAGAACGCAGCCGTGGCGAAAGACCAATTTTCTCCGGCGACGGGTCTGCCTAGCATCCGGGCCATGCCGGCATCCGACCGGCCCGTCCCGGAGACAGACCTCATGAAACGCCGCCTCTTTGCCACCCGCGCCGCCGCGGCCCTGGCCGCCACCGCCTCGCTGCTGGCCGCCTCGCTGCCGGCCACCGCCCGCGCGCAGGCCTGGCCCAGCAAGCCGATCACCCTGGTCGTGCCCTTCTCCGCCGGGGGCGGCGTCGACGTGATGTCGCGCCTGCTCGCAGAGAAGCTGCGCCCGACGCTGGGCCAGATCATCAACATCGACAACAAGGCCGGCGGCAGCGGCATGATCGCCACGATGGCGGTGGTGCGCGCCCCGGCCGACGGCCACACGCTGCTGATGGCCACCGCCGGCGAGACGGCGATCAACCCGCACGTCCACAAGGGCCGCATGCAGTACGTGCCCGAGAAGGACCTGGCGCCGATCGCGCTGGTGGTCAAGGTGCCCAATGTGCTGGTGGTCAACCCGGCGCTGCCGGTGCGCTCGGTGGCCGAGCTGCTGGCCTATGGTCGCGCCCATCCGGGCACGCTGAGCTACGGTTCGAGCGGCATCGGCAACCCGCAGCACCTCGCCGGCGAGCTGCTGGAGAAGCTCTCCGGCGTCAAGCTCACCCATGTGCCCTACCGCGGCGCCTCCAACCAGCTCTCCGACACCGCCGGCGGCAGCGTGTCGATGACCTTCGTCAGCCTGGCCGGCGCGCGGCCCTTCCTGAAGGACCAGCGGGTGCGCGCCATCGCCATGACCTCAGCCAAGCGCACGCCGCTGGCCCCGGACGTGCCGGCGGTGGCCGAGACGCGCGGCCTGGAGGGCTATGCGCTGGAGAACTGGTTCGGCCTGTTCGCGCCGGCCGCCACGCCGCCGGCGGTGCTGGAGAAGCTGCACGCCGCCGTCGAGCAGGCGCTGCGCGACCCCGAGCTGGTGCGCCGCCTGGGCGAGCTCGGCGGCGAGGTGGTGCCGATGGGCCCGAGTGCCTTCCGAGCCTTCATCCAGGACGAATCGAAGCGCTTCGCGCGCATCGTCCAGGATGCGAACGTCACGCCGGACAACTGAGCCAGGAGCCTCCGCGATGCGACGCTTCGCCTACGTCGGCTGCCGAACCACCCGCGAGCGCCATGCCCGTGGCGAGGGCCTGAGCGTGTTCAAGATCGATGCCGAGGGCGGCCTGCACCCGGTGCAGCTGCTGCGCGGCCTGGTCAACCCGTCCTATCTGGCGCTGAACGCGGCCGGCACGCGGCTCTACGTGGTGCACGGCGACACCCGCGAGGTCAGCGCCTTTCGCGTCGACCGCGCCACCGGCCACCTGAGCTTCCTGAACCGGCAGGACAGCGGCGGGCTCAACCCGGTGCACCTGGCGCTGCTGCCGGGCGAGCGCGACCTGCTGGTGACCAACCACCTCGGCGCCAGCCTGGCGGTGCTGCCGCTGGACGGCAACGGCGCGCTCGGGCCGGTGCGCCAGCTCCTGGCGGTGGCGGGCCCCGTCGGGCCGCACCGCATCGAGCAGAAGCAGCCCAAGCCGCATTACGCCGCCCTCGATCCGTCGGGGCGCTTCGTCCTGGTGCCGGACAAGGGCTGCGACCGCATCCACCGGCTGGGGCTGCAGGCCGACGCCGCAGCGCCGCTGCAGCCGCTCGATGCGTCCTTCGTCGCGCTGCGCGAGGGCGCCGGGCCGCGCCACATGGCGCTGCACCCGCGGCAGCCGCGCGCCTATGTGGTCAACGAGCTGGACTCGACCGTGGTGACCTGCGCGCTCGACACGGACACCGACATCGGCGCGCTGCGGCCGCTGCAATGGTGCCCGACGCTGCCGCCGGAGTTCACCGGCAACAGCCGCGCCGCCGGCATCGCCCTCGATGCGCGCGGGCGCCACCTCTACGTCTCGAACCGAGGCCACGACAGCATCGCGCTGCTGCACCTTGATGCGGACAGCGGCCTGCCCACGTTCGTCGAGGCGGTGGCTTCGGGCGGGCGCACGCCGCGCTTCTTCGCGCTGACGCCCGAAGGCGACCGGATGCTGGTGCTCAACGAGGACAGCGACGCCATCGTCACCTTCGCGGTCGATGCGCACACCGGGCGGCTGACGCCCACCGGCCAGCGCGTGGCCACCGGCAGCCCGGTCTGTCTGGTGTTCTCGCCGGACTGAGCCGCGCCGCACACCACGCTGCACGCAACGCCGTTCCCCCTTCTTCTGCCGTTTTCCGCCATGACCTTCGATCCCGACCGTGCCCTCGGGCGGCTGCCGCTGCCCGACGGCGGCGAGGCCCTGTTCATCGACCTGCCCGGCCTGTTCGGCGCGCGGCTGCAGGCGCTGCCCACCGTGCTGCGCCTGCTGCTGGAGAACGTCGTCCGCCACCAGCGCGGCGCCGAGCGCGAGGCCGCGGTGCAGGCGCTGCTGGCCTGGGGCGAGACCGGCACCAGCGAGGCCGAGATCGCCTTCCAGCCCGGCCGCGTGCTGATGCACGACACCACCAGCACGCCGGCGCTGGTGGACATCGCCGCGATGCGCGACGCGCTGGCCGAGGCGGGGCTGGATCCGCAGCAGCTGCACCCGGTGCTGCCGGTGGACGTGTCGGTGGACCATTCGCTGGCGGTCGAGGTGCACGCGCGGCCGGACGCGCCGGCCGAGAACCTGCGCCACGAGCTGCGCCGCAACCGCGAGCGCTACCGCTTCCTGCGCTGGGCGGCCGCGGCGCTGCCGGGCGTGCGCATCCACCCGCCGGGCACCGGCATCATGCACACGATCAACCTGGAGCAGCTCGCCACCGTGACGACGACCGAGCTGCGCGAGGGCCGCACCTGGGTGGTGCCCGACGTGATGATCGGCACCGACAGCCACACGCCGATGGTCAACGGCATCGGCGTGCTGGGCTGGGGCGTGGGCGGGCTGGAGGCGCAGATGGCGATGTTCGGCCTGCCCACGCCGCTGCGCATCCCGGAGGTGATCGGCGTGCGGCTGACCGGCGCGCTGCCCGCCGGCGTGCTGGCCACCGACCTGGCGCTGGTGGTCACGCAGCGCCTGCGCGCGATCGGCGTCTCGGGCGAGTTCGTCGAGTTCTTCGGCCCCGGCGTCGCCACGCTGAGCGCCGGCGAGCGCGCGGTGGTGGCCAACATGGCGCCCGAATATGGCGCCACCACCGGCTTCTTTCCGGTGGACGAGCGCACGCTGGAGCATCTGCGCGCCACCGGCCGCGCGCAGGACCACATCGAGCAGGTGCGCCGCCATGTGCACGCCGCCGGCCTGGCCTTCGACCCGGCGGCCGAGCCGCGCTTCACCCGCCGGATCGAGATCGACCTGGCGCAGGTGGCGATGCACATCGCCGGCCCGACCCGGCCGCAGGATCTGCGCTCGTTCCGGGACGCGCGGGCGTTGCTGGCGGCGCGCGACTTCCGCCCGAGCGCCGCCGGCACGATGCCGCGCCATCCGGTGGCCATCGCCGCGATCACCAGCTGCACCAACACCTCGGACCCGGCGCTGCTGATCGCCGCCGGCCTGCTGGCGCGCCGCGCCCGCCAGCGCGGGCTGAAGGTGCCGGCCTGGGTCAAGACCTCGCTGTCGCCGGGCTCGCCGGCGGCGGCGGCCTATCTGGCGCGGGCCGGGCTGCTCGACGATCTGGCGGCGGTCGGCTTCGACATCGTCGGCTTCGGCTGCGCGACCTGCATCGGCAACCCCGGCCCGCTGCCGCCGGTGATCGTGCAGGCCCGCGACCGCGGCGAGGTGCATCCGGTGGCGGTGCTCTCGGGCAACCGCAACTTCCCCGGCCGCGTCCACCCGGACCTGGACCTGGGCTTCCTGATGTCGCCGCCGCTGGTGGTGGCCTTCGCGCTGGCGGGTGACGCCGAGATCGACCTGGGCGCCGATCCGGTGCAGATCGCGCCCGACGGCGAGCCGGTCCGCCTGGCGGCGCTGTGGCCGAGCCGCGAGGAGATCGCGCAGCATCTGGCGCAGGGCCTGGACGCGCAGGACTTCCGGCGCGAGTTCGCCCGCGCCAGCGCCAATCCGGCCTGGCAGGCGCTGCAGGCGCCGGACAGCGCGCGCTTTCCTTGGGACGAGGCCTCGACCGCGCTGCGCCGGCCGCCCTTCGCCGCCTTTGCCGCGGCCCCCCCGCAGGCTGCGCCCCAGCTCGGGCGCTACACCGCGCAGCCGCTGCTGGTGCTGGGCGACGATGTCACCACCGACCACATCTCGCCGGCCAGCGCCATCCCGCCCGACAGCACGGTGGCCGATTTCCTGGTCGCGCGCGGCGAGCGCCGCGACGACCTCAACGTCTTCGCCTCGCGCCGGGGCAACTGGGAGGTGATGCTGCGCGCGGCCTTCCACAGCCGCTCGCTGCGCAATCTGCTGGCGCCCGACGCGCCGGTGGCGCACACGCTGCATGTGCCCAGCGGCAAGGTCCAGCCGATCCACGCGGTGGCGCAGCGCTACCGCGACGAGGGCACGCCGGTGGTGCTGGTAGCCGGCGAGCGCTACGGCACCGGCTCCTCGCGCGACTGGGCCGCCAAGGGCCAGCGCCTGCTGGGCATCCGCGCGGTGCTGGCGATGAGCTTCGAGCGCATCCACCGCAGCAATCTGGTCGGCATGGGCATCCTGCCGCTGCGCCTGCCCGCCGGGGCCTCGCCCGAGGCGCTGCAGCTGCGCCCCGGCGACCGCCTGGAGGTGGACGCCCAGCCGGAGCGGCTGCGCCCGCGCGCGCCGGTGGCCGTGCGGCTGCTACGCGCCGACGGCCGCATCGAGACGCTGGCGGCGGTCGCCGCGGTCGAGACGCAGCTGGAGGTCGAGCTGCTGCGCCAGGGCGGCGTGATCCCGTCGATCCTGGCGCGCACCCGCGCCGAGGCGCTGCGCCGCGCCTTCGCGCCCGCCGGGGTGCTGCGCGCGGCGATCAACCTCGGCAATCCGATCCTGGCGCGGCGCGACCCGGCCCGCGGCGAGGTCGGCGGCGTCTCGGTCGATCTGGCGCGCGCGCTGGCGCACGAGCTTGCGCTGCCGCTGGAGCTGGTGGTGGTCGAGGCCGCGGGGCTCTCGGTCGAGGCGGTGGAGCGCGGGCAGGCCGATCTGGGCTTCTTCGCCATCGATCCGCTGCGCGCCCAGCACATCGCCTTCACCGCGCCCCATGTGCTGATCGAGGGCTGTTATCTGGTGCGCGAGGACTCGCCGCTGCGCAGCAACGACGAGGTCGATGCGCCGGGGCGGGTCGTCGTCGTCGGCCGCGGCAGCGCCTACGACCTGCACCTGACGCGCACGCTCCGGCACGCCCGCATCGAGCGCGCACCGACCTCGCCGGCGGTGGTGGACACCTTCGTGGCGCTCGGCGCGCAGGCCGAGGTGGCCGCCGGCGTGCGCCAGCAGCTCGAGGCCGACGCGGCTCGCCTGGGAGGGCTGCGCCTGCTGCCCGAGCCCTTCATGGTGATCCGCCAGGCGATGGGCCTGCGGCGTGACCGCAGCGAGCCGGCCGCCGCCGCACTGGCCGACTTCGTCGAGCGGATGAAGGCCTCGGGCTTCGTCGCGGCGGCGCTGGCGCGTCACCGCATCGAGGGGGCCCGCGTGGCGCCGGCCGGATCTCGATCGGACTGCTGATCGACCTCCGGGGGCGGGCGGCTGGCGCCCTTGACCGCATACATCGCCGCGTCGGCATGCTTCATCAGCGTGGCCACGTCCTGACCGTCGTCGGGAAAGCAGGCCAGGCCGATCGAGGCACCGACCTGCAGCGGGTGGCCGAAGACTTCCATCGGCTGGCCGATGGCGTGCTCCAGCCGTTCGGCCAGCATGGGCAGCACGGCCGGATCGCCGATCCGCTCGAGCAGCAGCACGAACTCGTCGCCGCCCATGCGTGCTGCGGTGTCGTGCTGGCGCAGCTGCTCGCGCAGCCGCCGCGCGACCTGGACCAGCAGCGCATCACCCACGGCATGGCCCAGGGTGTCGTTGATCTGCTTGAAGCGGTCCAGGTCGACGAACATCAGGCCGAGGCGCTCGCCCTGGCTGCGCGCGACAGCCAGCGCCCGCTCGAGCCGATCGAGCAGCAGCGCGCGGTTGGGCAGCCCGGTCAGCACATCGTGAAAGGCCAGGAAACGGATGCGCTCCTCGTGTCGACGCAGCTCGGTGACGTCGTTGAAGATGCCGACGCAGCGCTCGGGCTGGCCCGGCAGGCTGGGCACCCGGCTGATGCTCAGCCGCTCGCAGAAGAGCTCGCCGTCCTTGCGCCGGTTCCACAGTTCGCCCGACCAGTGCCCCTCACGCAGCAGCCGCTGCCACTGCGCGCGGTAGAAATCAGGCTGCTCGTGCTCGGTGCGCAGCAGGCTGAGCCGGCGCCCGATCACCTCCTCGGGCGCATAGCCGGTCAGCGCCGAGAAGGCCGGATTGACCGACAGGATGGTGGACTGCGCATCGGTGATGACGATGCCGTCCATCGCGCTGTCGAACACGCAGGCCGCCAGCTGCAGCTCGGCGGCGACACGCTGTCGCTCGGCCAGCTCCTCGCGCAGCTGCAGGTTCGCCTGCTCCAGCTCGAGCGTGCGCGCGCGCACCTCGGCCTCCAGCGTGCGGGTGTGCTGCTCGATCTGGCGAGCGGACTGCCACTTGGCGCACAGCGTGCGCGCGAGCTGGCTGACCTCGATGGCGTCGAAGGGCTTCTTCAGGATCAGCAGCCGGTCGCGCACGTCCAGCCGCGCGAGCACCTCCTCCCAGGCGTAGTCGGAATAGGCGGTGCAGATGACGACCTGCAGCCGCGGGTCTTCCTGCCACAGCCGCTCGATGGTCTCGACGCCATCCCAGCCCGGAGGCATGCGCATGTCGACGAAGGCCATCGCGTAGGGTCGGCCGGCGGCGCAGGCGGACTGCACCATCGCCAGCGCCTCGCGCCCCTGCAGCGCCGAGTCGATCTCGAGGCGATCGGGCGACGGGGAGGGCGGCACCGTCGCCGTGTCGGCGAACAGTGCCATCTCCAGCGCGTCGAGCTCGTCAGCCGCCTGTGGCGCCACGGCCCGTCCGCAGGCAGGATCGAGGATCTTGCGGAAGTCCTCGTGGATCGAGGGCATGTCGTCCACGAGCAGGATGCGTCGGTTGTCCATCGGGTCACCCGCAGGCGTCAGAAAGTTCGCGGACTCAGATGATCCAGTCGCTGCCGGCCTGGACCGGCAGCACCAGGGTGAAGGTGGCACCGGTGCCCGGACCGTCGCTGTGCGCCTGCAGATCACCCCCCATCTCGCGGGCGGCAACGATGCAGCTGTGAAGGCCGAAGCCATGACCGCGCGTGCGAGTGGTGAAGCCATGCGCGAAGATGCGCTCGAGATGCTCGGATCGGATGCCGTCGCCCTCGTCCCGTACGCTCAGCCGCAGCGTGTCTCCTGATGCCCCCAGGCTGGCGGCGATCTGCAGCCGGTGGCCGAAGGCGCCCTCGGCATCCATGGCCTGCTTGGCGTTGCCGATCAGGTTGATCAGGATCTGCAAGACCCGGTGACGGTCCAGCGGCAGCGGCGGCAACGCCGGCAGGTCCCGCTCGACCACCACCTGATGGCGTGACAGCGCCCCGGCATTCATCCGCAGCGCATCCTCCACCAGCGCGCTCACCTCCGTCAGCGCGACCATGCCGGTGCTGCCCGCATAGCTCTGCTGGGTGGCGACGATGTCCTTCAGGTGCTCGATGCTGCGGCCCATCTGCTCCATCTCGTCGAGGACCATGCGCTGCTCGGCCTCGAGCACCTGCGCGAGCTTGCCGAGGTAGCCCGGCAGCATCCTGCCTTTCGGGTCTTCGCTCATGAATCGGCCCAGGTCGGCCTCGTTGCGGGCCAGCATCTCGACCGTGCGGCCCAGGCCGGACAGCTTGGACTGCCGCAGCTGCTGGCAGATCATGCCGGCCGAGACATTGACGCTGTTGAGCACGTTGCCGACGTTGTGCAGCACGTTGGTGGCGATCTCGGCCATGCCGGCGGCCCGCGCGCTGTCCACCAGCTGGGCCTGCGCCTGGCGCAGCTCGGCGGTGCGCTGCTCGACGCGCTGCTCGAGCTCGCCATGCAGCGTGCTGAGCCGGGCGTTGGCCTCCTGCAGCTCGGCGGTGCGCCGCGCCACCCGCGCCTCCAGCTCGGTGTTGAGCCGGCGCACTTCCTGCTCGGCCCGCTCGCGCTCGGCGATCTGGTCACGCAGGTCGCGATGCACCGCCTCCCACTGCGCCGGCCCGGGCAGCGCCACCGCCTTGGGCACCAGCGGCACCAGCGCCACCGCAGTCCCGACCGAGGCTGCGGCCGTCACCGCCTTGACCATGCCGGCGGCCAGATAGTCCGGAAACCACAGCGTCCACAGCGCCATCGCGTGGGTGGCGCCACAGGCCAGGATGAAGACCCCGAACAGCACGAACATCCAGCTGAACTGCAGATCCTTGCGCCGACGCACCAGCACCATCAGCGTCACCGGAATGGTCGCGTACGACAGCACCGTCAGGGTGTCGGAGATGATGTGCAGCCACATCAGCCTCGGCTCCCAGGACAGGCAGAAGCCGTGCGGCATCAGCTCGACCAGCGAGCCGCTCCAGATCGACATGGCAGAACTCCTTCCACGCTCGTGCTGCAGCATGCACCGACATGCCGGTGCCGGATCCCGGGACAATTCCGGATCTGGCATTTCCGTCATGCATATCGGAGCGGCCCGGAAGGCCTTGAGCGTGAAGAAGGAACGGGGGCGTACTGCCCCCGCCTCCCCGGTCTTTCAGCGGCTGGCCAGCTCGCGCAGCGCCCGCGCGCCCACCGGCGCCCGGGCCTGCCAGGCCAGCAGCGCGCAGCGCCGGGCGTCGCGGGTCATCACCTGCTGCACCCAGGGGCGCTCGCAGCGGCCCCGCTCGGCCAGCATCGGGTCGGTGGTGCCACTGGCCAGCAGACTCTGCTCGATGACCCAGGCGAAAGGCTCGATGCCGGCGCGGCGCAGGTCGTCCTGCAGCCGTTCGGCCTCGTGCACCGGCGTGGCCTCGGCCAGCGTGACGATCATCACTCGGGTGAAGGCGGGATCACGCAGGCGCGGCAGCAGCTTCACCACCGCCTCGGGCAGATCGCCGCGGGTGCGGCCGACCTCGCGGTGATAGGCCTCGGCCGAGTCCATCAGCAGCACGGTGTGACCGGTCGGCGCGGTGTCGAGCACCACGAAGCCGTCCACCGCCTGCGCCACCGTCGCGGCGAAGGCACGGAAGACGGCGATCTCCTCGGTGCAGGGCGAGCGCAGGTCTTCTTCCAGCATCGCGCGCGCCGAGGGGTCGAGCCCCGCGCCGGCGCGCGCGAGCACCTCGTCGCGGTGGCGCGCGACCTCGGCGGCCGGGTCGATGCGCTGCACCGTCAGGCCCGGCACCGCCTCGTCCAGCGACCAGGCCAGGTGCGCGGCCGGATCGGTGGTCGACAGCAGCACCCGGTGACCACGCGCGGCCAGCTCGACCGCCACCGCCGCGGCCACCGTAGTCTTGCCCACGCCGCCCTTGCCCATGGTCATCACTAGGCCATGGCCGGCACGCTCGATGTCGTCGACCAGCGGCGCCAGCCCGGGGGGCAGCGCGAGGGCCGGCATTTCCGGCGCGGTCGATGCGGTCGAGTCCGACGGACGGGGCACCGGATGCAGCAGCGCACGCAGCGCCTCCAGCCCGACCAGCCCGCGGGCGATGAAGCCGGTGCAGCTGCGCGGCAGCGTTGCCAGGGCAGCCGGCATGGCGGCGAGCGCATCCCGATGGCGCCGTGCCATCGCCTGCGCCACAGGATCCTCCGAAGGGGCATCGAACAGGCCATTGATCGCCAGCACCTGGTTGGCCACGCCCAGCTCGGCCAGCTCGTGGCGGCTGCGCTCGGCCTCGCGCAGCGCGGCCACCTCGGGCCGGGCCACCAGCACGACGGTGGTCACCGCCGCATCGGTCAGCGCCGCGACCGCGCCGGCGTAGATCGCCCGGTTGTGCTCCAGCCCGGCCAGCGGCCCCAGGCAGGAGGTGCCGGTGGTGTTGGTCGACAGGAACTCGCTCCAGGCCGAGGGCAGCGTCAGCAGCCGCAGCGTGTGGCCGGTCGGCGCGGTGTCGAACACCACATGGTCGAAGTCGCCGGCCACGCCGGAGCCGGCCAGCAGCGCCGCAAAGGCGTCGAAGGCGGCGATCTCGACGGTGCAGCCGCCTGAGAACTGCTCCTCCATGCTGCGGATCGCCGCCTCGGGCAGCAGGCCGCGGTAGGGGCCGACCATGCGCTCGCGGTAGGCGGCGGCCGCCGCTTCCGGGTCGATGTTCAGCGCCGACAGGCCCGGCACGCCCGCCACCGGGGTGGGCACGTCCGACAGCCGCGTCTCCAGCACCTCGTCGAGGTTGGAGGCCGGGTCGGTGCTGACCAGCAGCACGCGCCGGCCCGCCTCGGCCAGCTGCACCGCGCAGGCCGAGGCCAGCGAGGTCTTGCCCACGCCGCCCTTGCCGGTGAAGAAGAGATGGCGGGTGTGCAGATCGGGCAGCATGGCAGCTGTCCCGCTCAGCAGCACTGGCCCGGTGCGCAGCCGCAATCGCCGCCGCTGCCGAGCTTGATGCGCGGCTTGGCCGCCAGCGCCGCGGCGCGGGCGATGCGCTGCTGCATCTGCGCCAGCGTCGGGTACAGGCCCGTCGAGAGGATCAGGCCGTCGAGCATCACCACCGGCAGCCGGTCCATGCCGGCCTCCATCTCGCGCAGCACCAGCGGCTGCGCGGTGAAGGCCGCCGCATCATGGCTCAGGCTGTGACGGCTGACCGTCACGCCGCTGGCCTCCAGCGCCTGCAGGTCGGCGTTGAACTGCACCAGCACCGGGTCGACCTCGATGCCGCACACGCCGGTGGGGCAGCACATCGCGGGCTCGAAAACTTCCAGTCGGCTCATCGCGTTCATCCTTTTCAGTCAGTGGGGACATGCCCCAAGGGGTTCTTCAGGGCCATGTTCGCGCCTGACAGCCCACAGGGCATTGATCATGCTCAATCTGGCCGGCCCAGCGCACGGTGCAGCAGCAGGCCCAGGCCGGCGCCGGCCAGCTCGGCCAGCATGAAGGCCGGCGCGCTGGCCGGGGCGATGCCGGCAAAGCTGTCGCTGAACATGCGCCCGAAGGCCGCCGCCGGATTGGCGAAGGAGGTCGAGGCGGTGAACCAGTAGGCCGCGCCGATGTAGACCGCCACCATCGCCGCGACCCGCGCCGGCGGCGCGCGCAGGATCACCAGCAGCAGCCCGGCGGTGGCCACGAGCTCGGCGATCCACTGGCCGGTGCCGGTGCGCAGCTTGGCCGAGACCTGCAGCAGCGGCAGGTCGAACATCGCATGCGCCAGCACCGCGCCCAGCGCCGCGCCGATCAGCTGCGCCGGCACATAGCCCAGCAGCCGCGCCCAGGGCAGCTCGCCGCGCAGCGCCATCGTCAGCGAGACCGCCGGGTTGAAGTGCGCGCCGCTGACCGGCCCGAAGACCTCGATCAGCACATACAGGCCGCCGACGGTGGCCAGCGTGTTGGCCAGCAGTGCCACCGCGACGTTGCCGCCGGACAGCCGCTCGGCCATGACGCCTGATCCGATGACCACCGCCAGCAGCAGCGCGGTGCCCAGCATCTCGCCCAGCAGGCGCCGGGCGGTCGAGACAGGAGCGTTCATCGCGTGCCCGCCCGGATCAGCTGCGCCAGATGGTGTCGAGCGCCGCCTGCAGCGCTGCGTTGTCCATCGTCTCCAGCGGCAGCTGCAGCAGCTGCAGCATCCGGTAGCCGATGGCCTGGCGGGTCAGCTCGAAGGCCTGCGCCTTCTGGTCCTCGGGCGCGTTGGAGGGGTCGGGGTAGCCCCAGTGGATCTTGACCGGGCTGCCGGGCCAGTACGGGCAGGTCTCGGCGGCGGCGCTGTCGCAGACGGTGATGACGATGCGCATCTCCGGCGCGCCCGGCGCGGCGAACTCGTCCCAGGACTTGCTGCGGGTGCCGGCGGTGTCGATGCCGGCGGCCTCCAGCACCTGCAGCGCGTGGGGGTTGATGCGGCCGCTCGGGCTGCTGCCGGCGCTGTGCGCGCGCACGTCGCGGCCGAGCTGGCGCGCCCAGTGGTTGAGCATGGCCTCGGACAGCACGCTGCGGGCCGAGTTGTGGGTGCAGAGGATCAGGACGTGGGTGGTCATGGGGTGGGATCGGCGCAGGTGCCGACAGAGCAGTCGCAGGAAAGATCGCCCGCCGGCGTCAGCCCGCAAGGCTGGCCGGCGCAGCAGTTGGCAGTCAGGAAGGCGAGCAGCGTGTTCATGCGCACGAAGTCGGCGCGGTAGATCAGATGGCGCCCGTCGCGGGTGCAGCCGATCAGGCCGGCGTGCAGCATCTCCTTCAGGTGGAAGGACAGCGTGGCCGCGGGCAGGCCGAGCTGCTCGGCCAGCACGCCCGGCGTCAGTCCCTCGGGTCCGGCGACGACCAGGGCCCGGAAGGCCCGCAGGCGGTGGGGCTGGGCCAGCGCGGCCAGCAGGCGAACGACTTCTTCATCTTCCATGATTCCATTATGGTGGAAATATTTGAAGGAATGATGACAGTATCGCGGCCTGACCGGCCACGGATCGTCATTCACCTTGTCTGGGCACTGGGCTGCAGCCGCATGGTGCCGGGCAGGGGCACGGAGCGGCGCAGCACGCCCTCGGCGAGCCAGACGGCCGAGTCCCAGGCGCGGCGGGCGACATAGGGCAGGGGCAGCTGCTGGTAGTCGTCGTTGAAGACCTCGAAGCTGTAGTCGCCGCGGTAGCCCATGGCGTCGAGCTGCAGCACCAGCGCGGTGAGCGCGCCGGAATGCACGCCCTCGCCGGGGAAGACCCGGAAGTGGCGCGCGGTGTCGATGCGCTCCTGCACCGAGCGGGTCTGCTGCCACATGAAGTCCGAGAGCTGCACCAGGTAGATCTTGGCCGGGTCGATGTCGCGCAGCCGCTCCAGCGCGGTGTCGGTGGCGAAGATGTGGTACGAGTCGATGCCGATGCCCAGGTTGGGGCAGTCGGCCATCTCGACGACCTCCCAGGACTGCGGGTACTCGTTGATGTGGCGGCCCCAGGACAGCGCCTCGAAGGCGACGCGGATGCCATGCGGCAGGGCCAGCATGGCGAGCTTGCGCAGGTCGGCGGCGATGCGCTGGGGGTCGGCGCTGGCGTGCACCGAGGTCGAGGAGCAGGCCAGCAGCACCTTGGCGCCGAGCTGGCGCGCCATCAGGATCATCTGCTTGGCGATGTCGATCTTGTAGCCGTGGAGGTGGTCGGAGAGGCCCTCGAAGTCGCGCAGCACCTGGAAGCCGGTGACGCGCAGGCCGCTGTCGCGCACCGCCTGCACGGCGGCGTCCACCCCGTCGGGGTGGCCGACGAGGTCGCGCGCGGCCAGCATGATCTGGGTGAAGCCGGCCTCGCGCACCGCGCGCAGCTTGGCCTCCAGCGGCCCGGCCAGCGTGATGGTGTCCATGCCGAAGTCGGCGACGTTGCGGGCAATGCGCGTCGGGTCCATCGTCATGCCTCCGTCAGACCGTTGCCGCTGCAGCCGCATCGCCGCGCGGGTCGTGCACCAGCTCGAACACCAGCTCGCCCAGCAGCGGCTGCGTCAGCGCGCCGCGGGCGTCGGTGTGCACGCCGTGCGGCTTCTCGACGAAGCTCACGCCCGCGGCCTTCATCGCCGTGGCCGCCGCCAGCACGTCCGTGCAGCCGAAGGCCACCCGCTGCAGCAGCTCGTCATGCTCGAAGTCGGCCGCGTCCGGCTCCGGCTCGATCAGCTGCCAGTGGAACTGCCCGCAGGGGCTGGCCAGGATCGCGCCCTTGGTCATCACCCCGAAGCGCTGCTCGGCCGGCAGCTCGACGAAGCCGAACAGCTCGCCGTAGAACGCGCTCCAGTCCGCCATCCGGTCCAGCCCGATGTACTGCACCACGCCGAACACATGCAGCCCGTGCTGCGCCGCCGG
>NZ_FTMZ01000033.1 GCF_900156335.1 Sphaerotilus natans
CGCTGAGCTACACGACCAGCACGCTGCCGAGCTGGCTGACGTTCAACGCGGGCACACGGACCTTCAGCGGCACGCCGGCCAATGCCGACGTCGGCACGCTGACGATCACGGTGACGGCGAAGGATGGCAGCAATGCGACGGCCAGCGATTCCTTCGTGCTGACGATCGCCAACGTCAACGACGCGCCGACGGTGGCGTCTCCGATCGCCGACCAGAGTGCGACCGAGGATCAGCCGTTCAGCTTCCAGATTCCCGCCGGGACGTTTGCCGATGTCGACGCGGGCGATGCGTTGAGCTACACGACCAGCACGCTACCGAGCTGGCTGAGCTTCAACGCCGCGACGCGCACCTTCAGCGGCACGCCGGCCAACGCCGACGTCGGCGCGGTGATGGTCACGGTGACGGCCAAGGATGGCAGCAACGCGACGGTCAGCGATTCCTTCGTGCTGACGGTCGCCAACGTCAACGACGCGCCGACGGTCGCGGCTCCGATCGCCGACCAGAGCGCGACGGAAGATCAGCCGTTCAGCTTCCAGCTCCCCTCCGGGACGTTTTCCGATGTCGACGCGGGTGACTCGCTGAGCTACACGACCAGCACGCTGCCGAGCTGGCTGAGCTTCAACACCGCGACGCGTACCTTCAGCGGCACGCCGGCCAATGCTGACGTCGGCACGCTGACGATCACGGTGACGGCGAAGGATGGCAGCAACGCGACGGCCAGCGATTCCTTCGTGCTGACGATCGCCAACGTCAACGACGCGCCGACGGTGGCGGCTCCGATCGCCGACCAGAGTGCGATGGAAGATCAGCCGTTCAGCTTCCAGCTGCCGGCGGGCACCTTCGCGGATATCGACGCTGGCGATTCGCTGAGCTACACGACGAGTGCATTGCCGAGCTGGCTGACGTTCAACGCAGGCACACGCACCTTCAGCGGCACGCCGGCCAATGCTGACGTCGGCACGCTGACGATCACGGTGACGGCGAAGGATGGCAGCAACGCTCAGGTCAGCGACTCGTTTGTGCTGACGGTCGCCAACGTCAACGATGCGCCGACCGTCGCCACGTCGATTGCCGATCAGAGCGCGACGGAAGATCAGCCGTTCAGCTTCCAGATTCCCGCCGGGACGTTTTCCGATGTCGACGCGGGCGATGCGTTGAGCTACACGACCAGCACGCTACCGAGCTGGCTGAGCTTCAACGCAGCGACGCGCACCTTCAGCGGCACGCCGGCCAATGCCGACGTTGGTACGCTGACGATCACGGTGACGGCGAAGGACGGCAGCAATGCGACGGCCAGCGATTCCTTCGTTCTGACGATCACCAACGTCAACGACGCGCCGACCGTCGCGTCTCCGATCGCCGATCAGAGCGCGACGGAAGATCAGCCGTTCAGCTTCCAGCTCCCGGCGGGCACCTTCGCGGATGTCGACGCGGGCGACTCGCTGAGCTACACGACGAGCGCGCTGCCGACCTGGCTGACGTTCGACGCGGGCACACGCACCTTCAGCGGCACGCCGGCCAACGCCGACGTCGGAGCGCTGACGATCACGGTGACGGCGAAGGATGGCAGCAATGCCACGGCCAGTGACTCGTTTGTACTGACGGTGGCCAATGTCAACGATGCGCCGACCTTGCAGATCGGTGGGCCGCTGACGCTGGAGGAGGGCGGGCATCAGGTGCTGACGCTGGCGGACCTGCTGCCGGCGGATGTCGATGACGATGGACGCTCGCTGGTGTTCGAGCTTGTCGGCAGCGCGCCGGCCGGCCGGCTGGAGCGGGTCGATGCGCCGGGCGTGGCGCTGGATCGCTTCAGTGTCGGGGATCTGGCCGATGGGCTGATCCGGTATGTGCACGACGGCAGCGAGAGCGTGTCCGATGGGCTGGAGCTGCGGCTGCGCGATGCGTCCGGCGCGCTCTCGGAGCCGGTGCGGCTGCAGATCATGATCACGCCGGTGGACGACGAGGCGCCGCGCATCGTCTCCAACGACGGGCAGGCCCGGGTCGTGCTGGATCATTCCGAGAACAGTCCCTGGCAGCGTGTCATGCAGGCCAGCGACGCCGACCGGCCGCTGTCGGTGCTGCAGTGGCGGATCGCGGGCGGGGCGGATGCCGCCCGCTTCGAGATCGATGCCGACAGCGGCGAGCTGCTGCTGCTGGGCCTGCTCGACCGCGAGCAGCCGCAGGATGCCGACCGCGACAACCACTACGAGGTGCTGCTCGAGGTCTCGGACGGGCGCCATGTCGCCACGCAGCAGCTGCTGCTGCGCATCACCGATGTGGACGAGGCGCCTGAGATCGAGATCGGTCTGCTTCAGGTCGATCAGGGCATGCGCCTGCGCCTGGACGAGAGCCTGCTGCGGGCCCAGGATGTCGACAGCTCGACGGAGGCGCTGGTCTACCGGGTCGTCGCCATCGAGAACGGTCGCTTCGTGGCGGCGGGTGGCAACGCGGTGCTGACGACCTTCTCCCAGGCGGATGTGGCCGCGGGCCGGGTGGTGTTCCAGCATGACGAGAACTCGCTGGCGGCCCACTTCAGCCTGGTGCTGTCGGATGGCCGCAGCGAATCTGGCGTGATGAGCGTGGAGATCGTGGTGCGCGAGCGCGGCTTCGATGCCGGATCGATGCCTGCCGAGCCGCCGCCGGACCGCATGGATGACTCGCCGTCGCTGGTCGTGTCCCGCATCGAGCTTGCCGATCCGCTGCGCGAGCGCTCGCTGCAGGTGCAGGCCAGTCAGGAGGTCGTGCGTGCTGCGGTGCTGCGGGGGCTGGCGGCACGTGACGGCGGCGGTGCGACCGAACTGGTGGCCGGTGACCTGATGGCGGGCTGGGTCGACGCGCTGCGCCGCTTCGTCACGCCGTCGGCGTCGGAGGCGCAGGCCGCTCGTCCGGGCGTGCCGGGCGGCGAGGTCGGCTTCTCCGTGGACCTGATGCGCCTGCCTGACAGCGATCTGCTGGTGCTGCTGGATGTGGTGCTGGATCTGGCCGGCTTCGAGGCGACGGCCCTGATCCGCCCGGTTGGCGAGGGGGCGGTCGGCGCGCAGACGGCCGACGGCCAGGCGGTCCGATCCGCCGCGCCCGACGAGCCGGAGAATCTGCTGCAGCGTGAATGGCAGAGCGGCACGGTGGCCCGCACCGGTGCGGTGGTGATGAGCGCCGGTGCGCTGTTCTGGGCCGTCCGGGCCGGAGGGCTGGCCGCCAGCCTGGCCTTTGCCTCGCCGGTCTGGTGGCGGCTCGATCCGCTGCCGGTGCTGCAGGCCGCCCGGCGCGAGACGGCCGGCGCCGAGGCCGGCCGGCGAGGCTGGCGCGATACCGGCGTGACCGGCGAGCTCGCCGGCCTGGCCGAGGATCTGCTGGATCGCCAGGGCTGAGCCGCGCCATGTCCGTTTCCTTTTCCGACCGATGCCCACGACAGGAGAGTGCGCCGTGATGCCCCGCCTGAGGCCGTTCGACACCATCAGCCGCATCGCCGTCGGCCTGTCTGCGCTGGTGGTGCTGTGCCTAGTGACGATCGATGCCCTGTTCGGCCTGGTGGCCGACCCGGCGGCCCGCGAGGCGGCCCGGCGGCAGGCGGTCAGCCAGGTCCTGGCCGATCAGCTGATGGTGGCCGCCACCCGGCTGGGCGAGCGCGAGGTGCAGCAGATGCTCGATGCCTTCCGGCGCCGCGAGACGCAGGCGCTGGCGATCGTGCTGCGGCCGGCCGGCGCCGAGCCGGTGGCGGGCAGCGGCATCCTGCAGCCTGCAGGCGACGCGGCCCGCATGCATCTGGCGGTGCCGGTGCAGCTGCAGGGCCGCGACTGGGGCGCGCTGGAGCTGCAGTGGCAGCCGATTCCCGGCGAGGGCTGGCCCGGGCGGCTGCTGACGATGAGCACGCTGTGGCCGCTGCTGTGCTTCCTGGGCATGGCGGTGCTGCTGCGCCTGTATCTGGGGCGGGTGCTGAACCAGCTCGATCCGAGCGGCGCCGTGCCGGGGCGGGTGCGCTCGGCCTACAACTCGCTGACCGAGGGCGTGATGATTCTGGACGAGCACGGCCGCATCCTGCTGGTCAACGAGGCGGTGGCGCAGATCACCGGCCGGCGCGATGTCTCGATCGGCCGCCAGATCGAGGACATCGAGGTCTTCGCCGCGATGCGCCAGGACGATCCGTCGCGCCCACTGCCCTGGCGCATGGCGCTGGAAAGGTCGGTGGGCGTCGAGCGCATCCGCATGGTGATCGGCGAGGGCAGCCGGGCGCGCATTCTGCTGGTGAGCTGCGCTCCGCTCGGCCAGGATCTGGACAACCCGGGCGAGCGCCGGCTGCGCCGCCGCAAGGGCGCCGAGGGCTGCCTGGTGGTGCTGGCCGACCAGACCTCGCTGGAGCGTGCGCATGAGCAGCTCTCGCGCGCGCTGAAGGATCTGCAGGGCGCGCACGAGCAGATCCGCCTGAAGAACGAGGAGCTGTTCCGCCTGGCCACGCGCGACCCGATGACCGGCTGCCTGAACCGGCGCGCCTTCTTCGAGCAGGCGGGTGCGCTGAAGGAGCGCTGCAACCTCGAGGGCCGGCCGGTCGCCGCGGTGATGTGCGACATCGACCACTTCAAGAGCTTCAACGACCGCTACGGTCACGCGATCGGCGACGAGGTCATCAAGGCGGTCGCCGGCATCTACAACGGCAGCGCGCGCGAGGCCGATCTGGTCTGCCGCTACGGCGGCGAGGAGTTCTGCGTGCTGCTGCCGGACTGCGAGGAGGAGGTCGCGCTGGCGATCGCCGACACGCTGCGCCGCCTGGTGCAGGACACCGCCGGCGACGGCATCGACCATGATCCGCGACTGACGATCACCTCGAGCTTCGGCGTGGCGGTGACCCGCTCGACCCGCGTCGGGCTGGAGGCGCTGATCGACCAGGCCGACCAGGCGCTCTACCAGTCCAAGCGCAACGGCCGCAACCGCTGCACGCTGCATGAGGAGAAGGTGGCCGAACCGGCCTGAGCCGGACCGTTGCGCGCCGGCTCAGAGCGGCAGCGGATCGGTGTCGTCGAAGCGCAGGACCTCGAAGCTGACGGTCGGCGCGTTGATGATGTTGGGGCTGACGCCCAGGCAGATCAGCCCGCGGCCATGCAGCGTGCAGGCGCCGCGGCGCAGCGTGACCACCTCGGACTGGCGGCCGAAGCGCACGTAAGTGCCGTTGGAGCTCAGGTCGGTGAGCTGGAAGTTGCCGCTGTGCCACTCGATGCGGGCATGCACGCGCGAGACGCGGCTGTCGTCGAGGCAGTAGGCCGCCTCGTGGCTGCGGCCGATGATGACCGGCAGGTTGCGCACCGTGTGAATGCGCGAGACGCCCTCGCAGACCAGCCGGATGCCCTCGGGCACGGTGGTCGGCGCGGTGTCGCCGAACATCGTCGACATCGGATCGGGGCCGGAGCGCTTGCTCTCGAAGCGCCAGACCTCGACCGGCTCGACCCGCCCGCGCAGGTGCAGCCGCTCGAGCCGACGGAATCGCTCGCGCACATCGGGTGCCAGCACCGCCAGCGTCTGCGAGGTGATCAGCGTCTCGTTGTCGCCGGCATGATCGAGCAGCCGGGCCGAGACATTGACCGCATCGCCGAAGCAGTCGCCCGCCACCTCGATGACCTCGCCATGCGCCATCGCGATCTGCACCCGCATGACCGGACTGCGCGAGGGCCGCGCCGAGCCCATCACCCGCTCGAGCGAGTCATGGACCTCCTCGGCGGCACGCACGGCGCCGGCCGGGTGCGGGAACATGGCCATCAGGCCATCGCCCAGCGTCTTGATCACGCGACCGCCCTGGCCCTCCATGATGCGGGCGACCACCGCCACGCTGTGGGTGACGACCGTCGCCGCCTCGGCATTGCCCAGGCTCTCGTACAGGGAGGTGCTGCCGCGCAGATCGGCAAAGAGAATGGTGCAAGTGACGGTCTGCGACATGGCTTCAGTTTACCCCGGCATTCCGTGATGCAGTGCGCATCCAAAGGTTGCAGAAGTGATAAGACCCCGCTCATTCGCGGGGTCTTCGGGGCGTTTACAGATTGTCCAGATAGGTCCGCAGCTTGTCCGAGCGGCTCGGGTGCTTGAGCTTGCGGATGGCCTTGGCCTCGATCTGGCGGATGCGCTCGCGCGTGACGTCGAACTGCTTGCCCACCTCTTCCAGCGTGTGGTCGGTCGACATCTCGATGCCGAAGCGCATGCGCAGCACCTTGGCTTCGCGCGGCGTCAGGCTGTCGAGGATGTCGCGCACCACGTCGCGCAGACCCGACTGCATCGCCGCCTCGATCGGCGCGGTGTTGTTGGTGTCCTCGATGAAGTCGCCCAGGTGGCTGTCGTCGTCGTCCCCGATCGGCGTTTCCATGGAGATCGGCTCCTTGGCGATCTTCATGATCTTGCGGATCTTGTCCTCCGGCATGTCCATCTTCTCGGCCAGCACCGGCGCGTCCGGCTCGTAGCCGAACTCCTGCAGATGCTGACGCGACAGGCGGTTCATCTTGTTGATCGTCTCGATCATGTGCACCGGGATGCGGATGGTGCGCGCCTGGTCGGCGATCGAGCGCGTGATGGCCTGACGGATCCACCAGGTCGCGTAGGTCGAGAACTTGTAGCCGCGGCGGTATTCGAACTTGTCGACCGCCTTCATCAGGCCGATGTTGCCTTCCTGGATCAGGTCGAGGAACTGCAGGCCGCGGTTGGTGTACTTCTTGGCGATGGAGATCACCAGGCGCAGGTTGGCCTCGATCATTTCGCGCTTGGCCTCGCGCGAGTTGGCCTCGCCCTCGTTCATGCGCTTGTTGATCGCCTTGAGGTCGTCGATCGGGACGATGGCGCGCTTTTGCAGGTCGATGAGCTTCTGCTGCAGCTCCTGCACCGCGGGCAGGTTGCGGCCCAGCACCGCGCTGTAGCCCTTGCCGATGGCGACCTCGCCCTCGGCCCAGGCCAGGTTCAGCATGTTCGGCGGGAAGACCTTGATGAAGTGCTCCTGCGGCATGCCGCAGCGGTCGACCACGATCTTGCGCAGCTCGCGCTCGTAGCGGCGCACGTCATCGACCTGCGAGCGCAGCAGGTCGCACAGCCGCTCGATGGTCTTGACGGTGAAGCGGATGGTCATCAGCTGTGCGCTGATGGCTTCCTGCGCTGCGTTGTAGGCGTCGCAGCGGTAGCCCTTGGACTCGATGGCCGCGCGCATCTTCGCGTTCTCGTCGCGGATCGCGTCGAAGCGGGTCAGCGCCTGGTTCTTCATCTCCTCGAGCTTCTTCGTCAGGGCCTTGGAGGTGCCGGCGCCTTCCTCCTCGTCCTCGTCGAACTCGTCGAAGTCTTCCTCGGCGACGTAGTCGTCGGCTTCCTCCGACGAGACGAAGCCATCGACCACCTCGGAGATGGTCATCTCGCCGGCGCGGATGCGCCCGGCCATGGCCAGGATCTCGTCGATGGTGGCCGGCGAGGCGGAGATGGCCAGCATCATCGCCTGCAGGCCGCCTTCGATGCGCTTGGCGATCTCGATCTCGCCCTCGCGCGTCAGCAGCTCGACCGTGCCCATCTCGCGCATGTACATGCGCACCGGGTCGGTGGTGCGGCCGAATTCCGAGTCCACCGTGGACAGGGCGGCCTCGGCTTCTTCCTCGGCTTCTTCTTCAGTGGCGGTGGTGGTGTTGCCGCCGGCGATGAGCAGCGTGGCGGCATCAGGCGCCTGCTCGTAGACCGCGATGCCCATGTCGTTGAGCATCGAGATGATGGCCTCCAGGATCTCGTTCTCGACCAGCTTCTCGGGCAGGTGGTCGTTGATTTCCTGGTGGGTGAGGTAGCCGCGCGTCTTGCCCATCTTGATGAGGGTCTTGAGCTCCTGGCGGCGCTTGGCGACTTCCTCTTCGGTCAGGGTGGTCTCGTCGAGACCGAACTCGCGCATCAGCGCGCGCTCCTTGGCGCGGCTGACCTTCATGCGCAGCGGCTTGGCCTTGGGCTTGTCGGCCTCGCCGCTGTCTTCCTCGGCGGCGGTCTCGACCTCGGGGTCGGCTTCCGCTTCGACATCGGCTTCGGCGTCGAGATCGCCTTCGATGTCGGTGAAGTCGTCGTCTGCGCTTTCCAGGCCGGGCTTCTTCTTGGCCTCGGGCTTCTTGGCGGTGTCGGCCTTTGCCGAGTCGGCACTGGCGGCCTTGGGCTTGCGGCCGCGGCGCACGACGACCGGCTCACCGGACGGCACAGCGGCAGCAGCAGCCGGCGCGGCAACCGGTGCCGGCGCGGCGGCGACGGTCGGGGTCGGCGTGGCTTCGGGCTTGACGGCCTTGACCGCACGCACCACGCGCACGGTGCGCGGGGCGGCGGCCGGGGCGGCGGCGCTGTTCGTCGGGGAAGTCTGGTCGGGGCTGTTCTTCGCGGTCATGCGATTCCTCGGCTGGGGTGCTCGGATACGGTGAGGCTTTGAGCCCGCAACTCAAGTCCAAGAAGCCACGGACCTTTCGGCACGCGGCGCGGACTCTGCGTTCGGGCGGGCAAGCTGGCGTGAACTGTCTTGGATGCAGCGCTGGCGGAAAAGATGGCCGTCATGTCATGCCCGTGTCGCGGGTGGCCGGGGCCGGCAGGCGCTGCTGTCACTCTTGCCGCATCGAAACCAACCTTCAATTATACAGCGCCCCCGCTGAGCCTCGATTTCAGGGCCGCCCTCAGGGCATTGAGCTCTGTGCCGCGTGCCCGGGCGGCATCCGAGAGAGGGCCGGACTCGATCAGCAGGTTCCATTCGTCGGCGATCTGCTCGAGCCGCAGCCGGTCGATCAGCACCGGCAGGTCGCCGTTGGCGGGCAGGCTGCCCAGCGCGAGCAGCCGCTCCATGCGCGCTAGCAGCGTGCCGGTGCCGGCTTCCTCGGCCTCGGCGCGCAGCAGCGGCAGCAGTTCTTCGGGCGGAAGCGGGCCTTCGTCATGCAGCAGCTGCTCCAGCCGCGAGAACAGCGCACCGTGCGGCGCGGGCTGCTGCACCAGCTGGTCGTGCATCTCGGCGGGCAGCGTCTCCCAGGCCGCCAGGCCGCAGGTCAGCGTCCAGGCGATCTGGTCGAGCAGCGAGGCGGTGCGCGGCGGCGTGCTGCGCGGCGAGGCGGTGGCGTCACCGCCGCGGCGGTCGCGCCAGCGGCTGCGGTCACGATCGCCGTCACGACCCTCGCGGTCGCGCCGGAAGGGCCGGCCGCTGCCACGCTCGAAGCGCCGGTGCGCCGGCGTGCCGTCGTCGCGCGGGTCGTAGCCGAGCGGATCCTGCGCGGCGGCCTCGGCCTGCGGCGCGCGGTCGTCGAGCGGGATGTCGTCCCAGTCCGGCGGCGGTGCCGGCGCGCGCTCCCGATCGCGTTCTCGATCGCGGTCGTTCTCGATCCGGGCGCGGGCCGCGCCGTGGCCGGGGCGGGCGGGGGCGCTCCAGTGCCGCTCCAGCACCTCGAACGAGACGCCGCCGTCGCGCGCCAGCTCGTCGAGCAGCTGGGCCTTGAGCAGGCCCTCGGGAATCAGCTCGAACAGCGGGCGGGCCTGCGCGAGCATGCGGGTGCGGCCCTCGGGCGTCGTCAGGTCGCAGCCCTCGGCGGCGATGGCGCGCAGCTGGCGCGACAGCGGCACCGCCTCGGCGATGCAGCGCTCGAAGGCCTCGGTGCCGTGCTCGCGGATGAAGGTGTCGGGGTCGTGCTCGGCCGGCAGGAACAGGAAGCGGAAGCTGCGGGTGTCGCCGACATGCGGCAGCACCGCCTCCATCGCGCGCGCCGCCGCCCGCCGCCCGGCCGCGTCGCCGTCGAAGCTGAAGACCAGGTGCTCGGCGAAGCGCAGCAGCTTGGCCACATGGTCGGCGGTGCAGGCGGTGCCCAGCGTCGCCACCGCGTTGCCCACGCCGAGCTGCGCCAGCGCCACCACGTCCATGTAGCCTTCGGTGATCAGGATGAAGCCGCGCTGGCGGATCGCCGCGCGGGCCTCGAACAGGCCGTAGAGCTCGCGGCCCTTCAGGAAGACCGGCGTCTCGGGCGAGTTGAGGTATTTCGGCTCGCCCTTGTCCAGCACCCGGCCGCCGAAGCCGATGACCTCGCCCTTCGGGTTGCGGATCGGGAACATGATCCGGTCGCGGAAGCGGTCGTAGCGGCGCTGCTCGCCGGTCTCGTCCTGCAGGATGACCAGGCCGGACTCGACCAGCTTGGGGTCGTCGTATTCGCCGAAGGCGCTGGCCAGCGCGTGCCAGCCCGCCGGCGCGTAGCCCAGGCCGAAGCGCGCAGCGATCTCGCCGGTCAGGCCGCGGCCCTTCAGGTAGTCGATCGCGCGGCGGCTGCCCTTGAGCTGGCCGCGGTAATGGCGGCAGGCCTTGGCCAGCACGTCCACCAGCGAAAGCTGCTTCTCGCGGGCCTGGGCGGCGCGCTCGCGCTCGCGCGGGTCGCGGTCGTCGTCAGGCACGGTCAGGCCGAGCTCGCCGGCGAGGTCCTTGACCGCCTCGACGAAGCCCAGGCCGCCGTGCTCCATCAGGAAGCCGACCGCGTTGCCGTGCACGCCGCAGCCGAAGCAGTGGTAGGTCTGGCGCGAGGGGCTGACGACGAAGCTGGGCGACTTCTCGCCGTGGAAGGGGCACAGGCCCTTGTAGTTGATGCCGGCCTTCTTCAGCGGCACGGCGCGGCCCACCACGTCGACGATGTCGGCGCGGGAGAGCAGGTCCTGGATGAAGCCTTGGGGTATCACGCGGCGGAGTCTAGCGGAGGGCTCCCGGCGCCTCTCGGAGCGCCCTTCCTAGAATGCCGCGATGTCCCTGCCTGCGCTCCTGTCCACTGACGGCCTGCACGACGCCTATGTGCTGGCCGTCTTCGCCACCGTCTACCTCGGCATGATCCTGGGCGGCCTGCCGAAGCTCCATCTCGACCGCACCGGCGTGGCGCTGCTGGGCGCCATCGCCATCGTCGGCGCCGAGGTGATGACGCCCGAGGCCGCTGCCCGCGCCATCCACCTGCCGACGATCCTGCTGCTGTTCTCCTTCATGGTGATCTCGGCGCAGATGCGCCTGGGCGGCTTCTACGGCGCGGTGACCCGGCGCATCGCGGCGCTGCCGCTGGGGCCGGCCGGGCTGATGGGCGTGGTGATCGCGGTGGCGGCGGCGCTGTCGGCGGTGTTCTCCAACGACATCGTCTGCCTGGCGGTGGCGCCGGTGCTGGCCGAGGCCTGCCTGCGCCGGCGGCTCGATCCGGTGCCTTTCCTGCTCGGTCTGGCCTGCGCGAGCAACATCGGCTCGGCCGCGACGCTTATCGGCAACCCGCAGAACATGCTGATCGGCGAGGTGCTGAAGATGCCGTTTGCCGGCTATGCGCTGCAGGCGATCGGGCCGGTCGTCGTCGGGCTGCTGGCGCTGTGGGCGCTGCTGGCCGTGTCGATGCGCCGCACGCCGCCGGTGGCCGAGCCGGACCCGGCGCAGCTCGCCGCCGTGGTCGCCGAAGGGCCGCCCTTCGACCGCTGGCAGACCGCCAAGGGCCTGGCGGTGGCGCTGGCGCTGGTCGGCGTGTTCCTGTTCACCGACTGGCCGCGCGACGTGGCGGCGCTGGCCGGCGCCGGTGTGCTGCTGCTGAGCCAGCGCTTCCACTCGTCGAAGGTGATGGGCCTGATCGACTGGGAGCTGCTGATCCTGTTCATGGGCCTGTTCGTCGTCAACCACGCGCTGGAGCAGACCGGGCTGACCCGGCAGGCGGTGGCCTGGCTGGGCGCGCAGGGCGTGGATCTGGCCGATCCGGCCACGCTCTTCGTCGCCATCCTCGGCCTGAGCAATCTGGTGTCGAACGTGCCGGCGGTGATGGTGCTGATGCCGCTGGCGAACACCGGCTCGGGTGAACACGTCGGCGTCACGCTGGCGCTGGTCAGCACGATGGCGGGCAATCTGCTGATCGTCGGCTCGATCGCGAACATCATCGTGGTGGACGCCGCCGCGCGCTGTGGCATCACCATCGACTGGCGCCGCCACGCGCGCACCGGCGTGCCGGTGACGCTCGTGACGCTGGCGGTGGTGGCGGGCTGGCTGGCGCTGGGCTGAGGCGCGGCGCGGTCAATCAGTTCCCCAGCACCACGCCTTCGCGGCGCGGATCGGCGCCGCCGAGCCAGCCCGGGCGCGCCGGGTCGGTCGAGCGGCTGATCGCCTGCAGGCCGCTGGTCATTTCCTGCTCGCGCACCTCGTGGCCGCGGGCCTTGAGCGCCTCGATGACCGCGGCGGGGAAGCGGCCCTTCTCCAGCACCACCGGCCCGCCGGTGGTGCCGAAGTTGGGCAGGTCGATCGCCGCCTGCGGGTCGAGCCGCCACTGCAGCAGGCCGTGCAGCGTGCGTGCGGTGTAGTGGATGATCAGCGCGCCGCCGGGGCTGCCGGCGCTGGCGGCCAGCCGGCCTTGCTCGTCGAAGACCAGCGTCGGCGCCATCGACGAGCGCGGGCGCTTGCCCGGCTCGACCCGGTTGGCCACCGGGCGGCCGCTGGTGTCGGCTGGGGCGAAGCTGAAGTCGCTCAGCTCGTTGTTCAGCAGGAAGCCGCGCACCATCTGGCGTGCGCCGAAGGCGTCCTCGATGGTCGTCGTCATCGACAGCGCGCGGCCCTGGGCATCGACGATGCTGATGTGGCTGGTGCCGTATTCGATCTGCTCGGCCATCGGCGCGAAACCGGTGCGCACCGGGCCGGGCACGCCGGCCGGCGCGGTCGGTGCGCGCTGCGACCCGATGCGCTGCGCCCGCGCGTCGAGGTAGGCGGGATCGAGCAGGCTGCGCCAGTCGCCGCCGGGCGCGGGCACGAAGTCGGGGTCGCCCAGATACTGCGCCCGGTCGGCGAAGGCCAGCCGCGAGGCTTCCATGTAGGTGTGCAGCCAGCCGGCCGAGGGCAGGCCGGTGTCGGCGGTCAGCGGCTCCTGCGCCGCGCCGGTGCGCGCCATCAGGCCGAGAATCTGGCCGACCGCGATCGCGCCGGAGCTCGGCGGCGGAAAGCCGCAGATCCGCCAGCGGCGGCCATCGGCGACGTGGGCGTGGCAGATCGCCTCGCGCACCTTGGGCGGGTAGCCGGCCAGGTCGGCCAGCGTCATCCGGCCCGGATTGCCGGGGTGGCCCTGCACCTTGGCGACGATGGCCTGCGCGATCTCGCCCTCGTGCAGCGCCCGGGCGCCCTCGCGCGCCAGGCGGCGCAGCACCTCGGCCAGCTCGGGGTTCTTCAGCCGGTGGCCGACTGGCCAAGGCGTGCCGTCGGGCTGGTAGAAGAAGGCGGCGGCCGCGGGGTCCTTCTTGAGGTGCGTCTCGGCCTGCAGCATTGCGTGCAGCCGCGGGCTGACCGGAAAGCCCGCCTCGGCCAGACGGATCGCCGGCTCGAACAGCTCGGCCCAGCGCAGCCGGCCGTGCTGCGCGTGCGCCATTTCCAGCATGCGCACCGTGCCGGGCACGCCCACCGCGCGCCCGCCGACCACCGCGTCATGGAAGGCCATCGGCTGGCCCTCCGGCGTCAGGAACAGGCGCTCGTCGACGGCGGCCGGCGCGGTCTCGCGGCCGTCGAAGGCCTGGACTTGCTGGCCGTCCCAGTGCAGCAGGAAGGCACCGCCGCCGATGCCGCTGGACTGCGGCTCCACCAGCGTCAGCACCATCTGCACCGCGATCGCCGCGTCCAGCGCCGAGCCGCCGCGCGCGAGCATCTGCCGGCCGGCCTCGGTGGCCAGCGGATTGGCCGCGGCCACCGCGAACTGCGCATGGCGGCTGGCCGGGCGGGCGGCCTGCAGGCCGGTGGCGATCTCGGGCTGGCGCGGCAGGCTGGCCTCGGGCGGGGCCGGCGGCGTGGCGCAGGCCGCCAGCAGCGCGGCGGCGATCAGCGCGGAGGTCGGGGCAGGGCGGCGAAGGATCATCATGCGTTCTCCCTGGGGCATGCAGGCACCCGTGTGCCATCGTGAAGCCAGTCACGATGGTGGCATGAAGTCGCCGCCGTCGGGCAGCGCTGGCGCGTCGATCAGCGCGGCGCGAGCCGGATCGCGCCGTCCAGGCGGATCACCTCGCCGTTGAGCATCTCGTTGGTGACGATCTGCTGCACCAGCTTGGCATAGTCCTCGGGCTTGCCCAGGCGGCTCGGGAAGGGCACGCCGGCGGCCAGCGCGTCCTGCACCTCCTGCGGCATGCCGAACAGCATCGGCGTGCCGAAGATGCCCGGCGCGATCGTCATGCAGCGGATGCCGTTCTTCGACAGGTCGCGTGCGATCGGCAGCGTCATGCCGACCACGCCGCCCTTGCTGGCCGCGTAGGCCGCCTGGCCGATCTGGCCGTCGAAGGCGGCGATGCTGGCGGTGTTGATCAGCACGCCGCGCTCGCCGGTGGGCTCGGGCGCGTTCTTCGCCATGGCCTCGGCGGCCAGACGGATCATGTTGAAGCTGCCGATCAGGTTGATCTGGACGACCTTGGCGAACAGGCCCAGCGCATGCGCGCCGTCCTTGCCGACGGTGCGTGCCGCCGGCGCGATGCCGGCGCAGTTGACCAGGCCGAAGAGCGCGCCCATCGACAGCGCCTGCGCCACCACGGCGCGGCCGTCGTCCTCGCTGGAGACATCGCAGCGCACGAAGGCGCCGCCGATCTCGTCGGCGACCGCCTGGCCGCGCTCGGCCTGCAGATCGGCGATGACGACCTTCGCGCCCTCGCGCGCGAGCATGCGCGCCGCGCCTTCGCCCAGGCCCGAGGCCGCGCCGGTGACGATGAAAACCTTGCCTGCGATGTCCATGGAATGTGTTCCTGCGTTGTGGGTGGTGGGTGATGTCCGGTGGGGCGTGATGCTGGTTGACGTTGACGTAAACGTCAACTGGGGGAAACGAAAAAGGCCGCGCAGGGCGGCCTTGTCGGGTGGCTGGCAGCGCGGGCGCGCTGCCAGCGATCAGCTCAGCGCGGCCAGCGCGCGGGCGGTGATCTCGTCGACGCTGCCCACGCCGGCGATGGCACGGTACTTCGGCGCCTGGGCGTCCCCGGTGGCGGCCCAGCTCGAGTAGTAGTCGACCAGCGGGCGGGTCTGGCTCTGGTAGACGTCCAGACGCTTGCGCACCGTCTCTTCCTTGTCGTCATCGCGCTGGATCAGGTCCTCGCCGGTGACATCGTCCTTGCCTTCGACCTTCGGGGGATTGAAGACGACGTGGTAGGTGCGGCCCGAGGCCACATGCACGCGGCGACCGCTCATGCGGCCGATGATGTCGGCGTCCGGCACGTCGATCTCGAGCACGTAGTCGAGCTTGACGCCGGCGGCCTTCATCGCGTCGGCCTGCGGGATGGTGCGCGGGAAGCCGTCGAACAGGAATCCGCCGGCGCAGTCGGGCTGCGCGATGCGTTCCTTGACCAGGCCGATGATGATCTCGTCGCCGACGAGGCCACCGGCGTCCATCACCTTCTTGGCTTCGATGCCCAGCGGGGTGCCGGCCTTGACGGCGGCGCGCAGCATGTCGCCGGTCGAGATCTGCGGAATGCCGAACTGCTTGCAGATGAAAGCAGCCTGCGTGCCCTTGCCGGCGCCGGGTGCGCCCAACAGAATCAGTCTCATGAATCTCCTCGGTCTCTGAAAAACGGTGCCGGACCGATGGCCCGGCGTGACTGTGCTTGCGTGAAATTGAGCGCTGTTGCCGACGCGGGCGTGGATGTTCTGGGTATTCTGAGAATCACGCCCAGAATATCACGCGCCCCCTGTGATGAAACTGACACTTCGTGTCAGGGTCTGCCCAGGGTTTGCGTCGGGCGCGGAATGGTCTAGCGGGTGTTCGCGGACGAGCGCTGTTCGAAGATGCGACGCACCCGCGCCAGGTCCTCAGGCGTGTCGACGCCGGGGCCGGGGCGCTGCGGGCTCAGGTGCACGACGATGCGCTCGCCGTGCCACAGCACCCGCAGCTGCTCGAGCGACTCGATCTGCTCCAGCGGCGCCGGCGGCAGCGCGGGGAATCGGCGCAGGAAGCCGGCGGTGTAGCCGTAGATGCCGATGTGGCGCAGCGGCGCCGGATCGGGCAGCGCCGTCACGCCCTGCGCATGGCCGTCGCGCCACCACGGCATTGGCGCGCGCGAGAAGTACAGCGCCCGCCCGGCCGCGTCGGTGACGACCTTGACGACGTTCGGGTTGAGGTATTCCTCGACGCTGTCGATCGTGTGCGCGGCGGTGCTCATGACGCATTCCGGGTGCGCCTGCAGCCGCTCGGCGCAGGCGGCGACCAGCGCCGGATCGATCAGCGGCTCGTCGCCCTGCACGTTGACGACGATGTCGCGGCCGTCCAGGCCCAGCAGCGTGCAGGCCTCGGCCAGGCGATCGCTGCCGGTGGGGTGGTCGGCGCGCGTGAGCACCGCGTCGACGCCGTGCGCCTGGCAGGCCTCGAGAATGCGCGGCGAGTCGGCGGCGACGACCACCGCGCGCGCGCCGGCCTCGCGGCAGCGCTGCGCCACGCGCACCACCATCGGCACGCCAGCCAGATCGGCCAGCGGCTTGTCGGGCAGCCGGGTCGAGGCCAGCCGCGCCGGAATCAGCACGGTGCAGTCGAGGCTCGTCATGGCGTGTTCGGTGCGTTCGGTGCGGGCGCGGGAAAGACCGGCGGCGGCACGATCGCATCCGGATCGACGCTGCGGGCCTCGTTCTCGAGCATGACGGCGATGCCGTCGCGCACCGGAAAGGCCAGGCGGTCGGCCGGGCAGAGCAGTTCGCGGGTGTCGTGCAGGTGCGTCAGCGGACCCTTGCAGATCGGGCAGACGAGCAGTTGCATCAGTCGGGTGTCCATGGGCGTGGATGCTACCTTGCCGGCAGGGCCTGGAGAACGGCCGCGATCAATCCGGGCGCAAGTTGAAGCTCGAGTGGAACCACCTGCACCTGCACGCCGGGGCGCTCGGCGGCCAGCCGGGCGGGGTCGAGCTTGACGGCGTCCTTCTCGGTGACCAGCACCTCGGTGGCCGAGGCGGGCCAGGGCAGCGCCGCGTGGTCGTGGTGGTCGTCGAGCGCCAGCGTGTCGAGGTCGAGGCCCTGCGCGCGCAGCGCGTCGAAGAAGCGCGCCGGCTGGCCGGTGCCGGCGCTGGCTAGCAGCCGGCGTCCGCGCAGCGCGGCCCAGGCGGCCTCGTCCGTCGGGGCGGTGTCGCCGGGCACGCCGCTCCACCAGCGCGCCAGCGGCACCGGGCGGCCGAGCCGGCGCCGGCTGCGCTCGCCCGGCGGCGCGCCGGGGGGCGGCTCGGCGCGGTCGGTGTTGAGCACGACAAGCTGGGCGCGGCCGGCCGGCGGTGCGTCCACCGGCTCGCGCAAGGGGCCGGCCGGCAGCAGCCAGCCGTTGCCCGCGCCGCGCTCGTCGAAGACGACGATCTCGATGTCGCGCGCCAGGCGCAGGTGCTGCAGCCCGTCGTCGCAGACGATGACGTCGGTGTCGGGATGGCGGGCCAGCAGCTGGCGTGCGGCGGCGGCGCGGTCGCGCCCGACCACCACCGGCGCGCCGGTGCGCCGGCGCATCAGCAGCGGTTCGTCGCCGCAGGTGGCGGCCGGATCCTGCGGCTGCACCTCGTGCAGCGCGGCGAGATCGCTGCGGCCATGGCCGCGCGAGACGATGCCGGGCCGGCGACCGGCGGCGCGCAGCGCCTCGACCAGCGCGATCGTGACCGGCGTCTTGCCCGCGCCACCGGCGACGCGGTTGCCGACGACGATCACCGGCACCGGCAGATGCTCGCGGCGCAGCAGGCCGACCCGGTAGAGCGTGCGGCGCAGGCCGACCAGCGCCGCGTGCAGCAGCGCCAGCGGGCGCAGCAGCCATTGCGCCGGGCCGCCGTTGCGCCAGATCGCCTCGAGGCGGGCGGCGGCGCCGCGGGCGTCCTCAGCGGCTGCTGCCGCCACGGCCGGTGGACTGGGTCGCGAAGGTCAGCTGCACCAGCCCGGCGCGGCGGGCGGCGTCCATCACGTTGATCACGCTCTGGTGCGCGGCCATCGCGTCGGCCGAGATGATGACCGGGCGGTCGCGCTCGCCCTGCGCGGCGGCCAGCAGCGCGCTCGTCAGCGTGTCGATGCCGCCGTTCTCGACCGGCTGGCCGTTGATGCTGTAGCGGCCCTCGGACGACACGCCGACGATGATCTCGCGCGGGCGGCTGTCGAGCCGGTTCGACTCGGCCACCGGCAGCGTGACCTTCAGCTGGGTGTACTTGGCATAGGTGGTGGTCAGGACCAGGAAGATCAGCACCACCAGCAGCACATCGATGAACGGGATCAGGTTGATCTCCGGCTCGTCGGGGCGGCGCGGACGGAAGTTCATCGCCATCGTGCGGGGTCTCCGGGCCGGGTCTCAGCGGCGGCCGCGCGGCAGCAGGTGGGGCAGCAGCCGCTCGGCGGCCTGCTCCATCTGCAGCACGTAGCCGTCGACCAGCGAGCGGAAGTGACGCCAGGTCACCAGCGCCGGAATCGCCACGATCAGGCCGAAGGCGGTGTTGTACAGCGCCACCGAGATGCCGTGCGCGAGCTGCTCCGGATTGCTGCCGGTGCTCGGCGACTGCGCGCCGAAGATCTCGATCATGCCCACCACCGTGCCGAGCAGGCCCAGCAGCGGCGCGGCCGAGGCGATGGTGCCCAGCAGGCTCAGGTAGCGCTCCAGGCGGTGCGCGGCCAGGCGGCCGGCGTTCTCGAAGGCGTTGCGCAGCTGGGCCTCGTCGCCGCGCGCGTCGGTGGCGGCGGCGCGAATGCCCGCGGCCAGCACCGTGCCCAGCACCGAGCTGTCATGCAGCTTGTCGACCACGTCCGGCGCCGGCAGGCCGCTGCGGGTGAGGGTGATCACCTCGTCGAGCAGCGTCGGCGGAGCGATGCGGGCCGCGCGCAGGCTCATGAAGCGTTCGATGATGATCGCCAGCGCGGCGATGGAGCACAGGATCAGCGGCCAGATCGGCCAGCCAGCGGCTTGTATGATCGAAAACAAAGGTCTTTCCCCAGGGCGTCGCTCGGACTGCTGCGCCGTCATGGCACATCAGCGCGGAATTATGGCCTCAACACCGGGGTGATCCGCGCCTTGCCTTCCTGCGGCAGGGGTTGGCGGCCGGTCAGGATTGTCCACCAAGCCTGTGGATAAGTCTGTTGAAAAGCTGAGAGTCGATGCGCCAAGTCCTTTTCGCACAAGGAGTTTTCTTGGGTTGCCTGTTTTTTGATCAGTGTGGCGAAAGAATGAAAGAATCAGCTCCAGGAGCGCTTCATGCCGGCAACTGAGCCGATCTGGGAGGTCGCGGCGCTGGTGCGCGCCGTCGGCGAGGCGCTGCAGGACGGCTTCGGGGCGGTGACGGTGCGCGGCGAGCTCGCCGGTTTCACCCGTGCGGCCAGCGGCCACAGCTACTTCAATCTGCGCGCGCCCGAGGGCGAGGCGGGGCTGCGCTGCGCGATGTTCCGCCGCGCCGCGTCGATGCTCGATTTCACGCCGCGCGACGGCCAGCAGGTCGAGCTGCGCGGCCGGCTGGCGATCTACGAGCCGCGCGGCGAGCTGCAGATGATCGTCGAGGCGATGCGCCCAGCCGGCGAGGGCCGTCTGATGGAGCAGTTCCTGCGCCTGAAGGCGAAGCTGCAGGCCGAGGGGCTGTTCGACGCGTCGCGGCGGCGGCCGGTTCCGGCCTTCGTGCGTCGCGTCGCGGTGGTCACCTCGCCGGCGGCTGCGGCGCTGCACGATGTGCTCAGCGCCCTTGCGCGGCGCGCGCCGCAGGTCGAGGTGATCCTGTGTCCGGCTGCGGTGCAGGGCGCGGAGGCGCCGGCGCAGCTGGTGCGCGCCATCGCGGCGGCCGGCCAGATCGAGGGCGTGGAGCTGCTGATCGTCTGCCGTGGCGGCGGCTCGCTCGAGGACCTGTGGGCCTTCAACGACGAGCGGGTGGTGCGCGCGATCGCTGCCAGCGCCGTGCCGGTGATCTGCGGCGTGGGCCACGAGACCGACACGACGCTGGCCGACTTCGCCGCCGACCTGCGCGCACCCACGCCCACCGCCGCCGCCGAGCTGGCCGCGCCGCCGCGCGAGGACTGCCTGCGCGCGCTGCAGCAGCTCGCGCGCCGGATGCAGCGCCGGGTGCACGCCCGGCTCGACGGCGAGGCGCAGCGCCTGGACCGCGCCGGGCTGCGCCTGTCGCGCCCAGCCGACGCGCTGCATGCGCAGCATCGCCGGCTGGCGCTGCTGGTCCAGCGCCATGCAGGCCTGCCCGCCGCGCGGCTGGCGGCCGAGCGGGCGCGGCTCGCGCTGTTCGGCGCCCGGCTGGCCGCGCTCGACCCGCAGCGGGTGCTGGCGCGCGGCTACGCGCTGCTCGAGGACGATCACGGCCGGCCGCTGCTCAGCGTCGACAGGGTGCAGGCCGGCGCGAGCGTCGGGGCCAGACTGGCCGACGGCCGGCTGGCGCTGCAGGTGACCGCGGTCTGCCCCCGTCCTGCGCAAGAAAAGGCTTCTCCCTACAATGAGCCGCCGAGCGGCCGGTGAGCGTCGCTTCGCGCCGCATCACCGGCCCTGGATCACCCTCATCCGCTTTCGCACCCCAACCACGAAGGATTCACACATGGCTTTCGAACTGCCCGCCCTGCCGTATGCCAAGGACGCCCTGGTCCCGCACATGTCGGTCGAGACCTTCGACTACCACTACAGCAAGCACCACCAGGCCTACGTCACCAACCTGAACAACCTGGTGCCCGGCACCGCGTTCGAGGGCAAGGGCCTGGAAGAGATCGTCAAGACCTCCAGCGGCGGCATCTACAACAACGCCGCCCAGGTCTGGAACCACACCTTCTTCTGGAACTGCATGGCCCCGAACGGCGGCGGCGCCCCGACCGGCGCGCTGGCCGACGCCATCAACGCCAAGTGGGGCTCGTTCGACGAGTTCAAGAAGGCCTTCCAGGCCTCGGCCGTGGGCAACTTCGGCTCGGGCTGGACCTGGCTGGTGAAGAAGGCCGATGGCTCGGTGGACATCGTCAACATGGGCGCCGCCGGCACCCCGCTGACGACCGGCGACACCGCGCTGCTGTGCGTCGACGTGTGGGAACACGCCTACTACGTCGACTACCGCAACCTGCGCCCGAAGTTCGTCGAGACCTTCCTGAACAGCCTGGCGAACTGGAAGTTCGCCGAGGCCAACTTCGCCGCCTGATCCGCGGCCTGATCGGTCTCGATCCGCGCGGGGGCCTCAGCCGGCCGCCGCGCTGCGTACCGCCCCTTCGAGCGTGGCCGGATACGGCCCCTCGATCCAGTCGGCGGCCGCGCGCAGCCCCGGCGCGATGCGCGCGGGCGGGCGCACCAGCCCTGGCACGCAGCGGAAGGTGGCGCGCTTCTCGGCCACCAGCCGCTCCAGCCGCACATCGCCGCGGCCGAGGTCGCGCAGCACCGCGCGGGCCTGCGTCAGCAGCGCCTGGCCGGTGGCGTCCAGACCGCGCTCGACCCAGGGCGCCGCGCCGCTGACCACGAAGGCGAAGCGCCCGGCCCGCAGCCCGAGCGCGCCGTGGTCGAAGGCGAACTGCGCCGGCGCCTGCGGCCCCTCGGCCAGCGCCACCATCGGTGCGGCCAGCCGCGCGCCCGGCGCCTGCACATAGCCGGTGACGATCGGCTCGAAGCTGAAAGTCTCGGCCTGCGCCGCCCAGTCGGGTGCGATCGCGCGCGTCAGCCGTGCCGCCTCGGCCGGTGGGCATGCCAGCACCACCTCGTCGAAGACCTCGCCATCGACGCGCCAGCCGCCCGTCGTTGCCGTTGCCGTTGCCGCTTCCAGCGTGCGCACGCGCCGGCCGGTGTGCAGCGTCGCGCCGTGCGCGGCCAGCCAGCGCCAGGCGGGCTCGGGCAGCAGCTCGGCCAGCGGCCGGCGTGGAATCAGCAGGTCGCTGGCGCCGGGCCCCGAGAACAGCGCGTCTTGCAGCACACGCAGGAAGACCTGGGCGCTGGCGTCAAGCGCCGGCGTGTTCAGCGCCGCCACGCACAGCGGGTCGAGGATCTCGGCGCGCACCCGCGCCGGCAGGCCGGCGGTGAGCTGCGCGACCGTCAGCTGCTCGTCGCAGCGAAAGCGCCGCAGCAGCCAGCCCAGCGCGGCCGTGCTCAGCGCCAGCCGCTCCGACAGCCGCCAGTGGCGCATCGTCCAGACCGCGCGGCCGAACTCGATCAGGGCCGGTCCGGGGCGCATCTTCAGGCCGCGGCCGTCCTGGTCGAGCAGCGCCAGCGGCTGGCGCCGCAGCACCGCGTCGGGATCG
Source organism: Sphaerotilus natans (assembly GCF_900156335.1). Lineage (GTDB taxonomy): Bacteria > Pseudomonadota > Gammaproteobacteria > Burkholderiales > Burkholderiaceae_C > Sphaerotilus > Sphaerotilus natans. The sequence continues at coordinate 22,133 of NZ_FTMZ01000033.1, forward strand.
ACGCCGACGCGGCGCATCAGGTCGAGCGTGGCGGTGTAGGCGCCGATCAGGATGTGCTGGCCGTTGTCGAGCCGGTCGGCCGGGTCGCTGCCGCTGTCCGCGCCGTCGGCGGCCAGGCTGCGCGCGCGCCCGCCGGGCTGCGGCGCCATCTCGAGGACGATCACCGCATGGCCGGCCTCGACCGCGCGGACCGCCGCTGCCAGCCCCGCCCAGCCCGCGCCGACGATGGCGACGCGCCTCACCGGCCGCGCCAGTTGGTCTTCATGGCGATCCAGAGCTTGCGCACGGGGGTGAGCGAGATGCGCTGGTGCAGCACCTGGAACTCGGCCGCCTCGATCTCGCGCAGCAGCGTGCGGTAGATGTTGGCCATCATCAGGCCGGGCTTCTGCGCGCGCGCGTCGGCGGCGGGCAGCAGCGCCAGCGCCTGGTCATAGGCCTGGTGGGCGCGCTCGGCCTGGAACTTCATCAGCGCGGTGAAGCGTTCGCTGTAGCCGCGGTTGAGGATCTCGTGCGCCTTGACGTCGAACTGCTTGAGCTCGTCGATCGGCAGGTAGATGCGCCCGCGCCGCGCATCGTCGCCGACGTCGCGGATGATGTTGGTGAGCTGGAAGGCCAGACCCATCTGGTGCGCGTAGGCGGTGGTGGCCGTCTCGGTCTGGCCGAAGATGCGTGCGGCCACCTCGCCGACGATGCCCGCCACCAGGTGGCAGTAGCGCTTCAGGCTGGGATAGTCGAGGTAGCGGCTCTGCTGCAGGTCCATCTCGCAGCCCTCGATGACGGCCAGCAGGTGCGCCGGCGTGATCTGGTAGAGCGGCGCGTGCGGCATCAGCGCCTTCATGACCGGGTGCGTCGGCTCGCCCGAGAAGGCGCGCTGCACCTCGGTGCGCCACCACGCCAGCTTGGTCGCGGCCACGCCCGCATCGCTGGTCTCGTCCACCACGTCATCGACCTCGCGGCAGAAGGCGTAGAACGCGGTGATCGCCGCGCGGCGCTCCGGCGGCAGGAAGAGGAAGGCGTAATAGAAGCTGGAGCCGCTGCCGGCCGCCTTCTCCTGGACGTAGTGCTCGGGGGAGGTGGTCATGGGGTGGATTGTCTCAGCTTGGCCGGGCGCATCCGCGCCGCCCGCCACAGCAGCCCCGGCGCATCCCACACGCCGATCTTCGGCCGCGCCGCCAGCGTGGCGAAGCCCGTCGCCTCGATCTTGTCGAGGATGCGCAGCCCGCCTTGCACCACCAGCCGCAGTTCCCAGCCGGTGCGTCCGGGCAGGCGCAGCGCCAGCGGCGCGCCGTCGAGCATCATTGCGCGGGCCCAGGCCACCGCGTCGGCGATCAGCGCGCGGGTCTCGGGCGTGTCCCGGCCGGCCAGCAGCATGTCCTCGCTGACCTGGAAGCGCGCCCAGTCCGCGCGTGGCAGGTAGATGCGCCCGCGCGGGTGGTCGCGGCTGCAGTCCTGCCAGAAGTTGATCAGCTGCAGCGCCGAGCAGATCTCGTCGGAGCGGGTCAGCGAATCGTCGTCGCGCACGCCGTACAGGTGCAGCAGCAGCCGCCCGACCGGATTGGCCGAGCGCTCGCAGTAGCGCAGCAGCTCGGCGCGGTCGGCGTAGCGGCTCTGGTGCAGGTCCTGCTCGAAGGCGTCGAGCAGCGCCTCGAGCAGCGGCAGCGGCAGATGGTGGCGGCGGAAGACCGGCGCCAGCGGCCCGAACACCGTCGCCCAGCGCGGCGAGGGCGCATGGCCGCGCGCGACGCAGCGCAGGTCCTCGCGGTAGGCGGCCAGATCGGCGGCGCGCTGCGCCGGCGTGGCGTCGCCCTCGTCGGCCAGGTCGTCGGCGGTGCGCGCGAAGCCGTAGATCGCGGTGATCGCCGGGCGCAGCGCCGGCGGGCACAGCACCGAGGCGACAGGAAAGTTCTCGTAGTGGTCGACGGACATGCCGCTGTTGGCGAGGGCTCGCAATGAGGAGATGTTGATCCGCGACAGCCGGCGGCGTCGCGGAGCCGATTATCCGCGCGAGGTTTGACAAGGCTCGAAGCGGGCTTCTACATTAGCGAATTACTGACCGGTCAGTCAGTTCCAGATGTTCCAGACGTTTCCGCGTCCCTCCCGGAGCCTGCGCATGTTCCTTCGCCCGAGCCTTCGTCCTGTGTCCCTGTCTGCCGGTCGTCCGGTTGTCCTGTCGAGCCTGCTGCTGGCGCTGGTGCTGGCGCTGCCCGGCTGCGCGAAGAAGGAAGCGGCGCCCGAGCCGCTGCGCGCGGTGCGCACGATCAAGGTCGAGGGCGGCAGCGTCGCGGCGCTGCAGGAGTTCTCCGGCGAGGTGAAGGCGCGCACCGAGACGCGGCTGTCCTTCCGCGTCGGTGGCAAGCTGCTGCGCCGCGAGGTCGATCTGGGCGATGCGGTGCGGCCGGGCCAGGCGATCGCGCAGCTCGATCCGGCGGACCTGAAGCTCGGGCAGGAGGCGGCGGCCGCCGGCCTGCGTGCCGCGCAGGTACAGGCCGAGCAGAGCGCGGCCGACCTGAAGCGCTACCGGGAGCTGCACGAGCAGGGCTTCATCGGCGCGGCCGAGCTGGAGCGGCGTGAGACCGCGCTGAAGGCGGCGCAGGCCGCGCTCGACCAGGCGCGTGCGCAGGCCGGCGTGCAGGGCAACCAGGCGCAGTACACCCGGCTGGTGGCCGAAGGCGCGGGCGTGGTCACCGCGGTCGAGGCCGAGCCGGGTGCGGTGGTGGCGGCGGGCACGCCGATCGTGCGCGTGGCGCTGGACGGTCCGCGCGATGTGGTCTTCAACGTGCCGGAAGACCGGGTCACCGAGCTGCGCGCGCTGATGGGCCGCGCCGGTGCGCTGCAGGTGCGGCTGTGGGGCGGCGACGGCGAGACGCTGCCGGCGACGCTGCGCGAGCTGGCTGCCGCGGCCGACGCGAGCACCCGCACCTTCGTGGCCAAGGCCGATGTCGGCACGTCTTCGCTGCGCCTGGGCCGCACCGCGACCGTGGTGATGGAGCGCCCGCGCCGCGACGAGCAGATCCGCCTGCCGCTGGCGGCGGTGGCCGAGCAGGGCGGGCGCAGCGTGGTCTGGCTGCTCGACGCGCAGGCGATGACGGTGCGGCCGCAGCCTGTGCGCATCAGCGGCGCCGACGGCAACCAGGTGCTGGTGGCCGAGGGCCTGCAGCCCGGCCAGGAGGTGGTGGGCGCAGGCGTGCATGTGCTGACGCCGGGCCAGAAGGTGCGCCGCTACATCGAGCCGGCCCGTGCCGCCTCGCGCTGATCGATCGTGCCGCCAGGGGGTCCCATGAAAGTTCATGTTCACGACGCGGTCAGCCATTCCGGCTTCAACATTTCGCGCTGGGCGCTCGAGCATCCTGCGCTGACGCGCTATCTGATGATCGTGCTGATGGTGCTCGGCGTGGCCGCGTACTTCCAGCTCGGCCAGGACGAGGATCCGCCCTTCACCTTCCGCGCGATGGTGGTGCAGGCCTACTGGCCCGGGGCGACGGCGCAGCAGATGGCCGATCAGGTCACCGACAAGATCGAGAAGACGCTGCAGGAGGTACCGCACGCCGACATCATCCGCTCGTACACCAAGCCGGGCGAGTCGGTGACGATCTTCCAGATCAAGGACGACTCGCCGCCCAAGGAGGTCCAGCAGACCTGGTACCAGACGCGCAAGAAGATCGGCGACATGCGCGCGACGCTGCCCGCCGGCGTGCTCGGGCCCTTCTTCAACGACGAGTTCGGCGATGTCTACGGCTCGATCTTCGCGCTGTCGGCCGACGGCTTCAGCCGCGAGGAGCTGCGCGAGTTCGCCGACCGCACCCGCGCCGAGCTGCTGCAGGTCAAGGATGTCGCCAAGGTCGAGATCTTCGGTGCGCAGCCGGAAAAGGTCTTCATCGAGCTGTCCGGCCAGCGTCTGGCCCAGCTCGGCCTGGACCTGAACGCGGTGATCGCGCAGATCGGCGCGCAGAACGCGGTCGAGAACGCCGGCGTGCTCGACGCGGGCAGCCAGAACCTGCAGGTGCGCGTGGGCGGCCAGTTCGGCTCGCTGGAGGCGCTGCGCCAGCTGCCGCTGCGCGTGGTCAACCCGGCCACCGGCGTGGCCAGCATGACCCGCCTGGGCGATGTGGCCACCATCCGGCGCGGCCACATCGATCCGCCGGCGGTCAAGGTGCGCCACCAGGGTCGCGAGGTGATCGCGCTGGGCGTGTCGATGGCCAAGGGCGGCGACATCATCGCGCTGGGCGAGGCGCTGCAGGCGCGTGTCGCGCGCATCCGCCAGGATCTGCCCGCCGGCATCGTGCTGTCCCAGGTGCAGGACCAGCCGGTGGCGGTGGCCAAGTCGGTGGGCGAGTTCGTGCAGGTGCTGGTCGAGGCCATCGTCGTGGTGCTGGCGGTGAGCTTCATCAGCCTGGGCCTGCACACGCGGCCGCTGCGCATCGACATCTGGCCGGGCCTGGTGGTGGCGCTGACCATTCCCCTGGTGCTGGCGATCACCTTTGTCACCATGTACTACTGGGGCGTCGGGCTGCACAAGATCTCGCTGGGCTCGCTGATCATCGCGCTGGGGCTGCTGGTCGACGACGCGATCATCGCCGTCGAGATGATGGTGCGAAAGCTCGAGGAGGGCCACGACCGGCTCTACGCCGCGACCTACGCCTACGACGCCACCTCGATGCCGATGCTCACCGGCACGCTGATCACCGCGATCGGCTTCCTGCCGATCGGCATGGCGCAGTCGACGGTGGGCGAATACACCTTCGCGATCTTCGCCGTCACCTCGGCGGCGCTGCTGATCTCGTGGGTGGTGTCGGTCTACTTCGTGCCTTATCTGGGCGCGCGGCTGCTGAAGGTGCGCCCGCACGCCGAGGGCCAGCCGCACGAGCTGTTCGACACGCCGTTCTATTCGCGCTTCCGCCGGCTGGTGGGCTGGTGCGTCGATCACCGCTGGATCACGATCGCGCTGACGATCGGCGTGTTCGTGCTCGGCCTGGCCGGCATGGGCCGGGTGCAGCAGCAGTTCTTCCCCGACTCGAGCCGGCCTGAGATCCTGGTCAACCTCTGGCTGCCCGAGGGCGCGACGATCCAGGAGAGCGACCGGCTGGCCGAGCGGCTGCAGGCGCGCCTGAAGGGCGAGGCCGATGTCGAGAGCGTGACCAGCTGGGTCGGCTCGGGCGTGCCGCGGTTCTACCTGCCGCTGGACCAGATCTTCCCGCAGACCAACGTCAGCCAGACCATCGTGCTGCCGAAGGACCTGGCCGCGCGCGAGGCGCTGCGCCGGCGCCTGCCCGAGATCCTGGCGGCCGAATTTCCCGAGGCGCGCGGCCGGGTCACGCTGCTGCCCAACGGGCCGCCGGTGCCCTATCCGGTGCAGTTCCGCGTCGTCGGCCCCGATCCGCAGATCGTGCGCGCGTGGGGCGACAAGGCGCGCGCGGTGCTGCAGGCCAGCCCGAATCTCATCGGCGTCAACGACAACTGGAACGAGCAGGTCAAGGTGCTGCGCCTGGAGATCGACCAGGACAAGGCGCGCGCGCTGGGCGTGTCCAGCCAGTCGATCGCGCAGGCCACGCGCATGCTGCTCAGCGGCACGCCGGTGGGCCAGTACCGCGAGGGCGACAAGCTCATCGACATCGTCATGCGCCAGCCGCTGTCCGAGCGCGACGCCATCACCGACCTGGGCAACGCCTACGTGCCGACCGCTTCGGGCAAATCGGTGCCGCTGGTGCAGATCGCGCGCATCGGCCATGTCTGGGAGCCGGGCGTGATGTGGCGCGAGGGCCGCCAGTACGCCGTCACCGTCCAGGGCGACGTGCCCGACGGCATGCAGGGCGCCACCGTGACGGCCGAGATCTGGCCGGCGCTGGACAAGATGCGCGCCGGCCTGCCGCCGGGCTACGACATCCAGATCGCCGGCGCGGTGGCCGAGAGCAGCAAGGGCCAGGGCTCGATCGCCAAGGGCGTGCCGGTGATGCTGTTCCTGACCTTCACGCTGCTGATGCTGCAGCTGCAGAGCTTCAAGCGCGCGATGCTGGTCTTCCTGACCGGCCCGATGGGCATCGCCGGCGTGGCGGCTGCGCTGCTGCTGCTCGACCGACCCTTCGGCTTCGTCGCGCTGCTGGGCGTGATCGCGCTGATGGGCATGATCCAGCGCAACTCGGTCATCCTGATCGACCAGATCGAGCAGGACCGCGCCGCAGGCGTGCCCGACCGGCAGGCGGTGGTCGAGTCGGCGGTGCGGCGTTTCCGCCCGATCGTGCTGACCGCGGCCGCGGCGGTGCTGGCGATGATCCCGCTGTCGCGCAGCGTCTTCTGGGGGCCGATGGCGGTGGCGATCATGGGCGGCCTGATCGTGGCGACGGCGCTGACGCTGCTGGCGCTGCCGGCGATGTACGCCGCCTGGTTCCGTGTCGGACGGGACGACGCGCGACTCGGCTAGAATGTCGCGCTTTCCGGGAAATCCGGTGCAGGCCGCGCGGGTGGCGAAATTGGTAGACGCACCAGGTTTAGGTCCTGACGCCTTCACGGGCGTGCCGGTTCGAGTCCGGCCCCGCGCACCACATGCAGACGTCTTCCGGTTTCCTGCGCCGGACGTCCCTCCTGAATTCAAGCAACTGTAGAGCTTCAGAACATGGCTGTTACCGTGGAGACCCTCGACAAGCTCGAGCGCCGCATCACCCTGACCCTGTCGGCCGAGGAGATCAAGAACGAGGTCGAGACCCGCCTGAAGAAACTGGCCCGCACGGTCAAGGCCGACGGATTCCGTCCGGGCAAGGTGCCGATGAATGTCGTGGCCCAGCGCTACGGCTTCTCGGTCCAGTACGAAGTGATGAACGACAAGGTCGGCGCCGCCTTCGCGCAGGCCGCCGGCGAAGCCCAGGTCCGTGTGGCCGGCACCCCGCGCATCTCCGAGAAGGAAGACGCGGCCGAAGGCCAGCTGCAGTTCGACGCCGTCTTCGAGGTCTATCCTGAAGTCGTCATCGGCGACCTGACCGCCGTCGAGATCGAGCGCGCCAGCGCCGAGGTCAACGACGCGGCGATCGACCGCACCCTGGACATCCTGCGCAAGCAGCGCCGCACTTTCACCGAGCGCGTCGCCGGCGAGGAAGCCACCGACGGCGACCGCGTCACCATCGACTTCGACGGCTCGATCGACGGCGAGCGCTTCGAGGGCGGCAAGGCCGAGGACTTCCAGTTCCTGCTGGGCGAAGGCCGCATGCTCGAAGCCTTCGAGAAGGCCGTGCGCGGCATGAAGGCCGGTGAGTCCAAGACCTTCCCGCTGAAGTTCCCCGACGACTACCACGGCTCGGACGTGGCGGGCAAGGAAGCCGACTTCCTGGTCACGCTGAAGAAGGTCGAGCAGCAGAACCTGCCGGTGGTCGATGACGCCTTCGCCGAGTCCCTGGGCATCACCGAAGGTGGCGTCGAGGGCCTGCGCGCCGACATCCGCAAGAACCTCGAGCGCGAGGTCAAGTTCCGCGTCGCTGCCCGCAACAAGCAGGCCGTGATGGACGCCATCGAGAAGGCCGTCACCTTCGACCTGCCGAAGGCCCTGGTCGACGCGGAAGTCGAGCGCCTGGTGGCCAACGCCCGCGCCGACCTGAAGCAGCGCGGCATCAAGGACGCCGACAAGGCGCCGATCCCGGCCGAGATGTTCACCGCACAGGCCGAGCGCCGCGTGCGCCTGGGCCTGTCGCTGGCCGAGCTGGTGCGCGCCAACGCGCTGTCGGCCACGCCGGATCAGCTGCGTGCCCACATCGAGGAAATGGCGCAGAGCTACGAGCGTCCGCAGGACGTCATCGCCTGGTACATGGGCGACCAGCAGCGCATGGCCGAGGTCGAGGCGGTGGTCATCGAGGCCAACGTCACCGACTTCGTGCTGGGTCAGGCCAAGGTCACCGACAAGGTCCTTGGCTTCGACGAGCTGATGGGCGCCTGAGACGCGCCTGAAGCCGACGTTTTTCGTCGGTGAAACGATCCAAGGGGCGCCTAAGGCGCCCCTTGTCACATGATCGGCACACCCGTTCCGGGTGTTGAATTACGCAAACCCCCATAATCGGGTTCGTCGCGGACGTCGCGGCCTTTCCGGTCCGAAACGTCCCCGCGCCAGACAAGAGTGAAGCTTCAAGGGTCCGCAATGAGCGCAATCGACACGCAGAATCTGGGCATGGTGCCCATCGTCATCGAACAGTCCGGACGCGGAGAGCGCTCCTACGACATCTACTCGCGCCTGCTGCGCGAGCGTGTCATCTTCCTGGTCGGTCCGGTCAACGACCAGACCGCCAACCTGGTCGTCGCGCAGCTGCTGTTCCTCGAGAGCGAGAATCCCGACAAGGACATCTCGCTCTACATCAACTCGCCCGGCGGCAGCGTCTCGGCCGGCATGTCGATCTTCGACACCATGCAGTTCATCAAGCCGCAGGTCTCGACGCTGTGCATGGGCATGGCCGCCAGCATGGGCGCCTTCCTGCTGTCGGCGGGTGCGCCGGGCAAGCGCTTCGCGCTGCCGAACTCGAAGATCATGATCCACCAGCCGCTCGGCGGCGCCCAGGGTCAGGCCACCGACATCGAGATCCACGCCCGCGAGATCCTGAAGACGCGCGAGCAGCTCAACCGCATCCTCGCCGAGCGCACCGGCCAGCCGCTCGAGAAGATCCAGAACGACACCGAGCGCGACTACTACATGTCCGCCGCCGAGGCGCAGACCTATGGCCTGATCGACCAGGTCATCGCCAAGCGCGGCTGATGCCCGGCTGGCGTTCCCCGGCATTTCCTTTCCTTCGACTCGAGGCCGCATTCCATGCCTGACAAAAAAGGCTCTCCCGGCGAAAAGACGCTGTACTGCTCGTTCTGCGGCAAGAGCCAGCACGAGGTCAAGAAGCTGATCGCCGGCCCCTCGGTGTTCATCTGCGACGAGTGCATCGAGCTGTGCAACGACATCATCCGTGACGAGGCCCCGGGAGCCGAGGCGCAGGCCGGTACCAAGGCCGGTCGCGACGATCTGCCGGTGCCGGCCGAGATCAAGGCCAGCCTCGACCAGTACGTGATCGGGCAGGAGCAGGCCAAGCGCACGCTGTCGGTGGCGGTCTACAACCACTACAAGCGCCTGAAGCACATGGCCGGCAAGACGAAGTCCGACGACGTCGAGCTGACCAAGAGCAACATCCTGCTGATCGGCCCGACCGGCTCGGGCAAGACGCTGCTGGCGCAGACGCTGGCGCGGCTGCTCAACGTGCCCTTCGTGATCGCTGACGCCACGACGCTGACCGAAGCCGGCTACGTCGGCGAGGACGTCGAGAACATCATCCAGAAGCTGCTGCAGAACTGCAACTACGAGGTCGAGCGCGCCCAGCGCGGCATCGTCTACATCGACGAGATCGACAAGATCAGCCGCAAGGCCGACAACCCGAGCATCACGCGCGACGTGTCGGGCGAGGGCGTGCAGCAGGCGCTGCTCAAGCTGGTCGAGGGCACGATGGCCTCGGTGCCGCCGCAGGGCGGGCGCAAGCATCCGAACCAGGACTTCCTGCAGATCGACACGACCAACATCCTGTTCATCTGCGGCGGCGCCTTCGACGGTCTGGAGAAGGTCATCGCCAACCGCTCCGAGAAGTCGGGCATCGGCTTCGGCGCCTCGGTCAAGAGCAAGCAGGAGCGCAGCATCACCGAGGTGTTCCGCCAGATCGAGCCCGAGGATCTGGTCAAGTTCGGCCTGATTCCTGAGCTGGTCGGCCGCCTGCCGGTGATCGCCACGCTGGGCGAGCTGACCGAGGACGCGCTGGTGCAGATCCTGACCGAGCCGAAGAACGCGCTGGTCAAGCAGTACCAGAAGCTGTTCGGCATGGACGGCGTCGAGCTGGAAGTGCGCGCGTCGGCGCTGTCGGCGATCTCGCGCAAGGCGCTCAAGCGCAAGACCGGCGCGCGCGGCCTGCGCTCGATCATGGAGCAGGCGCTGATGGACACGATGTTCGATCTGCCCACCTTCGACGGCGTCGCCAAGGTCGTCGTCGACGAGCACACCATCGAGGATGGCACGAAGCCGCTGCTCGTGTACCGCGAGCAGGCCAAGGCCAGCGCCTGAGTGATCCCGCACCGGGGTGCCGGGGCGGGAGCCGCCCTTGCAAACCGGTGCCGCGGTCCCAGATGGGACTGCAGAAAGAGAGGTTCTGATGTCAGGCCACCCCATTCTTCCCCCGGACCCGATCACGCTGCCGCTGCTGCCGCTGCGCGATGTCGTGGTCTTCCCGCACATGGTCATCCCGCTGTTCGTGGGCCGGCCGAAGTCGATCAAGGCCCTCGAGGCCGCGATGGAGGCGGGTCGCCAGATCATGCTGGTGGCCCAGAAGGCCGCCGGCAAGGACGAGCCCAAGCCCGACGATATGTTCGAGACCGGCTGCGTCTCCAGCATCCTGCAGATGCTGAAGCTGCCCGACGGCACGGTGAAGGTGCTGGTCGAGGGCATGCAGCGTGCCACCACCCAGAGCATCGACGACAGCGGCGAGCATTTCACCGCGGTGGTCACGCCGGTGCCGGTGCCCGACCAGGGCTCGCCGGAAATCGAGGCGCTGCGCCGGGCCGTCACCCAGCAGTTCGACCAGTACGTCAAGCTCAACAAGAAGATCCCGCCGGAGATCCTGACCTCGATCGCCGGCATCGATGACGCTGGCCGGCTGGCCGACACCATCGCCGCGCATCTGCCGCTCAAGCTCGAGAACAAGCAGCTCGTGCTCGACATGGTGCCGGTCGACAAGCGCCTCGAGAAGCTGCTCGAGCTGCTCGAGCACGAGGTCGACATCCTCCAGGTCGAGAAGCGCATCCGCGGTCGCGTCAAGCGCCAGATGGAGAAGAGCCAGCGCGAGTACTACCTCAACGAGCAGGTCAAGGCCATCCAGAAGGAGCTCGGCGAGGGCGAGGAGGGCGCCGATCTCGAGGAGCTCGAGAAGAAGATCGCTGCCGCCCGCATGTCCAAGGAGGCGCGCAAGAAGGCCGATGCCGAGCTGAAGAAGCTCAAGCTGATGTCGCCGATGTCGGCCGAGGCCACCGTCGTGCGCAACTTCATCGACACGCTGGTCAACCTGCCGTGGGCGAAGAAGAGCAAGGTCAAGCACGACCTGCCGCTGGCCGAGGAGGTGCTCGACGAGGACCACTTCGGTCTCGACAAGGTCAAGGAACGCATCCTCGAGTACCTCGCGGTTCAGCAGCGCGTCGACAAGGTCAAGGCGCCGATCCTGTGCCTGGTCGGCCCTCCGGGCGTGGGCAAGACCTCGCTGGGGCAGTCGGTGGCGCGTGCCACCGGCCGCAAGTTCGTCCGCATGGCGCTGGGCGGCGTGCGCGACGAGGCCGAGATCCGTGGCCACCGCCGCACCTACATCGGCTCGATGCCGGGCAAGGTGCTGCAGTCGCTGACCAAGGTCGGTGTGCGCAATCCGCTGTTCCTGCTCGACGAGATCGACAAGCTGGGCATGGACTTCCGGGGTGATCCGTCGTCGGCGCTGCTCGAGGTGCTGGATCCTGAGCAAAACCATACCTTCTCCGACCACTACGTCGAGGTCGACTTCGACCTGTCGGACGTGATGTTCATCGCGACCTCGAACTCGATGAACATTCCGCCGGCGCTGCTCGACCGGATGGAAGTCATCCGCCTGTCGGGCTACACCGAGGACGAGAAGGTCTCGATCGCCCAGCGCTACCTGCTGCCCAAGCAGCGCGAGAACAACGGCGTCAAGGACAGCGAGATGGAGGTCACCGAGGACGCCATCCGCGCGGTGATCCGCTACTACACCCGCGAGGCCGGCGTGCGCTCGCTCGAGCGCGAGGTCTCCAAGATCTGCCGCAAGGTGGTCAAGGGCCTGTCGCTGAAGAAGTACGAGGGCCAGGTCGTCGTGACGGCCGAGAACCTCAACGACTTCCTGGGCGTGCGCAAGTACAGCTACGGCGAGGCCGAGAAGGACAACCAGGTCGGTCAGGTCAACGGACTGGCCTGGACCGAGGTGGGCGGTGACCTGCTGACCATCGAGGCCGCGGTGATGAACGGCAAGGGCGCCATCACTCGTACCGGCTCGCTCGGCGATGTGATGAAGGAATCGGTCGAGGCCGCGCGCACCGTGGTGCGCAGCCGCGCCGCACGCCTGGGCATCAAGGACGAGCTGTTCGAGAAGCGCGACATCCACATCCACGTGCCCGACGGCGCCACGCCCAAGGACGGCCCGAGCGCAGGCGCGGCGATGGCCACCGCCTTCGTGTCGGCGCTGACCGGCATCCCGGTGCGTGCCGATGTCGCGATGACCGGCGAGATCACGCTGCGTGGCGAGGTCACCGAGATCGGCGGGCTGAAGGAGAAGCTGCTGGCCGCTCACCGCGGTGGCATCCGTACCGTGCTGATCCCGCAGGACAACGCCAAGGATCTCCAGGACATTCCCGAGAACGTCAAGAGCCAGCTCGAGATCATTCCGGTGAAGTGGTTCGATCGTGTCCTGGAAGTGGCCCTCGAGCGTCTGCCCGAGCCGCTGCCTGACGAGGAGATCAAGGCCGAGCCGCCGAAGGCAGCCGAACCTGCCGTGGGTGCAGCCATCGAGGCCGCGACCAAGCACTGACGGGCGCACTGAAAAAAAACGGCCAAAACGCTTGCGCGTCGAGAATAAGGTGTTCTATACTTTCGTTCTCGACGCAGCGCAGACAACCAAATCAGCGCAGCAAGGCGAAGAGAAATGCGGGAATAGCTCAGTTGGTAGAGCGCAACCTTGCCAAGGTTGAGGTCGCGAGTTCGAGCCTCGTTTCCCGCTCCAGAT
>NZ_FTMZ01000035.1 GCF_900156335.1 Sphaerotilus natans
CCTGCGGATACACCCCCTGCTCGCGGCACCACGCCGACTTCGCCGTCTCGTCCAGCGATGCCGTTGCAATCACCGCCTGCAGTCGCGCTGCAGCCGTCCACACCCGGCGCGGCTCTCCGCCGCTCGCCGATTCCAGCGCGTCGGCCAGCCACCGCTCCAGCGTTGAAGTGCTCACGCCCACTTCTGCGGATACCCGCTCCACCGGGGCACTCTCCGGTGGCAGCAGCCTCGCCACCACCCGGTCCTTGTATTCCTTGCCGTATCGAGCCACGTCTTCTCCTCGTCTTCGCCCCCTCTTCGGGTTCTATCGACGCGGCAACTATTCTGACGTGGGGGGGAATCTCGGCGGTGCGCTGGTCGTCCAGCGTGGCGACGACGACGCCTTCGCCCTCGGGCAGTTCGGCGACGATCTGGCCCCAGGGGTCGATGACCATCGAGTGACCCCAGGTGCGGCGGCCGTTCTCGTGCAGGCCGCCTTGCGCGCTGGCCAGCAGCCAGCACTGGTTTTCCACCGCGCGGGCGCGCAGCAGCAGTTCCCAGTGCGCCTGGCCGGTCGGCCAGGTGAAGGCGGCGGTGACCACCATCAGGTCGCAGGGCGGGGTGGCGAGCTGGCGGTAGAGCTCGGGGAAGCGCAGGTCGTAGCAGATGGTGACGCCGGTGCGGTGCGCGCGGCCGTCGCGGGCGGTGATGTCCAGCGCCAGCGGGGCGTGGCCGGCGCGCAGCGTGGCGGCCTCGTCGTGGCGGCGCTCGCCGTCGTCGAAGCGGAACAGGTGGATCTTGTCGTAGCGCCCGGCGCGCCGGCCCTCCGGGTCGAAGACCAGCGTGGTGTTGGTGGCGTGGTCGGCGTCACCCGGCACCGCCAGCGGCAGCGAGCCCGCCACCAGCCAGACCCGGTGGCGCGCGGCGATCTGCGCCAGCCGGCGCTGGATCGGCCCGTCGCCGTCGGGCTCGGCGATGGCCAGCTTGTCGCGGTCGCGCAGGCCCATCAGGCAGAAGTATTCCGGCAGCGCCACCAGCTCGGCGCCCTGCGCGGCGGCCTCGGCCACCCGCGCCTCGGCGCGGTCGAGGTTCTCGTCCGGGCGCGGACCTGAGACCATCTGGACGGCGGCGATCTTCATGCTCATGGCGTGCGGGGCTCCTGCGGCAAAGACGAGGACGAGGGCGAAGACGAGGAAGACGGCGGCGGCGCGGCGCCCTGGTCGGGACGCGGGCGCGCGCCGGTGCTGCGGTCGACGCCGGTCACCTCCGGCGCGTCCCAGCGGCCGGTGATGCGGAATTCGCGGGTGACGGCATCGGCCAGCGGGCCCTGCAGCACCATCTGCGTCAGCAGCGTGCCCAGGCCGACGGCCGGGTTGATGACCGCATAGGCCAGCGACGCGGCACCGGCATTCAGGTCGGGCACCACCCAGACGTGCAGATCCTGCGTTTCCTGCGCCAGGCTGGTGCTGCCTTCGGTCAGGATCATCGCCTGCAGGCCGCGGATGCGCAGGTTGCGGGTGCTGGCCTGGCCCTGGCGGATGGCGATGTCGCCGTCGATGCGGTCGAAGCCGAAGCCGCTCTGGAACAGGTCGCGGAAGTCCAGCAGGAAGCGCCGCGGCAGCGACTGCAGGCTCAGCACGCCCAGCAGCCGCCCGGCGCCCGGATCGGCCTGCGGGAATCGCCCCTGGTCCAGGTCCAGCCGCAGATGGCCGCCGAGCTGCGCGGTGGCGTAGTCGGTGGGCGTGCCCGGCCACTGGATCTGGCCGCCCAGGTGGCCGCGCCCGCCCTGCATCTGCCCCGGCCAGCCCAGCGCGTCGAGCAGCGCGCCGCCGTCGATCAGGTCCAGGCGGAAGGTCAGCCGGGTCTGGCCGGCTGGCTCGCCGGCCGTCACCGGCGCGGTGCCGGGCAGCCACAGGCCGACCGCCTCCAGCCGTGCCTCGGGCCGCTGCAGCGCCAGCCGGTCGATCAGCCAGCCGCCGCTGGCGCGCGGGCCGGCGCGCAGCTCCAGCCGCCCCAGCGGCTTGCCGGCGAACTCGACCGCATCGGCCTGCAGGTCGATCTGCGGCAGGCGCTGTGCCGGCACCGTGCCCGCCGCCGGGGGGCTGCCTGGGGCCGGCAGGGGCGGCTCGGCGCCGGGCTCGGTCTGTGGCGTCAGCACCAGCCGCGACAGCCGCGCGCGCAGCGCGGCCGGGCGCGGGCTGGCGGCGGCCGCGGCGGTGTATTCGGCCTCGCCGTCGAGCTGATCGGCCTGCATGCGCAGCAGCCAGCGGTCGTTGCGGGTGGCGTCGCGCTGCAGCTGGGCCTCGACCCGGTCGAAGCGCCGTCCGCCCAGCGTCAGCCGCTCGGTGCGCAGCTGGATGCGGCCGGGCAGGGGGCCGGAGTCGATGCGGCTGGATGCGGTCGGCGCGGGGGCGGCCGGCGCGGCCGCGGCCGCACGCCAGTCGGCTGGGGCCTCGTGATGCATCCACTGCTGCCAGCGGTCGAACGACAGCGCCGGCAGCGCCACCAGCGCATCGACGCCCCGCGCCGGCCAGGCGCGTGGATCCTGGCCCTCGACGGTGGCCGCGCCCAGCGCGATGCGGCCGCGCCGCACCGCGCCGCTGCCGTCGGCATGGGCGTCGCGCAGATAGCCGACCTGCAGCAGCGGCTGGGCCACGCTGCCGGCCTCGACGCGCAGCAGCTCGGCGCCGTCGGGGGCGGGCTCCAGGCGCACCCGCAGCGGCAGCGCCTGCGCGGCCGGCTTGGCCAGCGGCGCCGGCAGCGGCGAGCGCACCCCGACCAGATCGCTGTCGATCGCCAGCCGGGTGCCCAGCCGGCCCAGGCCCAGCTCGATGCGGTAGTCGGCCTCGCCGTCGAACGGCTGCAGCAGCGAGCGCAGCACCGCCGGCTCGTCGAGCGCGCGCAGGCCCTCCAGACTGGCGCGGCCCTGGCCGCTCAGCCGCATCTGGCCGTCCTCGCCCAGCCGTCCGGCGAACTGCAGCGGCCCGCCGGCCACCTGCGCCCGGGCCTCGTGGACCTGGAAGTCGCGCTCGCTGAACTCCAGCCGGCCGTCCAGACCGTTCAGCTCCGGCGTGCCGGGCCGCATGCGCAGCCGTGCCTGCTGCAGCTCGACCCGGCCGCGTGCGGTGGTGCGCTCGGCCTCCAGCACCGGAATGGCCAGATCCAGCGTCAGCCGGCTCTCGCCCTCGGCCTGCACCGGGGTGAACAGATGGTCCAGCCAGCCGTCGATCGGGCTGTCGACCAGATAGCGCACCATGTCGGCGGCCGGGCCGCGGCCCTGGCCGGAGAGCTTCAGCACCGGGTCGTGCACGAAGTCGGCGATGCCGCCCTCGACGCCCTCGAGCTGGAAGCGGCCGCTGCCGGTGTGGCCCAGCCGGCCGCGGGTGTCCTCCAGCGTCAGCCGGTTGCCGTCGATGCGCAGCCGCCCCGACACGTCGGAGAACAGCGGCCAGCGGCTGCCCGGCGCCGCGTCGAAGCCGACGCCCTCGAAGCGTCCCTCGATCAGGAATTCGCCCGGCTGGTCACGGCCGGTGTAGGGAAAGTCCAGCACCGCGCCGCGCACCCGCGAGCGCACCTCGCGCGCCTGGCCCTCGCGCAGCGCGCTGGCCAGGTAATGCCGGGTCGAAGCGCCGATGCCCAGCGGCAGGTAGCGGTGCACCCGCTCGGCGCGCAGCGTCTCGACCCGCGCCTCCAGGTCCAGATGGCCGGGCAGCCAGCCCTCGCGGCCGAAGCGCTCGCCGTCGGGCGGGCCGCTCTTCCAGCGGCCGGAGAACTCGCCCTGGCCGTCGGCGGTGGCGAAGCGCGCCTGGCGCACCTCGACCGCGATGGCCGGCCGCGCCTGCGCCAGGCTGCGCTGCAGCGTCCAGCGCACCTCGGCCTGCAGCCGCTGCACCGGCACGCGCGGCTCTTCGAAGACGCCGGGAAACTCGAGCGCGCCGTCGCGGCCCATGCGCACGCCGGCGCGGCCGCCGCGCTCGGTGGCCTCGAAGTCGACCCGCGCGCCGTGCAGGCCGGGGCGCCCGGGCGTGGCGGTGCGCTCGAGCTGCGCGGTGGCCGGCTCGGCGCTCAGGCTGAGCTGCTCGGCCTGGCCGCGGGCACGCCAGCGCGTCGGCAGCTCGGCCTCGCCGCTCCAGTCGTAGCGCAGCTGGCGCACCTGGCCGCTCGGGCGGGTTTCGGCCAGCAGGCGGCGCATCGGTCCGCCCAGCGGCATGGCCTCGGCCGAGCGCGCCAGCAGCGCCAGATCCAGCCGCGAGGCCGCGAAGGTGCCGCCCCGCCAGGCGCCCGGCTGGCCCTCGAGCGTCAGCGTCAGGTCGGTGGCGGGCCAGCGCGCGGCCTCGCGGCCCTGGCCGTCGGCGGGCAGCTCGAAGGACAGGCCCTGGGCGCGGATCAGGCTGCCGGTCTCGCTGCGCTCGAGCGCCAGCCGGCCGGCGATGCGGTGCAGCGTCAGCGGCGGCAGCGCCTGCGCCAGCCGCAGCGCCACCGCCTCCAGGCGCAGGTCCAGCGCCGCCTGCGCCAGGCCGCCGTCCTGCACCGTCAGCCGGCTGCCGAGCTGGCCGCGTCCCTCCATCAGGTCGAAGGGCAGGTCGATGTGGCGGCGCAGCCGGCCCACGTCCACATGCGGCCAGTCGGCGCGGATCTCGCCCGACCAGCGCCGCCAGTCGCCCGGCGCCAGCCAGCGCGAGGCCGACAGCAGCGGCCCGGCCAGATCGGCGCTCAGCGTGAAGCGATCCCCCCAGCCTGCGGGGGGCGTGGCCTGCAGCCGGGCGACATGGCGGCCCAGGCGGTTGCCCAGCTCGATGTCGACATCGCCCAGCTCCAGCAGCCCGGCCCGCGGGCGCAGCGCGTCCTGCCAGCGCAGCCGCGCGTCCTGCAGCCGGATGTCGGGCTGGCTGAAGAGCCAGTCGGCCAGCGCGCCGCTGCCATCGTCCGCGTCGCTCCGGTCGTCCGCTGGCGCGATCGGCAGGCCGGCGAGCAGGATGCGGCCCTGCGCGTCGCGCTGCATGTCGAGCACCAGCGTCTGCAGCAGGATGCGGTCCATGCGCGGCGTCCAGCCCTGGTGCGGCCGCGGGATCAGCGAGCCGGGCGTGATGCGCAGCTCGGCGCGGCCGAGCTGCAGCGCGGCGCGGCCCTGCGGGTCGAGCAGCTGCACGCCCTCGAGCCGCAGCGTCGGCGCCCAGAGGTCGCCGAGCACCTCGATGTGCGCGATCTGCACTTTCATGCCGATCGCCTGCGAGGCCCATTGCGCCAGTCGAGGTCGCCAGAGGTCGGCGCGCGGCAGAATCCCCCATTGCAAGGTCAGCCATGCCGCAAGCACGATGATGCCCAGGCCTGCTGCCGTGCCGACCAGCCCGCGCAGCAGGCGAGGCATCCTGCCTGTCGAGGCGGATCCGGAGGTGTCGGCAGTCGGGATCGGATCGGCGAGCGCGTCGGGCGATCGGGGAGGGGCAGACATGAACGCAGCGAGCAGCACAGGCGCCGGCAGGATGGAAGCAGAGAAGCTAGCACAGACCCGAATGAATTCGATCGATACCCTTCCGCAGGCGCAAGATCCGACGCCGGCCCTCGCGGCCCGCGCGGACCACAGCCGCTATGTGCAGCGCGTGCGCCGCGTTCGCGGCGATTCCCTGGCCTGGCTGCCCCCGGGCGAGCCGGTGCGCGAGACGATGGAGGCCGCGCTGCAGACGGTGCTGGCGCATGGCCGCCCGCTGGCCTCGGCGCTGCGCATCGTGCGCCAGCTGGTGATGGAGCGGCTGGTGGTGCTCGACGTCGAGCAGCAGGCCTCGGTCGAGATCGTCACCCGCGCGATGACCGAGCTGGCCGAGGTGACGCTGGAGGCCGCGCTGGCCTTCGCCCGCGCCGAGCAGGACGAGCGCCACGGTGCGCCGCGCACCGAGGCCGGCGCGCCGATCGACTTCTGGATCATCGGCATGGGCAAGCTCGGCGCGCGCGAGCTCAATGTCTCCTCCGACATCGACCTGATCTATGTCTACGAGGAAGACGGCGCCACCGCCGGCCGGGCCGATGGCGTGGGCGTCATTTCGGCGCACGAGTACTTCTCGCAGGTCGCGCGCACGCTGCGGGCGCTGATCGGCGATCTGACCGACGACGGCTTCGTCTTCCGCGTCGATCTGGCGCTGCGCCCGAACGGCAACTCCGGCCCGCCGGTGGTCAGCCTGGCGATGCTCGAGGAGTATTTCCTGGTTCAGGGCCGCGAGTGGGAGCGCTTCGCCTGGCTCAAGAGTCGGGTGGTGGCGCCGCGCGAATCGATCACCTCCGGCCGGGCACGCGCGCTGCGCGACGTGGTCACGCCCTTTGTCTACCGCCGCTACCTCGACTACGGCGTCTTCGAGGGCCTGCGCCAGCTGCACCAGAAGATCCGCGACGAGGCGATGCGCCGCGCCGCCGGCCGGCCCGAGCGCGCCAACGACGTGAAGCTCTCGCGCGGGGGCATCCGCGAGATCGAGTTCATCGTGCAGCTGCTGCAGGTGGTGCGCGGCGGCCAGTTCCCCGAGATCCGCACCCGCCCGACGCTGAAGGCGCTGCAGCGTCTGGCCGGGGTCGGCCTGATCCCGCAGGACACCGCCGACCGGCTGGCCGAGGCCTACACCTTCCTGCGCCAGGTCGAGCATCGCATCCAGTATCTCGACGACCAGCAGACACATCTGTTGCCGACGGTCGACGCCGATCTGCGCTGGATCGCCGCCTCGATGCGGCTGAACTGCAACGCCGAGGCCTGCGATCTGCTCGACGCGCTGTGCGCGCACCGCGAGCTGGTGGCCACCGAGTTCGATGCGCTGCTGCACGAGGGCCGCAGCGCGCCGCCCCGGCCGGGCAGCAGCGGCGGCACCTGCCGCGGCTGCTCCGGCGCGCCGCCGACGCTCGACAGCCCGGCACTGCACGACGGCCTGTCGCCGGAGCTGGCGGCGCGGCTGAAGCTGCTGGTCGATTCGCCCCGGGTGGCGCTGCTGCGCGACGAGGGCCGCACGCGTCTGGCCAAGCTGCTGATGCGCGCGCGCCGCCTCAGCCGCGACATGCCCGGCATCGGCGACACCGCACTGTTGCGCTTCATCGACTGGATCGAGCCGCTGCTGCGCCGCGACAGCTATCTGGCCTTGCTGGCCGAGCGCGGCGAGGTGCTGGGCCGGCTGCTGCGCCTGCTGGGCCTGGCGCGCTGGCCGATGCGCTATCTGATGCTGCATCCGGGCGTCATCGACGAGCTGGCCGATGCGCGGCTGCTGGGCGAGCGCTTCGAGCCGGGCGCGCTGTCGCGCGATCTGGAGGCGCGCCACCAGGCCTGGGTGCGCTCCGGCGAGGCCGACGAGGGCGAGCTGCTCGACACGCTGCGCCGCGCGCACCATGCCGAGACTTTCCGCACGCTGGTGCGCGATGTCGAGAGCGAGATCACGGTGGAGCAGGTCGCCGACGACCTCTCGGCGCTGGCCGACGCGATGCTCGACCTGACGCTGTCCTGGGCCTGGCGCCACCTGCGCCAGCGTCACCGCGAGCAGCCGCGCTTTGCGGTCATCGCCTACGGCAAGCTCGGCGGCAAGGAACTGGGCTACGGCAGCGACCTCGACATCGTCTTCCTCTACGACGACGACGACGAGCGTGCGCCCGAGGTCTACGCCGCCTTCGCGCGCAAGGTCATCACCTGGCTGTCGCTGCGCACCGCCGCCGGCGCGCTCTACGAGATCGACACCGCGCTGCGCCCGAACGGCAACTCCGGCCTGCTGGTGACCTCGATCGAGGCCTTCGCGCGCTACCAGCAGGGGCGCGGCAGCAACACCGCCTGGACCTGGGAGCATCAGGCCATTACCCGGGCGCGCTGGTGCGCGGGTGACGCCGGGCTGGCGTCGCGCTTCGAGACGGTGCGCCGCGCGGTGCTGACCGCGCCGCGCGACCAGGATGCGCTGCGCCGCGAGATCGCCACGATGCGCGAGCGGGTGCGCGAGGCCCACCCGGTGCGCCCGACCCGATTCGACCTCAAGCACGGCCGCGGCGGCATGATGGACATCGAGTTCGCGGTGCAGTGGCTGGTGCTGGCACACAGCGCCGCCCATCCCGAGCTGCAGGACGATGTCGGCAACATCGCGCTGCTGCAGCGTGCCGAGCGGGCTGCGCTGCTGCCGGCCGGCGTGGGCCTGGCGGCGGCCGATGCCTACCGCGAACTGCGCCGCGCCCAGCACCGCGCACGCCTGGACGAGGCCAGCACCCAGACCGAGATCGCCGAGCTGGGCGAGCTGGCCGTGCACCGTCAGGCCGGCTTGGCGCTGTGGCGGGCGGTCTTCGGCTGAGCCGGGCAGGGTCGCCGGGCGGGCGGCTCTGGGGCACGGTGGCGCTGCTGCTGGCGCTGCCGGCGCTGCTGGTCGGCACCGGGCCGGGGCTGGCGCGCCAGGTGCTCACCTGGCAGCCCGCGCTGGTCTGGGCCGAGCCCTGGCGCTGCTGGAGCGCGGCCTGGGTGCATTTCAGCCTGCTGCACCTGGGCGCCAATCTGGCCGGTGCGCTGCTGCTGCTGCTGCTCGGGCATGTGGCGCGTCTGCCGCGCGAGGCGGCGCTGGCCTGGGCGCTGGCCTGGCCGCTGACCCATCTGGCCCTGCTGGCCGAGCCGGCGCTGCGGCGCTACGGCGGGCTCTCCGGCGTGCTGCATGCCGGCGCGGCGGTGGCGGCGGTGGCGCTGCTGGTCCAGCCCGGGCGGCTGCGCGCCGAGCGTGTGCTGGGCGCCGCGCTCGGTCTGGGCCTGGTGCTGAAGGTGCTCGGAGAGCAGCCCTGGGCGGTGCTGCAGGTGCAGCCGCCGGGCTGGGACATCCGCATCGCGCCGGTGGCGCATGCCGCCGGGCTGCTGTGCGGCCTGCTGGCTGCGGCGCTGCTGCTGGCGCTGCCCGCGGCGCTCGGGCGCTTCAGATCTCGACCTTCGAGCCCAGCTCGACCACCCGGTTCGCCGGCAGGCTGAGAAAGTCGGCCGCTGCCGCCGCGTTGCGGTGCATGTTGGCGAAGAGCTTCTCGCGCCACAGCGACATGCCCTCGCCCAGCGTGGGCATCACGATGTCGCGCGACAGGAAATAGCTGGTGTCCATCGGGTCGAGCGGCACGCCGCGGCCCTGCAGCAGCTTGAGCGCCTCGGGCACGTCGGGCTCGTTCTTGAAGCCGAAGTTCAGCGTCACCTGCCAGCAGTCATGGCCGAGCGGCTCCATCGTGATGCGTCGCTCGAAGCCGATCCACGGGATGTCGTGGTGGCGCACCGTCACGAACAGGTTGTGCTCGTGCAGCACCTTGTTGTGCTTGAGGTTGTGCATCAGCGCATTGGGCGTGATGTCCGGCTCGGACGACAGGAAGACCGCGGTGCCCTGCACCCGCAGCGGCGGGCTGACGAAGATCGCCTCCAGGAAGGTGCGCAGCTCGATGGCGTCGTCGCGCAGACGGTGGCTCATCAGCGCACGGCCCTGGCGCCAGGTCAGCATCAGCGTGAACATGCCGATGCCGATCACCAGCGGGAACCAGCCGCCGCCGAACAGCTTGAGCATGTTCGAGGCAAAGAAGGCGATGTCGATGACGAAGAAGAAGCCGGTGGCCGCCACGCACAGCGGCAGCGGGTACTTCCAGCCGTGGCGGATGACGAAGAAGGTCATCACCGTGGTGATCGTCATGTCCAGCGTCACCGCGATGCCATAGGCCGAGGCCAGGTTGGTCGAGGACTTGAACAGCGCCACCGCCAGCACGATGAACAGATACAGCCCCCAGTTCACGAACGGGATGTAGATCTGGCCCAGGTCCTTGACCGAGGTGTGCAGGATGCGCATGCGCGGCAGCAGGCCGAGCTGGATGGCCTGGCGGGTCACCGAGAAGGCGGCGGTGATCAGCGCCTGCGAGGCGATCACGGTGGCCGCGGTGGCCAGCCCGACCAGCGGCAGCGCGGCCCAGTCCGGCGCCATCATGAAGAAGGGATTCTCGATCGCTGCCGGATCGCGCAGCAGCATTGCGCCCTGGCCGAAGTAGTTGACGACCAGCGCCGGCATGACGAAGCCGTACCAGGCGATGCGGATCGGCTTCTTTCCGAAGTGGCCCATGTCGGCGTAGAGCGCCTCGCCACCGGTCACGCACAGCACCACGGCCCCGAGGCCGATGAAGGCCACCAGCGGGTGGCCGACGAAGAAGCCGATCGCGTGGCGCGGATCCAGCGCCACCAGCACCGCCGGGTGCTCGATCACATGCGGCAGACCCAGCGCGACCAGCACGCCGAACCACACAAGCGTGATCGGCCCGAAGGCGCGGCCGATGCCGCCGGTGCCGAAGCGCTGCACCGCGAACAGCCCGGTCAGCACCAGCAGCGTCAGCGGCAGGATGAAGGGGTGCAGGCTGGGTGCGGCGACCTCCAGGCCTTCCATCGCCGACAGCACCGAGATGGCCGGCGTGATGACGCCGTCGCCATAGAAGATCGCGGTGCCGAACATGCCCAGCATCATCAGCACGCCATGCAGGCGCGGGCGGTCGCGCACCGCGTGGGTGGCCAGCGCCAGCATCGCGATCAGGCCGCCTTCGCCGTTGTTGTCCGCGCGCAGGATCAGCAGCACGTACTTCAGCGAGACGATGATCGTCATCGTCCAGAAGATCAGCGAGAGCACGCCCAGGATGTTGTCGGGCGTGACCGGCACATGGCCGGCGTGGAAGACTTCCTTCAGCGCATAGAGCGGGCTGGTGCCGATGTCGCCGTAGACGACGCCAAGCGCGCCGAGGGTCAGCAGCGCCAGGTCGCGGCGGGAGCCGGGCTGCTGCGAGTGGGATGAGCTCACCGGAGGAGGGCGGATCGTGACATTCGCCAGTGTTCGCAAGTCACGATTGTGCCCCTGCCGTGCGGTCCTGCGCACGGGCAGTGTGGCGCCGAACCCTCAGGTCCGGGCCTGAGCTCAGGCGCCGAGCAGCGCCTGCAGGCCGCCGCGCTGGTCGAGCGCGATCAGGTCGTCGCAGCCGCCGACATGGGTGTCGCCGATGAAGATCTGCGGCACGGTGCGCCGGCCGGTGATCTCCATCATCTGCATGCGCTGCGCGGGGTCGAGATCGACGCGGATCTCCTCGATCTGCGCCACGCCACGCGCCTGCAGCAGCTGCTTGGCGCGAATGCAGTAGGGGCAGACCTGGGTGGTGTACATCCTGACGGGGTTCATGGCGTGGGGGCTGTGAGGCTGCGGATCGGGGTGGCCTGATTGTCGGCCCGGATGGCCGGGCCCGTGTTTCAGGCGGTCTTCTTCTCGACCGGCAGGCCGGCCTCGCGCCAGGCGGCCAGACCGCCCTCGAGCACATGCACCCGCTCGTGGCCGAGCTTGCGCGCGATCGCAGCGGCCTTGCGCGCCCGTGCGCCCGAGGCGCAGACCAGCACCAGCGGCTGGGTCTTGTTGGTCGGCAGGCCCTTGGCGCCTTCGAGCTGGCCCAGCGGAATGCTGCGCGCGCCGCCGATGTGCCCGGCCTCGAACTCGGCCGGCTCGCACACGTCGATCACCACCGCCTTCTCGCGGTTGATCAGCTGCACCGCGCCGTTCGGGTTGACGGCATCGGCGCCACCGCCCTTGCCGAGGTTCGGCAGCATCAGCGCGGCGCCCGAGGCGATCGCGGTCAGCAGCCAGATCCAGTTGTCGAGAAGGAAGTTCACGGAAGTTCGGCGTCGGACGGGGCCGCGCGCAAGGGTTGGCAAGGGTGCGGATTATAGAATTCGCGCCGATTGCAACCCGACGACGACCGACTGCCATGTACAAGCTTGTGCTGATCCGCCACGGCGAATCGACCTGGAACCTGGAAAACCGCTTCACCGGCTGGACCGATGTCGAGCTGACCGCCACCGGCGTCGAGCAGGCCCGCCAGGCCGGCCGGCTCCTCAAGGAGGCCGGCTACGAGTTCGACGTGGCCTACACCTCGGTGCTCAAGCGCGCGATCCACACGCTGAACCACTGCCTGGACACGATGGACCGCGACTGGCTGCCGGTCGTCAAGGACTGGCGCCTGAACGAGCGCCACTACGGCGGCCTGCAGGGCCTGAACAAGGCCGACATGGCCAAGCAGTACGGCGACGCGCAGGTGCTGGTCTGGCGCCGCAGCTACGACACCCCGCCGCCGGCGCTGGCGTCGGACGATCCGCGCGGCCAGCGCCAGGATCCGCGCTACGCGAAGCTCCAGCCCGAGCAGGTGCCGCTGACCGAGTGCCTGAAGGACACGGTCGCGCGCGTGCTGCCGTTCTGGAACGAGGCGATCGCCCCGGCGATCAAGTCCGGCCAGCGCATCGTGCTGGCCGCGCACGGCAACTCGATCCGCGCGCTGGTCAAGTACCTGGACAACATCGGCGACGACGACATCGTCGGCGTGAACATCCCCAACGGCATCCCGCTGGTCTATGAGCTCGACGCCGACCTGAAGCCGATCCGGTCCTACTACCTCGGCGACGCCGAGGCGGCGGCCAAGGCGGCGGCGGCGGTGGCCAATCAGGGCAAGGCCTGAGACGGATCACGGGTTCGGATCACGGGTTCGTCGGTGATTGAACCCGGATCCGGATCCCGGTACGCTGGAAACCCTTCTGTTTCAGCGCCGCTTCCAGCCGGGGCTGCAGCTGCCTGAGCTTGGCGGCGACGGCCGGATTGCCGGCCAGCATCGTCCAGCCCTCGTCGTCGGACGGGCCGCTGCGCACATGGCGCAGCAGCGCGGCCGGCAGAAGCGGGCGCACCGCTTCCATGCGCGCGCCCGACTGGGCCAGCCGCTGCTGCAGCCGCTGCAGCGGCTCGCACTGGTTCAGCGCCCGCTGCAGCGGCAGCGGGTCCGGCACCGAGACTGATGCGCCCGGTGCAGCACGAGGAACGAAGCGACGATGGATATCCTGATCACCCATGGCAGACTGGCTCGCACGCGCTCCGTGCACCTGCGGCCGCTGCAATTGTGGCTGATGCTGGGCGCGCTGCTGCTGGCGCTGCTGCTGCTGTCGGGCACCGTCTATCACTTCGTCTTCCTGAAGGCGGTGCGCGAAGGCTGGCCGGTGGTCAGCCAGATCGTCGGCCCGGTGATCGGCCGCGATGCGGTCGACCGCGAGCGCTACCTGCGCGAGAACGTCGAGGCGATGGCCCTGCAGCTCGGCGAGCTGCAGGCCAAGCTGCTGAAGATCGAGGCGGTCGGCGAGCGGGTGTCCGGGCTGGCCGGCCTGAAGCGCGAGGAGCTGCGTGCGCTCGACGAGGCGGGCCGTGCGGCCTCGCCGGCGAGCCCGGCCGCCTCCGGGCCGGGCGGCGGCCCCTTCGTGCCGGCGCCGGCAGGCGGTGCCGCCCGGCTGGAGCAGCTGATGCAGCAGCTCGATCTGGACGCCGATCGCCAGTCCGATCTGCTGGTGCTGGCCGAGTCCCGGCTGCTGTCGCGCCGGCTCGAGCAGATGCTGGTGCCCAGCATCCGGCCGGTCGAGGTCGCCGTCGGTTCGGGCTTCGGATTCCGCATCGACCCCTTCAACGGCCGCACCGCGCTGCACACCGGGCTGGACTTTGCCGCCCCGGTCGGCACGCCGATCCGCGCGGCCGCAGGCGGCCGGGTCATCGAGGCCCAGCATGACGGCGCCTATGGCCTGGCGCTGAAGATCGACCATGGCCAGGGCCTGGTCACCCGCTATGCGCACAGCAGCGAGATCCTGGTGCGCCCGGGCGAGCTGGTGCGCCGCGGCCAGACGGTGGCCCGCGTGGGCAGCACCGGCCGCTCGACCGGGCCGCATCTGCATTTCGAGGTGCTGCTCGAGGGCGTGCAGCAGGATCCGGCGCGCTTCCTCGCGCTGGGCGAGCGCATCGACGCCGATCTGCCACCCCGGCCCGGGGAGGCGCTGCCCGGCCCCGGCCGAGTTGCAAAAGGCCGGTGATAAACTCGAAATCTGTCCGAGGGCACGCCTGACCAGGTGTGCCGGCCTGGCCTGCCGCGCTGCTCTAACCCGGCCGCACCTCAAACCACCTTGTTCCCGGATCCTGCGGCAAGGGCTGAACCGCCGCGGGTCCTCTGCACGTCGCGCACGATTCCGTTCATGTTGCCCAAGCTCCTGACCCAGATTTTCGGCAGCCGCAATGACCGCCTGCTCAAGCAGTACCGGCGTGTGGTCGAGCGGATCAACGCGCTCGAGCCCCAGTTCGAGAAGCTGAGCGAGGACGAGCTGCGCGGCAAGACCGCCGAGTTCCGCCAGCGCGTGGCCGCTGGCACCTCGCTCGACGACCTGCTGCCCGAGGCCTTCGCGGTGGTGCGCGAAGGCGGCAAGCGGCTGATGAAGATGCGTCACTTCGACGTGCAGCTCATCGGCGGCATGACGCTGCACAACGGCAAGGTCGCCGAGATGCGCACCGGCGAGGGCAAGACGCTGATGGCGACGCTGCCGGTCTACCTCAACGCGCTCTCGGGCAAGGGTGTGCATGTCGTCACCGTCAACGACTACCTGGCCTCGCGCGATGCCGAGACCATGGGCCGGCTCTACAACTACCTCGGCCTGACGGTGGGCGTGAACCTGCCCAACATGCCGCGCGAGGCCAAGCAGGCCGCCTACGCCGCCGACATCACCTACGGCACGAACAACGAGTTCGGCTTCGACTACCTGCGCGACAACATGGTCTACGAGACGGCCGACCGCGTGCAGCGGGGGCTGAACTTCGCCATCGTCGACGAGGTGGACTCGATCCTGATCGACGAGGCGCGCACGCCGCTGATCATCTCGGGCCAGGCGGACGACCGCACCGACATGTATCTGCGCATCAACGCGGTCGTGCCCTTCCTGAAGAAGCAGATCGGCGAGGCCGATCCGCGCACCGGCGAGGGCGTGATCGAGCCGGGCGACTTCACCGCCGACGAGAAGACGCACCAGGTCTTCCTGACCGAGGCCGGCCACGAGAAGGCCGAGCAGCTGCTGGCCGAGGCCGGGCTGTTCGCGCCGGGCGCCTCGCTCTACGACGCGGCCAACATCACGCTGGTCCATCACCTCTACGCCTCGCTGCGCGCGCACCACCTGTTCAACCGCGACCAGCATTACGTCGTGCAGAACGGCGAGGTCGTCATCGTCGACGAGTTCACCGGCCGCCTGATGAGCGGGCGGCGCTGGTCCGACGGCCTGCACCAGGCGGTCGAGGCCAAGGAGGGCGTGAAGATCCAGGCCGAGAACCAGACGCTGGCCTCGATCACCTTCCAGAACTACTTCCGCATGTACGCCAAGCTCGGCGGCATGACCGGCACCGCCGACACCGAGGCCTACGAGTTCCAGGAGATCTACGGTCTGGAGACGGTGGTGATCCCGCCGAACCGGGCGATGATCCGCAAGGACGAGCTCGACCTGGTCTACAAGACCGACAAGGAAAAGTACGCCGCGGTGGTCGCCGACATCCGCGACTGCTTCGAGCGCGGCCAGCCGGTGCTGGTGGGCACGACCTCGATCGAGAACTCCGAGCAGGTCTCCGAGCTGCTGAAGAAGGCCGGGCTGCCGCACCAGGTGCTCAACGCCAAGCAGCATGCCCGCGAGGCCGACATCATCGCCCAGGCCGGTCGGCCGAAGATGGTGACCATCGCCACCAACATGGCCGGTCGCGGCACCGACATCGTGCTGGGCGGCAGCATCGAGAAGCTGATCCAGCAGGTCGAGGCCGATCCGGCGCTGTCGGAGGCCGACCGGGCCGCCCGCGTCGACCAGCTGCGCGTCGAGTGGAAGGAGCTGCACGAGCAGGTCAAGAAGCTCGGCGGTCTGCGCATCGTCGCCACCGAGCGCCATGAGAGCCGCCGCATCGACAACCAGCTGCGCGGCCGCGCCGGTCGCCAGGGCGATCCGGGCTCCTCGCGCTTCTACCTGTCGCTGGAAGATCCGCTGATGCGCATCTTCGCCGGCGACCGGGTCAAGGCGATCATGGACCGCCTGAAGATGCCCGAGGGCGAGGCCATCGAGGCCGGCATCGTCAGCCGCTCGATCGAGAGCGCGCAGCGCAAGGTCGAGGCGCGCAACTTCGACATGCGCAAGCAGCTGCTCGAGTACGACGACGTCTCCAACGACCAGCGCAAGGTCATCTACCAGCAGCGCAACGAGCTGCTCGAGCAGACCGAGATCTCCGCGCAGCTCGCCCACCTGCGCCGTGGTGCGCTGACCGACGTGGTGCGTACCTTCGTGCCGGCCGAAAGCGTCGAGGAGCAGTGGGACATCGACGCCCTCGAGAAGGTGCTGCGCGAGGAGTGGCAGCTCGAGATCGGCCTGAAGGCCCTGGTCGAGGCCAGCCATGAGCTCGACGATGCCGACATCGTCGAGAAGGTGGTCGCCGCCGCCGATGCCTCCCATGCCGCCAAGATCGCGCAGGTCGGCGAGGAGCAGTTCAACAACTTCGGCCGCATGGTGCTGCTGCAGTCGATCGACAGCCACTGGCGCGAGCATCTGGCGGCGCTCGACTACCTGCGCCAGGGCATTCACCTGCGCGGCTACGCGCAGAAGAACCCGAAGCAGGAATACAAGCGCGAGGCCTTCGAGCTCTTCAGCCAGCTGCTCGATGTGGTAAAAATGGACGTCAGCCGCGTGCTGCTGACGGTGCGCATCCAGTCGCAGGACGAGGCGGCTCGTGCCGCCGATGCGATCGAGGCGGTGGCCGAGCGGGTCGGCAACGTGACCTACACCCACCCGAACGAGGATGGCAGCGTGTCGCAGGATCCGGCCCAGCCGCTGCCCGAGCACCTGACGCAGCGTGTCGGTCGCAACGATCCGTGTCCCTGCGGCAGCGGCAAGCGCTTCAAGCAGTGCCACGGCAAGCTCGCCTGATTTCTCGCAGGTCGGTCGGACCGGCGTGAGCGACACGGGGCCTGCGGGCCCCTTGTCGTTTCCTGCCCGGACCGCGCTCCTGCCCGTGCTTCACCTTTCGACCGCAGGACCGTCGCCGATGACTCCAGACACCTTTCGCCACAGTCCCGAGATCCTGCCGGGGCGCCGCCTGCGGCTCGAGAAGATCCATGCGCGCCACGCTCCGGCGCTCTACGCCAGCGTGCGCCGCTCGATGCCCGAGCTCGACTACATCGCCTGGGGCCACCAGCGCTGGGACGAGGAAGCCGCGCGCCGCCACTGCGAGAGCACCCGCGAGTGGATCCTCACCGAGGGCGAGGGCGTGAGCTATCTGGCCTTCGAGTACGACACCAGCACCTATGTCGGCTGCGTCGACCTGCACAGCGTCGACTTCGGTGTGCCGCGCTGCCAGATCGGCTTTGTCGGCTGCAGCCGCCAGCGCGGTCGCGGCCTGGTGCGCGAGGCCGCGCTCACGCTGATGGACTGGGCCTGGCGCCAGGGCATGGCCCGCATCGAGGTCTGGTGCGATGTGCGCAACACCCGCTCGCTGGCCTTCGCCGAGAGCCTGGGCATGGTGCGCGAGGGCCTGATGCGCCAGGTCGAGCGCGACGGCCGTGGCCTGCTGTGCGATCACCATCTGCTGGCGCGCCTGGCCAGCGATCCGGTGCCGGAGCTGCTGCCTACAATGCCCGCGCGCCTGGCCCGTGCCGATTCCGATCCGGCCGTGGCCTGAATTCCTCCTCATCTGTCCACCGACCGACTGCCATGCCCGTCAACCTCTCCGCTCCGAATCCTCAGGATCTGCACCCGGTCGCCGGCGTGCAGCTCGGCATCGCCATGGCCGGCGTGCGCAAGGCCAACCGGCGTGACCTGACCGTCATCACGCTGGCCCCCGGCTCCAGCGTCGCCGGCGTGTTCACGAAGAACCGCTTCTGCGCCGCGCCGGTGCAGATCTGCCGCGAGCACCTCGCCGCCGGTCCGGCCAAGCGCGCCATCGTCATCAACACCGGCAACGCCAACGCCGGCACCGGCGACGACGGCCTGGTGCGCGCGCGCGCCGTGTGCCTGGCGCTGGCCAAGGCGCTGGAGATCGCGCCGGAGGAGATCCTGCCGTTCTCGACCGGCGTGATCATGGAGACGCTGCCCAGCGACCGCATCCAGGCCGGCCTGCCCGCCGCGCTGGCCGATGCGAAGGCCGACAACTGGGCGGTGGCCGCCGAGGCGATCATGACCACCGACACGCTGCCCAAGGCCGCGTCGCGCCAGGTCACGATCGGCGGCAAGACGGTCACGGTGACCGGCATCAGCAAGGGCGCGGGCATGATCCGCCCGAACATGGCCACGATGCTGGGCTTCGTCGCCACCGACGCGGCGATCGACCCGGCCCTGCTGCAGCCGCTGGTGACCGAGGCGGCCAACCTCAGCTTCAACCGCATCACCATCGACGGCGACACCTCCACCAACGACAGCTTCGTGCTGATCGCCACCCACCAGGCCGGCAACGACACGATCACCGCGCTGGACTCGGCCGAGGGCCGGGCGCTGCGCGATGCGGTGGTGGCGGTGTCGCAGCAGCTCGCGCAGGCGATCGTGCGCGACGGCGAGGGCGCGACCAAGTTCATCGCCGTCACCATCGAAGGCGGCCGCACCGAGGCCGAGTGCCTGCAGGCTGCCTACGCGATCGCGCACTCGCCGCTGGTCAAGACCGCCTTCTTCGCCAGCGACCCGAACCTGGGCCGCATCCTGGCGGCGGTCGGCTATGCCGGCATCGACGACCTCGACCAGACCCTGATCGACCTGCACCTCGACGACGTGCATGTGGTCCACCAGGGCGGCCGCCGGCCTGAATACCGCGAGGAAGACGGTCAGCGCGTCATGAAGCAGGCCGAGATCACCATCCGCGTCGGCCTGAACCGCGGCGAGGCGCAGGCCACCGTCTGGACCTGCGACCTCTCGCACGACTACGTGACGATCAACGCCGACTACCGGAGCTGATCTTCGCGGCGGATCGCCGGCACCGCTCAGGGCCCGCAGTGGTTGCTGGTGTCGCTGGTCTGGCGGATCAGCGTCTGCGCCAGCAGCTGCTCGGCGCTCGACAGCGTGACCGCGCAGTCCGCCGGCGCGGGGGCCGGGGCCGGTGCGCAGGTCGATGTCGACGCGCCGCCTGTGCTGCTGCCGCTGCTGCCGCTGCTGCTGCTCCACTGCGCCAGCAGGTCGATCGTCGAGGACAGCAGGTCGCCGCAGTGCAGCGAGCCTGTGCCTGACGACGTGCTGACCGTGCTGGTGCCGCCGGTGCTGCTGCTGTGGCTGCTGTCGCACGGATCGGCCAGCGACCAGTTCAGGATGCTGCCGGTCAGGCAGCCCGAGGCGTCGGGGATCAGGCTGGTCGTGGCGGGCTCGCACTGCACGTCGCAGCGCCCGTTGCCGTCGACATCGATGCCCAGCGTCAGCGAGCCGCTGCGGCTGTCGCCGTCGGCATCCGTCAGCACGAAGCCGATCTTCTCCTGGTAGTCGCGCGAGGCGCCGGCGGGCGGCTGGTAGCTGTAGTGGCCGGTTTCCATGTTGAAGGTGAACTCGCCGCCGCTGGCGGTGCGCACCGTGACGGTGTCGGAGGCGCTGGTGGCCGGATCCCAGCGGTGCTGCACGCCGTCGACGACCAGCGCGCTCAGGTGGCCGCCGTCGGCGCCGGCGGCCCGGTCGATGCCGCCAGCCACCAGCTCGCCCTGGATCGGATCGGCCACCGTCTGCGCCAGCGCCGCGTCGAGCTGGTCGAAGCGGGTGACCAGCAGCGGCGAGATCGTGTCCTGGCCCTCGCCGTCATGCGCGATCGGCGCCAGCGCCGCGGCCGGCACATCCTTGCCCAGACCGATCGCGTAGGAGCGAATGTCGTTCGCCTCGACGAAGCGCTCCCAGACTTTCTGCTCTGCCGCATCGATGCCGACATCGCCGCTGGGCACGTTCGGGCGGCCGTCGGAGAAGAAATAGGCGATGTTGTCGCCGCCCGCCAGCCGGCCGGGATCGTCGAAGGCCTCGCGGGCGCTGTCGAGCGCGGCGTCGTAGTTGGTGTTGCCGCCCGCCTTCAGTCCCGCCAGCGTCGTGCGCGCCTGCGAGACCGTCATCCAGCTGGCCCCGCGCTCGCTGGCCTCGCTGGAGAAGGTCACCAGGCGCACCATCACGTCGCCCCGGTCGGCGTAGCTGTCGATCAGCTTCTCGATCGAGGCGATCGCGCTCTGCAGCCGGGTCTGGCCGCCGATGCCGTCGCGGGTGCTCATCGAGCCGGACACATCCAGCGTGATCAGCAGATTGGTCTGCACCGGGCTGAGGTCGGCGCAGCGCACCACGCACAGCGGCGCGGGCGAGTCGTCGCGCACCGTCACGTCGATGCTGGCGCTGCTGCTGCTCTGGCCATCGCTGATCTGCACGCCCAGCGACAGCGTCAGCGCATCCTCCTGGCCGCGCACCGGATGGTCCAGCGGCGCGTGCAGCGTCACGCTGTAGCGGCCCTCGGCGTCGACGGTGGCGGAGATCACCGCCTGGCCGGCGGCGCTGCCCACCAGCGGCCGTGCCGTGCTGCCGTCGCCGCTCCAGCTCAGCGCCACGCCGCCGCTCGACAGCAGCGCGCTGGGTGCGCTCAGCGTGAAGCTCAGGGCGCTGCTGTCGACATCGCTGAACTGCAGCCGGCCGCTGGCCTGGGTGGCGGTGGTCTCGCCGCTTTCCGGGCGGCCGTTGGCCAGACCTTCCTCGCTGAGTGTGAGCGTGGTGCCGCGCAGCGTCGGGGCGTCGTTGACTGGCGTGATCGACAGTGTGAGCGTCGAGACGCTCACCTGCCCCCGGCCGTCGCTGACGGTGCAGCTGGCCGCCGGCACCGCGCCGGCGTAGTCCTTGGCGGGTGTGAACAGGAACTGCCCGTCGCTGCCCACCGTCAGCGTGCCCACGCCGGCGATCGTCGCGCTGCTGCCGGCCGTGAAGCTCTGGTCGTTCCAGGTGAAGTGGGTGACGACGAGCGGATCGCCGTCGGGGTCGCGGTCGTTGGCGAGCAGGTTGCCGCTGACGGCGCTGTCTTCCCGGGTGCTGGCCTGATCGGCCTGCAGCACCGGCGCGTTGTTGGCGTCGGCGATCACGGTGGTGACCGAGAAGGCGCCCGGGTCGCCGCGCAGCACCTCGAAGCCGCCGCCGGAAATGCTGCCCAGCGTGACGGTGATGTTCTCGCTGCCCTCGGCCTGGCCATCGGCCAGCGTCTTCAGATCGAAGCTGGCGCTGCGGCTGCCGGCCGGAATCGTCACCGACACGACCGGCGCATAGTCGCTGCCGGCGCTGGCGCTGCCGCCGTAGTTCAGCCGGATCACCACATCGGTGACCGCCGGCTGCGACAGGGTCACGGTGTAGCCGGCTGCGGTGCCGCCCTCGGCGACCGTGCCGGGGCCGGTGATCGACACCAGGCAGGTGTCCTCGGCGCCCGGTGTGCCCGGGCCGTGCGGGCCGGCATCGTCCTGCAGCAGCGTCGTCACGCTGCGCTCGAGCGGGTGAGCGACGATGGCCTCGAAGCCGCCACCGGTGATCTCGCCGACCGAGATGGTGATCGTCTCCGAGCCCTCGGCCAGCGCGTCGTCGATCGTGCTCAGGGCGAAGCCGACTGAGCTTTGTCCGGCCGGAATCGTGACCGAGGTGACGGCGGTGTAGTCCGAACCATCGGTGCCGGAGTAGGTGAGCTTGATGGTGACGTCGGTGGCGGCTGGCTGGCTGAGACTGACGGTGTAGCCGGTCGCGGTCTGACCTTCCACGACCGTGCCCGGGCCGGTGATCGAGACCAGGCAGGTGTCCTCGCTGCCCGGCGTGCCTGGGCCGTGCGGACCGGCGTCGTCGCGCAGTTGAGTGGTGACCGAGGCCCGGGCCGGATCGCCGGCGATGGCCTCGAAGCCGCCGCCCGAGATCGTGCCCAGCGTGACGGTGATCGTCTCCGAGCCCTCGGCCAGCGCATCGTCGAGCGTCTGCAGGTCGAAGCGGGCGGCGGACTGGCCGGCCGGGATGGTCACGCTGGTCACGCGAATGAAGTCGGCGCCGTCGGTCGCGGTGCCGGTGTAGACCAGACGCACCGTCACGTCGGTCTGGGCGGGCTGGCTGAGGCTGATGCTGTAGCCGCTGGCGGTCTGGCCCTCGATCACCTCGCCGGGGCCGCTGAGGGACACCAGGCAGGTGTCCTCGGCGCCGGGCGTGCTGCCGCCGGGGCCGGTGTCATCGGTGATCGTCGTCGTGACCGCGCTGCGCGCCGGATCGATGGCCGCCGCCTCGAAGCCCGGGGCCTCCACCCGGGCCAGGCTGACGGTGAACTGCTCCGCGCCTTCGGCCAGCGCATCGTCCAGCGTCGAGATCGAGAACGAGGCCTGCGACTGCCCCGCCGTCACCGTGATCGACGCCACCCGCACAAAATCGCTGCCGTCCGTCGCCGTGCCGGCATAGCTCAGCGTGACGACGACATCCTTGACCGCCGGCTGGCTCAGCGTGACGACATAGCCCGATGCGACCTCGCCCTCGACGACCGAGCCCGGGCCGGTGATCGACACCAGGCAGGTGTCCTCACTGCCCGGCGTGCCGCCGCCCGGGCCGCCGACATCATCGCTAATCGTTGTGGTGACCGAGCCCTTGGCCGGATCCGCCGCGATGGCCTCGAAGCCTCCACCGCTGATCTCTCCGACCGAGACGGTGATAGTTTCAGAGCCTTCCGCCAGCGCGTCGTCGATCGTGCTCAGGTCGAAGTCGACCGAGCTCTGTCCGGCCGGAATCGTGACCGAGGTGACGGCGGTGTAGTCCGAACCGTCGGTAGCTGTGCCGGAGTAGGTGAGCTTGACGGTGACGTCGGTGGCGGCCGGCTGGCTCAGCGAGACGGTGAACTTGGCGGTCTCGCCCTCGGTGATCGCGCCGGAGGCCGGGCCGGTGATCGACACCAGGCAGGTGTCTTCGCTGCCCGGCGTCCCACCGCCCGGGCCGCCGACATCATCCGTAATGAGGGTGGTGACCGAGCCCTTGGCCGGATCCGCCGCGATGGCTTCGAAGCCACCACCGCTGATCTCTCCGACGGAGACGGTGATGGTTTCCGATCCTTCCGCCAGCGCGTCGTCGAGCGTCGTCAGGTCGAAGTCGACCGAACTCTGTCCGGCCGGAATCGTGACCGAGGTGACGGCGGTGTAGTCCGAACCGTCGGTAGCTGTGCCGGAGTAGGTGAGCTTGACGGTGACGTCCGCAGCTGCAGGTTGGCTGAGGCTGACGGTGTAGCCGGTGGCCGGCTGACCTTCCACGACGGAGGCCGGGCCGGTGATGGACACCAGGCAGGTGTCTTCGCTGCCCGGCGTGCCGCCGCCCGGACCCCCGACATCATCGGTAACGAGGGTGGTGACCGAGCCCTTGGCCGGATCCGCCGCGATGGCCTCGAAGCCGCCGCCGGTGATCTCGCCGACCGAGACGATGATGGTTTCAGAGCCCTCGGCCAGTGCGTCGTCGAGCGTGCTCAGGTCGAAGTCGA
>NZ_FTMZ01000057.1 GCF_900156335.1 Sphaerotilus natans
ACTCTTACCTTGACAGGAATGTCAAAGTTATAGGGTCAAGCCTCACGAGCAATTAGTACTGGTTAGCTTAAAGCGTTACCGCTCTTCCACACCCAGCCTATCAACGTCCTGGTCTTGAACGACTCTTCAGGGGGCTCGAGGCCCCGGCAGAACTTATCTTGAGACGAGTTTCCCGCTTAGATGCTTTCAGCGGTTATCTCTTCCGCACATAGCTACCCGGCGATGCCACTGGCGTGACAACCGGTACACCAGAGGTGCGTCCACTCCGGTCCTCTCGTACTAGGAGCAGGCTCTCTCAATTCTGCAGCGCCCACGGAAGATAGGGACCAAACTGTCTCACGACGTTTTAAACCCAGCTCACGTACCTCTTTAAATGGCGAACAGCCATACCCTTGGGACCGGCTACAGCCCCAGGATGAGATGAGCCGACATCGAGGTGCCAAACACCGCCGTCGATATGAACTCTTGGGCGGTATCAGCCTGTTATCCCCAGAGTACCTTTTATCCGTTGAGCGATGGCCCTTCCATACAGAACCACCGGATCACTTTGTCCTACTTTCGTACCTGCTCGACTTGTCAGTCTCGCAGTCAAGCACGCTTATGCCAATGCACTATCACCACGATTTCCGACCGTGGCTAGCGTACCTTCGAACTCCTCCGTTACACTTTGGGAGGAGACCGCCCCAGTCAAACTGCCCACCATACACTGTCCCCAATCCCGATAAGGGACCAAGGTTAGAACCTCAAACACACCAGGGTGGTATTTCAACGTCGGCTCCACCAGAACTAGCGTCCTGGCTTCAAAGCCTCCCACCTATCCTACACAGATCTGTTCAAAGTCCAATGTAAAGCTACAGTAAAGGTTCATGGGGTCTTTCCGTCTTTCCGCGGGGAGATTGCATCATCACAAACATTTCAACTTCGCTGAGTCTCTGGAGGAGACAGTGTGGCCATCGTTACGCCATTCGTGCAGGTCGGAACTTACCCGACAAGGAATTTCGCTACCTTAGGACCGTTATAGTTACGGCCGCCGTTTACTGGGACTTCAGTCAAGAGCTTGCACCCCATCATTTAATCTTCCAGCACCGGGCAGGCGTCACACCCTATACGTCGACTTTCGTCTTTGCAGAGTGCTGTGTTTTTATTAAACAGTCGCAGCCACCGATTCTCTGCGGCCTCGTTTAGCTCCACCCGCGAGGGGTTTCACTGACTGAAGGCACACCTTCTTCCGAAGTTACGGTGTCAATTTGCCGAGTTCCTTCTCCAGAGTTCTCTCAAGCGCCTGAGAATACTCATCACGCGCACCAGTGTCGGTTTGCGGTACGGTCGTTGCAAGCTGGAGCTTAGTGGCTTTTCTTGGAAGCAGGGTATCACTCACTTCGTCTGCAAGCAGACTCGTTATCACGCCTCATCTTAGCCCTCCGGATTTGCCTAGAGGGCACGACTACACGCTTGAACCGGGACATCCAACACCCGGCTGAGCTAACCTTCTCCGTCCCCACATCGCACTTGCAATCGGTACAGGAATATTCACCTGTTTCCCATCAGCTACGCATCTCTGCCTCGCCTTAGGGGCCGACTCACCCTACGCCGATGAACGTTGCGTAGGAAACCTTGCGCTTACGGCGAGGGGGCTTTTCACCCCCTTTAACGCTACTCATGTCAGCATTCGCACTTCTGATACCTCCAGCATCCTTCTCAAGACACCTTCACAGGCTTACAGAACGCTCTCCTACCACGCACCTTGCGGTGCATCCGCAGCTTCGGTAACTGGCTTGAGCCCCGTTACATCTTCCGCGCAGGACGACTCGATCAGTGAGCTATTACGCTTTCTTTAAATGATGGCTGCTTCTAAGCCAACATCCTGACTGTTTTAGCCTTCCCACTTCGTTTCCCACTTAGCCAATTTTAGGGACCTTAGCTGGCGGTCTGGGTTGTTTCCCTCTTGAGTCCGGACGTTAGCACCCGGTGCTCTGTCTCCCAAGCTGTACTCATCGGTATTCGGAGTTTGCATAGGTTTGGTAAGTCGCCATGACCCCCTAGCCTAAACAGTGCTCTACCCCCGACGGTAATACTTGAGGCACTACCTAAATAGTTTTCGGAGAGAACCAGCTATTTCCAGGTTTGTTTAGCCTTTCACCCCTATCCACAGCTCATCCGCTAGTTTTGCAACACTAGTCGGTTCGGACCTCCAGTGCGTGTTACCGCACCTTCATCCTGGCCATGGATAGATCACCTGGTTTCGGGTCTACACCCAGCGACTGAAGACGCCCTGTTCGGACTCGGTTTCCCTGCGCCTACCCTATTCGGTTAAGCTTGCCACTGAATGTAAGTCGCTGACCCATTATACAAAAGGTACGCCGTCACCCCGGAGGGCTCCGACTTTTTGTATGCATGCGGTTTCAGGATCTATTTCACTCCCCTCCCGGGGTTCTTTTCGCCTTTCCCTCACGGTACTGGTTCACTATCGGTCGATTACGAGTATTTAGCCTTGGAGGATGGTCCCCCCATCTTCAGACAGGATTTCACGTGTCCCGCCCTACTTGTCGCTAGCTCAGTACCACACAGGTCTTTTCACATACGGGGCTATCACCCACTGTGGCCGGCCTTTCCATGCCGTTCTGTTAAGTCCCGTGCTATCACTAGCAGGCTCTTCCGATTTCGCTCGCCACTACTTTCGGAATCTCGGTTGATGTCTTTTCCTCCAGCTACTGAGATGTTTCAGTTCGCCGGGTTCGCCTTGCATACCTATGTATTCAGCATGCAATACCCTTGCGGGTGGGTTTCCCCATTCGGACATCTGCGGATCAAAGCTCATTTGCCAGCTCCCCGCAGCTTTTCGCAGGCTATCACGTCCTTCGTCGCCTGTAATCGCCAAGGCATCCACCACATGCACTTAGTCACTTGACCCTATAACTTTGACATCGGACGCATCCGACATCGTCAAGGACTGCACCGACCTGACTGACTTCGCCAGGTCATGTGTTTGAGTATCTACGTTTGCCGTACTTTCAACTCGGTCCGGAATTTCTTCCGGACATCATTGATGTCTGGTGACGCAATCAATTGTCATTGGCGGCACGGTTGCCTACAGGCCTTTACCCCTGCGGCATTTCCGCCAACAACGCTGATTCGACTCTACGAATTTTTAAAGAACAACAGCCTCTTTCGAGACAGGCCTGAGCGCTGCATTCAACGCTCAGGTCTGCCCTGATCGATTTCAGAAGTGATGGTGGAGGATGACGGGATCGAACCGACGACCCCCTGCTTGCAAAGCAGGTGCTCTCCCAGCTGAGCTAATCCCCCTGAACATTGGTGGTGGGTCTGGTTGGATTCGAACCAACGACCCCCGCCTTATCAAGACGGTGCTCTAACCGACTGAGCTACAGACCCCAATCTCTTCTGACTCTGTCGTGACAACCGATAAGTGTGGGCGCATTGATTTGAGTGTCGTACTGTTTTTGACTCTGCTGCCTGGACTGTTGTGCAGTCAGGTGCAGCGTCTTTTCCAGAAAGGAGGTGATCCAGCCGCACCTTCCGATACGGCTACCTTGTTACGACTTCACCCCAGTCACGAACCCTGCCGTGGTAATCGCCCTCCTTGCGGTTAGGCTAACTACTTCTGGCAGAACCCGCTCCCATGGTGTGACGGGCGGTGTGTACAAGACCCGGGAACGTATTCACCGCGACATTCTGATCCGCGATTACTAGCGATTCCGACTTCACGCAGTCGAGTTGCAGACTACGATCCGGACTACGACCGGTTTTCTGGGATTAGCTCCCCCTCGCGGGTTGGCAGCCCTCTGTACCGGCCATTGTATGACGTGTGTAGCCCTACCCATAAGGGCCATGAGGACCTGACGTCATCCCCACCTTCCTCCGGTTTGTCACCGGCAGTCTCATCAGAGTGCCCTTTCGTAGCAACTGATGACAAGGGTTGCGCTCGTTGCGGGACTTAACCCAACATCTCACGACACGAGCTGACGACGGCCATGCAGCACCTGTGTGCAGGCTCTCTTTCGAGCACTCCCACATCTCTGCGGGATTCCTGCCATGTCAAGGGTAGGTAAGGTTTTTCGCGTTGCATCGAATTAAACCACATCATCCACCGCTTGTGCGGGTCCCCGTCAATTCCTTTGAGTTTCAACCTTGCGGCCGTACTCCCCAGGCGGTCAACTTCACGCGTTAGCTTCGTTACTGAGAAGAAACCCTCCCAACAACCAGTTGACATCGTTTAGGGCGTGGACTACCAGGGTATCTAATCCTGTTTGCTCCCCACGCTTTCGTGCATGAGCGTCAGTACAGGTCCAGGGGATTGCCTTCGCCATTGGTGTTCCTCCGCATATCTACGCATTTCACTGCTACACGCGGAATTCCATCCCCCTCTACCGTACTCTAGCCCCACAGTCACAAATGCAGTTCCCAGGTTGAGCCCGGGGATTTCACATCTGTCTTATGGAACCGCCTGCGCACGCTTTACGCCCAGTAATTCCGATTAACGCTTGCACCCTACGTATTACCGCGGCTGCTGGCACGTAGTTAGCCGGTGCTTATTCTTCAGGTACCGTCATCCTCCCGAGGTATTAGCCCAGAAGATTTCTTCCCTGACAAAAGCGGTTTACAACCCGAAGGCCTTCTTCCCGCACGCGGTATGGCTGGATCAGGCTTGCGCCCATTGTCCAAAATTCCCCACTGCTGCCTCCCGTAGGAGTCTGGGCCGTGTCTCAGTCCCAGTGTGGCTGGTCGTCCTCTCAGACCAGCTACAGATCGCAGGCTTGGTAGGCCTTTACCCCACCAACTACCTAATCTGCCATCGGCCGCTCCAATCGCGCGAGGTCTTGCGATCCCCCGCTTTCACCCTCAGGTCGTATGCGGTATTAGCGTAGCTTTCGCTACGTTATCCCCCACGACTGGGCACGTTCCGATGTATTACTCACCCGTTCGCCACTCTCAAGGGTTGCCCCTCTACCGTTCGACTTGCATGTGTAAGGCATACCGCCAGCGTTCAATCTGAGCCAGGATCAAACTCTTCAGTTCGATCTTGTTG
>NZ_FTMZ01000036.1 GCF_900156335.1 Sphaerotilus natans
GCCGAGCCGGCCCAGCCGAGCTGGCGTTACTACATCAGCTCCGAGGTGCTCGATGCCCAGGCCTTCAACGCCACCATCCGGGCGCACTGGGCCATCGAGAACGACTGCCACTGGGTGCTGGACGTCAACTACCGCGAGGATGCCTGCCTGATCCGGCGCGACCACGGCCCGCACAACATGGCCACGCTGCGGCGCATCGCCCAGAACCAGATCAAGCTCGACGCCGGCAAGGGCAGCCAGAAGACCAAGCGCAAGCGCATGGGCTGGAGCGATGACTACCTCCAAGCGCTCTTCGGCTTGACTCCAGCCTCACTCAGCCCTGCACAAATTTCGAGCGATGGCTGATGCAATCGCCCTGGATGCGGCCCTGATTGCGCATGACACGCGAGACTGACCTGCGCCAGCCACCGTCGAACCGCCGTCTCGCCGAGCTGCATGTCGCGACAGACATCGCCCACGCTCAAGCCTTGCTCGCGAATCATCTGCACGACCTGCAGCTTGAACTCCGCGTTGAAGCTCCTTCTTTCTCTCTTGCTCATCTTCACCGTCCAGGTCTCGTGTCCACCTATCTCGGTGTCCGGGGAAATTAGACCAGCACAGTTCAAACCCGGGGCGGTTCATGACCAGCACAAATTCTGCGACAGCCCGATCAAGCACCCAGCCAACGACCCTCAAGCCAAGCTCCGGCATCGACCGCGTTCTTTGCGCCCGCCACAAGCAGATCGACCGCACACCGTACATGCTGCCCGGTGGGACGGTTGGTTGGCAAGGCCAGGACGATCGTGCGTGTGATCGCCGGATCGGTCAGCGGCGTTCCACTCAAATGTCCTGTGCGAAGTTCTTCGGCTACCGCGATGGGGGGAAGAATTGTCAGGCCATGACCGCTGAGAACGAGACTGCGCTGAACGCTGAGGGCGTTTGTTTCGGCCGATACTGTGAGTGCCAAGTCCGATACCGCGCAAGCATGGTCGACAAGTGTGCGAATCCCGTGCGGTGCGCTCGGCAACACAAGTGGCTTGCCAATCAACTTGCCCAGCGACAGTGGCTTGTCCCGATGTAGTTTCGCCTCCTTCGGTCCGATGACCCACAGGGGTTCCTCGATGAGCGGCCGGGTCTGTATCTCGGACGAGCGCTCGGCACCGTAGAGCAGCGCCGCATCGATCTCACCGGCCTGCAGCCAGCGCATCAGCGTGCCCGCGTACCCCATTGCGATGCGGATGCGGATGCCAGGGTAGTGGGTGGCCAAGGCGGTCACCAGCGGACCGGACAGCACGTCGATCGTGCTGGGTAGCAACCCCAGCGTGACAAGCCCACCGATGCCCACCGTGGCGCCGGTGATCTCGGCTCGCGCGCGGTCGAGTTCGAGCATCGCACGGCGTGCGTAACCTACCAGCGAGCGCCCGGCATCGGTCAGCACCATGCCATGTCGCTCGCGCTCGAACAGGGGCGCCCCGATGTCCTCCTCAAGCAACATTATCTGTCGCGAGACAGCCGGTTGCACGAGGTGGAGCACCTGAGCGGCACGGGTCACGTTGCCCATCTCCGCAACGGTCAGGAAAGCGCGCAGCTGCTTGAAGT
Organism: Sphaerotilus natans; assembly: GCF_900156335.1. Classification (GTDB taxonomy): domain Bacteria; phylum Pseudomonadota; class Gammaproteobacteria; order Burkholderiales; family Burkholderiaceae_C; genus Sphaerotilus; species Sphaerotilus natans. The sequence continues at coordinate 1,579 of NZ_FTMZ01000036.1, forward strand.
CCATCGTGGGGTGCCTCTCGTGGATGGCTCGATTGCGGATCGTGATGATGGAATGCTGAATTTCTATTTCACATCTTATTAAATCAGATTTTATGATTTCTTGGCCATCCACTTTCACTCCGTCCGAGACCTGCAATGAACCACACACCCGCCCCGGCGCCTGCTTGGCAGGAGGCCGTTTTCAAGGTCCTGAAACAGGGTGGCGTCCGCCAGATCGCCTACGTGCCCGACGCGGGACACTCGCACGCGATCCGCAGCGCCATCACCGACCCAGACATCGAGGACGTCGTGCTGACGACCGAGGAGGAGGGTGTGGCCGTGGTCAGCGGCGCCTGGCTCGGTGGTCAGCGTGCCGTCTTGCTGATGCAGAGCAGCGGCGTGGGCAACTGCGTCAACATGTTCTCGCTGCTGCAAGCAGCCGATTTGCCCTTCTTCACGCTCGTCACGATGCGCGGCGAGTATGCCGAGTTCAATCCCTGGCAAGGCCCGATGGGCAAGGCTACTCAGGGTGCACTGGAACTGATGGGCATCCACGTGCTGCGTGTCGACCACCCCGATGACGTGGAAGAGATCGTCAGCGCCGGCTTCGATGCTGCATTTCAGGCCGGCGAACGGGTCGCCGTGCTGCTGGGCCAGAGCTTGATCGGCCGCAAGAAGTGGGAGCGCAACTGATGACCGTCTCGAACAACACGGCGCGCACGAACCGTCGCGCTTTCGTCTCCCGGCTGCTGGCCGCCACGCCAGATGCGCTGGTGATCACCGGCCTGGGCTCGGCCTCCTACGACGTGTTCGCCGCCGGTGACCGCGATCGCAACTATTACCTCTGGGGTGCGATGGGCGGCGCCACCTCGCTCGGGCTCGGGCTGGCACTGGCCCGGCCAGACCAGTCGGTCGTGGTGATCACCGGCGACGGCGAGCAGCTGATGGGCATCGGCAGCCTGGGCACCATCGCGGTCAAGCAGCCGAAGAACCTGACGATCGTCGTGCTCGACAACGGCCACTTCGGTGAAACCGGCATGCAGCGCAGCCACTCTAGCCTGGGCACGGACCTGGTCGCGGTGGCCAAGGGCTTCGGCATCGAGGATGCGTTCTCGACCGGCAGCCTCGATCAGGGCGATCGGATCGCGCAGCGCGTCAACGCCCGCACGGGCCTGCTGTTCGCGCAGGTGCTCATCGAAGCCGATGAACCGCCGCGCGCACTGCCGCCGCGCGATGGCCCTTACATCAAGAACCGCTTCCGTGCCGCACTCGGTCTGAAGCCGTTCTGAAGCCGGAGCCAGCATGAAGCGCTACCCGCTACGCATCGGCGGCCAGGCCGTGGACCCGCACGGGAACACCTGGTTCGAGACCCAGAATCCTTACACCGGCCAGGCCTGGGCAGAAATACCCCGTGGCAACGCGCACGACGTCGATCTCGCGGTTCAGGCGGCGCACCGGACGCTGACGTCGGGCCCCTGGGCCGAGATGACCGCAACGCAACGCGGTGCGCTGATGCGCAAGCTCGGCGACCTGATCGCCCGCGACGCCGCCAAGCTCGCCGCCACCGAGGTGCGTGACAACGGCAAGCTGCTGGCCGAGATGCAGGGCCAGCTCAACTACATCCCGCAGTGGTTCCACTACTACGGCGGTCTGGCCGACAAGATCCAGGGCAGCACGCTGCCGCTGGACAAGAAGGGTTACTTCGCCTTCACGCGCCACGAGCCGGTCGGTGTCGTCGCGGCGATCACACCGTGGAACTCGCCACTGCTGCTGGCGACCTGGAAGATCGCGCCCGCCTTGGCGGCAGGTTGCACGATCGTCATCAAGCCGTCGGAGTTCACGTCGGCATCGACACTGGAGTTTGCCGAGCTGTTCGACGAAGCCGGCTTCCCGCCCGGCGTCTTCAACGTGGTCACCGGTTTCGGCGCCGAGGTGGGTACGCCGCTGGTCGAGCATCCGCTCGTCAGCAAGATCAGCTTCACCGGATCGGACGCGACCGGGCGGCTGATCAACGAGCAAGCGGCCCGCCTGCTCAAGCACACGGCGATGGAGCTGGGTGGCAAGTCGCCCAACATCGTGTTCGACGATGCCGACCTTGAGCAGGCGGTGTTCGGCGCGGTCTCGGGCATCTTTGCCGCCACCGGCCAGACCTGCATCGCCGGTTCGCGCCTGCTGGTGCAGGACAGCATCCACGATGCCTTCGTCGAGCGCCTGCTCGCGGTGGCGCGCACGGCGCGCATGGGCGATCCGATGGATCCGGACACGCAGGTGGGGCCGGTGACCACACCGCCGCAATACAGGAAGGTGCTGGAGTACATCGACATCGCGCGCAGCGAAGGCGCGCACGCGGTGCTCGGCGGCGAGAAGGGCGGCGCACCCGAGTGCGGACAGGGCTGGTTCGTGCAGCCGACGATCTTCACCGAGGTGCGCAATGACATGCGCATCGCGCAGGAGGAGGTGTTCGGTCCGGTGCTGTCGGTGATCCGGTTCAAGGACGAGGCGGACGCCCTGCGCATCGCCAACGACGTGCGCTTCGGCCTCGCTGCGGCGGTGTGGACGAAGGACATCGGCCGCGCGATCCGCATGTCCGAACGACTGCAGGCCGGCACGGTCTGGGTCAACACCTACCGCGCGGTCAGCTTCATGGCGCCCTTCGGCGGCTACAAGGACTCGGGCCTGGGCCGCGAGAACGGCATCGACGCGGTGCGCGAATACCTGCAGACCAAGTCGGTGTGGATCAACAGCGGCGCCGTTGCCGGCAATCCCTTCGTGCTGCGCTGACGCAGCCACCACAAGACCCTCGGAGACAAGAGCATGACATCCTCGACCCTCACACGGCGCGACCTGATGAAGCGGGGCGCTGCAGCCAGCCTGGGCCTGCCGGCCGTGGCTGCGTTCGCGCAGGCCACCCTGCCCAAAGGGCCCATGACGCTGGTCGTGCCGTTCGCCGCGGGTGGCGCCACGGATGTCGTCGGCCGACTCGTCGCGCAGAAGCTGTCGGAGCGCATCGCCCGCACCATCGTCGTCGAGAACGTGGGCGGCGGCGGTGGCTCCATCGGCGCAGCGAAGGCGGCTAAGGCCACCGCCGACGGCAGCGTGCTGTTGATGGGCACGATCGCGACGCACGTCATCAACCCGCTGTCCGTGGGTTCGTCGCCTTACGATCCGCAGCGTGACTTCACGCCGATCTCGCTGCTCGCCAAGGTGCCCAACGTGCTGCTGGTCAGCAACGCGGTCAAGGCACAGAACCTGCGCGACCTGATCGCCCTGATCAGGTCGCAACCCGGCAAGTTCGCCTACGGTTCGTCGGGTGTCGGCACCCCGCCGCATCTGTCGGGGGAGCTGTTCAAAGCCATGGCTGGTGTGGACATCGTTCACGTGCCCTACAAGGGCGGCGGGCCGGCCATGAGCGACCTGATCGGCGGGCAGATCCCCCTCCTGTTCGATGTGCTTTCGGGTGCGGCTTCGCACATCCGCAGCGGCTCGGTGCGTGCGCTGGCGATGACCCTGGACCAGCGCGTGCCGTCCTTCCCCGAGCTGCCGACCATGGCCGAGGCGGGGTTGCCGGGCTACGAGACGTACACATGGAACGCGATCTTCGGCCCCGCGGGCGTGCCGCGTGGCGTGGTCGACATGCTCAGCAAGGAACTCGTGGCCGTCATTGCCCTGCCGGACGTGCAGGCCAAGCTCAAGGAGCTCAGCGCCACGCCCGTGGGCTCGACCCCCGAGGTGCTGGCTGCGCTGGTCAAGTCCGACCTCGCCAAGATGGGCTCGCTGATCAAGTCGATCGGCGGCCTGAAAAGGGAGTGATGACAGGCGTGATGGATCGGGGATGAACGCCGTGTTCCACAAGACAGCGGTGAAGACATGAGCGTGGACGGCGCCTTGCTGGCACGGCGGTTCGCCGACATCATCGGCGGCTCCCGGGTGCTGACCGATCCCGAAGCCATGGCAGCCTTCCAGCAGGACTGGCGGGGCCGCTATCGGGGCTCCGCACTCGCGGTCCTGATGCCCAGCAGCACGCAGGAGGTTGCCGCGCTGGTCAAGGCCTGCGTGGAGCTGCAGGTCGCCATCGTTCCCCAGGGCGGAAACACCGGCCTGACGGGCGGAGCGGTTGCGCCGGACGACCGACCTGCCGTGATCCTGAACCTGTCGCGGCTGAACCGGATCCGCGAAGTCGATGCGCGCAACAACTCGCTGACGGTGGAGGCCGGCTGCATCCTGGCCCACGCGCGTGAAGCGGCCGAAGCCAGCCAGCGGCAGTTTCCCTTGCTGCTCGGCAGCGTCGGCAGTTGCGAGATCGGTGGCCTGGTGTCGACCAATGCCGGCGGCACCGGTGTGCTGCGCTACGGCAACATGCGCGAGCTGGTGCTCGGGCTGGAGGTGGTGCTGCCAGACGGGCGCGTCTGGGACGGCTTGCGCGCGCTGCGCAAGGACAACGCCGGCTACGACCTGAAGCAGCTTTTCATCGGCGCCGAAGGAACGCTGGGCATCGTGACGGCCGCCGTGCTCAAGCTCCATCCCCAGCTGAACGTTTCGGCCACCGCGATGGTGGCGCTCGCGGGCGTGCGGCAGGCCGTCGATCTGCTGCGCTTCATGCAGGAGCAGGTCGGCAACCGCATCGAGGCCTTCGAGATCATGTCGCGGCGGCAGATCGAGCTGGTCCTGCAGCACGGCCATGGACTGCAGTCGCCGATGGCGCTGGACAGCCCCTGGTACGTGCTGATGGAGATCGCCGACAGCTCGTCACAGTGGGATGCTGTGGCCGAACTGGAGCGGACGCTGGAGGCGGCCTTCGACCATGATCTGCTCAGCGACGCCGTCGTCGCGACCGACGTGGCCAAGGCCAGGCGCATCTGGGAACTGCGCCACAACCTCTCCGAGGCGAACCGGCACGCCGGCTTCACCGTCTCGAACGACACCTCGGTGCCGGTGTCCAGGCTGCCCGAGTTCATCGACCGGGTAACCGAGCGCATCGAACAGCAGCTGGCAGGTGCCCAGGTCTGCCACGCTGGTCACATCGGCGACGGCAACATCCACGTGATCGCGGTGCTGTCACGCGCCGTGCACGCAACGGCCGAGCAGTGTGAGGCTGCTGCCACACAGGTGAACCTGATTGTCCACGCGGCGAGCGTCGAGCTGGGCGGCAGTATCAGTGCCGAGCACGGCATCGGCCGGATGCACGTGGCGCGTCTTGAGCGCTTCAAGCCGGCGCTGGACCTGCAGATGATGCGCACCCTCAAGCAGGCATTCGATCCGATGAACCTGATGAACCCGGGCAAGATCCTGCGGGCGTGAACGCCGGGCATCCTGCCCGGGTTTGACCGCTAGCCGGCCTGGCCGCCGATCCAGCGGGCGGGCCAGCTGCCGTCATCGACCATCTGGCGCAGCACGTCGCTGACCAGCTCCATGACGGCAGTCCCCGCCCTCGTGCCGGGCCGCGTGACGCTGGTGGCGCAGACCACGCGACGGATCATGCTGGGGCTGTCGATGTCGCTGGCGAGCAGCCTGCCATCGGCGATCTCCTCGGCCACCGAGCCCTTGGGCAGGATGGTGCTGCCGAGCCCCGCTTCGACGGCCCGCTTCACGCTGCTCAGCGATTCGATCTCCGCTACCACGTTCAGCACGATGCCCAGCGAGCCGCAGGCGTCATCGATGATGCGCCGCAGCCCGTGGTCGGGGCCGGGCAGGACCAGCGGCCAGCGTGCCAGGTCGTGCATCGACAGTTGGCGGGGAAACGCTTGGCCGTCCGACGAGCTGATCAGCGCCAGGCGGTCGTCGAGCAGCGGCCGCTTCGCGAGCGCGGCGTCCACGGCATCGCCATACAGCAGGCTGAGGTCCAGCCGGCCGGCCTGCAGCCACTCGCGCAGGAATCCACTGTAGCCCTCGACGATGCGCAGCCTGATCTGGGGGTAGCGCTCGCGGCAGGCACTCAGGATGGGCACCGTGGCCACCAGGCCGACGGTCGTCGGCAGGCCCAGGCTCACCGATCCGCTGGGCGCCGCGTTCGACGCGCGAACGGCCTCGCGGGCCCGGTCGGCATCGGCCAGCACGACCCGAGCGTGCGCCAGGAAGATCTTGCCGGCCTCGGTCAGGCTCATGCCACGGCTCGATCGTTCGAACAACCGGGCTCCCAGCGAATGTTCCAGCGCAGCGATCTGCTGGCCCAGGGCGGGTTGCGCGACATGCAGCCGGCTGGACGCCTGCAGCAGGCTGCCGGCCTCGACGACGCCAATGAAATAACGCAGTTGCCGGAACTCCATGGATAGGTGATTTTCAGCTACCTAATAACAGAACTAAGTATTTCACAAATAGCTATCCGGCTACCAGAATTCGATCGCTCCAGTCATCAACCAATCTCCTGCTGCTCACCCGGGACCCCTCATGACCCTCGACATCGACCATCTTCGTACCTGGATCGGGCGGACCACTGTCGCCGAGGACCAGGTGACGCCCGTGCCGCTGCTCGCACTGGCGGCCACGCTCGATCGCGACGACATGCCGGCCGCTGTGGGCGAACCGATTGCACCTTGCTGGCATTGGCTTTACTTTCTGCCGGTCAACCGTCAATCCGAGATCGGACCGGACGGCCACCCTCAGCGCGGCGGCTTCCTGCCCCCTGTGCCGCTGCCGCGACGGATGTGGGCCGGCAGCCAGATCGAGTTCCTGCGACCGATCACGGTGGGCCAATCGATCGCCCGCCACTCGCGCATCGAGGACGTCCGAATGAAGGAGGGCCGGAGCGGGCCGCTGGTCTTCGTGAAGGTGCTGCACGAGGTGCTGGCCGAGGGTCAGCTGGCCCTCACCGAGCGTCACGACATCGTCTATCGCGACCTGCCCCAGCCCGGCGAGCCCTTGCCGGCCGGCCAGCCGGCGCCTGCCGATGCGCAATGGACACGGCAGATCGTGCCCAACGACGTGCTGCTGTTCCGCTACTCGGCGCTGACCTTCAACGGCCACCGCATCCACTACGACCGGCGCTACGTGACCGAGGTCGAGGGCTACCCCGGCCTGATCGTGCACGGGCCGCTGATCGCCACACTGCTGCTCGACCTGCTGCGGCGCGAACGCCCCGACGCGCAGGTGTCGCAGTTCTCGTTCAAGGCAGTGAAGCCGATCTTCGACGTCGCGCCTTTCGAGGTCTGCGGCCGGCAGCTCGATGACCGCCACGTCAAGCTCTGGGCACGAACGACCGAGGGCCATCTGGCCATGGAAGCCAGCGTCGTGCTGGCCTGATTTCAGGAGACAGACATGCTTCACGAACCCGATCAGCACCAGGAAATCCGCGATGCCGTCCAGCAGCTGTGCAAGCAGTTCCCGGATGAATACTTCCGCAAGATCGACGAGCAGCGTGCCTACCCCGAGGCCTTCGTCGACGCGCTGACCACGGCCGGCTGGATGGCCGCGCTGATCCCGACCGACTACGGCGGCTCGGGCCTGTCGATGGCCGAGGCCTCGGTCATCATGGAGGAGATCAACCGCTGCGGTGGCAACTCCGGCGCCTGCCACGGCCAGATGTATGTGATGAACGCCATCGTGCGCAGCGGCACCGAGGCACAACGTCAGAAGTACCTGCCGAGCATCGCCAGCGGCGAACTGCGCATCCAGTCGATGGCCGTGACCGAGCCGACCACCGGCAGCGACACCACCAAGCTCAAAACCACGGCGGTGAAGAAGGATGGCCGCTGGGTGATCAACGGCCAGAAGGTCTGGATCTCGCGCATCCAGCACAGCGACATGATGATCCTGCTGGCGCGCACCACGCCGCTGGCCGAGGTGCAGAAGCGCTCCGACGGCCTGAGCTGCTTCCTGGTCGACCTGAAGCAGGCGACCGGCAACGGACTGACGGTGCGGCCGATCCTCAACATGGTCAACCACGAGACCAACGAGCTGTTCTTCGACAACCTCGAGATCCCCGAGGAGAACCTGCTCGGCGCCGAGGGCAAGGGCTTCAAGGTGCTGCTCGACGGGCTGAACGCAGAGCGCACGCTGATCGCTGCCGAATGCATCGGCGACGGCTACTGGTTCATCGATCGGGCCACCAAGTACGCCAACGAGCGGGTCGTCTTCAACCGCAAGATCGGCCAGAACCAGGGCGTTCAGTTCCCGATCGCCGAGGCCTACATCGAGCTGGAGGCGGCCAATCTGATGCGCTGGAAAGCCTGCGAACAGATCGACGCCCACCGCAACGCCGGCGCGGCCGCCAACATGGCCAAGCACCTCGCCGCCAAGGCCAGCTGGGAAGCGGCCAATGTCTGCCTGCAGACCCACGGCGGCTTCGGTTTTGCCTGCGAATACGACATCGAGCGCAAGTTCCGCGAGACGCGCCTGTACCAAGTGGCGCCGATCTCGACCAACATGATCTTCAGCTATGTGGCCGAGCATGTCCTCGGCCTGCCGAAGTCGTACTGAAGGGAGCCCCACCATGGTTCGCCCGCTCGACGGCATCACGGTCGTCACCCTCGAACACGCGATTGCCGCACCGTTCTGTACCCGCCAACTGGCCGACCTCGGCGCTCGGGTGATCAAAGTCGAACGACCCGGCGTCGGGGATTTCGCCCGTGCCTACGACGAGCGAGTGCATGGCGTGGCGTCGCATTTCGTCTGGTGCAACCGATCGAAGGAGAGCCTGACGCTGGACGTCAAGCACGCCGAGGCCCAGAAGGTGCTGGCCCAGCTGCTCGAAGACGCGGACGTGCTGGTCCAGAACCTGGCGCCCGGTGCCGCGGCCCGGCTCGGGCTGTCGTTCGAGGCCCTGCACGAGCGGCATCCCGGGCTCATCGTCTGCGACATCTCGGGCTACGGGGACGATGGTCCGTACCGTGACAAGAAGGCCTACGACCTGCTGATCCAGAGCGAGTCCGGCTTCCTTTCGGTGACGGGCTCACCCGATGAGCCCGCCAAGGCCGGCAACTCGATCGCCGATATCGCCGCCGGCATGTACGCCTACACGAACATCCTCGCGGCTCTGCTGCAGCGTGGCAGGACCGGCAAGGGCAGCCACATCGACGTGTCGATGCTCGAAAGCATGGTCGAGTGGATGAGCTATCCGCTGTACTACGCGTTCGACGGCGCGACACCGCCGCCCCGCGCTGGCGCCGCCCACGCGACGATCTACCCCTATGGCCCGTTCCGGGCCGGAGATGGCCATACGGTCATGCTCGGCCTGCAGAACGAGCGCGAATGGGCCGCCTTCTGCGAGCGTGTCTTGCTGCGGCCGGACCTGGTCGCGGATGAACGCTATGCGTCGAATTCCCGGCGTGCATCGAACCGCGACACGTTGCGCAGCCTCATTGGCGAGACCTTTGCCACGATGACGGCTGACCAGGTGATCCAGCGCCTGGAGGAGGCTCAGATCGCCAATGCGCGTGTCAACGACATGCACGACGTGTGGCAGCACCCGCAACTGAAGGCACGTGGCCGTTGGACGCAGGTATCCACACCGGGCGGCCCGATCCCGGCACTGCTTCCACCTGGAAAGACCAATGCCTACGAGCCCCGAATGGATGCGGTTCCCGACCTCGGACAGCACACGGACGCCATCCTCGGCGAACTCGGATGGACCCAGGACTCGATCGCAGGCCTGCACCAGGCCGGCGCCATCTGAACACGACAACACCGACAGGAGACAACCCCATGAAACCCATCCGTCGCAGCATCGTCAGAACCCTTCTTGCCACTGCCGCTGCATTGGCAATCGGGCCCGGTTCGGCGCTGGCCCAGAGCTATCCAGCCAAGCCGATCACGCTGGTCGTGCCCTTCGCGGCCGGTGGACCGACCGACGTGGTCGCGCGCATGCTCGGCGCGGCGATGATGAAGTCGCTCGGCCAGACCGTCGTCATCGAGAACAAGACCGGCGCGGGTGGCACGATCGCAGCCACGGCGGTCGCGCGGGCCGTGCCCGACGGCTACACCTTCCTGATCCATCACAACGGCATGGCTACGGCGCCGGCGCTGTACCGCAAGCTCAGCTACAACCCGCTGACCGACTTCGAGTACGTGAGCCAGGTGATCGACGTGCCGATGACTCTGGTGGGCCGCAAGGACCTGCCGGCCAAGGACTTCAAGGAGCTGCAGACCTACCTGAGGGCCAATGCCAGCAAGGTCAACCTCGCGCACGCCGGCCTGGGGGCAGTGTCGCACCTGTGCGGGATGCTGTTCCGGCAGGCGGTGGGGGTGGAACTGACGACGGTGCCGTACCAGGGCACGAGCCCGGCGATGAATGCGCTGCTTGGCGGACAGGTCGATCTGCTGTGCGACCAGACGACGTCGACCACGCCGTTCATCAAGTCCGGGTCGGTGAAGTTGTATGGCGTGACCACGTCGTCACGCCTGAAGACCTTTCCCGAAACGCCGACCTTGGCCGAACAGGGTCTGGCTGGCTTTCAGGTCGTTGTCTGGCACGGCATCTATGCGCCCAAGGGGAGCCCGAAAGAGGCCGTCGACAAGTTCGGCGCTGCGCTTCGTGCCGCGCTGAAAGACCCGGCAGTTGCTGCACGCCTGGCCGAGTTGGGCGCAGCCGTGCCGTCCGATGACAGGCTGACACCAGTCGGCCTGCAGACCATTCTGCAGCAGGAAACCCAACGCTACGGCCCAGTCATCAAGGCTGCCGGCCAGTTCGCCGATTGATGAATGAACACGAGGTTCAAATGAAAATACTGGTATCGGTCAAGCGTGTCGTCGATTACAACGTCAAGGTTCGCGTCAAAAGCGACGGCAGTGGCGTGGACATCGCCAACGTCAAGATGAGCATGAACCCGTTCGACGAGATCGCGATCGAAGAGGCGGTTCGGCTGAAGGAAATGGGCGTCGTCACCGAGGTGCTCGCCGTGTCCTGCGGTGTCACGCAGTGCCAGGAAACGCTGCGCACCGCGATGGCCATCGGCGCCGACCGCGCCATCCTGGTCGAGACCACCGAGGAACTGCAGCCCCTGGCCGTGGCCAAGCTCCTGAAGGCCCTAGTCGACCGAGAACAGCCGGACCTGGTCATCCTCGGCAAGCAGGCCATCGACGACGACAACAACCAGACCGGCCAGATGCTCGCCGCACTGACTGACCTGCCGCAGGCCACGTTTGCATCGAAGGTCGATGTGGTCGACGGCAAGGCCCGCGTCACGCGTGAAATCGACGGTGGCCTGGAGACGATCGCGCTGAGCCTGCCCGCGGTCATCACCACCGACCTGCGCCTGAACGAGCCGCGTTACGTCACGCTGCCCAACATCATGAAGGCCAAGAAGAAGCCGCTCGAAACCATTAAGCCTGAGGCACTGGGCGTCGACGTGACCCCGCGGCTGAAGATCCTCAAGGTCAGCGAGCCGCCCAAGCGTGGTGCGGGCATCAAGGTGCCTGACGTCACCGCGCTGGTCGCCAAACTCAAGAACGAAGCCAAGGTGATCTGAACATGACCGTCCTCGTGAATATTCTGGTGGTCGCCGAACACGAACACGGCACCCTCAAGGGCGCCACGCTCAACACCGTCACCGCTGCTGTTCAACTGGGCGAGGTGCACGTGCTCGTCGCGGGTGCTGATTGCGCCGCTGCCGCACAAGCTGCGAGCCAGATCGCAGGTGTCACCAAAGTGCTGCACGCCGACGGTGCGAGCCTCGGCGAGCAGCTTGCCGAGAACATCACCGCGCAAGTGATCTCGATCTCGTCTGGCTACAGCCACATCCTCTTTGCTGCTACCGCACACGGCAAGAACGTCGCCCCGCGCGTGGCTGCCAGGCTCGACGTCGCGCAGATCAGCGAGATCACCAAGGTCATCAGCGCCGACACCTACGAGCGCCCGATCTACGCCGGCAACGCCGTGGCCACGGTGCAGAGCAGCGACAAGCAGCAGATCATCAGCGTGCGCACCACTGCCTTCGATGCCGCGGCAACGGGCGGATCGGCCCCGATCGAAACCATCGCGGCAGTCGCCGACAGCGGCAAGAGCGCCTTCATCGGCAGCGAGATCGCCAAGAGCGACCGCCCCGAGCTGACCGCGGCCAAGATCATCGTCAGCGGTGGCCGCGCGATGGGATCGAGCGACAAGTTCAACGAGGTGCTGACGCCGCTGGCCGACAAGCTCGGCGCCGCCCTCGGTGCGAGCCGTGCGGCGGTCGATGCGGGCTACGCGCCCAACGACTGGCAGGTCGGCCAGACGGGCAAGATCGTCGCACCGAGCCTGTACATCGCCTGCGGCATCAGCGGGGCGATCCAGCACCTGGCGGGCATGAAGGACTCGAAGGTGATCGTGGCGATCAACAAGGACGCCGAAGCGCCGATCTTCAGCGTGGCCGACTATGGACTCGAAGCCGACCTGTTCGTGGCGGTGCCGGAGCTGACTTCGGCGCTCGGCTGAAGTTGGCGAGCCAGTGAGGTGCCCATGCTCGATCTGAGTGTCAGCGGTTCACAGCTGATCGATGGACCGGCAGGTGCCATTGAGGTGCTGGTCGACCCACCCAACCGCGCGCTGGCCGGCGTGGTCGTCATCGCCCACCCGCAGCCGCTACTCGGTGGCCATGCCCAGCACAAGGTCCCGCAGGTCCTGGCGCGTGGCCTGTCCGAAGCTGGCTGGCTGGTCGTCCGTCCGAACTTCCGTGGCGTGGGCCACAGTGCGGGAACGCATGATGCTGGGGACGGTGAGACCGAGGATCTGCTGAGCCTGTCGCTTGCGCTGCAGGCCGATGCCGCAGTACCAAGGCTGGCACTGGTGGGCTTCTCCTTCGGTGCGTTCGTGCAGGCGCGCGTCGCGCGCCGACTCGCGGATCTCGGACGACCCGCCTCATGTACCTGCCTCGCCGGCATGCCGTTCGGCGAAGTCGAAGGTGGCCGCCGTTATGCGACACCCGACGGGATTCCGGATGCGCTGGTGGTGCATGGAGATCGTGACGAGCGGGTTCCGCTGCGCGCTGTCTTCGATTGGGCCCGGCCACAGAGTCAGCCGGTGGTCGTCGTCCCCGGTGCCGACCACTTCTTCACCGGGAAACTTCACGTGCTGCGGTCTCTCGTCGTCAACCATCTGCGCGCCTGAACGTGCATTCGATCATGACCACCCTATCCCCCCTCGACTCCCCGCTGGCGCGCGCACGCACGCTGCTGTTCGTCCCCGGCAATCGGCCCGAGCGCTTCCGCAAGGCGCTGACAAGCGGTGCCGATGGCGTGGTGCTGGATCTGGAGGACAGCGTTCCAGCGAGCGAGAAACCGGCTGCACGCGAGGCGATCGCGGCAGCCTGGCGGGATGTGACCGTCGCTGCCGTGCCGCTGGTCGTGCGCATCAACGGCCTGGGTGGCGACGCCGGGCGAGATGATCTGGCGTGGCTGGCGAGCCTGTCGCCGCCGGCCGGTGTCATGCTGGCCAAGACCGAGTCGGCGAGCCAGTTGCACGCCGTGGCGCAGGCGCTGCCCGGCCTGCCTATCCTTCCGCTCATCGAGAGTGCAGCGGGCATGCTGGCCCTGCCAGACATCGCCTGCGCGTCTGGTGTGCTGCGCCTGGTCGTCGGGCACATCGACTTCATGGCCGACACCGGCATCCGTTGCTCGGACGACGAGCGCGAGCTCGATACACTGCGATTCAACGTCGCGATGCAGACCCGCGTCAACTGCCTGGCGCCGGCCATCGATGGCGTGACCGTCGCCATCGACGACGACGCGCGACTGCAGGCCGACACGCGCCGGGCGCTGAACTTCGGCTTCGGCGCCAAGCTGTGCATCCACCCGCGCCAGGCGCCGGTAGTGCACGCCGCGATGGCCCCGAACGACGTGGAACTGGAATGGGCGCGCCGCGTGCTGGCGGCCGACCAGGCTTCCGGCGGCGCGGCGGTCCGGCTTGACGGTCGAATGGTCGACCTGCCGGTCGTGCTCCAGGCCCGTCAAGCGCTGGCCAGGGTCCGCGTCGACGGGTCAGCATGATGCTGCTCGCGCCATGCATGCGTCGACGTGATTGCTCCATCAGCAGCTTCTATTTCAAGATTTCAGGCATCAGGAAACACAATCATTCACCGTCCTTTCGTGGACATCGACAGTGAACCTGGAGACTGCATGAAATCGAGACTCCTTGCAGGATTAGCCCTGGTGGGCGCCCTGCTTGTCGGGACCGCCGGCGCTCAAACCACGGACACGCTGAAGAAGATCAAGGCGTCGGGCGTGATCCAGCTTGGCGGGCGTGACGCCTCCTTTCCGTTCTCCTACAAGATCAGCGCGGACGCCGATCCGATCGGCTTCTCCGCCGATCTGTGCCTGAAGGTCGTCGATGCGGTGAAGGCCAAGCTGGGCATGCCCGGCTTGAAGGTGCAATACACCATCGTCACGCCCACGAACCGCATTGCGCTGGTGCAGAACGGCACCATCGACCTTGAATGCAGCACGACGACGAACACGGCCGCACGCGCCCAGCAGGTGGATTTCGCGCCGACGCATTTCGTTGGCAGCATCGCCGCAGCGGTCAAGAAGAGTTCGGGCCTCACCACCGTGGCGCAGCTTGACGGCAAGACCGTTGCGACGGTCGCAGGCAGCACCTCGATTCAGCTGCTGCGCGCCTATCGCCGCAACGAGAAGCTGGAGATCGGCGAGGTGTCGGGCAAGGACACATCTGAAACCTTTCTTCTGCTGTCATCGGATCGAGCGATCGCGATGTTTCTGGAGGACGTGCAACTGGCGGGCTTGATCGCCCGTTCCGCCAATCCCGGGGACTACAAGCTGCTTGACGAGCGCCTGCGCGACGAGCCCTACGGGTTCATGTTCAGGAAGGGCGATCCGCAGTTCAAGGCACTCGTCGACGAGACGATGTCCAGGCTGATGAAGAGCGGCGAGATCAACGACATCTACGCGAAATGGTTCACCAGGCCGGTCCCGCCCTCGGGCGTGAACCTGAACTACCCGATGCCGAACCCTGTCAAGGAAGCGTACCGGAACCCCAGCAACCGCGGAATTTGAGGGATGAGGGCACGTCGACCGGGGCCGTTCGCCCGACGGCCATGCTGCTGGAGATTGGGATCCGAGGTCCAGCTGGACAGCAAGTCGGTTTAGTGGGTGTAGACAGAATCAACTGACGAGAAGCATGCTGACAGTCCTGTCGCGCGAAGTCAGGAGACGAGGCATGTGTGCATCTCGCAAGGATACGGTGACCGGGGAGCCGAACCGTGGAGGCCGACCACGGACGCTGAAGGAAGAGCATGTGCTGGCCTTGAAGGAGATCGTGGCCGAGCAGCCCGGAGCGACGCTGGAAGCGGTGACACAGCGACTGGCCGAGCGCTGCGGCGTGAAGGTGTGCAGCCTGACCGTGCGTCGGGCACTGCAGGAAGCTGGGGTTGTGCGTGTCAAGCCGACGCGACGTGCGGTGGAAGGCGGGCCGCCGGCCAAGCCCGGACGCTACGGCTACACGTCGGCGCATCGGCGCGAAGCCGTGGGCAGCGGCTACAACTGCAGCCTGACCGATGCGGAGGGCGCTGGTGGCCGACTTGTTCGAGCATCGGGTGGGCGGGCGTGGCATGCCGCCGCAACTCGATCGCCGCATGCTGCTACGTGCTGCGCACCGGGTGCGCGTGGCGGCTGTTGCCCAAGTCATTTCCAGCCTGGCCGACGGTGTACAAGTCGTTCAGCCGTTGGGCCAGGGCGATTGCATGAAGAACCTGGTCGGTTCCGTGTTATGAACACGCCCCGCTGACCCAACCGCCGCAGCTCGAAGCGGCGCCCGCCCCGATGACCACTGCGCCGCTGCTCCCCCACTTCATCGAGGCGCTGGCCGAACTGGACGATCCGCGCTCGCGGTCGTGTCCGTTTCCGCTGGACGAGCTGATGTTCGCGGCGCTGTGCGGCGTCAGCAGTGGCGCCGACAGCTGGGTCTCGGTCACCGACTGGGCCGAGCTGCAGATCGACTGGCTGCGCCAGCATCTGCCGTACGCCAACGGCATCGCCTCGCACGACACCTTC
>NZ_FTMZ01000039.1 GCF_900156335.1 Sphaerotilus natans
TCGGCACCGATCGCCATCGCCGTGCGCAGCGTCTCCTGGCACTGGCTCACGCCGCACGACACCGCCACGATCTCCGTGACGATGCCCTTCTCCTTCAGCCGCACCGCTTCCTCGACGGCAATCTCGTCGAACGGGTTCATGCTCATCTTCACGTTGGCGATGTCCACGCCGGTGCCATCGCTCTTCACGCGCACCTTCACGTTGTAGTCGACCACCCGCTTGACGGGTACGAGTGCCTTCATGCGAGGTTCTCCAAAGTCTGCATGCTGTAGATGGGGAGCCGGATTTTAGGGTCCGGCTCGGGTGAAATTGCGACGGATTGTGGCACCGTCGCCTCAGAAAAGCACGACCGTTCGATTCTAGGATGAAAACGGCGACGTTTCCGGGTCACGCACTTCGGGATCTCCCTGAAAAGGCGGCTGCTAGACTGGCCGACCGACCTTGCCAGCCTGTCTTTCTGCCGTGATCACGTCGACTGCCTGCCCTCCCTCCGCGGCCACCGCACGCATCGGCGTGTTCGATTCCGGGCTGGGTGGACTGTCGGTGCTGCGCGCGATCCGTTCGCTGCTGCCGACGGCCGAGCTGATGTACGTGGCCGACTCCGGTCATGCGCCCTACGGCGAGCGCGGCGACGCGCATGTCATCGCCCGGTCGCGTGCCATTGCCGCCTTCCTGCGCGAGCGCGGCGCCGATCTGCTGGTCATCGCCTGCAACACCGCGACCGCGGCGGCCGTCTCCGCGCTGCGCCAAGACCATCCGGTCTGGCCGATCGTCGGCGTCGAGCCAGGCATCAAGCCGGCCGCCGGACTGACACGCAACGGCCGCATCGGCGTGATGGCCACCACAGGCACGCTGCGCAGCGAGCGTTTCCGGCTGCTGGCCCAGGCCCACGCGGCGCATGTCGACCTGCGGCTGCAGCCCTGCCCCGGCCTGGCCGCGGCCATCGAAGGCGGCGAAGTCGATTCGCCCGAGGTCAAGGCCAGGGTCGCCGAACACTGCACACCGCTGCGCGAGCAGCAGGTCGACACCGTGGTGCTCGGCTGCACCCACTATCCCTTCGTCGCCCATCACATCCAGGCCGAACTCGGCCCGATGGTCAGGCTGATCGACACGTCGGACGCGGTCGCTCGGCGCACACGCCATCTGTGCGAATCGCTGCCAGCCCGAGCCGCACTGCCGCTGGCAACAGCTGCCGATGCAGCCAAGCTGTGGACCACCGGCGAACAGGGCAGGCTGGAGAGCTTCGCCAGGCGCTGGCTGGATTTCGCCTGGCAGGCAGACGCAGCGGTGATTCCAGACTGAAGCAGGAAGACAAACGGGGCCCTCGGGCCCCGTTCGCGTCGGTCCGGCTTGCGCCGTCCGTTCAGATCATCACGCAGTGGCAGCGGCGTTGCCGGAGCTGATCGACGGATTCGACGGGCCTCCCGGACGGCCAACCGTCGGAGTCCAGTCCTTCGGCGGCCGCGGCGGACGACCGTTCATGATGTCGTCGATCTGCTCGGCATCGATGGTCTCCCAGTCAAGCAGGGCCTTGGCCATGACATGCATCTTGTCCTGGTGCTCCTCGATCAGGCGACGCGCCAACGCGTACTGCTCGTCGATGATGCGACGGATCTCACCGTCGACCTTCTGCATCGTCTGCTCGGACATGTTGGTGGTCTTCGTGACCGAGCGGCCAAGGAAGACCTCGCCCTCGTTGTCGGCGTAGACCATCGGGCCAAGCGCATCGGTCATGCCATAACGGGTGACCATGTCGCGAGCGATCTGGGTCGCACGCTCGAAGTCGTTGCTGGCGCCGGTGGTCATCTGGTCCATGAAGACCTCTTCGGCGATGCGGCCGCCAAAGAGCACCGAGATGGTCGAGAGCATGCGGCCCTTGTCCATGCTGTAGCGGTCGCCTTCGGGCAGCTGCATCGTCACGCCCAGCGCACGGCCGCGCGGGATGATCGTCACCTTGTGCACCGGATCGGTCTTGGGCAGCAGACGCGCCACCAGCGCGTGGCCGGCCTCGTGATAGGCGGTGTTCTTGCGCTCTTCCTCGGGCATGACCATGGACTTGCGCTCGGGGCCCATCATGATCTTGTCCTTGGCCTTCTCGAAGTCGACCATGTCGACCACACGCGCATTGCGGCGGGCGGCGAACAGGGCTGCCTCGTTGACCAGGTTGGCCAGATCGGCACCGGAGAAGCCCGGCGTACCACGCGCAAGGATGTCGGCACGGATGTCCTGGCCGATCGGAATCTTGCGCATGTGCACGTTCAGGATCTGCTCGCGGCCACGCACGTCAGGCAGCGTCACATAGACCTGGCGATCGAAGCGGCCCGGGCGCAGCAGCGCAGGATCCAGGATGTCCGGCCGGTTGGTCGCCGCGATCACGATGACGCCGAGATTGGTCTCGAAGCCATCCATCTCGACCAGCATCTGGTTCAGGGTCTGTTCGCGCTCGTCGTTGCCGCCGCCCAGGCCCGCCCCACGATGGCGACCGACCGCATCGATTTCATCGATGAAGATGATGCAGGGTGCATTCTTCTTGGCCTGCTCGAACATGTCGCGGACGCGGGCCGCACCGACACCGACAAACATTTCGACGAAGTCGGAGCCAGAGATCGAGAAGAACGGCACCTTGGCTTCGCCGGCGATCGACTTGGCCAGCAGCGTCTTGCCGGTGCCCGGAGGGCCGACCATCAGCACGCCACGCGGGATGCGGCCACCGAGCTTCTGGAACTTCTGCGGATCCTTGAGGAAATCCACCAGTTCCTTCACCTCTTCCTTGGCCTCGTCGCAGCCGGCGACATCGGCGAAGGTGACCGAGTTGTTGGTGTCGTCGAGCATGCGCGCACGGCTCTTGCCGAAGCTGAACGCCCCGCCCTTGCCGCCGCCCTGCATCTGGCGCATGAAGTAGACCCACACGCCGATCAGCAGCAGCATCGGGCCCCAGGAGATCAGCAGGCTGGTCAGCAGCGAGGGCTCGTCACGCGGCTTGACGCGGAACTTGATGCCGTTGTTGATCAGGTCACCGACCAGACCGCGATCCAGATAGGTGGCCGTGGTGCGAATGCGCTTGTCGTCGGTGGTCAGCGCCTCGATCTCCGCGCCGCCCGGATTTTCCTGCAGGACCACCTCCCGGATGCGCTTGGCGCGGACCTCCTCAAGGAATTCCGAGTACCCGATCTGGTTGCCGGCGGTGGCCGTGCGGTCGAATTGCTTGAAGACAGTGAACAGCACGAGGGCGATCACCAGCCACACAGCGACTTTGGAGAACCATTGATTGTTCACCGCGGCTCCTTCATTGATCCAATCTCCTGCCCGATTCGCGGGCTCTGCATCCGGTCCCGACAGCAGGACAGATGCACCAACGCGGTAGATGTGGACGATTCTAGTCCAGTCAACCCCCCCGCCCCTGACGAAATGCCCGGAAGACCTTGTGCCCCGGGGTAAAAGTCATGGACGACATCGACACGAGACACCGCGCCGACAAGATCGTTGCCATTTTTCAGGCCGACCTGCGCTTGAGACCGATGCCGACCAGAAAGGTTTCGGAAGATTTGTCCCGCGAGGCCTTCGGCTTGAACGGCTTGACGACCCGGAAATGCTGGCGGAACAACTCGACGAGCTGCGCGTACCCACCACCATGGAAGACCTTGCAGACCAGCGCCCCGTCAGGCTTCAGATGCGACTGCGCGAAGTCGATCGCCAGCTCGATCAGCAGCTCGACCCGTGCCGCATCGGTCACGCCGACGCCCGAGAGATTGGGCGCCATGTCGGAGACGACCACATCCACCGACCGGCCGCCCAGCATGCCCACCAGTTGCTGCAGGACCGCATCCTCGCGGAAGTCGCCCTGGATGAAGTTCACGCCCTCGATCGGCTCGAACTCCAGCAGATCCAGCGCAATGATCGTGCCGTCGAGCTCGCCGACGGCTGCCCCTCCGGCGCCGGCCTCCTTCGGCGCGAAGCGCCGACGCAGATACTGGCTCCAGGCCCCCGGCGACGCCCCCAGGTCGACCACCACCTGCCCGGGCCGGATCAGGTGAAAGGTCTCGTCGATCTCCTTGAGCTTATAGGCCGCACGAGAGCGATAGCCCTCCTTCTGCGCCTGCCGCACATAGGGGTCGTTGACGTGCGCGTTCAGCCACGCCTTGTTGATTTTCTTGCTCTTGCTGTCGATCTTCATGCTAGGAACGATAATAGAGGCATGGCTGCCATCCAACTGACCCCGGCCCAGCGCAAGGAACATCGCGCTGCGGCCCATCACCTCGATCCCGTCGTCATGATCGGATCCGAGGGCCTGACCCCTGCCGTCCTCAAGGAGACCGATGCTGCGCTGAAGGCGCACGGACTGATCAAGGTACGCGTCTTCAGCGACGACCGCGGTGCGCGCGAGGGCCTGCTGGTCCAGCTCGCGCACGAGCTCGATGCCGCGCCGATCCAGCATATCGGCAAGCTGCTGGTGCTGTGGCGCCCGCTGCCCGAGAAGGAGCGCGCCGAAGAGCGCAGCGAAGACCGCCGTGCCGCCGCGCCGCGCGTCGTCAAGCTGCTGACCTTCTCGAAGAGCGGCTCGCACCGCGCGCAGATCAAGAAGGTCACCATTCTGGGCAACCAGCGCCTGACCACCGGCGGTCTCGTCAAGCGGGCCAAGACCCGCATCACCAGCACCAAGAAGCGCCAGCAGGACTGAGCCGCGCCAAGCCCGTCGCGAAGAAGAGCAGCCCCCCCGCAGCATCTCATCGCTGCGGGGGGCTGTGCGTTTTCAGGCAGGACTCTCGCCCGCCGCGCGCCAGACCATCCCGAGCAGCAGCAGGCCCTTGACCAGGAACAGCGTGCTCGAAGCGCCATGCAGCGCGCCGAAGCTGAAGCTGCCCTGCCCCAGCCGCGCCGCCTCCATCATCGGCTGCAGCGCAAAGAAGCCCAGCACGGTGCAGAACAGCGCGCCCAGCACCAGCAGCAGGTTCAGCGACATCACCGAACCTCGGCCCGCGGCCATGCGCAGCGAAGCCAGCCGGCGCTCGATCAGGAACAGCGCCACCGCCAGCCCCAGGCCCGCATGGGCCTCGATGCGGAAGAGCTGACCGGCGATGCGGCCGGCCTCGGTACGCTCGAGCATCGCGAACAGCGTCGGCGCTACTGCCGCGCCCAGCGTGGCGATCAGACCGAGCCACAGCGCGGCCAGCAGCGTGCGGATGCGACACAGCAACATCGGCTCTCCTTGCCCCGCCCTGCCACTCAGCAGTAGCGGACTTCGATGATCTCGTAGTTCTTCAGGCCGCCGGGCGCGTTGACGGTGGCGACATCGCCGGCTTCCTTGCCGATCAGCGCACGCGCGATCGGCGAGCCCACCGAGATGCGCCCGAACTTGATGTCGGCCTCGTCCTCGCCGACGATCTGATAGGTGACCGCGTCGCCGCTTTCTTCCTCTTCCAGATCGACGGTGGCGCCGAACACCACCTTGCCACCGGCATTGAGCGAGGCCGGATCGATCACCTGACCGACCGACAGCTTGGCCTCGACCTCGAGGATGCGGCCCTCGATGAAGCCCTGCTTGTCCTTGGCGGCGTCGTACTCGGCGTTCTCGGACAGGTCGCCCTGGGCGCGGGCCTCGGCGATCGCCTGGATGACCGCCGGGCGTTCGACGGTCTTGAGGCGGTGCAGCTCTTCCTTCAGCAGCTCGGCGCCGCGCTTGGTCAGCGGAATCGTGGCCATGGGTGTTCTTCGATCGGTCGGGTATCAACAAAAGCGAACCGCCGCCTGCTTCCTTGCGGAAGGCCGGCGGCGGCACGGGGCTGCGCGGGCAGGCACAGCCCGCGCAGTTTAGTTCAGTTTCAGCCGAGCTCGGCGTGCAGTTCCTGCAGCGACACGACGCTCAGGCCGTGCTGGTGCTTCAGCGCCTCGGTGGCGGCCTCGCAGCCGGCCATCGTGGTGTAGTAGGTCACCCGGTTGGCCAGGGCCGCGGTGCGGATGTGGCGCGAGTCGGCAATCGCGGTGCGGGTCTCGTCCACGGTGGTGAAGACCAGCTGGATCTCGCCGCCCTTGATCATGTCGACGATGTGGGGGCGACCGTCCTTGAGCTTGTTCACCACCTTGACCGGCACGCCACCGGCGGCGATGGCCGCAGCGGTGCCCTTGGTCGCGACGATGCCGAAGCCGAGCGCGTGCAGGTCGCGCGCCACGCCGACGGCACGGGCGTGATCGCTGGCCTTGACCGAGATCACCACGTTGCCGCTGCGCGGCAGGCGCGAGCCCGCGCCGAGCTGGCTCTTGAGCATCGCCTCGGCGAAGGTCTTGCCCGTGCCCATGACCTCGCCGGTCGAGCGCATCTCGGGGCTCAGGATCGGATCGACGCCGGGGAACTTGTTGAACGGGAAGACCGCTTCCTTGACGCTGAAGTACGGCGGCACGATCTCGCGCGGCGCCTCGCCGTTCAGGGCCTTCTGGTCGGCCAGCTTCTGGCCGGCCATGCAGCGCGCGGCGATCTTCGCCAGCGACTGGCCGGTGGCCTTCGAGACGTAGGGCACGGTGCGCGAGGCGCGCGGGTTCACTTCCAGCACGTAGACGGTGCAGGCGTCGAGCCCGCCGGTCACGTCGCCCTGGATGGCGAACTGCACGTTCATCAGGCCGATCACCTTCAGGGCCTTGGCCATCAGGGCGGTCTGGCGGCGCAGCTCGTCCTGCAGCACGGCGCTGAGGGTATAGGGCGGCAGCGAGCACGCCGAGTCGCCCGAGTGGACGCCGGCCTGCTCGATGTGCTCCATGATGCCGCCAATCATCACGTCGCCGCTGGCGTCGGCGATGCAGTCGACGTCGACTTCGACCGCGTCATCGAGGAAGCGGTCGAGCAGCACCGGCGACTTGTCGGAGACGCGCACCGCTTCGCGCATGTAGCGCTCGAGGTCCTTGTCGCCGTGCACGATCTCCATCGCGCGGCCGCCCAGCACATAGCTGGGGCGCACGACCAGCGGGTAGCCGATCTCGTTGGCCAGCGCGATGGCCTCGCTCTCGGCGCGGGCGGTGCGGTTGGGCGGCTGCTTGAGGTCCAGCGCGTGCAGCAGCTTCTGGAAGCGCTCGCGGTCCTCGGCGATGTCGATCGAGTCCGGCGTCGTGCCGATGATGGGCACGCCGTTGGCTTCCAGGTCGAGGGCGAGCTTCAGCGGCGTCTGGCCGCCGTACTGCACGATCACGCCGACCGGCTTTTCCTTGTCCACGATCTCCAGCACGTCCTCGAGCGTCACCGGCTCGAAGTACAGGCGGTCCGAGGTGTCGTAGTCGGTCGAGACCGTCTCGGGGTTGCAGTTGACCATGATGGTCTCATAGCCGTCCTCGCGCATGGCGAGGGCGGCGTGGACGCAGCAGTAGTCGAACTCGATGCCCTGGCCGATGCGGTTCGGGCCACCGCCCAGCACCATGATCTTCTTCTTGTCGGTCGGCTCGGCCTCGCACTCGCCGTCCGTGCCCTCGTAGCACGAGTACAGGTAGGCGGTCTGCGTGGCGAACTCGGCCGCGCAGGTGTCGACGCGCTTGTAGACCGGGCGCACGCCCAGGGCCTGGCGCGCGCGGCGCACGTCATGCTGGTTCGAGCCCAGCAGCTTGCCCAGACGCTTGTCGGAGAAGCCCTTCTTCTTCAGGAAGCGCAGCTCGGCGGCCGACAGGCTCTCGATCGTGCGGCCCTTGAGCTGGGCTTCGGTCTGGATGATCTGCTCGATCTGCGCCAGGAACCACGGGTCGATCGCGGTTTCCTCGAAGATCTCGTCGAGCGTCAGCCCCAAGCGGAAGGCGTCGCCGACGAACAGGATGCGCTCGGGGCCGGGCTCGCCGATCTCCTCGATGATCTCGTCGCGGTCGGTGGAGCGCTCGGTCAGGCCGTCGATGCCGGTCTCCAGACCGCGCAGCGCCTTCTGGAACGACTCCTGGAAGGTGCGGCCCATGGCCATCACCTCGCCCACCGACTTCATCTGCGTGGTCAGGTGCGCATCGGCGGCCGGGAACTTCTCGAAGGCGAAGCGCGGGATCTTGGTGACGACGTAGTCGATCGAGGGCTCGAAGGACGCCGGGGTCGCGCCGCCGGTGATGTCGTTCTTCAGCTCGTCGAGCGTGTAGCCCACCGCCAGCTTGGCGGCGATCTTGGCGATCGGGAAGCCGGTGGCCTTCGACGCCAGCGCCGAGGAGCGGCTCACGCGCGGGTTCATCTCGATGACGACCATGCGGCCGTCCTTCGGGTTGATGGAGAACTGGACGTTCGAGCCGCCGGTGTCCACGCCGATCTCGCGCAGGATCGCGATCGAGGCGTTGCGCAGCAGCTGGTACTCGCGGTCGGTCAGCGTCTGGGCCGGGGCCACGGTGATCGAGTCACCGGTGTGGATGCCCATCGGGTCCAGGTTCTCGATCGAGCAGACGATGATGCAGTTGTCCGCACGGTCGCGGACCACTTCCATCTCGTATTCCTTCCAGCCGATGAGGGACTCCTCGATCAGCAGCTCGTTCGTCGGCGACAGGTCGAGGCCGCGCTTGCAGATCTCCTCGAACTCCTCCGGGTTGTAGGCGATGCCGCCGCCGGTGCCGCCCAGCGTGAAGCTGGGGCGGATCACCATCGGGAAGCCGGCGCCGCCGACCTCGGCCTGGATGGCCTTCTGGACGGCCCAGGCCTCTTCCATCGAGTGCGCGATGCCGGACTTGGCCGAGCCCAGACCGATCTTGGTCATCGCGTCCTTGAACTTCAGGCGGTCCTCGGCCTTCTCGATCGCGTGCTCGTTGGCACCGATCATCTCGACCTTGTACTTGTCGAGCACGCCGTGCTTGTGCAGGTCGAGCGCGCAGTTCAGCGCCGTCTGGCCGCCCATCGTCGGCAGGATCGCGTCGGGGCGCTCCTTGGCGATGATCTTCTCGACCACCTGCCAGGTGATCGGCTCGATGTAGGTGACGTCGGCCGTGGCCGGGTCGGTCATGATGGTCGCCGGGTTCGAGTTGACCAGGATGACCTTGTAGCCTTCCTCGCGCAGGGCCTTGCAGGCCTGGGCGCCGGAATAGTCGAACTCGCAGGCCTGGCCGATGATGATCGGGCCGGCGCCGATGATGAGGATGGATTTGAGGTCGCTGCGCTTAGGCATTCTTCTTCTCCGCTTGCTTGTCGTTCATCAGCGCAGTGAAGCGGTCGAACAGGTAGGCGATGTCGTGCGGGCCGGGCGAGGCTTCCGGGTGGCCCTGGAAGCAGAAGGCCGGACGGTCGGTGCGGGCCAGGCCCTGCAGCGTGCCGTCGAACAGACTCACATGCGTCGGGCGCAGGTTGGCCGGCAGCGTGTCGGCATCGACCGCGAAGCCGTGGTTCTGGCTGGTGATCGACACGCGGCCGGTGTCCAGATCCTTGACCGGGTGGTTGCCGC
Organism: Sphaerotilus natans; assembly: GCF_900156335.1. Classification (GTDB taxonomy): domain Bacteria; phylum Pseudomonadota; class Gammaproteobacteria; order Burkholderiales; family Burkholderiaceae_C; genus Sphaerotilus; species Sphaerotilus natans. The sequence continues at coordinate 9,372 of NZ_FTMZ01000039.1, forward strand.
CATGGTGGCCGAACTTCATCTTGAAGGTCTTCGCGCCCGAGGCCAGCGCCATGATCTGGTGGCCCAGACAAATGCCGAAGGTCGGGATGCCGGTCTCGATCAGTTCCTTGGCCGCAGCGATCGCGTAGTCGCAGGGCTCCGGGTCGCCGGGGCCGTTCGACAGGAAGATGCCGTCCGGGTTGAGCGCCAGCACCTCGGCCGCCGGGGTCTTGGCCGGCACGACGGTGACCTTGCAGCCGCGCTCGGCCAGCATGCGCAGGATGTTGCGCTTGACGCCGAAGTCATAGGCCACGACATGGAAGCGCGGCGCGGTCTGCTCGCCGAAGCCGGGCCCGCCGGCCTCGGTCGTCAGGCGCCATTCGGTCTCGGTCCAGACCTCGGTGGCGGCACGGGTCACGACCTGGGCCAGGTCCTGGCCGGCCATGCTCGGCGCCGAGCGCGCCAGCGCGACCGCCTCGTCGATCATGGCCTGCGTCACGACGGTGTCAGCCGTGAACGACATGATGCAGCCGTTCTGCGCGCCCTTCGTGCGCAGGACGCGCGTCAGGCGGCGGGTATCGATGTCGGCGATGGCCACCGTGCCCTCGCGGACCAGGTAGTCGGTCAGCGTCAGCGTCTGGCGGAAATTGGAAGCGCGAACGGGCAGATCCTTGATGATCAGACCGGCGGCATGGACTTTCGAGGCCTCGACATCCTGCTCGTTGACCCCATAGTTGCCGATGTGCGGATACGTGAGCGTCACGATCTGCCGGCAATAGCTGGGGTCAGTGAGGATTTCCTGATAGCCGGTGATCGAGGTGTTGAACACCACTTCACCGACCGTGTGACCGGCAGCGCCGATCGAGGTACCAAGAAAGACCGTGCCGTCTGCGAGGGCGAGAAGGGCGGGAGGCAGGACGGGCAGCACGGGAACTCCGATGTGGGCAAGCCCAGCGCGGCATCGGAGCTCGGCGGTCAACCAGATCGTCCACGAGATCCAGCACATGCCGGATCCGGGGGGTTGACGCCGCGATGGCGCTGGGCTGCGTTGTTGGCGGACAAACCTGAGGATTATAGCCGGATCGGGGTTTACCCGGCCAGCCCCTGTCACTGCTCGGAAACCAGAAGCCCGCACCCTCAAGTGCGGTCAGTACTCGTCGCCGTAGCTGCCTGGCGCCAGGTTCTCGAACTTGGTCAGCGGCTTCATGAACGCCAGCTTCACGGTGCCGACCGGGCCGTTGCGCTGCTTGCCGATGATGATCTCGGCCACGCCCGGCTCCTTCGAGTCCTTGTTGTAGTACTCGTCGCGGTAGATGAACATGATGACGTCGGCATCCTGCTCGATCGCACCCGATTCCCGCAGATCCGACATCATCGGTCGCTTGTCGGTGCGAGTCTCGACCGAGCGGTTGAGCTGCGACAGCGCGATCACCGGGCAATGCAGCTCCTTGGCCAGCGCCTTCAGGCCGCGCGAGATCTCGGAAATCTCGGTGGCCCGGTTCTCGCCGCTGCTGGAGGCCGAGCCGCTCATCAGCTGCAGGTAGTCGATGACGATCAGGCCGAGCTGGCCGAACTGGCGGGCCTGACGGCGCGCGCGTGCGCGCACTTCGCCCGGCGTGAGCGCCGGCGTCTCGTCGATGAACAGGCTCACGCCGTGCAGCAGGTCGAGCACCTCCGAGAGCCGCCCCCATTCGTCGTCGGTCAGCGCACCGGTGCGCAGGTGCTGCTGGTCGATGCGCCCGAGCGAGCCCACCATCCGCAACGCCAGCTGCGACGCGCCCATTTCCATCGAGAACACGACAACCGGCTTGCGCTCCTTCACCGCGACGTGTTCGGCGATGTTGAGCGCGAAGGCGGTCTTGCCCATCGACGGCCGTGCCGCCAGGATGATCAGGTCGCCACCCTGCAGGCCGGCCGTCATCCGGTCGAGATCGATGAAGCCGCTGGCCACGCCGGTCACGTCGCCGGCGCCGCTGTCGGCCAGCTCCTGGACACGGTCGATCAGCTGCACCACCAGATTGTCGAGCGAATGGAAGCCCTGCTTGTTGCGGGAGCCCTCCTCGCCGATCTTGAAGATCTTGGCCTCCGCCTCGTCCAGGATGGCCGACACGGCCGCACCCTGAGGATTGAGCGCCCGCGTGGCGATCTCGTCGCTGGTCTCGACCAGGCGACGCAGGATCGCGCGCTCGCGCACGATCTCGGCATAGCGGCGCAGATTGGCCGCGCCCGGCACGCTGTTGGCCAGCGCATTCAGATAGGCGAGCCCCCCGACCTCCTCCGCCTTGCCCAGGCTCTGCAGCCGCTCGAAGACCGTGATCACGTCGGCCGGACGACTGCCGCTGACCAGCGACATGATCGCGGTGTAGATCAGCCGATGCTCGTAGCGGTAGAAATCCGATTCGCTCAGCACATCGCCGGCACGGTCGGAGGCGCTGTTGTCGAGCAGCAGACCGCCGAGCACGCTCTGCTCGGCCTCGATCGAATGCGGCGGCACGCGCAGACGCGCGACCTCGTCGTCAGTGCCGCGCGAGCCGGAAGAAGGAAAGTAGCCGGGGATCTGGGAAGACATGGCGCAATGATAGGCACCTGCGTGCCGGGCAAGCACACCGACAACGCGACATGGCCCACCGAGGATGATGGGACAAAAAAAAGAGTCGCCCGATGGACGACTCTTTTTGTGTTGGAGCGGGAAACGAGGCTCGAACTCGCGACCTCAACCTTGGCAAGGTTGCGCTCTACCAACTGAGCTATTCCCGC
>NZ_FTMZ01000056.1 GCF_900156335.1 Sphaerotilus natans
GACTACACGCTTGAACCGGGACATCCAACACCCGGCTGAGCTAACCTTCTCCGTCCCCACATCGCACTTGCAATCGGTACAGGAATATTCACCTGTTTCCCATCAGCTACGCATCTCTGCCTCGCCTTAGGGGCCGACTCACCCTACGCCGATGAACGTTGCGTAGGAAACCTTGCGCTTACGGCGAGGGGGCTTTTCACCCCCTTTAACGCTACTCATGTCAGCATTCGCACTTCTGATACCTCCAGCATCCTTCTCAAGACACCTTCACAGGCTTACAGAACGCTCTCCTACCACGCACCTTGCGGTGCATCCGCAGCTTCGGTAACTGGCTTGAGCCCCGTTACATCTTCCGCGCAGGACGACTCGATCAGTGAGCTATTACGCTTTCTTTAAATGATGGCTGCTTCTAAGCCAACATCCTGACTGTTTTAGCCTTCCCACTTCGTTTCCCACTTAGCCAATTTTAGGGACCTTAGCTGGCGGTCTGGGTTGTTTCCCTCTTGAGTCCGGACGTTAGCACCCGGTGCTCTGTCTCCCAAGCTGTACTCATCGGTATTCGGAGTTTGCATAGGTTTGGTAAGTCGCCATGACCCCCTAGCCTAAACAGTGCTCTACCCCCGACGGTAATACTTGAGGCACTACCTAAATAGTTTTCGGAGAGAACCAGCTATTTCCAGGTTTGTTTAGCCTTTCACCCCTATCCACAGCTCATCCGCTAGTTTTGCAACACTAGTCGGTTCGGACCTCCAGTGCGTGTTACCGCACCTTCATCCTGGCCATGGATAGATCACCTGGTTTCGGGTCTACACCCAGCGACTGAAGACGCCCTGTTCGGACTCGGTTTCCCTGCGCCTACCCTATTCGGTTAAGCTTGCCACTGAATGTAAGTCGCTGACCCATTATACAAAAGGTACGCCGTCACCCCGGAGGGCTCCGACTTTTTGTATGCATGCGGTTTCAGGATCTATTTCACTCCCCTCCCGGGGTTCTTTTCGCCTTTCCCTCACGGTACTGGTTCACTATCGGTCGATTACGAGTATTTAGCCTTGGAGGATGGTCCCCCCATCTTCAGACAGGATTTCACGTGTCCCGCCCTACTTGTCGCTAGCTCAGTACCACACAGGTCTTTTCACATACGGGGCTATCACCCACTGTGGCCGGCCTTTCCATGCC
>NZ_FTMZ01000020.1 GCF_900156335.1 Sphaerotilus natans
CAGGATGTGCTCGCGGGTCTGGGGCATCGGGCCGTCAGCGGCCGAGCAGACCAGGATCGCGCCGTCCATCTGGGCGGCGCCGGTGATCATGTTCTTGACGTAGTCGGCGTGACCCGGGCAGTCGACGTGAGCGTAGTGGCGGTTGGCCGTCTCGTACTCGACGTGGGCGGTGTTGATCGTGATGCCGCGAGCCTTCTCTTCCGGAGCGGCGTCGATCTGGTCATAGGCCTTGGCCTGACCGCCGAACTTCTTCGACAGAACGGTCGTGATGGCTGCCGTCAGGGTGGTCTTGCCATGGTCGACGTGACCGATGGTGCCGACGTTGACGTGCGGCTTGGTCCGTTCGAACTTTTCCTTAGCCATGATTTCGCGCTCCTGAGTGCGTTCAATACGACGAGTAAGACAGGCGGTATCGGGTGGTGCCCATGGCGCGGATCGAACGCGCGACCTCTCCCTTACCAAGGGAGTGCTCTACCACTGAGCCACATGGGCATCGACACAGGACTGGACGCAGAGAACGCGCAGACCAGTGTCGACTTATTTCAAACCACTTGGAGCGGGAAACGGGAATCGAACCCGTGTCATCAGCTTGGAAGGCTGAGGTTCTACCATTGAACTACTCCCGCCTTGCCATGCAGACCTGCCTCGAGATTGAAGCAGCCGCTAGACGTTTCGCTTGGTGGAGGAGGCTGGATTCGAACCAGCGTAGGCGTAAGCCAACAGATTTACAGTCTGCCCCCTTTAGCCACTCGGGCACCCCTCCTGGGCGAGACATAAACTTTAGCAAAGGCTCATCTGCGACGCAAGCGTTTTGGGCAATTTTTTTGTTGAAGCCACATCGAGGCCCCAATCCACCGCCTCGGCGCCCTGCCCTTGCAGCCAGGCATTGGCCGCAGAGAACGGCCGGCTGCCAACGAAAGGCACCGGCGGACGCCGGGCCGCCAGCGGCGACGGATGGTTCGTGGCGATGACGTGGTTGTGCGCGCCGGCAGCCTCGATCACCGGCCGGCGGGCCTGCGCATGCGCGCCCCACAGCAGGAAGACCTTGGGCTGCGGCGCCGCGGCCACCCGCGCGACGAGCGCGTCCGTCAGCGCCTGCCAGCCCAGCTTCGCGTGGCTGGCCGGGCGATCGCGCTCGACGCTCAGGCTGGTGTTGAGCAGCAGCACGCCCGCATCGACCCAGGCCGCGAGGCTGCCCGAGACCGGCGCCGCCAGCCCCAGGTCGGCCTGCAGTTCCTGGCGGATGTTGCGCAGGCTCGGCGGGATCTTCACCCCGTCGGCGACCGAGAAGGCCAGGCCCTCGGCCTCGCCGGGGCCGTGGTAGGGATCCTGGCCGAGGATGACGACCTTCACCTGCTCCGGCGCCAGGCCCTGCAGCGCGCGCAGCGGCCGCGCCGGATAGACCTCCGCGCCGGCCGCGACACGCACATCGACGGCCGCGCACACCGCCTGCCCGGCCGCGCCGGCCAGAAAGGCCTCGACCAGATCGCGCCAGCCCTCGGGCAGGCCATCGCGCAGCGCCTGGGTCAGCGGCGCCCGCAGGCGGTTGTCGGGCAGCGTCATGCCGCGAACAGCGCCGCCAGCGCCGCGCCCGGATCGTCGGCGCGCATGAAGGCCTCGCCGACGAGGAAGGCATTGACCGCGGCGCCGCGCATGCGGGCCACGTCCTCGGCGGCCAGGATGCCGGACTCGGTCACCAGCAGCCGGTCGGCGGGCACCTCGTCGAGCAGGCCCAGCGTGGTGTCCAGCGTCACCGAGAAGCTGCGCAGGTCGCGGTTGTTGATGCCCAGCAGCGGCGTCTTCAGCCGGAGCGCGCGGTGCAGCTCGGCGCGGTCGTGGACCTCGACCAGCACGCTCATGCCGAGCCCCAGCGCCACCGCCTCCAGGTCGGCCATCTGCGCGTCGTCCAGGCAGGCAGCGATCAGCAGGATGCAGTCCGCGCCCATCGCGCGCGCCTCATGGACCTGGTACTCGTCGACCATGAAGTCCTTGCGCAGCACCGGCAAGGCGCAGGCGGCGCGCGCCTGCTGCAGGTACGCGGTGCAGCCCTGGAAGTACGGCGCGTCGGTCAGCACGCTCAGGCAGGCCGCGCCGTGGCGCGCGTAGCTGGCGGCGATCTCGGCCGGCCGGAAGTCGGCGCGGATCACGCCCTTGCTCGGGCTGGCCTTCTTGATCTCGGCGATCACCGCGGGCTGGCCGGCGGCAACCTTCGCGCGCAGCGCGGCCTCGAAGCCGCGCAGGTCGGCGGCGCGCGCCTCGGCCTCGGCGCGCACGGCCGCCAGGGATTTCGCGGCGCGGGCCGCGGCCACCTCCTCGTGCTTGGTGACGACGATGCGGGCGAGGATGTCGGGGGTGTTCGGGTTCATGGGGAAGGCTCGGTTCAGGGGCTCAGGCCGCGGCCGGGGCGAGTTGCCGGGCGCGGGCGACGAACTGCGTCAGGCGCTCGGCGGCGCGGCCGCTGGCCAGCGCCTCGCGGGCGCGCTCGATGCCCTCGGCCATCGTCGCGGCGACATTGGCGGCGTAGAGCGCCACGCCGGCGTTGAGCATGACGATGTCGCGCGCCGGGCCGGGCTGGTTGTCCAGCACCGCCTGCAGCAGCGCGCGCGACTGCTCGGGCGTGTCCACCTTCAGCGCGCGGTTGCTGGCCATCGTCAGGCCGAAGTCCTCGGGATGGATCTCGTACTCGCGGATCTCGCCGTCGCGCAGCTCGCCCACCAGGGTGCCGGCGCCCAGCGAGACCTCGTCCATGCCGTCGCGGCCGTAGACCACCAGCGCGTGCTCGGCGCCCAGGCGCTGCAGCGCGCGCACCTGGATGCCGACCAGATCGGGGTGGAAGACGCCCATCAGGATGTTGGGCGCGTCGGCCGGGTTGGTCAGGGGCCCGAGGATGTTGAAGATCGTGCGCACGCCCAGCTCGCGGCGCACCGGCGCCACGTTCTTCATCGCCGGATGGTGGTTGGGCGCGAACATGAAGCCGATACCGGTGTCCTGGATGCACTGCGCCACCGCCTGCGGCGTGAGCGTCATCGGCACGCCCAGCGCCTCGAGCACGTCGGCGCTGCCGGACTTGCTCGACACGCTGCGCCCGCCGTGCTTGCTCACCCGCGCGCCGGCCGCAGCCACCACGAACATCGTGCAGGTCGAGATGTTGAAGGTGTGCGAGCCGTCGCCGCCGGTGCCGACGATGTCGACCAGGTGGCGGCGGTCGGCCACGTTGACCTTGACCGAGCACTCGCGCATGACCTGCGCGGCGGCCGTGATCTCGCCGATGGTCTCCTTCTTGACGCGCAGGCCGGTCAGGATCGCCGCGGTCATGGTCGGCGACATCTCGCCGGCCATGATGCGGCGCATCAGCGTGAGCATCTCGTCGTGGAAGATCTCGCGGTGCTCGATGACGCGGGTCAGGGCTTCGGTGTTGGTGATGGACATGGCGCGCTCCTCGGCAACGGTTCAGCGGTTGGGCGTGTTCAGGAAGTTGCGCAGCATCGCGTGGCCATGCTCGCTCAGGATGGACTCGGGGTGGAACTGCACCCCCTCCAGCGCCAGCTCGCGGTGGCGCACGCCCATGATCTCGCCGTCGCCGCTGGTGGCGGTGACGACCAGCTCCGGCGGCAGCGTGGCGCGCTCGATCGCCAGCGAGTGGTAGCGGATGATGCTGAACTGCTGCGGCAGCCCGGCGAACACACCCTGCTGGTCAGTGGTGATGGTGTCGGCCTTGCCGTGCATCTGCACCTGGGCGCGCACGATGTTGCCGCCCAGCGCCGCACCGATGCTCTGGTGCCCCAGGCACACGCCCAGGATCGGCAGCCGGCCCTTGAAGTGCTGGATGGCCGCGATGCAGATGCCGGCCTCCGCCGGCGAGCACGGCCCCGGCGACAGCACCAGCCGGTCGGGCTGCATCGCCTCGATCTCGGCCAGCGAGATCTCGTCGTTGCGGTGCACCCGCACGTCCTCGCCCAGCTCGGCGAAGTACTGCACGAGGTTGAAGGTGAAGGAGTCGTAGTTGTCGATCATCAGCAGCATGATGGTCCTGACCTATTGATGTCATGGGGTGTGGACAGCACACCCATATTCAGTTTTCGAGCAGCACGGCGCCACCGGAGAGGTCCAGCAACGCATCGTGAAAAGCCTTCGCGCTAGGGCAAGCCGGGTGCGCTGCCGCGTTGGCGATCTGGAAACCATGCACCCCGCAAAATCGCTTGGCGAACATCACCTTGTTGGACCCTGGACCGCGTGCACCCTGTTGCCGGGACACTTCCTTGAGCCAATCCCAAGGCATGGCAGGTGTTTGCTCTGGCCGGGCTTCCTCAAAATCAGGTTGCTTCAGCCAAGCACGCATGGCCGTGGTATCCGCCAGAAACCAAGCCTCCAAGGCCTTGACCGCCACGAAAATCAGCGAGGTATGCGCATTCGTGATGCGAGCCCTGACGGCCTCAATGTCTGGCTCGTGCTCCAGATCGGTCAGTACCACCACATGATCGGGCTGACTCCTGGCCAGCGTCGCCATCATTGGCGCCATGTGCTGGGGCAGCAGATTACCCCCACCTTTCGCATTGATGACGGGACTGCAGATCTCCAGACCCTGCGCATTGGCCCAGTCGCGGAATCGGGCCGATTCGATCATGATCTTCTCGGTGGCGCCCGCCACAATGAAACCCAGTTTCACCATGGCAGACCTCCATCGAACAGGTTCATCAGCCATGCGGTGTCGAGATTGATTTGCCCCAGATCGCCACTGCTCTTGGCGGCATTTTTTGCGACCGTCTTGCCGTCCAGCTTGTTCATCAGCCACAACTCCTCTGCGTGGCAAGCCCGCACCAGAGATTCGCTGTGTGTCGTCACGAAGACCGGGTGCTCGACACCGGCACTTTGGCGCATCAGATCCACCAATGCCTCGATGCCCTTGGGGTGCAATCCCCGTTCAGGCTCTTCGATCAGCGTGATGCCGGTTGTCTTGGCTCGGCTCAGCACCGCCGTCATGATGCACAGCGCATAGATGGTGCCGTCGGAAATCAGGTGGGCCGGGAAATGGGCTCGCGTGCCTTCTTCCTTGAACTTGATGACCGTGCCGCCGCTCAGCCGATCTGGCTCCGCACGCACTTGCTCCATGCCGGGCACCAGCAAGTTCATCCAGTCGAGTACCTGGGTTCGGAAATCATCATCTTTTTCAAGCGTGGCCAGCATGGTGGCTACATTGTGTCCATTGGGGTGCAGCGCGGTAGTGTCAGCACTAGAGCCATCGGGTTCCTTCGCCCCTAAAGGGTCGAAGCGGAATACCGCCACATTCGTCAGGAATTCATACAGGCCAAATTCCCCTTTTGTAAACAGCAATCCCGACATATCAGCCGGAAACTTTTCGATGGTGAATTCCTTGCCATCGTCTTCCGTAAAAAGAGTCGGATCGTTGCCTTTCTTGCGCTCCAGCCGCTTCTGATCATCCACCTCTAGCAACTCCTGCACCTGCGGCTCCGAATCCATGTCATGCACCTTCAGAACGTAAGACACACGCCGATGGCCAATACTGGCCTGCAACTCGAAGCTAAAGGTGCGTGCATTGGCCTTGCGCAGCTTGTAGCAATGGACTTGAGAAAAGCCCCGGAATTGGCGCAGTGCTTTGATGGCGCCCAGCTCCACCACCGCACTGACAAAGGCCAGCGCATCCATCCAGTTGCTTTTTCCCGAACCATTGGGACCAGCCAAGACGCTGAAAGGGGTCAGCTCCTCCAACGCCAAGTCCGCAATGCTCTTGAAGCCGGAAATTTGGAGTCGCTCGATATTCATTCGCAACCTCTCTGGAGCATCATGGTCAAGCCTCAGAAACCTTCCTCGACCAGCTCGGCGGCGCGGATCACCGCGCGCATCTTCACCTCGGTCTCCTTCCACTCCATCTCGGGCACCGAGTCGGCGACCACGCCGGCGCCGGCCTGCACGTAGAGCGTCTGGTCCTTGATGACGCCGGTGCGGATGGCGATGGCCACGTCCATGTCGCCCGCGAAGCTGAGATACCCGACCGCGCCGCCGTAGATGCCGCGCTCGCTGATCTCCAGCTGGTCGATGATCTCCATCGCGTGGATCTTGGGCGCGCCCGAGAGCGTGCCGGCGGGAAAGCTCGCGCGCAGCACGTCCAGGCTGCTCATGCCGTCCTTCAGCACGCCCTCGACGTTGCTGACGATGTGCATGACGTGCGAGTAGCGCTCGATGCCGAAGGCCTCGGTCACCTTGACGGTGCCGGTCTTGGCGATGCGGCCGATGTCGTTGCGCGCCAGGTCGATCAGCATCAGGTGCTCGGCGCGCTCCTTGGCGTCGGCGAGCAGGTCGCGCTCGTTGTGCTGGTCCTGCTCGGGCGTGCCGCCGCGCGGCTTGGTGCCGGCGATCGGGCGGATGGTGACGATCTTCTCGGCGCGGCCGTCCACCGTGCGCGCCTCCTGGCGCACCAGGATCTCGGGGCTGGCTCCGACGATGTGGAAGTCGCCCATGTCGTAGTAGTACATGTAGGGCGACGGGTTGAGCGAGCGCAGCGCGCGGTAGAGCGACAGCGGGTTCTCGGTGTAGCGCTTCTTCAGGCGCTGGCCGATGACGATCTGCATGCAGTCGCCGGCGGCGATGTATTCCTTGGCCTTGAGGACGGCCGCCTCGAAGTCGGCCTTGGCGTACTCGCGCTCGACCGGGTGCGCCGGGCCGCGGCGGACCTGCGGAGCGCTGACGCTGTAGCGCAGCTGGTCGGTGAGCTGCGACAGGCGCTTCTGCGCGCTGAAATAGGCCTCGGGCGTGCGCGGGTCGGCGTAGACGATCAGGTAGAGGCGCCCGGAGAGGTTGTCGATCACCGCCAGCTCCTCGGTCTGCAGCAGCTGGATCTCGGGCGTGCCGATGCCACCGGGCAGGCGGGTGTCGGCCAGCTTCTTCTCGATGTAGCGCACCGTGTCGTAGCCGAAGTAGCCGGCCAGCCCGCCGCAGAAGCGCGGCAGCCCCGGGCGCAGCGCCACCTTGAAGCGCTTCTGGTAGGCCTCGACGAAGTCGAGCGGGTTGCCCTCATGGCGCTCGACCACCTGGCCGTCGGTCACCACCTCGGTGACGCCGTTGGACGCGCGCAGCAGCGTGCGCGCCGGCAGGCCGATGAAGGAATAGCGCCCGAAGCGCTCGCCGCCGACGACGGACTCCAGCAGGAAGCTGAACGGCTTGCCGCCGGCCAGCTTCAGATAGAGAGACAGCGGCGTCTCGAGGTCCGCAAAGGCCTCGGCGACCAGCGGGATGCGGTTGTAGCCCTGTTCGGCCAGGCTCTTGAATTCGAGTTCGGTGATCACGGTTGGCTCCGGCGGGGCCCGCCGGCATGCTCGCGTGTCAGGAACCAGTGCAGGACGCGCGTGCGTGCCGCGGGCCTGGTTGATGTCGATTCGCTGGTCGGGGGGCGCAGGCCGCACCGGGAGTGCGGCAGCAAGGTGTCAGCGGATCTGCTGCGGCCGACCCGTCACCGGGCGTGGGAGAGGCGGCCGCCTCCAGGCATCGCGGTCAGCGACGCCAGGGCCAGGCTCCCCGGTCTTGCGACCCGGCGGCGCGGCCGATGCTGTGTTTGCGCGTGGTGAACATGGTGGGGCGCAGTGTAGCAGCGCGCACCGGCGCTGGCATCAGGTCTGCATCAGGGCCTCGATGAACTGCTCGACGATCAGGCTCTGGCGGCGCCCCTTGCGGGTGACCAGCGCCAGCGGCACCGAGAAGCGCTGACGGCCCGGCGCCAGCGCGGCCATCTGGCCCTGCGCGACCCAGGCCGCGGCATAGTGGTCGGGCAGGAAGCCGATGAACTGCCCGGTCAGGATCAGGAAGGCGATCGCCTCGCGGTCGGAGGCGCTGGCCACGCAGTTCAGGCCCTGGTGCATCTGGATCGCCTCGGCGCTCATCCGGTAGGTCGGCACCACCGCGGCGGCCTCGCGCAGCGCCGTCGCGTCGACCTCCGACGCCTGCGCGAACAGCGGATGGCCGTGGCTGCAGTAGAGCTGCGAGGTCTCGTCGTAGAGCGGCAGATAGGCCAGGCCCGACAGCGGCGTGATCAGCGGCACCGCGCCCACATGCAGCCGCCCGTCGAGCACGCCGCGCTCGACCTCGCCGGGCGGGCTCATGCTCAGGTGGATGCGCACCGCGTCGCTGCGCTGGCGGATCGCCTGCAGCGCGGCGGTGATGCGCATGCGCGGCAGCGTCACCAGGTTGTTCATCAGCCCGATGTTGAGATCGCCGCGCAGCGTCTGGTGCAGCTGGTTGACGCCGGTGCGGAAGTCCTCGACCGCCGCCAGCAGCGATTCGGCCGAGCGCAGCACCTCGCGGCCCTGGTCGGTCAGCGCGAAGCCCGCGCGGCCGCGCTGGCACAGCCGCATGCCCAGGCGCTGCTCCAGGTCGGCCATGTGCAGGCTGATGGCCGAGCGGGTGATGCCCAGCGCGCTCTCGGCGCCGGCAAAGCTGCCGGCCTCGGCCACCGCCTTGAAGACACGCAGCAGCCGCAGATCGAAGTCAGACACCTGGGCCAGGGGGGACACGAGCGCGCGCATGATCAGGGGAGCATTCAGGTGAGCAAATCGATAACTGATGGCATGAAATATCGAATCGTACTGGCGTGAATGACTCACCACAATCCGGCGCATTGCCCTTCAGCCCGTCCTTCAAGCCCGCGCACGGGAGCGCCTCATGCCCCAGACCTCGCCCTTCACCCCTCTGTCCCCCGAGCGCCTGAAGGCGCACTGGATGCCCTTCAGCTCCAACCGCGACTTCCACGCCGATCCGCGCCTGATCGCCGGCGCCGAGGGCCGCTGGCTGATCGACGCCCAGGGCCGGCGCGTCTTCGACAGCCTCTCCGGCCTGTGGACCTGCGGCGCCGGCCACTGCCGCCCCGAGATCGCCCAGGCGGTGGCCCGCCAGCTCTCCACGCTGGACTACTCGCCCGCCTTCCAGTTCGGGCACCCGCTGTCCTTCGAGCTGGCCGAGCGCATCGCCGCGCACTTCCCCGATCCGCTCAACCACGTCTTCTTCACCGACTCCGGCTCCGAGAGCGCCGACACCGCGGTCAAGATGGCGCGCGCCTACTGGCGCATCCGCGGCCAGGCCAGCAAGACCAAGCTGATCGGCCGGGCGCGCGGCTACCACGGCGTCAACATCGCCGGCACCGCGCTGGGCGGCATCGGCGGCAACCGCAAGACCTTCGGCCCGCTGATGGACGTCGACCACCTGCCGCACACGCTGCAGCCGGGCTGCGCCTTCACCCGCGGCCAGGCCGAGACCGGCGGCGTGGCGCTGGCCGACGAGCTGCTCAAGCTCATCGAGCTGCATGACGCCTCCAACATCGCCGCCGTCATCGTCGAGCCGATGTCGGGCTCGGCCGGCGTCATCGTGCCGCCGCAAGGCTATCTGCAGCGCCTGCGCGAGATCTGCACCCAGCACGGCATCCTGCTGATCTTCGACGAGGTCATCTCCGGCTTCGGTCGCCTGGGCCGCCACAGCGGCGCGGAGTTCTTCGGCGTCACCCCCGACATCGCCAACATCGCCAAGCAGGTCACCAACGGCGCGGTGCCGATGGGCGCGGTCATCGCCTCCACCGAGATCTACGAGACCTTCATGCGCCAGCCGCTGGCGCGCCATGTGACCGAGTTCACCCACGGCTACACCTACTCGGCGCATCCGGTGGCCTGCGCGGCCGGCCTGGCCACGCTCGACCTGCTCGAGCGCGAGCAGCTGGTGGCCCGCGCCGCCGAGCGCGCCCCCGACTTCGAGGCGCTGCTGCACGGCCTGCGCGGCAGCAGCGCCCACATCCTCGACATCCGCAACTGCGGCCTGGCCGGCGCCATCCAGCTCGCCCCGCGCGACGGCGACCCGACCATCCGCCCCTTCGAGGCCGGTCTGGCCCTCTGGCGTCAGGGCTTCTACGTGCGCTTCGGCGGCGACACCCTCCAGTTCGGCCCCCCCTTCGAGACCACCCGCGACGAGCTCGACCGCCTGTTCAACGCGGTGGGCGAAACGCTGGCCGGACTGGCCTGAGCGGGAGACGCGGACGATGCGCATCCTCCATGTGGGCGCCAGCGGCACGCTGGGCCGGGCGGTGGCCGAGACGCTGCAGGCGCGCGGGCACACGCTGATCCGCGCCGGCCGCCAGGGCGGCGACATCGCGGTGGACATCACCGACGAGGCCTCGGTGCGGGCGATGTACGCCCAGGTCGGCGACTTCGGCGCGCTGGTGGCCACGCTGGGCCGGGTGCATTTCGCGCCCCTGGCGGACTTCAGCCGCGCGCAGTGGCAGATCGGCCTGGACGACAAGCTGATGGGCCAGGTCCGGCTGGTGCAGATGGGGCTGGCGCAGGTGCGCGAGGGGGGCTCCTTCACGCTGACCAGCGGCCTGCTCAACGACGAGCCGATCCGCCAGGGCGCGTCGGCCGCGATGGTCAATGCGGCGCTGGAGGGCTTCGTGCGCGCCGCCGCGCTGGAGATGCCGCGCGGCGCGCGCATCAACCTGGTCAGCCCGACGCTGCTGGCCGAGTCGGTGCCGGTCTACGCACCCTTCTTCCCCGGCACGGCGCCGATGGCTGCCCGCGAGGTGGCGCTGGGCTATGTGCGCAGCATCGAGGGCGCGCACACCGGGCGCGTCCTGCGCATGGGCTGGAGCCTCGAGCGGTGACCCGGCCCAGCGTCGCGCGCATCGACCTGGACGCCCTGCGCCACAACGCCCGCCATCTGCAGGCCCTGCACGGCGGGCGCCAGCTCGCGGTGCTGAAGGCCGACGCCTATGGTCACGGCGCCGTCGACTGTGCCCGGGCGCTGCGCGGCCTGAGCGACGGTCTGGCCGTGGCCTTCGTCGACGAGGCGCGCGCGCTGCGCGCCGCCGGCCTGACCGCGCCGATCCTGGTGCTGGAAGGCGCCTTCGATGCCGACGAGGTGACCTTCGCCGCCGCCGCCTCGCTCTGGCTGGTGGTGCACCAGGACCGCCAGCTGCACCTGATCGAGCAGGCCAGCCTGCCCGACGGCGCGCTGCAGGTCTGGCTGAAGGTCGACTCCGGCATGCACCGGGCCGGCTTCGCGCCGGAGCGCGCCCGCGAGCTGCACCAGCGTCTTCAGGCCGATCCCCGGGTGGGCTCGGTGACGCTGATGAGCCATTTCGCCCGTGCCGACGAGCCCGGCTGCGACCTGACGGCGCGACAGACCGCGCTCTTCGAGCAGGCCACCGCCGGCCTGCCGGGACCGCGCAGCCTGTGCAATTCCGCCGGCGTGCTGGCCTGGCCGAGCGCACACCGCGACTGGGCCCGGCCGGGCATCGCGCTCTACGGCGCCGATCCGCTGCTGCGTCCGCAGGGCTGCGGCCTGCGTCCGGTGATGACCCTGGCCAGCCAAGTCTTCGCCGAACGCTGGCTGGCGCCGGGCGAGCCGCTCGGCTGCGGCACCGGCTTCACCGCCACCGAGCCCACCCGCGTCGGTCTGGTCGCCCTGGGCTACGCGGACGGCTATCCGCGCACCGCGCCCACCGGCACGCCGGTGGCCGTCGAGGGCCGGCGCTCGCGCCTGATCGGCCGGGTGTCGATGGACATGCTGACGGTCGACCTGACCGGTCTGCCCGACGCCGGCATCGGCAGCCCGGTCGAGCTGTGGGGCGCGCAGATTCCGGTCAACGAGGTGGCCGGCCTCGCAGGCACCCTCGCCTACGAGCTGCTGTGCAACGTCAAGCGCGTGCCGCGTCACGGGGTGGGGTATGCGACGCGCGCGTGAGCGTGAGTTCAATAGAACCAGCGCGCAGGCACCATCACCAGCTCGGGGAAGAGAATGAACATCAGCAGCAGCGCGCTCTGTGCGGCCAGGAAGGGCAGCACACCCACCGTGACCCGCCCCAGATCGACCCGTGCCACGCCAGCGACCACATTCAGCACTGTGCCCACCGGTGGGGTCAGCAGGCCGATGGCGTTGTTCATGATGAACAGCACGCCGAAGTAGATGGGGTCGATCCCGGCCTGCTTGACCAGGGGCATCAGCACCGGCGTGAGGATGAGCACCGTGGGCATGAAGTCCAGCGCCGTGCCCACCACCACCACCAGGGCCATCATCATGAACATCAGCAGGATCTTCTGGTCCATGAAGGGGCGCAGCAGCTCGGCAACCTGCCCCGGGATGTCGGCAATGGTGATGAGCCAGGCCGACACCAGCGCGCAGGCCACCAGGAACATCACCACGCTGGAGGTCTTGGCGGCTTGCAGCATCAGCGCCGGCAGCTGTGCCAGCTTCAGCTCGCGGTAGGCCAGCAGGCCCACGGCCAGTGAGTACACCGCGGCCACCACCGCCGCCTCGGTGGGCGTGAACACGCCGGCCTTCATGCCGCCCACGATCACCAGCGGCAGCAGCAGCGCCCAGACGCCCTCGCGCAGGCTCTGGCCCACCCGCGCCCAGGAGAAGTGATCGGCCTCGCGCACCGGCGGGGCCTCGCGCCGGGCGCACAACCACCAGGTCAGGCCCAGGGCCACGCCCATCAGCACGCCCGGCACGATGCCGGCGAGGAACAGCTTGGTGATGGACACCTGCGCCGCCACGCCAAACACCACGAAGCCGATGGACGGCGGAATGATGGGCGCGATGATGCCGCCCGAGGCGATCAGACCCGCCGAGCGCGGTACGTCATAGCCCGCCTGGCGCATCAGCGGGATCAGCACCGCCGCCAGCGCGGCGGTGTCGGCCACCGCCGAGCCCGAGATGCTGGCCATCACCAGCGCGGCCAGGATGGCCACATAGCCCAGGCCACCGCGCACATGGCCCACCAGCGACTGGGCCATGGCGATGATGCGTTTGGACAGGCCGCCGGCGTTCATCAGCTCGCCGGCCAGCATGAAAAACGGCACCGCCATCAGCGGGTAGTTGTTGGTGCCCTCCAGCAGGTTCTGCGCCAGGATCTGGGTGTCAAAGTTGTGGAGGTGCACCATCAAGGCCACGCCGCAGACCAGCAGCGCGAAGGCGATGGGCATGCCCAGGGTCATGGCCCCGAGCAGCGAGAAGAGAAAGACGGCGATCGTCATGTCAGGGTCTCCAAAGACATCGTGGCGTGGGCACTCACTCGACCGAGCCGGCGGGCTCGATCACCAGCGCCTCAGCCGGCATGCGGCCGGTGAGCTGGCGCCACAGGCTGTGCAGCAGGATCCAGCTGATGCCGGCGCTGCTGACCAGCAGCGCCGAGAACACCACGCCCATGGGCAGGCCGGACACGGGGGCGTGGTCGTCCATCGCAATGACCACCTGCTTCCAGGTGCCATGCACCAGCAGGCCGCAGCAGCCCAGCATCAGCAGGTCCGAGGTGAAGCGGAAGACCCGCCGCCCCCACACCGGCAGCGCCGTGATGACGCTGGACATGCCCAGGTGGGCGTGCTCGTGCATGGCCAGCAGCGCGCCCAGCAGGGTCAGCCACATGAAGGTGAAGCGCGACACCTCCTCGGAGAAGGTGATGCCGGAGTTGAAGCCGTAGCGCAGCACCACGTTGCCGAACACCAGCACCACCATCACGCCCAGCAGGCCGATGAGCATCCACTCCAGAAAACGCACAAAGAAACGAGGCAGCATGGACGGCTCCTGAAACTGCGGCCTGGCGCTCAGCGCGCCGGGGCGTGGTCAATGGCGGCGAAGAAGGCGCGGGCGGTCTCGGCCCCCACCGACTCGATGTGCTTGTCGATCACCGGCTGAAGCCGCTCGCGCATGCGTCGGCGCTCGGTGGCCGGGACCTCGTTGATCTGCATGCCCGCCTTGGCCAGCTCGGCGCGCAGGGTCTGGTTCAGGCTGCGGCTGGTCTGGCGCTGGTACAGCGTGGCCTCGCGGGTGGCGGCTTGCACCAGCGCCTGGTCGGCGGGCTTGAGGCCGTCCCAGAACTTGCGCGACGACAGCAGCACCAGCGCGTCATAGGCATGGCCGGTCACCGAGAGGTACTTCTGCACGTCGTAGAACTTCTGCGCGTGGATCACCGTGTAGGGGTTCTCCTGCGCGTCGACCGCGCGGGTTTCCAGGGCGGTGAACAGCTCGTTGACGGGCATGGGCACGGCGTTGGCGCCCAGGCCGTTGAACAGGTCGATGTAGAGGTTGTTCTGCATCGTGCGCACCTTCAGGCCCGAGAGGTCGTCGAGCTTGCTCACCGGCCGGCGGCTGTTGGTCAGGTTGCGAAAGCCGTTCTCCCAGAAGGCCAGACCCACCAGGCCCTTCTCGGGCAGGCGGGCCAGCAGGCCCTGGCCGAAGGGGCCGTCCAGCACCGCATCGGCCTGCGCCTCGGTGGAGAAGGAGAAAGGCAGGCCGATCACGCCGAACTCCTTGACCAGGTTGGCCAGCGTGGCGGTGGAGGGCACGGTGAACTCCTGCGTGCCGCCGCGCAGCGCGGCCTGCATCTGCTGGTCACTGCCCAGCGTGGCGCCAGAATACACGCTGATGCGGATGCGGCCCTGGCTCTTTTGCTCCACCAGTTCCGCAAACTTGCGGGCTCCCAGGGTTTGTGGGTGGCTGTCGGGCAGGCTGGTGCCCAGGCGGGCGCGGATCTCCTGGGCCTGGGCAGGGCCCCAGGCGGTGGCGCCGGCCACCAGCAGGGCGGCGCAGGCGGCAGCAAAACGTCGGTTCATCGGTGTCTCCTGGTTATGGTTTGGGGAACAGGGCCGGGGATCGGGGTCGGGCTGCTCACGCCGGCAGGCGGTAGAGACGCAGGGCGTTGTCACAGAACACCGCCAGGCGCTCGGGCGGCGCGAGGTGGCGGGTGAGCGCTTTGAAGCCAGAAAAGATCTCGTCGAGCGTGGCCACCAGCCCATCCACCGGGAAGTTGCTGGCCACCAGGCAGCGGCTGGGCCCGAAGGTGTCCAGCAGGTGCTGCACCACCGGAGCCTGCAGCGCCGGGGTCCAGGCCTGGCCGGGCACGCCCAGGCCTGAGAGCTTGACCACCACCTGCGGCCACTGCGCCAGCCGGGCCGTGGCCTGGCGCCAGGCCGCCAGCGAGGCGGCGTCGCGCTCGGCCGGCAGGCCGGCGTGGTTGAGCACCAGTGGCACAGTCGGGAAATCACGGGCCAGCTCGCCCGCTTCGTCCAGGTGCCACCAGGGCACCTGCAGCTCGAACATCAGCCCGGTGCCCACCAGCCGGGCGTAGCCGGCGCGCCAGCGCTCGCAGCGCAGGCTGCCGGGGCCTTGCCAGGCGGCGTGGTGCTCGGCGCGGGGCACGGTGCGCGGCTTGTGGCGCACGCTGCGCACCAGCGGCAGGGTGAGCAGCGTGGCCAGCACCTCGGGCCAGTCGGCACGGTCCAGCCACGCGGCGGCCGCCAGGGCCTGGG
Source organism: Sphaerotilus natans (assembly GCF_900156335.1). Classification (GTDB taxonomy): domain Bacteria; phylum Pseudomonadota; class Gammaproteobacteria; order Burkholderiales; family Burkholderiaceae_C; genus Sphaerotilus; species Sphaerotilus natans. The sequence goes on from NZ_FTMZ01000020.1 coordinate 15,294, forward strand.
GCGTGCTTTCACGGGCGGCCAGAGCATGCACCCAGCGGGCTTCGCCCAGCGGATCGGCAGGGTCCCACTCGCCCTCCATCAGCACGCTGCGCAGCCACAGGTGGGCGCCGGCCTGGCGGGCATGGTCGGCCGGCAGGTGGTTGCAGCAGATGGCGCCGTAGTCGCCATAGCGGAACGGGATGCGCGGCAGGCGCTGCAGCCAGGGGTGCGGGTTGCGCGCCACATCCCAGAAGTGGTGGTGCGCGTCCACGATGGGCAGCAGGGCCTCGTCGCCGCTGGCCAGGTAGGCCAGGCGGGCGGCCTGCAGGGGGCTGGGGACACTGGCCGCCGGCGCTGCGGCCGGCTCTGCGGACGGGGCTGGTCCGGGGGGCACAGAGGAGGTGAGGTGGCTCATGGCGCGCCCTCCTCCACCGGCCGGCCCGGCCCCACCCGGTACACCCGGGCGGCGTTGTCATGGAACACGGCGGCCCGGGCAGCGGGCGGTGCGTCCTGCAGCGCTTCGCCCACGGTCTGCACGATCTCGCCGTAGGAGGCGCGCAAGCCGGCCACCGGGTAGTTGCTGCCAAACAGGCAACGCGCCCAGCCGAAAGCGGCCAGCGCCTGGCGCAGCACCGCCACATTGCCCTCGCGGGACCAGGGCGCCGTCTTCAGGCCCAGCTCGGAGAGCTTGAGGTGCACCCGCGGCAAAGCGGCCAGGGCCTGCAGGCCGCGTTGCCAGGCCGCCAGCCCGGCGGGGCTACGGTCCCAGGGCAGGCCGGTGTGCTCCACCACCACGGTCAGCTCGGGCACCTGGACCAGCAGCGCGGCGGCCTCTTCCAGGTGCCACCAGGGCACGCGCAAATCCCACAACAGGCCGTGGGCGGCCAGCCGGCGCAGCGCAGCGGGCCAGCGCGGATCGTCCAGGCCGCTGTGGGCGGGCGCCGGGCCGTCGGGCTGCGGGCGGATGGCGGGCTTGCAGCGCACGCCACGCACCAGGGGCCAGGCGGCCTGCGCCTGCAGGGCGTGTGCCGCATCGTCGGCCAGCAGGTCCACCCAGGCCACCACCGCGCTGGGCAGGCCGTGCTCGGCGTGCACGGCGTGCAGCCAGCGGGTTTCGGCCAGGGCTTCAGCACGGTCGCGCTCGGCCTCCACATGCACGCTGCCCACCAGGTTCAGCGGGCCGGCGTCGGCGCGCAGCTCGCGCGGCAGGTAGTGGCGGCACAGGGCGGTGTAGGGGCCCAGGATGAAGCGCTCGGGCGCGTAGGCCTCCTGCAGCCAGTCGTAGTGGCCGGCGGACAGGTCCCAGAAATGGTGGTGGGCGTCCAGGATCACCTCGGGCCAGGGGGTGGCCATGATCAACGCACCGCCTCGATGGCCTTGAGCACCGCGTCGCCGTTCTTCTCGATGTAGAGGCGGCGGGTCTCCTCGCGCACGATGGCGGCAATGCCGGCGTTGTCCGGTTGGTCCACCACCTGCATGCCGGCCTTGCGCAGCTGACCAATCACCTCGGCCTCGTGGCGGGCGTTGTACTCGCGCTGGAAGCGGGCGCTGCCGATGGCCTCCTCCACCAGCCACTGGCGCTGGAGGGCGCTGAGCTTGTCAAAGCGGGCCTTGTTCATCACCAGCGGCATGGCGGTGTAGGCGTGCCGCGTCAGCGAGAGGTGCTTCTGCACCTCGTACATCTTGGAGGCGGCCATGATGATGGGCGGGTTCTCATGGCCTTCGATGGCCCCCGACTCCAGCGCCGGATACACCTCGGCATAGGGCATGGGCTGCGGGTTGGCGCCCAACAGCTGGAAGGCCTTGAGGTGGGCCGGGTTGGGCGTGGTGCGGATCTTCAGGCCGCGGATGTCCTCGGCGCGGCGCACCGGGCGGCGGCTGTTGGCCAGGCAGCGGAAACCCACCTCCCAAAAGGCCAGGCCCTTGAGCGAAAAGCCATCCAGCTCGGCCAGCAGTTGCTGGCCCACCGCACCGTCCAGCACCTTGTAGGCTTGCTCGGCGCTGCTGAACAGGTAAGGCAGGTCCAGCGCGTTGAGCTTGGGCACCAGGCCGGTGAAGTAGGGGTTGCCGGCCAGCATCAGGTCCACCGTGCCGCCCCGGGTGGCGGCCAGCACGGTGTTGTCATTGCCCAGCGTGCTGTTGGGAAAGACCTGCACCTCCAGCGTGCCGCCGCTGCGGGCCTTCACCCGCTTGGCAAACTCCAGGGCGGCCAGGTGCTGGGAGTCGGTCTCCGCGCCGGCATGGGCCAGGCGCAGGCGCACGATCTCCTGGGCCCAGGCGGGGCGGGCCAGGGGCCCCAGGCCGAGGGCCGTGCCCAGGGTACCGCCCAGGGCCTTCAGGCTGTCGCGTCGGTTCAGCGTCATGGCATCAGGCTCCGGTGAGAACGAACGAGGCGTCGGGCTCGCGCAGGGTGCGGATCTCGCGCACGAACTGCCAGCGCTGCAGGTCCAGCTCGCGCACGCAGTCGTCCTGGAAGGACACATAGGCCAGCGGCTGCGTGGGGTGGAAGGACAGCGCCGTGGGGTTGGCCGGCAGCGCCAGGCAGTGCACCTCTTCCAGCGAGTCGGCATCAAAGACCGAGAGCGATTGCTCGCCCGAGTTGGTCAGCAGCAGCTGGGCGCGGCCGTCGGGCAGGTCACGGCGGTAGATGCGGTTGGGGTCGCGCCGGGTCTTGACCCGCCGGCCCAGGGCGAGCGTGGCGGTGTCAATGGCCACCAGGGTGTCGTCGCCCCGGTTGGCCACAAACAGCGTGCGCTCGTCGCGCGACAGCGCATTGCCCTCTGGGCGGGGGCCGGGCATCACGGCGCGCGGCGCCACGGTGGCATCGCGGGGGTGGAAGCGTGTCACCGTGTTGGACAGCAGGTGGATGCCGAAGGCGGTGTCGGCCTGCGCGTTCAGCGTCACCAGGTGGGTCTTGATACCGCCCGAGGGCACGGCCAGGTGGGGCACGTCCTGCTCGCGCGGGCGGTCGAACACCAGCAGGGTGTCCTGCGCCTCGCTCATGACGTAGAGCCGGCCGGCCGCGTCGCAGGCCATGCCATGTGGGCGGCGGTAGGGCCACAGGTCCAGCAGGCGCAGCAGGCGGCGGCTGGCCAGGTCGATCTCGGCGATGCGGGTGTCGCCCTCGTCGCCCCGGGTCCAGGCGGACTCGATGCCAAAGATGCCCACGTAGGCCCGTTGGCGGGCCGGGTCCACGCAGAACTCGTGCGGGAAATTGGGCAGCACCAGGTGCTGCAGCGCCTGGCCGCTGGCCAGGTCATAGAAGCTGAAGGTGTGGGCGCATTTCTGCACCAGCAGCAGGATGTCGGACATGGGGTCTCCAGGCGGCGGCCGAGGGCGGTGGGGCTCAGGCGCTGCGCAGCGCGTCGATGGCGCCCAGCAGCTCGGCACCGTTCTTCTCGATGAAGCTCTTGCGGGTTTCGGCGGCCACCCGCTGGCGGAAGGGCTCGGCGTCGAAGGTCTCCAGCACCTGCATGCCCTTGGCGCGCAGATCGGCCACGTTGCGGGCCTCGTCGTGGGCGTTCATCTCGCGCTGGAAGCGGCCAGCCGCGCGTGAGGCCTCCACCAAGAGGGCCTGCAGATCGGGCGCCAAGGCGTCAAAGCGGGCCTTGGTCATCACCACCGGCATGGCGGTGTAGGCGTGGCGGCTCATCGTCAGGTGCTTTTGCACCTCGTAGAACTTGGCCGACCAGGTGATGGCGATGGGGTGCTCCTGGGCATCCACCGCGCCGCTTTCCAGCGCCTGGTACAGCTCGCCCAGGGGCATGGGCACCGGGTTGCAGCCCAGCAGCTTGAAGGCCTGGATGTGCGAGGGGTTGGGCGTGGTGCGGATCTTCAGGCCCTTGACGTCATCGGGCACGCGCACTGCACGGTTCTTGGTGGTGATGCAGCGGAAGCCCACCTCAAACCAGCCCAGGCCCTTGAGGCTGTGCGCCTCCAGGCCGGTCAGCAGTTGCTGGCCCACGGCCCCGTCCAGCGCGGCGTAGGCATGGCGGCCGCCGTTGAACAGGAAGGGCAGGTCCAGCACGCCAATGGCGGGCGTGAGGCCGGCAAAGTTGACGCTGCCGGCCATCATCATGTCGATGCTGCCGCCGCGCACCGCGCCGATCACGGTGCCGTCGTTGCCCAGTTGGCCGTTGGGGAAGACCTTGACCTCCAGCCGCCCCTTGGAGCGCTCCTTCACGGTCTTGGCCAACTCCATCGCGGCCAGGTGCTGCGACGAGGTTTCCGGCCCGGCATGGGCCAGGCGCAAGGTGGCGGGGGTCTGGGCGCGGGCCAGGGTGGGCACCAGGCCGGTGGCGGACGCCAGGGCGGCGGTTTGGCAGAACTGACGACGGAGCATGGAAGGTCCCTTCAAGAAGCGCAGGGCGAGGTCGGCCCGGCCGGTCCGGGGCACCGGGCCGAGCAGGCAGGCGGATCGAACACAACGGAGTGCGGGCACTTGGCCCGCAACGGGCTCAGGCGGGGGTCAAGGCCAGGCCGGCGCCGGGCGGCGCCTTCGACCAGACAAGGGGGTGGCGCTGCGCATCCCGCGCGGCGCCCCCAGGGCGGTGCAGCAGTTCATCGGTTTGTCTCCATCCTTATGGTGTCGGTGGGCTGGGAGCTCAGGCCGCCTGCAGCACCACCGTGGAACCCATCGTAGGCAGGGAATACATGCCGGTATAGTGAAAACATCTCATGCACCCATCGCCTGCGGTTATGGGTTGGAGCGGGCCCCGCTCACACCCGCCGCCCTGCCCGCTCCGTCAGCCAAGCCGGGGCGTCCTGCAGGCACACCGGGCGCAGGAAGCGCGCCAGCGCGGCATCGCCCACCGAGGTGCTCTCCGGCCGCGTGCTGCTGGGCCACGGGCCGCCGTGCTGCTGGGCGGCGGTCACGGCCACGCCAGTGGGTACGCCGGCAAACAGCACCCGCCCGGCAATGGCCATGGCGCCGCGCACCAGGGCGCGGGACTTGTCGCTGTCCTGCTCCACGCCCCACAGGGTCACGGTCAGGCTGCCGCCCACGGCCTGCAGCACTTGCAGCGCTTGGCTCAAGGAAGCGGCGCGCACGATCAGGCTGCTGGGGCCGAACACCTCTTCACGCAGCGCGGCCTTGGCGATGAACTCCAGCGCGCTGACCTGGGCCAGCACCGGGCGCGGCGGCTGGCCGGCGGCTGCGGTTTCCTGCAGCAGCATGTCAGCGCCGGCCTGGGCCCACTGGGCCACGCCGGCTTCAAAGGCACCGCGCATGACGGTGGTGAGCATGGCGTGGGGCTGCTGGGCCGTGAGCGCTTCGGTGAGCTGGGCCACAAAGGCGTCATTCACCGCCTTGGCGTCGATGTCCGGCTGCACCTCGTCGATCAGCAGGATCACGCCGGGGTTGGTGCAGAACTGGCCGCAGCCCAGGGTGATGGAGCCGGCCAGGTTGGTGGCCAGCGCAGCGCCGTCGGTGGCCAGCTTGGCCGGCAAGGCGACGATGGGGTTGACCGAGCCCAGCTCGCCGTAGAACGGGATGGGGCGCGGGCGGGCCGCGGCTTCAGCGGCCAGCGCCGCGCCACCCTGGGTGGAGCCGGTGAAGGCACCGGCGGCAATGGCCGGGTGGCGGATCAGGCGCACGCCCACGTCGCGGCCACCGCCTTGCACCAGGCCCACCAGGCCAGCGGGCAGGCCTTGCGCGGCCAGCACCTGCTGGATCAGGCCGAACACGCGGTTGGAGAGTTGCAGGTGGCCGGTGTGGGCCTTGACGACCACCGGGCAGCCGGCAGCCAGGGCGCTGGCCGTGTCACCGCCCAGCACCGAGAAGGCGAAGGGGAAGTTGCTGGCCGAGAACATGGCCACCGGGCCCAGCGGCACGCTCCAGCGCTGCATGGCGGGGTGGCCCGCCGGCGGGGCGCCGGCCACGGCCGGGTCGTCCACGAAGGCGAAGGGCTCACCGCGTTCAGCAATGTCCGCAAAGCGGCGCAGCTGGAACGCGGTGCGGTCGAGCTCGCCGTTCAGGCGCACGGGGCCCAGGGCGGTCTCCTGATCGGCCAGGGGCACCAGGGCCTCGCGGTCGGCCTCCAGCGCGGCGGCCAGGCCGCGCAGCAGGGCGGCACGCTCGGCGCCGGTGGCGGCTTGCCACAGCGGGAAGGCGGCGGCGGCGGCCTCGCAGGCCGCGTCCACGGCGGCCGGAGAGGTGGCCGGCAGTTCGGCCAGCACGTCGCCCGTGCGGGCGTTGAAGGATGGCAGCATCAGGGTCATGGCATCTCCAGATGAACAACGGCCCGGCCGGTGCGCGGGCACCGGGCCGGGCCGGGCCGGAAAAACAGGACGAAGGACGACACCGAACCGGGCGATCACCGCCCGGCCGGGTTCAGCGCGCCCAGCGCAGCACCAGCGGATCGAGCCGGCGTGCGATGTCCAGCAGGCCCTCGCGCACGCCGGCGCTGATGTCCGGGAACGGGGCGCGCGGCGCGCCGCAGGCGATCACGCCGCCGGCTTGCATCAGGGCCTTGGCGGCCAGGAAGCCCGCCTGGCGGTTCTCCCAGTTGATGAGCGGCGCCCAGCGCTCGTGCAGGGCGTAGGCCTCGTCGCGCCGGCCGGCGTGGTAGGCGTCAAAGATGGCGCGCATGCCATCGGGGAAGCCGCCGCCGGTCATGGCGCCGGTGCAGCCGGCCTCCAGATCGGCCCAGAGGGTGATGCCCTCTTCGCCATCCCAGGGGCCTTCGATGGCCTCGCCGCCCAGGGCGATCAGTTCGCGCAGCTTGTCGGCGGCGCGGGGCACTTCCACCTTGAAGTAGCGGATGGTCTCCACCTCTTGCGCCAGCCGGGCCAGCAGCGTCACGGGCAGCGGGGTGCCCGACATGGGCGCGTCCTGGATCATCACCGGGATGTCCACGGCGGCGCCCACGGTGCGGTAGAAGTCCAGCACCTGGGCTTCGCCCACCCGCAGCGTGGCGCCGTGGTAGGGCGGCATCACCATCACCATGGCCGCGCCCAGGTCCTGGGCCTGGCGCGAGCGGGCGGCGCACACCGCGCTGCTGAAGTGCGTGGTGGTGACGATGACCGGCACGCGGCCGGCCACGTGGGTGAGGATGTCGTGGGTCAGGATCTCGCGCTCGGCGTCCGAGAGCGCAAACTGCTCGGAGAAGTTGGCCAGGATGGCCAGGCCGTTGGAGCCGGCGTCGATCATGAAGTCCACGCAGCGGCGCTGGCCGGGCAGGTCCAGCGTGCCGTCGGCGTGGAAGATGGTGGGCACCACCGGGAACACGCCCCGGTAGCGCGGGTGGCGAGCGGAAGGCGAAGACATGGCCGGGCTCACTCGATGATGTCGAACTGGTCCAGGAACTCGGTCTTCAGGCTCAGGCCCAGGCCCGGCACGTCGTCGCGCAGGTCCAGGAAGCCGTTCTCGGCCACGGGCTCGCCGTCGAAGATGTAATAGAACAGCTCGTTGCCCACTTCCACATCGAACATCGGGAAGTACTCGGCCATCGGCGAGGCCAGCGTGCTCATGGTCAGGTGGTAGTTGTGCATCTGGCCGGCGTGCGGGATCACCGGCACCGAGTAGGCCTCGCACAGCGCATTGATCTTGTGCGCCATGGTGATGCCGCCCACGCGGTTGGTGTCGTACTGCACCACGCTCACGGCCTTGCGGTCCAGCAGCTGCTTGAAGCCATAGAGGCTGAACTCGTGCTCACCACCCGAGATGGGGATGATGTTCATGGCGTTGAGCTCGGCGTAACCGTCGATGTCGTCAGCGATCACCGGCTCCTCCAGCCAGCGCGGCTGGTACTGGGCCAGCTTGGGCAGCATGCGCTTGGTGTATTCCAGGTTCCAGCCCATGTAGCACTCCAGCATCAGGTCGGTGTCGTCGCCGATCACCTCGCGCACGGCGGCCACGCTCTTGAGGTTCTCCACCACGCCCTTTTGCAGGTCTTTGGGGCCATAGCCAAAGCGCATCTTGAAGGCGGTGAAGCCCTGCTTCAGGTAGGTTTCGGCCTCCTTCTGCATCTCGTCGAGGTCGGTGCGGTAGAGCTTGCTGTAGTAGCAGGGGATCTTTTCCTTGGTGCGCCCGCCCAGCAGCTTGAACACCGGCTTGTTCACGCTCTTGCCCAGGATGTCCCAGATGGCCAGGTCCACCGCCGAGATGGCGGCCATGCCCACGCCCTTGCGGCCCCAGGCCTGTGTGGCGCGGTACATGCGCTGGTTCAGGTACTCGTAGTCCCAGGGGTCCTGGCCCATCACCAGCGGGGTGAGGTACTGGTCGATGATCTGCTTGGCCACCTTCGGGGCCAGGGCCACATTGCCGTAGCCGACCAGGCCGGTGTCGGTCTCGATCTCCACCACCGTCCACTGGTGGAAGCGGAAGGTCTTCATGGTCTCCTGCCGCGAGTACAGCAGGTCCATGGCGTTGGAGCAGAAGTTGCCCTGCGGCGGAACGGTCTTGCCCTTCCATTCATAGACGCGGGCGCGGACGGCGGTGATCTTCATGGGGTTCTCCAGTGGGTCGGTGAGCGGGCTCAGGGGGAGGGCTCAGGGGCCGCAGGGCAGCGCCCAGCCGCCCCCTGCGGATCAGGGGGAAAGGTCAGTCAGAGGGACGGGGTCGCCGGCGGGCCCAGGCGGTCCGGGGCCGTGGGCTCAGGGCTGGGTGCGGGCGGCGACCACGGCGCGCTGGGCATCGGCCACCAGACTGGTGCCGATTTCCTGCACGTAGCGTTCCACCACCGGCTTGACGCGGGCGCGCAGCTTGTCGGCCTCGCCCGGCGCCAGCTCGCTCACCGTCATGCCGCTCTTGCGCAGCATGTCGAGCTGCTGGACGGTCTGCTGGCGGATCAGGGTGCGCTGGAAGTCACGGGCCTCGCGGCAGGCGCCGCGCAGGCCGTCGCGCTCCGTGGGCTGCAGCTTGTCCCAGAAGGCGCGCGACACCAGCACCACGTAGGGCGCATAGGCGTGCTTGGTCAGCGTGACGTGCTTCTGCACCTCGTAGAACTTGCTGGCCGCGATGATGGCCACCGGGTTCTCCTGCGCGTCGATGGCGCGGGTTTCCATCGCGCTGTACAGCTCGGTGAAGGGCATGGGCACGGCGTTGGCGCCCAGGGCCTTGAAGCTGTCGATGTAGACCGGGTTCTGCATCACGCGCAGCTTCAGGCCCGAGAGGTCGTCCGCCTTGGTGACGGCGCGGCGGCTGTTGGTGACGTGGCGAAAACCGTTTTCCCAGTAGCACAGGCCCACCAGGCTCTTGTCGTCCAGGCCGTCCAGCAGGCGCTGGCCCACCGGGCCGTCGAGCAGCGCATCGGCCTCGCGCTCGTTGTCCAGCAAGAAGGGCAGGTCAAACAGCAAGAAGGGCTTGGACAGCGTGGCCACCGGCGCGCTGGAGGTGATCAGCATCTCCTGCACGCCGCCGCGCAGGGCGGAGAGCATCTGCGTCTCGGAGCCCAGTTGCGTGGCCGGGTACACCTTGACCTTGGTGCGGCCGCCGGTGGCCTTGTCCACCCGCTCGGCAAAGCGCTTGGCGCCTTGGCCCAGCGGGTGGTCCTCGGCAATGCCGTGGCCCAGGCGCAGCGTGCGCTCGGGCAGGGGCTGGGCGGGGGCTGCCGCGCTCAGGCCCAGGGCACCCAGGGCGAGCACGGCGCCGGCCACGCGGCGCAGGCGAGAAGGAAAGAAGGTCATCGGCTTGTCTCCGTGGATGTGTTCTGGGCGCCGGGTCTTCTTGGCGAGACCTCAGCGCGCCTGCAGGGCGCTGGCGCCCATGCGGCAGGCGATGGCGAAGGCGTTGGCGGTGGCGCTGACGTTGGCGCGACCCTGTCCGGCGATGTCGTAGGCCGTGCCGTGCGCCGGGGTGGTGATGGGGATGGGCAGGCCGCCCTGCACCGTCACGCCCTGGCTGAAGCCCAGCAGCTTGATCGCGATCTGGCCCTGGTCGTGGTAGAGCGTGACCACCGCGTCGAACTCGCCGTCGCGGGCCTTCAGGAAGATGGTGTCGGCCGGGAAGGGGCCCACCACCGGCAGGCCGGCGGCGTTGAGGGCGGCCACGGCCGGGGCGATGATGTCGATCTCCTCGCGCCCGCAGGTGCCGCCGTCGCCGTTGTGCGGGTTGAAGCCGGCCACCGCCACCCGTGGCGCGGCCACGCCGGCGGCCTGCAGCGAGCGGTAGATCAGCGTGGCGGCGGCCTCGATGCGCGGCTGGGTCAGCCAAGTCACCGCGTCTTTCAGCGGAATGTGCGAGGACACGCGGGAGGTCCAGAGGCGCCCCAGCGTGTTGAACTCGCAGAAGTAGCCGGTCACGCCCAGGTGCTCCGCAAAGTGGTGCAGCTCGTCTTCGTGATGCAGGCCACCCTGCTTCATCGCGAACTTGTTGAGCGGGGCAAAGCAGATGGCGTCGATCTGGCCGGCCAGCGCGGCGTCCATGCAGTGGTCGAGCACCTGCAGCACCGAGGCGCCGCCCGGCGCCTGGGCCACGCTGCGCTGCACCTGCTCCGGGCGCACCGTGTCCACGGCCAGGAAGGCGGGCACCGCGATGCCGGTGCGGCCACGCACCTCGGCCAGGCTGGCCACCGGCACGGTGGGCACGTTCAGGCCGGCGACCTGCTGGCCATCGGCCCACAGCCAGGGGTCGCCCACCAGCACCACGTTGGCGGCGGCGGTGGTCTCGGGGCGGGCCAGGAGGCGGGCGATCAGCTCGGGGCCGATGCCGGCCGGGTCACCCAGGGTGAGGGCGACCACGGGCAGGCGTGAGGAAGAGGAGTCAGACATCGGAGCGGCCCAGGTGAAAAAGGGGAATCAGTCGATCTTGATGTTGCGGCGCTTGATCAGGTCGGCGTAGCGCTTGTTCTCGGCCACATGGAAGGCCTGGAACTGCGCCTGGCTCATGGGCTGGTGGTCGGCGCCGAAGGTGGCCAGCCGGGCGCGGCTCTCGGGCAGGGCCAGCAGCTTGTTGACCTCATCGTGCACGCGCTGCTGCACCGACTTGGGCATGCCCGCCTTCATGTAGATGCCGTACCAGGCACTCATCTCCACGTCCTTCACGCCGGCCTCGGCCAGGGTGGGCACGCCGGGCAGCTGCTCGTTGCGGGTGGCGCTGCACACGGCCAGGGCGCGCAGCTTGCCGCCCTTGATGTGCGGCAGCACCGAGGCCAGGGTGTCAAAGCTCAGCTGCACCTGGCCGCCCATCAGGTCCACCAGGGCGGGGGCGGAGCCCCGGTAGGGCACGTGGTTGAGCGTGATGCCGGTGGACTCCTCGAACATCTCGCCGGCGATGTGCTGCGTGCTGCCGTTGCCCGAGGAGGCGTAATTCAGGCGGCCGGGCTGCTTGCGGGCATCGGCCACCAGCTCGGCCACGGTCTTGTAGGGCGCGGTGGCGGCCACCACCAGCACATTGGGCACAGCACCCACATAGACCACGGGCACCACATCGCGCTCGTTGTCATAGGCCAGCCGGATCAGGTGCGGGGCGATGGCGTGGGCGGTGGACACGCCCATCACCAGGGCATGGCCATCGGTGGACTTGGCCACCACGTCCACCGCCAGGGTGTTGGAGACACCGGGGCGGTTCTCCACCACCACCGTGGTGCCCAGGGCCGGGCCCAGCTTGTCGGCCACAGTGCGGGCCATGGCATCGGTGCCACCGCCGGGGCTGGAGCCCACCATCAGCTTCACCGGCTGGCTGGGCCAGGCCTGGGCGCGGGCGGTGCCGGGCAGCATGCCGGTGGCCATGGCACCCGGCAGGAGGGACAGCGCGCCCAGGGCGCGACGGCGGGTCAAGCGGTTCATGCAGATGTCTCCAGGGTTCTTGTAAGGCGGGGCAAAGCCCTCATCAGCCATGGCCGGCATCGTAGGCAGCCCATACATGCCGGTATAGTGAAAACATCTCATGAAACCATCGCTGCAGGTTATGAAATGCCGGACACCCTGAGCGCATCCCAACTGCTCAACCGCCTGCGCCTGCGCCAGGTGGCCCTGCTGCTGGCCCTGCGCCAGCAGGGCACGCTGGGCGCGGCGGCCACGGCGCTGGGCATGACCCAGCCGGCGGCCACCAAGATGCTGCAGGAGCTGGAGGCGGCGCTGGCCTGCCGGGTGGTGGAACGCGAAGGGCGGGGCTTGCGCCTGACACCGGCCGGCCAGACGGTGCTGGCCCACTTTGAAGGCCTGCAGGGGGCCATGAGCGCCCTGGCCCGCGACCTGGAGGGCCTGCGCGCGGGCGATGGCGGCACGCTGGACATCGGCAGCGTGCTGGCCCCATCCCCCACCCTGCTGACCCGGGCGGTGGTGCAGCTCAAGCGCGAACAGCCACGGCTGCGGGTCTCCATCCACACCGAAACCAGCGACCTGCTGCTGGACCAGCTGGCCAGCGGCCAGCTTGACCTGGTGATCGGACGCCTGACCGAAGGCCACAGCCGGGCCGACCATGTGGTGCGCGCGCTGGAGAGCGAGGCGCTGCGCGTGGTGGTAGGGCCCCAGCATCCCTGGGCCGACGGCCGGGTGCTGGGGCTGGTGAACCTGATGGAGCAGCCCTGGATCCTGCAGCCGCGCGGCTCCCCGATGCGCGAGCTGCTCGAGCAGGTCTTTCGTCGCGCCGGCTTAGACAGACCTCGCGATCTGGTGGAGACAGCCTCGATCCTCACCACCAGCTTCCTGCTGGCCGAGGCACCGATGGTGGCTGTGATGCCTGAATCACTGGCGACCTACTACGCCAGCCGCGGCCTGCTCAGCAGGCTGGCAGTGGACCTGACGGCCCAGCTCGATGACTACTGCTCCATCGTGCGCCGCAATCGGCCGCTGAGCACGGCCGGTCAGCGCTTCCTGCACCTGCTGCATGGGATGGTGCCACGTGCTGGGCTGACGGGTTGAGACGAAACAGAGCTCAGCCCAGTGCACCCATCAAGGGGTTTCGGGCAACTCATCCGGAGCCGCACGCTTCCCCAGGCGTAGCGCTAGGGCGACGCTAACCGCGACGGGGCACGGCCGGGCATCGGCAGCCCGGTCGAGCTGTGGGGCACGCAGATTCCGGTCAACGAGGTGGCCGGCCTCGCAGGCACCCTCGCCTACGAGCTGCTGTGCAACGTCAAGCGCGTGCCGCGTCAGCGCCTGCGCGGCGGCTGAGTCAGCCCGGCAGGCGGCCGAGCTGACGCGCCAGCGCGTCGATCCGGTCGAACCAGCCGTCAGCCGGCACCGCGCGGATCGGCTCGCCGTGGTTGTAGCCGTAGCTCAGCAGCGCAACCGGGCAGCCGGCGCCGCGCGCGGCCTCGGCGTCGTTGCGCGAGTCGCCGATCATCAGCGTGCGCGCCGGGTCGGTCCCGAGGGCCCGGCAGGTCTCGACCAGCGGCATCGGGTCGGGCTTCTTGCGGGCAAAGCTGTCGCCGCCGAAGGCCAGCTCGAAGAAGCCGTCCAGCCCCTTGGCCGCCAGCAGCGGCCGGGCGAAGTCCAGCGGCTTGTTCGTCAGGCAGGCCAGGCGCAGGCCGGCGGCGCGCAGCCGCGCCAGGCCCTCGACCACGCCGGGATAGACATCCGAATGCTGGCCGTTGATCGCCAGGTAATGGCGCTGGTAGGCGGCCCAGGCGGCGTCGTAGAGCGCCGCATCGCCGCCGACCTGCGCCAGCGTCGAGCGCAGCAGGTGCTCGCTGCCCTTGCCCACGGTGCGCTCGACGAAGACGCGGTCGACGCCGGGCAGCGCCAGCTCAGCCAGCGTCAGATTCAGCGCGACGACGAAGTCGCCCTGGGTGTCGACCATCGTGCCATCGAGATCGACGATGGCGGCCTGGAGATCGGAGAACAGCGGCAGAGGCATGGCGAGGCGGGTGAATGCGGCAAGGGGTGAACGGTCAGCCCCGAATTGTCGGGCCTGGCGTCGCCGCCCCCGTCACCCTCGCGCAGGCGAGGGCCCACGCCGGGCACGCGTCTGAGCACGCGCGTGGGTGCCCGCCTGCGCGGGCATGACGAATGTCTGCGGGCGTCGGTGCCTGGGGGTTCCTGTGGGTGCCCGCCTGCGCGGGCATGACGAGCAAAGACACGCAGGTGCTCCGTGACATCAGCCGCACCTGCCCTGCCCCGTCACCCTCGCGCAGGCGAGGGCCCACGCCGGGCACGATCCGCGCACACGCGTGGGTGCCCGCCTGCGCGGGCATGACGGGAGGGACAAGCACCCTCCAGAGGCGGCGGACACACCCCCGCAACACCTCTTTCGGTCCGCCACGGTTTCATACGCCTCGTGCCTTGCTCCGGCCCCGGCGCTGCGGCATCTTGGGCGCATCACGACAAGATCAGGCGGCGCCGGTTCAGGACGGTGTCCGGCAGGGAGAAAAGGCATGTCATTCACAACGACACCCCCGTCCGCGCGCGGACCATGCACCCGGTCACGGCGGTCGGCCACGCTGCCGATGCTGCTGGCGCTGACCTTGTCAGGCTGCGGTGGCAGCGGCGACGAGGGCAGCATCGCCGACAGCCAGGTGGCCGAGGGCCCGCAGGCTGCGGCGCTGGCGCGCTCCGGCACGCTGGCCGGACGCACCTGGCGCGCCGGGCAGCTGCTGGAGAACGGCGGCACCGAGGTCGTCGCCTACAAGGCGGGCATGGCCGACGGCAGCGGCGCGGTGATCGCGGTCTTCGTGCAGAAGATCGGCGCGCGCTACCAGCTCCAGGCGGTGCACGGCACGCCAGGCAGCGCCCGCACCACGCCGGCGTGGACCGCGCCGGCCGTCATCAGCGGCGCCGCCGATCCGGCGATGGATCCGGGCAAGGGCAGCTGGGACCTCGGGCTGTCGGTCGCGCCGGGCGGGCGCGCCTACGCCACCTGGTTCGTGCGCCGCGCCTGCACCGCGCCCCCGCGCGTCGCCACCCCGGGCGCAACCTGCCGCCACCTCTACGGCGCCGCCTTCGACGGCAGCCACTGGGGCGTGCCCGAGCTGATCGCCGACTCGCCGCGCCAATCGGGTGCGGGCACACCGATTCCGCAGCTCGACGACAGCGGCGACATCGGCCCCCAGCAGGTCGCACTGGCCGTCGACACGCTGTTCGGCTTCCCGATCTCGACGCTGACCAGCGGCCGGCTGTTCGGCGCCAACCTGGGCAACGCGACGCTGATGGTCTCGAGCCGCGGCGTGGGCGCGCTGGTCACCAGCGGCACGCTGGCCTCGCTGCCCACCGCCGAAACACCCGGCGGCGTCAATGGCGCGGTCTACAGCCTGTGGGGCTGGTTCCTGAAGTGATCGATCGGTGAACGCAGCGTCAGCGGAGCGCGCGACAATTCCGCCATGCTCCGAATCACCGAACTCCGCCTGCCGCTGGACCACGCCGAGGACGCGCTGCGCCCGGCCATCGTGGCGCGGCTGCAGCTCGCCGACGCGGCCGAGCTGATCGACTTCCACGTCTTCCGCCGCGGCTACGACGCGCGCAAGAAGACCGCCATCGTCCTGACCTACACGATCGACTGCACGCTGCGCGACGAGGCGGCGGTCTTCGCGCGCTTCCCCAAGGACCACCAGATCCGCCCGACGCCGGACACCGCCTACCGCGTCGTCGGCCAGGCGCCGGCCGACTTCTACGCCGACGGCGGCGGCGAGCGGCACCGCCGCCCGCTGGTGGTGGGCTTCGGGCCCTGCGGGCTGTTCGCGGCGCTGATCCTGGCGCAGATGGGCCTCAAGCCCATCGTGCTCGAGCGCGGCAAGGACGTGCGCCAGCGCACCCAGGACACCTGGGGCCTGTGGCGGCGCAGCGAGCTCAACCCCGAGTCGAACGTGCAGTTCGGCGAGGGCGGCGCCGGCACCTTCTCCGACGGCAAGCTCTGGAGCCAGATCAGCGACCCGCGCCACCTCACCCGCAAGGTGCTCGTCGAGTTCGTCAAGGCCGGCGCCCCGGAGGAGATCCTGTTCGTCAGCAAGCCGCACATCGGCACCTTCCGGCTGGTGAGCATGATCGAGAAGATGCGCGCTGACATCATCGCGCTCGGCGGCGAGATCCGCTTCGAGCAGAAGGTGGCCGACCTGCACCTGGAGACGGACGCCGACGGCCTGCGCCATGTGCGCGGCGTGACGCTGGCCTCGGGCGAGCAGATCCGCGCCGACCATGTCGTGCTGGCGCTGGGCCACAGCGCGCGCGACACCTTCGCGATGCTGCACGAGCGCGGCGTCTTCATGGAGGCCAAGCCCTTCTCGATCGGCTACCGCATCGAGCACCCGCAGGGCGTGATCGACCGCGCCCGCTTCGGCCCGAACGCAGGCAACCCCATCCTGGGCGCGGCCGACTACAAGCTGGTCCACCACGCCCGAAACGGCCGCTCGGTCTACAGCTTCTGCATGTGCCCGGGCGGCACGGTGGTGGCGGCCACCTCCGAGCCCAACCGCGTCGTCACCAACGGCATGAGCCAGTATTCGCGCAACGAGCGCAACGCCAACGCCGGCATCGTCGTGGGCCTGACGCCCGAGGACTACCGCCAGGACCGCAGCGCCGCGCCCGACACGCCGGTCAACCCGCTCGACGGCATCGCCTTCCAGCGCTTCTGGGAAAGCCGCGCCTTCGAGCTGGGCGAAGGCGACTACCGCGCGCCGGGCCAGCTCGTCGGCGACTTCATCAAGCGCCAGCGCAGCCGCACGCTGGGCAACGTCGAGCCGTCCTACAAGCCAGGCGTGCACCTGACCGATCTGGCGCAGAAGGACCGCGGCTCGCTGCCGGTCTACGCGCTGGACGCGATCCGCGAGGCGCTGCCGGCGTTCGAGAAGCAGATCAAGGGCTTCTCGATGCCCGACGCGGTGCTGACCGGCGTGGAGACGCGCACATCCTCGCCGCTGCGCATCACCCGCGGCCGAGACCACCAGAGCCTGAACGTGCGCGGCCTCTACCCGGCCGGCGAAGGCGCGGGCTATGCCGGCGGCATCATGTCGGCGGGCGTGGACGGCATCGAGGTGGCCGAGTCGCTGGGCGCCGACCTGCTGGGCCTCCAGCGCCCCGTGCAGCGGCCATGAGCACCGCGCACGCCCTGCCCGACGGAACGCGCAGCGTCGAGTGCGCGGTGGCCGACTTCACGTCGGTCGCGCGCGGCAAGATTGTCGCGCGCGCCGACTTCGACGCGATGGGCGGCTGCCGGCTGCCCTCGGTCGTGCTGGGCGTGACGCTGACCGGCGGCGAGCCGGACGCGGTCTTCGGCCCGATCCTGCCCGAGGACTACCGCGACCTGCAGCTCGTGCCCGACCTGGCGACCGCCGTGGCGGTGCCCGGCCGCGGCGACCGCGTCAGCGTGATCTGCGAGCCGGCAGGCGCGCTGCCGCGGCCCGGGCGCGCGGCGCTCGACGCCAGCGCGCTGTCGCCGCGCGCCGCGCTGCGCCGGGTGCTGGCGCGGCTGGCGGCGGCCGGGCTGCGCGCCACCGTCGCGCCGGAGCTGGAGTTCTTCCTCGTCGAGCGCACGCCCGACGGCGGACTGCGCCCGGCCGGCGTGCCCGGGGGGGCGGGCGGGCGCGAGCACGCGCTGGAGATCGCCTCGCTGGAGCGCACCGCGATGTTCGCGCCCTACTTCGACGCGCTGTTCGACGCCTGCGCGGCCCAGCGCATTCCGGTCACCGGCCACGGCCATGAATCGGCGCCGGGCCAGTACGAGGTCAACTTCGCGCCGGGCGAGCCGCTGGCGATGGCCGACGCGGTCTGGCGCTTCAAGCGCCTGGCGCGCGAGACGGCAGTGCGCCACGGCTTCCTGGCCAGCTTCATCGCCAAGCCCTTCGCCGACCACCCCGGCACCGGCATGCACTGGCATGCCAGCCTGCAGCATGCCCACGGCCCGCACGCCGGCCTGAACGCCTTCGTCGACGCCCAGGGCCGCGACCGGCCGCAGCTGGCGCACTTCATCGGCGGACTGCAGGCGCATGCACCGGCGGCGATGGCGCTGCTGGCGCCGTGGGCGCATTCCTTCGAGCGGCTGCGCCGCAGCGACGCCTCGCCGACCGACGCCCGCTGGGGCGACGACGACCGCGCGGTCGCCTTCCGGCTGCCGGCCAGCAGTCCGGCCAACCGCCGCATCGAGCACCGCCTGCCCGGCGGCGACGCCAGCCCCTACCTGACGCTGGCCTCGATGCTCGGCACCGGGCTGCTGGGCCTGCAGGGCGCGCTGCCGCGCCAGGACACGGGCCCCGCGCTGCCGCGGAAGGCGCAGGACGCGCTCGACGCGCTGCACGCCAGCGCCGCGCTGCGCGAGCTGCTCGGCGAGGTGCTGGTGGACCTGTTCGTCGCGCAGCGCCGCCACGAGCTGGGCGAACGCGCCGCGCTGGCCGATCCGCACCGGGACTGGGACCTGCGCCATCTGGTCGAGCAGGCCTGACACCCAGGGCCGCATCAGCGATCAACGCGCCCCCACCCCCACAGCCGCCGTCATCCTCGCGAAGGCGAGGACCCACGCCCGCCCAGTGCGCTCATCAGCAGGCGTGGGTGCCCACCTTCGCGGGCATGACGGCATGTGCTGGGCATGACGGCATGTGCTGGACAAGGGCAGACGCCCGAGCCGGCAATCCTTCGCGCCGGATCCGGAAAATGCCACCAGGTTGCGGATTCGAACCACTTTTGCACTTCAGTCCGGCGCGGGCGCGGCGCAGTATCCGCGCCCATGAAGACGCCGCTTGCCGCCCTCCCCGCCTCGCCCCGCTGGCTGCCGGTGCTGACGGCCGTGGCCGTCCTGTCCGCGCTGCCCGCCGCGGCCACCGCAACTCCGTCCACCACCGCGCCGCCAGCGCCCGCACCGGCGGCCGAGCCCGACTCGAAGTTCAACCTCTCGCTGCACTACACCACCACCCGCACGACGAACTTCGCCGGCCGGCGCTGGGGGCTGCAGGGCAGCTGGCTGCACCGCGCGCTGCAGGACGAATGGAGCGGCGAGTTCCGCACCCAGCGCGAGGCCATCGCGCTGAACGGCGGCGAATCGACGCTGAAGGTCGACGAGGTCGACACCTTCGTCAAATGGCGCCGCGACCTGGCCGCGCTGGACGACCCGCCACGCGAAGGCGCCTCGACCTATTACAGCTACCTGTCGCCGCGGCTGCGGCGCAATCGCTTCGGCTATTTCTCGTCGTCGCAGGCGGTGCGCGCGGGGGCGGGCCGACGCTTCGCGCCGCTGGACGACCTGAGCCTGAGCCTGGAATTCGGCCCCGGCCTGCGCCTGGGCCGTGCCCGCAGCGGCGAGAACATCCGCGAGGTGGTGCTGACCGCCAGCTCGCAGCTCGACTACCGCGTCAGCGACAGCACCCAGCTGCGTCTGGCCCTGATGAGCGAGCGCTCCAGCCGCGAGCACTACCAGACCGCGGTGGCCACGCTGCGCAACCGCGTCAGCCGCCATGTCTGGCTGAAATACGAGCTGAGCTACCGCAAGGCGCTGCCGATGGACACGCTGCAGCCGGTCGGCGAGACCCGCTTCGACGCCGGCATCAGCTGCCAGTTCTGACGTCGAACACCTGGCGCAGATAGGCCAGGAAGCCGGCGTCGTCGCACAGCGCCTTGCCCGGCGTGTCGCTGATCTTGGCTACCGGCTGGCCGTTGACCCGCACCAGCTTCATGACGATGTTCAGCGGCGTCGGGCCCAGGTCGTTGCTGAGCTGGGTGCCGATGCCGAAGCCGGTGCGCACCCGGTCGGCGAAGTGGCCGTGCAACGCCAGCGCCTGCTCCACCGTCAGGCCGTCGGAGAACACCAGGCGGCGCGTGCCCGCGTCCAGCCCCAGCGCGGCGTAGTGCGCCAGCGCCTTCTCGCCCCAGACGACCGGATCGCCCGAGTCGTGGCGCAGCCCGTCGAAGAGCTTGGCGAAATAGAGGTCGAAGTCGGCCAGGAAGGCGTCCATGCCGATGACGTCGGTCAGCGCGATGCCGAGATCGCCGCGGTATTCCTGCACCCAGTCCTCCAGCGCCGCCTTCTGGAAGTCGCGCAGCCGCACGCCCAGGCCCTGGTAGGTCTGCAGGTATTCGTGCGCCATCGTGCCGATCGGCGTCAGGCCCAGCGTGCGCGCCAGGTGCACGTTGGAGGTGGCGCGGCACACGCCGGGCAGCCGCGCGGCCAGCGTCTCCAGCATCTCGCGCTGCCAGTCGGCCGAGAAGCGCCGGCGCAGGCCGAACTCGAACAGCTCGAAGGGGAAGCGCCGCGCCGCCGCCGGGTCGGCCGCCGCACGCTGCAGCCGCTCGATCTTGGCCGCCAGCCGGCGCCGGCCCTCCTCGCGCACCGCCGGCCGGTCGAGGCGGCGGAAATACAGCTCGTTGACGATCGCCAGCACCGGGATCTCGAAGCCCATCACATGGACCTGCGGCCCGCGCGCCTCGATGCACAGCCGGTCGCCCTCGGTGCGCACCGAGATGAACTCGCGCTGGAAGCGGAAGATGCGCAGGAAATCGACGAAGTCCGGCCGGATGAAGCGCAGCCGGCCCAGCCAATCCAGCTCGGCGGCGGTGAAGGACAGCGCGCACAGGTGATCGAGCTCGGCCTTGGCCGCGGCGATCAGGTCGCTCATCGTCTTCCACTTCGAGTCGGTGCCGACGGCGACGAGGAAGGTGGTGCGGAAGATCGACGCCACCGGCTCGAAGGCGCCGACCGCCGCGGCACCGCGCTGCTTGTACAGGTGTGGCACCGCGCCCAGGTGGTCGCTGTCGAGCTGCAGCAGCGTGTAGCCGTCGGCGGCCGCGCGGCGCGCCGCCTCCATCGCGATGAAGCCGCCGCCGCCGGGGCGGTTCTCCACCGTGACGCGCTGGTTCCAGAGCTTGCCCAGCTTGTCGGCCACCAGGCGCAGCGTCGCGTCCGGGCCGCTGCCCGGCGCAAATGCGGTGAACAGCGTCACCGGCTTGTTCGGGAAGTCGACCGCGCTCTGCGCCTGCGCCGGCAGGTGGACGGCCGCGGCCGCGGCGGCGCCGATCAGGGCAGCGAGAAAGGTCTTGCGCTTCATCGCCGGCCCCTCACTCGGCCGCGCCGATCGTCAGCGCGATCTCGCCCACGCCGGCCACGCGGCCGGTGATGACGTCGCCGGCCACCACCGCGCCCACGCCCTCGGGCGTGCCGGTGTAGATCAGGTCGCCGGGCTGCAGGTGGTACAGCGTCGAGAGGTCGGCGATCAGCTCAGGGATGTTCCAGATCAGCTTGTCGACGTCGGACTTCTGGCGCGTCTGGCCGTTGACCTCCAGCGCGATCTCGCCGGCGGCGATGACCACGCCGGGCATCGGCACCAGCTCGGAAATGACCGCGCCCTGCTCGATGTCCTTGGCGATGTCCCAGGGCCGGCCCTTGTCGCGCAGGGCGAGCTGCAGGTCGCGGCGGGTCATGTCCAGGCCGCAGGCGTAGCCCCAGATCAGCGCGGGCGCGTCAGCCTCGCTGACGCAAAAGCCGGGCTTGCCGATCACCACCACCAGCTCCATCTCGTGGTGGTAATTGGCGGTGCGCGGCGGGTAGGCGATGGTCGCGCCGCTCTCCACCAGCGTCGAGGGCGACTTGGTGAAATAGAACGGCACCTCGACCGACTTGTCCACCGGGCGGCCCATCTCGATGGCGTGGGCGGCGTAGTTGCGGCCGACGCAGAAGATGCGGTGGACCGGCAGGCGGGCGTCCGTGCCACGCACGGGCAGCGAGGCGACGGGGGGCGGGTTCCAGAGGTAGGTCGTCATGGCGGTGGCGGTGCGGGGTGGGAGAGAAGGAGAGAGAAGGAGAGAGAGGCAGAGGAATCGAGGATCAGGCCACAGCCTGGTCCCGCTGCTCGAGCAGGCCGAGCTTGCGGTGCAGCGGCGACTCGTCGGCGATGAAGACGAAGGCGGGCGCGTCGGCGCGGGCGTTGTGCAGCGTGACCGCGCTGAAGCCAGGCGCCACGCAGGTGTCGGCCTCGGCCAGCGCGAAGCGGCGCGGCTGCGGCGCGTCGATCTCGGCCTCGACCGCGCCCTCGATCAGGTGGAAGACGCTGGCGGGCGAGCGCGGCGGCAGCCGCAGCGTCTGGCCCGGGCGCAGCATCAGCGCGTGGAAGCCCAGGATGTTCTCGGCGTCCTCGCCGGTCTCGGGATTGACGTAGGTGAGCTGCACCGCCGCCTGGTCCGGGCGGTCCTCGGCCAGCGACTGCAGCGCCGCGCGCGCCTCGACCCAGGGATAGCGCAGCACCGGATAGCGCCGGCGGCTGTGGCCATCGCCCCCGAAGACGGGCGTCGGCACCAGCCCGGCGCGGGTGTGGGCGCGGTCGCCGCGGCCGGGCCGCTGCTTCTGGCGCTCGCCGTTGAGGTGGTAGCTGACCTCCAGGTAATGCACCAGCGGCAGGTCCAGCACGTCGAGCCAGACCACCGGCGCGTCGCCGTCGTGGCCGTGCTCGTGCCACAGGCCGGTGGGCGTGAGGATCAGGTCGCCGCGCGACATCGGGCATTTCTCGCCGTCGACCGTGGTCCAGGCGCCCTCGCCTTCGACCACCATGCGCACCGCGTTGGGCGTGTGGCGGTGCGACGGCGCCCATTCGCCCGGCAGCAGCAGCTGCATGCCCAGGTAGATGGCGCTGCTGGCCTGCATCTTCTCCAGCGTGTGGCCGGGATTGGCCAGCACCAGCACGCGGCGCTCGGCCTTCTCGATCGGGGTGAGGTCGCCGGCGCGCATCAGCAGCGGGCGGATGTCGCCATAGGCCCAGTGCACCGCCTGCGTCGGGCGGGTCGGCAGCTGGGGCGGCAGCACCGCGCGCAGGCTGGGCCACAGCGGCACCAGGTTGCGCGCGCGCATCGCCTGGACATAGTCGGCCGGCAGGTCCTCGAGCCGGCCGAGCGGGGCATCGTCTTGCATGGGCATCTCCTGAGGTGGGCGCAGAGAGGTCAGCGCCGGGCGGCGTCGAGGCAGTTGCCGACGTTCCAGCCGTAGAGCCATTCCATCGCGTCGTGAAAACGCTCGGGCGATCGACCGCGCCACAGGTCGTTGCGCACCAGGCGCTCGACGCCCTTGGCGTGATAGAGGCGCCCCATCTCGCGGCTGGAGAGCACGATGCGCGCGGTGCGGGCCACGCGGGCGCGCTGGTAGAGGTCGAGCGCGCGCGGCCAGTCGACGCCCTGGGCATCGCCGCCTTCGCGCAGCGCCTCGCCCAGCGTCACCGCATCCTCCATCGCCATGCAGGCGCCCTGCGCCAGGTACTGCGTCGTCGGGTGCGCCGCGTCGCCCAGCAGCGTGACGCGGCCGAAGCTCCACTGCGCGATCGGCTCGCGGTCGGCGGTGGCCCAGCGCTTCCAGGACTTCGGCAGGTCGATGAGCTGGCGCGCCTTCGGGCTGATGCCGTGGAAGTAGCTCTGCACCTCCTCCTTGCTGCCCTCGCGCACGCCCCACTGCTCGGTCTCGCGGCTGTGGAAGGTGACGACGACGTTGTACTGCTCGCCGCCGCGCAGCGGGTAGTGCACCAGATGGCAGTTCGGCCCGACCCAGATGCTGGCGGCGTTCCAGCGCAGTTCCTCGGGGAAATCGGCCTTGTCCACCACCGCGCGGTAGACGACATGGCCGGTCACCCGCGCCGCGTCGCCCACGAACTGCTGGCGCACCACGGACTTGACGCCATCGGCGCCGATCAGCGCCACGCCGCGCCAGCGTCGGCCGTCCTGCGCGATCACGCTCACGCCGGCCTCGTCCTGCTCGACCCGCTCGACCCGGGCCGAGGTGTGGACGTCGACCCGGCCGCTGGCCTGCGCGCCCTCGAGCAGCGACCGGTGCACGTCGGCGCGGTGGATGACCGCATAGGGATTGCCGAAGCGCGCGCGGAAGGCCTCGTCGGTCGGGATGCGGCCGACCAGGGTCTCGTCGACCGCGTCGTGCATCACCATGCAGTCGGTGTAGACCGCCCGTGCCCGCGCCTGCGGGCCGACGCCCAGCGCGTCGAAGGCGGCAAAGGCGTTGGGCCCGAGCTGGATGCCGGCGCCGATCTCGCCGATCTCGGCCGCCTGCTCCAGCACCGTGACCCGCAGGCCGCGCCGCGTCAGCGCCAGCGCCGCCGCCAGCCCGCCGATGCCGCCGCCGGCCACCAGCACGGTGTCCGGGCCCGGCTCGGCGCCAGCAGAACGAGTTTCAGACATGGGAATCTCCTCGTCAGCACGCATATCATCAGCATGCTGACGATCAGTGTAATGCTAGGATCCCTGCTCCGTGTTCGCGTGAAAACCCTCAGCCGATGCCTGATTCCGCCCCGTCGCCCCTGCCGATGCCGCCCCAGCCGCCGCTGACGCTCGACGGCCTGCCGGGCCACGACATCCGGCGGCTGCACCAGATCTCGGTGGCGATCTTCATGCAGGAGACCGAGGCCTTCGGCGTGACGCCGGTGCAGTACGCGGCGCTGCAGGCGGTGGGCAACCAGCCCGGCATGGACCAGCGCACGCTGGCGCGCACCATCGGCTTCGACACCTCGACCATCGCCGGCGTGATCGACCGGCTGGAGGCGCGCGGGCTGATGCAGCGCAACGCCTCGGCGCAGGACCGCCGCGTGCGGCTGCTGACGCTGACCGAGGCCGGCGGCGCGCTGCTGGCCGCGCTGGTGCCGGCGATGCTGCAGGCGCAGCAGCGCATCCTCTCGCCGCTGCCCGAGGCCGAGCGGGGCGAGTTCCTGCGCATGCTGGCGGTGCTGATCGCCGGCCACCGCGCGGTCGAGGACGCGCCCGGCGCCGGCTGAGTTCGGCGCACGCGGCGTTCAGTCCGCCGCCGCCGGCCGCGATCAAGGCCGCTCGACGACGACGAAGTGCTTGCGCACCAACTCGATCACCTCGAACGAGCCCTCGAAGCCGCCCGGGATCACCGCGCCCTGGCCTGCCCTCACCTCGGTGGCGGTGCCGCGCGCGGCGTCATGCAGCCGCAGCCGGCCTTCGAGCACGAAGAAATACTCGTCCTTGTGCGGCGGGAAAACGATGCGCCAGTGGCCCGGCTCGCAGGTCCAGACGCCGGCGCTCAGGTCGCCCTGCGGCGCCTCGAAGGCGGTCCAGGTCTCGCGGCGCGGGCAGCCGCTCAGGCGCCGGTCGGCGCGCGGGTGATCGACCGCCGGCGCGGTGGCCGGGTGGTTGTCGATCAGGACGATGGCGGGGGCGTCGAAGGAGGTCGAATGGGGGACGGAAGCGGGCGCGGTCATGGGCGGCGAGTATGCCGCCCAAGCGCCGCCCCGGCGTGCTCACACCCGCTCGACCACCATCGCGATGCCCTGGCCCACACCGATGCACATCGTGCACAGCGCGTAGCGGCCCCCGATGCGGTGCAGCTGGTTGACGGCAGTCATCACCAGCCGCGCGCCGCTGGCGCCCAGCGGGTGGCCCAGCGCGATGGCGCCGCCGTTCGGGTTGACGCGCGCGTCGTCGTCGGCCAGGCCCAGGTCGCGCAGCACGGCCAGGCCCTGCGCCGCGAAGGCCTCGTTGAGCTCGATCACGTCCATCTGCGCCAGGCTCAGCCCGGTCAGCTCCAGCACCTTGCGGGTGGCCGGCGCCGGGCCGAAGCCCATGATGCGTGGCGCCAGCCCCGCCGTGGCCATGCCGACGATGCGCGCGCGTGGCGTCAGGCCGTGGCGGGCGGCGGCCGCCTCGCTGGCCAGCAGCAGCGCGCAGGCCCCGTCGTTCACGCCCGAGGCATTGCCCGCCGTCACCGTGCCGTCCGGCCGCACCACGCCCTTGAGCCGCGCCAGCGCCTCCAGCGAGGTCTCGCGCGGATGCTCGTCGCGCGCCACGACCACCGGATCGCCCTTCTTCTGCGCGATCGTCACCGGCACGATCTCCGCGTCGAAGACGCCCGCCTGCTGCGCCCGCACCGCGTTCTGCTGCGAGCGCAGCGCCATGCGGTCCTGCGCCTCGCGCTCGATGCCGAATTGCTCGGCGACGTTCTCGGCCGTCTCCGGCATCGAGTCCACGCCGTACTGCGCCTTCATCAGCTTGTTGACGAAGCGCCAGCCGATCGTCGTGTCGTAGACCGCGTTGCTGCGGCTGAAGGCGCTCTCGGCCTTGGGCATGACGAAGGGCGCGCGGCTCATGCTCTCGACGCCGCCGGCGATCATCAGCCCGGCCTCGCCGGCGCGGATCGCCCGCGCGGCCGAGCCCACCGCATCCAGCCCCGAACCGCACAGCCGGTTGATCGTCGCGCCCGGCACCTCCTGCGGCAGCCCGGCCAGCAGCGCCGACATGCGCGCGACGTTGCGGTTGTCCTCGCCAGCCTGGTTGGCGCAGCCGTAGAGCACGTCGGTGACCGCCGCCCAGTCCAGGCCGGGGTGGCGCTCGATGAGCGCGCGGATCGGGATTGCGCCCAGGTCGTCGGCGCGCACGCCCGACAAGGCGCCGCCGTAGCGGCCGAAGGGGGTGCGCAGGGCGTCGCAGAGGTAGGCGTGGGTCATGGCGGGGCGCAGCCGGGGGCCGCTCAGGATCGGTTGAGGTCGAACAGGCTGGTCGCCTCGAGGTCGAGCACCTCGCGGCCAGCCTGGTTGAAGAGCTGCCAGCGCCAGCGCAGCAGGCCCAGATGCGGCTGGCTGGACGAGCGGCGCACCTGCAGCACGGTGGCGCGCACGCTCAGCGCATCGCCCGGGCGCACCGGATGCGGCCACTTCACATAGGCCAGCCCCGGCGAGGCATAGGACTCGGAGCCGGCCAGCACCGCGTCGGCGATCAGCCGCATCGCGATGCCGCAGGTCTGCCAGCCGCTGGCGATCAGGCCGTGGAAGGGGCCAGCCTCGGCCGCCTCCGGCTCGGTATGGAACCACTGCGGATCCCAGTCGCGTGCGAAACGCAGCAGCTCGTCCTGGGTCAGCACGTAGGGCCCGGCCTCGATGACCTGGCCGACGTGGAATTCGGCGAACTTCATGCGGCATCTCCGAAGCGGGGGGCTCGGCGCTGCTGCAATGCGGCAAAGCCCTCTCGGGCATCTGCACCGGCGAAGCCGAGAAATTCCAGCGCCAGCGAATGCTCGAAGGCCGGCCAGGCCGCGCGCAGCCAGTGGTTCAGGCTGCGCTTGGTCCAGGCCAGCGCGGTGGGACTGCCCGCAGCCAGCGTGCGGGCAATGTCGCGGGCGCGCTCGGTCAGCTCGGAATCCGGCACGCACAGGCTGACCAGCCCGATGCGCTCAGCCTCACGGCCGTCGAGGGTGGTGCACATCAGCAGGTGGTACTTGGCGCGCGCCATGCCGCACAGCAGCGGCCAGATCACCGCCGCATGGTCGCCAGCGGCCACGCCCAGCCGGGTGTGGCCGTCGATGATCTTCGCCCGCTCGGCCGCCACCGAAATGTCGGCCAGCAGCGCCACCGCCGCGCCCGCGCCCACCGCCGCGCCATGGATGGCCGAGACGATCGGCAGGTCGCAGTCGATCATGCCCTGCACGATCGCGCGAGCCTCGCGCATGACACGCAGCCGCGCGGCCTCGCCATCAAGCAGTTCCTGCACCAGCGCGGTGGTTCCGCCAGCGCAGAAGCCCTTGCCCACGCTGCGCACCAGGATGCTGCGCACGCCGGGCTCGGCCGCCAGCCGCGCCCAGACCGTGGCGAGCGCCGCATGGCCCGCGGCATCGGTGGCGGGCATGCCGCCTTCGGGGCCGAGCACCAGCTCGGCCACACCATCATCGCCCAGCTCGGCGTGCAGATGCGGTGCGAAATCCAGGCGCCGGCTCATCGCTGCGCCTCCGCCCAGACGCGCCGGCGCAGCCACGGGCTGACGCGGTAGCGCTCGCCGCGGTGGTGCGCATCCAGCGCGTCCAGCAGCGCGGCCACCTCGGCGGCGCGCCAGGCAGCCAGCCACTCGAAGGGCCCGGCCGGATAGTTGACGCCGAGCTTCATCGCCGCGTCCGCCCCCTCGGGCGTGCACACGCCGTGCAGTACCGCGTCGGCGGCCTCGTTGATCAGCATCGCCAGCGTGCGCGCCACCACCAGGCCCGGCGCGTCAGCCAGCGGCAGCGGCCCGAAGCCCAGCGCCGCCAGCCAGGCCGGCGCCTGCGCGCACCACGCGGCCGAGGCGCTCTCGGCCAGCGCATACGCCAGCGCGGTGCCGGGCGGCGCCGGCAGCCGCACCGGCCGGTCGAACAGCGCGACATCGCGGCAGCCGGTCTCGGCCGCCACCTGCGCGGCCGAGCGGCCGTCGGTCAGCATCAGCCGCGCGCCGTCGACCTCCAGCCCGGTCCAGCCGCTGTCGGTCACCCGCGCCGGGCCCCAGCCCTGATCGGCCAGCGCGGCGGTGGCAGCGAGCGCCAGCGCCTCGGCGATCGGGCCGGCGCCATGCACCGTGACCGCGCCGGCGCTGTCGGGCGCGCCATGCACCGCCACCGGCAGCGCCGCGCCCTCGTTCGGGTAGACGTAGAAGCCGCGGCCCGACTTGCGCCCGAGCAGGCCGCCATCGACCAGCTCGCGCTGCACCAGCGAGGGCACGAAGCGCTTGTCGAAGAAGTTGGCCTCGAAGACCGACTGCGTCACCGAGAAGTTGGTGTCGTGGCCGATCAGGTCCATCAGCTCGCACGGGCCCATGCGGAACCCGGCCGCGCGCAGGCAGGCGTCGAGCACCGCAGGCGTCGCCGCCTGCTCCTGCAGCAGCGCCAGCGTCTCGGCGTAGTACGGCCGCGCAATGCGGTTGACGATGAAGCCCGGCGTGGACTTGGCGTGCACCGGCGTCTTGCCCCAGGTGGCCGACAGCGCAAAGATCGCCTCGGCCACCGCCGGCGCCGTCTGCAGGCCGCTGACGACCTCGACCAGCCGCATCAGCGGCACCGGGTTGAAGAAGTGCATGCCGACCAGCCGCTCGGGGTGCGCCAGCCCGTTGGCGATGGCGGTCACCGAGATCGACGAGGTGTTGGTCGCCAGCACGCAGTCGGGCGCGACCAGGCCTTCCAGCTCGCGGAACAGCGCGCGCTTCACGTCGAGCTTCTCGACGATGGCCTCGACCACCAGGCGCGCGTCGGCCGCCTCGGCCAGCGCGCCGACCGGCGTGATGCGCGCGAGCGTCTGCGCGACCGCCTCGGCCGTCAGCTTGCCCTTGGCGGCCAGCGCATCCAGGCTGCGGGCGAGCTTGATCTTGGCCTCGGCGGCGGCGCCTTCGCGCGCATCGTGCAGCCACACCGGGTGGCCGGCCTGCGCGGCGACCTGCGCGATGCCGGCGCCCATCAGGCCGGCGCCCACGACCAGCAGCGGCGCGCCGGCCAGGGCGGGAGAAGACGTCATCGTCATTGCGGAATCCAGTTCGCGGGCCGCTTGCCCAGGAAGGCGGCGAAGCCCTCGCGCGCCTCGTCGGTGCCGCGCACGCGGGCGATGGTCTGTGCGGTGAGCTCGCGCACCTCGGGCGTGATCGGGCCGACTTCGAGCTGCGCGAAGAGCTGCTTGATCTCGCGCTGCGCGCCCGGACCGCCCGCGAGCAGCTCGTCGACCGCGCGGTCCACCGCCGCGTCCAGCGCATCGAGCGTCACCACCTGCTGCACCAGGCCCAGGGCCAGCGCCTCGGCCGCGCCGATGCGGGTGGTCGTCAGCGCCAGCCGCTTCGCCTGGCGCTTGCCGACCGCGTTGGTCACGTACGGCCCGATGACCGCCGGCAGGATGCCGAACTTGGCCTCGCTGACCGAGAAGCTGGCGTTGTCCGCGGCGATGGCCAGGTCGCAGGCGCAGGCCAGACCGACGCCGCCGCCCAGCGCCGCACCCTGCACCCGCGCCACGGTCGGCTTCGGGCAGGCCTCGATGCGCGCGAGCATCCCTGCGAACCGGCGGGCATCGGCGACGTTCCATTCGACCGAGGCGGCGCTGGCGCGCTGCATCCACTGCAGGTCGGCGCCGGCGCTGAAATGCCGGCCCTCGCCGGCCAGCACGATGACGCGCACGCCCTCGTCCTCGGCCAGCTGCGCGAAGGCCGCGTCCAGCTCGGCGATCATCCGCTCGTCGAAGGCGTTGAAGACCGCCGGGCGCGACATCGTCACCTGCGCCACGCCGGGGCGCGGGCGACTCAGGGTCAGGGTCGGCGGTGGCAAAGACGGCTCGGTCGTGTCGGGCATCAGGGCATCCTGGGCAGAAACCGGATCGGGCCCTATTGTTAGACCGACCGGTCGGCTAATGAATACGGGATTTGCCGGAGATCAACGCCGGCTTGGCACACCCGCTCAGTAGGTCTCGAGGTGCAGCCGGCCCTCGCGCTTCAGCGTGGCGCCCACCGTGTCCCAGTCCAGCCCGGCCTGGGTGGCGATGTCGCGCAGCGCCAGCACCACGCCCTCCTCCATCGCCTTCAGGCCGCAGACGAAGAAGCAGGCGTCCGGATCGGCCAGCAGCGCGGCCAGGTCGGCGGCGCGCTCGCGCATCGCGTCCTGCACATAGCGGCGCGGCTGGCCGGCGACGCGGCTGAAGGCCAGCTCGATGTCGATGAAGTCGCGCGGCAGGTTCTGCAGCGGACCGAAGTACGGCAGCTCCTCGGGCGTGCGCGCGCCGAAGAACAGCATCAGCCGGCCGCCCTCGAACTTGCCGCTGGCACGCAGGCGCCGGCGCCATTCGGTCATCGCGCGCATCGGCGCGGAACCCGTGCCGGTGCAGATCATGACGAGGTGCGACTTCGGATGGTTCGGCATCAGGAAGCTCGCGCCGAAGGGCCCGATCACCTGCACCTTGTCACCGACCTGCAGGTCGCACATGTAGTTGCTGGCCACGCCCCGCACTGGGCGCCCCTGGTGGTCCTCCAGCACGCGCTTGATGGTCAGCGACAGGTTGTTGTAGCCGGCTCGCTCGCCGTTGCGGGGGCTTGCGATCGAATACTGGCGCGCATGGTGCGGCTTGCCGTGGGCATCGACGCCGGGCGGGACGATGCCGATCGACTGGCCCTCCAGCACCGGAAACGGCATCGCGCCGAAGTCCAGCACGATGTGGTGGGTGTCGTAGTCGCGGCCGACCGCGGTGACGCGCACATTGCCGGTGACGGTCGCGGTGATCGTCTTCGCGGCGGCCTTCGGGCCGTAGAGATTGGTGTAGGCGTGCGCGGCCGACCACGGCGGCACGGTCGCGCCCCACTGCGCGCTGCTGAAGACGCTGGCGCCGTCGACCGCGGCCGGCAGTGCAGGCGCCACCGGCTCGACCTCGGGCGCGGCGCCGGCGGCCACGCCGGACTCGGCGAGCTGCTCGGGCGTCAGCTCGGCGGGCAGCTCGTCCCACAGCAGCTGCTCGGCCGGCGTATAGGCCCGGGCGCGCGGCATCAGCCGCCAGTTGTCGATCGAGCCGGTCGGACACGGCGGCACGCAGGCCATGCAGAGATTGCACTTGCCCGCGTCGACGACGTAGTTGCGGTCGTCGTGCGTGATCGCACCCACCGGGCAGGTCGCCTCGCAGGTGTTGCAGCGGATGCAGATCTCGGGATCGATCAGGTGCTGCCGGATGACAGCCAGGTCGGCGATGTCGGCCATGTCCACGGCGGATCTCCAGCTCGGTTCAGTTGAAGCGCACGTACTCGAAATCGACCGGCTGGCGGTTGATGCCGATGACCGGCGGCGCGATCCAGTTGGCGAACTTGCCCGGCTCGACGACCCGGCCCATCAGGCTGGCGACGAAGGCGCGATCGGTGCCCGAGGGCAGCCAGTCGTCGACACGGGCCTTCCATTCGGCCTCGGACACAACGCGGCCGTCCGGCGACACCTTGGCGCCCGAGAGCGCGCCGATGTTGCGGTGGAAGGCCTTGTGCGGCGTCTTCAGCCGGAACGGGATGCCGGCCTTCTCGATCACCTTGTTCCAGCGCTCGACGCCAGCGATCGAGTCCTTGATGTAGTCGTCGCGCAGCACTTCGTTCAGCGCGTTGAGCATCGGCACCTCCTTCTCGACGAGCTGGCCGTTCTGCACGTTCAGCACCCGGTAGGTCTGGCCGCGCAGCTGGTGGTCGTCCATGCGCTTGCCTTCTTCATAGCGGCCCTTCAGGCCGGTCGAGTAGAAGGTGGCGGCATTGCTCGACTCGTCGGCACCGAACAGGTCGATCGTCACCGAGAAGTGGAAGTTCAGGTAGCGCTGCAGCGTCGGCAGATCGATGACGCCGGCCTCGCGCAGCTTCTTCGGGTCATCGGTCTTCAGCTCGTTCATCACCTGGCAGGTGCGGTTGATGACGCGGCTCACGCCCGACTCGCCGACGAACATGTGGTGCGCCTCTTCCGTCAGCATGAACTTGGTCGTGCGCGCCAGCGGATCGAAGCTCGACTCGGCCAGCGCGCAGAGCTGGAACTTGCCGTCGCGGTCGGTGAAGTAGGTGAACATGAAGAACGACAGCCAGTCCGGCGTCTCTTCGTTGAAGGCTTCCAGGATGCGCGGGTTGTCCTTCTGGCCCGAGCGGCGCTCCAGCAGCGCCTCGCCTTCCTCGCGGCCGTCGCGGCCGAAGTACTTGTGCAGCAGGTAGACCATCGCCCAGAGGTGACGGCCCTCCTCGACGTTGACCTGGAAGAGGTTGCGCAGGTCGTACTGGCTCGGCGCGGTCAGGCCGAGGTGGCGCTGCTGCTCGACCGAGGCCGGCTCGGTGTCGCCCTGGGTCACGATGATGCGGCGCAGGTTGGCGCGGTATTCGCCAGGCACGTCCTGCCAGGCGTCCTCGCCCTTGTGGTCGCCGAAGTGGATCTTGCGCCCCTCCTCGGCCGGGTTCAGGAAGATGCCCCAGCGGTAGTCGGGCATCTTGACGTGGCCGAACTGCGCCCAGCCCTGCGGGTCCACGCTGACGGCGGTGCGCAGGTAGACGTCGAAGTCCTGCGAGCCGTCCGGGCCCATGTCGTCCCACCAGCCGAGGAAGTTCGGCTGCCACTGCTCGAGCGCGCGCTTGAGCGTGCGGTCCTCGGCGAGGTTGACGTTGTTGGGGATCTTCTCGCTGTAGTTGATGCTGCTCATGTCAGGACTCCTGGGCTGCCGTCATTCCCGCGAAAGCGGGAACCCACGAGGGGCAGACGACGGTGACGACGGTGACGGGGGGGCTTCCCGCTTTCGCGGGAATGACGGAGGGGAAGGACTGATTCAGACGCGGTTCCAGTCGAAGGCGGCCTTGTCGCCCTTGCCGTAGACCTTCAGCGCGCCCTTTTCGCCCACGGCGTTGGGGCGCTGGAAGATCCAGTTCTGCCAGGCGGTGAGACGGCCGAAGACGCGGGTGACCATGTTCTCGACGCCGTTGAAGCGCAGGTTGGCCTCCATGCCGGTCAGCGCGTCCGGGCTCATCGCCACCCGCTCCTCGATGGCGATGCGGGTCTCGTCAGCCCAGTCGATGTCGTCCGGGTTGGAGGTCACCAGGCCGATGGCGAAGGCCGCGTCGGCGTCGAGCGGCTGGCCGATCGCGGCGCGCGCAGCCGCCATCGGCGCGTCCTCGCCGTAGAAGCGACGCTCCAGGCGGCTCTGGTCGGTGGCCATCGGATAAAGGCCGAAGTTGACCTCGCCGACGGTGATCTTCGGCGCGGCGGCCTCGTCGTCGGGCAGCGCCAGGTGGTAGCTGCGGTCGCAGGCCAGCGCCAGCTCCAGGAAGGTGCCGGCGAAGCAGGAACCGGCCTCGATCAGCGCGAACAGGCTGCGCGAGGAGACATCCAGCCGGCTGAGCGTGCGGCGCAGCAGACCGGTCGTCTCGCGCACGAACCAGTGGTTCTGGTGCGCCAGCAGCGTGGCGTCCATCGCCTGCACCGCCGCCGCGTCGCCCGCGGTCTTCATCAGCCAGGTGCCGATCTCCAGCTCGTTGGTGCGCATCGACAGGATGGCGTCCTCCAGCTCGCGGGCCAGCACCAGCGGATACCAGGCCGAACCGGCGGCCTCGATGCCGGCGATGTCCGTCGGCTGCGCGCCGCTCGGGGCCTTCACCGTCCAGGTGGCGACGCGGCGGGCGCGGTCGATCTCGACAGTGACGTGGCTGTAGCGCAGCACGTCGGCCTCGACCGTGCGGTCCAGCGGGGTCAGCTCGACGCCGCGGGCATCGGCCGGACGATCGCTCTGCGCGGCGAGCTGCAGCGCGCGCTCCTGCACCCGGGCGGCGAACTGCGCCGGCTTGGCGATGTCGTCGACCAGGCGCCAGTCCTTGGCCTTCTGGCCGCGCACGCCCTCGTTGGTGGTGCAGAAGATGTCGGCCAGGTCGTGGCGCACGCGGCGCTTGTCGGTCACGCGGGTCAGGCCGCCGGTGCCCGGCAGCACGCCCAGCAGCGGCACCTCCGGCAGCGACACCGCCGAGGAGCGGTCGTCGACCAGGATGATCTCGTCGCAGGCCAGCGCGAGCTCATAGCCGCCGCCGGCGCAGGCACCGTTCACGGCGGCCAGGAACTTCAGGCCCGAATGCTTCGACGAGTCCTCGAGACCGTTGCGGGTCTCGTTGGTGAACTTGCAGAAGTTGACCTTCCAGGCGTGGCTGGAGACGCCCAGCATGAAGATGTTGGCGCCCGAGCAGAACACCTTCTCCTTCGCGCTGGTGACGATCACCGTGCGCACCTCGGGGTGCTCGAAGCGGATGCGCTGCACCGCGTCGTTGAGCTCGATGTCGACGCCCAGGTCGTAGCTGTTGAGCTTGAGCTTGTAGCCGGGACGCAGGCCAGCGTTCTCGTCGAAGTCGGCCGACAGGGTCGCGACCGCGCCCTCGAACGACAGCTTCCAGTGACGGTAGCGCGACGGATGGGTCTGGTAGTCGACGGCAGCGGGGGCCGTGGCAACAGCGTTCTGGGTCATCGGAGTCTCCTGGCGGGACGCACGATCGTGCATTCGGTGATCGGATTAATGCATCATAGTGCGTGTCATCGGGCGACGCAAATGCAATCCGGTGCATGTTCCGGAGATGACGCCAGAAATCAGGGAAAGTCCGGGGGCGCCAGCGCGATCGCTGACGGCGCTCAGCTCCGCGTCACCCCCGCGCAGGCGGGGGCCCGCCTGTCACGCCACAGGCTGATCCAGCACCTGCATCACCCGCGCCTGCAGCAGCGCGAAGGTCGCTGCCAGGTCCTGGGCGCTGGTGTCGAGCGTGAGGTCGGCCTTCTCGTAGAAGGCGGAGCGGCCGGCGAGGATGCGGCGCAGGTCGTCCATCGCCTCGCGGCTGGCCGCCATCGGGCGCAGGTCACCCTGGGCGGCGACCCGGCTCATGTGGTCCTCGGGCGTGGCCTGCAGCCACACGGTGGTGCAGTGGTTCAGCAGCAGGTTGAAGTTGGCCGCGTCCGACACCAGCCCGCCCGGCGTGGCGATGACCGCCTCCGGATAGATCTGGATCGCCTCCTCCAGCGCGCGCCGCTCGTAGCGGCGGTAGGCGTTGGTGCCGTAGAGGTTGTGGATCTCGCTGATGCTGCAGCCGGCGAAGGCCTCGATCTGGCGGCTGAGCTCGATGAAGGGATAGCCGAGGTCGTCGGCCAGCATCTGCCCAAGCGTGGACTTGCCCGCGCCGCGCAGGCCGATCAGCGCGATGCAGCGGCTGCGCTGCGCAGGCGCCGCCGCGGCGCCGTCGAACAGCCGCACCAGCGCCTCGCGCGCGCGGCGCAGGTCGGCCTCGCTGCGGTGCTCGAGCAGCTCGCGCAGCATCAGCCATTCCGGCGAGGCGGTGGTCATGTCGCCGATCAGCTCGGCCAGCGAGCACTGCAAGGCGCCCGCCACCTGCTGCAGCACCAGGATCGAGGCGTTGCCGATGCCGTACTCGAGGTTGGCCAGATGGCGCTCGGACACCTCCGACATCTGCGCCACCGCCTTGCGCGTCAGACCGCGCCGGGCGCGCAGCTCTCGCACCCGCTCGCCCAGCGCGACCAGGAAGGGGTTCTTGGCCTCGCCAGCCTCGTTGGCGGCAAGGGCGGGGCCGGCATCGGAGCGGCCGGAGTCGGGGCTGCGGGAGGTCTGCATCGCGCCTAGGGGAAACACCATGTATGCACTATATTGCTTGACACGGATCAGGGTGATAACTATCGTTTTCCAGAACGCACAATAGTGCATCCCACTGAAGCCGCCAATCCATCATGTCACAAGCCTCCTTCCGGGCCGCCTTGAGCGAACTGGCTGCCGAGCTGGCCGGCCGGCCGCTCGACGACACGCTCGATGCCTGGCTGAACCTGCACCATGGTGCAGATTCCCCCACCTTCTCCCGCCTGGCCGAGGCCATCCGCACCGGCGTGGCCGAGGGCTGGCTGTGCCCGCGCGAGGGCGGCGGCATCCGCTACGGCCGTATCTTCAAGGCGGCCGACGACCTGGCCGGCTGCTCGGTCGACGTGGTGGACATGAGCGACATCGTCGGCCCGCACCACCGCCATCCGCACGGCGAGATCGACCTGATCGTGCCGGTCGACGCCGGTGCCACCTTCGACGGCCGCGGCGCGGGCTGGTGCGTCTACGGGCCCGGCTCGGCGCACCGTCCCACCGTCGCGGGCGGGCGCGCCTTCGTGCTCTACCTGCTGCCGCAAGGCGCGATCGAATTCACCGGCGCCTGAGCCGCACCGCCATGACCGAACTGCTCCTGAACCACCTCGGCGGCCAGTGGATCGCCGGCACCGGCGCCGGCACGACGCTGCACGACCCGGTGCTGGGCGACGCGCTGGTGCGCGTGGACTCGACCGGCCTGAACCTGCCCGCCCACTTCGAGCGGGTGCGCGCCCAGGGCGGCGCGGCGCTGCGGGCCATGAGCTACCGCGAGCGCGCCGGCCTGCTCAAGGCCATCGTCGCGGTGCTTCAGGCGAACCGCGACGCCTACGACGCCATCTCGACCGCCAATTCGGGCACGGTGAAGAACGACTCCGCGGTGGACATCGACGGCGCGATCTACACCGTCGGCGTCTACGCCAAGCTCGGCGAGACGCTGGGCGACGCCCGCGTGCTGGCCGACGGCGACATCGCACCGCTGGCCAAGGGCGGCGCCTTCGGCAGCCGCCATGTGCAGGTGCCCACCCGCGGGCTGGCGCTGTGCATCAACGCCTTCAACTTCCCCAGCTGGGGCCTGTGGGAGAAGGCCGCGCCCGCGCTGCTCTCGGGCGTGCCGGTGGTGGTCAAGCCCGCCACCGCGACCGCCTGGCTGACGCAGCGCATGGTGCAGGACGTGATCGAGGCCGGCGTGCTGCCCGCCGGCGCGCTCAACGTGGTCTGCGGCAGCTCGGCCGGGCTGCTCGATGCGCTGCAGCCCTTCGACCTGCTGAGCTTCACCGGCTCGGCCGACACCGCCGCGCTGCTGCGCCGCCATCCCGCGGTGGCCGAGCGCTCGGTGCGGGTCAACATCGAGGCCGACAGCGTCAACTCAGGCCTCTTGATGCCGGGCGCCACGCCGGGCAGCGCCAGCTTCGAGCTGCTGGTCAAGGAGGTCGCCCGCGAGATGACGCAGAAGTCGGGCCAGAAATGCACCGCGATCCGCCGCGTGCTGGTGCCCGAGGCGCTCTACGGCGCGGCGGCCGAGGCGATCGGCGCGCGGCTGGCCAAGGTCACCGTGGGCAACCCGCGCAACGCCTCGGTGCGCATGGGCGCGCTGGTGAGCCGCGCGCAGTTCGAGGCGGTGCAGGCCGGCATCGCGCAGCTCCAGAGCGTGGCCGAGACGCTGCACGACGGTCGCGGTGCGGCGCTCATCGACGCCGATCCGGCCGTGGCCGCCTGCGTCGCACCGGTGCTGCTGGGCACGCGTGACCCGGACGCGCACGGCCTGCTGCACGTCACCGAGGTCTTCGGCCCGGTGGCGACGCTGATGCCCTACCGCGATCTGGACCACGCGCGAGCGCTGGTCGCCCGCGGCGAAGGCTCGCTGGCGTGCTCGCTCTACGGCGAGGACGACGACACGGCGGCCGACGCGCTGGCCGCCACCGCGCTCGACCTGGCGGCGCTGCACGGCCGCGTGCATGTGGTGACGCCGGCGGTGGCCGCGCTGCACACCGGCCACGGCAACGTCATGCCGCAGTCGCTGCACGGCGGCCCGGGCCGCGCCGGCGGCGGCGAGGAACTCGGCGGGCTGCGCGCGCTGAACTTCCATCACCGGCGCGCGGCGGTGCAGGCCGCGCCGGCCGTGCTGTCGCGCCTGACGCCGGCCGCCTGAGCCGCCCCGAGAAGATCCAGGAGACACGCCATGAGCGACACCCCCGACACCACGCCGCAGGACCTCGACGTTCCCACGCCGGGCGCGGACTTCAACTTCGCGCAGCACCTGCTCGCGCTCAACGTCGGCCGGCCGGACAAGGCGGCCTTCATCGACGACCTGGGTACGCTCACCTTCCGCGCGCTCGACGAGCGGGTGCGCCGCCTGGCCGCCGGCCTGCGCGGGCTGGGCATCAAGCGGGAAGAACGCGTGCTGCTGCTGATGCAGGACGTCAACGACTGGCCGGTGAGCTTCCTGGGTGCGATGCACGCCGGCATCGTGCCGGTGGCGGTCAACACGCTGCTGACCGCCGACGACTACGCCTACATGCTGGAGCACTCGCGGGCGCAGGCGGTGCTGGTGTCGGGCGCGCTGCTGCCCACGCTCAACGCCGCGCTGGTGAAGTCCGACCACGAGGTGGGCAAGGTGATCGTGTCGCGGCCGGTGGCGCCGCTGCATCCGTCCGAGGTCGAGCTCGAGGCCTTCCTGGCCGCGCACGCGCCGGCGCAGAAGGCTGCAGCCACCGGACCGGACGCGCCCGGCTTCTGGCTCTATTCCTCCGGCTCGACCGGCCGGCCCAAGGGCACGGTGCATTCGCACGGCAACCCCTACTGGACCGCCGAGCTCTACGGCCGCGCAGTGCTGGGCCTGCGCGAGGACGATGTGTGCTTCTCCGCCGCCAAGCTCTTCTTCGCCTACGGGCTGGGCAACGGCCTGAGCTTCCCGCTCAGCGTGGGCGCGACGACGATCCTGATGGCCGAGCGGCCGACGCCCGAGGCGGTGTTCCACCGCTGGCTCGGCGGCGTGGGCGAGACCCGACCGACCGTGTTCTTCGGCGCGCCCACCGGCTACGCCGGCATGCTGGCGCACCCGAAGCTGCCGGCGCGCGAGGCGGTGGCGCTGCGCCTGGCCTCGTCGGCGGGCGAGGCGCTGCCGGCCGAGCTGGGCGAGCGCTTCAGGGCGCGCTTCGGCGTCGACATCGTCGACGGCATCGGCTCGACCGAGATGCTGCACATCTTCCTGAGCAACCGCCCCGGCGACGTGCGCTACGGCACCACCGGCCGGCCGGTGCCGGGCTACCGGGTCGAGCTGCGCGGCGACGACGGCCGCGCGGTGCCCGAGGGCGAGCCAGGCGACCTCTACATCCAGGGCCCGAGCGCCGCGATGATGTACTGGGGCAACCGCGAGAAGACCCGCGAGACCTTCCAGGGCGGCTGGACCAAGAGCGGCGACAAGTACGTCCGCAACCCGGACGGCACCTACACCTACGGCGGCCGCTCCGACGACATGCTCAAGGTCAGCGGCATCTACGTCAGCCCCTTCGAGGTCGAGGCGACGCTGGTGCAGCACCCGGCGGTGCTGGAGGCGGCGGTCATCGGCGTGGAGGACGCCGAGGGCCTGACCAAGACCAAGGCCTTCGTGATCCTGAAGGAGCCCGGCGGCGCCACCGAGGCCGAGCTGAAGGCCTTCGTCAAGGACCGGCTCGCGCCCTACAAGTACCCGCGCCAGATCGAGTTCGTCGACGAGCTGCCCAAGACCGCCACCGGCAAGATCCAGCGCTTCCGGCTGCGCGAGCGCGAGCGGGCGCAGGCCCAAACCGCCTGAGACCGGACGCCCCGCCATGGACGCCACCGGATTCGTCACGCTCACGCCGGCCGGCCGGCCGGTGCAGATCGAGTGGGCGCGCATCGACGCGCCGGCCGGGGCGCCGGCCCGCGCGCCGCTGGTCTTCCTGCACGAGGGCCTGGGCTCGCTGTCGCTGTGGCGGGACTTTCCCGCGCGGCTGTGCGCCGCGCTGGGCCGCGCCGGCTGGGTGTACTCGCGCCCGGGCTACGGCCGCTCGACGCCGCGCCCGCCCGACAAGCGCTGGTCGCCCGACTTCATGCACCGCCAGGCGCGCGAGCTGCTGCCGGCGCTGCTCGACGCGCTGGGCGTGGCCGGGCCCTGCGTGCTGTTCGGCCACAGCGACGGCGGCTCGATCGCGCTGCTGCATGCAGCCGCGTACCCCGAGCGGGTCGCCGCGCTGGTGGTGGCCGCGCCGCACCTCTTCGTCGAGGACCTGACGGTCGAGAGCATCCGCCAGGCGCGCGTCGCCTACACGACCACCGACCTGCGCGCGCGGCTGGCGCGCCACCACGCCGACCCCGACTCGGCCTTCTTCGGCTGGAACGACATCTGGCTCGACCCGGCCTTCCGCGACTGGAACCTCGAGACCGAGGTCGCCCGCATCACCGGCCCGGTGCTGGCGGTGCAGGGCGAGGACGACGAGTACGGAACGATGGCCCAGATCGAGCGCATCGCCGCGCTGCGCCCGCAGCAGCCCACCGAGCTGCTGAAGCTGGCCGCCTGCGGCCACAGCCCGCACCGCGACCAGCCGCAGGCCCTGATCGAGGCCACCCGCGCGTTCCTGCAGCGTCACGACGACCGACGCCCCGAAGACTGACCCGACGACAACGAGGAGACACGCCATGCGCATCCGCCCTTCCCTCCTGGCCCGCACCCTGCTCGGCAGCGCGCTGCTGGCGGCCGCCGCCGCTCCAGCCAGCGCGCAGGACAAGATCAAGGTCGGCTTCATGCTGCCCTACACCGGCACCTTCGCGGCGCTGGGCACCGCCATCGAGAACGGCTTTCGCCAGTACATCGACGAGCAGGGCGGCAAGCTCGCCGGCAAGACCGTCGAGTTCGTGAAGGTCGATGACGAGTCCGATCCGGCCAAGGCCTCGGACAACGCCAACAAGCTGGTCAAGCGCGACAACGTCGACGTGATGATCGGCACCGTCCACTCGGGCGTGGCGATGGCGATGGCCAAGGTCGCCAAGGACAACAACACGCTGCTGATCGTGCCCAACGCCGGCGCGGACGCGATCACCGGCCCGCTGTGCGCGCCCAACATCTTCCGCTCCTCGTTCTCGAACTGGCAGCCCGGCTTCGCGATGGGCAAGGTCGCCGCCGACCGGAAGATCAAGACCGCGGTGACGCTGACCTGGAAGTACGCGGCCGGCGACGAATCGGTGCGCGGCTTCAAGGAAGGCTTCGAGACCGGCGGCGGCAAGGTGGTCAAGGAGCTGAACCTGCCCTTCCCGAATGTCGAGTTCCAGGCGCTGCTGACCGAGGTGGCCGCGCTCAAGCCCGATGCCGTCTATGTGTTCTTCGCCGGCGGTGGCGCGGTGAAGTTCGTCAAGGACTGGGCGGCGGCCGGGCTGGGCAGCAGCGTCAAGCTGATCGGCGCGGGCTTCCTGACCGACGGCACGCTGGAAGCGCAGGGCGCAGCCGCGCAGGGCCTGCTGACGACGCTGCACTACGCCGACGACCTGACGAACCCGAAGGACAAGGCCTTCCGGCTGCAGTACGCCAAGGCCTACAAGCTGCAGCCCGATGTCTACGCGGTGCAGGGCTACGACGCGGCGCAGATGCTGGCGGCCGGCGTCAACGCGGTCAAGGGCGACATGAAGCAGCGCGACGCGCTGGTCAAGGCCATCGAGAGCGCGAAGATCGACAGCCCGCGCGGCGCCTTCACGCTCAGCCGGGCGCACAACCCGGTGCAGGACATCTACCTGCGCGAGGTCAGCGGCAAGGTGAACAAGAACGTGGGCATCGCGGTGAAGGGTCTGGCGGACCCGGCGCGCGGCTGCCGGCTCTGAGTCCTTGTCCGGTCCTCGTCGTGGATCCCCGCCTGCGCGGGGATGACGGAGAAGGACTGGGCGTCATCCCCGCGCAGGCGGGGACCCATGCACCGCACGCACGTCCCCCATGGACCTCACCACTTTCCTCATCCAGTGCCTCAACAGCGTGCAGTACGGCCTGCTGCTGTTCCTGGTGGCCTCAGGGCTGACGCTGATCTTCGGGATCATGGGCGTCATCAACCTCGCCCACGGCAGCTTCTACATGATCGGCGCCTACCTGGCGTTCAGCTTGAGCTCGCTGCTCGGCAGCCTGCCGCTGGCCCTGCTGGTCGGCACCCTGCTGGCGGTGGCCTTCGGCTACCTGCTGGAGTGGGTGTTCTTCAGCTACCTCTATGACCGGGAGCACCTGCAGCAGGTGCTGATGACCTACGGCCTGATCCTGGTCTTCGAGGAGCTGCGCAGCCTCCTGGTCGGCGACGACGTGCACGGCGTGACCGTGCCCGACTGGCTCGCCGGCACGATCCCGATCGGCAACGGCATGACCTACCCGGTCTACCGGCTGTTCGTCTCGGGGCTGTGCCTGCTGCTGGCGCTCGGCATGTACGGGCTGATCAGCAAGACGCGCCTGGGGATGATGGTGCGGGCAGGCGCCACCAACCGCGAGATGGTGCAGTCGCTGGGCATCAACATCACGCTGCTGTACCGCGTGGTGTTCGCGGTCGGGGTGGCGCTGGCGGTATTCGCCGGGATGATCGCCGCGCCGATGTCCTCGGTCTATCCGGGCATGGGCGGGCAGGTGCTGATCATCTGCTTCGTGGTGGTGGTGATCGGCGGCATCGGCTCGATCAAGGGCGCGCTGGTGGCGGCGCTGCTGATCGGCTTCGTCGACACCTTCGGCAAGGTGCTCTGGCAGGAAGGCGCCGGCGCGCTGGTCTATGTGCTGATGGCGGCCATCCTGCTGTGGCGCCCGGCCGGTCTGTTCAAGGCGGGGTGATCCGGCGATGACTTCCAGCAAATCTCTTTCTTCGCTGTCCGTGGCCGCCTGGGTACTCGCCTTCGCGCTGCTGGCGGTGTTCCCGCTGCTGCCCGAGCCGATCGGCGGCAAGTTCCACACCGAGCTGCTGGCCAAGGTGATGATCATGGCGATCTTCGCCGCCAGTCTGCAGCTGCTGGTCGGCTACACCGGGCTGGTGAGCCTGGGCCACGCGGCCTTCTTCGGCTTCGGCGCCTACGCGGTGGCGATGCTGGCGCCGATGTCGGAGGCCGGCAACGGCTGGCTGATGCTGGCGGCGGCGGTCGGCGGCGCGGGACTGCTCGCGCTGGTCATCGGCGCGCTGGTGATGCGCACGCAGGGCATCTACTTCATCATGGTGACGCTGGCCTTCGGGCAGCTCGTCTACTTCGTCTTCCACGACACCAAGATCGCCGGGGGCAGCGACGGCGCCTATGTCTACTTCAAGCCCGCGCTGGCGATCGGCGGCTGGCAGTGGATCGACCTGGAGCAGGCCAACAGCTTCTACTGGTTCGTGCTGGGCGCGCTGGTGCTGACGCTGGGGGTGCTGACGCTGGTGCTGCGCTCGCGCTTCGGGCACGCGCTGATCGGCATCAAGCACAACGAGCAGCGCATGCGCGCCGCCGGCTACTCGACGCTGCTCTACAAGCTCGCGAGCTTCGTCGTCGCGGGGATGCTGGCCGGGCTGGGCGGCTTTCTCTACGCGGCGCAGTACGGCTTCGTCACGCCCGAGATCCTGTCCTGGCACTACAGCGGCAACGCGCTGGTGATGATCATCCTCGGTGGCCTCGGCAGCCTGGGCGGGGCGGTGGCCGGCGCCTTCGCGTTTGTGCTGCTGTCGGAGTGGTTCTCGTCGCTGACCAAGCACTGGCAGCTGCTGTTCGGCAGCTTCATCATCGTCGCGGTGGCGCTGCTGCCGCAGGGGCTGGCCGGGCTGTGGGCACGGCTGCCCTCCTCGCAGCGCAAGGAGGCGGCATGAGCACCGCATTGTTCGAGGCCCGCAAGCTGACCCGCCGCTTCGGCGCGCTGGTCGCGGTGAGCGACGTGTCGGTCGCGCTGCACGAGGGCGAGATCCACGCCGTCATCGGCACCAACGGCGCGGGCAAGTCCACGCTGATCAACCTGCTGTCGGGGGAGCTGCCGCCGTCGAGCGGCGAAGTGCGGCTGGGCGGTCAGGACGTGACGCACTGGCCGCAGCCGAAGCTCGCCCACGCCGGCATCGGCCGCAGCTACCAGCGCAACAACATCTTCCTGCCGCTGACGGTGGCGGAGAACTGCCGGCTCGCCGCGCAGGCCCGCGTGCAGCGGCCGTTTGCGTGGTGGGAGTCGGCGCAGGCGTGCCGCACCAGCACCGCTCGGGCGAAGGCGGCGATCGATCGCGCCGGCCTGGGCGCCTTCGCGCAGCGCACGGCGGCCAGCCTGTCGCACGGCCAGAAGCGCCAGCTGGAGATCGCGATGTGCCTGGCGACCGAGCCGCGGGTGCTGCTGCTCGACGAGCCGCTGGCGGGCATGGGACCGGAGGAGTCGCACCGCATGCTCGACCTGCTGCGCGAGCTGAAGACCGGCCACGCGATCCTGCTGGTCGAGCACGACATGGACGCGGTGTTCGCGGTCGCCGACCGCATCACCGTGATGGTCAACGGCGCGGTGATCGCCACCGGCACGCCCGACGAGGTCCGCACCAACCGCGACGTGCAGGCCGCTTACCTGGGAGGCCATTGAATGTCGGCACCACTGATCATCGACGCGCAGGGCGTGCAGGCCTGGTACGGCAGCAGCCACATCCTGCACGGCCTGGACTTCAAGCTCGCGAAGGGCGAGACCGTCGGCCTGCTCGGACGCAACGGCATGGGCAAGTCCACGCTGATCCGCACGCTGCTGGGCCATGTGCGCCAGCGCGAGGGGCACATCCACGTCGCCGGCAAGGATCTGTCCAAAGGCCTGCCGCACCAGGTGGCGCAGCTCGGGGTCGCCTATGTCCCAGAGGGCCGCGGCATCTTCCCGACGCTGACCGTGCGCGAGAACCTCGTGATGGCGGCACGCGCCGGCACGTCCGGCCAGAAG
This sequence comes from Sphaerotilus natans, assembly GCF_900156335.1. GTDB lineage: Bacteria > Pseudomonadota > Gammaproteobacteria > Burkholderiales > Burkholderiaceae_C > Sphaerotilus > Sphaerotilus natans. The sequence goes on from NZ_FTMZ01000020.1 coordinate 59,826, forward strand.
GACTGGACCTACGAGCGGGTGATGGAGACCTTCCCGCGCCTGTCGGAGCGGCTGACGAATCTGGGCAGCCAGTTGTCGGGGGGCGAGCAGCAGATGCTCTCGATCGGCCGCGCGCTGATGACCAACCCCGACGCGATCATTCTCGACGAGGCCACCGAGGGCCTGGCGCCGCTGATCGTCGCCGAGATCTGGCGCGTCATCGCCAGCATCCGCCGCACCGGCATCGCCACGCTGATCGTCGACCGCGACTACCGCAAGGTCTGCAACGAGTCGGATCGGCTGGTGGTGATGCAGAAGGGGCGCATCGTGCTGGAGGGGCCTTCCGAGGGACTGCGCGGCAGTTCAGAGCTGGCGGGTTACCTCGGCGTCTGAGGCCTGCCCCGACAAGAAACGAAAGACAAGAGCGCAAGGAGACAGGGCATGGACCTGATGCTGTTCGACGACGCTGCCGCCCTCGCCCCGCCGCGGGTGCTGCGCGAAGACCTGCCCGGTGGCGGCTTCATCCTGCGCTCGCCCGAGGCGCTGCAGCCCTTCGTGCGCTGCATCGGCGAGTGGCTGGAGCACTGGGCGCAGACCACGCCCGACGCCGTCTTCCTCGCCGAACGGGATGCGACCGGCGGCTGGCGCCAGCTCACCTACCGCCAGACCCGCGACGCGGTCGGCCGGCTCGCCCAGGCGCAGCTCGACCTGAACCTGCCGGCCGACAAGCCGGTGGTGATCCTGTCGGACAACAGCGTCGACCACGCGCTGCTGATCCTGGCGACGATGCACCTCGGCCGCGTGGCCTGCACGGTGTCGAGCGCCTACTGCCGGCTGACCCAGGACTTCACCAAGATCCACGCCATCCTCGACGCGCTCGACCCCGCGCTGGTCTACGCCGTCGATCCCGGCGTCTACGGCCCGCCGGTGCGCGCCTGGAAACGCGCTGTGCCGGTGGTGTTCAGCCAGAACGCCGCGGCCTTCGACGGCGCACGGTCCTTCGCGTCACTGCTCGACCGCGAGGAGTCCCCGGCCGTGATGGCCGCCTTCGCCGCGATCCGCCCCGAGTGGCCGGCCAAGTACCTGCTGACCTCCGGCTCGACCGGCGTGCCCAAGGTGGTCGTCAACAGCCACCGCATGCTCTGCGCCAACCAGAAGCAGATCGCGCAGGCCTGGCCCTTCCTGACGCGCCACCAGCTGCGCCTGCTCGACTGGCTGCCCTGGAGCCACACCTTCGGCGGCAACCACAACTTCCACATGGTGCTCGCCCACGGCGGCAGCCTGTGGGTGGACGAGGGCCGCCCGGTGCCGGGTCTGATCGAGAAGACGGTGGCCAACCTGCGCGAGGTGCGGCCGAACTTCCACTTCAACGTGCCGCGCGGCTTCGACATGCTGCTGCCCTACCTCGAAGCGGACGAGGCGCTGGCCCGCGACGTGATCGAGAACCTCGAAGGCGTGTTCTACGCCGGCGCCGCGCTGCCGCAAAGCCTGTGGACGCGGCTCGACGCGGTGGTCGCCAAGGTGCGCAACCGGCCGCTGTGGTTCACCTCGTCCTGGGGCGCGACCGAGACGGCGCCGGCCGTGACGAGCGTGCACTGGCGCATCGACCGCGCCGGCTGCATCGGCCTGCCGCTGCCGGGCGTCGAGCTGAAGCTGCTGCCCAACGGCGGCAAGCTGGAAATCCGCGTGCGCGGCCCGAACATCTTTTCCGAATACCGCCACGCGCCCGAGGTCACTGCCAAGGCCTTCGACGCGGACGGCTTCTACTGCATCGGCGATGCCGCGAAGCTCCTCGACGAGACCCGGCCCGAGCGCGGCATCGTCTTCGACGGGCGCGTGGCCGAGGACTTCAAGCTGATGAGCGGCACCTGGGTGAGCGTGGGCACGCTGCGGGTGCGCGCCGTCACCGCGCTGGCGCCGCATGTGGCCGATGTGGTCGTCACCGGCCACGGCCGCGAGGAGATCGGCCTGCTGGTCTTCCCGACGCCGCAGGCCAAGGCCCTGCCGCGGGCCGAGCTTGAGGCGCACCTGCGCGCCGGCCTGCACGCGCTGCAGGCCGAGGGCGGTGGCTCCTCGCAGACACCGACGCGTGCGCTGATCCTCGACGAGCCGCCCAGCGTGGACGCCGGCGAAATCACCGACAAGGGCTACATCAACCAGCGCGCGGTGCTGGCACGGCGCGCCGAGGCGGTCGAGCGCCTGGAGCGTGGCGGGCCGGAAGTGCTGCACCCACAGCCCCGCAACTGAGCGGTACCAGACAGATCCAGGGCTGTGACAGCATCAGGGGTGGCCGATCCGGTCGTCTCTGCCCTGTCGCGATGCCCCATGCCCTGCCCTGGCTGATGAGTGCCTACCTCGGCATCGGGGTGCTGCTGCTGCATGTCGGCCCGCTGCACCGGCTCCTCGTCGATGCGATGCAGGAGGCCCGGATGCGCCGGGCAATGCAGCCGCTGCACGAGCCGCCGCTGCCGCCCCCGCTGCTGTCGGCACTGGTGCTCGGGGTGGCCACGCTGCTGCTGTGGCCCTGCCTGTGGCCGACGGCGGTGTGCCGGCAGGCGCTGCTGCAACGCCACTTTCCCGGCCTGGGCGCAGCGCGCCCGACGCCTGGCGCCTGAGTCCAGGGCGCGTCAGCGCGCCGGCGTCGGCACCGGCTCGCGGCTGGCCAGCCAGGTGCCCAGCGTGCCGCAGCCGGTGATGATCGCGATGCCCAGCAGGGTCAGCGCGTCCGGCGCATGGCCGAAGCCGATCCAGCCCACCAGCGTCGCGAAGACGATCTGGAAATACAGGAAGGGCGTCAGCGTCGCCGCACGGGCGCGCATGTAACCCAGGATCAGCAGGAAATGCCCGGAGGAACTCAGCGCGCCCAAGAGCGCCAGCAGCGCCCAGGTGGTGGGCGAGAGCTGCTGCCAGCTCCACGGCAGCGCCGCGCTGGTCAGCAGCGCGCCGGTCAGGCCGGTGTAGAAATGGGTGGTCGCCGGATCCTCGGTGCGCGCCAGCCGGCTGGTGATGAGCTGGAACAGCGCGTTCGACACCACCAGCCCCAGCGGCAGCAGCGCCGCCCAGCCCAGATCCTGCGCCTCGCCCTTCGGACGAATCACGATCAAGGCGCCGGCCATGCCGCCGGCCAGCAGCAGCCAGCGCCAGGCAGAGATGCGCTCGCCCAGCGTCAGCGCCGCCAGCAGCGTGATCAGGAGCGGCGTGAGCATGACGATGGCGGTGAACTCGCCCACCGGCATCACCTGCAGGCTGAAGAAGGCCAGCACGCTCAGCGACAGCAGGCACAGCCCGCGCAGCAGCTGCAGGCCCGGCCGCTCGGTGCGCAGCAGCGCCCGGCCGCGGCGCGGCAGCACCGTCACCGCGGTGACCCCGACCTGGAACAGATAGCGCGCCCAGACCACCACCCCGACCGGCGCCAGCGCGCTGGCGATCTTGACGCCGGTGTCGAAGCAGGCGAACAGCGCCACCGCTGCAATGACAAGCAGGACGCCGTGGAGCGGGCGGGAGTCGGAAGAAGGCATCGGCGGGCAACACACGCCAGAAGCGGCGCGCGCAGAAAAGGAGGTGGAGAGCGCCGGCGGGCGCGGCTTCATGCACTCTAGCGGCTTCTGGAAAACCCTGAACTCCGCGAAATGGGGGAGAAAGAATCAGATCGCCGCGCCAGGGTCGTCCGGCTGACATTCGCGGAACACCCGCGCCTGACAGCGCGCGCAGACCGCCGGATCGAGCCGTCGGAAGATGCGGGCGATCGCCTGCTGCTTGTCCGGGAAGACGTGATCGGCCCCCAGCCGCTCCAGGAAGCCGGTGCGGCGCCAGATCGCCATCACCTGCGGGCGCGGGCGGTGGAAATGCAGGTCGCCGCCGGCGGCACGGCGCTCGCGCAGCTCGGTCTCCCAGAGCTCGACGCCGGCGAGGTCGAGAAAGTTCATGCTCTTGCTCATCACCAGCAGGTGCTTCTGGCCGGGGTGGTTCTGGCGCAGCGCGTGCAGGTGCTCGGCGACATGGGTGGCGGCGCCGAAGTAGATCTCGCCCTCCATGCGCAGCAGCTTCAGCTGCGGGCATTCCGGCAGCGCGCCGGGCGTGTCGTCGCGCACGACGAAGCGGCGGTCGGCGCGGCGGCTGTCGAAGCCCATCGTGCGCATCGCCGGGCGCGAGGTCTGGTAGAGATAGGCCACCAGCGACAGCCCGGTGCCGATCAGGATGGCGATCTCCAGCCGCAGCAGCAGCGTGGCCGCCAGCGTGGTGGCGGCGATCGCCAGATCGGTGCGGTCCAGGCGCGCCAGGCGACGCCAGCGCGGCAGGTCCAGCAGCGTCCACGCCACCAGCATCAGCAGCCCGGCGATCGCCGCCTGCGGGATGTGCGCCAGCAGCGGCGCCGACACCGCCACCAGCAGCAGCAGCCACAGCGCCGAGGCCACGCCGGCCAGCGGCGTGCGCGCACCCGCCTCCAGATTGGGCACCGAGCGGTTCAGCGAGCCGCAGCTGAGGTAGCACGAGAAGAAGCCGCCGGCCAGGTTCGACAGGCCCTGGCCGAGGAACTCGCGGTTGGTGTCGATGCGCTGGCCCGAGCGCGCCGCCACCGCCTTGGCGATCGACACCGACTGGCCCAGCGCGATGATCGACAGCGCCAGCGCCTTGTCCACCAGCTCGGGCAGGCGTGACCATTCGACCTGCGGGACATGGAAGGCCGGCCACGGCGAGGGCAGCGGGCCGAGGATGCGCACCTCACGCCAGCCCGGCAGCAGTGCCGGCAGCAGCCAGCCCAGCACCGAGGCGGCGCCCAGCCCGACCAGCATGAAGGGCCAGCGCGGCCGCAGCCGGCGCAGCGCCGCAGCCACCCCGAGCGCACACAGCCCGGTCAGCAGCGCGGCCGGGCTGAGCTGCGGCAGATGCTGCGCGCTCTGCAGCAGCACGCCGCCCGGCCCCAGGCCGCGCGGCACGCCGGCGTCGAGCAGGTCGCGCAGCGCATGGATGCCGATCAGGCAGGCCGCGCCGCTGGTGAAGCCCAGCAGCGCCGCCGGCGAGATGAAGTCCGCCAGCAGCCCCAGCCGCAGCGCGCCAACCGCGGTCTGGATCACCCCGACCATGATCGTCACCATCAGCGCCAGCTCGATGTAGCCGGGCGAGCCGGCCGCCACCAGCGGCGCCAGCATCGCCGCCAGCGCCAGCGAGTTGGCATTGGTCGGCCCGGACACCACATGCCAGCTGGAGCCGGCCAGCGCCGCCACCACCGTCGGCACCAGCGCGCTGTACAGGCCGTACTGCGGCGGCAGCCCCGCCAGCGACGCAAAGGCGATGCCCTGCGGCAGCACCAGCAGCGCGCCCAGCAAGCCGGCCTGCGCATCGGCCTTGAGCGTCGCCGGCGAGACGATGCGCACCCAGGCGCCGAACAGGCGCTCGGCCAGCACGCGGGCGGCTGAAGGCGATGGCGGGGCGGCAGGCGAAGCAGTCATGGCGTCAGGCGTAGGCAGGGGGGTATCCTGCCACAGCCCGGCGCATCACCGCTGGGCGCGAAGCTCAGTCCTCGAACGCCAGCCCGACGTAGTTCTCGGCCAGCGCGGTCATGCCGGCGGTGGAGTGCACCAGCCAGTCGAGCTCGGCGGTCTGCATGCGGTGGCCGACCTCGCCGGTGTCGCCGGGGCCGGCGGGGAACTTGTGCAGCAGGCTGGTCATGTGCCAGGAGAAGCGCTCGGCCTTCCAGATGCGGCGCAGGGCCTTGCGCGAGTAGTCGTCGATGCCGGCCTCGGTGTGGTCGGCGTAGAACTCGATGAGGGCGCGGCTGAGATAGCGCACGTCGGCCGCCGCCAGGTTCAGGCCCTTGGCGCCGGTCGGCGGCACGATGTGCGCGGCGTCACCGGCGAGGAACAGGCGGCCGAAGCGCATCGGCTCGGCCACGAAGCTGCGCAGCGGCGCGATGCTCTTCTCGATCGACGGGCCGGTCTGCAGCGCGGCGGCGGCAGCCGGGTCCAGGCGGCTGCGCAGCTCGTCCCAGAAGCGCTCGTCGCTCCAGTCCTCGACCTTGTCCTGCAGCGAGCACTGCACGTAATGGCGCACGCGCGTCCGGCTGCGCATCGAGCACAGCGCGAAGCCCCGCTCATGGTTGGAATAGATCAGCTCGTCGGCCACCGGCGGCACGTCGGCCAGGATGCCCAGCCAGCCGAAGGGGTAGACGCGCTCGAAGTTCTGGATGCGCTCGGGCGGCACGCTGGCACGGCACACGCCGTGGAAGCCGTCGCAGCCGGCGATGAAGTCGCAGGCGATCTCGTGGCGCACGCCCTCGACCTGGAAGCTGACGCGCGGCGCGGTGGTGTCGAAGTCATGCACCGCCACGTCCGCCGCCTCGTAGACGGTGGGCAGGCCGGCGGCGCGGCGCGCGTCCATCAGGTCGCGGGTGACCTCGGTCTGACCGTAGACCATCACCGTCTTGCCGCCGGTCAGCGCCTTCAGGTCGATGCGGTGGCGCTGGCCGCCGAAGGCCAGCTCGATGCCGTCGTGCACCAGGCCCTCGCGGTGCATGCGCTCGCCCACGCCCGCCTCGTCGAGCAGGTCGACGCAGACCTGCTCCAGCACGCCGGCGCGGATGCGCCCGAGCACGTAGTCGGGGCTGCGCTGCTCCAGCACGACGTTGTCGATGCCGGCCTTGTGCAGCAGCTGGCCGAGCAGCAGGCCGGACGGGCCGGCGCCGACGATGACGACCTGGGTGCGACGAGGGATGGACATGGGGAAGTCTCCGGGGGTGGGTGTGGGGCGAGAGCCAGAACTAGAGCTAGAGCAAGGGCTTGAGCTGCTCCTGCGCCTGCAGCAGCATCGGCAGGCAGCGGTCGAGCAGATCGGGAATGGACACGCGCGCGGCATGCACGCTGACGTTCATCGAGGCCACCACCTCGCCGCGGCGGTTGCGCAGCGGCACGGCAACGGTGCGCAGGCCCGGCTCGAACTCCTGATCGACCAGCGCATGGCCCTGGGCGCGCACGCGGGCGAGCTCCTCGCGCAGGCGGTCGCGGTCGGTGAGGGTCTGCACGGTGCGCGCGGGCATGGTCTGGCGGGCGATCCAGGCCTCGCGCTCGGGCTCGGGCAGCCAGGCGGTCAGCACCCGGCCGTTGGCGGTGCAGTAGGCCGGCACGCGCGTGCCCGGCTGCAGCGTCGACGACACCACCCGGCCGGCGGTCACCGCCGCCACCGCGATCACGTCGTCGCCGTCGAGCACGCCGACCGAGCCGGCCTCCTGCATCGCCATCGCGATGCGCTGGAGCTGCGGCTGGATCGCGCGCGGCAGCTTCGCCGAATGCATGTAGGACTGGCCCAGGCGCATCACCTTCGGTGTCAGCGCGAAATGGCGCTCGTCTTGGCGCGCGTAGCCCAGATGCACCAGCGTCAGCAGGCAGCGGCGCACGGCGGCGCGGCTGAGCCCGGTGCGCAGCGCCACCTCGCTGATCGTCAGGCGCGGTCGGTCCTGGTCGAAGGCCTCGATGACGCGCAGGCCCTTTTCCAGACCGCCCAGCAGGTCGCGCTCGGCGATGACGGCGGTCTCGGGAAGCGGCGGAAGGTGGGAGGCGGAGGTGTTCATCGGGATCTGATGTCGGTCAAGGTTAGGAAGCGCAGCGATGGGGTTCAGCGCTTGTGCGTCATTCGCACACTGCACTGATGATGGTGCGATATACGCACGAATGAGCGCCCTCTGCCGATCGACAGCGCCGCGTCATGCGCCGCCGAGCACAATCGGTGCATGAGCGATCCGGCCCTGACTCCCCCGCCGTCCGTTCCCTCGGTCCCGCCGGTCGAGGAGCGTCTCGCCCGATTGCGCCGCATGAAGCAGCTGGCGCTGCTGGCGCTGGCGCTGTGTGCCGGGCTGCTGGCGCTGGCGCACCAGCAGGGCCGCGCCGGTGCCTGGGGCTGGGTGGCGGCGTTTGCCGAGGCGGCGGTGGTCGGCGCGCTGGCCGACTGGTTCGCGGTGGTGGCGCTGTTCCGGCGGCCGCTCGGCCTGCCCTTCCCGCACACCGCGATCCTGCCGCGGCGCAAGCCGCAGCTCGCCGACCAGTTCGCGGTCTTCATGCGCGACCGCTTTCTCGACACGCCGACGCTGCTGGCCCGGCTGGACGCGCTCGATCCGCTGGCGCGGCTGGGCGACTGGCTGGCCCGCGAGGACAACGCACGCCGGCTGGCGACGCATCTGCAGGGCCTGAGCGGCGTGCTGCTGGGCTGCATCGACGATGCGCGGGTGCGCGGCCTGCTGCAGGGCGCGGTCACGCAGCGGCTCGAGCGGCTCGACCTGTCGCATGCGGCCGGGGATCTGCTCGACACCCTGACCGCGCAGGGCCGCCACCAGCAGCTCTTCGAGCAGGCGCTGCTGCAGCTGGCCGAGCAGGTCGACAGCGAGCCGGTGCAGCGCACGCTGGCCTCGGTGCTGCTGGAGATCGCCGGGCAGGAATATCCGCTGATGCTGCGCACCATCGGCCTGGTCGCCGACACCGACGAGTTCGGCCGCCGGCTGGCCTCGGCGACCGCTCGCGGCCTGACCCGCTGGGTGCACGAGGTCTGCGAGGATCCGCAGCATCCGCGCCGGCTGGCCTTCGACCAGAGCGTCGCCGAGCTGGTCGAGCGACTGCGCCAGGATCCGGACTTCGCCGCCCGCATCAACGCAGCCAAGGACCGCTGGCTGCACGAGCCGGTGCTGCAGGACTATGTACGCGGCCTGTGGGACGAGCTGCGCGCCTGGCTGATGGCCGATCTGGCCTCGCCGCAGTCGCGGCTGCAGGAGCAGATGACGCTGGTGGTCCAGCGCCTGGGACGGGCCCTGGGCAGCGACGCGGTGCTGCGCGCCGCGCTGCAGGCGCATCTGCGCACGGTGGTGGAGCAGAGCGCGCCGGCGCTGCGTGATCTGGCCGCCACCCACATCGCGCGCACGGTGCGCGGCTGGCATGACGAGCAGCTGGTGCAGGAGATGGAACTGGCGATCGGCCGCGACCTGCAGTTCATCCGGCTCAACGGCACGCTGGTGGGCGGCCTGATCGGTCTGGCGCTGCACGCCCTGGGGGGTTGACGGCAGGCGGCGGGGTGTCTCGCTTCATCTGTTGGAGCGATGCACGCAGGCAAGCCTTGAGTGAAACAATCGTCACAGATCAGAAACGTCATTCAGAAACGTCGTGACTTCATTCACGCAGGGAGAAAGAGATGACCGCTCGAGGTGCGCTGGAACTGCTGCTGAACGAACTGGGGCGACTGCCGGGCACCCGGCTGATGCCGGTCTCGACCCGTGCGCCGGCCCCGCGTGCACCGACGCCCCTCAACGCCGAGGATGCGCGCTGGACCTGGTATGACACTCAGCCGGACGAGCTGTCCGGCCTCGAGATCACCGAGTACAGCGTGCCAGCCGCCCTGTGCCAGGCCGTCTTCCAGACGCGGGACCGCGCCTTCCCGCCCGCCGGCGGCCGTTGAAGGCCGGAGGAATCTGTCCGTGAACTGCAATGACCTCGGCGGCCTGCTTGCTGTCCGTGACGAGGAACACGATCTTGTTACGCTCGGGGGCATGAGCGCCGATGTCCCGAGTTCTTCCGCACCGATCCGTCTGACCAGCGCGCACCGCCGCCGCCTGCGCGAGGTCTGGCGCTCGGCGGGCTGGCCGGCGCAGGACCTGCTCGAGGCCGAGCTGCTGGCTGCCGGCCTGCTCGAGCGCCATCACGACAGTGCCGGGCGCTGCACCATCCGGGTGACCGATGCCGGCATCCAGGCGCTGGCCGACTCCGCTGCGCGCAACCGCGCCGCCCGCAGCGCGCACGAGGCCCTGGTCGAGCAGGTCGCGCTGGCCATGCTCCGCGAAGGCCGCATCGCCTGGCGCGGCCTGACGCTGCGTGCCCGCGTGCCGGGCGAGTCCGGCGGCAGCGCGCCCGTGCCGATGGAGCTGTCGGCCCATGACGCCTCGGTCGACACCGGCCCCTCGTCCGATGACCGGACCTGGCAGCTGGCGATGCCCGATGTCTTCTCGGTGCGGCACACCTCGGTGGCGGCCTATCTGCAGCCGCTGGTGCACGAGATCAAGGTCAGCCGGGCCGACCTGCTGGCCGACCTGCGCCAGCCGACCAAGCGGGCGGCCTACCTCGACATGGCGGGCGGCCTGTACTACGTGCTCGCCGAAGGCATCGCCCGGGCCGAGGAGATTCCGGCCGAATGCGGCGTCATCGAGATGCGCGGCGGCCTGCTGCACACGCTGCGCCCGGCGCCGATGCGTGCGCCATCCCAGGAAGCCGGGCTGCCCTTCGCGGTCTGGATGGCGCTGGCCCGGGCCGTGCCGGTTGCGCGCCCGGAAAGCCTGCAGCTGCGCCTGGGTGACAGCCTGGAGAACACCGGGCCGCTGACGGACGATGCCGCGCCGGGGTCGTGAGGCCGCCGCAGCCCGCGGGACTCAGGCCGGCAGCAGCGTGCTGAGGCCGCTGCTCAGCGTCGACCACCACAGCACCCGGGGCTGACGGGCCAGCGTGCCCAGCCGCGTCGGGGCAGCCGGCCGGCCGTAGTGCAGCAGGCTGCGCACCGGCACCTGGCGGCTGCGGGCCACCCACAGCACACCCTGGCGGGGCTGATCGGGCTGCAGTTCCAGCGTGACCGCGCTGCCGGCGCGGCGCAGCTGCTCGACGCTGCGATCCAGCGTCTGCGGATCGTGGCAGGCCAGCATGACCTGCGCGGCGCGACCGGCCACGCGGTCGACCAGCCGCTCGAAGGCCTCGGTCGACTGACGGCGTGCCGCACCGGTGTCGGCCCAGCGCTCATGCACCAGCCGCAGCCGCACGCCAGCCTCGCAGGCGCGATCGGCATCGTGCAGGCTGGACTCTCGATCGGCCGACAGCGACAACCCCAGGCGGTCGTGATGCACGCGCAGCATCGCCAGCTGATCGATCAGCCGGCCGGTCGCCTCGGGCGCCACCAGATCGAGCGTGACCGGCATCGCCCGCGAGCGGGCCGCCGCCAGCAGCCGCATCATCTGCACCGCATCCTGACCCAGCGCGGCCGGCTGCACCAGCAGCGCGGCTTCTGCCGGCAGCTCGGACAGCCGGGCCATGCTGCCGATCAGCCGCGCGGCCACCTCGGCGGGCGACTCGTCCGCCTCAGGCCGGTAGCTCACGCAGGCGCCCATGCGCCAGCGCGCCAGCCGCACCGCCGCCGCCAGCACTTCGTCGAAGCGGATCGAGCCTCTGGACGGCGCACGACATTGCGCGGCGCCCCGGCTCACGCCCGCCATTTCTGCCATCTCCTGTTTCACGGCTGTGTCCATCAGAGTCCCCACCCCACAAAGCGCGACAAGTGTCACGAATTCAATCAGATTTCGAAGGCAATCCGAAGGCAAAAGTCGTGCCGATCAATTTTCATTGAGGTACCGCAAAGGCCTGGAACGCTCGTGACGACGGCGCACACGGGGGAATCACCCTGCCGGAGCGCGCCGCATTGCCGGACTTGCCTGGAAAGTGCACCGCCACGGGTCACCCCAGATGCACCACCGGGGTGAGCCGACGTACGCTGAAGGCCTGTTCAACACCGTCTTGGGGATCGGAGAAGCACCGTGGTCTTGCCCGCACCGTTGCGCAGCCTCCAGGCCGATCTGCCGGCCTGCCCGCGTATCCTGCTGGAGCTGCAGACCCTGATGCGCGATGACGAGCGCGCCTTGCCGGAAATCGCCGCGCTGATCGAGTCCGACATGGCGCTGGCCGCGGCGGTCGTGCGCACCGTCAACTCGGCGATGTACGGCCTGCTGCGGCGGGTCGAGACGGTCGGCGAGGCGCTGCGCTATCTCGGCACCCGGGAGGTGGTGGCGATCAGCTATGCCAGCGCGCTGCGGGCGGCTTTCCCGCCCTCGCCGCGCATGAACGCGCTGTGGCGCACCGCCGGGCTGAGCGGCCTGCTGATGGGCCGCAGCGCCGCGGCGCTGGGCGTCGATCCACTGCAGGCGCACACCGCGGGCCTGTTCGCGCGCAGCGGCCAGGCGCTGATGCTGGCGCACCTGGGATCCGCCTACGAAGCGATGCTCGAGGCCTTCGGCTCCGACGCGGCCGCGCTGGATGCGGCCGAGACCAGTGCCTGGGGCATCGGACATGCCGCCTACGGCAGCGTGCTGTGTGCCAGCTGGGGGCTGGCCGCGCCGGTCGTCAGCTTCGTGCGCGAACGGGTGCGCCCACCGACGCAGCGCCCACCGCTGGAGCCGATGCTGCGCCGGCTGCTCGCGCTGGGCGCCGCCACCGAGGCGCTGCTGCACGAGGACGGCGGTCCGGGCTCGCCGGCAGCGCTGGCCGCCCTGTCCGGACTGCCGGCCAGCGCCGACCTGCCCGAGCAGGCGCTGCGCGCTGCGGTGGCACCGCACTGGCGCCAGCTGGGCGAGCTGCGGGCACGCGGCTTGCAGATCATCGACTGACACCCGAGGAACCCCATGGCCCGCGACCCTTCCCCCTCCCCGGCCGGCCACATCCGGCTCACCTCCCATCCCGGCCAGGGTGCGGCCGGGGCCCCGCCGATCCGCTGGGGCGAAGCCGATCCGCACGCACGCGGCCCGGTGGTCGGCACGACCACCTCGCGCCACCAGCGCAATGTCGTGGGCACGCACAGCGGCAGCTACGGCGTCTACCGCGCGCTGGCGGTGGCGGCCGGCAACCTCGAGCGCGGCCACCGCGCCGACCTGACCAACACCGCGCCGACCGACCCCATCGGCCCCTGCCCGCAGTGGTCCGAGCCCGAGCGCATCGTCTCGATCGACCCGTGGGGCGCGCGGGTCGCCGAGGTCTTCGCCGAGCAGATCGCCGCCGGCCTGGACATCCGCCCGACCATCGCGGTGACCAAGGCGCACATCCACCTGCCCGAGGTGCGCCAGGCCATGGCCTTCCAGCGCCTGAAGCCCGACGGCCGCATCCTGCTGGAGGACGGCTCGGCCGCGGTGACCAAGATCGCGGTCGAGCCCGTCTGGTGGCTGCCCGGCGTGGCCCGGCGCTTCAAGGTCAGCGAGGCCGAGCTGCGCCGCGCGCTGTTCGAGGAGACCGGCGGCATGTACCCAGAGCTGGTCACCCGCAGCGACATCGAGGTCTTCCTGCCGCCGATCGGCGGGCAGACGCTCTACGTCTTCGGCGACGTGCGCGACCTGGCCGATCCGTCGGTGACGCTGACCGCGCGCATCCACGACGAGTGCAACGGCTCGGACGTGTTCGGCTCGGACATCTGCACCTGCCGGCCCTACCTGACGCACGCGATCGAGGAATGCATCGAGGGCGCGCAGGCAATCGAGCACGGCGGGCGCGGCGGCGTGGGCCTGATCGCCTACAGCCGCAAGGAGGGCCGCGCGCTGGGCGAGGTCACCAAGTTCCTCGTCTACAACGCCCGCAAGCGCCAGGTGGGCGGCGACTCGGCCGACAAGTATTTCCTGCGCACCGAATGCGTCGCCGGCGTGCAGGACATGCGCTTCCAGGAGTTGATGCCCGACGTGCTGCACTGGCTGGGCATCCGCCGCATCCACCGGCTGGTGTCGATGAGCAACGACAAGTTCGACGCCATCACCGGCAGCGGCATCGAAGTGGTCGAGCGCATCAAGATCCCCGACGAGCTGGTGCCGGCCGACGCGATGGTCGAGATCCAGGCCAAGATCGCCGCCGGCTACTTCACCACCGGCGAGGTGCCGGACGAGGCGGATCTGGCCGCCGTGAAGGGGCGCGGCCTTGAGTGAACACCATCGCCCCGACCCGCTGGCGGTGCTGAACGACCCGGCCACCGTGCGGCGGCGCTGCCATGCGATCGCCGCTGCGGTGGAGAGCGGTCATTCGGCGCATTTCCGCATCGACCGCGGCGCGCTGCCGGCGCTCGCGCAGCGCATCGCCGCCCTGACGCGCCGGCGATTCCCCGACCTGCAGATCCCGTACCACAGCCGCTGGCGCCACTTCGAGGCTGGCGGCATCGATCGCAAGGACGAGATCGACGCACTGCTGCGCCCGTTCGGCAGCGCCGGCCTGGCGCGCGCGCGCATCGACCTCGCGCTGATCAGCGTGCTGCTCGATGCCGGCGCCGGCCCCGACTGGCATTACGACGAGGCCGAGACCGGCCAGCGGCTGGCGCGCTCGGAGGGGCTGGCGGTGGCGACGCTGCGCGCCTTCGCGGCCGGCGCCTTCTCGTCGCGGCCGGACGAGCCCTGCCGGGTCGACGCCCGTGCGCTCGGCCGGATGGACGCCACGCGGCTGGCCGCCGTCTTCCAGGTCCGGCCGGACAATCCGCTCGTCGGCCTGGAGGGGCGTGCGGCGCTGCTGCGCCGGCTCGGCGCGGTGATGGCGGCGCAGCCCGAGCGCTTCGGCGACGACGGCCGCCCCGGCGGCCTGTTCGACCGGCTGGCCACGCGCGCGCGCCAACGCTCGAGCGCCGCGCCGACGCTGCAGGCGGCCGAGCTGCTCGCCGAGCTGCTGGCGTCGCTCGCGCCGATCTGGCCCTCGGGCCAGAGCCTGGACGGGCGGCCGATCGGCGATGTCTGGCCGCATCCCCAGGCCAGCGCGCCGGATGCGCCCGCCGCCGGGCGCGTGCCCTTCCACAAGCTGTCGCAGTGGCTGACCTATTCGCTGCTGGAGCCCTTCGAGTGGGCCGGCATCGCGGTGGAGGGCCTGGACGCGCTCACCGGCCTGCCCGAGTACCGCAACGGCGGCTTGCTGATCGACGGCGGCGCGCTGGTGCCGCGGGCGGCCGACTTCGCCGCCGCGCCGAAGGCGGTCGACGATCCGTGGGTGATCGAGTGGCGGGCGCTGACGGTGGCGCTGCTCGACGATCTGGCGCCGCTGGTGCGCGCCGAGCTGGGCGTCGATGCGGACCGGCTGCCGCTGGCGTGCATGCTCGAGGGCGGCAGCTGGGCCGCCGGCCGCGAGATCGCCGCCGAGCGCCGCCCGGGCGGCGCGCCGCCGCTGCGCATCGACAGCGACGGCACCGTCTTCTGATCCCAACCTGATCCGCAACCCGCGAGGAGAAACCGCATGAGCACGATGAACACCGCCGGCGCCGGCCAGGTCCACGTCGTCGATCACCCGCTGGTGCAGCACAAGCTGACGCTGATGCGCCAGAAGGACCGCTCGACCAACAGCTTCCGCCGCCTGCTCGGCGAGATCAGCATGCTGATGGCCTACGAGGTCACCCGCGACATGCCGACGCGGATGATCGAGATCGAGACGCCGCTCGAGACGATGCAGAGCCCGGTCATCGAGGGCCGCAAGACCGTCTTCGTCGTCGTCATGCGCGCCGGCAGCGGCTTTCTCGACGGCATGCTCGAGGTGGTGCCGGGCGCGCGCGTCGGCCACATCGGCCTGTACCGCGACCCGAAGACGCTGGTCGCGGTCGAGTACTACTTCAAGATGCCCGGCGACATGCACGAGCGCGACGCCATCGTGCTCGACCCGATGCTGGCCACCGGCAACTCGGCCGCGGCCGCGGTCGAGCGGCTGAAGGAGACCCGCCCGCGCTCGATCCGCTTCGTCAGCCTGCTGGCGGCGCCGGAGGGCCTGAAGCATTTTCACGAGGCCCATCCGGACGTGCCGGTCTACACCGCGGCGATCGACCGCCAGCTCAACGAGCACGGCTACATCGTGCCCGGCCTGGGCGACGCCGGCGACCGGATGTTCGGGACCAAGTAAGCCGGTCGGACATGAGGGCCGGAGACGGCTGTGGTTCAATTCCCTTCATCCGGCAGCGGCACGAATGGTCGTGAACGCGGCCGGACTCTGCCGAATCCAGAGCGGACGACACAAGATGGGGAATGAATGAACGAACTGGAGCGCCGGGACCCTCAGGACAGCCGCACGCTGGCTCGCCAGCTTCTCGACGATTGCGTCGCCCCTGATGCGCCGCGGCCGAGCACCGTGCGGCAGGCGATCGCCCTGGCGGGAACCTGTCCCGCCGATGCGGCCAGCACATGGCGCCTGGGCTGGCTGCAGGCGCTGCAGCGGGTGCTGGACGGCGAGCCGGAAGCCGCGCGCCAGCATCTGGCCCGGCTGCGCAGCAGCCCACCGCCCCGGCAGGCGAGCGCCCCGGACACCACGAATCTCGCCACGAATCTTGAGCCTGAGAACACCGAGCTGCCGCTGCTGTGGGTGGCCCTGCTGATCGCGCAGGCCCGGCAGGATGCGGCGGCGCTGGAAGCGGCTGCGCTGCGGCTGGCCGACGAGGCGGCCCGGATCGGTCATCAGCCCCTGGCGGATCTGGGCGAACACTGTCTGGCGCGCTGCCTGGACGCCGAGCAGCTGGCACGCCGGCGCCAGGTGCAGGACGGCGGCGACAGCCCGCCGGCCGCGGCGCGGCTGTCGCGCTATCTGGCGCAGCTGCAGGCCGGCGCACTGCCCGCGCTGGTGCCAGAGCACGCCGAACAGCGGCCCGCACTGCCGGACCGGCAGGCCTTCATGCAGCAGGCGCACCGCCTGCTGCCGCTGGCGGGCGGGCAGGACTGCGCGGTGCTGCTGCTGTCGGCCTGCGACATCGAGCCGACCGCCCCGGCCCGGCACGAGCAGGTGCTTGCCGCCTTTGCCCAGCTGATCGGACTGACGCTGCGCGCCGGCGATCTGGCGGCTCGCTGGTCGGACGCGCAGATCGCGGTGCTGCTGCCGCAGGCCTCGGCCGATGATGCCGCGCGCATCTGCCAGCGCATCGCGCAGGCGGTGCAGGAGCGCGACTGGTCAGCCCTGAGCGGCGATCGCCTGCTGCAGATCGACATCAGCCATGCCCAGGCCGGACCGGACGACACGCCGCAGACACTGATGCAGCGCTGCGAGGCAGAAATGGCCGCTGGCCGCCGCCGCCGGCGCCGCATCGCCGCCTGACACCTGACACCGATTGCCCTCTGCCGCGGAGACGTCCCGATGACCGAAGCCCGAGACCTGCTGATCCGCGACGCCACGCTGCCCGACGGCCGCACCGGCCAGGACCTGCTGATCCTGGCCGGGCGCATCGCTGCGGTCGGCCCGGCGCTGGCCGCACCGCCGGGCGTGCCCACGCTCGACGCCCAGGGCTGGATGGTCAGCGCGCCCTTCGTCGACGCGCATTTCCACATGGACGCGACGCTTTCCTACGGCCTGCCGCGCGTCAACGCCAGCGGCACGCTGCTGGAGGGCATCGCGCTGTGGGGCGAACTCAAGCCGCAGCTCACGCAGGAAGCGCTGGTCGAGCGCGCGCTGCAGTACTGCGACTGGGCGGTGGCCAAGGGGCTGCTGGCGATCCGCAGCCATGTCGACATCTGCGACGACCGGCTGCTGGCGGTCGAAGCGCTGCTGGAAGTCAGGCGCCGCGTCGCGCCGTGGCTGGACCTGCAGCTGGTGGCCTTCCCGCAGGACGGCGTGCTGCGCAGCCCGAGTGCGCTGGCCAACCTGAAGCGTGCGCTCGACCTCGGTGTCGAGGTCGTCGGCGGCATCCCGCACTTCGAGCGCACCGCTGAACACGGCGCCGAATCGGTGCGCCTGCTGTGCGAGCTCGCCGCCGAGCGCGGCCTGCGCGTCGACATGCACTGCGACGAGAGCGATGACCCGCTGTCGCGCCACATCGAGACCCTGGCCTTCCACACCCAGCGGCTCGGGCTGCAGGGCCGCGTCACCGGCTCGCACCTGACGTCCATGCACTCGATGGACAACTACTACGTCTCCAAGCTGCTGCCGCTCATCGCCGAGGCCGGCGTGCACGCGGTGGCCAACCCGCTGATCAACATCACGCTGCAGGGCCGCCACGACACCTACCCCAAGCGCCGCGGCATGACGCGCGTGCCCGAGCTGATGGCCGCCGGCGTCAATGTCGCCTTTGGCCACGACTGCGTGATGGACCCGTGGTACTCGCTCGGATCGGGCGACATGCTCGAAGTCGCGCAGATGGGCCTGCATGTGGCGCAGATGACCTCGCAGGCGCAGATGCGCGCCTGCTTCGATGCGGTGACGACGAACGCCGCCCAGGTGCTCGGGCTCGACGGCCACGGGCTGGACGTCGGCTGCCACGGCGATGTCGTGCTGCTGCAGGCGCGCTCGCCGGTCGAGGCGATCCGGCTGCGCGCGACCCGGCTGGCGGTGGTGCGACGCGGGCAGGTGATCGCGCGCTGCGCGCCGGCCCAGGCCGTGCTCGACCTGCCCGGGCGCGGCCCCGCCACGATCGACTGGACACTGCAGCGCTGAAGATCAGCTTTCCGCATCACGCCTTTTCGCCTTTTTCCCCAGGGGGGAGCAGGACCGATGGCCCGCAAGGCGCGTGGCTAGAATGGTCCCGCCCCGAAACTCAGAACGACAAACCTGCCCCGCTCATGAAACTCATCGGTTCGCTGACCAGCCCGTATGTGCGCAAGGTGCGCATCGTGCTGGCGGAGAAGAAGCTCGACTACAAGCTCGTCATCGAGGATCCGTGGTCGGATCCGGTCGGCCTGACCTCGTCCAACCCACTCAGCCAGGTGCCCTGCCTGGTGCTCGAGGGCGGCGACGCGCTCTACGACTCGCGGGTCATCGTCGAATATGTGGACACGCTCTCGCCGGTCGGTCGGCTGATTCCGGAAAAGGGCCGCGAGCGCGCCGAGGTCCGCACCTGGGAGGCGCTGGCCGACGGCCTGCTGGATGCCGCGCTGCTGGCGCGGCTGGAGTCGACCTGGCCCGGCCGCGACGCCAGCCAGCGCTGTCCGGCCTGGATCGAGCGCCAGCTCGGCAAGATCGACGCGGCCCTGCGCACCCTGTCCACGGGCCTGGGCGAACGCAACTGGTATTCCGGGCTGCATCCGACGCTGGCCGACATCGCGGTCGGCTGCGCGCTGGGCTATCTGGATTTCCGCTTTCCGGCGATCGCCTGGCGCGAGGCGCATCCCAATCTGGACCGGCTGATGCAGCGCCTGTCGCAGCGTGCCAGCTTCGTGGCGACGCAGCCGCCGGCCGCCCCGCCAGCCTGATCAGAGCTTCAGCGTCAGATCCACCACCCAGCCGGGGCGGGCCGGGCCGATCGCCAGCGGCGCGCCCAGATCGCTGGCGATGCGCTCCATCAGCGCGATGCCGCGGGCGGTGGCCTCGGCGCGACGCCCCTCGGGCTTGCCCCGGCCGTCATCGCTGATGCGCAGGCACAGGCTGCGCTGCGAACGCTCCTCGAGCAGCCGCAGCTCGAACCCGGCCGCATGTGCACCCTCGGCATGGCGCACCACATTGTCCAGCGCCTCCTGGACCAGCCGCATCAGATGCAGCCGGCTGCGCGCCGGCAGATGCAGCGTCGCGGCGGCCTCGTCGACCTGCCAGCTCAGCCGGATGCCCCGCTCGGCCAGCATCGGCTGGAAATGGGCCTGCAGGCCATGCAGACCGTCACCGAGCGCCGCCGGCTCGGCACGCACCGCCTCGCGCATCAGCCGCAGCGACAGCAGCGCCTGCGCGAGCTGCTGATCGAGGTGCATCAACCGCGCCGGGCCAGGAAGATCGTCGCCGGTGCGTGCCAGCGTGCGCGCAGCCAGCAGCTGCATGCCGAGCCGATCCTGGACCTCGCCGACCAGCCGCTGCATGTCGGTGTCCGCCTCAGGCACCCCCGGCCAGCGCGCCAGCGTGGAGTCGAAGGGCAGCGAGCGGCACGACAGCGCCTGCTTGTCCGCCCGGTCCTGCTGCCAGCGATGCCACAGCCGGCCCACCAGCGCCAGCGCCAGCATCGTGCCCAGCGCCAGCAGCCAGGCATCACTCGAGAGATCGGGGACAGCAGTCGGATTCACGGGGTCAGACAGGTTCAGAGAGTGGTTCGGATCAGTTCAGCTTCATCCAGAAGGGGGAGCGAGAGAATTGTCACGATCCAGGGGCCGGACTCGCCACCCCGAGGCCACGGGTCTGGCGGCTGCCGCAGCCACCTGCACGAGGGGCTGGCGCCTCGCCAAAATCGCAGTTCATGCCGCATTCGTGCTCGCGCTACACTCGCGCCTCAAAGCGCCGATTTGGTCCGGCTTGCGGGCGCTCTAGAAATTCCGCTAAAGAGGGGCACTCGACGACCCGGTGTCCGCCTCAGGCAGCGCCGGGTTTTTTTGTGGTCGGAAACCTTTGGGAGCCCTCCCGATGTCGATGCAGGGACACGTCACCCCGCAGAAGATGCACTTCAGCGACGCGCTGAAGCTGCGCAGCGGCGCCACGCTGCGCGATTACACGCTGGTCTACGAGACCTACGGCCGGCTCAACGCCGAGCGCAGCAACGCGGTGCTGGTGTGCCACGCGCTCAACGCCAGCCACCATGTCGCCGGCACCCACGCCGACAACCCGAAGAACGTCGGCTGGTGGGACAACCTGATCGGGCCGGGCAAGCCGCTCGACACCGACCGCTTCTTCGTCATCTGCATCAACAACCCCGGCTCGTGCTTCGGCTCGACCGGCCCGATGCATGTCAATCCGGACACCGGCCGCCTTTACGGCAGCGATTTCCCCGTGGTGACGGTGGAAGACTGGGTGAACGCGCAGGCCCGCGTGCTCGACCGGCTGGGCATCAGCCAGCTCGCCGCGGTGATGGGCGGCAGCCTGGGCGGCATGCAGGCGCTGAGCTGGACGCTGCAGTACCCCGAGCGCATGCGCCATGCGCTGGTGATCGCCTCGGCGCCGAACCTGTCGGCGCAGAACATCGCCTTCAACGAGGTCGCCCGGCGCGCCATCGTCACCGACCCGGACTTCCACGGCGGCCATTTCTACGCCCACGGCGTCGTGCCCAAGCGCGGCCTGCGGGTGGCGCGCATGATCGGCCACATCACCTACCTGTCGGACGACTCGATGGAGGCCAAGTTCGGCCGCGAGCTGCGCGCGGCCGAGCTGGCCTACTCGACGCAGGAGATCGAGTTCCAGATCGAGAGCTACCTGCGCTACCAGGGCGACAAGTTCAGCGAGTACTTCGACGCCAACACCTACCTGCTGATCACCCGGGCGCTCGACTACTTCGACCCGGCGCGCGAGTTCGGTGGCGACCTGTCGCGGGCGCTGGCCCGGGCGCAGGCGAAGTTCCTGGTGGTGAGCTTCACCACCGACTGGCGCTTCTCGCCGGCGCGCTCGCGCGAGATCGTCAAGGGCCTGCTCGACAACCGCATCGACGTCAGCTACGCCGAGATCGACGCGCCGCACGGCCACGACGCCTTTCTGCTGGACGACGCGCGCTACCACGGCATCGTGCGCGCCTGCTACGACAACATCGCCCGGGAGATCGGCGCATGAGCAACCGCCAGGCCCTCGAACTGATCGCCGATCTGGTGCCCCAGGGCAGCCGCGTGCTCGACCTGGGCTGCGGCGACGGCGCCCTCCTGGCCCTGCTGCGCGACCGGCGCGGCTGCCGCGGCTACGGCGTCGAGCTCGACGACGCCAAGGTGCTGGCGGGCGTGCAGCGCGGCGTCAACGTGCTGCAGCGCAACCTGGAAGAAGGCCTGAGCCTCTTCGAGGACAACAGCTTCGACGTGGTGCTGCAGCTCGACACGCTGCAGAACCTGCGCAACACCGAGGACATGCTGCGCGAGACCGCGCGCGTCGGGCGCATCGGCATCGTCAGCTTCCCGAACTTCGCGCACTGGCCCAACCGGCTGCGCGTGCTGCAGGGCCGCATGCCGGTGACCAAGGTGCTGCCCTACCAGTGGTACGACACGCCCAACATCCGGGTCGGCACCTTCGCCGACTTCGAGATCCTGGCGCGCAAGAACGGTCTGCACATTCTCGACGCCTTCGGCCTGCACGAAGGTGAAGTGGTACGGCACTGGCCCAATCTGCTGGCCAGCACCGCCGTCTTCAAGTTCGAGCACCGCTGAGACTCACCTGATCGCGGCCGCGCCGCTTGGCCTCGTACAGCGCCAGATCGGCGCGGTGCAGCCAGTCGGCGGCCGACTCGCTGCCATCCCACTGCGCCACGCCGAAGCTGGCGGTGACCGTGCCGGCGATCGCCATCGGCTCGCGGCGCAGCGCCTGCCGGGCCAGTTCGGCCTGGGTCTGCGCGCCGGCCAGATCGGTCGCTGGCAGCAGCAGCGCAAACTCCTCGCCCCCCATCCGGCCGAGCAGGTCTGCGCAGCGCATCTGCCGGCGCAGGCGAGCGGCCACCTCACGCAGCACCCCGTCGCCCGCGGCATGGCCATGCCGGTCATTGATGCACTTGAAATGGTCGATGTCGATCATCACCAGAGACAGCAAGGCCTGCTGATGCTGAACCTGCGCCAGCCGATCCATGAAGCCGCGCCGGTTCACCGCGCCGGTCAGGCTGTCCTGCAGCGCCAGCCTGCGCAGCGCCTGGCTGTGCTCACGGGCCGGTCGGCGCACCAGCCGATGCAGCGCACGGTCCAGCAGCAGGAAGATCAGCAGCAGCGCCAGCACCCGCGGCGGCAGGTGCAGCGGCCAGTCCTCCCGGTCCATCCAGGTCAGCAGCCCCAGGCCGACGCTGGCGACCACCGCGGCCAGAGCCACGGCAAGATCGATGCGCGCGCGCAGGTTCATCAGACATCCGTGTCGCCAGTTGCTTACACATTGTTTCATATAAAGCTGTAAATCCGGATGATTCCGCCCCGGATCAACCCGCACTTTGGCTCGGCTTTCACCAATCTGACGAATTCAAGCCTGTAGAGTGCGGAATTCGATCTTTGTCGTGGCATCGCGCCACCCGTCCGCCGAGGAGTTCCCATGCAGCCACTCGATGATCAGGACCGGCAGCTTCAGGACAAGCGTTCCCCCACCCACCGCCGCGCGCCTCTGTGGCGTTGCTGGATCACCGGCGGCCTGACGGTGGTGGCCCTGACCGTCACCAGTCTGGGCTCGCACCACAGCGGCAGCCTGGCGCGGCTCAGCCGGTTCTCGCCCACCGAGACGATCGCCCGGCTCGCCGCCCATGCGCAGGCCTATGGCCTGAGCGTCTTTGCCCGCATTCCGCTGCAGGACCGCGAGGGCCGTGGCGAATGGCTGGTACTCGGTCTGGCCGAGGACGAGACCGCGATCGTGCAGAGCGACGATCCCGAGCAGGTCGTCAGCCTGCCACTGACGATGCGCATCACCGCCGAGGCCGGCGGCGGCTCGCGCATCCAGTTCCATGCCACCGACGAGCTGCCGCGGCTGCCCGACGGCACGCTGCCCGCGCAGCTGATCGAGGGGCTGGAAGCGCTGCCGGCGCTGCTCGACGACGCGCTGGGCTGAGCTGGCGCAACTTCACCCGGGCTGGCTACACTGACCGCCGGACGGCCGCCTCCGGCCGGACACGAGGTCCGCATGAACGCCCCCGACACCCTGATCCGTCCCGACCCGGCCACGCTGGCGCAGCATGTCGCCGCCACCTGGGACCGCGACATCATTCGCGAGCTGACCGACTACATCGCGATTCCGGCCAAGAGCCCGATGTTCGACGCCGACTGGGCGGCGCACGGGCACCTCGACACCGTGGTGCGCCGCGCCGCCGACTGGGTGCGCGAGCGTCATGTGCCCGGCCTGACGCTGGAGATCGTGCAGCTGCACGACGCCGCCGGCCGGCGGCGCACGCCGGTGCTGTTCTTCGAGGTCGCCGCGACCCGCCACGAGACGGCGGTCGGCACCGCGCAGCAGCCCACCGTGCTGATGTACGGCCACCTCGACAAGCAGCCCGAGTTCACCGGCTGGCGCGCCGATCTCGGCCCCTGGACCCCGAAGCGCATCGACGAGCGGCTCTACGGCCGCGGCGGCGCCGACGACGGCTACGCGGTCTACGCCGCGATCGCGGCGATCGAGGCGCTGAAGGCCCAAGGCTCGCCGCACCCGCGCATCGTCGGCCTGATCGAGACCGGCGAGGAAAGCGGCTCCGACGACCTGCCCTTCTATGTCGAGGCGCTGCGCGAGCGGCTGGGCGACGTGAGCCTGGTGGTCTGCCTCGATTCGGGCGCCGGCAACTACGAGCAGCTCTGGCTGACCACCTCGCTGCGCGGGCTGGTCAGCGGCGCGCTGAAGGTCGAGGTGCTGGAGGAAGGCGTGCATTCGGGCGACGCCAGCGGCGTGGTGCCGTCGAGCTTCCGCATCCTGCGCCACCTGCTCGACCGGCTGGAGGACAGCGCCACCGGCCGGCTGCTGCCCGGCGCCTTCCATGTCGAGATCCCAGCGGCGCGGCTGGCGCAGGCCCGCGCCACCGCCGCGGTGCTCGGCGACGAGGTCTGGAAGCGCCAGCCCTGGGCCTGCGGTGCCGAGGGCCTGCCGGTGCTGCCGATGACCGACGATCCGGTGGAAGCCCTGCTGGGCCGCACCTGGCGGCCGACGCTGAGCGTGACCGGCGCCGAGGGCCTGCCGCCGCTCTCCAGCGCGGGCAACGTGCTGCGCCCCTTCACCGCCTTCAAGCTCAGCCTGCGCCTGCCGCCGACGGTTGACGCCAACGCCGCCGCCGAGCACCTGAAGACGCTGCTGGAGGCCGACGCGCCCTACCGCGCCCGCGTGAGCTTCCAGCCCGACGGCCGCGCCGGCGCCTGGGGCGCCAGCGGCTGGGACGCGCCCGAGCTGGCGCCGTGGCTGGAGCAGGCGATGGACCGGGCCTCGCACGACCAGTTCGGCGCGCCGCTGGGCTACATCGGCCAGGGCGGCACCATCCCGCTGATGAACCTGCTGCAGAAGAGCTTCCCGCGGGCGCAGATGATGGTCTGCGGCGTGCTCGGCCCGAAGAGCAACGCGCACGGCCCCAACGAATTCATCGACCTGGCCTACGCACGGCGCCTGACCGCCGCGGTCGCGCAGGTCATCGCCGCCCACCCTTGAGCCTGCACGGCCTCTGTGCGGACCGCCTGCGCGGTCCGTCGCCCTTGCCATGTCACCCCGACCTTTCTGCTCTCTTCCGTCCCGCGCGCTGGGCGCGCTGCTGCTGCCGCTGGCCCTGTCCGGCTGCGGCACGCTGCTGCCGCCGGCCTGGATCATCGGCCAGCAGCGCACGATGATCACCGACCATCAGCACTTCGACAACGCACCGATCCCGGCCTCGCGCCAGCCGGTGCCGCTGCCGACCGCACCCGAGGCGCTGACGCTGCCCGCCGCGCCCGATGGCGGCGAGCTCGGCCCCTGGCTGGAGCAGCAGGGCACGGTCGCGCTGATCGTGCTGCGCGACGGGCGCATCGTGCATGAGCAGTACTTCGCCGGCCGCCAGCGCGACACGCTGCTGACCTCGTTCTCGGTGGCCAAGTCGGTGGTGGCGCTGCTGCTGGGCCAGGCGATCCGCGACGGCCACATCCGTGGCGTCGACGATCCGGTCACGCGCTACCTGCCCGAGCTCGAGCGCCAGGATCCGCGTTTCGCCCAGGTGCGGCTGCGCGACCTGCTGGCGATGCGCAGCGGCATCGCGTTCCAGGAAAAGTACAGCTCGCCGTGGTCGGACGTGGCGGTCTTCTATCTGACGAAGGACCTGGGCCGCGCGGTGGCCGGCCTGAAGATCGCCGAGCCCCCCGACCAGCGCTACCGCTACAGCAGCGGCGACACCCAGCTGCTGGGCATGGCGATCGAGCGCGCGACCGGCCGGCGGCTGTCGCAGCAGGTCGCGCAGGACCTGTGGACGCCGATGGGCGCCAGCATGGACGCCAGCTGGAGCGTCGACAGCGCGGTGCTCGGCCAGGCGCGCGCCTTCTGCTGCCTGAATGCCCGCGCGCTCGACTTCGCCCGCATCGGCCAGCTGATGCTGGACCGCGGCCGTGTCGGCCCGCGCCAGGTGGTGCCGGCCGCATGGATCGACACGCTGCTGACGGTGCAGACCTATCCCGGCGACGATGCGGCCGCACAGCGCAACATCGAGCTGCCAGGCCGGCCGGAAGCGGCCTTCTACACCGGCCAGTGGCGCCGCCTGCCCCAGGGCCCGCTGGAAATGCGCCCCGATCCGGCGTCCGGTCGCGACCCGGCCACGCTGGTGCCGGGCACCGACTTCTACGCGCAGGGCCAGCACGGCCAGTACATCTACGTCGCACCGCAACAGCGCACCGTCGTCGTGCGGCTGGGCACCGATCGACGGCCGGGCACCTGGTGGCCGGGCGTGCTGGGCCGCATCGCGCGCAGCGGCCTGGACGGCACCGAGCCGGTGGTCGAGGCGCTCAGCGCGCGCTGAGCCAGCCGTCGACGATCGCAGCGCTGGCGCGCGAGGCGACCTCGTCGATGAAGCGCATGAAGTCGATGTGCGCGCTGTCGTCGGCGCGGTCCGAGATGCTGCGCAGCACCGCAAACGGCAGGCCGAGGTCATGGCAGGCCTGCGCCAGCGCCGCGCCCTCCATCTCGACCGCCAGCGCATCCGGCAGCGCCTGGCGCAGCGCCGCGCATTCAGCCGCGGCGCCGACAAAGCGGTCGCCGCTGAGGATCAGGCCGCGATGCAGCGCCGGACGGCTCACGCCGAGCGCCTCGGCCGCCGCGCCGAAGGGCTGCGGCTGCGCCAGCACCGCCTCGCAGGCCGTGGCCAGCGCCTGGGTCAGCGCCGCATCGGCCGGAAAGCGCGAGCGCCCGGTCAGCGGCACCTCGAAGCGCGGGAACAGCGGCGAGGCATCCATGTCGTGCTGCAGCAGTTCGTCAGCCAGCACCAGATCGCCCACCTTCACGCCCGGGCCCAGCCCTCCGGCCACGCCAGTGAAGACCAGCGCACCGACGCCGAAGCGTTCGGCCAGCAGCGTCGCGGTGGTCGCCGCCGCGACCTTGCCGACACCGCACAGCACCAGCACCACCGGCACGTCGTGCAGTCGGCCGATCAGGAAATCGCGCCCGGCATGGCGCTGGCGCTCGAAGTCGGCCTCGCGGCCGCGTGCCAGCAGTGCGGCAAGCTCCTGGTGCAGCGCGCTGACAATGGCCAGCGGCCGGACCGGGGCCGGAGAAGACGTCGCGGAAGGAGTCGGGCAGGACGGCGTGCTCATGATCGGCGCGAGCATACGCCAGCCGACGCGTCAGTCGCCGAGATCCTCCAGGCCCAGGGCGCGCCGGACGGTGCGCGCCGTGGCCAGCCCTCGCAGACGCTCGACCTCGGCGACGAAGTCGGAGGCGACCTGCTCCAGATCGTCGAGATCCTGCGCCTTCTCGATGCGCAGCGTGTGGCGGTAGCCCCGGAACAGGCCGAGCGTCTGGCGCGCCAGCGCGTTCAGGCTGTCATAGAGATCGGCGTAGCCTAGCGTGGAATGCAGCCGAGGCCGGGTGCTGAGAGGAATGAAGGCGCTCTGCGGATCCTCCTCCTGCGGCGCGATGACCGGCGCAGGCACGGGCGCAGGCAGCTCCCCGCGAGACGCGGGCGAGACAAAACGCGGCACCTTCGGCGGGATCGGCAGCGCCAGCTGGGCCAGCTCGTCAGGGCGGAAGACCGGACCGAAATCGCTGGGCAGCGGCGCCGGACGGGTCTCGGCAGGTCCGGCCTCCTGCACCGGCTCGATCAGGCCGGCCTGCTCGAGCACGCCCACCTCGGCCCAGCCGACGCCGTGCACCATCTGCAGCCACTGCCGGACCGGCTTCGATGCGTCGAGGATCAGCAGCAGGTTGCGCGCCGAGCGCGGCAGCGGATAGTGCCGGTCACGCAGCACCTGTCGGCCGCGCACCGACTTGGCGTAGTACTCGGCCATGGTCCCTGCCTGACTGCTGCGGCGACCCTGCATGCGCGGTGCCGCAATCAGGACTTGCGGTCGCGCAGCTCGCGCCGCAGCACCTTGCCGACCGGCGTCTTGGGCAGCTCGTCGCGGAACTCGACGACACGCGGGCGCTTGTAGCCGGTCATGTTCTGCTCGCAGTAGGCCCGGACATCGGCCTCGGTCAGCGCCGGATCGCGCCGCACGATGACCACCTTGACCGCCTCGCCGGTGCGGCTGTCGGCCACGCCGACCGCGGCGCATTCGGCCACGCCGGGCATCTGCGTCAGCACGTCCTCGATCTCGTTCGGGTAGACGTTGAAGCCCGACACCAGGATCATGTCCTTCTTGCGGTCGACGATGCGGAAGTAGCCGCGTTCGTCGACCATGCCGATGTCGCCGGTGCGGAAGAAGCCGTCGGCGGTCATGACCTTGGCGGTCTCGTCGGGACGCTGCCAGTAGCCGGCCATGACCTGCGGGCCGCGCACCGCGATCTCGCCGGCGGTGCCCGGCGGCACCTCGCGGCCGTCGTCGTCGAGCAGGCACATCTCGGTGCCGGGCAGCGGCAGGCCGATGGTGCCGGTGAAGGCATGGCTGTCGGTCGGGTTGCAGCTGACCGTCGGCGAGGTCTCCGACAGGCCGTAGCCTTCGCAGATGGAGCAGCCAGTCTTCTGCAGCCACAGCTTCGCGGTGGCCTGCTGCACCGCCATGCCGCCGCCCACCGAGATCAGCAGATGGCTCCAGTCGACCGTGCCGAAGGCCGGGTGGTTGGCCAGCGCGTTGAACAGCGTGTTGACTGCCGGAAAGGTATGGAAGCGGATGCCCGAAAGCTCCTTGAGCAGCGCCGGCAGGTCCCGCGGATTCGGGATCAGCACATTGCAGGCGCCGACCCGCGAGCCCAGCATCATGTTCGTGTTGAAGCCGAAGATGTGATAGAGCGGCAGCGCGCAGATCTGCACCAGCTGCTCGCCGGGGGGCAGGCGCTTGAGGGCCGGCTGGTACCAGGCATCGCACTGCAGCACATTGGCGACCAGATGGCGGTGCAGCAGCATCGCGCCCTTGGCCACACCGGTGGTGCCACCGGTGTACTGCAGCACCGCCAGGTCATCGGGCCCGACCGCCACCGGCTGCAGGCTGCGTGCGCGCCCTTGCGCCAGCGCATCCCGGAAGCGCAGGGTGCCCTTCAGCTCGAAGGCCGGCACCAGCTTCTTGACCCGGCGCACGACAAAATCGACGATGGCCGCCTTCGGAAAGCCGAGCAGTTCGCCCAGCGAGGTCAGGACAACCTTCTCGACCGGCACCGAGGCGCGCACCTGCTGCAGCGTGTGCGCGAAGTTCTCCAGGATCAGCAGCACCTTCGCGCCGGCGTCGCGCAGCTGGTGCTCGAGCTCGCGCGGGGTGTAGAGCGGATTGACGTTGACCACCACCATGCCCGCACGCAGGATGCCGGCCACCGCGATCGGATACTGCGGCACGTTGGGCAGCATGACTGCGACCCGATCGCCCTTCTTCAGCCCCTGCGCCTGCAGCCAGGCCGCAAAGGCCTGCGACATCTCGTCGATGCGGGCATAGCTGAAGGTCTGCCCCATGTAGCGGTAGGCGTCACGATCGCGGAAGCTCGTGAAGCTCTCGTCCAGCAACGCGACCAGCGATGCATAGCGGCTGACCTCGATCTCGGCGGGAACCCCTTCGGGGTAGTGCCTCAACCAGACTTTGTCCATTCAGATGTCTCCAATGCTGCGGACTATTCTGGTGGAGGCCGCTTCAGCGGACATCAGGGGATTCATTCAGAGGCTGTCACCCCTGTTACTCATTTCCCATTCAGCCGACTTTCATCCGATGTTCAGGTCAAGGCCGCACGTCACGGCCTCATTCCACCGCCTTGACCATGTCCTCGACCACCTTCTTGGCGTCGCCGAACACCATCATCGTCTTGTCCATGTAGAACAGCTCGTTGTCCAGGCCGGCATAGCCGGCGGCCATCGAGCGCTTGTTGACGATGACCGTCTTGGCCTTGTAGGCCTCCAGGATGGGCATGCCGTAGATGGGCGAGCCCTTCTGCAGCGCCGCCGGGTTCACCACGTCGTTGGCGCCCAGGATGATGGCCACGTCGGCCTGGCCGAACTCGCCGTTGATGTCCTCCATCTCGAAGACCTGGTCGTAGGGCACCTCGGCCTCGGCCAGCAGCACGTTCATGTGGCCCGGCATGCGTCCGGCCACCGGATGGATGGCGTACTTCACCGTGATGCCCTTGTGGGTCAGCTTCTCGGCCAGCTCCTTGACCGCATGCTGCGCGCGGGCGACGGCCAGGCCGTAGCCGGGCACGATCACCACCGTCTCGGCATTGCCCAGGATGAAGGCTGCGTCGTCGGCCGAGCCGCTCTTGACGCTGCGCTGCGCCTGCGCGCCGCCGGTGGCCGCCGCCGCCTCGCCGCCGAAGCCGCCCAGGATCACGTTGAAGAACGAGCGGTTCATCGCCTTGCACATGATGTACGAGAGGATGGCGCCCGAGCTGCCGACCAGACTGCCAGCGATGATGAGCATCGCGTTGTTCAGCGAAAAGCCGATGCCGGCCGCCGCCCAGCCCGAGTAGCTGTTGAGCATCGACACGACGACAGGCATGTCCGCGCCGCCGATCGGGATGATGATCAGCACGCCCATCACGAAGGCCAGCGCCAGCATGGCGAAGAACGCCGGCCAGCTCTCGGTGAACATGAACACCAGCCCCAGGCCGACAGTGGCCAGGCCCAGCACGAGGTTGAGCATGTGCTGGCCGGCGAACTGCACCGGCGCGCCCTGGAACAGGCGGAACTTGTACTTGCCCGAGAGCTTGCCGAAGGCGATGACCGAGCCCGAGAAGGTGATCGCGCCGATGGCCGCGCCCAGGAACAGCTCCAGCCGGTTGCCCGCCGGGATCATTTCCCCCTTGGCGACGATGCCGAAGGCATAGGGCTCGGCGACGACCGCGATGGCGATGAAGACCGCTGCCAGACCGATCATGCTGTGCATGAAGGCGACCAGCTCGGGCATCTTCGTCATTTCGACGCGCTGGGCCATGACGGCGCCGGCCCCGCCGCCGACCACGAGCCCCGCCAGCACATAGCCCAGGCCGAGCGGCGAGCCAGCCAGCTTGACGATCAGTGCCGCGGTGGTGAGCACCGCGATCGTCATGCCGGTCATGCCGAAGACATTGCCACGGATCGAGGTGGTCGGGTGGCTCAGGCCCTTCAGGGCCTGGATGAAGCAGACGCTGGCCACCAGATAGAGCAGCGTGACGAGGTTCATGCTCATGCTGCATCTCCCTTGGAAGCCGCACCGGCGGCCGGCTTCTTGTCCTTCTTCTTGAACATCTCCAGCATCCGGCGCGTGACCAGGAAGCCACCGAAGACATTCACCGCGGCCAGCGCCACCGCCAGCACGCCCATGCTCTTGCCCAGCGTCGTCTCGGTCAGCGCCGCCGCCAGCATCGCGCCGACGATGACGATGGCCGAGACCGCGTTGGTGACCGCCATCAGCGGCGTGTGCAGCGCCGGCGTCACGGTCCAGACGACGTGGTAGCCGACGTAGATCGCCAGCACGAAGATGATCAGATTGAGGATCGTGGGGGACACGATGTCCATGGCGTGCTCCTTCAGCTGCGGGTGACTTGGCCGTCGCGGGCGACCAGGCAGGCGACGACGATGTCGTCATCCATCGGGACGTTCAGGGCGGTGGCGTCCTTCGCCAGCACCAGCTTGAGGAAGTCGAGCACGTTGCGCGCATACAGCGCCGAGGCGTCCGCCGCCACCAGAGCCGGCAGGTTGGTCTCGCCGACGATCGTCACGCCGTGGACCTGCACCGTCTGCCCGGCCACCGTCAGCGGGCAGTTGCCGCCGCCGTCGGGGCCACGGCCGGCGGCGATGTCGATGATCACCGAGCCCGGCTTCATCGCCTGCACCATCTCGGCCGAAATCAGCGTCGGCGCGGGGCGCCCCGGAATCAGCGCGGTGGAGATGACCACGTCGGCCTGCGCCACCCGCTTGGCCACCTCGACCTTCTGGCGCGCCAGCCAGCTCGGCGGCATCGGCCGGGCGTAGCCGCCGACGCCCTCGGCCGCTTCCTTCTCCTCGGCGGTTTCATACGGCACGTCGATGAACTTGGCCCCGAGCGACTCGACCTGCTCCTTCACCGAGGGCCGCACGTCGGAGGCCTCGATCACCGCGCCCAGGCGCTTGGCGGTGGCGATGGCCTGCAGGCCCGCCACGCCCACGCCCAGGATCACGACGCGCGCGGCCTTCACCGTGCCGGCGGCCGTCATCAGCATCGGGAAGAACTTCTGATAGCGGTCGGCGGCCATGACCACCGCCTTGTAGCCGGCGATGTTGGCCTGCGACGAGAGCACGTCCATGCTCTGCGCGCGCGTGGTGCGGGGGGCGGCCTCCAGCGCGAAGCCGGTCAGGCCGGCAGCGGCCAGGCGCTCCAGCCCGGCGCGGTCGAATGGGTCGAGCATGCCCACCACCGCCGCGCCGCGCTTCATCAGCGTGATCTCGGCAGGCGACGGCGTGCGCACCTTCAGGACCAGATCGCAGCCGAGGGCGCCCGCCGCATCGGTGATCTCCGCGCCAACGGCTTGGTAGGCCTCGTCAGGCGCGCTGGCCCGGGTTCCGGCACCGGACTGCACACGCACCGTGTGGCCCTGAGCCTTGAGCTTCTTCGCCGTCTCGGGCGTCACAGCCACGCGCGTTTCCCCCGCAGCCGTCTCCAGCGGTACACCGACCAGCATCTGACCCCTCCTCGTTGTGGATGTGCCAGATTACACAGATCGCATGACGCCACCACCCCCGTGCGATCCCGGAGACACGGCCCGTCACACAGGCCGCCACGCCCTCTGCAACCGCCCAAGCCGGTAGGATCGCGACATGAGCGAACAACGTTGGAAACCCAGTGTCACAGTCGCGGCCATCATCGAGCAGGACGGCCGCTTCCTGCTGGTCGAGGAAGAGACACCTGATGGCCTGAAATTGAACAATCCCGCAGGCCATCTCGAGGCCGGCGAATCACTGCTGCAAGGTGTGGCGCGCGAGGCGCTCGAGGAGACCGGGCGCCACTTCGTGCCCGAGGCCCTGCTGGGCGTCTACCTCGCCCGCATGCACCGCGAGGCCGATCCGGCCGCGGACGTGACCTACCTGCGCTTCGCCTACCGCGGTCAGGTCGGCGAGCCGATTCCTGGCCAGGCGCTCGATGCCGGCATCGTGCGCACCGTCTGGATGACGCCGGACGAGATCCGCGCCAGCGTCGCGTGGCACCGCTCGCCGATGCTGCTGCGCTGCATCGAGGACCACCTGGCCGGCCGCAGCCACCCGCTCGACGCGGTCTGGGCCGAGGACGCGCTGGGCGCCGGAGGTGTGGCATGAGCACGAGCGTGCGTCCGCAGCGTGTCGTCGTCGGCCTGAGCGGCGGCGTCGATTCGGCCGTCAGCGCGTGGCTGCTCAAGCAGCAGGGCCACGAGGTCATCGGCATCTTCATGAAGAACTGGGAAGACGATGACGACAGCGAGTTCTGCTCGTCGCGCCAGGATTTCCTGGACGCCGCCTCGGTCGCTGACGTGATCGGCATCGAGATCGAGCACGTCAACTTCGCCGCCGAATACAAGGACCGCGTCTTCGCCGAGTTCCTGCGCGAATACCAGGCCGGCCGCACGCCCAACCCCGACGTGCTGTGCAATGCCGAGATCAAGTTCAAGGCCTTCCTGGACCACGCGATGCGTCTCGGGGCCGAGAAGATCGCCACCGGCCATTACGCCCGCGTGCGCGAGAACCCGGCCCGCCAGCGCTTCGAGCTGCTCAAGGGCCTGGACCCTGCCAAGGACCAGAGCTATTTCCTGCACCGGCTGAACCAAGCGCAGCTGTCGAAGACGATGTTCCCGGTCGGCGAGATCCACAAGACCGAGGTGCGACGCATCGCCGAGGAGATCGGTCTGCCCAACGCAAAGAAAAAGGACTCGACCGGCATCTGCTTCATCGGCGAGCGCCCTTTCCGCGATTTCCTGAACCGCTACCTGAGCAAGGAACCCGGCCCGATCAAGGACGACCGCGGCCGCGTGCTCGGCGAGCATGTGGGTCTGAGCTTCTACACGCTCGGCCAGCGCAAGGGCATCGGCATCGGCGGCGTGAAGGAGAAGAAGTCGGCGCGCGGCGGCGGCGACCACGAACCCTGGTTCGTCGCCCGCAAGGACATGGAGAAGAACACGCTGTGGATCGTGCAAGGCCATGACCACCCGTGGCTGCAATCGCACCAGCTGCGTGCAGGCGACATCAGTTGGGTAGCCGGCGAGGCACCCGCGCCGGGAGTCTGCGCGGCCAAGACGCGTTATCGCCAGGCGGATGCCCGTTGCCGCATCGACGCCGGCAATCCGGCCGATGGAGGCTTCGGTCTGCAATTCGATGAGGCGCAGTGGGCGGTCACGCCTGGCCAGTCGGCCGTCGTCTACGACGGCGAGGTGTGTCTGGGCGGCGGCATCATCACGACCGTGATGGCGTGAGTTCCCCCCACGTCAGAATAGTTGCTGCGTCGATAGAACCCGAAGAGGGGGCGAAGACGAGGAGAAGACGTGGCTCGATACGGCAAGGAATACAAGGACCGGGTGGTGGCGAGGCTGCTGCCACCGGAGAGTGCCCCGGTGGAGCGGGTATCCGCAGAAGTGGGCGTGAGCACTTCAACGCTGGAGCGGTGGCTGGCCGACGCGCTGGAATCGGCGAGCGGTGGAGAGCCCCCGGAGCATGTCAAGGTAGTTGCCGCGTAAGTCATGCCGCGACTGCGCTTATTTCGGCGGCCGCGGCCACACATTCCCGCTCGGGATTGAGCGTGACTGCCCCGATGGGCGACCAGTCGCGGGTCTTGCCCGACCAGCGTTTCGGGTTCGCCTGACGGGCTTGGCCGTACAGCGCATCGCGCGCCGCCAGGATCTCCCGGTCCTGCCCTGCATGGCGCTGTGCCGGACTCACAAACCGGATGCCGCTGTGACGGTGGTCGTGGTTGTACCAATGCACGAACGCGCTGG
>NZ_FTMZ01000040.1 GCF_900156335.1 Sphaerotilus natans
GACCGCCCCGGCCATGACCGCCGCTACGCGATCGACCCGACCAAGATCGAGGCCGAGATCGGCTGGCAGCCTGCCGAATCCTTCGAGACCGGCATCGACAAGACGGTGAAGTGGTACCTGGAGAACACCGCGTGGATCGACTCGGTGCGCACCGGCGCCTACCGCGAGTGGGTGTCGAAGAACTACAGCGCACGCGACTGACGCCGGGAGCCGCAGACATGAAGATCCTTCTTCTGGGCCAGGGCGGGCAGGTCGGCTGGGAGCTGCAGCGCGCCTTGGCGCCGCTGGGCGAGGTGGTCGGGCTGGACCACGACAGCACGGAGCTGCACGGCGACTTCAGCCGCCCCGAGGCGCTGGCGGCGACGGTCGCCGCCGTCAAGCCGGACCTGATCGTCAATGCCGCGGCCCACACCGCGGTGGACAAGGCCGAGAGCGAGCCCGAGCTGGCACGTGCGATCAACGCCACCGCACCCGGGGTGCTGGCACGCTGCGCCGCCGAGACCGGCGCCTGGCTGGTGCACTACAGCACCGACTACGTCTTCGACGGCTCGGGCGAGACCGCGCGCGACGAGCAGGCCGCCACCGGCCCCTTGAGCGTCTACGGCCAGACCAAGCTCGAAGGCGAAGAGCTCATCCGCGCCAGCGGCTGCCGGCACCTGATTCTGCGCACCAGCTGGGTCTATGCCGCGCGCGGCGGCAACTTCGCCAGGACCATGCTGCGACTGGCCGCCGAGCGCGAGCGCCTGACCGTCATCGACGACCAGATCGGCGCGCCCACCGGCGCGGACCTGCTGGCCGACCTGACGGCGCAGATGGTGCGCACCGCCATGAGCACCGCGGCAGGCAGCGACCTGGACCTCTCCGGCGTCTACCACGCGGTGGCGTCCGGCGAGACCAGCTGGCACGGCTACGCGAGCTTCGTCATCGAGCGCGCCCGCCAGAAGGGCCGCGAGCTCAAGGTCCAGACCATCGACCCGGTGCCCACCAGTGCCTTCCCGACGCCGGCCCAGCGCCCGCACAACTC
Source organism: Sphaerotilus natans (assembly GCF_900156335.1). GTDB lineage: Bacteria > Pseudomonadota > Gammaproteobacteria > Burkholderiales > Burkholderiaceae_C > Sphaerotilus > Sphaerotilus natans. The sequence continues at coordinate 1,025 of NZ_FTMZ01000040.1, forward strand.
GCGCCTGTCGACGCACAAGCTCCAGCAGGTCTTCGGCCTGCGGCTGCCACCGTGGCAGCAGGGCGTCGAGCGCATGCTGACCGAGATCCTCTGACATGAACACTCCTCGCAAGGGCATCATCCTGGCCGGCGGCTCCGGCACCCGGCTGCATCCGGCGACGCTGGCGATCAGCAAGCAGCTGCTGCCGGTGTACGACAAGCCGATGATCTACTACCCGCTGAGCACGCTGATGCTGGCCGGGATCCGGGACATCCTGATCATCTCGACGCCGCAGGACACGCCGCGCTTCGAGGCGCTGCTGGGCGACGGCAGCCGCTGGGGCCTGAACCTGCAGTACTGCGTGCAGCCGAGCCCGGACGGGCTGGCGCAGGCCTTCATCCTGGGCCGCGAGTTCGTCGGCGGCGCGCCCAGCGCGCTGGTGCTGGGCGACAACATCTTCCACGGCCACGACCTGCAGCAGCTGCTCAACAGCGCCACCAGCCGGGAGACGGGGGCGAGCGTCTTCGCCTACCACGTGCATGACCCGGAGCGCTACGGCGTGGTCGCGTTCGACGACAAGAAGCGCGCGCTGAGCATCGAGGAAAAGCCCCGGGCTCCCAAGAGCAACTACGCGGTGACGGGCCTGTACTTCTACGACAGCCAGGTCTGCGACATCGCCGCCAACATCCAGCCCAGCCCGCGCGGCGAGCTGGAGATCACGGACGTCAACGCCGAGTACCTGCGCCAGGGCAGCCTGAGCGTGGAGATCATGGGGCGGGGCTACGCCTGGCTGGACACCGGCACGCACGACAGCCTGATGGAGGCGGGGCAGTTCATCGCCACGCTGGAGAAGCGCCAGGGCCTGAAGGTGGCGTGTCCGGAGGAAATCGCGTGGCGCCGTGGCTGGATCGACGCCGCGCAGCTGGACCGGCTGGCCGCGCCGATGCTGAAGAACGGCTACGGGCAGTACCTGAAGAAGGTGCTGGCCGAGCAGGTCTTCTGAGCCGGGAAGGAAGAGGCAGGACATGAACATCATCCGCACCGCCATTCCCGACGTGCTGATCCTCGAGCCGAAAGTCTTCGGCGACGCGCGCGGCTTCTTCATGGAGAGCTGGAACCAGAAGGTCTTCGACGAGGCGGTGGGCCACCCGGTGCGCTTCGTGCAGGACAACCACTCGCGCTCGAGCCGCGGCGTGCTGCGCGGCCTGCACTACCAGCTGCCGCCGCATGCGCAGGGCAAGCTGGTGCGCGTGGTCTCTGGCGCGGTCTTCGACGTCGCGGTGGACCTGCGCCGCGGCAGCCCGACCTTCGGCCAGTGGGCCGGCGTCGAGCTGACGGGCGAGAACCACCGCCAGTTCTGGATTCCGCCGGGCTTCGCGCACGGCTTCGTCGTCACCAGCGAGACGGCCGACTTTCTCTACAAGACCACCGACCTGTACGCCCCGCAATGCGAAGGCGCGGTGCGCTGGGACGACCCGACGGTCGGCATCACCTGGCCCGATCTCGGCATGGCGCCGCTGCTGTCGGCGAAGGATGCGGTGGCGCCGCTGCTGGCGGACGCGCGGCATTTCGACTGAGTCCGATTCGGCCGGCTGACGAGCGGAAATCGGTACCGACTCGTATTTACGACCTCCTACAATCTGCGCGCCCCCGGTGTTCGGCGGCGCGCAGATTTTTGTGTGACATCCCCCATGCACATGCCTGATTTCCGTCTGATCCCGCTTCGTGCCGGCGCCCTGGCGCTGGCCTGCGCGGCCCTGTCTCCTCTTGCCCACGCGCAGCAGTCCGGCGGCGACACCGGGGCCACCGCTTCCAGCGGCCCGATCCGGCTGCGCAGCACCTCGACGAACGCGAGCGCGACCGTGCCGACCCAGGAGCGCCTGGAGCGGCTGGAGGCGGACCAGATGGATGCGGCCGAGGCCTACTGGGCCGCGGAAAGCAATGGCGAGTCGCCGTCCGGCCGCACGGGAGCGGCCTCGGGCAACGCCTCGACCCGCTCGGGCACGTCGCTGCGCCAGCCGCTGCCGACGGCGCCGGTTCCGCTCGACGAGTTCGAGCAGTACGTGCGCAAGCTCAACACCAGCATCGTGCAGCCGACAAGCGAGGCAGGTGCGACGCTTCAGCCCCTGCCGACGATCCGCCGTTTCGGCTCGGAGCTCTTCACGGGGCGCAACAGCTTCGATGCGGCCGAGAACAACGCCCAGGTGCCGGCCGACTACGTGGTCGGCCCGGGCGACGAATTGCTGATCAGCCTGTGGGGATCTGTCGATGCGGACCTGAAGGTGGTGGTCGACCGCAGCGGGCGCATCAGCATTCCCCGCGTCGGCACGATGATGGTCTCGGGCACCCGCTATGCCGAACTGCCGGAGGCGATCTCGCGCCGTGTCGGCCAGGTGTTCCGCAACTTCCAGCTCAGCGTCTCGCTGGGTCAGGTGCGCACCGTGCGTGTCTATGTCACTGGCTACGTCAAGCGGCCCGGGGCCTACACCGTCAGCAGCCTCTCCAGCTTGGCCAATGCGCTGATGCGCAGCGGCGGCCCCACCAGCTCCGGCACGATGCGCTCGATCGAGCTGCGCCGCGGCCAGGAGGTTGTCACCCGCTACGACCTGTACGACCTGCTGCTGCGGGGGGACCGCACCGCCGACCGCACCGTCCAGGCTGGCGACGTGATCCATGTCGGTCCGATCGGCACGCAGGTGGCGATGATCGGCAGCGTCAACAAGCCGGCGATCTTCGAACTGCGCAGCGGCGAGAAGATTTCCGATGTGATCACGCTGGCGGGTGGATTCACCGCGGTGGCCGACCGCAGCCGCCTGGCGATCGAGCGGCTCAACGATCGCGCCAAAAACCGCATCACCCAGCTCTCGCTGCCGGACGAGCAGTCCCAGGCGCCGCAGAGCGGCGACGTGTTGCGTGCTTTCAGCGCTGTCGATGCCGCGCAGCCAGTCGCACGCCAAAACAAGCGTGTGCGCATCGAAGGCGAGGTTGCCAAGCCGGGCGAATATGTGCTGCCGCCGGGCGTGACGACTCGCATGGCGCTTGGGCTGGCGGGCGGTGTCACATCGAACGCCTACGTGTTCGGCACTGAGTTCACCCGCGAGAGCGTGCGCCAGACGCAGCAGCAGAACTACGATCGCGCGCTGCGTGACATGGAAGTCGAGTTCACCCGGGCCTCCGCGACACAGCGTGCGATCAACGCCGACGAGGCCGCGACGTTCGAGCAGCGCAGCAACGCTACCAATCGCCTGCTGGAAAATCTGCGTCGGGTCCGGCCGACCGGCCGCATCGTGCTGCAGCTGTCGCCGGGTGCGACGGAACTGCCCGACCTGCCGCTTGAGGATGGCGACCGCCTCTACATTCCGCCGCGCCCGACCACGGTCAGCGTCTTTGGTTCGGTCTTCAACAGCGGCGCTTTCCTGCTCGAGCAGGGTCGAACCCTCGGCGATTTCCTGACCCAGGCGGGCGGACCGACCCGCGGCGCCGATGCTGGCAGCACCTTCGTGCTTCGCCCGAACGGCAGCGTGCTGAGTCAGCTGCAGCGCTCGTCGTTCTTCGGCATCGTCGGTGGAATCAACGGCACCAAGGCGGAACCCGGGGACACCATCTTCGTGCCGGAGATGATGAACAAGACCACCTGGGTGCAGGATCTGAAGGAATGGACGCAGATCATGTACCAGTTCGGCATCGGCGCGGCGGCGTTGAAGACGCTGCAGAACTGATGATCGACGGAGTATCTGCATGAGCATCGACAGTCCCATCTCCCTGCCGCGCGAGGAGGTCAGCACGGCCAGCATGTTGAGCGTGATCCTGCGCCGATGGCCCATCGTGGTCGGAGCTTCCCTTGTTGCGGGCGGCTTCGCCTTGGGAGGCGCGTTTCTGGTTCCACCGACCTACACCGCGAAGACGGTCATCCTGCCGCCGCAGCAGCAGCAAAGCTCCTTGTCGAGCGCTCTGGGTTCGTTGGGGGCGCTGGCTGGATTTGCTGGGGGCATGGCTGGCATCAAGAGCCCTGCGGAGCAGTACATTGCGCTCCTGTCCAGCGAGACGGTTTCCGATCGCATCATCGAGCAGTACGGACTGGCCGAGGTGTATGACGAGCAGTACAGGTCCGATGTACGCAAGAAGCTGCTGAAAAGCGTGGCCTTCACAGCGGGCAAGAAGGATTCGCTGATCACGATCGAAGTCGATGACAAGGATCCTGCCCGCGCTGCCAAGATGGCCAACAGCTATGTCGATCAGCTGCGCCTGATCTCGAACAGCCTGGCCTTGTCCGAGGCGCAGCAGCGTCGCAAGTTCTTCGAGGACAAGCTCGAAGAAACCAAGGCGGCGCTGACCCGGGCCCAGATCGGCCTTCAGGGCAGCGGCTTCAATCCAGGGGCGATCAAGGCCGAGCCGAAAGCGGCGGCAGAAACCTATTCGAAGCTACGGGCCGAGGCCGTGGCGGCAGAGACGCGCCTTCAGTCCTTACGTGCCACCTTTGCCGACAATTCCCCGGAGGTGCGCAGTCAGGCGACAGTGCTGGCTTCTATCCAGGCGGAGCTGTCGAAGCTGGAGTCTGCCCAGGTTCCACGCAGTGATAGCGACTACGTTGGCAAATACCGTGAGTTCAAGTATCAGGAAACCCTGTTCGACCTCTTTGCCAAGCAATATGAACTGGCGCGTGTGGATGAGGGCCGTGAAGGCGGTCTGATCCAGGTCGTCGACCCTGCGCAGATCCCCGACAAGCCAGCCAAGCCCAAGAAGGTGGCGGTTGCTCTGTTCGGCCTGATTGCTGGCATGGTGCTGTCCTCGATCTTCGTCGTCCGGAGGTCTCGGACGTGACGGACTTTCTCGAGACGAGGCGGAGTACCGGGTCGTGGGGCAGCTGAAATGGGTTGCGATCGGGCAGGTCGTCAATCTGATTCTGCCGATTATCCTGTTTCCCGTGCTGGCGAGCCGGCTTGGCGTGGCCGCGTTCTCGGTGTTCGTCGTCCTGACAGGGGTGTCGCAATATGCCTGTCTGGGTGTTGAGCTCGGCTTCAACCATGTATCGCTGGCCCGATTGCGAAATTCGCGGGATCTGGACGAGCGGTCGATCGTGTTTTCGGCCGTGTTCTACCTGAAACTACTTCTGGGGCTTCTGATCGGCGTCATCGTGGCCGGTGGGCTGGTGGCCTCGGGCAGCCTGTCGCGCAGTTTCGGGGAAGTTTTTGCGCTCGTCATGGGTTCGCTGCTGACCTGCGTTGTCTATCCCGCATGGTATTTCGTGGTGATCGAGAGGCAAAAGTCGAATTTCATCATCTCGCTGGTATCGCGCTCGCTGCTGTTCTTGTGCATCTGGTTCGGCGTCCATTCTGCCGGCGATGTCATCCGCGCCGTAGCGGCATTCAACTATGCCTTTGTGCCCGCAGGCCTGATTTTCTCGACGGCCTGGATGGGGCTGGTGCGAGTGCCTTGGCGTGTTCCTGCTGCTGAGTACCGCCGTACGCTGTCTGCCGGGCTTGGCATGTCCGGCGCCATGCTCCGTGAGACGGCCACTGCACTGGGGGTCAGTCCGTTGCTGGGTCTGCTTCTGGGGGCGGGCCCGGGCATTGGTCTGCTGGCCTTCGCAGAAAAGATTGCCAAGATCATCGCGATCCCGGCGCCGATGGTGGCCTCTACCCTGATGGTGGGTTGGGACCGGTACCGCGAATACCGTTTCATCGCGGGGGTGCTGATCGGTAGAGGGAACCTGCGGGCTCGGCTGAGCGTGGCGGCGGTGACCGTGGTGGCCCTGCTCGGCTACGCCTTGACTGCGCAGTGGGTGATCGGGCGTTGGTTTCCCGCTTATTCAGAGGCGATGATTCTGATAACGATCTTGCTGATCGCTATTCCATTCATCTATCTCAACTACATCATTGTCGCGATCGATCATCTGTCGCACGAAAATTTTGTGCTTGTCGGGCGAGTGTCGATGCTGCAAGTGATGGCCTTGATGCTGTGTGCGAGCTTGGCTCAGTTCTTCGCTGGCAATGCCGCCACGGCGCTCGTGGTAGCGATTTCCGAGTTTCTGCTGTTCGGATTCCTGATCCGACTGCGCCGGGGGACAGCATCATGACTGTGCCGACAGTGACAACGCAAGATCCCGCGGTACGGTTGCGCAGCCTGCGGATTCCTGTGCTGCTGCGTTGCATGCCGCTGCAGGTTCTGACGATCCTGCTGTTCGGTGTCGGCGCAGTGATCGGGGCTTTGTCCGAGGAAGGGCGTGTGCTCAAGGATTTTGGGGTCTATGTCGTCAAGGACCTGCCTGAGGTGGTCGTCTTCTATGCCGTTCTCTTTGCCGGACTGATGGGGGTGACCGGGCTCGTTCAGCCTCTGCGAGTCCGGTTCCGGGTGATTCGGCGGCCCGATCGATGGTGCCTCGCGGTAGCCTGGGGATACGTGCTGACCGCGCTCGCCTTGATGGCCTACAACTGGTTTCGTCTCGACGTCATTAACCTGCTTCAGGATAATCCCGGGGCGATCGCTTTCCGTTTTGCCGAGGAGGGCGGGGCGGTCTTGCTCTACACCACGATGCTCTGCATCTTCATCGGTGCGGCCTACCTGCTGGATCATCTGAAGGGGGCGTGGGCTCGGCGGCTGGTCATCGGGGCGCTGGTGCTGTTCGCCGTGGGTCTGCTGGGCATGACGCGACGCGAGATGCTCCTGCTGCTGATCCTGTGGCTTGTCGTCCATTTGTCCACCGCCGGTCTGCGCTGGGTGAAATATGCGCTCTGGGGGGTTTTTGCGCTGACCGTGGGTGCGCTCTATTTCAGCATGCTGGTGCGTGGCATCGATATGCTCGAGGATCCCCTGTCTTATTTTTCCAGTGGGGAGTTCGAGCCTTTCCGGTACGCCTTGCTGCTGGGCGGGGAGTGGCTGAGGAATCCGGTGGCACTTTCCCCTTGGCCTTACAGCTTTCCAATGGCGGGAGACCAAGGACTGGTGAGCTCCGTGAATGGCTATTTCTCGGGACTGATGTTCGGCGACGTGAATGCCCTAGGCTATCCGACGGTCACGATGTTCTCTACATTCCTGTATTTTGGCTTTGTGGGGCCGCTCGTCTTTTATGCTATTTCGGTCTTCTTTGTCAAGCAGGTCGCCTACTGGCTGTCAATTTCAAGAGGGTTCTACACCTCATTCCTGTATGCCTTCGTGCTGCTGCGCTTGATACTTTTCATCCGCAATGGCGAGCTGTTCGCTACCCTGCTGGATACGCTGGTCCTGGCTTTTCAAGCGCTGCTTTTCCATGCGCTCGTTTGCCAAGATGTACTGATGTCTCGCGATTCCGTCCGGTCTTCATGAGGAGCATGCCTTGAACGATTGCAGGCTGCTGGCCTGTGTGGTCACCTATCAGGGCGATTGCATTAGCCACCGCCCCGATTGAGTGGTAACAATCCAGCCCGACCTCGCAGCCCCAGACACGATGCAAGACCACCCGACGGCCCCCGGCGATGAGCTGATGCAGCACTTTGAAGACCTGGCCGATCCGCGCCGGCAGACCGGCCGCTTCCAGTACCCGTTGCAGGAACTGCTGCTGACGGCGCTGTGCGCGGTGGCTGCGGGCGCCGAGGACTGGGTCGATGTCAGCGAGTGGGGCGAGTTCAAGCTGGAGTGGATGCGGCGCTTCCTGCCCTTCGAGCAGGGCATGGCCTCGCACGACACGTTCAGCCGG
>NZ_FTMZ01000041.1 GCF_900156335.1 Sphaerotilus natans
GTCAAGCCGGACCTGATCGTCAATGCCGCGGCCCACACCGCGGTGGACAAGGCCGAGAGCGAGCCCGAGCTGGCACGTGCGATCAACGCCACCGCGCCCGGGGTGCTGGCACGCTGCGCCGCCGAGACGGGCGCCTGGCTGGTGCACTACAGCACCGACTACGTCTTCGACGGCTCGGGCGAGACCGCGCGCGACGAGGAGGCCGCCACCGGCCCCTTGAGCGTCTACGGACAGACCAAGCTCGAAGGCGAAGCGCTCATCCGCGCCAGCGGCTGCCGGCACCTGATCCTGCGCACCAGCTGGGTCTATGCCGCACGCGGCGGCAACTTCGCCAAGACCATGCTGCGCCTGGCCGCCGAGCGCGAGCGCCTGACCGTCATCGACGACCAGATCGGCGCGCCCACCGGCGCGGACCTGCTGGCCGACCTGACCGCGCAGATGGTGCGCACCGCGGTGGCGCAGCCGGATCTGGACCTCTCGGGTACCTACCACGCCGTCGCGGGCGGGCAGACAAGCTGGCACGGCTACGCGAGTTTCGTGGTCGAACAGGCGCGCCGACTCGGCCGGGATCTGAAGGTGCAGACGATCGACCCGGTGCCGACCACTGCCTTCCCTGCGCCCGCGAAACGTCCGCTGAATTCGCGCCTCGACACCACGAAGCTGCAGGCCACGTTCGGACTGTACCTGCCGCCGTGGCAGCAGGGCGTCGAGCGCATGCTCACCGAAATTCTCGGCTGAGCCTGCACCACCACCAGACAACACACAAGACACAGGGGGAATCCCATGCAACGCAAAGGCATCATCTTGGCCGGCGGCTCCGGCACCCGACTGCACCCGGCCACGCTGGCGATCAGCAAGCAACTGCTGCCGGTCTACGACAAGCCGATGATCTACTACCCGCTCAGTACCCTGATGCTGGCGGGCATTCGCGACATCCTGATCATCAGCACGCCGCAGGACACCCCGCGCTTCGAGGCGCTGCTCGGTGACGGCAGCAAGTGGGGGCTGAACCTGAGCTACTGCGTGCAGCCGAGCCCGGACGGGCTGGCGCAGGCCTTCATCCTGGGCCGCGAGTTCGTCGGTGGCGCGCCCAGCGCGCTCGTTCTCGGCGACAACATCTACTACGGCCACGATCTCAAGGGCCTGCTCGACAGTGCCACCGCTCGCACCACCGGCGCCAGCGTCTTTGCCTACCACGTGACCGACCCTGAGCGCTACGGCGTGGTCGACTTCGATGCCAACAAGCGCGCGCTGAGCATCGAGGAAAAGCCCAAGGCGCCCAAGAGCAACTACGCGGTCACCGGCCTCTACTTCTACGACGAACAGGTCTGCGACATCGCCGCCGCCATTAAGCCCAGCCCACGCGGCGAACTGGAGATCACCGACGTCAACGCCGAGTACCTGCGCCAGGGCAGCCTGAGCGTGGAGATCATGGGCCGGGGCTACGCCTGGCTCGATACCGGCACGCATGACAGCCTGATGGAGGCGGGCCAGTTCATTGCGACGCTGGAGAAGCGTCAAGGGTTGAAGGTGGCGTGTCTGGAAGAGATCGCTTTCCGCAGCGGCTGGATCGATGCCGCCCAGCTCGAAGGTCTGGCCCAGCCGCTGCGCAAGAGTGGTTATGGCCAATATTTGACTGCCATTGCTGAGAAGTCAGGGCTGTAAATGCCTGTGGTCCACACGCATCCTGTCGGTAGATTGCCCACACCGCTGTTGGAGCGATTGGGGATCACTTTTATTTTATTTGGGTTATTGGCGGTTGGGTTATCCTTGATTGGCAGATTTGAAGCGTCAATGTGGGTCAGCATGTTGGTGATGGTTGTTGCATTGCCTTTATACACGTTGAAAGCTGGCAATCTTTTATTGTCTGATTTGCTGAGTTTTGGAATTTGTTTTGGCTACGGGATGGGGTCGTTCACAACACTTTCTAATAACGAATGGGATTTTGAGTCATTATTTTATATTTCCGCTGCGCGACCTGAAGACCTCTGCAGGGCTTTTTCTTATTCTGTAATGGTGTGTGGCGTTCTGGGTGTATTCCGGAGATCTATTTGTAAGGTCACGCTAAGGGAGGTTTTGGTGTATGCGGGGGATAGTTCTGCGCCAATATTTGGTTTCCTTGTTCCGGCGGCGATCTTTATATTGTATGCATTTGCTGGTGGTTACCTTGGGTATGGTGGCGATGTGTCGTCGGAAAGCTCGCAGGGGTCATCTGCCTTGGGTTCTATCGCGTCGATTTTATTGTCCGTCGTTTTCCTGTATTCCGCAGTGATTCTGGTTGTTGGGCGATTGCATGGCCGAGACCGTACGTGCGTTTGGCTGATTTTGCTGGTGTGTATTGTAGGCATGCTGACCCAAGGTCGTCGGGTTTTGACGTTTCATGCCTACATGGTTCTCCTGATTTTGATATGCGTTAGAGGAAACACCCGCGCAGAACAGATTAAGCTCGCTGCGGGAGTTGTGTTGGTTTTGCTGGGAATGTCAGTTCTTGTGAAGTTGATTTATGCCTTTCGACTTGCTGGGTGGGAGCTTGGTTCTGGTATATCAATATCTGAGCGATTTGAATTGGGTGTTGATATCTTGCTTAATGCCGAGAAATATGATTTGAATGCGTTGTTTTCGGATAATATGAGGGAGAGGGGATTCGTTATTGGCTATTTTGCAAATGTCATATCGGCACTTGATTCATATTCCAATTTGTTTGGGCGGGTCTTGCTTTTTAATATAAAATTAGCCATTCCGGCGTTCTTGTTTCCCGGAAAGGATGCCATTCAGGGGTTGGGTGCAGAAGAGGATTTATACCATCCGTTGATCGGTTTGCCAGTATGGGATGCCGCCAACTCAATATTGGTGTCTTCGTACGTGGATTTTGGCTTGTTGGGGATTTTTTTGGTCTGCGTTGCGCTGTTGATGGTTTGCGATAAGTTATTGCAGTTGTGTTCTTCTTTAGGGCTAAGTGGCGCGCGCTTGCAACTGTATTTGCTCTTGGCGGTGAATCTCGTTGCAATTGAAAATTCCTTGAGTTCTTATTTTGTTCTCCTGAGAACGGTCATCGCTATCTTTGTGATCTCATTGTTCATGCAAAAACTGGTTGTGGGTGCTTTCTCTAATCGTGCTTAATATTCTCATTTCCTCGTAATTGATGAGGCTGTGCATTGGAAGATAAATCTATAAAGGGCTTCTTTTCGGCGAGTGCAGCGCTGTCTTCGCGGCTTGGTATCAACCTGCTGGCCCAGGTTCTGCAGGTGCCCTTGTTCCTGACGGTTTGGTCTGCTGCGGAATATGGTGCGTGGCTGGCCATTCAAGGGGTTTTGGGCTTTGCAGTGATTCTAGATACTGCCCACCAGAGCTATTCCGAAGGGGTGTACTACGCCGAATCTGGTCACACTGATCGCTTGCGGGATCGGCTGCGCCAGGGCATGACGTTTGGCGCGCTCGTGTCTGTGGTGCAGGTGCTGGTGGCTGGCGTGGTGTTGATCTGGTGCAGCGCCAACCCGGCCTATGACGGGGCCACAGCGTTCTGGCGCGACATGGCGTTGGCGGCACTGATGTGGGCCGTGGCATGGGCGGTCACCTTTTCACCAGCGGGTCAGGTCGGTCGGTTGCTCAACTGCTTTGACGGCTTTGCGCAGCAGGCTTGGTTTGGCACCTTCTACATCGCCGCGGGCGCTTTGGCTCCGCTGGTCCTGCTGGTATGGCACCTTTCGCCCTTGCAGTTTCTGGGTGTCAACATTGCTATCAGCGTCGTCTATCACTGGTATTGGTTCAGGCGCATGCTGCCTTTGGTTCGCCAGCACTGTGGCAACTTTTCACTTTATGCGGTCAATGGCTTGGCCCTGCGCGCGCGGGCCTTGGGAGCCCTAGGTTATTTAACCAAGGTTGCGTCAGAACATACCCGCCAGCAAGGGCTGAGGGTGGTTTTGGCGGCCAACTTTGCAGCGCCCCAGATTGCGGCTTTTTCAACCGTGCGGACCATTGCCAACGTGGTTCAGCAGGCCGGCAGCACATTTTTTGGCCCGGCTCTGCCAGGTTTGTCGAAGTCGCTGGCCGCGGGCGATGAGCATGGCGTGCGCACGGTGCTTGGCCTGTTGGACTGCATTGCGGTGCTGGTGGCGGTGCCCTTGTTGATGGCGCTGCAGCTTCTTGCGCCACATTTCTACATGGCATGGACGCGCAACAGCCTGCCCTACGACGGTTTGTTGTTCGCCCTGGCCAGCACCGTGGTACTGGTGGCGGCAAACTACTCATCCTACATGGCTTACGCCATCAGCACCAACCGGGTAAAGGTCATCGCCCTGACGTCACTGACTAGCGCCGCAGTGTTGGTGGCGGGCCTGGGCATGTTTGTGCGGGGCCACGGCCTATGGGCGGTTATGCTGGTGTTGATTTTGTGCGAAGGGGTGGTTGGCGTGATGCTGCATTTTTGGTGCAGCGCCGGCTTGCGCGACGCGGGTATGCGCTGGCCGCGCCGTGCGCCTGCCGCGCGTGTGGGTTTTTCGCTGGTGGCGGTAGGATTGCTGTTGGTATCCCCCGACGCGCAGGCGCCTGCCTTGGTGCTGCTGTATATCGCCTTCATGGCCGGTGCTGGATACGCCCTGTACCGGGTCTGCCCAGATGAACTGTCTTTGCTGGGGCGTATCGTGCGGGTGCCCTTGCAGCGGTGGGCCTGATGTTCTTGCGGTCGGCTGAATGGTGATACTTGAAATGATGTCTTTTGATTCTGTCCGGGTCTCGGTGGTGATGCCTGTCTACAACGGCGGTGCGTTCTTGCGCGAAGCGGTGGCGTCGGTATTGTCGCAACGCGATGCCAATTTCGAGCTACTGATCCGCGACGATGGCTCCAACGATGGCAGTGTGGAGTTTTTGGAAACCTTGCGCGATAATCCGCGGGTCAAGCTGTGGTCTCGCGGCGAGAATTTGGGTATTTTCGGAAATCTTAATTTTTTGGTATCGCACGCCGCTGGCGATATCGTAAAGATCCTATGTCAGGATGATTTCTTCACCCATGACACGGCGCTGCAGGAGCTGCTGCGTTTGTGGGAAAACCTGGGTGACGATGTGGCATTTTTGCGCACGGGTCACGGCAGCGACGGTGGCTCCCGCCTGAACGCTGCTGAGTTGGATGTACTGCCGGCGATCGTGCCCCCTGCTGCTTCCAGCACCTGCTTTTTTGTCTTCGGCTGCATTCCTGGGAACCTGTCCAATATTTCTTTTCGGTCCTGGGTGCCGCGCATGTTCGGTGCCTTCGATCAAAGCTTGCCTTATGCCGGAGATTTTGATTTCTGGTCGCGCGTGGGCCGGCAACGGCCGTGGGCTTTGAGCCGCGTCCAGAATGTGCTGGTTCGTCGCCACGAAGGTCAGGCTTCGGTCACTTTGAACAAGCAAGGCGAACTGCTGCGGCAGTTGGATGTGGTTCTTTCGCGTCTTTACGCGGACATCCGGCCGCAGGGTGTTCAGCGCTTTTTGCTGCGTTGGATGGCCAGCCTGCACTACATGGCCCTGCACCGGGAAATGGCCTTGCGCTTCTACCAGACCACCCGAAATGTTCGTTACATGGGCGAGCTGCGCCGCTGGTTTGCCGACAGGCCCTATTCATTCGGCTGGGTGGCGGACTGGCTGATCTATGGGATCAGTCTGGGCGGGAGGTTACCCCGTGCGGGCTTGGCGAAGTTGATCGTGCGAGGCTGCTTGAAGCGCCAGCCGTCAGCATGATGCGGGTGCTGTACCTCGGCTCGCTGCAGGGCACCAGCCGGCACCGCTTCCAGGCTTTCGAGCGAGCGGGTTGCCAAGTGCTGGGGATTGACCCGGCCGACACGGCCCTTGGGCGGCGGGTTTCCGGCTTGCTGGAATGGAAAGTGGCGCCTGAACTGGCGGCGCTGCTGCTCGAAGCCTCGGCCGGCAAATGGCTGCGCCAATTGCCGGCGGTTGACCTGCTGTTTGTCGACAACGGCGCCTTGGTGTCGCCCGCCTTGCTGCGTCGCATCAAGGGGTGCTTCAACTGCCCGATGGTGCTGTTCAATCATGACGACTTCATGGGGCCTCGTGACGGCATCCGATTCCGGCAACTGCACCGGGCCTTGCCCCTGTACGACGACGTCATCGTTGTACGGCCCCCCAACGTCGAGGAAGCCTACCGGGCAGGCGCCCGACGGGTGACGCGGCGCTTTATGACCTTTGACCGGGTGGCCCACCACCTGGCCGACGTGACGGACGAGGAGCGGTTGCGCTGGAATCACGATGTCGCATTTGTGGGCACTTGGATGCCCGGACGCTGCGATTTCATGCTGGTGCTGGCTAGCCAGGGGCTGGATGTGAGCATCTTTGGCTCGGGCTGGCAAAAGTCACCGCGTTGGGCCGAAGTACGGGCGCTGTGGCGTGGTCCAGCCTTGGACGGGCGGGACTATGCCCTGGCACTGGCGCTGAGCAAGGTGTCCATCGGTCTGTTGTCCAAGGGCAACCGCGACCAGCATACCACCCGTTCGTTCGAGATTCCCGCTCTCGGCGGTGTGTTGTGTGCCGAGCGTACGGACGATCACCGCGCCATCTTTGTCGAAGGCTGCGAAGCCCTGTTCTGGGGTGACGCTGTGGAGTGCGCTGCGGTGTGCAAAGCCTTGATCAACGACCCGCAGCGCCGTGCAGCACTGGCGCTTGCCGGTCAGCAAAAGGTACTGCAAGGCAGTTTTTCGAACGATGACCTTGTCGCCAGCGTATTGGCGACGCATTTGCGCTGACGGCCGCCCTATGTTCATTTACGTGTTGACCCATCCGGTATTTCTAAACTCCAAAAGCATGCCCAAGTTCGCTGCGGTGGTTTCCGACTGTCTGGCGCAGGGCGGCTGGGAGTATCGTCTGATCACGGCTCGCCCCCTGTTCTGGAAATTACTGCCGACGGGCCATCCGCTGAAGAAATGGTTCGGTTACCTGGACCAGTTTGTGGCGTTCCCTGTTGAACTGTTGGTACTCAGATTGCGCCATTGGCTGCGAGGCGAGGCGATTGGCTTTGTGCTGTGCGATCAGGCGCTGGGGCCGTGGTACAGGTTTATTGGCCGGCTTCCTACAGTTATTCATGCCCATGATTTGCTGGCCTACAAATCTGCTATGGGCCAGTACAAAGAAAACCCGACTGGTAAAACTGGGGTTGCCTACCAAAAATTTATCGCTTGGGGATTTCGGCTGGCACCTCGGTTTTTGGCAGTATCCGAGCGCACCGCACGTGATCTGCGCGAGTTATTCGGAATTTCGGACCAGCGCATCTGCGTGATCCATAACTTTGTGGATCCTACACTGCAACCGATGCAGCCCGAGGTGATCCAGCGCAGCTTGGCGGGCGTGCTGCCTCCCACGCTCAAGTCATGGATCGTGCATGTGGGCGGCGGGCAGTGGTACAAAAATACAGTCGGATTGCTGAAGATCTACCAAGCGTATGCCGCCATGCAAGCCGCCACGGGTGCCGATGTGCTGCCCCTAGTTTATGTAGGGCCGGCCTTCCGCATAGAGGCCCAAGCCATCATCGACGCCTTGCCGCCAGGTGCTCAGGTGCTGCGCTTGAGCGGTATCACCAATGAGGTGTTGAACGCGCTTTACAGCGGTGCGCAGTGTCTGCTGTTCCCGAGCCTAGCCGAGGGATTCGGCTGGCCCATCATCGAAGCGCAGGCGTGTGGCACGCTGGCCGTGACCACAGACGACGCGCCAATGAACGAAATCGCCGGGCCTGCTAGTCTATTGCTGCCCAACGCACTGGGCGCGGCAAGTATAGACAATTGGGCCCAAGCGTGTGCGACTGTTCTGCACGAGGCGTGTCACCAGGCGCCAGAGCGCCGGGAGGAACTTATCCAAACGGCGGCGTATTGGGTCAAGAAATTTGCCCAAGATGCTATTCGCGCCCAATATATTGAGGAATATCGGATCGCTTTCGGGTCAGGCGGACCGGCGGCAGGGCGATTGCATTAGCCACCGCCCCGATTGAGTGGTAACAATCCAGCCCGACCTCGCAGCCCAAGACACGATTCAAGACCACCCGACGGCCCCCGGCGATGAGCTGATGCAGCACTTTGAAGACCTGACCGATCCGCGCGGGCAGACCGACCGCTTCCAGTATCCGTTGTAGGAACTGCTGCTGACGGCGCTGTGCGCGGTGCCCCCCACGTCAGAATAGTTGCCGCGTCGATAGAACCCGAAGAGGGGGCGAGACGAGGAGAAGACGTGGCTCGATACGGCAAGGAATACAAGGACCGGGTGGTGGCGAGGTTGCTGCCACCGGAGAGCAGGGCGATTGCATGAAGAACCTGGTCGGTTCCGTGTTATGAACACGCCCCGCTGACCCAACCGCCGCAGCTCGAAGCGGCGCCCGCCCCGATGACCACTGCGCCGCTGCTCCCCCACTTCATCGAGGCGCTGGCCGAACTGGACGATCCGCGCTCGCGGTCGTGTCCGTTTCCGCTGGACGAGCTGATGTTCGCGGCGCTGTGCGGCGTCAGCAGTGGCGCCGACAGCTGGGTCTCGGTCACCGACTGGGCCGAGCTGCAGATCGACTGGCTGCGCCAGCATCTGCCGTACGCCAACGGCATCGCCTCGCACGACACCTTCGGGCGCGTCTTCAGCCTGCTCG